>NZ_BAMX01000014.1 GCF_000963965.1 Acetobacter orientalis
GGCACAGGCACAGGCACAGGCACAGGCACAGGCACAGGCACAGGTCTGCAAATGCGCAGCCAGACCGCCGGATGCTAACTTTTGAATATACCCCTTTAGGTGTGCGTAGGCAGGCTTGGGGGTGTAAAGCGTAGCAAGTCTGCTGTGTAGGTTTCTGTAACGGCGCTAAAGGGCGCGCTATCGTGCCGTTGCAAAATGGCTTGGTGGCGGAACAGCCATGCTGGTGGGGTTAAGTAATCTCCGCTGCCCGTAGGGAGGGGGGCGATTTCCCACCCGTGGGGTAGAGGAGCCCATAAGCGTTTGGCCTCTACCAACTGCCGGGTAAAGGCCAGTTGGCTGACAGCGCGGCCAAAGGGTATCTCTGTTGTTTCAAGCTCTGTGTTCATGCTGGCATTAAGCCGGTCTGGGCGGTACCAGTTTTGCGCATGAGAGAGAACATGCTGGCCGCACATAAGCCGTACATGGCGGTAACGCAGCATAGTGCTGGCCTGCTGGGGGGTAAGCTCCAGTTTTTCACATAATAATGGGGGGCAGGGGGCACGTGCTGTGTCAACCCGGACAGCCCGAACGGTAGGGGTGGGGGCCAGACTATGGGTGCGGCTCCAGTCTTCTAAGGTGCGCGTGGCGCTATCTGTTAGCAGCAGGGCGTTTTCTAGTGTGGCTAAGAGCGTTGCTAGCATAAGGCGGTGGGTGGCGGTGTCTCGCCATAAAAAAGGCAACGCCTGTTGTGCCGTGGGGGCTGGAAAGGGGGTGTCCTGCATGGGGGCAGCATAGCGGTAAGTTAAGGGTCTGCCGAGTGCTGAAAATTTGCCCAACCCAAGGGCGGGCGCAGTGACGAATTATGACAAAAAGTAACAGCAGTGCTTTAGGTCGTGCGCCAAGTAGCGTATAGTCGCACGCAGTTTTTACCAGTAGAGGATAGAAAGCCTATGGCTACGGCAAGTTTTATTGTTGAGGGCATGTCTTGCGATGGCTGCGTTTCTGCCATTCGGCGCGCCTTGGCTGCCGTGGATGGTGTGCAGAGCACAGACGTTAATTTGGCCACAGGCGAGGTTAAAGTTGAGTATGACCCCCAGCGTGCCGGTACATCGTCTCTTCAAAACGCCATTCGTGGTGCAGGCTACGACGTAAGCTAAAGGTCTAGGCGGTTGGGTGCCACCCACAAGGGTGGTGGCGGTTTGGTGCTGACTGCCTGTTAGGTATTATTGGCTTACGGCTTACGGCTTACGGCTTACGGCTTACGGGGCGTAGGGTATGCGGTGTGCACGGGGGCGCTGTGCTGGTGTTGCCTCTATGCCGCGCGCGCTAGGCGTGGCACTGTGCGGCCTGTCATGATGGCTTAAAGGCTCTGTGCCCTTATAGTGGGGCCGTAGTTAGGGTTGGTTAAAGAGAATGCGCGCAAAAAAGGCAGTTGGTCTGGGCGTTACGCTGTTTGGTCTGATAGCTCTTGGGGGCTGCTCGTCTGAAATTGGACGTGTGCCATTGCTTGATACAGATGTATCTTGCCTGCGTAAGCAAATGAAAAGCCCAATGTTTTTAAGCTTTCCTTTGGCTGCCAATACCTGCCAGCGCATGAGCGACAATAATTTCTTGCTCAGCACCCAAAAGGCGCACCCCTTACCGCTTAACTTAAAAGATGCTCCAGACCTGCAAAAGCAGGCTGAAGAATACGGTTACAGCTACACCAAATAAGCCGGAGGGCTTTTGTAAGCCCTTTTAGCTTTCTAGTTCTGTGTCCCAATATAAATAATCGCGCCAGCTTTCATGCAGGTAATTGGGGGGGAAGGCCCGCCCGTTTTCCTGTAATTTCCATGATGTTGGGCGTTCTGGGGGCTGGCGGGGTATCATGCCAATACGGTGTGGTAGGTGCGGGCCTTTACGCAGGTTACACACGCCGCAGGCTGTCACCACATTTTCCCACGTTGTACGGCCGCCTTTGCAGCGTGGAATAACGTGGTCGAAAGTTAGGTCGTGTGTAGGAAATTTTTCGCCGCAATACTGGCACGAAAAGTTATCACGCAGAAAAACGTTAAAGCGGGTAAAGGCTGGTTTGCGGGCAGAGGGGATATAGTCTTTTAAGGCAATAACGCTGGGTAGGCGAAATGCGCGTTGTGGGGAGTGCACTTCGGCTTCGTATTCACTCAAAATAGAGACACGGTCTAGCCACACCGCCTTCATGGTATCTTGCCAAGACCAAAGTGAAAGCGGGAAGTAAGAGAGCGGACGAAAATCCGCATTTAAAACCAATGCCGGGTAGTTCAGCATACTGCCATCAGCCAAGGTACGCCTCCTTGTTTTCTCAAGGGCGCAGCTTCAAACACTGGCGTTAAAACTCTGAACGGAACGCCTGTTGGAAGTGCGTCGTCGAGATCAATATTTGCACGGAGTATTGCAGATTAATGCTGTTGCGGCAAGAAAAGGGCCAAGTATTTCATAAAACAGTATTATTTTACTTCAAATTCAGCTTGTTAGGTGTCAGGGTTTTTGCGCATTGCTACACAGAGCCATGATGCAGCCATAGAATAGCCGCTTTATGTGGGTGGAGTTAAAAAAGAATTAAACAGGAGGGTTTTATGAAAAAATTATTGAGCGTAAGCCTTTTAGCTGTAACGGGTTTTTCTCTTGCAGCGTGCATGCCACCCCCACCCAGAGAGCATGGAGACTTTGGCAGAGGGCCGCACGGCCACCGTGATGGTGAGTACCAACAGCGCGGCGGCTACGGTAATTCTGGTGGCGGTTATAACCAAGGTGGCTCTCGTGATGGGTATGGTGGCTCAGGCGGCTATGGTAACGACCGTGGGCCGGGTTACTGAGCATTTTATTGAGGAGCAGGGCAGCACAGACCATGAGGGGGCAATGACAGGCTGGGTGACACGCTTTGCACCAAGCCCAACTGGGTTTTTACATTTGGGGCATGTGGCGTCGGCCTTGTTTGGCTGGCGTTATGCCCAACCCAATGGCACTTGGTTTGTGCGCCTAGAAGACATAGACCCCCAACGGTGTAAGCCCGATTACGAGACAGCTTTATTAGAAGACCTTGCATGGCTTGGCCTCCATTCAGCCAAGCCCGTGCTTTACCAATCTGCTTGCTTGGCAGAGTACGCAAAAACTCTGCAAAATTTAGAGCGTTTGGGAGTAATATACCCTTGTTTTTGCACGCGCTCTGACATTATGCGCGAGAGTGCGGCTATCTTTTCGGCCCCCCATACCGCGCCTGATGGCAGCCTGAAATACCCCGGCACCTGCCGTGCGCTTTCTACAGTGCAGCGTGCAACCTTATGTGCCCAAGGTGTGCCCCATGTTTTGCGGCTGGATATGGAAAAAGCCTGCGCACTGGCGCAAAGCCAAGCCCCAAATGGCGCATGGCCGCTAACTTATACAGACCTTGAGCGCGGTACAGTGGTGTGTAAGCCCGAATTGTTTGGAGATGTGGTGCTGGCCCGGCGCGATGTGCCTGCATCTTACCATTTGTGCGTAACGCATGATGATGCACGGCAGGGTGTAACCCTTGTAACTCGCGGCGAAGATTTACGCCCGGCAACAGACCTGCATTGCCTTTTACAAACACTTATGGGCTGGCCGCGCCCACATTATGCGTTTCACCCTCTTTTATGTGGGGCAGATGGTAAGCGCCTTGCCAAGCGTGATGGTGCTAAGGCAGTGCGTGCCATGCGTGCGGCAGGCGTGAGTGCTCAAGCTGTATGCCAAGCCGCAGGGTTTGCTGGCCCATAAACACATTGGCGTTTGTGAGTGTAAAAAAACCCTCACAAATCTGTTTTCTACGGTTCCGCCCACACGAGAAGCGCACTAGTGTGCGTTTTGGCCGCTATAGAGCTTTTAACGGCTAAAGCTGTATGTGGCAGCTTTTATGAAAATTGTGTCAGGAAGTGTGGGACGTTATGAGCATTATTGCTGACCGGCTGAACAGGATCAGCCCTAGCCAGACGATTGTTATTTCGACAAAGGCGCGGGCCCTTAAGGCTGCGGGTCGGAATATCATTAGCCTTTCAGCCGGAGAGCCAGATTTTCGCACACCGGACAATATTGCCCAAGCTGCCATGAAGGCAATTGAAGGCGGCCAAACACGCTATACTGATGTTGCAGGCACGCCAGAACTGCGCAAAGCCGTGGCTGAGCGTTTTCGCCTAGATAGTGGGCTGGACTATACGGCAGAGGAAGTCATTGTCTCTACCGGTGGTAAGCAGATTATTTATAACGCCATGATGGCCACCCTTAACCCCGGTGATGAAGCCATTATTCCCGCACCGTGCTGGGTGTCTTACCCAGATATTGTGACATTGGCTGAAGGTACGCCGGTTATTGTACCCTGCAAGCGCGAAAACGGCTTTAAACTGACAGCGCAAGAGCTTGAGGCGGCTATTACGCCACGTACAAAGTGGGTTTTCCTCAATTCGCCCTGCAACCCGACAGGGGCCGCTTACTCTGCACAAGACCTGCGCCCGCTTTGTGATGTGCTGCTGCGCCACCCCCATATTTGGATTTTTACAGACGATATTTACGCTAAACTGACCTATGACGGTTTTCGCCCGGCAACCTTTGTTGAGGTAGAACCCCGCCTGCGCCCCCGTACCGTAACTATGAACGGGGTGTCTAAAGCGTATGCCATGACCGGCTGGCGTATTGGTTTTTCTGGCGCACCTATTGAGCTAACCAAAGCCATGAACAAGTTGCAGGGGCAATCAACGTCCAACACCTGCTCTATTGCGCAGGCTGCGGCAGTAGAAGCCCTAGCAGGCCCGCAAGACTTTATTGCAGACATGGTGGCCACTTATCAGGGCCGCAGAGATCTGGTTGTGTCTATGCTAAACGAAGCAACAGGCCTGACTTGCGATAAGCCAGAAGGCGCGTTTTACGTGTTCCCATCTGTGCAGAACTGCTTGGGTAAAACCTCTGCCGGTGGCATAGAGATTAAAACCGATGAAGACTTTGTAACGGCCTTACTTGAAGAAGAAGGCGTTGCTGCTGTGCATGGCTCTGCTTTCATGTACCCCGGCTATATGCGCATTTCTTACGCAACAGATACGGAAAGCCTGCGTGAAGCATGCAGCCGTATCCAACGTTTTTGTGCGGGGCTTGTGTAAGTATGCCACGGCATTTTGCACAACGCCTTGCCGGGCTGCCTGCACCTGCCACAATAGAAATGGCCCGCCGTGCCCGCGCCCTGCGGGATGAGGGGCGGCAGGTTATTTCTTTGGCATTGGGTGAGCCAGACTTTGCAACGCCCCCCGCTGTTATAGAGGCGGCCCATGCGGCCGCTTTGGCAGGCCAGACCAAATACCCACCGGTTGATGGCACACCTGCCCTTAAAGCTGCGGTTGCCCGCAAATTCTTGCGAGAAAACGGACTCACTTACACACCAGACGAGATTATGGTCTCTAACGGCGGTAAGCAGGTTATTTTTAATGCCTTTATGGCAACCCTGAATACGGGCGATGAAGTGGTGGTGCCTACCCCTTATTGGGTAAGTTACCCGCTTATTGCCCGTATGTTTGGTGGCGTACCCGTTTATGCCCCTTGCCACGAGGCCGATGGCTTTCGTTTAAAGGCAGAGGCACTGGCAGCGGTTATGACACCGCGTACGCGCTGGGTGGTTTTAAACTTTCCGAATAACCCCACTGGTGCCGTTTGCTCTAAGGCAGATTTAGAAGCCGTGGCAGATGTGCTGCGTGCGTACCCAGATGTCTGGATTTTGTCTGACGAAATTTATGAACATCTGGTTTTTGATGGTCAGGAATTTGCATCTCTTGCTGCCGTAGCACCCGACCTGAAAGACCGTATTGTTACCCTTAACGGGGTTTCTAAAGCCTATGCCATGACGGGTTGGCGTGTTGGTTTTGCCGGTGGCCCCAAAGACCTTATTGCCGCCATGCGGGGGGTACAGGGTAACGCAACGTCTGGCGTGTGCTCTATTGCCCAAGCGGCGGCTACCGCTGCCCTAGACGGCCCGGCAGACTTGGTGCGGGACATGGCTAAAACCTACAGCCGTCGCCGCACTATGGTGGTTGAGGCCCTGCGTGCCATACCGGGGTTAACCTGTGCCATGCCAGAAGGGGCATTTTATGCCTACCCCGGTGTGGCGGGTTGCCTTGGCCGTACAACAGCAGGGGGCACGCTGCTAGAAACAGACCGTGACTTTGCTGTCGCTTTTTTAGAAGAAGAGAACGTTGCCACTGTGCCGGGCGCAGCGTTTGGCTTATCGCCTTACCTACGCTTTTCTTGTGCAACAGATGACAAGAACCTGCAGGAAGCCTGTGCGCGGTTAAGCCGCTTTGTTAAAAACTTGAAATAATTTTCTTTCGGGACTAAAAACAGGCGAATTGATTCGGTCGAAACGTCTGTTTTCGGTTTTTTAATTATAAAATTACTAAAAATTTGAAACCATTTAGGGTTTCTTTTCAGTATAGCTGAACAAACATTACCATTTTGTTGGTCTATCATGTCGTTTTATACAGTTTTGTATAAAGGCACTTTTACAAAAGACTTTTCAAAACGCTCGTAACTGAAAATTAAACATTCATAGATAGCCAGAAACGATGACGTTTCTCAAAGTCTTTTCATAAAACCGCGAAAGCTTAAACCAATGACCTCAACACCTGTTGCTGGGGGTGTCGCATTAGCGGGCGCCATTCTAGATAAATGCTCTATTCACGTTGTTGCAAAAGCAGGCTGTGCGGCTGCAACGGCTTACGGGCCAGTTTTTTTGGCTGACAATGTTCTCTCAGTAGGCCCGCACTCTTACCAAAACGCGACAGAGGGGGTGGCGGTAAGGGTAGGTGAGGGGGGAGTATTGTTTTTTCAGCCGGTGCAGAAATGGCACCGCACAGCGCTGTTTCAGACTTATATATTGAAGCAGGCGGCACAGTCAGCCATGCGGTTGTGCAAAGTGGTGCAAGCCTTACTATTGCGCCGGGTGGGCGTATTATTGACAAGCTGGTGGTAAAAGAAGGGGGTATTGCCACCATACATGGGGGTGTTGGAGGAGTAGTCGAACTGCAAGGTGAGACTAATATTGGGTTAAGTATTACCGGCACAGATAACCCCACTGTTGAGATAAAGGGTTTTGCACACTTAACAATGGAGGGGGCAGACTGCATTACGCTGCCAGATATTGCCAGCAAAGATATTACAGGTCTCTCTTACCCTGATGCAGACCACGTAACGCTACATTTAGCCAATGAAAAAACGTTTACTCTGGCTATTGAAGGTGTGCAGAAACACGACTTCCGACATGCCGTTGATAAAATGGCGGCACATAAAAACGAAGTTTGTTTTTTAGCAGGGGCATTGCTGCGTACGCCAGAAGGTGACAGGGCCGTTGAAACCCTGAAATATGGCGATGCCCTGTGCACCTATGATTGGCGTAATAATACATGGGAAACACGCCAGATTGTTTGGGCCGGGCAGCGTACCACTACGGTAAGACCGGGCCTGCCAGATGATGAAGCTGGTTACCCTGTTAGAATTTTAAAAGATGCAATAGCCGATGGGGTGCCTTACCAAGATTTATTGGTAACAGCCGAGCATTCTCTTTTTTTTGAAAATGTTTTTGTACCAGCAAGAATGTTGGTAAACGGCAGAAGTATTTTCTTTGACCGTAGCATAACCTCTTACACCTATTACCATGTAGAAATTGAGCCCCATGCGGTTATTTTGGCGAATGGCGTTTTAACCGAAACATATTTGGATACTACAAGCAGACGTCTTTTTTACCAAACGGGAGATGTCGTTGCTTTGCGTTTTTCAAAACTAAGCTGGAAGTTTGATGCTGCGGCTCCTTTAGCGTTAAAGCGCCCAGAAGTTGAACCACTTTACGTGCACTTGGCACAGCGTGCACAAGAACAGGGCTACCCTGTGCATACGCCACCGCTTGAGGTAACGGCTGACCCAGAATTATTTTTGGTAACAGATAGAGGCCAAACAATTAGCCGGGCCCGTAAAATAGGCAGTACGGTTATGTTTATGGTGCCAACAGAGGTAAGGGCTGTGCGTATTATGTCGCGCACAAACCGGCTAACAGACAGTATAGGCCCCTTTATAAATGATCGGCGCCCGCGTGGTGTTATGATTGGAGATATTACCTACTTAGATAATGCTAGCTCAAGGCTATTGAGCACGCATTTGCATAAAATGGAGCTAGATGGCTGGGCAGCGTTTGAAAGTACAGAGGGGCGCTGGACAACCGGTAATGCTTTTTTACCTTTACCCCTGTGTGGCCCAGCAGGGTTTGCCATGTTATCTTTAAAAATATTGGCTGGTGGACCATATATTTGTGCAACTCTTTTGCCAGAAGACAGAGCGGAAGCTGATGAGTGCCCAACCTCTCGTGCGGCATAAACTATGATTATTTTACTGTGCAATAAGGTGTAAAAACCTTTTGTACAGTGGAAATATTTTAAAACAGCTTTAACCTTTTAGAACATTTTGAGTGTATTTGTGGGCAAGCTCAGCCGCACTTTCTGTATTGGGTAAAAGGCCTATAAGCTGCAATTCATCGCAATATTGTGCCATTTGGTCACGTAGGGTGTGGCCTACAACGGGGCGAATGGGTGGCTCATTAGCCAGCATATCGCGTATGAGATCAGCCGATAATTCAGGTGTTGCTGTAGCAACAAGCGTTGCGGCGTCGTCTCGGTGGGTGTTGGTCCATTTAGCCGCATCACGCAAAGCAAGCGCCATGGCTGTGGCGGCGTCTGGATCTGTGGTGAGGGTGGCGTTAGCCACGCCCAGAACAAGGCTTGTACGGTCGGCATAATGGCCGGTGTTGCTGCTGACCAGCTCAGCAAACAGCCCAGAAGACGTATTGAGCAGTTGCCATGCCACTGGGTCGTGGCTGGCAATGGCATCAATACTGCCATTGGCCGCAGCGGTCATAAGCTCTGTTATGGGGGTAGGCCGCCAGGCTATACCGTCCATGGCGTTAAGGCCTTTACGGCGCATCATAATAGCAAGAAAGAGTTTGTCTGCCATGTTGTGGTCTGGCACCGCGACAACCCGGCCAATGAGCTGCTCTAGGCGGGTAATACCTGCCCCGCGGCGTACAAGTAGGCGAAACGTGCCGGGTTGAATGCCCAAAATAAGGCTGGCCTCTAGCCCACTATGCAGGTGCGGTAACCATGAGAGCGCCGGAGCCACTGCAAATTGCGCCGTACCATTTGCAAGGGCAGCAATAGCGTTGGCCCCGTTTATGGGGTCTGTTGGGTTTTCAACCTCTAGACTGTATTTGGCAAAAAAATCTTTTTGGGCTGCAACGGCCAGTACGGCTGCCATGTTGGCATTGGGCCATGTGAGTGTAATTTTACGGTATTGGCCATCTGGCTGCTTGTGGTGTGCTCTGTGGTGCCGGGTTGTATAAAGCCCAATGCCTGCGGCTACGCCAACGCCCCCCAAACTACCAAGGAGAAGGGAGCGGCGTGAGAATGCAGAAGAGGAAGGGCCATTTGTTGTCATAAGCGCAAGTTTACACTGTGTTTGCCGGGGTGTCGCCCGCCTCGAAAATGAGAAATGCAAAAAAATCAAAAAAAAGAAAAAAAGGGGGTTTACGAGTACCCAGCAAGGCGGTTATACGATGCGTCGCTGGTCCCGAATAGCTCAGTTGGTAGAGCAAGCGACTGTTAATCGCTGGGTCGTAGGTTCGAGTCCTACTTCGGGAGCCAGCCTTATATTCCCCGAAAATAAATTACATCAGATTTCCCTTGCTGCGTTTGAGTAAGTTTTTTCTGCTATACTATTAGAGTTCATACGGCTTTTAAATTCTGTATTAACAATCATAAGCCTATGAATAGTCAGTAATATTGGCGTATGCCGTAAATATTTTTTATGGAATGACCAAAAGCAAATATAAGCTGAGAGCTAAATTGTTTCAAAAATAGCTCAGGTTATTGTGACTTTCTGTTTTGAGGAAGAGCGAGCGGCGGCTTCGTTTAGGTAGAGTGGCCCCATAGGGTTAGAAATATCTCACTTGATTTGTACAAACACATAGCTGTTTCCATAATTCTCAAATTTTGCAATAATCTCTTAATGGTATTGTGATTAAGGGCTGAAATCGGTAATCGGGTGGGCACGTGGCAAGCGCCTAGAGGTTCACTTTCGAAGGCATGTTTCAGAGCTAGAAAATTGAGTGATCTCTGTGTTTATAACAAAGGTTATTTTGATTTTGTGCTAACTCTTTATTGTAAACGATCAATGGTGGCTGGGTAAATGAAGACTAAAAAAGAGCAAATTGAAGAGCTGTCCTATATAATTGGGGGCAGAGTGCCTCGTTCTAAGCATATTGAACAAGCGAAAGCGATTATTGAAGCAGCAGAAGAGCGCGGCAGATTTGCGCTGCGCCCTGAATTGTGGGGTAGGCTGCCTGATGAACAGCTTGTCGAGATATTCAAGGAATGTGAGATTCAATTTAAAGGTGAGGGCGAAGGGCTCAGCGCTACAGGCGATGTTCCTGCCCATAAACTTGTCACAGCGTCTCGTAAGGTTATTAAAGCCGCGATTGATGCCGCTAAAACGATAGATTGGGGCTAAAACGCCTTTCTCTCCATATCAGGACAAGTTTTTTGGGTCAGTAAACCCTGAGCGGTTCTCTGTTGTTTGGTGTATTGAGCCAAATCTGTCCTGATTGGGTTGGGAGGGGGAGGTTGGCTCTCCTTGAGTATTGAGGAGTTTTTCGCGCTTTTCTTAGTTGAGTTGCTTAGTTTTTCTACCTTTTACGGTATAACTGAGTGTTATTTTTTTAGAGTATTCAACAAGAGTATGCGCGTTATCTGGCACAATACAATTGTGCCAGATTTTATTCTAAGTACGGGAGGCACTTTCATTTAGGCGCCTATTTTTTACCGCAGAGCGGCAATGCCGGTAAGCTCCACTTTCCATGTGGGTTGGGCCAGTTTGGCTTCAACTGTTGCGCGGGCTGGTTTGTTCTCTTTGTCGAGCCATGCGTCCCATGCGCGGTTCATGGCGGCCATGTCGTTCATATCCGCCAGAAAAATTTGCACAGAAATAAGGCGGCTTTTATCTGTGCCAGCCTTGGCCAAAAGAGCATCAACTTGGCGCAGAATGTCGGCCATCTGGCCTTGCGCATCTAGGCTGTCATCATCGGCGATTTGACCAGCAAGATGTACTAAACCGTTATAAATAACAGCGCCTGTCAGGCGTTCTTCTGGGTCTAGGCGGGTAATGTCGCTCATGGGGGTGCTCCTAATATTAGTTGGGGGTGTGTGGGCGGGTTAGCCCAGTGGCATGTTGTCAATAAGCCGAATGTCACCAAGGCTTGCGCCTACAAAAAGGCGGGCTGTTGGGGCTGTCGGCTGGGTGGGTTGCAGTGTGCTGCCGTCGCGTATCTCAAGGTAATGCAAGGTAAAGCCAGCTTGTTCAAGCGTGGTGCGGCATGTGGCGAGTGTGGCGCTTGGGTTTGCCCCGTTTTTAAGGGCTGCAACGCATGCCAGTAGGGCAGCGGGCAGGTGGGCCGCTTTGGTGCGTTGCTCTGGGCTTAGGCGCTTGTTGCGCGAAGATAGAGCAAGATTATCAGTTTCGCGCACGGTGGGTACGGGCAAAATGCTAACGGGCAAGTTAAGGTCTTGCACCATGCGGCGGATAATACACAGTTGCTGGAAGTCTTTTTCGCCAAAGGCGGCAATATTAGCCCGTGTTTGCATAAAGAGTTTGGTTACAATGGTGGCCACACCATCAAAGTGGCCGGGGCGGTCTGCGCCGCACAGCATTGTATCTAGGCCGGAAACCAGAATGCGTGTGGCAAAACCGTCTGGGTACATTTGGCTTACATCTGGCGCGTAAAGAATGTCGGCTCCACCAGTTTGCTCCAGCAAGGCTGCATCGGCATCAAGCCCGCGTGGGTAGAGGCGAAAGTCATCTGGGTTGTTAAACTGAATAGGGTTTACAAACACACTTACAATGCGGCGCGTGGCTTTGCCTTCTAGCGCTTTAAGCAGTGTTAGGTGCCCGGTATGGAGTGCGCCCATAGTGGGCACAAGACCAATGGTGTGGCCCTCTTTGTGCCATTGGGTAACGCAGTCTGCCAGTTCCTGCCGGGTTGTAATACGCTTCATGAAAGTTTCCGCTTGTTTATAAAACAGAGGGTGCCAGTAAGGCAGTGCCACGCAGCGTAACCCGATGGGGGGGCAGTTGTAAGGGGTTTTATGACCATCAGCCAGTTGGCAGTGCGTTAACAGTTTTTTGGTGGCGGGTAGGGGTTTTTGACAGGGTACGGGTGACTGCTTACAGGAATAGGCCAGCGTTACAGAATACTGGCACATAAGTTTTAGGGCATTGAAAACAGGGAAAGGGGCGCGACATGACAACGCAACAGGCCAATACCCCTTTTGCACCGCCGCAGGTTAAAGGCTGGTGCCCCGGTTTATATGCCCCCATGCAGGCAAAAGATGGCTGGCTTGTACGCATACGCCCGCCCTTTGGCCAGTTAAGTGCCCAGCAGGCTGTGTGCGTGGCTGAAGAGGCTGAACAACACGGTAATGGCCTTATGACCCTTACCAATAGGGCCAACCTGCAATTGCGCGGGTTTTCATATGAGCAGGCGCAGCTTTTTCCGGCTCGTATGCGGGCTTTAGGGTTAGGTTTAGCAGATGCCGGGCAGGAAAAACGGCAGGTCTTACAGGTCTCACCTTTAGCGGGGCTAGACCCGGCTTGCGCACCAGATACAGCCCTTTGCGGCCAAATGCTGCGTAATGCCTTGCTTGCTACCCCCAGCTTAAACGCACTGCCCGACAAATTTGGCTTTGCGGTAGAGGGCGGTGGGTTATGGCCCTTGGGTACTCTGCAAGCCGATATTGTGCTGCAAGCCTGCCAAGCCTTGGGGCAAGGCATGTGGCGTGTGGTGTGTGGTACGGCCCAAAGTGACCCCTTGCCCCTTGCGGCGGCAGTAGCGTGCGCTGTGCAGGTGGCCGTGCAGTTTACAGTGTGTGCTGGCGTTAAAAGGCCGCTGCGCCAGCCCGAAATTGGGCCTTTGTTATTTGGCGCTTGTGCTGTGCCGTGGCGCACAGCCCCGGCTTTAGCTGCAAAAGCACTGGCACCGTCTTGCTGTGTTGGGCCAATAGTGGCCGGTGTGTATGGGCTAGGTGTACCTTTGGGCCAGCTTACCCCGGCAATGCTAAAAGCTTGTGCAGGTGCGGCAGAGCAGGGCGATGGCCTGCTGCGCTTAACTGCCCAGCACAGCATTATTCTGGCAGGGCAGCAGGCTATGCCAAAGGCAGAGGGGTTTGTAACAAACCCAGCCGATGCCCGTTTACGTATTTTTGCCTGTAGCGGGCAGGTGGGGTGTGCACAGGCCCATAACAATGCGCCCGCGCAGGCGATGCTTTTGGCGCAGGATATGCCGCCGCACGGCAGTGTGCATGTCTCTGGGTGTGCTAAAGGGTGCGCGCACCCCAGCAGGGCGTCGTTAACTGTGGTGCCAGATTTGCACGGCTATGCCCTTGTCAGAAACGGCACCACGAGCGATGAACCCACCAGCCATGTACCAGACTTTGCGGCTGTGCGTGCCTTTGTGCGGGCATGGGCGGCGCAAGAGACGGCACAGACAAAGAGTTAACGGGGGCCGCTATGGGTGGTTACGACTATATAAAAGATGGCGCGGCCATTTACCGGCAGTCTTTTGCGACCATTCGCGCAGAGGCAGATTTTACAGGTTTTACGCCAGAGCAAGCCAAGGTTGTGGTGCGTATTATCCATGCATGTGGCATGGTGGATGTTGCGCAGCATGTTGCTGTCTCGGCTACGTTTGTGGCTGCGGCCAAGCAGGCCCTTAGGCAGGGTAAGCCTGTGTTATGTGATTCTGAAATGGTAGCCCACGGCATAACTCGTGCCCGCTTACCGGCGCATAACGAGGTCGTGTGCACCCTGCGCGATACGCGCACCCCTGCGCAGGCGCAGCATATTGGTAACACCCGCTCTGCCGCGGCCATAGATTTTTGGGGCGATAAACTAGAGGGCGCGGTTGTAGCTATAGGCAATGCGCCAACGGCTCTGTTTTACCTGCTTGAACTGCTAGATGCCGGTGCTCCAAAGCCTGCCGCTATTATTGGCTTGCCTGTTGGGTTTGTGGGTGCTGCTGAATCGAAAGCTGCT
Source organism: Acetobacter orientalis (assembly GCF_000963965.1). Classification (GTDB taxonomy): domain Bacteria; phylum Pseudomonadota; class Alphaproteobacteria; order Acetobacterales; family Acetobacteraceae; genus Acetobacter; species Acetobacter orientalis. The sequence continues at coordinate 14,116 of NZ_BAMX01000014.1, forward strand.
TTAGCCCAACGCACAGATGTGCCGTGGCTTGTTGTACATGGGCGCTTGGGTGGAAGTGCTATGGCGGCGGCAACAGTCAACGCTCTGGCGAGTGAGGCAGAGTAACCCACCATGGAACCCAACACAGCACATGGCACATTGCACGTTGTAGGCGTAGGGCCGGGAGACCCGGAACTACTGACCGTAAAAGCTGCCAAAACACTCAAAGCTGCTAAAGTTATTGCGCATTTTTGCAAGCACGACAAAAAAGGCCATGCACGCACTATAGCCGAGCCTTACCTAGCCCCTAGCGTGCGCGAGTTGCGGCTTGCCTACCCCTTTACTATTGAGGTGGCAGTCGAAGACCCGGAGTACCAGCGTGGTATTCAACGTTTTTACGATGCGTGTGCAGAGCAACTGGCAGATGTTTTGGCCCAAGGGCAAGATGTGGTGTTGTTGTGTGAGGGGGAGCCATTTTTATATGGTTCTGCCATGTATTTGTTTGATCGTTTAAAAGAGCGGTTTCAAACAGTTGTTGTGCCCGGTATTGCCGCCATGAATGGTTGCTGGTCTCAGGCGCAACTGCCCATGACCCATGGTGATGACGTATTGTGCGTTTTGCCAGCGACACTGCCCGAGGCAGACCTGACACAGTGGCTGAAAAAGGCCGATGCCGCGGTTTTAATGAAAATAGGGCGCAATATGCCAAAAGTTAGGCGGGCTTTAGCGCAGTCTGGCCGCATGCCAGAGGCACGCTATGTTGAGCGTGGCACACAGGCAAATGGCTTTTCTCAACCCTTTAGCGACTGTGGCGACACGGCGCCTTATTTCTCTCTCGTACTGGTGCCGGGCCGTAAGGGGGCAAGATGACAGGGCGTATCAGCATTATAGGGCTTGGGCCGGGTAATATTTTGCAGCTTACCCCGCAGGCCACACAGGTTTTGGCACAGGTGACAGACCTTGTGGGCTATGGCCCTTACGTGCAGCGGGTTGAAGCCCCCGCCAGCGTTATACGCCATAGTTCTGACAACCGAGAGGAACTGGCGCGTGCCCGCCACGCGCTGGAAATGGCGCAGGCCGGGCGGCATGTTGGGGTTGTTTCTGGTGGGGATGCTGGCGTGTTTGGTATGGCCAGCGCTGTGTTTGAAGCCGTGCAAAGCGGCCCGCCTGAATGGCGCAGGCTTGATATTGAAGTCATACCCGGTGTCAGTGCTGTATTGGCGGCCGCTGCCCGTTTGGGGGCACCGCTTGGGGGTGATTTTTGCGTTATTTCGCTGTCTGACAACCTTAAGCCATGGCCATTAGTGTTGCGGCGGTTACAACTGGCCGCACAGGCTGAATTTGTTATTGCGCTATATAACCCCCGCTCAAAAGCAAGGCCGTGGCAATTGGCGGAGGCTTTGAAATATGTGCAACAGTATGCCCCGCTTAAAGCCCCCGTTGCGTTTGCCCGCGCCATTGGCAGACCAGATGAAGCTGTAAGACTGAGCACACTGGCAGAAGCGAATGCAGAGTGGGCTGATATGAGCACTTTAGTGCTTATTGGGTGTGCTGCCAGCCATTTAATAGAGCGGCCCAATGCCCAGCCGTGGTTTTATACGTCTCGTAAAGTTGAGGCTGTCTGATATTGTTTTAACCAATGCAGGGCCTGCGTTGCGGTTGCAACGCATGGCGTAGCAGCGGGTGCGGGGCGGTTCACCATAATAACGGGTATGTTTAACTGCCGCGCCGCTTCTATTTTAGGAAAAGTGGCGTTCCCACCAGAATTTTTTGTAACAATATAGTCAAACTGGTAATGGCGCAGGGTAGCGATTTCTGCCGCTAAATCAAACGGGCCACGGGCCGTTATTAAGGTGGTGTGCGGGGGCAGGGCTTCTGCATCGGGTGCGTCTATGGAGCGTAAAACATAATGGTGCTGCGGGACTGCTTGAAACGGGGCGGTTTCTTTGCGGCCTGTGGTCAAAAATACAGTGAGGTGTTTGTTGCCCCATAGGGCGGGGGTAGCCAGCATGTGGGCGGCGGCTTGCAGGCTTGGTACAGTGTGCCAACAGTCTTGTGGTGTGGGCTGCCATGCCGGGCGCTCAAGCCGCAACAGAGGTATGTTTAGGGCGTTGCAGGCTAGGGCTGCGTTGTGGCTCATGGTGGCGGCAAAGGGGTGGGTGGCATCTATTACCGCCTCTATGGCGTTTTGCTGTAACCAGTAGCTCAGGCCATTACTGCCACCAAAACCGCCTATTTTTACAGCTATTTTTGGTAGGTGTGGTGTACGTGTAACCCCGGCCAAAGACACGATTGGCGCAATGTTGCTTTGTCCCTCAAGTGCTTGGCACAGCATTGTGGCTTCTGTGGTGCCGCCCAGTATTAACAGGCGCAAGGCGTGCAAAGAGGCTGGCATGGGTTTAGCTTTCGAATACAATGCTCTGCGCCCAGCCATACGCCTGCTTGCACTGGCGGGGCAAGGGAGTAGGTATAGCGCGGTATAAAAGCAGGATAACGGCAGCATGACACATCCTCACCCTCAAAAGGTGGAGCGTTGGTTAACCTTGGTTGGCGTGGGGGAAGACGGGCCGAAGGGGCTAAGTGCGGCTGCCCGCACACTTATAGAACAAGCCCCTTACGTTATTGGTGGCGCGCGCCACGTTGCCTTGTGCCGTAACCTGATAAAGGGGGAGGCCCATACGTGGGCAACCCCTTTTTCTACTGCGCTAGAGGCCGTGCTGGTCCGTAGGGGGCAGCCAACTTTGGTGCTTGCTTCGGGCGACCCATTTTTTTACGGGGTAGGCGCAACCTTGATAGGGTACGTTACCCCGCATGAAGTAGCGTGCCTGCCAGCCCCTTCATGCGTGGCATTGGCATGTGCTCGGCTTGGGTGGGCGCAACAGGCATGCCGTGTGGTGTCTGTTTGTGGTCGGCCTCACGCGCTTATTTTACCATTTTTACAACCCGGTGCCCGTTTACTGGTGTTGTGTGCCGATGAAACAAGCCCTGCCACCCTGTTTGCGTGGTTAAACGAGCGCGGGTTTGGCCAAACCGAGTGCCATATTTTGCAAGCATTAGGTGGCCCGCACGAGCAGGTAACACGCTGCCTTGCCCAAGACGGGGCACCACATGGTATTAACCGTTTGTGTTTGGTGGCGTTATGTGTGCCTGCGGGCGCTGTATCGTGTGCTTTGCCACGGGTTACCGGGTTGCCCGACACTTGTTTTGAACATGATGGCCAACTCACCAAGCGCGAAATTCGGGCGGTTACACTCTCCTCTCTCGCGCCAAGAGCGGGCGAACTATTGTGGGACGTAGGCGGCGGCGCTGGCTCTGTTGGTATTGAATGGATGCTGTCCGACCCCACCTGCCAAACCATTGCTATTGAGCAGGCACCAGAGCGCGTGGCCCGTATTGCCCATAACGCGCAGGCTTTAGGGGTGCCAAATTTGCAAACTGTAACCGGCAAAGCGCCAGCCGCTTTTACGGGCCTACCCGCGCCAGATGCTATTTTTATAGGGGGTGGGGGCAGCACCACCGGCATGTTGGAGGCTGCATGGCAAGCCCTTAAACCCGGTGGCCGCTTGGTGGTAAATGCTGTGGTTGTTGAAACAGAGCACAAGCTATTTCAAGCCATGCAGCAATGGGGGGGTAGCCTGACCCGCCTAGACGTAGCCCGCCTAGACCCGGTAGGGCGGCTGCATGCCTTTAGGCCCAGCATGAGCGTAACGCAGTGGGTTGCCTGGAAACCCACCCAAGTATGAGTGTTGTTGTGGGTTTTGGCTGGCGGAGTGGGGCAAGTAGCGCCACAGCGCTGGCTTTGTTGCGTACTGTTATGGGCCATTATGCCGTGCAAAAGCTTGACATGCTGGCGCTACCAGACTTCAAACAGCACGACCGAGTGGCCCAAGAGCTTACGCTGCGCTGTGGCATGGATGTGGTGTGGGTTACAAAGCAAAGCATGTCGGTGGTGCAGCCTTTGTGCCTGACATACTCAGCCAGCGTGGCCCAAAAAGTGGGCGTTGCGTCTGTGGCAGAAGCATGTGCTCTGGTGGTGGCTGGGGCAGGGGGCAGGCTTTATGGCCCAAGAATGGTGCAGGGCGGTGTAACGTGCGCTCTGGCGCAAGGAGTGTAAGAGCATGACAGTCTATTTTATTGGGGCAGGCCCCGGTGCGGCAGACCTGTTAACCCTACGGGGCCGAGACCTACTGGCCCAATGCCCTGTGTGCCTTTATGCAGGCTCTATTGTGCCACAAGATATGCTGCAATTTTGCCCAGCTACGGCTCGGCTGGTTGATACCGCCCCCATGACGTTAGACGAAATTGAGGCAGAATACCTAAAAGCACAGGCTGATGGGCATGATGTGGCCCGCCTCCATTCGGGAGATTTGTCTATTTACAGTGCTGTAGCTGAGCAAACGCGCAGGCTCGATAAACACGGTATTGCATGGCGCATGGTGCCGGGGGTGCCTGCTTTTGCTGCTGCCGCTGCAACATTAGGGCAAGAGCTTACCGTGCCTGGCGTTGCGCAAAGCTTGGTGCTTACCCGCATGACAGGCCGTGCCTCTGCTATGCCAGAGCGCGAAAATTTACCTGCCTTTGCAGCTACAGGGGCAACGCTGGCTATTCATTTGGCTATTCATACACTTGATAAAATTGTTGAGCAATTAACGCCCTTTTATGGGACGCAATGCCCTGTTGCTATCGTGGCTAGGGCAAGTTGGCCTGATGAAGTGGTGTTGCGCGGCACCCTTGCCAGTATTGAGGAACAGTTTGCCGCAAACCCCATTGAGCGCACAGCCCTTGTGCTGGTTGGCCCCGCCTTGGGGCAAAAAGACTTTAGAGAAAGTGCTCTCTATGACCCTGACTACCGGCGGCGCTTTAGGAGCTAAAACCTAAAGGGCGAGCTTGAACACGGTAGAATGGGGCGCTACCAAATAGACTATTTCAAACATTAACAGTTATAAATTGGTAGTTTCTCTTTGTGGTGCAAATAAGCAGCGTTAATGCTGTAGCATAGCTTTAGCGGGGCAAAGAGGTGGTGCTTGCAGGTTTAAAACGGTAGGTGAGAGTGAGCACAGCACTTTTTGAAGCGGCCTCTAAAGCATAGTTGTGGTCAAAGCCGGTGGTGCTTCAGCATGATATAGCGGCACCTGAGCTGAGAATAATGCGTTACGGCATGGTAAAACTCCGGCATGCGGCCAATGACAAGGCGAGGGTGCGTACTCTCCTTTTTTCTCTGCTGCGATAACCATAAAGCCGCGTGATGGAGTTTGGAGCCAAAAGGGAGGAGAGGTTTTTCTAACGCTTTGGGAGCTTATTAAAACTCTCTACTCAAGTGCTGCCGGGGGTAGGGTGGGCCAGCATGCCCTACCATGTTGCCAGCGCGGTCATAGACTTGCACATCAACACAGCACGGTGTGGCGGTAAGGGTTTGCTGCACTGTTGCAAGAGCAGACTGGGCAATAATTGTGCCCATAGGTAAATGAGCTTTACGCGCATATAAAAAAGCCTCTGCTACAGTAGGGCAGTTTTCTATTGTCTGCACGAGTGTGGGGCTTGCTCCGTGTTGTGCCATAAGGTGTGCCAGCGCTGGCATATCTGCTTGCCCGCGTTTGGAGTGTAGGTCTAGGCGGCCTTGGCCTAGCTTGGTCATTTTAGCAATGCCACCGGCAATGGTTAGCCGTGCAAAAGGCACTTTGCGTACATATTTAAGTAGGCCGCCTACAAAATCTCCCATTTCTATTAAGGCGGTTTCAGGTAAATTATAGTGTTTTTGAACGGCTTTTTCAGACACGTTGCCGGTAGAGCCCGCAATATGGGTAAGGCCAAGTGCATGGGCTACATCTATACCGCGATGTATGCTGTCTATCCATGCTGCGCAGGAAAACGGCACCACAATGCCAGTTGTGCCTAAAATAGAAAGCCCACCCACAATGCCAAGCCGCCCATTAAGAGTGCGCTCTGCTAATTTTGCACCATTCTGGACAGAAAGCGTTACCTCTACATCGGGCAAGGTGCCGCCATTGGCCTCGGCTAAGGCGGTGCAGATCATGGCGCGGGGCACGGGGTTTATGGCGGCCTCACCGGGGGGAATGGGGAGACCGGGGCGCGTTACCGTGCCAACACCCTCACCCGCCTTAAACAGAACGCCTGTGCCCGCAGGTAAAGCCCTTACACTGGCGCGAATAAGCGCGCCGTGGGTTACGTCTGGGTCATCCCCTGCATCTTTAATGACCTCTGCAAAGGGGGTGGCATTATTTATGCCGCATTGGCAGAGGGCAAAGGTAACACTCTGCCCACTTGGTAGCGTAATGGGCACGGTAGCGGGGGGAGTGTGGCCTTGTAACACCAGCCACGCCGCTTTGGTGGCAGCCGTTGCGCAACTGCCTGTTGTCCAGCCACGGCGCAGAGGGGGTGTGTGGTGTGTCATGCAGGCATGATAAAGGAGTTGCGCTGCTTGGAAAATGTCTGATTGCTGCCAAATTGCTTAACCGCCATGCTAACTCTTGGGTGCTTGGTGCAAAGATTAAATTTTGCAAGTGGTGAGATTGCTCAAACGGTGTGGTAGATAGGCACAATGTCCTACGCTGATTTTGTCCACCTTCGGGTTCATTCTGCTTATTCTCTTAGCCAAGGGGCCATTCGTGTGCCTGAGCTGGCTAAAATGGCGCAGGATATGCGTATGCCAGCGGTGGCTATTACCGACTCTGGCAATCTGTTTGGGGCGCTTGAGTTCTCGCAATACTGTAGCAAGTCTGGTGTGCAGCCCATTATTGGCTGCCAGATTGGTTTGCCCGCACGTAACGACAAACCCGGCGCTCCGGCAGAGCCTGTGGTGTTACTGGCCCAAAACGAGGTGGGGCTGAGCAACCTCCAGTTTCTGTCTTCTAATGGGTTTCAGGAATCTGACCCATCAGAACCTGTCGTGCAGATAGAGACTTTATGTGCCCATTCAGAAGGTGTGATGTTGCTGAGTGGTGGCACACGTGGGCCGCTTTTTCATATGTTGGCAGAAGGCCAGAAAGATGAAGCCGAACGCTGGCTGGCCCGTATGCATGAAGCGTTTGATGATAGGCTGATTATAGAGCTACACCGCCACGGCCTGCCGGTAGAAAAAGCGGTGGAGCCGGGTGTTTTAGCCTTGGCAGACCAGTTTGGTTTACCGCTTGTGGCAACGAATGAATGTTTTTTTCCTAAGCGGGAAATGTATGAAGCGCACGATGCGCTTATTTGTATTGCCCAAGGCCGCACCATGGCCGAGCGCGACCGCTGGCGCGTAACGCCAGAGCATTGGTTTAAACCCCCAGAAGTGATGCGCGCGCTCTTTTCTGACCTGCCAGACGCCTGTGACAACACGCTGGAAATTGCGCGGCGTTGCGCCATTAAGGTTGAAACCCGCAAACCCCTTTTGCCCATTTGCCCCAAAGTGCGCGAAGGGGCCACAGAAGATGAAACCCTGCGCGCCATGGCATGGGAGGGGTTAGAAAAACGCCTTTCTGGCATGGGGTTAGATGAAGAAACCCATACCAGATACAAAGAGCGTTTGGAGTTTGAACTCGATATTATCTCTAAAATGGGTTTTCCCGGTTACTTCATGATCGTGGCAGACTTTATTCAGTGGGGTAAAGCACACGATATTCCGGTGGGGCCGGGGCGTGGGTCTGGTGCAGGGTCTTTGGCGGCATGGGCGCTTACGATTACCGATATTGACCCCATACCCTTTAACTTGCTGTTCGAACGGTTTTTGAACCCAGAACGTGTGTCCATGCCTGACTTTGATATCGATTTCTGTCAGGACAGGCGAGATGAAGTTATAGCCTATGTGCGGCGCGAATACGGGGCAGACCGTGTGGCGCAAATTATTACCTTTGGTAAGTTGCAGGCGCGTGCCGCAGTGCGAGACGTGGGGCGCGTATTGGGCCTGCCTTACGGTATGGTTAACCGTGTTGCAGAGTTAATACCCAACAACCCAGCTAAACCGACCACCCTAAAAGACGCCATTGCAGGCGAGCCAAAATTACAGGAAATGCGCGATAATGATGAAGCCTTGCGCAGGCTTTTGGAAATTGGCCAGCAGATTGAAGGTTTGTTCCGCCATGCCAGTACGCATGCTGCGGGCGTGGTTATTGGCGACCGGCCCTTAGTTGAGCTGGTACCGCTCTACCGAGACCCCAAAAGCGACATGTTGGTAACGCAATACAACATGAAGTTTGTTGAGCAGGCCGGGTTGGTGAAGTTTGACTTTTTGGGCCTTACCACACTTACCATTTTACAAAGGGGTGTTGGGTTCCTTAAAAAAATGGGTATTGAGGTTGACCTAAGCCGCATACCCCTAAACGACCCCGCAACATACGAAATGTTAAGCCGGGGTGATACCGCAGGCGTGTTCCAGTTTGAAGGTGCTGGCATGCGTGATGTTCTTAAACAAATGCGGCCCACCCGCTTAGAAGACCTTATTGCGGCTGTGGCACTCTACCGCCCTGGCCCAATGGCCAATATTCCCGATTATTGCCGCCGTAAACACGGGGAGGCATGGGAACCTCCGCACGAGGAAATTCGGGAAATTCTTGAAGAGACCTACGGTATTATGGTCTATCAGGAACAGGTGATGCAGATTGCCCAGAAAATGGCAGGCTACAGCCTTGGCGGCGCTGACTTGTTGCGCCGTGCTATGGGTAAAAAAATTCGTGCAGAAATGGACCAGCAGCGCGTTATCTTTACCGAAGGGGCAACCAAACGCGGTATAGACAAAGACAAAGCGGTTGAGGTCTTTGACCTTATGGCAAAATTTGCTGACTATGGCTTTAACAAATCTCATGCTGCGGCTTATGCGCTGGTGTCTTACCAAACCGCTTGGATGAAGGCGAACCACCCGGTTGCCTTTCTTGCAGGCTGTATGTCTCTTGCACGAGAAAAAACGGAAAAATTGGCCGCCCTACGGCAAGAGGCTGAACGTATGGGCATTAAAGTTTTGCCGCCAGATGTTAATAAATCTGAGGCTGATTTTTGTGTTGAAACCCTGCCAGATGGCACCCACGGCATACGCTATGCCCTAGCCGCTATTAAAAAAGTGGGCTTTAGCGCCATGGAGGCTTTGGTAGCTACCCGGGGGGGGAAGCCTTTTAAAACATTGGCCGATTTTGCCATGCGTATAGACCCCAAGCAGATTAACCGCATGCAAATGGAAAATTTGGCAAAAGCTGGCGCGTTTGAATGTTTGGATAAAAACAGGGCCAGAGCCTATAAATCAGCCGATACCATTTTGCGCAGGGCACAAAGCCAAGCACAAGAGGCAGCTGTAGGCCAGATTGGCCTTTTTGGTGGTGCAGGCCATGTAGAGCCGCTGCGTTTGGTTGACGGGCCAGATTGGCCAGAATTTGAGCGTTTAGCCATGGAGGCTGAAGCCGTAGGCTTTCACATGACGGCCCACCCGCTTGATGCCTATGGGCCTGTTTTGCGGCGTATGGGGGTTACTAAGTCTTCTGGCCTGCTTGCAGCGGCAGAGGCCGGGGTAGGCCGCGTGAGTATTGCAGGGTGTGTGGTTGATAAAAAAGAACGGCCAACCCGCACAGGGAATAAAATGGCATGGGTAAGATTGTCTGATGCCACAGGCGGGTGCGAAGTAACCTTGTTTTCTGAGGTGCTAACCCGTGTGCGCGATATTTTGACCGCAGGCACCGCAGTATTGGTAAAAGCAGACTTAAAATTAGAAGGTGAAGCCCTGCGTATTACCGCCAGTGATGTACTTGACCTAGAAACAGCGGCCGCCCAAAGCCAAAGCGAAATGCGAGTGTGGATTGAAAAAGAAGAGGCACTGGCGCAACTTTGTGAAATTTTAAACAGCCAGCGCGGTGGGCCGGGCCGCATTACCCTTATGCCCGGTATGGACGAAACGTGCGATGTAGAAGTACGCCTAAAAGGTGGGTACAAAGTAACGCCTCTTTTGGGGCAGCGGTTGAAAACCTTGCCCGGTATTTCGCGTATTGAGCAGGTCTAACACCCTTAATCTGCCACCGCATGTTTGGGCGCAGGAACTGCCTTGGCAAGACCCAGACAGCCTGCTTGCCGCGTGGGGTAATAGCCCGTGGTGCGCATTTTTAGATAGCGGTGGGCCAGTAGAGGCACGGAGCCGCTGGCAGATATTATGCGTAAACCCCCAAAAAACCTTTATAGTGCAAAATGGTGTTTTAAAATGGGGTGGTGGTACGAGTGGCGTTGGCACGCCTCTGGCTGTGTTTAACGCCTTGCGCACCCTTATGCCGCCGCGTGTTGGCAGAGAGCAGGGGCGTTTTGCACACTTGCCATTTTTTGGCGGTCTGGTTGGTTTTTTAGGGTATGGGCTTGGTATGGCCCTAGAAGGGCTAGGTTACCCGCTTGCGCCAGAGGCAGAGCCAGACTGCGCCTTTGGTTTTTATGACCACGCTTTTTTATGGGACAGGCAAGAGCAGCGCGCCTTTGCTGCGGGTTTTGTGGTGCAAGAGCAAGGGGCCGGTGCTGTAGAGCAGCACCAAAAAGATGTATGCGCTCTGTGGTATGCGGCGCAGCAACAGGGAGTGCTGCAAGCGCCTTTATTGCCAAAGCTCCATTTTACTCCAGACCAAAGCCAGCAAGCTTATGAGCATGCGGTAGCAAAAGCGAAAGAGTTTATTGCAGCAGGTGATATTTTTCAGGTTAATATTACCGGGCGTTATAGTGCTGTTTTAGAAAAAACGGTTTTAGATACAGACCTGTACCGTGCTTTGCGCCGCCATGCACCTGCACCTTTTGGCGCATATTTGCGGTGTGGGCAGCATTATGCGCTGCATTCAACCTCACCGGAGCGATTTTTGCAGCTTACACCATATGGGGCTGTAAGTTCGCGCCCTATAAAAGGTACTGCTCCACGTGGGGTGAATGCGGCAGAAGATGCCATTTTGGCCGAAGCGTTGGCTAAAAATGAGAAAGAATGTGCCGAAAACCTGATGATTGTTGACCTGATGCGCAACGACATTGGGCGTGTGGCACGTATAGGCAGCATGCAGGTGCCGGAATTTTTACAGGTTGAGCGTTTTGCGCATGTGCACCATCTGGTTTCAGAAGTGCAAGGGGTATTGGCGGCGGGTAAAGATGCGTTTGATGTGTTGCAGGCTACTGTGCCGCCGGGGTCTGTTACGGGTGCGCCTAAGCACCGTGCCATGCAAATTATTGAAGAGGTTGAGGCATCTGCCCGAGGGGCCTATTGCGGGAGCATAGTAAGAATTGGTGTTGATGGACACATGGAAAGTTCGGTTATTATTCGCACCCTTGTGCGGTGGGGGCAAAAGCTGAGTGTAGGGGCTGGTGGGGGTATTACCATTTTGTCTGACCCGCAAAAAGAGTATCAGGAAATGTGTTTGAAAATAGCACCACTTTTACAGCTTTTTGGTGCCCAGCCATGATGTGGGTTTGGTTAAACGGCCAACTTTGCCGTGCAGAGGCTGCACACGTACCGCTAACTGACCGTGGCTTAACGCTGGGTGATGGACTTTTTGAAACTATACGTGTTTATAAAGGGCAACCTTTACGTATGGCCAGCCATGCACGCCGTTTACAGGCGGGGGGCCAAATACTTGGCCTACCCGTGCCAGACCAAGCCAGTATGCACGGCATGGCGGCAGAGCTGGTGGCGGTTAATAAAGTGCATAACGGGTCTTTGCGGCTTACGGTTACGCGGGGCAGTGGCCCACGAGGGCTTTTGCCACCAGCGCAGGTGCAGCCAACAGTTTTTATGACCGCAAGCCCCGGTATGCCCACATATAAAGCCGTTACGCTCATAACCAGCCGCCTTGTGCGGCAAGATGAACAGTCTGTGCTGTGTGGTATTAAAACGCTTAATTACCTACCGTTTATTGTGGCGCGGCAAGAAGCGGCACGGTGCGGCGCAGAGGAAGCCTTAATACTCAATACGCAAGGGCGTGTGGCAGAAACAACAATAAGTACAGTTATTGTGCAACAGGGCGGAGCCCTTTTAACCCCAGCCAGTAAGGAAGGGGCGTTGCTCGGTGTGGCACGGGGCCTGCTTTTGCAGACGGGTATAGCGCACGAGGCCTGCATTGACCCAACGCAGCTTATGCAAGCAGAGGCGGTCTATTTGGTTAATAGCCTTGGTTTACGTACAGTGAGTGCGTGTGATGGTACATCGCTGGCCCAAAATTTAGCTAAATTGCCGCAGTTGGCTGCGGCTTTGGCGCTAGAGGAATTTTTATAAGCCGCAAATAATAAGGAACCCCTGCAAAAGCAGGCCGTTGTGTTGAGTGAGAGTTGTTTAACACAGCAAAAAAGGTTGAATATTATGACGTTAACAATGCGTATGGCTCTTTTGGGTGCGTCTTTTGTGCTGGCACCAAGCTTGGCTTTAGCGCAGGAGCAGGGCGCTAGTGCGCCCACAGCAGACTCCGCCGCGGCACAGGTTGGGAAGTCTCCCAAGGCAGCGCTAGATGAAAATGGTAAGCGTGTAGAACCATCTAAAAAACTCTGGACCAACCCCCGTACAGAGGCCGAGCAACCGGGCACGCAGCCGCCCTCTAACGCGGCACCGGCAGACTCGGGTAAAACCAAACATTATTCAGGCCACCATGGCCATGCCCACAAGGCAGATAAAGCAGCCCCTAATGGGCAGGAAGAAGGGCAAAGCGTGACCTCTCCCCTTTCGGGCGCAAAATCTAACTAAATTTGCCAGTGCTTTAAGCGTTAGGCAAAGCCGCTTTGGGTTGCGCCGTGGTGTTGTGTTCTACGCAATGCGGCGGGCCAAAGGCGGCTTTATTTTATACTGGGCTTTGCAGGTCTTTTCTGTGGTCGCTAAGCTGACATGCAGAGCCACGACTTGTCAGAGAGTAAAGTTAAGGCTCAATCGTGCCACAAAAGTGTGTGCAAGGCTTGCGTCTTTTCAGGGTGTAAGGCTTGCCTGCTGTGAAAGGATACGTAAGCCATGCTGGTGGAAGCCCCCCATAACCAGAATGCCGCTTTGGCAGATAAACCCGCGTACGACCTGCGCCAGATCGATTGTGACCCCAATTTTTGGTACCCGGTGGCGTGGTCTCATAAGGTGCGTAAAGGTAAGGCGTTTGCTGCGCGTTATGCGGGCCACCCTATTGCGCTGATTCGCCCAGAAAAAGGCCCAGTTTACGCGCTAGAAGACCGCTGCGCCCACCGGCAGGTGCCCCTCAGTAAAGGGCTGGTTGAGGGCGATTGTATAAAGTGCTGCTACCATGGCTGGGCGTTTGACCGGGCTGGCAAATGCGTAACTGTACCCTACCTTAACCGTGAAGATGTGGGCCGCCCCGTTAAGGCTTACCCCTGCCGCGAAAAAGCAGGCCTTATCTTTATTTTCCCCGGTGACCCGGCCTTGGCGGAAAGTGTGCCTTTGCCCGCAGTGGCGCAGGTTGGTAACCCAGACTACAAAACCCGCCTGTTTAGCCCGCGCTTAAAATGCCACTATAGTTTTATGCATGAAAACCTGATGGACATGAACCATCAGTTTCTGCACCGCCGCCAAATGGGCTCTATTACCGCTCGTTTTTTGGGGCAGGATAAGGGCGAGAACTTTCTGGAAGCCCGCTACAGCTTTGCGCGTAAGGGCGGCAACCAGCCGCTGGCTGAAGCCCTTATTTTTGGCAAACACCACGACCTAGAAGGCCGTGAACAGCCAGTTGAAGAAGTGGTGTCTATCCGTACTACCTACCCATACCAGACCCTGAAAATTCATGACAAAGATGGTGATCTGATTATGGATTTGTGGGTGTGCTACGTGCCCTTGGGGGCAGACCAGTTGGGCACACAAACTTTTGGTCTGCTGTCGGTTAAAAAGCCAAAATGGGGCTTTTTGCTCGACCTTGCCTGGCCCGCGCTGGGCATTTTTACGCACCGGATATTTGAAGAAGACCGCGAAATTGTTGAAATGGAACAAAAAGCGTGGCGCGAACTAGGAGGGGATCACAATATTGAGGTCTTCCCGATTGTAAAATCTTTGCGGGCGCTTTTGGCGCGTGAGGGTGTGCCAAACAGGGCAGCTAAGCCAGTAAGTAAGGGCTGAAACCATAGTTTCACTTGCATAAAGGCGTAAAAACCGCCATATGGGCCTCGCTTGGCCCAGGCCGGGACGACGCACGCGAAGCCTTTACACCTCTGGTGTCCTGCAAAACAGGGCGGTGCTTCGCGGAGGATTAACCAGAATGGTAGGATTTATGCCCGATGGCGATGCCCGATTTCACACTCCGCCAGCTGCTTGAAGCTGGTGTTCACTTTGGTCACCACACACGCCGCTGGAACCCGCGCATGGCGCCGTACCTGTTCGGTGTGCGTAACCAGGTTCACATCATCGACCTGCAGCAGACCGTTGGCCTGCTTGACCGCGCTCTTCAGGCTATCCGTAACACGGTTGCCGGTGGTGGCCGCGTTCTGTTTGTTGGCACCAAGCGCGCCGCAGCAGAACCGATTGCTGAAGCTGCAAAACGTTGCGGCCAGTATTATGTAAACCACCGTTGGCTGGGCGGTATGCTCACCAACTGGAAAACCATCACAGGCTCTATCAAACGCCTGCGCCAGATTGAAGAAATGCTGGACGGTGGTACGGCTGGTCTGACCAAGAAAGAAATTCTTGAACTGACCCGCGACCGCGACAAGCTGGAACGCTCTTTGGGTGGTATTAAGGAAATGGGCGGTCTGCCCGATATCCTTTTCATTATCGACACCAACAAAGAAAAGCTGGCTGTTGAAGAAGCTAACAAACTGGGTATTCCGGTTGTTGCTATTCTCGACAGTAACTCTGACCCCAAAGGCGTCACCTTCCCGGTACCAGGTAACGATGACGCAATTCGCGCTATCTCCCTGTACTGTGACCTGGTGTCTTCTTCTGTGCTGGACGGTATCTCTGCAGAACTCGGTGCTTCTGGCCAGGACTTCGGTGCGTCTGAAGAACTGCCTGTTGACCCAGCTCTGGAAGTTGAAGCTGCTGCTGCTCCGGCAGAAGAAGCTCAGGCTCCGGCTGCAAACTAATTGACTGTTTACAGGCGGGTGCAATGTGCCCGCCTGTTTGCAGCTAAGGATTGTGTGCCTGCGCGCAGGCACGTTACGGTGCGCGCCCCTAGATGGGCGCGTTCCGGTTTTTAAGGAGAGACAGATATGGCGGCCATTACAGCTGCACTGGTTAAGGAACTGCGCGAAAAAACTGGCGCAGGCATGATGGACTGCAAAAAAGCCCTGAACGAAGCCAACGGCGAAATTGAAGGCGCCATTGACTGGCTGCGTACCAAGGGCCTTGCTGCGGCTGCTAAAAAATCTGGCCGTACGGCTGCTGAAGGTCTGGTTGGCGTTGCCTCCGAAGACAAAAAAGCTGCTATGGTTGAAGTTAACGCTGAAACAGACTTTGTTGCCCGCAACGAAGCTTTCCAGAACTTTGTTGAAAGCGTTGCCAAGGTTGCCCTTAAAGTGGGCGAAGACCTTGAAGCAATTAAAGCGGCAACACTTGAAACCGGCCGTACAGTTGCTGATGAACTGACGCACCTGATTGCGACCATTGGCGAAAACATGTCTCTGCGTCGTGCTCGCGTGTTTACAGTGCCGTCTGGCGTTGTCGCAACGTACGTGCATGGTGCCCTGCGCCCCGGCCTTGGCAAAATTGGCGTTTTGGCTGCTATTGAAGCCCCTTCTGCTGATGATGCGATTGCACAGCTTGGCCGCCAGATTGGTATGCATGTTGCTGCAACCCGTCCGTCTTCTCTGGACGTAACCAGCCTGAACCCTGAAGAAGTAGAGCGTGAACGCGCTGTGCTGATCGAGCAGGCTCGTGCCTCTGGTAAGCCAGAAGCCATCATTGAAAAAATGATCGAAGGCCGCATCCGTAAGTTCTATGAAGAAGTTGTTCTTCTGGAGCAGGTTTGGGTGCATGACGGCGAAAGCCGCGTGAAAAGCGTTCTGGAAAAAGCTGGCGTTAAGCTGGTTGGCTTCGACCGCTTCCAGCTTGGTGAAGGCATTGAAAAAGAAGCTGATGACTTTGCAGCAGAAGTTGCAAAAGTTTCTGGCGTCTGATTTCAGGCTGATCGCTGAATGATGAACAAGGGCGGGACTTCCCACGATTGGGAGGCTCCCGCCCTTGTGCTTTCTGCCGCCCCATTGGGGGAGGCAAACGCCCGTGTACATGTCTTGACCGAAGAGCACGGGCTTGTGCGCGGTGTGGCCTATGGCGCGCGCTCGCGCGCGGGCAGTGCGCTATGGCAACCGGGCAATGTTGTTAAAACTCGGTTTCAGGCACGCACGACAGGGGCTATGCCCCGCCTGTCTGGCGAAATGCTCTATGGCTGTGGTTTTCGGCTGCTTGATGCGCCACTCGCCCTTTCCATGATGCAATCTGTGTGTGTATTGGCAGACACTGCTTTGCCTGAAGGCGAGCCTTGCCCGCTGCTTTTTGCACAAACGGTTAAGCTGCTTACTTTTTTGGGTGTTGACCCGGCTCTCTCTGAGCGTGAAGGTTTACCGCAGGTTGTTAGGTGGGAGTTGGCCTTGCTGGCCGACCTTGGTTTTGGCCTAGATTTATCGTGCTGTGCGGTAAGTGGGGCAACAACTGGCCTTGCTTACGTTTCACCACGTACTGGGCGCGCTGTTACGCAAGAGGCAGCGGGCGCATGGCAAGACCGCCTGCTACCATTGCCAGACTTTTTACTAACTGAAGACGATACCGGCACCCTACAAGACTGGGTAGCAGGCTTAAAACTAACCGGATATTTCCTTGCGCGCGATGCATATGGCCAGCGCCACCTGCCTTTACCTGCCGCGCGCGAGCGGTTGTCTCTGCGTGCAGAAAGGGCGCTGCTGCCTGACCCTGTGCCGCACCAGCCCGACGGGAGAGAGGGTTTTGGGCTGGCTCCAGACTAAAGCAAAAAGCGCTGTGTATGCAGCCAGTTTTCGGCCAATGTAGCCCATGGTGTGTGGCCAAAGCATTGTGTTAAACCAAACCCGTGCCCTCCGGTTTCTAGCACGTAGCGGGTTACGGGTACGTGGTGCTCTAGGCAGGCATTTTGCAATATGGCTGTGTTGGCCACGTTGGCTATGGGGTCATCAGCGGCTTGTACTAAAAAGAACGGTGGGCAGGCTTCTGTTACATAGGTTTGCACAGACCATGCCTGCGCTTGGGCCAGTGTGGGGTGGGGGCCAAGTAAACTGCGGTGCGTTTGGGTAGTATCGTAGGGTGGCATAAGGGTTACAACGGGGTAGGCTAACAGGCTGCACGCAATGTGCGGGGTAAGCGTATCAAGGCTGTCAAGTGGGGTATAAGTTTGCCAGTCTGGCCGGGTTGCAAGCATACCCATAAGGTGCCCCCCGGCAGAAAAACCTAAAACGCCTAGCCTGTTTGTAGCGAGGCCAAAGGTTGTGGCTTTGCTGTGCATGAGCCTAAGGGCGCGTTGTGCGTCTTGAAATGGTGCAAGAGCAGCACTCTGCCACCCTTCGGTGGGCAGCCGGTAGGTAAGCACAAAAGCGGTTATGCCTAGGCTGTTTAACCACGCGGCAGCCGCAAGCCCTTCTTTGCGCATAACAATGTGCTTGTAGCCTCCGCCGGGGGCTACCAAAACAGCCGCGCCGTTAGGGCGTGCTGGGCGGTAAATATCAAGCATAGGCGTTGCAATAGCAGAGAGCGTGCCGTGGCGAGATATATCGGGCGTGTTTGTATGCGGGCCACCACCACCGGGTGGGGTACTGGGCCAGAGCGGCAGGCTAATAAGGGGGGCAAGTGCAGCAAGAGGTGTTGCACCAGCAAAACCGTATGGCACTGTTGTTGCGCTGGCAGCAGCGGCTAAAAAGCGGCGTCTGGTATAAAAGTGCATACGGACTCCTGAGTGCTAAGGTAGAGTGGCTTAATGTAGTGGCCTAAGCGGTGCAGAATAAAGCCACCAGCTTGCAGTGAGCAGATACGCTTGGGGGCTGGAACAAAATGGCATCCGGGGCTATGTGTGGCGCTGGGCTATGGTGCACACAGTGTGTTCGGGAGCAAAAAATGAGCGAAACCCTTGAAGGCCGCGTAGAAGAGACGAA
This sequence comes from Acetobacter orientalis, assembly GCF_000963965.1. GTDB lineage: Bacteria > Pseudomonadota > Alphaproteobacteria > Acetobacterales > Acetobacteraceae > Acetobacter > Acetobacter orientalis. The sequence goes on from NZ_BAMX01000014.1 coordinate 32,119, forward strand.
GCTGGCAGAGGCTCTAAGTGAGCGGTATCTGGCTTACGCACTTTCTACTATTATGTCTCGCTCTCTGCCGGACGTGCGTGATGGGCTTAAGCCTGTGCACCGCAGGCTGGTTTATGCCATGCACCAGCTTAAATTAGACCCTACCTCGGGCTTTAAAAAGTGCGCTCGTGTGGTGGGTGACGTTATTGGTAAATTTCACCCCCATGGTGATGCATCTGTTTACGAAGCGCTTGTGCGTTTGGCGCAAGACTTTGCCGCCCGCTACCCCTTGGTAGAAGGCCAAGGCAATTTTGGCTCCATTGATGGTGATAACGCAGCCGCAATGCGTTATACTGAAGCCCGCCTGACCGAAGTTGCCCGCGCCCTGCTAGACGGCATTGAAGATGATGCTGTTGATTTTCGCCCCACGTATGATGGGGAAGAAAATGAACCCCTGGTGTTGCCAGCGGCTTTCCCCAACCTGTTAGCCAATGGGGCGGCAGGTATTGCTGTGGGTATGGCTACCAGCATACCCCCCCACAATGCGGGCGAGGTCTGTGCGGCAGCAGCTTTGCTGGTGCGTAAGCCTGACAGTACGACGCAAGACCTGCTGGCTCTTATGCCGGGGCCAGACTTTCCGACCGGTGGGTTGATTGTTGAAGATGCAGACAGCATTTTACGGTCTTACGAGACAGGGCGCGGCAGCTTTAGAATGCGTGCCCGCTGGACGGTTGAGCAGGGCCGTTTTGGTACGTGGCAGATTGTTGTAACCGAAATTCCCTACCAAGTGCAGAAATCGCGCTTGATAGAGCAGGTTGCAGACTTACTTGAGCAGAAAAAACTGCCCCTGCTGGGCGATATTCGTGATGAAAGTACCGATGAAATTAGGCTTGTTTTAGAGCCAAAAACACGCGGTATTGAGCCAGAAGTGTTAATGGAAACCATGTTTAGAGCCACGCAGCTTGAAAGCCGCTTTGGCCTGAACATGAACGTACTTGGCCCTAACCGCACCCCCGGTGTTATGGGCTTGAAAGACGTGTTGCGGGCATGGCTTGACCACCGCCACGAAGTGCTGGAGCGCCGCAGCCGCCACCGTTTGGAGGCTGTAGAACGCCGCCTTGAAATTCTGGCTGGTTTTCTGGCGGTTTATTTGAACCTAGACGAAGTTATTCGCATTATTCGGGAAGAAGATGACGCGAAGGCCAGCCTGATCCAGACATTTTCGTTGACCGACCTACAAGCTGAGTCTGTGCTCAATATGCGCTTGCGGAGCTTGCGGCGGCTTGAAGAAATGGAAATTCGGAAAGAGCACGAAAAGCTCTCTGCTGAGCAAGCGGATCTGCTTACCTTGCTGGGTGATGAAAAACTGCGCTGGAAACGTATTGCCAAAGAGCTGGACGGTATGGTCAAGCAGTTTGGTACAGGCAAATTGGGCCAGCGTCGCAGCACCTTGCAAGACGCACCAGAGCCGGTTGATATTTCAGTCATTGAAACGGTCGATCGTGAACCAATAACCGTTATTCTCTCTCAAAAAGGGTGGGTGCGGGCTGTCAAAGGCCATTCTATCGACCTTGAAAACCAAAAGTTTAAAGAGGGGGATAGCCTGAAACTGGCTATACCGTGCCAGACAACAGACAAACTGTGTTTCTTTGCGACAGATGGCAGGGCCTTTACGGTTAAAAGCTCTGACGTGCCCCGCGGCAGGGGCGATGGGCAGCCAGTGCGCCTGTTGTGTGACCTCTCTAACGATGAAGATTTGGTGGCCGTATTTGCCATTAAAGAAGGGGCCAAACGTTTGGTGGCCTCAAGCGCTGGGCGCGGCATGTTGGTAGAAGAAGAGGCCTTGGTGGCGGAAAAACGCTCAGGCCGTCAGGTTCTTAACTTAAAAGAGGGTGAGTTTACCTGCATTTGCAGCCCCGCTGAGGGCGATTACGTAGCTGTGGTGGGCGATAATAGGCGTTTCCTTATTTTCCCGACAGAACAACTGCCGGTTATGGCGCGCGGGCTGGGCGTGGCCCTGCAAAAATACACCGATGGTGGCTTGCGCATGGCAATGGTCTTTTCAGCCGAGGAAGGTTTGCTGTGGCCCGGCGCAGTTCGTGTGCGCCAGTTTGCAGACCTACAAGATTGGGTAGGAAAACGGGCAGCTGTTGGTAAATCTGCACCACCATGGGCCACTAAAAAAGCCTAAAATTAAACGCAAAGGCACAAGAGCACTGCGTTTGGTAAGCAGTTGCTGTTGTGCCTTTTGTATGAGGCTATGAGGCTATGAGGTGTAAAACGAACTCTTTTAGAGGTGGTTTCAAAAAATAAGAGCCGGAATTGACAGCGTATTTTTGAAACACCCACTTAGAACCATTGGGAGTAGAGCGTACGAAGGTGGAAGAGGTTGCCTCAAAGAGGGCTAGGCCGCCAGAGAGTATGCTTGCCCTGCCTGTGTAAGCGCGCAGGCGAGTTATAGGTCTTTCTGCTTGGCAGAAACGTGCTATGCGCAGTGCATGGCAATTCAAATTTTACCCACACTGTCTTTGGCTGAGACTGAGCTTGAGGTGAGCTATATTTTAGCATCAGGCCCCGGTGGGCAAAACGTTAATAAGGTCGCGACAGCCGCACAGTTGCGCTTTAATGCGGCTGCGTCTCCCGCATTATCTGAGCGTATTAAACAACGTTTGCTAGAAATTGCAGGCAGTCGCGCCACGCGCGATGGCGTTATAGTTATTACAGCCCGGCGCTTTAGAACCCAATTGCGCAACCGCGAAGATGCCATAGAACGACTTGCTGACCTTATAAGAGAAGCCGCACACCGCCCAGCATACCGGGTGGCAACCCGCCCAAGCCGCGCCGCCAAAAGGCGGCGTTTAGACGGTAAGGCCCACAGAGCAACCTTAAAGCGCCAGCGTACAGTAAGGTTTGATGATTAGACTGCAATATGTGTTGCTTATTAGAGGTGCTGCTTTTGTAAGTTGAGATGGTTTACATAGTTAATAAATGCTATGGGCCCATTTTAAATGCAGAACGAAACTTTTTATTAAGGCACTTAGATATGGCAACGCGACAAGAATATACGGGAGAAGAAAATGGATATTTCTCATTCCCGCTACGTTTTTTGTTTTATACGCTGTTTTCTTTCATCTCTGGCTCTATTTGTTACCATTATGGAATGCATTTTTATATAGATTCAGATGAAGCCAATTACTATTTGGCTGCGCAGGATATGGCGCATGGTAATTTTACTTTGAAAGGTTGGGTGTTTTCTCCAGATAATTTTTGGTTAATCGATATTCTCGGTATGGCCACGCTTATAAAATTCGGTGGATTAGGTATAACCGCTCCCCATTTGATGGCAGCTATCTGGTGGGCAGGTGTTACGTTTTGTGCCTTATGTTTAGCTAACCCACCGCAGAAAACATGGTCGTGGGTGAGGTGCTTACCTGTCATTCTGTTTATTGCATTTCCGCCTTTATATGAACACAGACCTTCGGGGTTTATTACGTTTGTGCCATATCATGTAGGTACGCTATTTTATGGGTTATGTGGCCTTGTCGCGGCACAAATGATTTCTATACGTAAAAATAGTGTCATAAATTATCTGCTTCTGGGCATTACTGCGTTACCAATTTTCACCAGTGATTTTTTTGGTGTGGTTTTTTATGTCATGCCACTTGTTTTTGTAAGTTTGCTTTTTCGCTTAAAAGGCGAGAACACAGTGCCGCCTAAAGGTCTTATTACAGCGTTTGGTATAGCGTTTATTATTTCTGAACTTGTTAAAATATATGTTCATCATAGTGGTGGATTTGTTGCCCACACACTTCATTCAAAATTCATTTCTATAGAAGAAATGCCATCTAAAATAATATATACGATGAAATCAGTATTCGATTTTTTTGGTGTGGATTTTTTCGGTCATAAAGTTGGTAGCGCTATTCCTGATTTAATAAAATTAATTCCTTTTTTGGTTTTTTGTTTATTTTTATATAAAAAAATAAAAAACAGAAAAGCCTACTGTTTGATAGGTTTTGATTATATTTCATCATCTTTATTTTTGGGTGGAACGATAATATTTTTTGCATCCCTATTTTCTGATTTTTCTTTGTATAAAGAGGATATTATTAGATATCTTCTTCCATTTTTTGTATTTTATATTTTAATATATACGAGAAATGCTCAAATAAATAAATTTCTATTTTTGGTGCCATGCTTTCTGATTTCCATAGTTTATATTTCAACATGGGGTACGATTACTAAAACAAAAAGTTCTTTCAAGGATATTTTTGGCGTTCATCATCAAATGGACACTGCTTATATTGAAGAAAAACTCAAAGAAAATAATTTGCGCTTGGGGTATGCAGGTTACTGGGAAGCGTCTGTGGTTACAGCGAATAGTCAAGGAAGGTTTTTATCTAGAGCAATAAAAGTGAGTGAAAGAGAAGTATCGAATTCTCCTTTAGGGCATGATCAATGCCAATTATCTCCTTATGTATGGATTAGTAAATTAGATTGGTACAAAAAATCTAATTTTGAGAATGAAAAACAGATATTTTTCATTACACATATTTATGGAGAAGAGCACGATAGCTGGCTTTTACAGGATCGTGTTATTAATAACTTAGGGCAGCCTGATAAAATTATACCTTTGGGTGATAATTTAGCTATTGATGTTTATAATACAGAGCGTGTTTTTGCGTGTCAGTCTTTATATACTTGGGAAAAACACGGAAAAAGAGTCGATTTGTGAAACGGGTAATAGCTCTGCTTCATGGAGAGCTATTGACTGTTTAAAAATAGAGTTAGTTGGTGCTGTGCGGACTTTTTGGTTATTCCGCCCCTTCTGGTGGGTGTTTGGGGTTTAAGTCTTGCCATGTACCGTGGTGGAGTATTTCTGCTGGGCGGTAGCGGGATTTGTAGGTCATTTTGGCGCTACCGCGCACCCAGTAGCCAAGATACAGGTAGGGCAGCCCCAAGGACTTGGTTTTTTCAATAAGCGCTAAAATAACAAAGCTCCCTAATGAGCGCTGTGGGGCGTCAGGCTCGTAAAAGCTGTAAACGGCAGAAAGCCCGTCTTCCAATTGGTCTATAAGACAGGTGGCAATAAGGGTTTGCTCCGCGGTGCGGAATTCGGCCAGCAGGGTTTGCACGGGGGTATCTTCTACCATTGTGCGGTATTCTGTGGCGGTCATGCTGGCCATTTCGCCATCTGTGTGGCGTGTGTCTTGGTAGCGCGCAAACAGGGCGTATTGCTCTGGGGTGGCAAGGGGCGGCACAAGGGTTGCCCGTAGGTCTGCATTGCGCCGGATAGTACGTTTTTGGGTGCGGTCTGGTGTAAAGCGGTTAACTGGCAGGCGTATGGGTATGCAGGCTGTGCAGTTTTCACACATTGGGGCGTAGGCCAGAGTATGGCTGCGCCTAAACCCGGCGCGAGACAGGCGGCTATGGAGGGCATCTGCCTGCGGTACGGCTAGGTCTGCAATAATTTTCCGCTCTGTTCTATTGGGCAGATACGGGCAGGGGAGGGGCGCTGTTGTATAAAAAAACTGCGAATGGCGCAGTGAGGAAACCATGCATCCTGTCCGGTAAAAATAAAGCTATGCCATTTTAGGCAGTTCTGGAGGCTGTTGCAAAAGGTCAGAGATAAAAAATATCGCTGTGTTTTTTTCTGTTTGAGCAGGTAAGCTTAGTCGGCTTGAGGCTGTGGATTCTAAGGTAAAAAGCCAACAAAGTTAGGTGTAAAAAAGCACATTAAGCAGCTTTGCTAACGTGTTGAAGCGCGTTTAAACCTGCACCAAAAAGACGAGATGTAGTTTAGCAGTATGCTGGGGTATGCGCACCCCGTTTTGCTAGGCAAAAGGGTGGCATACCCGCATACACACATCAAAATATGACGATTAGACGCCGTAGGTTTCTTTAATACGTTCGGCGGCTTCAACGGCAAAGTAGGTAAGCACGCCATGTGCACCGGCACGGCGGAAGGCTAGTAGGCTTTCCATAACCGCCCGTTCGTGGTCGAGCCAGCCGTTACGGATAGCGGCCATGAGCATGGCGTACTCGCCAGACACTTGGTAGGCAAAGGTTGGCACGGCAAACGTGTCGCGCACACGGCGTACAATATCAAGGTACGGCATGCCGGGTTTGACCATGACCATATCGGCCCCTTCGGCAATGTCCATTTCGACTTCGCGCAGGGCTTCGTCGCTGTTGGCGGGGTCCATCTGGTAGGTTTTCTTGTCGCCCTTGAGCTTGTCGCCAGAGCCAAGCGCATCACGGAAGGGGCCATAAAAGGCAGAGGCATATTTGGCGGCGTAGGACATGATGCGGGTGTTCACCAGATCATTGTCATCCAGCGCCATACGCATGGTGCCAATGCGGCCGTCCATCATGTCTGAGGGGGCAATAATATCGACCCCGGCAGCAGCTTGGTTAATGGTTTGCTGCGTAAGAATGGCAACAGATTCATCATTTTCGACGTATCCGTTACGAATTACGCCGTCATGGCCATGGCTGGTGTAGGGGTCTAGGGCTACGTCACCGACCAAAGCAACACCCGGAAATTCCTTTTTGAGCAGGCGGGCTGCGCGGCACATCAAGTTATCTGGGTTTAGGGCTTCTGTGCCCTCTGCATCGCGTACTTCTGTTGGGGTGACGGGAAACAGGGCAAGGGCAGGTATGCCCAGCTTGGCAGCGGGTTCAACATGGGCTGCAAGCCGGTCTAGAGTGACACGGTGCACACCGGGCATGGAGGCCACTTCTGTTACGGTGTTTGTGCCTTCCGTAAAGAAAATAGGCCAGATGAGGTTGTTGATGCCCAAAGCATTTTCTGCAACCAGACGGCGCGTTGCGTCATCAAAACGGTTGCGGCGGGGGCGGGCCAGAGGGAAGCGACCTGCCTTCATGGGCGGGATCTCCTTGCGTGTCGGTAGCCTGACGCCGGGCAAGGAGTTTGTGCGGCATATATCAGGGCAAAAACCAACGGGGTGAACAGCAAGGCGGAGTATGCCCGCCTTGCTGTGTTATGCAACCCCGCCGGGCAGATATCAGGAACGCGCCAGTTTACTCTGGTAACGCCCGTAGCCCAAGTAAATGACCATACCAATGGCAAGCCATACAACCAGACGGATCCATGTCAGTTTATCTAGCGAGAGCATGACAGACCCGCAGGAGAGAATGCCCAGTACGGGAATAATATCGCCCCCCGGTACACGAAACGCGCGGGTGGCGTTTGGTGCTTTGCGGCGCAGGACCATAACGCCTGCACACACCAGCACAAAGGCCAGCAACGTGCCAATAGAGGTCATGTGCCCAAGGTCTGAAATAGGCAGAAAGGCTGCTAAGATGCTGGTAATAAGCATAAAAAACAGGTTGGAAAGCCACGGTGTTTGAAAGCGAGGGTGCGTTTTGCTGAACATTGGCGGCAGCAGGCCATCTCGCGACATAGCAAAAAATACGCGGCTTTGGCCTAAAAGCAGGCCCATGAGCACAGAGGTAAAGCCGCAAATAATGCCAATTTTAATGGCCAGTTGCAGCCAATGGAAAGGCGTGTGGTTAATGGCTGTGGCAACGGGGGCGGCATCGCCTAGCATGTCTTTGTAGTTGACCAAACCGGTCATGACAAAAGAGAAGCAGACGTAAGCCAGAGTGCACACCAGCAAGCTGCCCAAAATGCCTATTGGCATATCTCGGGCGGGGTTTTTGGTTTCTTGGGCGGTGGTAGAGACGGCGTCGAAACCAACATAGGCAAAGAAAATAGTGCCTGCGGCCCGCATAACGCCTGAAAAGCCAAAATGGCCAAACGTGCCATCGTTAGGCGGAATAAAGGGGTGGTAATTGCTGGGGTGAATGTAGGAAATGCCAAACCCGATAAAGGCTGCAATAATAAGCAGCTTAATGGTGACAATAACCGCATTAACCTGCGCAGACTGCGAAATGCCGCGAATAAGAATAAGAGAAACCAGCCCAATAATGGCGGCTGCGGGCAGGTTGACCAAGCCGGAGGTCATGCTGCCATCTGGCATTTGCACTGTTTCAAAAGGTGATGCGGTAAAGCGTGGCGGGAGCACCAGCCCCCATGAATCGAGCAAAGACACCACATAGCGCGACCAGCTTACGGCAACTGTTGCAGCACCCACGGCGTATTCTAGCACCAAGTCCCAGCCGATAACCCATGCTACGAGTTCACCCAAGGTAACGTAGGCGTAGGTGTATGCGCTGCCTGCAATAGGGATCATGCTGGCAAGCTCGCTATAGCATAAGCCTGCGAATCCGCACGCGAGGGCTGCGATCATAAAGGCTAGAACAACGGCTGGGCCTGCATTTTCAGAGGCAGCAATACCTGTAAGCGAAAACAGACCAGCCCCAATGGTTGTGCCCACACCTAAGGCAATAAGACTGCCCGGCCCCAAGATACGCTTAAGTCCTGGCTTGGTTTCCAGCTTGTCCAGCGGCATGCACCGAGTGAACGCTGAGGCTGCGGAGGAGGCAGGCCTGTCCGTCATCAAATTTTTCTCCTGTCAGAACCACAGCGAAAACGGTAAAGAAGCGCCGTGGTGGTCTTGCTGCTATAGAGAGGCTAGAGTGGCCGTCTTAGCAAGATGTGTTTTTAACGTAACGAAAACTGGCCGGGTGTCTATCAGGACGGCGCTTCGGACAGGATAAGTTGTATAAGCCAAGGGGTTTTCCTGATGAGCCAGACGGATCTGGATCGTTTTTTTCACGCACCGGTTACAGACGTTGATCCGGATGTTGCGGCCGCTCTGGCCAGCGAACTGAAGCGCCAGCAGGAAGGCATTGAGCTGATTGCCAGCGAAAACATGGTGTCTGAAGCCGTGTTGCAGGCACAAGGCAGCGTGCTGACCAACAAATATGCAGAAGGCTATGCTGGCCGCCGCTATTATGGTGGCTGCTCAGAAGTTGATAAAATTGAGGTGCTGGCCATTGAACGGGTTAAAACCCTGTTTGGTGCAGGTTTTGCTAACGTACAGCCACACTCTGGCGCCAACGCCAACCAAGCAGCCTTTATGGCGCTGGCTAAACCCGGTGACACCATTTTGGGCATGAGCCTTGCTGCTGGTGGACACCTGACCCACGGTGCGGCTCCTAACTATTCTGGCAAGTGGTTTAACGCCGTACAATACGGTGTACGCCGTGAAGACGGCCTGCTTGACTACGAAGAAATGGAAAAGCTGGCCCGCGAACATAAGCCAACCCTGATTGTGGCTGGTGGTTCTGCTTACCCACGGATTATCGACTTTGCGCGCTTCCGCCGGATTGCAGACGAAGTGGGTGCTGCCCTTATGGTGGACATGGCGCATTTTGCTGGTTTGGTGGCCGCTGGCCTGTACCCCAACCCGCTTGAGTATGCCGATATTGTGACCTCTACCACGCACAAAACCCTGCGTGGCCCGCGTGGTGGTCTGATTCTGACCAACGACGAAGCACTGGCTAAAAAAATCAACTCTGCGGTTTTCCCCGGCTTGCAGGGTGGCCCGCTTATGCATGTTATTGCTGGTAAAGCAGTAGCCTTTGGTGAAGCCCTGCGCCCAGAATTTAAAGACTACCAGAAAGCCGTGCAGAAAAACGCCAACGTGCTGGCAGAAGTGCTGGTTGAGCGTGGGTTTGACATTGTAACAGGCGGTACGGACTCTCACCTGCTGCTGGTTGACCTGCGGCCCAAGAAAGTGACCGGTAAAGCTGCTGAGCAGGCTCTGGAACGCGCTGGTATTACGGCGAACAAAAACGCTATTCCGTTTGACCCAGAAAAACCGGCCATTACTTCTGGCGTGCGTCTGGGTAGCCCCGCTGCAACAGCACGTGGTTTCCGTGAAGCAGAATTCCGCGCTGTTGGGGAAATGATTGACGAAGTGCTAACCGCACTGGCCGCTTCTGGTGGTGAGGGTGATGCTAAAGTGGAAAACGCAGTGCATGAACGCGTTAAAGCGCTGTGCGCCCGTTTCCCTATTTACACCAAATAAGGGTTTAGGTCTTTTAGAGGTGTACGAAGAAAGGGGGGCTTTGGCCTCCCTTTTTTTGTGCCGGGGGGGGGGCAATAGGCTTTAGCCCGGTTTGGCAAGCCTTACGGCTGTGTGGCCGCGCAAGGGGCGCAGGTTGGGCATAACCAGCAGGCAGTTGTTATAGGGGGTGCGAATTTCGTCTTGCCCATCTAGGGCCAGCAAAGTGCCCTTTTTGCGTATGAGCGCACCGTTGGTAAACGGTTTGACAAAGGCAAAGCCAGAGGTATGTGCCAGCACGCAATGGGTCACTGTTGCATGGCGGGCAGGGCATGGAGGCTGGGCAACCGCTGGTATTGCCTGAGTGACTGGTGCAAAGCCCATAGTAGGCTGCGCGTCTGGCGCTATAAGCCCTGTTTGGAGCAAAAACAGGGCGGCTGCCTGTGTGGCTGTGGCTTGGCTTTCTGGTTGCCAGTGTTGGCCTGCCTCTAGCAGGCACGCGGTAGCGCGTGTGCGGTTAGAGGCAAAGCGGGCATGGTCTATCAGGCGTGGCCCGTTTTCGTGCCCGGCATCTTGCACGACCCAAGGCTGAGTGGGGAGCAACCCAGACAACCTGTTGCCCAGCATAAGGCTTTTAGTGGTAAGGCCGCTTAGCAAAACCGGTGGGCCGGGCCAGAGCATGGAGTGAATATCAAGCAGGAGGTCGGCTGTTTCTATAATGGGGCAGATGGCCCGCACGCGTTGCATTTCAATAGACATATGCCGCGAGCGTATAAGCTCGGGGCACCAAAGGCGGTTCATGTCTTCTTCTACAAAGCGCGAAAGGGTAGGGCGCTGTGGGTCAAAGCGGGCAAAGGCTGCAATATTGAGAAAAATGAGGCTAAGCCGCCCCCGTATAGGGCGTATAGCCTGCGTAAGCAGCGTGTTGAGCGCGTAAGCTCCGGCAAATTCGTTACCGTGCATAAGAGCGGTAATAACGGCGTGTGGGCCGGGTGTTGGGGCTTCAAAGTGGTGTACGCCTTCTATGCCGCAATTACCGGCAAGCCATGGGCTTATGTCTGGTTGGGGTAAGGCAATCTCAAACTTGGGCAAGGGGTGCTGGGGTGGCGGCAAGACCTCAGACACAGTGCGAATACGAACACTCCCGCGCTCTGGGGCATGGCGGCGGAAGGCGCAACTCATGCACTGAGCAGCCTGTGTAGAGGTGTGGAAATGCAACCAGAGCAGAGGGCGTAAGCATGCATACAGCCGCCACTATGGTCTGGCTTTTGTAGGGGCGCAATGCCTTGTGCAAATGGACTGCGCAAATGTGAGAAACCGTTATGAGGGAAGTGTTATTTTAGTATGTGGCTTAGGGGAGCGAGGCCGATCCGAATATCATAAAAAAATAACACAATGTTACGGTATAGTTTTGTAAAATCAAACTCTTACTCCTTATCAAAAAGTAAAAATTATTATGAAACTTATGACGATTTTAGCCTCATGTGCTGTATCATTTATGGTGATGGGAACGGCTGTTGCCGCTGAAAAAGCCTGCCCGCCAGAGGCCACCAAACTAGAGATTGGAAACTTAAAAGAGGCTTTGAAGAACAGCCATAATAGAGGGTTTTTGTGGAAAATAACCAAGGATGGCCACGCATCATGGTTATATGGAACGATTCATGTTGCCCAGCAAAGCTGGTTGCTACCAGGGCCAGATGTTTTGCGGGCGGTGGCGCAAAGTCAGGTGGTTGGTCTTGAACTTGATTTATCCGACCCAGTAACGGTGCGTATATTGAGAGCCGCAGACAAGCCAGAAACAACAGCATGGTTGGTTAAGACCGGCCGCCAAAAAGCAGTTGCTGAAATAGCGCAACCATTGTGCCTCTCTCTTGCAGCTTTGGGAAATGTACCGCTTGCTACACAAGCAGAGGCACTGACTAGTAATGTGGGAAGAGGACTAGGATATTACTCAGCATACGGGATAGACTCGGTTTTTGCAGGATTAGCCCGCTCTACTCACCGCAAGTTGGTGCCCTTGGAAGAAGCAATAACCCAGCGTGTTCTGCTAGTGGGGCGGACGAAGGAAGAAGAAGCGAGAAAAATTGACGCTAACCTGAAAGCTATTGCTTCAGGCAAAGCTTTGTCCGGCTTGGTTGAAATTGCAACCATGTGGGACAAAAGTGATCTGCCAGCTATGGAAAAATACGCTACCGAGTGCGATAGCGCAGCAGATGTCTGTGCGCAGGACGAAGCGGTGATGGTTAGCCGCAACACTCATATGGCCCAGAAAATTGCTGACATGCATGATGCTGGCTTGAGGGTTTTTGCAGCCGTTGGGTCTCTGCATATGATGGGGCCTAATGGGTTGCCTGCTTTAATGAAAAAGCAGGGCTTTACTGTTGAACAGAGTGTGCCCGCAGTAAAAACTAGCCTTTAGTGCGCGGCTTTTTGGGGCTGGCTTCTGTCTCGGCTTCTGGCCGGGGGAGGGCTTGCTCTTCTGTTAGTACCCGCAGTTTTACGTTGGCCCCAACTTCTATGTGCCGAATTTTTTTGCGCTCGGTCATGCTGCACAGGGTTAGGGCGGTGCCGGTTTTGCCCGCCCGGCCTGTACGGCCAATGCGGTGCAGGTAGGTTTCGGCTTGGTCTGGGGGTTCCATATTAATAACAGTGCGGACATCGGGCACGTCTAGCCCGCGTGCGGCAATGTCTGTTGCAACCAGTATAGGGGTGCGGCCAGAGCTAAAACTGGCCACGGTCGCGTTACGCTGGGCCTGTGTTAGGTCTCCGTGTAGGGGGGCGGCACCCATACGGTATTTGCGCAGGGTGCTGGCAATTTGGTCTGCTTCGGCCTTTGTGTTGGTAAACACAATGGTGCGGCTTTTGCGGTCACGATTAAAAAAGGTTTTGAGAAAAGCGCCGCGCAGGGCAGGGTCTATAAAAAAGACACCTTGCCGAATAGGCCCGCGTTTTTCTGTTGTTTTTTCAACATGAATTTCAACCGGTTTGTGCAAAAGTTTTTGCACAAGTGGGGTAAGGTGCTTAGGAAAAGTGGCCGAGAAAAGCAGGGTTTGGCGCTGTTCTGGCAGGCTTTCAACCAGCGTTGCGCTTTCTTCAAAAAACTCTGGGGCAAACAGGCGGTCTGCCTCGTCTAGCACCACGCGGGTAAGGGTTGCGGGGTCTAGCTCGCCCATATGCACAAAGTCTAGCAGGCGGCCGGGGGTCGCAATAAGCACGCGCGGGCCGTTATGGTTGAGAGACTCTGCCTGTAAGGCGCGGTCTCCACCACCGTACAGGGTAATAATGCCCGGTGTGCCGCTTTTTTGGCGGGTATTTTTGGGGTCTAACCCCAAGCAGGTGCGAAACACGCCAGCCGTTTGCAGCACAAGCTCACGCGTGGGTACCATAACCAGTACATCGTAATGGCGGCGCACGCTGAGCAGGTGGTTGAGCATGGGCAGCGCATACGCGGCAGTTTTACCTGTGCCGGTAGGGGCGATAGCCAACACGTCTTTACCTTCTAGCACAGCGGGAATGGCTTGTTGCTGGATAGGGGTTGGGGTGTCCATGCCTGCTTGCGCGGCATGTGCGCACAAGGACGGCAGAAGGCCCATTGCCTCAAAGCTGTTGGACATGCTGGTTTTATCCGCCTTGACCGGGTTGAAAAACTGGCTTTGCATAACGCCATAATGGCCACTTGCCCATAGGGCGCACGCACAGAAAACCGCAGATACGCGGAAAAAAGCAGGGAAAGAGCCTGATGGTTGACCCGTTATACGCCCAAACGGAGCCGTTTTTTGAGAGCGGAGCAGACCCTACCCCCCCTGCACAGGCCCTTGTTGTGGGTGAAGATTTTGCAGGCATGCGCTCGCAAGCGCTGGGGCTGGTTGAGCGGGCAGGCTGGCAGGGGGCCTTTCGCGCCATACACCCAACCCGTGTGGCGCGTTTGGCGTTGCGTGGCCCAGCACTATGGCACCGCCCTTTTTTGCAAGACACGCAAGGGGTGCCCCTTATGCCTGCGGCCCAAGCCGCGCAGGCGGTTGTAAGCATTGGTGGTAAAGGCGGTGCTATTGGCGCGGCCTTGCGCAGTGCAGGCCGCCCGGTGGTGCAGATACAAAACCCCCGCCTGCCACTGCGCTATTTTGATCTGGTGATTGCCTGCGTGCATGACGAAATAAGCGGCCCCAACGTGTTGCTAGGCCGCACAGCCCTGCACGGGCTTACGCCAGAGGTACTGGCGCAAGCGCGGGCAGAGTGGGCACCCCGTTTTGCCCATTTACCCCGCCCGCTTATTGCTGGGCTTGTGGGTGGCTCTAATGGCCGCTTTACGTTGGGCGAGGGAGAGGCCGCCCGTCTTGGGGTTATTTTGGCCAAAGCTGTAGGCAAGCAGGGGGGCAGTTTGTTTGTGACTACGTCTCGCCGTACAGACCCCAAGGCACAGGTTGTGCTAACAGACTTAGTAGAGGCCGTAGGGGGCACGGTTTGGGACGGAGAGGGTGACAACCCTTACCGTGGCCTTATTGCCTGTGCAGACCACGTGGTGGTGACAACAGATAGCGTGTCCATGATTTCTGAGGCAGTGGCGGGGCAGGCTCCGGTTTCGGTGTTTCCGTTGCCCGGTAAGTCTCGCCGTATTGCCTGTTTTACCGATGTGCTTGAGCAGGCAGGCCGGGTGCGTATGCTGCACCCGCTCTCAGGTTTTGAAAAACTTGACCCATGGCCAGTTGAACCGCTGGACGATACCCCGGCCATTGCGGCCGAAATGCACCGTCGTTTAGGGTTTTAGGGCTATTTTAGCGCGTGGCAGCAAAGCGGCTTTATAAAAAAGCCGCTTAAACCCAAATGGTACCAAGCAAAATAAGTGTGCCCACAATAAGGGCCGCAACATGCCGCATAACGTGCTCTGGCGAGTCTGGCGGCAGAGCGAGGTAATACTGGAAACAATAAAACAGCAGACCACACCCGATAACGGCCAGAATGATTCTGGCAATCGGGAGGGATGAGAGGTCTCTTGGGTCAAGCTGCATGGGGTTGTTCCTTAGTCCCCAGAAAATAGGGTAACGGGGTAGCCTTGTGCAAACAGGGCCGTGCGTAAAGACGTATGGTTAATTTGTGCCGTAATAGCGTTACGCACAATGGGTTTGGCAAAAAAGGCAACGCCTAAACCGGCTTTATGCAGCATGGGTAGGTCGTTTGCACCATCACCAATGGCCAGTGTTTGCTCTGGGGCCAAACGGTGGTGCTGGGCTAAGGCTGTTAGTAGCTCAAGTTTCGTATCTGGCCCTAAAATTGGGTGGCCGGTCTCACCCGTTAAGGTGCTGTGTGCGGTAAGCAGGGTGTTAGCGTGGTTTTCTTGAAAGCCGCAAAGCTCTGCCACGCGGGAAGTAAAGAAGGTAAACCCACCAGAAACCAGAGCGGTGTAAGCCCCATGCGCACGCATGGTTTGCACAAGGGCTTTTGCCCCTTCGTTTAAGCGTACGTCTTGCCAGGCTTTTTCCATAAGGGATGCGGGCAGGCCTTTAAGCAGGGCCACACGTTCTTTTAGCGCTGTTGCAAAATCAAGCTCGCCATTCATGGAGCGGGCAGTAATGGCGGCAATTTTTTCACCAATGCCTGCGTGGCTGGCTAGGTCATCTAGCGTTTCGTTGGCAACAATAGTGCTGTCCATGTCTGACACAAGCAGGAGTTTGCGTCGGGCAGCCTGATGTGTCAGGAGCGCATCTATCGGTTTGTCTGCCAAGGCTTTACGCAAGGCAGGCAACTGGTCAACCGCGCTGGGGGGGCATGGAATATCCACCGCTTCTTCAGGAGAGAGAACGGTGGGGGGCTGTGTACCGTCCACAATGTCCCGTGCCAGGGCGATGGTGGCGGCATCCAGCGTGGTCGCGTCGCGTCGTGCGACAAGGGTCAGAACGAGGCTCATCATTTTTTAGGGGTGTGACAGGAATACCCGCATGAAGCAAGCAGCAGCACAGGGTGCCAGCACTGAAAAACCGGCAAAGCAGGTAGCCCTTATTATTGCGGGGCCTACATGCTCGGGTAAGTCTGCTTTGGCGCTGGCTGTAGCGCAGCGGCTTGGCGGTACAATTATTAACGCAGACTCCATGCAGGTTTACAAAGAGCTGCATGTTCTAACGGCCCGCCCAAGCGCAGCAGATGAGCAACTGGTGCCCCACCAACTGTATGGCGTGCTACCCGCAGCCGATAAAGGGAGTGTGGCATGGTGGCGCAACCAAGCGCTTACCGCCATGCAGGCCGCGTGGGCGCAAGGCCGTTTGCCCATTTTGTGTGGCGGCACAGGTATGTATATGCGCGCCCTAACAGACGGGTTGGCTGAAATACCAGATTGCGGAGAAAGCGCTCGGAATGAGGCCCGCACTTTTGTCGCTGAGCACGGGCCAGAAGCCTTGCATGCCCGCTTGGCAGAAATAGACCCTGAAATGGCCGCCCGCCTAAAACCCGGCGATTCCCAACGTATTAGCCGCGCGTGGGAGGTATGGCGGGGTACAGGCCATAGTTTGGCTTATTGGCAGGCACAACCGGGTTTACCCCCAGCCCCTTGCAGTTTTGTGGCGTTGCGCTTGCTCCCCCCCCGGCCAGAGCTACGCGCCCGCATAGCCCAGCGCTTTACCGATATGATGCAGCATGGCGCAGTGGCTGAGGTAGAAAACCTGCTTTCTCAACAGCTTGACCCATCATTACCCGCAATGCGTGCGCATGGTGTGCCAGAGCTTGTGGCGTTACTGCGCGGAGAGTTAACCGAGCAAGACGCCATTGAGCGCTCCGTGCTGGCAACGGGGCGTTATACCCGTAGGCAGGCCACGTGGTTTGCCCACCACGCGCTTTCTGCCCCCGGCCTAACATACACTCTTGATACGTGTATGCCACCTTGTGAGCAATTTTCGGAAAGAAAACTGCACGAAATTATTTCTTTTATTCTTTCCGGGATTGACGCTGCCCAATTGGTTCCTTAAAGATGCGGCCCAACCCAATTTTGGGAGATAGGAAGATATGACACCGAAAACAGCCTCTGCCCCGCAAGCCGCACAGACCCCTGCTACCCTCGCTGGTGCAGAAGTTCTTATGCGCGCCCTTGTAGAGCAGGGTGTCGAGGTTATTTTCGGCTACCCTGGTGGGGCGGTGCTCCCTATTTACGATGCGCTTTTCCGGCAAAAGGAAATTCGGCATATTTTGGTACGTCATGAGCAAGCTGCTGTGCACGCGGCAGAGGCTTATGCCCGCTCTACCGGTAAAGTTGGCGTGGTGCTGGTAACCAGTGGCCCCGGTGCCACCAATGCCGTTACCGGCCTGTTAGATGCGTTGATGGATTCTATTCCGCTCGTGTGCCTGTCTGGGCAGGTGCCAACCGCTCTTATTGGCAACGACGCGTTTCAGGAAGCCGATACAACAGGCATTACGCGCCCCGTTACCAAATATAACTATCTGGTTCGCCGGCCCGAAGATTTGGCCAAAACCGTGCATGAAGCCTTTGCCATTGCACGTTCTGGCCGCCCCGGCCCGGTGCTGATTGACCTGCCCAAAAACATTACAGTGGGTGATGCCCCTTATGTAACGGCAGAGCAGACCAAGCCGCGTACCTCTAAAGTACGCACAGAGCCAGATCACGATGCTGTTGCACAGGCTGTTGCGGCGCTTAAAAATGCTAAGCGGCCCCTGTTTTATACCGGCGGTGGCATTATTAACTCTGGCCCGCAAGCCTGCGAAGGCCTGCGTAAGCTGGCGCGTATTACGGGTTTTCCGGTTACGTCTACGCTTATGGGGTTGGGTGCTTTCCCGGCTACGGATAAGCAGTTTCTGGGCATGCTGGGTATGCACGGCACATACGAAGCCAACTTGGCCACCCACGGGTGTGATGTGCTGGTAGCCCTTGGCAGCCGCTTTGATGACCGCGTGACAGGCCGGTTGGACGCGTTCTCGCCCGACTCGTTTAAAATTCACGTTGATATCGACCCATCTCAGATCAACAAGATCATTCATGTTGACCTGCCAATTGTGGGTGATGTGGGCCGCACGATTGAGCTGATGCTTGCCGAGTGGGAAAAACAAACCCCCTATGCGCATGAAGCCGATCTGGCACAATGGTGGCAGCAGATTGAGGCTTGGCGCGCGCTTGATTGCCTGCGCTTTAAGCAAGACCAAGCAGCCGATGCGGTTATTAAACCGCAAAAAGCCATTCAGCGCATTTATGAATTGGCGCGTGAAACCGGGCGTGAGACCTATGTTTCAACCGAGGTTGGGCAGCACCAGATGTGGGCGGCGCAGTTCTTCAAGTTTGATGAACCCAACCGCTGGTTAACCTCTGGTGGTCTTGGCACCATGGGGTACGGCTTGCCCGCTGCGGTTGGTGCACAGGTGGCCCACCCCAATGCGCTGGTGCTTGATATTGCCGGTGAGGCCTCAACCCTCATGAACGTGCAGGAGTTGGGCACCATTGCGCAGTACCGCCTGCCGGTTAAGCTGTTCATTATCAATAACCACTATATGGGTATGGTGCGCCAATGGCAGGAACTGCTGCACGGCTCACGCTATTCAGAAAGCTACAGTGACGCGCTGCCAGACTTTATAAAGCTGGCAGAGAGCTTCCATGCCAAAGGCCTGCGCGCCACACGCTTGGACGAGCTTGATAGCGTTATTCGTGAAGCTCTGGAGCATGATGGCCCAGTGGTGGTTGATCTGTGCGTGGCAGAAGGCGAAAACTGCTTTCCCATGATTCCGTCTGGTGCGGCCCATAATGAAATGATTTTGGGGCCGGAGCAGGAAGAGCGCGGTGCGGAAGTAACCCGTGAAGGGATGATGCTTGTCTAAGGGCAAGCACACTCTCTTTTGTCCGTGGCGTGGTAATACGCTGTTTTTACAAGCGTGATTTCAGGAAGTTTTACAATGCAGCAGGAAGCTCCCGGTTCTGCAGTTATCTCCCTTCTGGTCGATAACGAAAGTGGTGCACTGGCCCGCATTATTGGCCTGTTTTCTGGCCGTGGTTACAATATTCGCAGCCTAACAGTTGCGCCGGTAGATGAGCACAGCCTTGTCTCTCGGGTGAATATTGTCACGACTGGTACGCTGGCTGACATTCGCCAGATTAAAGCGCAGATAGAACGGCTTACGCCGGTCTCTCGTGCGGTAGACCTGTCTTCGGCAGGGCCGCACGTTGCGCGTGAAATGGCGCTTATCAAGGTTGTTTCCTCTGGCGAAAGCCGTACCGAAGCACTGCGCATTGCAGATGCCTTTAGGGCGCGCGCCGTTGATACAACAGCCTCTTCCTTTGTGTTTGAACTGACCGGTTCAAGCGACAAACTTGATAGTTTCATCGAACTGATGCGCCCGCTCGGCTTGGCGGAGGTGTCCCGCACCGGTATAGCGGCTATCTGCCGTGGGCCGCAGACGATTCAGAACCCCTGACGGTGAAGTACGGCGCCTGAATGAAGGCTGCCACAACAAGGAGCAAAGACCACATGCGCGTTTATTACGACCGCGATGCAGACGTTAATCTGATCAAGTCCAAAAAAGTTGCCGTTATTGGTTATGGTAGCCAGGGCCACGCCCACGCTAACAACCTGAAAGACAGTGGCGTTAAAGACCTTGTTATCGGTCTGCGTGAAGGCTCATCTGCTGTAAAGAAAGCTGAAGGTGCTGGCTTTACGGTTATGACCCCAGACAAAGCTGCTGCATGGGCAGACGTTGTTATGGTGCTGACACCTGACGAAGGCCAGGGCGCGCTGTATAAAGACTCTCTGGAAAAGAACCTGAAGCAGGGTGCTGCTCTGGTTTTTGCCCATGGTCTGTCTATCCATTTCCGTATTATTGAAGCCCGCCCAGATCTGGACGTGTTCCTGATTGCGCCTAAAGGCCCTGGCCACACCGTGCGTTCTGAATACCAGCGTGGCGGCGGCGTGCCTTGCCTTGTTGCTATTGCACAAGACAAATCTGGCAGTGCGCTTGAAATCGCTCTGTCTTACGCATCTGCCATTGGTGGTGGCCGTGCAGGTACGATTGAAACCTCTTTCAAAGAAGAAGTTGAAACCGATCTGTTTGGTGAACAGGCAGTGCTGTGCGGCGGTCTGGTTGAACTGATCCGCGCTGGTTTCGAAACGCTGGTTGAAGGTGGCTACGCCCCTGAAATGGCTTACTTCGAATGCTTGCACGAAATGAAGCTGATCGTAGACCTGATCTATGAAGGCGGCATTGCCAACATGAACTACTCCATCTCTAACACTGCTGAGTATGGTGAGTACGTGTCTGGCCCCCGTGTGATTACGCCTGACACCAAAAAAGCCATGAAAGAAATCCTGACGGATATTCAGAACGGTACGTTTGTGCGTAACTTCATTCTGGAAAACCAGTCTGGTAACGTTGGCTTTAAAGCAACACGCGCCATTAACGATGCCCACCAGATTGAAGCCGTTGGCGAAAAACTGCGTGGCATGATGCCGTGGATTGCAAAATCCCGCATGGTTGACAAAACCAAAAACTAATCTGCCTTCCTGATTTTTTTTCAGGTTTGCAAAAAAGCCCTGCCGCATTTGTGCGGTGGGGCTTTTTTATGTAGCTGATCACTTTTTTGTGCTCTGTATCAAAGAGGCATTTCAGGCGTTTGGGCTGTGGCGCACAATTGCTAAGGTGCAATTTATACTCATTATCTTTCAACGCGAGCGAGTGGCTCATACAAGGAAAGCATATGCACATGTCTCGTTTTACAAAAAACACAGTTCTGGCTTTGGGTCTTATGCTGCTGCCCACACTGGCTTGCGCGGCTGAAACCGCAAGCGGAGACCTACTGGGCACAGACGGTGCAGTGCACGGGCACGTACAGGTAACCGCGGCCCCTAAAGGCGTTATTGTGCGCGTTGAAGCCAAAGGGCTAACACCCGGCTGGCATGGCATTCATTTTCATGAAAAAGGGAGCTGCGAAGCCCCTAAATTTACAAGCGCTGGTGGCCATGTGCACACAGTAAAACCTGTTGTGCACGGTTTGCTTAATGAAAAAGCAAATGATGACGGTGACCTGCCCAACCTTTACGTAGCAGCAGATGGTACTGCTACAGTAGAGCTTTATTCTACATTGGTTGCCCTGAAAGGGGATGCAAAACGGCCTAACCTGCTGGATGCTGATGGGGCATCTTTGGTTATTCATGCCAACCCAGATGACTACACCACACAGCCAATTGGTGGTGCCGGAGACCGGGTGGCCTGTGCTGTTCTCAAATAAAAAATAAACAAAACGGGCGGGGCTTTAACGAGTGCTCGCCCGTTTTATTGAAAATATTTTCCCTAAAAAAGAGCATTCATAGCTTATCAGCACAGTGTTGCGTATTGGGGCCAAAGTAAGCCGCCTTACTAGCTTAGGGCTTAATTCAAAAAGTGAATGTTGAGCTTAGCTGCGTATTTTTGTCGCTCAATGCCTAGCTTAAGCGCACTTGTATTGCTTTGTGCGCGCAAAAAGACCGTAATTGCAGACTGAAAATAGGGTCAAAAGTGGACTAAGCAGTTTTTAAAATAGCCTTTTACCATAATACGCTATCAGGGCAGTTGGGCCATTGTGTCGCCTAGAAAAATGCTGGCCTCAGTTGGGAGCCATTCCCCTGTGTTTTCGTCGCGCCCTTGCAAAACAAGGCGTGGGGTGTCGAGTGTACGCATTTCTGCAGCCTCTTTTAAAAAAGGCATCATGGCATCAGATTGTTTGCGGTTTATGAGACAGCACAGCGGTGTGTCTGCAAATGTTTTTATGAGGTCGGCTGTGCTGTCTTCTCCGGCAATAATGGCCAGAGGCGGGCCTTCGCGTTTGCTGACCATATATTTTTTAATAAGTGCTGTTTTGCCTTGCTCGTAAGGGAAAGGTACATT
Organism: Acetobacter orientalis; assembly: GCF_000963965.1. Classification (GTDB taxonomy): domain Bacteria; phylum Pseudomonadota; class Alphaproteobacteria; order Acetobacterales; family Acetobacteraceae; genus Acetobacter; species Acetobacter orientalis. The sequence goes on from NZ_BAMX01000014.1 coordinate 53,877, forward strand.
GGCAGCTTCTAAGGGCAATAGGGTTTTGTGGTGCTCTTCTAGGCGGGCACCAAAGACGTGCTCACGCGGAATATTGTAGCCATACTCGGTCGATGTTGCAAAAATGGCTGTGCATTCCTCAAGAGATGCGGTGCAGATAACGGGGTCTATGCCGTGTTCTTGCATAATTTGAAACAGGTCTGATATTTCTGGGGTTAAGCGTAAAGCCTGCGTAATAGTGGCACTTACTGGGCCGCCTACACCAGCGCGCTCTGGCGGGCAGGCCCATTTTATGGTGCCAATGGCTTGGCCCAAATACCACTCGTTAGCGGCACGGCTCATGGCAACAACATCTGTTAAGGTGTGGCCTGCTGCAAGGCTTACCAGCCAGCGCTGTGCGATCTCGCCACCATGAAGGGCGGTTAAAGCGTGGTGGTAAAAGGCCATACGGGCTTTAAAGGCCAGTACGGTGGGGTCTTGTTGGAGTTCGTCTCGGGGTAATGGGTGCGGGCGGTGCCCGTAGCGGGCGGCAAGGGCACGGTAGTCTTCTAAAATATCTTGCACCAATGTGTGCAGGCTTAGGCGTTTGCCATCTTGCGTGGTGAAGGGCAGAGGGAGAAGTTTTTCGGCACCGTGCGAATGTAAAAGTTTTTGAAATTCATGTGCTGGCAGCAAAAACGCAAAATGCTCTAGCATATAATGGAATAATGTAAGCTGTACGTTGCCGACAATGGCTGTTTCGTCCCAATCAAATACAATATAGGGGCGTTTTTTATGGTCGTAGTGAGCGGAATATTGACCGTGCGCGACCATAAGGGCTTGCAGGCTGGCGCGTGTTTTTTGTGCCCATTTTAGGGTTTCAAGCGTGGGGGGCGGCACGTCAGAGGGGTCATAATTATGGGCCTGCGCCATATGCGGGGCTGCGGCCATAGCTGCAAGACCAAGACTGAAAGAACGGCGGCTTAAAAAAGCTGACATGCGTGATCCGGGGTCTGGGCATAAAATGAAGAAACAGGCTTAAAACGCCTAAACTGCGTTTGGCGTAAACATAAGAGTGCCGGAAGTTTTGCAGCCTGTCACGTTAAGAGGCTGTGTAAAAAGGCTTGTACGTGCAGCAATGAAGGTAAATTTCGCAGCAGTGTTTGGGGTAGAGCGTGTGGCAAAAGGCGCGTGTCGAGGCTATTGGGCCTGTTTTGTGGTTGAATGGGCGGTTTTGTAGCAACGCTGCTTTGGCAGCAAGAGCGGAAAGAAGCTGCTGTACGTGCTCAAAGACAGGCGAGGCTGTAGCTTATAGAGTTTTGTGGAGAGGGGACACTCTAAGTACGGTGCAAGGGCTGCATGTTAATTCAAGCACCGTGGCGGCGTGTAAAGCTAACGGTGCTTAGCGTAAAAGAACGTGGAGAGCTGGCCCTAAACCAAGCAGGTTTGGAACCATTTTCTGAGTGGCTGAAGCCGTAAAAAGCGACAACACAGCCCAAAAACGAGTGGTGCAGCGCAAGCCGTAGCGTTGCGGAAATTGTGCGCTCCGTTGTTTGTTGAGAGCACTAAAACGCAAGGGCCTGCATATAAAAAATGCCTACTGGCTCTTGTTATAAAAAAAAGCGGAAAGCCCAAAGAGCCTTCCGCTTTTAAAAGCGCTTTAGTTGCCGCTACCGGGTAGCAGGCGGGCGAGTACGCGTTTGCGGCCCATAAGGGGTAAAAGCTCGCGTAGTTCTGGCCCGTTTTCTTCACCCGTTAAGGCCAAGCGTAGCGGGTGGAACAGGGCTTTACCTGAGCGGCCCGTTTTTTCTTTTACAGCCGCTGTCCAGTTTTTCCAGGTTGTGGTGTCCCATGGTTCTGCGGGTAGCAGGCTGGCGGCTTCTTTGGTGAAGGTGGGGTCTTCTTCAGCCGGGGGCACAATGTCGCCATACACCACAGCAAACCACTGTTTTGCTTCTGAGAGCATTTCGATATTGGTGCGAATAGCCAGCCAAAATTCTTCTGTAGCACCTTCCGGCAGGCGGTCTGCCACCGCGCTAAAGGGCAGTTGGCCAAGCAGCTTGTGGTTTAGGCCCAGAAGTTGGCGTGTATCAAACCGCGCGGCAGATTTGGAAATGTGCGAGATGTCGTACACTTTGGCCTGCTCGGCAAATGGCTCCAAAATTGGGTCGTCTGAGCTACCAAGGCGGGCCAGATAGGCCACTAGGGCTTCTGACTCTACACCGTCTTGGCGCAGGGTGCGTAAAGACATGGCATCGAAGCGTTTAGACAGCTTGCCGCCATTTTCATCAAGCAGCAGGGGTAGGTGCGCAAAACGGAAATGGTCTGGCCGTGCGCCCAGTGCTTCTGCAATATCAATTTGCACGCCGGTGTTGGTCACGTGGTCTTCACCACGGATAATGTGGGTAATGCCTGTTGCTAGGTCATCTACCACAGAGGCGAGGGTATAGAGCACGGTGCCATCGGTACGTACCAGCACGGGGTCAGAGACAGACGGCAGTTTAACCGTGCAATTACCCATAACCAGATCGCGCCAATTTACAATGCGGTCTGATAAACGGAAACGCCAGTAAGGCACTTTACCGTTGGCTTCGGCCTGCTGGCGCTGCTCGGGGGTGAGTTTGAGCATGGCGCGGTCATAAACCGGGGCGCGGCGCTGGCGAATTTGCGTTTCGCGCTTGGCGGCCAGTTCGTGTTCGCTTTCAAAGCAGGGGTAGAGGCGGCCTGTAGCCTTCAGCTTTTCAATGGCGGCTGCGTAGCGGTCTAGCCGTTCTGTCTGGCGGAAGGTTTCGTCCCACGTAATGCCAAGCCAGTTTAGGTCTGTGCGAATGGCCTCAACGTGGCTTTCTTTCGAGCGGCCCGTGTCGGTGTCATCTATGCGCAGTTGGAACTTGCCGCCATTACGGCGGGCAAATAGGGCGTTAGCTATGGCAAGGCGGGCATTGCCAACATGCAGCATACCGGTGGGGCTGGGCGCGAAACGTAGTTTCATGAAGTCTCTATACTGGTCTGGTGGTGTAAAATGCTCTCCCACCCCTTCTAGCGCATTTTTGTTCTAAAAAGAACGCCGCAGGTGGGGTGGAGGTATGCGCTACCCCGTATAGGGGCAGCAAGGCGGTGGCTTAGTGGTGGGTTGGGGGTTCGTCGTCTTCTGTTTCTATGGCAGAAAAGGCGAGTTCCTCTTCCTCATCAATCAGGCGGCGGGGGTCTAGGCTGCGCCAGTCGCGCTCCATGGGGGTGGCGCGGGTGGCGGTAAAATCATCCAGTTCGTTAGCTGAGTGCCAGCCGTCATCTCCGGCATCGACCACTACGGCGTCTTCACCAAAGGCCAGCCATGCGCTGAGCACATCTTTGGCAGAGGCACCGGGTACGCGGCAGCGCTCTACACTGTCGCGCACGTAGCTGCGGGCAAAGGCGTTGGCGTGGGCTAGGTCGTGAAAGCCGCCAACTTCTTCTAGGCTATCGTCGTCTTCTGCGCCACCGGAGGAGAGGTCAAGAATACGCACGCGCCATGTCTTGTTGTCGTCCGTGGTGGGGTTTTCTGTCATGCAGAGGGGCCTTTCTGTGCTGCGCGGGCAGAGGGGAGAAGAAATTCACGCCCAATTTTAACCCGCTCAGTTCCATTATAAGAGACTATATCGGCTGTGGCGTAGGTTTCGTTCCAGAGGTCTGGAATAAAGGAGCCTGTGCCGACAACATCTATTGGGGCTTTGGCATCTGCCATGCAGGCGCATTTGGTAACCCCAAAGCCAGATGAGGCAATAATTTTAACATGCGGGAAGCCTGCCTCATCCAACGCATCGCGCATGCGCCATACCGCTGCGGCTGAAACGCCGGTGCCAATAAGGTAGCGCAGCTCTGTGTCTGAGCGGTAACGGCGCAGGGCTTGGGGGGCGTGGCGGTCTACCACCGCGTAAGATTCTTGCGGGTTTAACCCCTCTAAAAAACGCCCGCCGTGGGTATCTAGGCGCATGGCCAGCTTGCCTTGGCCCGCAAGGTCTGGAAAGCGGCGGCATACGGCCAGTGCGTCTGTTATTTCTTTGCCAAAGTAATCAACCAGCACCACTAAATTGGTGTCGGGGTAAATTTCGCTAAACATTTCTGCGGCCCGTACGGTCGAGCCTGCATAACCAATAAGGGCATGCGGCATGGTGCCGTAGCCCTGCGTGGTGTCAAAGAATGGGGCAACGGCATCGTTTGCGGTGCCGACAAACCCTATTGCGCCGTCACGTTGGGCAGCACGCCCACCGACCGAGGCCGCATAGGCCATAAGTTCTTGCATTTCGTAGCCAGCGCAGTGGCGGGCATCCATAGCGAGAAAGCGCGTGTGGGGCAGAGAAAGGGCAATTTGGTACGCACGGTGGGCGGCCACGCAGGGGCTACCGAGCTTTTGCAGCAAAAGCGTTTCCAGATCGGCCAGATGCGTGAAAGAGCCGGTAATGTAGACAAGGGGTTCACCCGCGCCAACCCATTCACCCTCTGGGTGCACAATGTCTACCTTATAAGGGGCATTGCGTTGGGCCATAACATTTTTAAGCCACTCCAGCATAAGGCCCGGTGCAGAAATAACCGGCCTGCGAATGAAGTAGGCGTAAGTCACCTCGCAGTCTCCAAAGTGAGAGACAATTTGCTTGGTGCGGTTGAAGTAGGAATCCGTGCGGGCGGTAATAACGGAGTCGGGGAGGGGAGAGGCGGAAGAGGCCGTTTCTACGCCGGGCGTATTCGTACCAAAACTAGGCTGCACCATCCTTATCTCATCTCCATTCCAATTAGGACTGATTGGATGATGGGGGTTCGGGGTGGTGCGGTAAAGGCACCCCCCGGTTCTGTGATCGAGCTTGTGCCCGAAAAACTTAACGTTTGCCGGTGAGCTGCTCAGCCATAAGGAAGGCAAGTTCCAAAGACTGTTCAGCGTTCAGGCGGGGGTCGCAGAAGGTTTCGTAACGGTCTGCAAGGTCAGATTCTGTTAGGCAGTGTGCGCCACCAACGCATTCTGTTACGTTTTGGCCGGTCATTTCCATATGCACACCACCAGCATGCACGCCTTCTGCCGCGCACACGTTAAAGAAGCCAGTGACTTCTTTAAGGATGGAGTCAAATGAGCGTGTTTTGACCTTTTGCGTGGTAGAAATGGTGTTGCCGTGCATGGGGTCTGTCAGCCACGTAACGGTGCGGCCTGTATTTTTAACAGCACGCATAAGTGGGGGCAGATGGTCTTCAATTTTCTCTGCACCCATACGAGAGATAAGCGTAATACGCCCGGCTTCATCGGTTGGGTTGAGAATATCGAGTAGTTTTTCAAGGTCTTCCACCGTGCTGGTGGGGCCAACTTTAATGCCCAGCGGGTTCCGTACGCCACGCAAAAACTCAACATGGGCACCATCTGGCTGGCGGGTACGATCCCCAATCCAGATAAAATGGGCTGAGCAGTCGTACCATTCGCCAGAGGTAGAATCGACGCGGGTTAGGGCCTGCTCGTAAGGCAGCAACAGGGCCTCGTGCGAGGTGTAGAACTCGGTTTCATCTACTTGCGGGGCAGAGGCGGCATCAATACCGCATGCCTGCATGAAGGAGAGGGTCTCCCCAATTTTTTCGGCCATAACGCTGTAACGGTCTGCCAATGGAGAGCGCTCAACAAAGTCTAGGTTCCAGCGGTGTACTTCGTGCAGGTTGGCGTACCCCCCGCGTGAAAAAGCGCGCAGCAGGTTTTGAATGCCAGCAGACTGAAAGTAGCCGGTTTCCATGCGGGCAGGGTCAGGAATACGGGCTTCAGCCGTAAATTCTGGCCCGTTGATGATGTCGCCACGGTATGAAGGCAGGGTAACACCGTTGCTCGTTTCCGTATCTGACGAGCGGGGCTTGGCAAACTGGCCAGCCATACGGCCCAGCTTAATAACCGGCACTTTGGCGCCAAAGGTAAGCACCACAGCCATTTGCAACAGCACGCGGAAGGTGTCGCGCACCACATCGGCTTTAAATTCGCTAAAGCTTTCAGCGCAGGCCCCGCCTTGCAGCACAAAGGCTTTGCCTTGGGCCGCTTGCGCAAGCTGGCTACGCAGGCGGCGTACTTCACCTGCAAATACCAGTGGTGGGTAGGCGCTCAGGCGGCCTTCAACAGCTTTCAGAGCAGCGTCATCTGGGTAAGTCGGCATTTGTTTGACTGGAAACGAACGCCAGCTATCCGGCATCCAGGTAGCAGACGTCGGGCGGGGCTGGGCGGGCGAGGCAGTCATGGACTTGATCCTGTCAGTTTGGGCTGTTCTTGAAAGGTGGGGTGATACAGAAAAAAATGTAACCCCCGCAGGCTAAAAGCCACGAGGGACGCCTTTATGTCCAAAACCGGCGGGATACGCAAATTTTGTTGCGGCTCTGTGCGCCGTGGCGCAACCCTAAAACAGGGCAATGTGCCGTGGTTATGTGCGCTTTGTTGCTACAGCATAACAGCCGGTAAGCTGGTATGTTTGCAATAAACGATTTTATTTCAAATGGTTGCGGGTAATTTCGGGGGTATTGCTCAACAGAGCAGTACAAGTTGGATTTTTTTGTCCGTTGGTGCGATACTAAAGACTTATTCCCTGCATGCTACGGTGTAAGGTGCAGAGTTAGTTGTCCAAATTTTTTTGTGGGGTAACGCGCAATGGCGCAAGTGCTTAAACCAACATGTTTGCTTTTGGCTGGCCTAAGTGTTGGTGCAGCTCTGGTTTGTGGCGTACCCGCAGCCAAAGCCGCACCGGGCTTAACGCCAGATGGCGATATTTCTTTTAGCGATGGCAGCGGTGCCTACGGTGCACAGGGGCAGGACAGTAAATCTGCCGAGAAAAAGACCGTGCATGGCCACCGTAGCTTGCCACCGGGCTACCAAGATGCGCCGTCTATGGAATTTAACCACGGTGATGACCCAGACCATTTGGCAAAAGTGCACCGTGACGGCGTAACCGGGGCAGACCTGTCGCGCTATGGGTCTGCCTACCAGAGCAGTGGCCCATTTGGTGATGGCCAATTGGGCGATTCAACTGGTAACGGTTGGGTTACGCACCGCTAAAAAGGCGGGCCTGCTTTTCTGGCCTTAAGGGCGTTAGGGTGCCTCTTCTACTACCGCAATATGGGTCTGCCCACTTGTAAGATCCATCATGCGGTGGGTGAAGTCTTGTTGCTGAGCTAAGGGTAGAGTGAGCACAAATTGTGCGCCCGTTGCATCAAACGCAGGGGGTGTGGCGTCTATGCCCCATTCTTGCAAGCGGGCTTGAATAAGAGACAAGAGCGAAAACGGGGCGTGAAATGTTAGGCTTACGCGTTCGATAATAGGCTCTTTTGGGGCCTCGCGCAGGCATTCAGCCGCTGCGCCGCCATAAGCGCGTATGAGCCCACCAGCCCCTAATTTAATACCGCCAAACCAGCGTGTAACCACAACCGCTACACGGTCTAGTTTTTGGGCGGTTATAACCTGTAAAATTGGGCGACCAGCCGTGCCTGATGGCTCGCCCGCATCGTGGCAGCGGCATTGCGGGCCAACTTGCCATGCCCAGCAATGGTGGGTGGCTTCTGGCTCTGCCTGCATAATGGCGTGAATAAAGCTTTCTGCGTCTTCAATGGTTTTTACAGGTGTCGCGCGGGCCAAAAAACGGCTTTTGCGTATTTCCTGCTCTTTTTCAAATGGGCCGGTCAAAGTTTCTGTCATGGGGTATAGCCATACCAAGCCGCACAGGGTTGCGCAAAAAATGGCGGCACGGTGGCCCAGACTACCCTAAAAATGAACGGACAGTTTCTGCACGCGTTTGCTAAGCTGGTTGTGTGCGGCGCACTGCCTGCACCAAAAAATGTGGGGGTTTTATGACTGAAGACGCCATGATTGCTGTAAACAAGCTAAGCCGAGATGCGTTTATTGCCCGTTATGGCTCTCTTTACGCCAATGCAGACTGGGCTGCAGCAGAGGCCTATGCCTGCCGCCCTTTTGTGTCTCTAAAAGCCCTTAATGCAACGCTGAGTGCAATGATTGGCGCAGCACCGCAAGAGGCGCAACGGCGGGTTTTGCGCGGGTATGTTGGGTTAGAGACCCTGTTAGCCGTTGCCTCTGGCGTGCCGCAGGCACCAAGTGGTGTACCGGCAGGGCTTGACCGGCTTGCGCCAGAAATTTTTGCGCAGTTTAGGTCGTTAAATAAAGCGTATGAGCACCGTTTTGATATGCCGTTTATTCTGGACATGACGGGTTTAGAGGCTACCGACGTTATGGCGGCGTTAGAAAGTCGTTTGCAGCATAAGCCGGAGGTTGAACTGCATGTAGCCTTGCAGGAAATTACCCGCATGGCAGAAGCTAAGTTGCTGACCATGCCGCCAGTATTGGCCTAAAATTATAGGCGGGTTGGCTAAGCACGTTTTTGCTGTGCTGGTTATAAGCGCCCTTAGCCAACAGGTGCAGATTGCGCCGCCTGCCAAAACAGGGCAAAGATGAAACCCACTCAAGTTGTAGAAGCGTTAGAGAGGGTGATTGCGGCATGGCATATCGGGTTCGTAAAGGGTGCTTCCTCATGATGGGGTTTTTGGCGCTGGCTACCCCCATTGTTGCGGCACACCCCGTTATGGCTGCAGATGATGAAGGCGGCGGCGATGGTGATGAAGAAGGCCATAAAGGGCCAGACATGCACAAGCTTGCTGCTAAACCGCCTTTGCCACGTGCACATAAAGATTTCAGTAAATTTCGCTACGTGCCGCAGGGCGATAAAATAAAAGAACAGGCAGATGCAAACCGCCTGTTTTTTTGGACACCAGATGGTAAGCCAGATGGCTACGCCCAACGCCGTGGTAGCAATATTATTTACTACGATGCCCAAGGCAAAGCCATACGCGTACAGCGCCTGCAACCCGGTGAGCTTGAGGATTGAGGGCTAACCCAAGTCTCTGGGGAGACTATGTGCAAATTAAAGCTATGCACTGCGCTCTATTTGTTTGCACGTAGGGGTGGTTTGGTAGCTGGATTTATAAAAAAACCTCCCGTTTTACAGGGAGGTTTTTTATTTTGTACTCGTGTTAAGAGCGCAAACATACTGCTGGGGTATGCTTGGCGTTAGCTTTGTGGATTATTGATAAGGTCTAGAATAGACGCCGAAGTTTCTTCAATAGAGCGCCGCGTTACGTCAATAATAGGCCAGTTATGGTGGCGGCATAGGCGGCGTGCCCAGCGGAGTTCTTCTTGCACTTTTTCAAGGTCTACATAGGCATAATCGCTTGTGTGTTCAGCATGTTTACCCATAGGCAACATTTGAGACAAGCGCGTGCGCCGAATTTCTATAAGCGTTTCGGGGTCTATGGTCAGGCCAATAACGGGGCGCTGTAGGTTAAATAGGGCCTTGGGTGGCTCAATACCCATAACCAAAGGTACGTTTGCGGCCCTGATGCCTCTGTTAGCCAAATAAAAGCAGGTTGGCGTTTTAGAAACACGAGATACACCAACCAGCACCACATCAGCTTCGTTCAGGCCGTTTGTTTCTTGGCCATCGTCATGGGCCAGCACGTAATGCATGGCCTCAATACGCTGGTAGTAGTTTTCGTCCATAATATATTGGCCACCGGGGTGGCGGGTGGCTTCTTCACCCGTTTCTTCGGACAAAAAGTTCATGGCGTTGTGCAGTACGTCTAGCAGGCGTACCTGTAGGCTGGCGCACCCGGCTTCCATATCGGCTTGCAGCGCAGGGTCTGTTAGAGACGACATGACAGGCCCACGGTCTAGGGCAATATGGCGTAGCACCCGGCGTAATTGCAGCCGAGAGCGAATAAGGTTCCAGTGCCGCAGCCTAACTTCCGTGCCGGGAAATTGGGCAATGCAGGCACGGGCTACGGAATCCAGTGTCTGGCCTGTGGCTTCAGAGACGAGATGTAGGGTTAGTGTTTTCTGGTTCATGATTGTCTATTTTTGAAAAAGGCCGCCCGGTAAGGGGCGGCCTTTTTGCTTAGGCTTTTACCGCTTTGTTTTTGCGGGCAGCGAGTGCCGCTTGCGCACTGGCCAACCGCGCAACAGGCACGCGGAAGGGAGAGCAAGACACGTAATCAAGCCCAACCTCTTCAAAGAAAGAGATAGAGAGCGGGTCGCCCCCGTGCTCACCACAGACACCCAGTTTAAGGTCTGGTTTGGTAGCGCGGCCTTTTTCAACGCCCATACGTACCAGAGCGCCTACGCCCTCACGGTCGATGGAGATGAAGGGGTCTTGTGGCAGAAGTCCTTTTTCAACGTAATCTGGCAGGAAGGAGCCAGCATCATCGCGAGAAAGGCCAAGGGCTGTTTGGGTTAGGTCGTTGGTACCGAAAGAGAAGAAGTCTGCACTTTCAGCAATTTTGTCTGCTGTAATGGCAGCGCGTGGCAGCTCAATCATGGTGCCAATGTGGTAAGACAGCTCAGCGCCCTGTTCTTTCAGAACACTGGCAATAACGTCTTCACAGGCTTTGCGCACCCGATCCAGCTCAGCTTTTGTGCCAACCAGCGGGATCATAATTTCAGGAATAACGCTTTTGCCGGTTTCTTTAGAAACGGCCAGTGCTGCTTCTGCAATGGCGCGTACCTGCATAGCGTAAATTTCTGGGTGGCTAATGCCAAGGCGGCAACCACGGTGGCCCAGCATGGGGTTGGCTTCAGACAAAGCTGAGCGGCGCGCACGCAGGGTTTCAACGGGCTGGCCAAGAGCTGCGGCGACTTCTTTCAGTTCTGCTTCACCATGCGGCAGGAACTCGTGCAGTGGTGGGTCAAGCAGGCGAATGGTAACAGGCAGCCCAGCCATAATACGGAAGAGGGCTGAGAAGTCATCGCGCTGGAAGGGCAGCAGCGCGTCAATAGCACGGGCACGTGCGGCGGGTTCTTCTGCCATAATCATTTGGCGCACATGGCCAATACGGTCTGGGCCAAAGAACATGTGCTCGGTACGGCATAGGCCAATGCCTTCAGCGCCAAAGCGGCGGGCCGTTTCAGCATCTTCTGGCGTTTCTGCGTTGGCGCGTACGCCAAGGCGGCGTACGCTGTCTGCCCAGCCCATAAGGGTTGAGAAGTCGCCCGACAAAGACGGCGGAATAGTGGGCACGCGGCCTAGGTAGACAGCGCCGGTACCACCATCAAGCGTAATCCATTCCCCCGCTTTTAGGGTGTGGCCGTTTACGCTTAGGGTTTGGGCTTTATAGTCTACTGCAATGCTGCCTGCGCCTGCTACGCACACACGGCCCATACCACGTGCCACAACGGCTGCGTGAGAGGTCATGCCGCCACGGGTGGTCAGCACGCCACGGGCTGCGTGCATACCGTGCACATCTTCCGGTGATGTTTCGATGCGTACCAGAATAACATCTTCACCCTTGGCGGCGCGGTCTTCTACATCTTCAGCAGAAAACGCGATAACACCTGTTGCCGCACCGGGTGAGGCAGGCAGGCCACGGGCAAGCTGTGTGCGCTCAGCTTTGGGGTCAAGCACAGGGTGCAGCAACTGGTCGAGAGAGGACGGGGGCACGCGGGTAATAGCTTCTTCCTGCGTGATAAGGCCTTCGCGGGCCATATCAATGGCAATGCGCAGGGCCGCTGCCGCAGTGCGCTTACCGCTACGGGTTTGCAGCATGTAGAGCTTGTTGCTCTGCACTGTAAACTCGATGTCCTGCATGTCTTTGTAGTGGCGTTCCAGCAGTTCACGCACGCGCATCAGCTCTTGGTAAGCGGCTGGCAGGGTTTTTTCCATCGGGTTTTGGTCTGGTGTGGCGCGCCCGGCAGACATAGGCTGCGGGGTACGAATACCGGCCACAACGTCTTCACCCTGTGCGTTGATCAGGTACTCACCATAGAAAATGTTTTCGCCGGTGGAGGGGTCGCGGGTAAAGCACACGCCGGTTGCACAGTCTTGGCCCATATTGCCAAACACCATGGACTGCACGTTAACAGCCGTACCCCAGCTTGCGGGAATATCGTGCAGTTTACGGTAGGTGTTAGCGCGCGGGTTCATCCAAGAACCAAACACGGCCCCAATGGCACCCCAGAGCTGGTCTTTGGGGTTTTCGGGGAAAGGTTTGCCCGTTTCGTGCTGGACAGTGCTTTTGTAGTCTTTGACCACAAGCTGCCAGTCTTCTGCGCTCAGGGCGGTGTCGTCTTCTTTGCCCAGTTCACGCTTGGCGTGCTCAAGAATATCTTCAAAGCGGTGGTGGGGTACACCCAGCACCACAGAGCCGTACATTTGAATGAAACGGCGGTAGCTGTCCCAAGCGAAACGCCCATCACCGGAGGAGCGTACAAGGCCCTCAACGGTTTCGTCGTTCAGGCCGAGGTTAAGCACGGTGTCCATCATGCCCGGCATAGAAACGCGGGCGCCAGAGCGCACAGAGACCAGAAGCGGGGCGTTGGCGTCGCCAAAGCGCAGGCCCATGGTGGCTTCAATCTGGCCCATAGCGGCGTCTAGCTGCTCGGACAGGTCTTGGGGGTAAGCCCGGCCATTTTCGTAAAAGGCGGAACAGACTTCCGTGGTGATAGTAAACCCGGGGGGCACAGGCAGGCCAATGTTAGCCATTTCTGCAAGGTTAGCGCCTTTGCCACCGAGGAGATTGCGCATTCCGGCGTTGCCTTCGTTATGGCCTGCGCCGAAACTGTAGATCCACTTGGTCATGTTGCCGTTCACTTCATTAATGCGAACGCAGTACCGGGATTATACTCCGCACGAGGGGGCGGGAAGCTACGGAGTAATGGGCCGATCTGCGAACGGATTTTTATTTTTATTTTGAGACGACGAAATCCACCCCTTCGAGGTGAAGGAGAATGACGCGTTTTTTAGCGTTCGGCAATCACTCTTTTTTAAACTTTAGCTATTCGCTGTGGGTAAATCTCCGCCGTTGGCACAAAAGCTGACCCAGCCTGCCTCATCGAGTGTGGCAATGCCTAACTCCTGCGCTTTTTTGGCTTTAGACCCCGCTTTTTCACCCAAGATAACAAGGTCTGTTTTTTTAGAAACCGAGTCTGAAACCTTGGCCCCCATACGCTCGGCCATGGCGCGGGCTTCGGGGCGGGTTAGGGTGGTGAGTGTACCGGTAAAAACAAGGGTTTTACCGGCCAGTGGGCCACCTGCTGTTTGCTCTTCTGGTTGAATATCAAGGTATTGGTGCAGGTCGGCCAATGTTGCGCGGTTGTGGTCTTCTTGCATGAACGCCACAAGGTCTTCTGCAATAACGCTGCCAATGCCGGTAATAGAGCCAAGCTCTAAACGCTCATCAGAGCCAATAAGGGCGGCTTTGCGGAGTTGGGCTACCCAGTTGTCGTATGTGCCATAGTGGCGGGCCAGCAGGCGGGCGTTACTTTCACCAATACGGCGGATACCAAGGGCAAAAATAAAGCGTGACAGGCTAACAGTGCGGCGTGCTTCAATGGCCTGCATAAGGTTGGCAACGGATTGCTCGCCCCAGCCTTCGCGTTTCATAATGGCTGCAGCGTGCTCATGCAGGCGGAAAATATCTGCCGGAGTGCGAATAAGCCCTTCTTCGTAAAATTCACGAATAGAGCGCTCACCCAGCCCTTCAATGTCAAAGGCTGTACGCGACACAAAATGAATAAGCCGCTCTACAATTTGGGCGGGGCAGGTTAGCCCGCCCGTGCAGCGGCGTATGGCTTCACCCTCGGGCCGCACGGCTATGGCCCCACAGGCTGGGCAATGGTCTGGAAACTGGAAAGGTTCGGCGCGTGGGGGGGCGTTCGGGCCGGGCGGGATAACCGCCAGAATTTGCGGTATGACATCGCCTGCACGTTGCACCTGCACCGTGTCTCCGGGGCGCACATCTTTGCGGGCTATTTCATCCTCGTTATGCAAAGTGGCGCGGGCTACCAGCACGCCACCCACATTGACGGGTTCAAGGTGGGCAACGGGGGTAAGCGCACCTGTGCGGCCTACCTGAATTTCAATGCTTTTGAGAGTGGTAATGGCCTGCTCTGCCGGGAACTTCCACGCTACGGCCCAGCGCGGGGCGCGGCCTGCAAAGCCGAGGCGCTCCTGCAAGGTGAGGTCGTTAATTTTATAAACGACCCCATCAATATCGTAACTCAGCCCAGCACGGGCACGGGCCACTTCCTCAAAAAAAGCTTCGGCACCACTGGCGGCTTCAAGCGTGCGGGAGAGAGGGTTAACAGGAAAGCCCCACGCTTTTAACTGCTCAAGGTAAGCACTATGGCTGCTTGGCAGCTTGTCTGAGCAAAACCCAACGGCATAGGCAAAAAGAGAGAGCGGCCTGCGGGCTGTAACCCGTGCATCGAGCTGACGGAGGGAACCTGCTGCGGCATTACGCGGGTTGGCAAAAGGTTTGCGGCCAATGGCTTCTTGCGCGGCATTGAGGGCTAGAAAATGCTCTTTAGAGAGAAAAACCTCACCGCGAATTTCAATCAGTTCAGGGGCTGGGCCGTTCAGGGTTTGGGGTAGGTCTTTAAAAGTGAGCAGGTTAGCGGTTACGTCTTCGCCCTCGGTGCCGTCACCGCGTGTGGTGCCGCGTACAAATTTGCCGTGCTCGTAGGTGAGACTAATGGAAAGCCCATCTATTTTGGGTTCAGCCACAAAGGCAAGTTCTTGGGTTTGGGTGTCAGACAAGCCCAAAAAGCGTACAGCGCGGTTAATGAAGGCTTCAAATTCCGTTTGGTCAAACACGTTGTCCAAAGAAAGCATTGGCACAAGGTGGCGGTGTTTGCCAAAGGCACTATCGGGCGTGGCCCCTACCGCGTGGGCGGGGCTTTCTGCTGGCTCTGCCTCTGGGTACAGGGCAACAAGAGCATCGTAGCGTTTGCGCAGGGCATCATATTCGGCATCGCTTACTTCTGGCGCATCGTGTGTGTAATAGGCGGTATTATAGCGGCCTATAAGGTCTGCCAGCCGGGTTAGTTCGGCTTTGGCTTGGGCTGCGTCAAGGTTCTGCGGTGCGGTGTGTTCAGTCATTCTCACGTCCAAGCAGGCTGGCGGCGGCGGCGCGGGCAGCGTCTGTAATGGTATCTCCGGCCAGCATGCGTGCTATTTCTTCCTGTCGTTCTTCAGCGCTCAGTGGGGCTGCATGCGTTGCTGTATTGCCGTTTCGGACTATTTTGCCAATACGCAGGTGAGCATCTGCACTAGCGGCCACCTGTGGGCTATGTGTAACGGCCAGTACCTGTACCGAGCGGGCAGCTAGCCTGTGCAACCGCTCACCAATGGCGGCGGCAGTGGCCCCGCCAACGCCTGCATCAATTTCGTCAAACACAATGGTGCCAATGGCAGATTGCTCTGCCAAAACCAGTTTAAGAGCCAGCATAAGGCGTGACAGTTCACCCCCAGAGGCTACTTTGGCTAGGGGGCCGGGGGGCTGGCCGGGGTTGGCCGCAATAAGAAAGGTAATATGCTCCATACCTTGAGCGCTCCATTGCTCAGGGGGGAGGGGCGTAATATCTGCAAAAAAGCGTGCGCGCTCTAGTTTAATGGGTTTTAGCTCTTTGGTAACGGCTTGTTCGAGCTTGCGGGCGGCTTTTTCGCGGGCGGCAGAAAGGCGCTGGCCTGCGGTTTCGTACGTCTGTCTGGCCTCTTGTACCGCTTGTTGCAGGCTTTCAAGGTGTGTGGCGCCACTTTCTAGTGCGGCTAATCTGCCCGAAAGCTGTTCTAGCAGGCCGGGCAATTCATCAACCGTAACATCGTGTTTGCGGGCTGCGGCGCGCAGGGTAAACAAACGTTCTTCTGCATCTTCGAGCAAACGCGGGTTTGCCTCTGAGTCATCAGCCAGGCGGGAGAGTAAATTTTCAGCCTCGGCCAGTGCATTTTCTGCACTTTCTAGCGCGCTTAGGGCCTCGTTGGTGCGGTTCTCAAGCGGGTCTAGGGGGGTGTTGCCAGTATTGGCCTGCGCCGATGAGGGCGGGGGGAGCAGGCGTTGCAACGCCCGGCTGGCGGCACGGAGGGCTGCTGCTGGCCCACTGTTTCTGCGGTCTTTGGGGGTAAGCTCAGAGAGTGCGGCCCCTATGGCCTCACCACGCCGTTCTGCTTGTTGCAGGGCGTGGCGCTGCTGGGCCAGTTGTTCTTCCTCCCCATGTTGTGGGGCTAGGGTGCTGAGTTCTTCTACCGTGTGGCGCAGCCAGTCTTCCTCCCGCGCGGCGTCTTGCAAGGCTTTGCGGGCGGCTGAGAGTTCTGCGCTGAGTTTTTGCCATGTGGCATAGGCCCGTGTAACCGTGGTGAGCAGGGCAGAGGGCACGCCGTAGGCATCAAGCAAGCCCCGGTGGGTGCTGGAGTCTGCTAAGCCCATTTGCTCGTGCTGACCCTGAATTTCAACCAAAGTGACGGCTACCCGGCGCATAAGGGTAATGCCAACCGTTTGGTCGTTAATCCATGCGCGGGAGCGGCCTTCTTTAGAGATAATGCGCCGCAACATAAGGGGCTCACCCGGCTCTGTGGGTATACCTTGCTCGTTTAAAAGCGCAAAAGCGGGGTGGGTGAGGGGAACCTCAAAACTGGCGGTTACGCGGGCTTCTTCTGCGCCAGCACGCACTAACCCCGCACTGGCCCGCTCGCCCAAGGCCAAACCAAGGCTGTCTAGCAAAATAGACTTGCCCGCCCCGGTCTCACCCGTAAGGGCGGTAAAGCCTGAATGCAGGGAAAGGTCGAGTGCTTCAATTAACACGACATCCCTGATGGAAAGGTTTGTCAGCATGCTGGCCCCAGCCTGAAAAACTGCCAAAAACAAAGAAATGGCACCACAGTGCTATGGTGCCTGCGTGTACGATTTATAAAAAAATACCAAGAACGGAACAAGAACAAAAAAGCCGTAGAGCACAAAAAGCACTCTACGGCCATAAAAACGCTGTGGGTATTTGGCCAAAAAGATGGCCAGATACCATTAGTGTGCGGTTGCTGCGGGTTGCTGCGGTGCTACCGGCTGGGCCTTAACGGGCTGCACAGGGGCGGCCTTAATGTCCATAGGCTTTGCGGGGGCTTGTGTTAGCGCTGCGGGGGCAGGGCCAATACCCGTAGCGGTAGGGGGTGGCGCCATAGCCGTTTTTTGCTGGCTGGCGTTTACAACCTGACCCGGCATAGGGAACTTGTTGGTAAGCAGCTTGTAGCGTTTAAGGTCGCTATAAGCAAAGCGGTACCATTTGCTGCCGGGGTAGTTAAAGCCCAGCACAATGCCAGATTTACGAGCTTGGTCTGTTAGGCCAAGGTCAAGATAGACTTCAACCATACGCTCAAGCGCTTCTGGCACGTGGTTGGTTGTCTGGAAGTCCTGCACAACACGCTGGTAGCGGTTAATGGCGGCTTCGTAATTGCGCTCACGCTGGTAATAACGGCCAACCAACATTTCCTTACCGGCCAGATGGTCGCGGCAGAGGTCAATTTTAAGCTGGGCATCACGGGCATATTTAGACTGCGGGAAGCGGGTAATAACCTCTTCTAGCGCGTCCATGGCTTCTACGGTGCCTTGCTGGTCACGTTGTACGTCGGCAATTTGTTCATAGAAGCACAGCGCGCGCAGATAATAGGCGTAAGAGGCATCGGCGCTGGTGGGGTGCAGGCCAATAAAGCGGTTAAGCTGTTGTACGGCCTCTGGGTATTTGCCTTTTAGGTAGTAGGCATACCCTTCCATAAGCTGTGCGTTGGCAATGTACCCTGAGTAAGGGTAATTTTGCTGAAGCACTTCAAACTCTGCCGCGGCAAGTGTGTAACGGCGGGTGCGCAAGGCATCTATGCCGTTATTATACATGGTTTCAGCCGAGGCCAGCTTGGGTTTTGGCTCGTCTTTACCGTGGCCAAATAGCCCGCAGCCAGACAGGCCCAAAAGGAGGCCAGCCGACACCAGATGGCGAAGACGGTAGCGGACGGAAAGGTGTGTAATGGCGCTCACGGACATCCCGGCTCTTCTATGTGAAGCTGTTTTATAGCACGCATAGCCGCCAAGAAAAGGGAGAGAAAGGTTCTGCATGCGCTTTCTGCGCCAGACCTTACGCAGCAGGGCGGCTTGTTGCAACTTTTGGCGGCACTAAACGCCATGCAGCGGGGTTGGCAAACAGGCTGCGCAAGAGCTGGTTGTTAAGCCCATGCCCTGAGCAATGGCCGTAAAACCGTGCGCGAATGGGGTTGCCTGCCAGATACAGGTCGCCCACGGCGTCCATCATTTTATGACGAATAAATTCATCTGGGCAGCGTAGGCCCGCTGGGTTGAGAATCTGGTTTCCGTCTACCACAATCGCGTTGTCGAGCGAGCCACCACGGGCTAACCCGGCTTTGTGCAGGGCTTCAATTTCTTGGCGCAGGGTAAAAGTGCGGTTGCGTGCTAATTCTTGACGGAAAGTGGTTGGGGTAACCTCAAGCGCGTAGGCTTGCTTGCCAATGGCGCACTCAGGAAAGTCTATATCAAACGAGAGATGCAGGTTTTTAACCGGGGCTGGGCGTAGCTCTGCATAAGCGCCATTTTGCTCGACCCGCACAGGGCGCAAGACTTCAAGATATTGGCGCGGCGCGTCTTGGGTCTGGCGGCCTGCGCAGTCAATCAGGAAAACAAAGTCTGCGGCTGAGCCGTCGAATACCGGAATTTCTGGGCCATCAACCTGTACCAAAGCATTATCAATGCCGCAGCCTTGCAGTGCTGCCATAAGGTGTTCGATTGTGGCAATGCGGTTGGTGGGGTTTGTGGCCTCACCCAGCACGGTGCTCAGGCGAGTATCAATAATATTGTTGTAACGTGCAGGCAGAGCTGCGGCATTTGGCAGGTCTGTACGCTGAAAGACAATGCCGTGGTGCGCTGGTGCGGGCACTAGGGTGAGCGGTATGCGCGCCCCGGTGTGCAGCCCAACGCCAACGCCTGTTATGGCTTTGCCAAGCGTATGTTGGAAAAAGGCTGGCATTTTAGTGCCAAACAGAGCAGGAACCGGCGCTAACTCCGGAGATGCGGAACGGGGCAAGGGTTCCATTAGCAGACTATCCATGGCTTAGGCGTTGTCCTGCAAAAGTGAAAAACTGTGCCTTGTAACGCTAAAGCCGAAGAAATGTTCTGGCGAGTCAATGATTATTGCCGTCTGTTACATAAATAACGCGCTGCCATAGCGGCAGCGCGTTACAAAAAAGGCCCAATAAACCAGGCTTATCGACGCAGGAAGGTTGGAATTTCCAGCCCGGTATCTTCTGTTTCGGCAGGGCGAATGCTCATGCCGCTTTCAGCCTGTTGCTGCGGGGCGGCCGGGCGGTGCTGCTGCACTGCGGGCTCGTTACGCTCTTCTGCTGTTGGCACCCGGCGGAAAGCCCCTGTAACCCGGCCAAACAAGCTGCGGCTTGCCGGTGGGTTAGGGTCTGGCTGGTAAGGAGAGCGGGGTGTTTCTGTAAACAACCCAGCCCGGGGAGAGGGCGCGGGCCGTGCTGCGGGCTGAGCTTGCGCTGCCGGTGCGGCTTGGCCGGGCATGCTATGTGCAGGCGGTGCTGTATGGCTTGCCTGTGGTTGTGGCTGGTAGGCAGCAGGCTGAGGTGCTGCTGCTGGCCGAGGCTGCGCAGCTTGCTGCTGTGTTGTGTCAACACGGGCAGTATTGGGTGCTGCGGCTTGTGGCTGAGGTGCAGCAGCCGTGGGGGCGGGCTCAGCCACGGTTTCTGGTTCAATGGCTGGCTGGTAGGGGCGGTCTGCGTTGGGGGCGGGAATATCAATGCCGGTCGCCACAACAGAGACGCGAATTTTGCCGTTCATGTTGTCATCAATGATGGAGCCCCAGATCATGTTGGCATCATCAGAGACTTCACGGCGGATACGGTTTGCCGCTTCTTCCATTTCAAACAGGGTAATGTCTTCACCACCGGTTACGTTTACCAGCAGGCCTTGCGCGCCAGACATCGAGGCGTCTTCGAGCAGTGGGTTGGCAATGGCGGCTTCGGCGGCTTCAATGGCGCGGTTTTCGCCTTCGGCTTCGCCTGTACCCATCATGGCTTTACCCATTTCCGCCATAACGCTGCGAATATCGGCAAAGTCGAGGTTAATATAGCCCGGTGCCATCATAAGGTCGGTTACGCCACGCACGCCCATATAGAGCACATGGTCGGCCATTTTGTAGGCTTCGCGCAGGGTTGTACGCTCGCTGGCAACACGGAAGAGATTTTGGTTAGGAATAACAATAAGCGTGTCAACATATTGCTGAAGCTCTTTAATGCCTTCATCTGCAATACGGATACGGCGTTTGCCTTCGTAATCGAAAGGTTTGCTAACCACCCCAACGGTAAGAATACCACGCTCACGCGCCATGCGGGCAATAACGGGTGCTGCCCCTGTACCGGTGCCGCCGCCCATACCTGTGGTGATAAACACCATGTGTGAGCCATCGAGGTAGCGAGCAATTTCGTCTGCTGCTTCTTCTGCCGCGCCACGGCCCACTTCGGGTTTTGCACCTGCGCCCAAACCGTGGGTTAGGTGTGGGCCAAGCTGAATGCGGCGGTCGGCACGGCTTTTGGCCAGACTTTGGGCATCTGTATTGGCAACAACAAACTCAACCCCCTGCAGGTTGGACGCAATCATGTTGTCCACTGCGTTTGTACCGCCACCACCAACACCGATAACTGTGATTCGAGGGGAGAAATCAGCGTGGTTCTGAGGCGGAACAGTCAGGTTGAGGGTCATTCAAATCTCCCGGGGAAACAGCAGCGGGCTAGGCAGGCTTTGTGGCGGTATTCCAAACACGGAATACAATGAAGAGTTGCGTAAGTATATCAAACTTTTTCACGAATAAAAGCGACGAGTTTCTGTAAAAGGCCAGAGGGTGCGGCTTCTCTAAATTCTACATCGCCAAAGGGGCGTTCTGTGCTGGCTGCCCAAGAGAGCAACCCTGCTGCCGTGGCAAAACCAGCCGCGGCTGCGGTTTTTTCTGGCAGGCCAGTAATATGTTTAGGCCGTCCTAGCCGTACAGAGCGTGTAAATGCGGGGCCATGCCGCCCTTTTGCTGCGGGTGAGCCCAAAATACGCTCTGCTAAGGGGCGCATACCATCAAGTAATGACGCACCGCCGGTCAAAACTATGCGACCGCTGGCAGCATTGCCTAAGCCTGCGCCGTCTAGTTTTTCACGCACCAGTTCGAGGGTTTCTTCCATGCGGGGGCGGATAATACGGCCAAGCTGCGCACGAGAGATTTGTTCAAAATGTGGAACATCGTTGCCAAGAAGTTCAACGGTGAGCAAATCTTCTTCAACATCTGAGGAAAGGTCGGCGCTGCCGTAAACAGTTTTAAGGCGCTCTGCATTTTCTAGCGATGTGCTGAGGCCGCGCGCAATGTCGCGCGTAACATGGAGCCCGCCAATGCCAATTTGCGCGGTGTGCAGAATTTGCCCCTCGCCAAATACGGCCAGAGAGGTGGTGCCCCCGCCCATATCAATAACGGTGGTGCCCAGTTCTCGCTCATCAGCATCGAGCACAGACAAGCCCGATGCCATGGGGGAGGAGACAAGGGCTTCCAGCTTGAGTTCGGCGCGGCTGAGCACGGTTTGCAGGTTGAGCAATGCCGTAGAGGCGGCATCAATAATATGCAGGCGGGCTTTTAGGGTATCACACAGGTGGCCGCGGGGGTCTGCTACGTTTTCGGTGTCATCAACCGTAAAGTCTATGGGGAGGGTATGGACAACATCGCGCCCTTCTACCGTGGCTTGCAGGCGGCCTTCTGTTACCACACGGCGAATATCGGCCTCGGTTACCACACGGCCACCAACGGGCCAGCGTACATTAAACAGGCGGCTGGCCGGGTGGCCGCACGACAGGTTAACGACTACGCGGTCTATGGTACGCTCGGCCATCATTTCGGCTTGGCCAACAGTTGCCCGAATGGCGGCCTCTGCTTTGTGCAGGTCTGTAATGGCCCCGTTACGAATACCATCAGACCGCCGCCAGCCACAGCCTACAACCCGCAGCCCGCCGTTAGGTTCACCTTTACCAATAAGGCAGGTAATTTTGGTTGAACCAATATCCAGCACGGCAGAATAGCCATTGCGCCACACCCGGTGGCGCTTGTTGGCTTCGGTCGGGGGCAGAGGCAGAGACGAAATTTCGCCGCCCATATGCAAGCCAGAAGGGGCAGCCCCCCCCGCATTTTTAGTACGAGACCGCCCGTTGAAAGAAAAACCAGAGGAGGAAGAGCGTGAGCGGTCGGTCATTATTGGCGTCCCGGGGTGGGCTGTGGCAGGTGGGGGGCGGTAACAGCAGCGCTGGGCTGTGGCGTTGGGTGCGTGGGGGGGGCACCTTCTGGCGTGGCTTTTACGCTGTTTTCAGGTGGCGGGGGTTCTGGCGGTTTTTGGCGTATGGTCAGCCTGTCTGGTAGGCGCATATCAATAAAAACTACCGGGCGGTCAAGCAGGCTGGTGGTGGTTTGCAGCTTGGCCAATCTATGAATGGCCGCAACTTCTTCCCCCTCGGGCAGTAAAATAGTGGCCCCGTCTCGTAAGGTTAGGTTCCAGCGGCGGTCGCTTACACGTACGGCGGCGGTTACGCGGCTGCGTACTTCAGGCTCTTGCGACATGGCATCGATCAGGGCAGCAGCAGGCTCGTTAGCGCCTTCACCCACGACAAGGGGCAGTTTTGTAAAGGCTTCAGCATCTTTGCCGGTCATGCCTTGGTCTGGCACGCGGTTGCCTTGCCGGTCTATGAGCACAAAATGGCCTTGGTGTTGCCAGACCGCAAAGGGAGGCCGTTCTGTAATATGCACGTCAATTTCGCCAGATAAATGGCGCTCAACGGTCACGTGGTCAATAAATGGAAGGGCGTTTAGGCGGTCTCTGGCATCGGATACGCTAAAATTGAGTACCGGGTCACCCACTGCTACACCAAGGGCATGGTTTATGGCGGTGTCACTGGTTAGTTGTGCGCCATCAACCTTAATGCTGGTAATACGCAAGGGGGCCTTTTTAACAACGCTGCCCCATAATGGCGCAAGGCGTTCTTTGGCGCCGGGTTGTTGCAGGTAAATATAGCCCCCACCCACAATGGCCCCAAGCACAACAAACCCAAACAGCGGGCGCACAAGGCGCTTTTGCCTGCGGGCAAAGAGCTTAAAGCGAGAGGGCCGGTCTGGCGGGGTGGGGCTTGGTCTCATTTGGTTGTAAGGGCCTGTTCAACCAGCCAGCCGCATAGCTCTGGGTAGCTTATGCCGCAATAGGCTGCCTGCTCTGGCAACAGAGAGGTTTTGGTCATGCCCGGTTGGGTATTAACCTCTAGCAGTACAAGACGTGCAGGGCCGGTACCTGTGTCATCCAGCCTGAAGTCTGAGCGAGAGGCCCCGGCACAGCCCAAGGCCTCGTGCGCGGCAACAGCGATGCGCAGGGCATGCTGGGCTATATCAGGGTCTATTTGTGCGGGCAGTACGTGGGCAGAACCCCCTGCGGTATATTTTGCGGCGTAGTCGTAAAAATCGTGCCCGGCACCGGGGGTGGGGGTAATATCTGTTATGGTTAGGGCACGGTCTGCCATAACCCCAACTGTAATTTCGCGCCCCGGTATAAATTCTTCAACCAAGGCTTGTGGGCCGTAATGCCATGCATCAACAATGCTTTGGCGCACGCTGGCAGAACTGGTACGCACAATAGAGACCCCAACAGACGACCCCTCGCTGAGGGGCTTAACCACATAGGGTACGGGCAGGGGGTCTGCTTTGCTCAGCTCTTCAATGGCAATAACCGTGCCTTGTGCTACCGGCAGGCCAGCGGTGAGAAACACAGCGCGGGCTGCGGCTTTGTCCATTGCTGTGGCAGAGGCCCGCACGCCAGAATGGGTGTAGGGTAGGTGCATCCATTCTAAAATGCCTTGAATGCAGCCATCTTCCCCAAAGCGGCCATGTAGGGCGTTAAACACCACATCGGGTTTTTGCTCTTTAAGCTGGGCCACCAAAGCACCAAGGTCTGCCCCGGCATCGAGTGGTGTGGCGTTATGGCCAAAAGCGCGCAGGGCTTCAACAACGTTATTGCCAGAGTCTAGGCTGACTTCACGCTCTGAGGAGATACCGCCCATAAGAACGGTCACGCGTTTGCTGTTGCTCATGGCTGTGCTCCAGCTTTGCCTATGCGTTTAATTTCCCAATGCAGGGTAACGCCAGAATGGTTCAAGACCCGTTTGCGTACCTCTTCACCCAAGGCTTCAAGGTCTGCGGCGGTGGCGTTGCCCGTGTTAATAAGAAAATTGCAGTGTTTTTCGCTTACCTGTGCGCCGCCTAGGGTTAGGCCACGGCAGCCTGCATCATCTATTAACTGCCACGCCTTGCGCTGAGAGTCCTCAGGGCTTGGGTTACGGAAGGTAGACCCACCCGTTCTGGCCCGCACGGGTTGAGACTGCTCGCGCGCAGTACGCACTTCGGCAATACGCGTAGCAACATCTGCCGGGTTGGCGGCTTCTCCGCGCAGGCGGGCGCGTGTAACCAAAGCCCCTTCTGGCAGGCCAGAGCGGCGGTAGCCAAATTTAAGGGCGCTTACGTCAAGCTGCACAATGCTGCCATCGCGGGTGACAATTTCGGCCCAGTCGAGCACGGTTGCGATGTCTGAGCCATAAGCACCGGCATTCATACGTACAGCACCACCAATAGAGCCGGGAATACCCGCCAAAAACTCCAGCCCGCCCAAACCGGCTTGGGCTGCGTGCTCGGCCACGGTGGCATCTAGGCACGCTGCGCCAACAATCAGGCCGTCTTTTTCTACCACAACATCAGAAAAGCCACGGGCTAGGCGTACCACAATGCCGTCTAGCCCGCCGTCTCGTACAATAACGTTAGAGCAGGCCCCCAGCGCCATAACGGGTAGTTCTGGCGAGAGGTTGCGCATAACAGCGGCAAGGTCTTGGGTGTCTGCTGGTTGGAAAAGCCATTCGGCCTCCCCCCCAACCCGAAACCACGTGCGGGGGCCAAGCGGGGCTTGCGGTGTTACGCGGCCCCGTGCGCCTTCAAACGCCTGTGCTGCCAAAGCTGCCATGCTTGGGGCTGTCATGCTGCGTGCCCGCCTTTGCTCTGGGCTTGTAGGGCTGCCAGTTCTTTGGGCAGGCTTTGGGCCCAGTTGGTAATGGTGCCTGCACCAAGGCACACAACGTAGTCTCCCGGTTTGGCAATGGCGTTGACCATTTCTGCCAAATGCTCTGGGCTGGACAGGGGCACCACAGAGCGGTGGCCACGCTCGCGCAGGCCCTCAATGAGCATATCGCGGGTGACGCCTTCAATGGGCTGTTCACCCGCAGCGTAAATATCAGACACAATAACCGTATCGGCATCGTTCATGCAGGTACAGAAGTCTGCAAACAGCATTTGCAGGCGCGAGTAACGGTGGGGCTGCATAACGGCAATAACGTTTTTAGCCCCAGCCTGCCGGGCTGCTTTGAGCACAGCGGCAATTTCAACCGGGTGGTGGCCGTAGTCATCTATTACGGTAATGCCCCCGGCCTCACCCGTGCGGGTAAAGCGGCGTTTAACCCCACGGAAAGAGGCAAGGCCAGAGCGGATTACATCGTCGCTAATGTCCATCTCGGTGGCAACGGCAATGGCGGCAAGCGCATTTTGCACGTTGTGGCTACCCAGCATAGGCAGGCGGAAAGGCCCAGCTTTACGGGTACGGCGGGTAACGCGGTCTGTTAGGGTAACCTCAAACGTGGCCCCCATTTTGTCTGTAATGAGTTTTTCAGCACGGACATCAGCCTGAGGAGAGAAGCCGTAGGTCACAATGCGGTGGTCAGACAAACGAGGGATCATTTGCTGCACGGCGGGGTGGTCTATGCACAGCACGGCAAAGCCATAAAACGGCACGTTAGAGACAAACTGGTCATACGCTGCCTCCATCGCCTCTGCCGAACCCCAGTGGTCTAGATGCTCGGGGTCCATATTGGTTACGACAGAAATAACGGCGGGCAGACGTAAAAAGGAGCCATCGCTTTCATCGGCCTCAGCCACCATCCAGTCGCCTTTACCCATGCGGGTGTTGGTGCCGTAGGCTTCAATAATGCCGCCGTTAATGACGGTGGGGTCAAGCTGGGCGGCTTCTAGTACGGCGGCTACCAAACTTGTGGTGGTGGTTTTGCCGTGTGTGCCCCCAATCGCCACAGACCAACGCAGGCGCATAAGCTCGGCCAGCATTTCTGCACGGCGCACAACCGGAATAAGCTTGCTGCGCGCGGCAACAACCTCTGGGTTGTCGCGGCTGACAGCGGTAGAAATAACCACAACCTGCGCATTGCCCAGATTTTCTGCATCATGCCCAATAAAAATGGGAATACCCGCAGCCCGCAGGCGTTGCACATTGGCGTTTTCCGCAATGTCTGAGCCCTGTACGGAATACCCCAGCATGCACAGCACTTCTGCAATGCCAGACATGCCAATGCCGCCAATGCCCACAAAATGAATGGTACCAATGGACAGGGGCAGGGCTCTCATATTTTGGACTCCGTCTGTAGGGTTCGAGTGGCGGGCAAGGGGGAAAGATGCAAACATTCTTCTACACAATCAGCCAGACGGGTGGCGGCATCGGGCATGGCAAGGCTGGCCGCGGCAGCAGCAGCGCGGGCCAGCTCATCTGGGGTGTTGAACAATTCAGCCAACTGGGTGGCCAAAGCTGTTGGGGTAAAGTCTGGCTGACGCATGATCCAGCCTGCGCCAACCTGCGTTATGGCGCGGGCGTTTGCTGTTTGCTCATCGCTGGCGGCAATAGGCAGCGGCACCAGTATGGAGGGGCGGCCTGCAACGGTTAGCTCTGCCACAGAAGACCCACCGGCCCGACCAATAACAAGGTGTGCTGTGCGTAAAAGCTCTGGCACGTCATTTAAAAAGGGCTCAACCCGTGCGGTAATGCCCAGCTTGGCATAGGCTGTGCGTACCTCTTCAAGGTCTGCTTTGCGGGCTTGCTGGGTTACGTGCAGGCGTTTACGCACTTCTTCCGGCAAGCGGCCTAGGGCTGGGGGCACGACTTGGGCAAAAACCGTAGCCCCCAAAGACCCACCCCATACAAGAAGGGAAAGGGTTTCACCCGGTGGAGTAAAGGGCTCTCCTGCCAAGGCTGCAATGGGGGGGCGTACTGGCATGCCTGTAAATACGGTATGCGCCCCAATAGGCAGCTTGGCGACAGAGGGGTAAGAGGTGGCAATAACATTGGCAAAGCGGGACAGCAGGGCGTTGGCCTTGCCCAGCACGGCGTTGCCTTCATGAATAATAAGAACAGGGCGCTTACTGCCCAAAAGCCTTGCACCAAGCAGGGGCGGCACAGAAGGGTAGCCCCCAAAGCCAATAACGGCATCAGGCTTGATGTCTTTTAAAATGCTGCGGGCTTTTAAGGCGCTGGCCAGCAGCAACAGGCCTGCTTTAATGGCGCGTATAGGCCCACGCCCCGCAACACCAGCACCGCGCAGAACATATTGTGGCCCGTTGGCAAAAATGCCGTCTTTGCGGGTGCCTGCGCGCTCATCGGTCATAAGCACTAGTTTATGGCCACGTGCGGCCAGTGCTTCTGCCAAGGCTTGAGCCGGAAAAAAATGCCCGCCTGTACCGCCAGCGGCTATCACTATGGTGCGTGTGCTCATAGGGCGCGCCTTTGCTTAAAGCTGGTCATAAAGCCTTGTCCTGCGTGTGTGGTACTGCCGGGCTGGTAGCGTGTGAGTGCAAGCACCATGCCAATTGCCAACGCAATAGACATGGCGGAAGAGCCACCATACGAGATGAATGGCAGCGTCATGCCCTTGGTCGGGATAAGATGCAAGGTTGAAGCCATGTTGACAAAAGCCTGAAGCCCAAAACCTGTAACCAGCCCCGTAACAGAAATAACCACAAACGGGTTATCTTCCCGAATAAGGCGCAAGAGTGTGCGCACAACAATAACGCCAAACACGGCAATAATAAGCATGCACACAATCATGCCGTATTCTTCACCGGCTACGGCAAAAACAAAGTCTGCGTGGGCGTCGGGTAGAAGGTCTTTTACGCGGCCCTCACCGGGGCCACGGCCTGTTAGGCCACCATTACCAAAGGCACGCAGGGCGGTGTCAATCTGGTAGTGGTCGCCCACATTTGGGTGCAAAAACCGCTCAACGCGTGAGCGCACATGCGGGAACAAAAAAAAGGCTGCAATACCGCCCCCTATAAGGGTGGCAATGCCAAGCCCGACTAAAATAAGGCTTAGGCCATCAACAAAAAGCTGGGCCAGAAACACGCACGAAATAACCGTGAGCATGCCAATATCTGGCTGAGATTTGAGCAGCATAAGAATAACGCCAAACAGCGTAAACGCTACCAGCATGCCCGGAAAATAGCGTGATTGCCTACGTTGGGTGAGCAGCCAACCAGTCACCACAGCAAAGCAGGGTTTAAGAAACTCGGAGGGCTGGAGCGACATAAGTGGCAGGGCTATCCAGCGCCGTGCGCCCTTAATTTCAATGCCGTGTACAAGCGTTAGGGCGGTAGCGCCCAACATAAGAAAGCCGCCAATTTGGGCTAAGCGCAATACAGCTTGGCGCGAAAGGGTAGAGACAGCCGTTACAATAATGCCCGCAAGGGTTAAGAACATAACCTGCTTGAAAATGAACATATTGCGCGAGGCACCAATACGCACTGCAACCGCAGGGCTTGCCGCCAGCATAAGAATATAGCCAAACCCGATAAGGATGAACGCGCAAATAAGGGTGGTGCGGTCTACATTGCGCCACCACCGCCCTAACGGTGAATCATCACTGCGGGAATACCCTGGCATTACCCAATCTTTCCTGTTTGTGTGCCGTTTTGTGGCGCTAAGGCATGGGCCAGCTCTGCAAAGCGCAGGCCGCGTGCCTCAAAACCAGAAAACTGGTCAAAGCTGGCGCAGGCGGGTGAGAGCAAAACAACCCGTGCACCACTTTGCTGTGCCTGCGCAAAGGCAGCGGGTACGGCGCGTTCTAGCGTATCCACAATGCTGTAAGGGGCATTATGGGCTGCAAGGGTTTGGGCGAGTTGGGCTGCGTCACGCCCAATAAGCACCGTGTGGGCTATGCGGGTAAAATAGGGCACCAGAGAGGCAATGCCGCCTTCTTTAGCCATGCCGCCTGCAATCCAGACCAGTTTGTCGTAGCAACCCAAGGCGCGGGCTGCGGCATCTGCATTGGTGGCTTTGCTGTCATCAACAAAAATAATACCGTTTTGCTCTGCCACTATTTTTTGGCGGTGCGGCAAACCGGGGAAAGAGCTTAACCCGGCCTGTATGGCTTGGGTTGGCACACCTAAAAAGTCTGCCATGGCAAAGGCAGCGGCGGCATTTTCGGCATTATGGCTACCGGGGAGCGCTGGCCCGATAGTGGCCAGTTTTTGCCCGTTTTGCCATAGAGCCCCCTCTTGCCCGTATAGTTCTGCTGCGGGGGTGGTTTGTGCTCCGGCAATGGTCAGGCAGGGTGTGGGTAAGGTGCGCAGTGTGGTGGCAATGGCGCGGCAGTAGTCGTCTTCAATGCCAATAACGGCAAGGTCGTGCTCGGTTTGGCCGGTAAACACGCGCATTTTGGCTTTGGCATACCCTGCCATGCCTGCGTGGCGGTCTAGGTGGTCTGGGGTTAGGTTAAGCAGGCAGGCGGTATCAAAGTGCAGTGTATCGAGCCGCTCTAACATGTAGGACGACATTTCTAGCACATAAACACCGTTATCTGGCAGCAGTGGCAGGGCAAGAGCGGCAGGGCCAAGGTTGCCACCAGCCGCAACAGGCACGCCTGCTTGCGCTAAAATATGGGCCAGCAAAGTTGTGGTGGTGCTTTTACCGTTGGTGCCGGTAATGCCTGCAAAACGTGCTTTGCTACCCGCTTTGCGTACAGCCTGAAACAACAGCTCGGCATCTGATAAAATAGGGATACCGGCTTGTTGTGCCAAAAGCGCTACGGGGTGGGGTTTGGGCAGAATATGCGCAATGCCGGGTGAAAGCACGAGTGCACTAAAGCCTGCCACTGTTTCAAGCGGGGCGCAGCTTATGTTGTGCTGCGCATGTGCGGGTAGGGTTGCAACCTGTTGGGCTAGGCTTGCGCGTGCGGCCTCTCCGTCGTCCCACGCTTGTACGTGTGCGCCCATGCTGGCCAGTGCCAGTACGGCAGGCACGCCGTTACGGCCAAGGCCAAGCACAGCGTAGCGGTGGCCTGCAAACAAGGTGGTAGGGAAAGTGCTCATCTTAGTTTCAGTGTGGCGAGGCCACACAGCCCGAGAATGACAGAAATAATCCAGAACCGGATAACGATTTTAGGTTCTGCCCAGCCCTTTTTTTCAAAATGGTGGTGAATGGGGGCCATAAGAAACACCCGCCGCCCAGTGCGTTTGTACCAGAATACCTGAATAATGACCGAAAGGGTTTCAGCTACAAACAAGCCGCCCACAATGCACAGCACCAACTCGTGTTTAATGGCAACGGCAAGCGCACCCAATGCACCGCCCAGAGAGAGCGAGCCTGTGTCCCCCATAAACACAGACGCCGGGGGGGCGTTAAACCACAAAAAGCCTAGGCCTGCGCCTACTAAGGCAGCACAGAATACAGCGAGCTCTCCGGTGCCGGGTACGGCATGCACTTGCAGGTAATCTGCAAAGACATGGTTGCCTACAATGTAGGAGAGAATACCAAACACCATGGCGGCAATAACCACTGGCACAATGGCCAAACCGTCTAGTCCGTCTGTAAAATTAACGGCGTTGCCAAAGCCGGTAATGGTTATCATGGCAAAAATGGGAAAAGCATAACCAAGGGGCAGCAGCAGGTCTTTCACAAAAGGAAAAGCCACTTGGTTGGCAATATCGGGCGGGGTGAGGTATTGCAGCCACCAGCCACACAGCAGCGATGTTGCAAATTCGCACCCTAAACGCGTACGTTTGGACACACCATCTGTATTGCGGCGGGAGAGTTTTAGGTAGTCATCTGCAAAGCCAATAGCCCCGAACGATAGGGTGGTGAGCAGTACAGCCCACACAAAGCCGTTTTGCAAATCTCCCCACAGCAACACCGACACCAGCAGCGAGACAAGAATAAGCACGCCGCCCATAGTAGGGGTGCCTGTTTTTTCCAGAATATGCCGTTCTGGGCCTAACGCACGGATAGGCTGCCCACCACGCTGTATGCGGCGCAGGGTGGCAATAAGCGGTTTGCCCAAAAATAGCGCAATAACAAGGGCAGTTAGGCACGCACAACCAGCCCTAAACGTGATGTAGCGCAGCAGGTTAAACAGGGCCACGTGCCCATCATCTTGCAGGCCAAAGGTAGAGAGAAGGTATAGCATGGCTCAGGCTGGCTCCACGGTGTTCAGGCCGGTAAGAGCCTCAATAATGGTACGCATACGGCTACCCAAACTGCCTTTTACCAAAACGGCATCTCCCTTACGCAAGGCTGCGCAAACAAGAGGGGCAAGGGAGGCAGAGCTATCTGCCCATGCGCCCTGTTTGGCGTGGGGCAGGGCATCAAAAAGCGATTTCATGTGGGGTCCGCAGCAAAAAACAAGGTCAGCACATGTGGCCGCAGCAGGTGCTAGGGCCGCATGTTCGGAAATGGCAAATTCGCCCAATTCGCGTATGTCACCTAATACGGCAATGTGGCGCTGGGCGGGCACAAGGCGCAAAACATCAAGCGTTGCACGAATAGACGTGGCAGAGGCGTTATAGCTCTCGTCCAGCAAAGTAATAGCCCCACCTGCTATGGTGGTAAGGGCACCACGACCTTTACCCGGCACAAAGGTGGCAAGGGCCGCGGCCGCGCGTGGCAGGTCGGCCCCAAAGGCGGCGACTACGGCTAAGGCGTTTAAGGCGTTGCGGGCAAGGTGGGCACCGGGGGCGTTAAGCGTAACAGCAACGTTTTGTGCGCCTATATGGGCGGTAAAAGTGGAGCCATTGGGTTGTGTATTTAACGCGCTCAGGCGGGCAAAGCTGTTGGCCTGCAAGCCACTCTGCCACAGGGTTGCGTGCGCGGTTTGGGCGGCACTTTCAAAAAAAGGCTGGCCGTGTGCATCGTCTGGTACAATGGCAATGCCGCCTGCGGGCAGGGCTGCAATAAGGGTCGCTTTTTCCTGCGCAATGGCATCGAGGCTGCCCATATGCCCCAAATGAGCCGAGGCAATGGTGCTAATAACAGCCACATCAGGCTTGACCATGCGGGCAAGGGGCAGAATTTCGCCGGGGTGGTTCATGCCTATTTCGCTAATGCAAAAGGCAGCGTTTTGTGGCAACCGCGCAAGGGTTAGCGGCACACCCCAATGGTTGTTGTATGATGCCTCTGCCGCGTGGGTTGGCCCAAGGGCAGAAAGGGCTACACGCAGCATTTCTTTGGTGGTGGTTTTACCCACGCTACCGGTAATGGCCACAACTTTGCCGCTAAAGCGGGTGCGGGCAGCAGCCGCTAAAGCCTGCAAACCGTGCAATGTGTCTTGCACCACCAAAAGGCGTGGGTCTGTTTGGCCGGTTGTGTTGTGCACCAAAACGGCGGCAGCCCCTTTGCCAAGTGCTGTGGCAATATGTGTATGGCCGTCGCTGTTATCGCCTTGTAGGGCAATAAACAGGTCTCCGGGGGTGAGGGTTCGGGTATCTATGGAAATACCCGTAACTTCTGGCGTGCAAGCCCCTAGAAAATGGCCGCCAGTTGCGGCTTCAAGTTCTGCGCGTGTCCAGAGTGCGGTCATGCTTTACCTGCCAGTGTGCGCAAAACGCTTACATCATCAAATGGGTGCACTTCTGTGCCAATAATTTGCCCTTGCTCGTGCCCTTTACCGGCAACCACCAGCACATCGTGCGGGCCAAGTAGGGTTAGGGCTTCGGCAATGGCGGTGTGGCGGTCTGCTATTTCTAGCGCATTGGGTGCACCGGCTTTTACCTCTGCCCGTATGGTGGCAGGGTTTTCTGTGCGGGGGTTGTCGTCTGTAATAATAACGATATCGGCCCCTTTGGCGGCTTCTTGGGCCATAAGGGGGCGCTTGCCTTTATCGCGGTCTCCGCCTGCGCCAAATACTACCACCAAACGGCCCAACGCATGGGGGCGTAGAGAGGCTAAAAGCCGCGCCAGTGCATCTGGCGTGTGGGCGTAATCAACATACGCGCTGGCCCCGTTGGGCAGCACAACGGCTTGCTCCATACGGCCCCGCACACCTTTAAGGGCGGGTAAAAAGGCGAGTATATCTGCCAAGTTTGCATCAACCGGGGTGGCAAGGGCTGCGGCCAGTAGGGCGTTATCTACTTGGTAGCGGCCGGGCAATGCCAGCGTTACGGTATGGCGTTGGCCACCAAGGTCTAGTTCTAATTCTTGCCCGGCCGGTAGGGCACGTTGGGCCAGTAGGCGAATACTCTCCCCATTTTCGCCTACCGTGCGCAGGTGCTGGTTACGGCGTGCTGCAATGCTGCGCAGGGCGTTTAGGGTTGTTGCGTCCATATCGGCATTGGCGGCGGCAAGTTTGCCGGGGGGCAGCAGGTCTGCAAACAGGCGCAGTTTGGCTTGCCGGTAGGCTTCTATGGTGCCGTGGTAGTCTAGGTGGTCTCGCGTGAGGTTGGTAAAACCTGCCGCACACAAGTGCAGGCCATCTAGCCGGTTTTGTTCTAACCCGTGGGAGGAGGCCTCGAGCGCAACATGCTGCACACCAGCTTGCGCAAGGGTAGCCAAGCCTGTGGCAAGGGCCACCGGGTCTGGCGTGGTAAGGGGTGGCATGCTGACAGGCGGCAGGTTGGTACCCGTTAAGCCTAACGTACCAATGGCTGCGGCTTTTTGCCCCTGGAGTGCCCAAAGCTGGCGCACAAAATCTGCCGTGCTGGTTTTACCGTTAGTGCCGGTAATGGCCACAAGCTGCTCTGGTTGTGGGCCAGCTAGAGCTGTTGCCATAAGCGCCAGTGCATGGCGTGGGTTTTCTACCAGTACCAGAGGGCGGGGCGGTACGCCTTGGGGCCATTCTGTGCCAATGGGGGCTAGTATGGCGGCGGCCCCTTGGGCTACGGCGTTGGCTATAAAGGTGCGGCCATCACTTTTTACGCCGGGTAAGGCTGCAAACAGGGTGCCGCCTGTAACGGCGCGGCTATCTGCCGTAATGGCCTGAATGGGCCGCGCATACTCTGCTTGAGTGCAGAGCGTGGGTGTAAGTGTGGGGTTAACGGCGCGGCACAGCGCGCTGAGGGGCTGGCTCATTCGTCCATCACCTCGTGGGCGTGTTTTTTCTGTTCGGCCAGCATGCGTTTTTCAGCGGCTTTTTCTGCTTTGTGGGCGGCTTCAGCTTTACGGGGGTCTCCGGGGTCGTTGCCGGGGCCAAGGGGGCGCACGCCACGCGGCACGGCAGGGTGCATGGGCAGGGCCATGCTGGCATCAATTTGCTCTGCATGTGCTGTGTCGGGGAAGATTTGCAGCATTGGCCCAATGCGCGAAATAACTTTGGACACAGTAGGGGCCGCGTTCCAACCTGCGGTTGTCCAACCGTGTGTTTGTGGTGTGGGCTTGGGGCTGTCGAGCATGACATAAACCGCATAGCGCGGTGCGTTCATGGGGAAAATACCGGTAAAGGCTGAAATATTAACGTGTTTTAGGTAGCCGCCATGGGGGCCAATTTTTTCTGCCGTGCCGGTTTTGCCGCCCACAAAATACCCCGGAGATTCAGCAGTTTTACCCGTGCCGCTGGTAACGTCGAGCCGCAAAAGCCGACGCAGCAAAGAGGAGTTTTTTTCAGACAGTACCCGTGGCCCTTCTGGGTTGGGGAGGGGGTCTTCGCTGCTGTCTGATGAGGTTTGGCTAAGGGGCGCTTTTGTGGCTTGTGCTGCTGCTTGCTCAAACGCTGTGTTTTGAATGTCTTGCTGGAGCGTTTGCCCGGCGGTAGCCGCGGGGGTGCCCGCTGGAGTAACGGCGTTGCCCGCTAAGGCCGATGGCGCATCTTCACGCTCAAGCAAGGTGGGTTTTACCAAAATACCGCCATTAACGGTGGCAGCCGTGCCGCGCACAATGGCCAATGGGGGTTCTGCCATACCGTGGCCAAAGCCTACGGTCATGGTGGTAGAAAGGCTCCATTGGTGTGGCACCAAGGGGCGGGCTGCTTCTGGTAGCTCTACAGGTACGGGTGCAAAAAAGCCCATAGAGCGCATCCACTCAGACTGCTTTTTAGCCCCGACATCAAGCGCAATATGTGCTGCCGCCGGGTTGGACGAAAACGCCATAACTTCTGGCAAAGACAGCCACTCGCTAAAATGGTCGCTTTTCATGTCCGAAATTTTGAAGCGCCCAACATGAATGGGAATAGACGAAAACCGATCCCAAATATGTACGGTGCCGGTTTCTAGCCCCATAGCTGCGGTTTGCAGCTTAAAAGTTGACCCCGGCTCGTATAGGCCAGTGACCGCGCGGTTAAAGCGGGCGTCGTTTGTGGCGTGGGCAAATTCGTTGGCGTCGTAGTCTGGCAGGCTGACCATGGCAATAATTTCGCCAGTGCGCACGTCCATAACAATGGCGCAGGCGCCAATAGCCTGAAAGGTGGTCATGGCATTGAACAATTCGTCACGCACAACAGACTGCACGCGTACATCAAGCGACAGGCGCAGCGGTTTGCGGTCAGACATCAGGCGTTTATCAAAATACCGCTCAACGCCAGCTACGCCGTGGTCGTCAATATCAACCGCACCCATAATTTGGGCGGCCATGTGGCCTAGGGGGTAGTGGCGGCGCTCTCCGGGTTCAAAATAAATGCCGGGAATACCAAGGCTGTTTATTGCCAGCTCCTGCTGGGGCGAAATATTGCGCGCAATATAAACAAACTGCTTGGGCAGGGAGAGCCTGCGTACCGTTTCGGTTTCGTCTAGGTCTTTCAGAATATTTTTGAGTTTTTTAGCGACATCCTGCGGGTCTATAAGCTCCTGCGGGTTGGCATATACTTGGGCTACGGGCAAAGACAGTGCCAGTGTTTGGCCGTTACGGTCTACAATAGAGGCACGGTGCACTTGGGGCAGCGAGAAGTCTCCTGCCAACCTGCCTTTGGGGTCTATTTTAGGAATTTCTGGTACCTGCGGCGCAATTTGCCGTTTTTCAGGCTCCATGGGGTTAAACACGGTGGCAATAGAAAGCCTAACCGCAACCACAGTAAACAAGGCAGAAAAAAGGGCTGCTACCCCTAACAGCCTTGCATGCATTGTATCCCTATGAGCCCGAGCGCGAAGATCATCCCCCGTTACGCGCACTGTGCGCCCAGAGGGGAGAGAGGGGTCATGATCTTGCGGCGGTAGGGCCATTTCGGGGTGTAAACACTTTCAGGCTAAATACAGAATAGTTAGTTGGTCATGGGTACGGGGGGCGGCAGTGCATCATCACCACGCCCCAGCAGCGAGCCACTGCCATAGGAGGAATTGGCCCGCGCTTCAACATATCCTGTATTGGTAGGGGCTGCGTGGCGGGTACGGGTGGCATGCCAGCTTGCCACACTCACTGGTAGAGGGTGGCGTACGGGCTGCTCGGTTTCTGCCTCGGCGGTTATGGCGGGGCGTGGGGTGTAAGGGGTTGTGTGTGCTACCGCTACCGGGGCCACGCGGCGTGGTGCCGGGGTAGCAAGGGCTGGCGTTACGCTGGCAACCGCTACAGGTACAGGCCGGGGTGCTGGGGTAACGGCTACGGCAGGGCGCGGTGTTTCAGAGGCTAATTGTACTGCATGGTGTGCCACGGCCTGTGGGCGTGGGGCGGGCAGGCTGTCTGTATCGCTTAGGCTTGCAAGTGTTGTGTCATGCCGCACAACAGCACGTACTGGCAGTTTGGGTTTTGCCGGGGCAGCCTCTGCCACCAGTGTTGCTGCGTGGGGCTGGCTGTCTTGTGTGGTAAAGCTGCGTGGGGCCGGGCGTGCGGGTTCTGGCGCAGCCGGGCGGGTGTCAGCTACGGTGGTAACAGCAGGCTTGGTTGCCACATGGGGGGCAGGGGTTACGTTTGCCACCAAGGCAACGGCCGCGTGAGCGGCATCAACACTGTCGTGGCTAATAGCGGGCAGGTGCTTGTCTAGGTCTGCCATACGCACAAACTGGCTTGGCTCCATAGGGCGCAGGCCGCTTAGGTGCTGCTCAGCTAGGCGGGTTAGGCGTTCTGGCTGGTTTTCCAGTGCCCATTCCGTGCGGAGCATAGCAGTTTGAGACCGCACGCGCTCTGTATCAGCCACGATTTTAGAAATCTGCTGATCCAGCAAGGTGGTCTGGTGCTTTTTGGTATACAGAAAGAACCCAGACGAAATGGCCAGAACAGCGCAGCAGCAGGTAAAGGGCCGTGGAATCATGGGTTCAGTCCTTTGTCGAAGGAAGAAACAGGTAAAGTGCGTTTGGCAACCGCACGCAGCCGCGCACTACGGGCGCGCGGGTTGGCGTGGCATTCGGCCTCGCCGGGGCGTACGGGTTTGTTGGTAAGCGCTACAAATGGGCTTTCTGTGCCACGAGACATGGCAGCGCGCGGGTCGTAGCGGGAAAAACTGTCTGCCTTGCCGGTAGCCTTGGCAAAAAGACGCTTGGCAATACGGTCTTCTAGAGAATGGAACGAGACAACAACCAACCGCCCACCGGGGGCCAGTAGGGTTAGCGCTTGCTCCAGCCCGCGTTCAATTTCACCCAGCTCATCATTGACCGCAATGCGCAAGCCTTGGAAGGAGCGGGTGGCTGAATCAATGCCGGAGCGGTCTGCCGGAATAACCCGGCGGATAAGCCCTGCCAGTTGCAGCGTGCTGGTAAATGGGGTTTCAACGCGGTCGGTTACAATAGCGCGGGCCACGCGGCGGGCGTGGCGCTCTTCTCCGTAATAATGGAAAATATCAGCCAGCTCTGCTTCTGGGGCTTTGTTAACGATATCTGCCGCCGTTGGGCCGCTTTGGGCCATGCGCATATCAAGCGGGCCATCGTTCTTGAAAGAAAAACCACGCTCGGCTTCATCGAGTTGGAAAGAAGACACGCCAAGGTCAAGCACAATGCCATCAAAAGCGGGGGCTTGGGCCTGCTCGGTTAGGTCTTGCATGCTGCCAAAACCACCGTGCAGCATGTGCAGGCGGAGCTTGCCGCTGGCAGCCTCAAATGTAGCAGCCAGGGCTTTGCCACGGGCAATGGCGTCTGGGTCGCGGTCGATCGCCCAAACCGTGCAGTCTGCTTTATTTAAAATTGCTGTGGTGTAGCCACCGCCGCCAAAAGTGCAGTCCAGAATGGCCTCACCCTTTTTGGGGGCAAGCTCGGCCATAACCTCGGCCAGCATAACCGGCATGTGGCCAGACAGGTGTGGGGCCTCTACGGCGGGAGAGAGCGTGCTCATTGTGCCCCCCCACTCTGGCTGGTTGGCAGGCTAATACGGCGTGAGCGTAAGCGGGCCTCGGCACGGCGCTGCTCGGCTGCTTTTGGTTCCCAAATTTGAAAGGTGCGGCCTACGCCCATAAAGGCGGCAGTTGCGCTGTCTGTTAGGCCCGCATGCTCCCGCAAAAAATCTGGCAGAATAATGCGGCCTTCGCGGTCGGGGTCTATGGGGTAGGCATCTGCGTAGAGGGCTGCGGCAAGGTCGTCATGTTCATCAGAGAACATGTCTAGCCGGTCGAGCGGCTGGGTGAGGTGAGCAAACACGGCAGACGGCCACGCTTCAACACAGGGCAGTGTGTGTGAGGGCCGAAGAATCACCAGTGCATCACCTTCTGTTTGTAGTGCCTTCAATACTGTGCGGAACCCGGCCGGAACCGAGATGCGCCCCTTGGCATCGAATCGGTTTTCATGCGTGCCGAGAAACACTCCCACGAGACACGTTTTCCTTCCGAGTCAGCCTCTTGCGTTCGCAGAACAACGGGGAACGATGCCGCCACACCACATGTATGGTGTGCTTTGGGATAGCATGGGATTTTATGGGAAGCAAACCAAAACAACAGAAAAAACAGCAGAAAACAGCGATTTCTAAAGTATTCTTTTAGAATAGGTGGGGTGGCTTTGGGGGTGAATACTGAATAGATCAACAAGAGATAAACATTATTTGTTCTTATTTTGTTCTCTTTTTGACGGAGTATACCCAGAACGGGCCATGAAATCCCATGGGGTAAAAGGCGAAAAGAAGGCGGAAAAGAGAGAAGGGCCAGACGGTCTATAAGCCGGGTTCTGTCCAGCCCAATAAAGGGCCTGGACGGTCATTCATCTAGGGTTTGCCTTGCGGCAAACCTCGTGCAACCAACCCGAGCAGCGGGGCGAAAGACCCCTGAAACCCCGTTAAGGGTTTCTGCCGCTCCTATTTGGTTTTGCTCCCGGTGGGGTTTACCATGCCTCCGCTGTTACCAGCCGAGCGGTGCGCTCTTACCGCACCGTTTCACCCTTACCTTCAGTATTCCGTCCCATGGTTGCCCATGAGTGGTACCCGGAAGGCGGTTTGTTTTCTGTGGCACTTTCCCTAAGGTCGCCCTCGCCGGTCATTAACCGGCACCGTTCTTCCGTGGAGCCCGGACTTTCCTCTCCCTTGCAAAGCAAGGCAGCGACCGTCCAACCGTCTGGCGGTGGCACCCTGCGTCGAGAGTGGCAGCAGGTCAAGGCTCTATACGGCTGCTTTGCAAGAAAAACTCTTGCATGGTGCGTGTGGGTAGGCACTCTGCAAGGCTAAAGAGCCTATACGAGAAGGGAGGGCGCGCTGTTGGAAGGTAACGCCAAAGCTGGTGCATTTTTAGGTGCCGTGCCAAGCCCCACCCCTATGCGCCCAGACCCAGTGCGGCCCAATGTGGCTTCTCGCCTCTTACTGGCATGGTTAGCCAAGCTCTCTGCCCACAGGCGCAAAAGGGCGGCAACAATACAAGGGGCAAAGCAGGGTAGAGGAGCTGATGAAGGCCCCTTAATTCCAGAACCACCCCGCACGGCTCCCGCACGTGCTGTAGCGCAGGCTGATTTTTTAAAAGCGCTACGTATAGCAATGGATAAACCGTCTTTTCCCATAGCATTTTCAGCGTTGCAGGTGCGTAAGGTTTTAACACGCCACATACCCGGTGCCGCAGGGCCTATGCAGGCCCGCCTTTATTTGCCCCGTGGGCGTATTAGGGGGGCGGTTTTGTTTTTGCATGGCGGCGGGTTTGTGCATTGTGGCTTAAACTCTCACCACGGTATATGTTGCCGCCTGGCCCGTATTTCTGGGGCGGCTGTGTTGTTGCCAGATTACCGGTTAGCCCCGGAGCACCCTTTTCCTGCTGCGGCAGATGATGCTTTGGCGGCTTACAAGTGGCTTACAGCCTGCTGCCAGCGGTTATGGGGTGGCAAAGTTGCTGTAGCCGGAGATAGTGCAGGCGGTAATTTGGCGGCTGTTGTGGCGCAAGATGCCAAAGCGGGCAAAGCGCCCCTGCCTGCCATGCAGCTTTTATATTATCCATCGCTGTATGGAGCACAGGAGTTTGCGTCTCATAGTTTTTATGCGGAGGGGTATTTTCTCTCTCGTGCGTCCATGCAGTGGTACGGAGAGCAATACATAGCCCACCCCCAAGACTGGACAGCCCCGCGTTTTGTACCCGGCCACCAGCCAGATTTAAGCGGCTTACCTCCTGCGGTTATAATAACCGCAGAGTGTGACCCCATGCGAGATGAAGGGGCGGCTTACGCGCACGCTCTTAAAAAAGCAGGGGTGCCAGTGCGCTACCAGTGCTACCCCGGCGCATTACACGGCTTCCTTAATTTTTATGCGTGTATGCCCTATGGCAAAAAGGCCCTGCGCCTAGGGGGCAGGGCCTTACGCAAACTGTTTGAACACGCTTAAAACGAGTTAAAGTTTCAAAGCTGCGCGTTTAGGGAATGGGGTGAAACGTGCCCGGAGAGCCTTGGTCGCTCATAATAACTTTATTGAGCCGGTCTATGCGTAGCGTAAACAGCTTTGGCAGCTCGTCTTTGGGGCCGGGGCAGGTGCCGGAGTGCTTTTGCATAACGTCAATACGAGTGGCGGTTGGGGCATCGTTGCCATTAACCACAAAAAGCAGGCAGTCGGGGCGGTCGTGGCTCATGCCGTTATGGGTCACCAAAACGCGCAGGTGGCGTACCAGTGCCGTGTCTTCAAACCAGCTTTCTGGCTTAAAGGTGTAGCGGTCTGCCATTGTGTCCAGCACGCCACTTTTGGCCAGCACAATAACCAGCAAAGAAATGGGCAGCACCAGTGCAAGCCTGCGCAGAATATGCTGGCGTAGGGTACGTTTTTTAAACGGGCCGCGAGGGGTGGTTAAAATGGTTTTTTTGCTCATGTCAGCATATCTTCGTGCCAGAGTGCGCCATCACGGGCCAAAAGCGCGCGGGTAGAGGCCGGGCCCCAGCTTCCGGCTGGGTAAGGTTCAAGCGGAGACTGCGCCTCACGCCAAGAGGTTAGAATGGGTTCTATCCACCGCCAAGAGGCTTCAACTTCATCGCGGCGAATAAACAGGGCCGGGTTACCACGCACGGCATCAAGTAAAAGCCGTTCGTAAGAATCGTGGTAGGTCACTTTAAACTGTTGGCGGTTAGACATGCTCAGGTCGGCATTGCGCACACGAAAGCCACCTACGCCGGGGTCTTTGGCGGCTAGCACCAAAGATAACCCTTCTTCTGGAGCAATGCGAATAACCAAACGGCCCGGTGAGGGCGTGTTGCTGAAAATAGACCAAACCTGCGGGCGAAATTGCAGCACAATTTCTGTGCTTTTGGCCGCCATACGTTTGCCGGTACGCAGGTAGAAAGGCGTGTTACCCCACCGTGCAGTGCGAATTTTGGTACGAATAGCCACAAAGGTTTCTGTGTTAGAGGCGCGGTCTCGGCCTAGGTCGTCTGTGTAGCTACCCACTTTTTGGTCATCTATGCGGCCTGCGCTGTATTGGCCACGTATAACGTTTTGGCGCACCATGTCTGGGGTCATGGGGCGCAGGGCATTAAGCACTTTTAGTTTTTCGTTACGCAGGTCGTCACCGCTGAGAGAGGCCGGAGCATCCATGGCCAACATGCACAGCACTTGCAGCAGGTGGTTTTGCACCATGTCACGCAGTGCGCCCGATTCATCATAGTAAGAGCCGCGCGTGCCAACACCCACGGTTTCTGCTGCCGTAATCTCTACATGGGCAATGGCATCAGACGACCAGAGTTTTTCCAGTATTGGGTTGGCAAAACGCAGGGCCAAAAGGTTTTGTACGCCTTCTTTCCCCAAGTAGTGGTCAATGCGGTAAATGGCATCTTCAGGGAAAAACTGGCCAACCCCGTCATTAATTTCCGTGGCACTTTTTAGGTCAACACCAATGGGTTTTTCCAGCACGACACGGGTTTGGGGGGTAATAAGCGCTGAGCGCGACAGGGCTGCACAAATAGGGCCATACAGGGCCGGGGCAGTGGCAAGGTAGTAAACCCGCGTGCGGCTTGGCTCATTGAGTTCAGCTTGCAGTGGCCCCCAGTCGCCATCTGGGGCGAGGGCGTCGAGCGGAATATAGGTAATGAGCTCTAAAAAACGAT
The DNA here is from genome assembly GCF_000963965.1 of Acetobacter orientalis. Lineage (GTDB taxonomy): Bacteria > Pseudomonadota > Alphaproteobacteria > Acetobacterales > Acetobacteraceae > Acetobacter > Acetobacter orientalis. The sequence goes on from NZ_BAMX01000014.1 coordinate 96,145, forward strand.
CAAGGAGCGCTGTGTCCTTGGCGGTTTCGGCTGCAAATTCTTTTAGGGCGTTGCGCGTCTGCTGGCGAAATTTTTCCGGGGTAAGGGCTGTACGCGCTACGCAAACCAGGCGGGCTTCTTCTGTAAATTCCTGCGCGTGAAAGCGGCGCAAAAAGGCAGGCAGCAGCTTACGCATGGTCAGATCGCCCGTGGCGCCAAAAATAACAAAGTCAAACGGATCAATCTGATTAATGTGCGCCATGGTTTTTTTCCCTCAAAAGTAGGGGCTAAGCTCTGGTCCCACACGTTTGGACGGCATGATATGCTAGGCTATCATAAGCCAACCAAAGCTGGGGCACTGGTTGGTCAGAGGGTTTGTCTGCAAGGCTTGTAGCTGTCAAGGTAATTGACCGCACGGCCCGCGCACGATAAGCCCGCCGCTTGGAAAAGGTTTAGGGCCAGCCCGTGTGTGCCTAATGGGTAATACGGTCTGGCATGACAAGAAGGTAAGGAAACAGACGGATGGATAACGAAGGTTTTTCCGGGAATGATGATGCCGCCGTGGGGGGCATTGCGGCAGACCGTCTGCGGAGCATTATTGAACGCGTTGAGCGTTTGGAAGAAGAGCGCAAAGCGCTGGCAGGCGACATTAAAGACATTTTTACAGAAGCAAAATCTGCTGGTTTTGAAGTGAAGGTGATCAAACAGATTATTCGCCTACGCAAACAAGAACCCGCCGAGATTGAAGAGCAGGAAACCTTGCTTGATATCTACCGCCGCGCACTTGGTATGTAACAGGGTAGGCCAGAGTGTGGGTGGCCTTTACAGCCCGCACTCCGGCCGTTTGATGACGCAGAGGTCAGTTCATATATGATGTCAGTGTCTTTTCCTGAATGGATGCCACTTTGGGCACAGCTTTTGCTTATGGCTGTTGTCATTGTTTTTGGCTTGGGCTTTCTTATGATGCCCTTTGCCGTATTTGGCGTTAAAGGCCGCTTGGCTGAGCTTGAGCTGGAAATACAAGAACTGCACGCCGATGTGCGGGCTATTTCCATGCGTTTGGCCTCTGCACAGGGTGTAGAAACGGGCCGCCTTTCGCGGGATATGTTTGACCGGGCAGAAGACGAACCCGCAGCGCGGGCCGTGGTAGAAGAAATTCGCCCGCCTGAGCCGCAGGCCAAACCGGCACCTAAGGTGCTAACGCCCCTGCGTGCCCCCCGCGTGTCTGACGCGTATGAGGCAAGGCAGGAAGCCCCGCCCGTGCCCCACATACCGCCAGAGCGGAGCAATTTTACAGAGCGCCGCATGCCATGGCACGCAAAAGAAACCCCCGCAGCCTCTGACAGGCAGGAGCGACAGTGGGAAGAGCCCTGGCAAGACCGTGTGCCAGATGCCAACCAACTGCCCTACAGGCCAGACTTTAGCCGTGAGCGTGAAACCCTGCGCCTAAAACCCTCTGCCGAGATGGAGAGTGAGCGCACAGAACCAACCCTGATCTGGCCGCCCAGAAAGCGGTAAAAAACGTGCTAAAGCGGTAAGCCTACCGCTTTAGAGCATAACCAGATCATCTCGGTGGATAATGGCGTCACGCCCCTGCCAGCCTAAAATCTGCTCAACTTCGCTAGAACGATGCCCGGCAATACGGCGGGCATCATCTGCATCATAAGCGCTCAGGCCACGGGCAAGTAAGCGGCCGCCTTGGTCTATAACGGTTACAAGGTCGCCTTGTGTAAAGTCACCCTTTACCCCTTTTACGCCTGCGGGCAGTAAAGAGCCGCCTTTTTGTAAGGCTTCGGCCGCACCGTCATCAATCATAATTTCACCTGCGGGGGTTAGGCTGCCTGCAATCCATTGTTTGCGCGCCGTTTGGGTGCAGGTTTGGGGTAAAAACCACGAGCACCGCGCGCCTTCAAGCAGGGCCCGCAGGGGGTGGTTGGTTTTACCCACAGCAATAGCCATGGCGCAGCCCGAGCGTGTTGCAATATTGGCTGCCAGCAACTTAGTACGCATACCCCCAGAAGAATAGCCGGGTGGGGGTTCGCCCCCCATGGCTTCAATTTCTGGGGTCATGGCTTCAATAACTGGCAGATGCTGCGCTGTTGGGTCTGTGCGGGGGTCGGCTGTGTAAAGCCCGTCTATATCAGAAAGCAGCACAAGCTGGTCTGCGCCGGTCATTTGGGCAACGCGGGCGGCAAGGCGGTCGTTATCACCAAAGCGAATTTCAGCCGTGGCAATGGTGTCGTTTTCGTTAATAACAGGTACGCAGCCTAAACCCAGCAGGGTTTCTAGGGTGGCGCGTGCGTTTAGGTAACGCTTACGGTCTTCTGTATCATCTGGTGTTAGCAAAAGTTGCGCCGCAGTGAGGCCGTGGGCAGAAAGTGCGTGGCTCCACGCTTGCGCAAGGCTAATTTGCCCGACTGCGGCTGCGGCCTGCTTTTCTGCCAAACTAAGGGGCCCAGCGGTTAAACCTAACGTGTGGCGCGCCAATGCAATTGCACCAGAAGAAACAACCGTCACATCTGTACCCTGTTTGCGCAGCTGGGCAATATCTGCCGCTACACTCTGGAGCCATTCAAGCCGAGGGGCTGCCTTTTGTGCATCAACGACAAGCGCGCTCCCAATTTTGATAACAAGCCGCCGGGCTGTGGCTAGGGAGGGAGGGCTGGCGCGTCCGGTCATTGGGGGGTATCCGTCTGTGCAGAAAACATAAGTGGCGGGTCTTTGGTGGCGCGCAGTAAAGCATATTATGCCCGCACAGTGTATCCGCTACCGCAATATTTTAGGCGGGCGTCTAGCGCATGCTGGCCGTGCTACTGCGGTGCAGGTGCGTAGTTTTTTAAGGTGTGAGAATTTGTTTCAAAATATTCCACCAACTTTCCGCTTAGAGGCTACAGCAACAGCGCAGAGCGCAAGGCAGGTCGGGGTTTTTATGGCTTAAGAACTGGTTTTACCGCTACGTTTTTGCTGCATTGAGTGAAAATACAACGTGTGCAGCCAGCAATTAGAGTTATGTGGTTATTCTAGGTATTTTTTGAAATAATTCTTCGAAATTTGTAAAATTTCTTTTTGAAGTAGAGAAATGTCATGAAGAGGGCGGAGTTATCATGACCACAAAAGAATGGTCTGGTGTGGTATGGCCTGCAAAATGGTGCGCCATATTAACGGCTATTTTAACCGTTTGTGGTGTGGTGTAGTGCGCTGCATTTTCTAGGCAGCCTGCATCTTCTGCGGTAACGGGGCAAATGGTGAGCACCCCATAGCGGTGAATACGTGCGGGTGTAACCCATGGTGCCAAGGTCGGGTCGCTATTGGGAAAGCTGTGTGGGTGCTCGGGGCTATAAAAGCTTGTGCCGTTTGCATACCATGTTGAGCCAGCCACATACATTAAAGGTGCGTGGGTGCGCTCATGCCAAAGGCGTGTTGCTTCTTGCGCCATATCTTGAACGGGTAATTGTTTGCGCCAACCCTTTGTAAAATCAACACGCCAAGCCGTGTATAGCGGTGCTGCCAGCAGCGCACCCGCATTAACAATAAGCGTTGCAAGGAGCGTTACGCGTGCAACAAAATGGGCGGGCAACGTACCAAAGGCTTGAAAAATAAGGAGCGGTAGGAGCGGCACAACCCCTATCATCATTTCTGCCATAACAATGGTTTGCATGCTCAGGCCAAAAGCAAGGGTCAGCACAATGGGGGTAAGTGTAACCGCCAAAACCCATTTTGTGAGAGATTGGGTTAGGGGGCGTGCTGTTGGTGTGCTTTTCTTATGCCAGTAATAAAGGGCGGCAAGCATAACACTAATGCCGCTTATCATACCTAATAGCCCGCCTTCGGCTTTTAATGCTGCGCACGTTACATCATGCCATGCAAAGCCAAGTTTTGTGCGCAAATATGCAAGGGGTGGAGCCTTATGTGTAAAAAGCCAGAGGATATGAGGCAATGTGATAAGAGTAGCGACTGCGCCAGCAAGCCAAGGTTGCCATGAGCGTAGCCAAAGCCGTCCGTTAGGGGTGCAAAGCGCTGCCAAAAGGCAACCTGAAAAGGGTAGTAAGGCGTAATATTTTGAGAGCAGGGTTAAGCCCGCCATTATGCCGAATAAATATGTTGCTCTTTTATTTTTTTGCTCCGTAGCACTAAAGAAAAACGAAAGAACCCAAGGCCACAACGAAAGAAAAATAATGTTGGCATTAAATTTAAAAGCATAAAATGTATAAAGCGGCGTAAGCAGGGGGAGCAAACTTGCGGTAAGGCGCTGTGCTGGGTTTTTGACCAGTTTTGCCGTAAGGTGCCATATACCCCACAAACCAACCGCAGCATTGGTAGCACTGAGTGCGGCAAATGACAGAATATTAGGAGGAAAAACTGAAAACCATATACCGCAGACCCATGCCCAAAAAGGGGGGTGCTGGTGGTAACCAAGTTGGAATTCCTGGCCCCAAGAGTAAGCCTCTGTCATGTCGTGTTTTAATGCAACAGGCATTTCTGTTACGGTGAAATATAGTGTCCAGATCGCAATAAAAAGACAGGCCAGAACAAAACCATCTAATGTCGAAATGTTTTGTAATTTCTTTTCCACATAAGCGAGAAAATTATTTTTCCTGCATAAGGGGTGGTTCATAATTCTTCCTGATAGGCACTTTTATTTTGTGACTAAAACTGACGAGATAGGCTGTATTTTACACACCTAAAAACCGTTACATCATAAAAACTTTTTACCATTTTTCAACTATACACTATTGAAAAATATAATGATTTTAAATTATTTATTAATAGTTTCATAAAAAACAGAAATTATTATGTTGCATATTCTCAAAAACATAATTGGAGAATGCTGGTCTTTTTAAAACAGGCAAGAAAGCCAAGAGTAAACCTAGGGGTATGCTTACTCTTGATGCTGCGTTGTTCAGGCTAGGCTGTCACGCTCTTCCTGACGGATTGCCGTGACCTGATCTTGAATGGTGCGTAGCAGTTCTGGCACCCCTTGGTGTGTGGCGGCTGAAATTAAAACAACTTTTGCACCACTTGCTTTTTCTAAAGCTCTGCGGCGGGCAGAGGCTTCTTGTGGGGTCATGGCGTCATTTTTGTTCAGGGCAATAATTTCAGGCTTATCTGCCAAACCGCCACCATATTCGGTTAATTCATGGCGGATTGTACGCCACGCATCCACTACGTTACCTGCGGCACCATCTATCAAATGGAGTAACACAGCGCAGCGTTCAACATGGCCTAAAAAGCGGGTGCCTAAGCCAGTGCCTTCATGTGCACCTTCAATCAGGCCCGGAATATCGGCAATCACAAACTCTTCTGTCATAGACAGGCGCACAACCCCAAGTTGGGGGTGCAGCGTTGTAAAAGGATAATCAGCAATTTTGGGGCGCGCTGCTGAGACAACAGACAAGAAAGTAGACTTGCCAGCGTTAGGCATGCCAACCAAGCCAACATCTGCAATCAGTTTTAGGCGCAACCAGATCCAGCGCTCTTCACCCGGCCAGCCTTTGTCTGAGCGGCGGGGGGCGCGGTTGGTGCTGCTTTTGTAATTAGCGTTACCAAAGCCACCATCACCACCGCGGCAAAGGGTAATGCGTTTGCCTGCTTCATCTAGGTCAGCCAGCAGGGTTTCGCGGTCATCATCCATAATTTGGGTGCCAACTGGCACTTTAATAACAACAGCTTGCGCGGCAGCACCTGTACGGTCAGAGCCTGCACCATTGCCGCCTTTGCGGGCACGGAAATGCTGGGTGTAACGAAAATCGATCAGGGTATTCAGGTTGGGTACGGCTTCAAAAATAATATCGCCGCCACGGCCACCATTGCCGCCATCTGGCCCGCCAAATTCGATGTATTTTTCACGGCGGAAGGCTGTTACGCCATCGCCACCATCGCCAGAGCGAACGTAGATTTTTGCCTGATCGAGAAACTTCATGGGATACCTTCAGGGGGCCGCAAGTGCAAAAAAGGGCCGATCCCTTGAGGACCGGCCCCTTTCACCATTTCAACCACAAAAAGGCGTGGCTGAAACGCTTTAAGGCTTACTCAGCGGCAGCTGGCAGGGCGTCCACAGAAACGTGCACGCGGCCTTCAGAGCGGCGTTCGAAACGCACGCTGCCGTCAATAAGAGCAAAGATGGTGTGGTCGCGGCCAACACCAACGTTACGGCCAGGTTTCATCTTTGTACCGCGCTGGCGGATGATGATGTTGCCTGCAATAACTTCTTCGCCACCGAATTTCTTAACGCCAAGGCGGCGTCCGGCGCTGTCGCGCCCGTTGCGGGATGAACCGCCAGCTTTCTTTTGTGCCATGACCTAAGTCCTCTTCTGGTCTATCTACCTGCTACTAAAAACCCACTCAATAAGGGGTAATTAGGCGGCGTTGATCTCTTGAATGCGCAGAACGGTAACCGGCTGGCGGTGGCCATTCTTGCGACGGCTGTTCTGCCGGCGGCGCTTCTTGAAGATGATGACCTTCTTGAGGCGATCCTGAGCGACAACGGTTGCCGTTACCTTAGCGCCTGCCACGAGTGGGGCACCAATGGTTGCTGAGCCTTCGCCACCAACAGCCAGAACTTCGTCAAAGGTCACGGTTGCGCCAGCTTCAACTTCCAGCTTTTCAACCTTGAGCACCATGTTGGGCTCAACCCGATACTGCTTACCGCCGGTGCGGATAACTGCGAACATCTAAATGATCTCTCTTTCCGATCTCTCAACCTCCCGCGGCGTTATGCAGGCGAGTGGTCTGGACGCTTTTTTTCTTGTGCCGCTTTTGGCGACATGCCTCCATCTTTGTGGAGTGGTTGCGCCTTTTACGGGCAGGCATGGGCTTTCGTCAACTAAAACCTGCACTGAGCCAGCTTGCGCGTCCTTAAACAGAAGCTTATAAGCCTGCCTATATGCGGAGAGGTGCCGGAGCGGTCGAACGGGGCGGTCTCGAAAACCGTTGTGCTAGCAATAGTACCCAGGGTTCGAATCCCTGTCTCTCCGCCAAATATCGCAGAAAACAGCCCCAAAATGGCTGTGCAAATTTAGTCTTGGAAAAAATACCTCTTATTTATTGTGCAAATCCGTGCAAATGACCGTTCAGGGATAATTTGCACAAGGCTTGCACAATGGCGAAATCTGTCTGGAAAAAGGTGGCGCCCGGCATCTATCTGCGCGGCGAGATGCAGTATCAGGTCAAGATTGCCCGAAAGGGTCGCACTGTCGTCGAGACATTCGATAGTCTAGCAGAGGCACAGCGTTTCCGGCTGAAGACGATCACCGAGATCGACGGCGGCGTGTATGTTGATCCCTTTAGAGAGAAAGAGACGACACTTCTCGACCTGCTATTACGTTACGAAGAAGAAGTCACTCCGACGAAAAAGGGCGCCCGCCAGGAAACCAGTGTGCTGCGGATGTGGCGGGAACAGGAATGGTCATCCCTGCCGATTGCCTCAATTTCGCCCTCTCATGTCATCGAATGGCGCAACGAGAAGGTCAAAGCCGGCAAGGCTCCGACGACTGTATCTAATGCGATGAACACTCTGTCCGCTGTGTTCTCTTACGCGATCAACGAATGGCAATATAAAGTCACGAACCCCGTCATTGGATTGAAGCGTCCCAAGGCACGGCCCGCCAGACGGGTTATCATGCCACAATCTGATCGTATAAAACTGTTGGAAGCGTGCCAGACCCTCGGCCCGAAATGGCTCCCATACATCGTTTCGATCGCGATTGAGACGGCTATGCGGCAGTCGGAGATCAGGCGGATACATTGGGATCATGTCTTCGAGACACATATCCATCTGCCTGAGACGAAAAATGGTGAATCACGAGATGTCCCGCTAACTGAGGAAGCGTTGGCGGTCATCGAACAGATCAGACGGAACCTGCCGCGCCGGAATGATCGCTGGATGTTCGGTGACCCAGACCAGCCCATGAGCAGCGGCGGAATCACACTCCACGCCGTGACACGAGAATTCGCCGATGCTGTCACCTGGGCTATCGAGCAGCCTGGCGGGTTGAGCCAGAAATACACATTTCATGATTTACGCCACGTCGCTATCACTGAGTTAAAGCAGGATCATGTTGACGCGATGGATTTGGCTAAGACTACAGGGCATAAGACGGTCAATCTGCTGCATAAAGTCTATTACAATCCTGACCCCGAAGATCGAGCAAAAGACATTCGGGCGCGGCGGGCGGCGAGGAAGAATAAGGCGATGGAGCAGTGAGGGGATAATTAACGGTCGTGAGTGGCTGGAGACAGTCAGTTATGGTGTGCGTGACGTGGTTGCGTTGTGTGCATAAGAGTCGGTCTCGCCGGTGAATTGACCTTCCATGATTTGCGCCATGTCGGATGCACACGCCTTGCACCATTGCATCTAGATTGCTTTGAACTGGCGAAGACCACAGGACACAAAGACCCTCGCATGTTGATGTGGTATTACACCCCCAGTATCGTTGATCGTGTCGCACAGATCAGGGCCAGAGAAAGGGCGTTGGCGGCGGGGTGAGAAGGGCGTGCCGGGTGAGGTGTTCACTGGGCACACCAACCTCCCTAGAATATCAAGCCTTCTTCAGAATCTTATTTTGCACAAGAATTCCAACTCGTTCCTCGTTGGACTGGGCGGCGGCTAGTTGTTCAAAGGCTTTCTCGACATCGACCTCATTGCAATCGTGTGAGACGTAATACGTGTCTCCGGTATCCGTTCGGCGCAATGTAGCGCCAGCGTTCAGGAAACCATCCCCGAGCGTAACTACTTCCTTCAGAACGCTGTTGAATTTATCACTAATTGCTTGGCTTTCTTTATTGAATTTATCAATGGTATCTCTCAGTGACTTGAAGGTAGGAGCCTGGCTCATGTTTTTCACTCGAACTCTACGCAGTTAATTAACCGAAGCACGGTAACCGGAAACATCCTGCGCGACTAGCCGCATGATCCAGGTATCAACGCAAGAACGGGCAAACGACATCCGGGCGCGGCGTGCGGCGAGGAAAATCAAACAGGCGGAGATGAAGGCGCCGGCTGATTACCGTTGAAGCGTCTCCATAGGGATGTTATATTGAAATATAACATTTATCTGACCATCAGGAGCGATCAATGCACACCACCAATCTCCGCAAGGTCGGCGGATCGGTCATGATGGCCGTCCCTCCCGCCGTCCTTGAAACCCTGCATCTATCCGCAGGGGCTAAGGTCTCAATCAGCGTGGCCGAGGGACGCCTTGTCGTCGAACCGAAAACGAAGACGAAATACACGATGGCCGAACTGCTGGCCGCGTCGGACTATTCCGGGCCGCACACCCAGAAAGATCGGGAGTGGGTCGATGCGCCGGCAGTCGGAGGCGAGATTCTGTGAAGCGCGGCGACATTTACAAAGTCGATCTTGACCCGACCGAAGGCCGAGAACAGCAAGGATACCGGCCTGTCCTGATCGTATCGCCCGACGATTTCAATAGGGCGACGCGCCTGCCCGTCATCCTGCCCATCACGAATGGCGGGGACTTCGCGCGGCGTCTGGGGTTTGCTGTGTCACTGACTGGAAGCGGAACGGAGACGACAGGAATCATCCGGTGCGATCAGCCCCGCGTTCTGGACATCAACGCCAGGAATGGCCGGCTGGTTGAGACCTTGTCGGATGAAATCATGGATGAAGTTCTGGCGAGGGTAGTGACGATCTTCGAGTAGATTGATGCGCCTCCGGCGTTTTTATTTAATGCTCGCAATAAACTCCTTTATGCCCGCCACAGCTTGGTCATCGGCATTAGAGGCCGGCGAAGAACGCTAGTGGCTCACCACCGGCTATGGGGAACCAGACCTGACGTTCCCTGATTATTGAACCTGCTTGCCATTGCGAAAGATGGGCTGATTGCGAAGGCTTAAAGAAACGCTGCTTTCATCCAATCCTTCCAGCTTGATCTGTTCACCTAACTTTATCGTCTGGTGAAACGGCACCTTCATTTCCTTGTAAGGGAGGGGTGAAGCGGTCTTGTCTAGGATAGCCGAATAGAGCGTGGAGCCATTAAAATCCTTCATCGAATTTCGATCACTGATGACGGTTGTAAAGGCACCCATAATTTCTATCCCATTATTCTGACGGCCAATAACATTCGCTGTAAGCGTGTAAGATAGGATGCCGTTTTGGCAACTATGTTGACCGGCATCACAGATGCGAATGAATCTTGGTTCCGAATGAATGGTGGTATTGCTAATCCCGTCACTGGATGCCGCAATTTCACCGGCGTCGGTGTCAAAGACTTTGCCGGTTGGGAGGTAGATATCGTGTTGAGGCGCGTAAAATACGGTGACGGCTTGCAGAACAGGTTCCGGTTCCGCGCACCCGGCCAAGCTTATACCGAGAATTAGGGTTGTTGCAACTTTGGATCGATTTATGCGCATTCTAAAATCCTCCGATACAATATTTGGCTAGGCTACCTGTTCCCAGTGATCCTGCCAATAGCAGGACATTCCTTTATCAGAAGGGATCAAATTCTCTGGAACGCAATGAAAACAATATCCTATTCCGACTCAAAAAGGGTGGTTTTCGGGTTCCGGTCAAGCACTCATCATGTTTTCGCAACATTAAGTGTTCAAAAAGCGGCTTTTTGAAGAGTATTTTGGGCCGTGATGCGCTGAATCGTCGAGATAGAAACGCCCAGGATGTCAGCGATCTGGCCGTTTGTATGCCCTGCCGCGGACATCGTCAGAGCGTGGCCCCTTTGTCTGATTGTCAGCTTGGGTCGTCTGCCCAGCCGTTTCCCGGCCGCTCGTGCGGCTTCCAGTCCGGCCAGCGTTCTTTCCTTGATGATCTCCCGCTCAAACTCAGCAAAAGCGGCAAGAATGGTCAGGAATAGCCGGCCATTCGGTGTGTTTGTTTCGACCCCAATGTTAAGAATTCTCAGGTTTATACAGCGCTCATTCAAAATCCGAATGAGACCAATCACGTCCACAGTATCCCGCCCCAGTCTGTCCAGCTTCGCAGCAATCAGACTGTCTCCGGCTTCCAGCATTTTCAGCAAAGATGACATGCCGGGTCGAGACATTGCCGGCACACCGCCAGAAATAATGTCTTGAGTGATCATATCGTCTGACAAACCCTCGCGACGCAAAGAGAGCAGTTGCGGGTCGTTTGTCTGACCTTCAGTTGACACCCTTGCATAGCCATACCGCTTCATAACCATACCCCCCGTTTTCGATCAGCATTCAATCCGTGGTTTTTGGCGTGTTTCAATACGACAGGCTGATGTTCAAAAACCACGGATTCTGCTCATTACAATCAGTGTAGTGTGGCGTGAGACGGATTTCATATTTCCGGCGCACGCCACATTCTTTTGAGAGAGTCAGTAAATGAACGCATTTGATTTGAAGACATTCCGCCACGCAGGATTGTCTATTATGACAGTCGCCGTTTTATCTTGCGGAGCAGCGTTCTCGACGCCTGCAAAGGCGGACTCACCACGCGAAGACCAGACCCGTTATGGCCTGGCCTCCGGTAATGGCCCTCTCAACACTTTGCTGATCAACGGCCATCCCACAACGCCAAAAATTGCCGGTAACAGTGCGCTTTTTGTCCAGAAAATCGCGGAATCCGGCAACACTGATGTCGTTCTTTTAACATCCGTTGGCGGTCAGGCTTGTGACGCTCAGTATTCAATCCTTCAGGTCACGCCGAACGGAATCAAGACGCCCACACCATTCTTCGGGAATTGCTCAACTGCCAAGCCGTCCATTTCCGGGAGCAAGATCACACTGAAATTTCCGCGCAATATCGGGAAATACGCCACCACGCCAGCCGAAGTCGATGTTTACGATCTGGCGACTGGAATCCTGACAAAAAATGGCCAGAACATTCCCGCTGCCTGCAAGCTGGATGATGGCGTTTGCCAAGGGTGATTTCACCGCATTCTTTAATCTTTTGACCCACACTTAAATCGAAATCTGCTGAGAGAATCATGAACGCTCGCTCTATACTCACCATCTCCAGAATGGCCGCTCCTGTATTTGGACTTCTCGCACTGTTCCCCTTGGTCGGGTGTGGCGAGAGTGGCCCTTCTCTGGAAGAACTTCAGTCCATAATCTCTCAAAACTATGCGGATGCTGTGGAAGGGAACCGGTCATTCGGAGACATTCTAGGTCACAACCATCCGACACCCCCGGTCGTAAAGGTCACGGAACGGACGTGTGAAGCGCGGGGCTCCTATGAGTTTCACGGCGAAAAACTGCCAATCTTCCGTTGTGATGTGACTTTCAAAGTGGGGGAAGATCAGCAGAAACAGAAGCTCGATTACGTCAAAATCGAGGGGAAATGGAGCCAATACGAAGAATAAGGCGATTTATTATCCGCCAGTCACAAAAAAGGAATTTGATTGATGCTGATCAGAGATGTTGACCTGAAATTCTACACAGCAAAAGGATACCTTGCCGTTGCGGGCGGCTTCGTTGCCATTGTTCTGCTGACCTGCCTTCTTGGTGGGCTTTCAAACGGCGGCCCAATCGGTGTTATTCTCGGTATTTTCTGCGTCGGGGGCGGCGGATGGCTTGCTCGCAAAATTGCCAGATCGATCAGCGGCGATCCTCTGGTTTCATTTCCCAAAATGTATGGGGAGATTTTTGCTCACCCGCCTATCCAGATCAATTACCGGCTTGATGTGGATGATTACCTCACCGCGATCTGTTACGATGGTGAATACCTCTACATCATTGAAAAGAACAAGATGGTCTCTTTGAAATGGAGTGATGTCCGTCAATGGGATTGGGCCATTATCACGCCACAGAAGCAAACCACGATCGCAGGCTCTCCAGGCCAGGCATTCCAAGGTTTTGTTAATGACTCCTTCGCCAATCTGGCGCCAACCCATGAAGCCATGAAAAACAGTGGTATCCGGTTGACCGTCAAGAATCTTGATCATCCGCACTGGTTCTACAATACAGGCAAGGACAAGAACGCCGAGGCCGTATGCCGGAAATGGGAAGAAATATTTCGGCAATTCAATGATGGCACTCTCGCGATTGCACACTGATTAACAGTAAAGAATAAAGAGACAGAATCATGGGGCCTGAAGAACTAGCAATCATCACCAATCCGCAATTCATCAACGCGACATTCCAGGCGGGCGAGAACTGGTATCATGGGATGGTTGCTCAGGCCCGCGAGGCCGCGCGTCTTTCTCAAGAACGCAATTCTTTCGTCGAAGCGAACAATCATCTTGTTGCCGTCAACAGCCAACTGATTGCTCAAGGTCGTCAGCAGAATGAAAAGTGGAAGGCTTTTGCGAACGATCTGGTCAAGCAGCATGACGAATATGCCGTCTTGGCCAAGCGCCTTCTGGATGAGAAAACTGCTGCGTTGCGGAGCGAAGTTTTCGCCGGATGTGCGATGGAGCGGCAACTGAACGAAGAGAAGGCCCGTTCTGCTGAGAAGGATGTGGGAATCTCACAACTTCAGAATGATCTGTCCGGTGTCCGTGGCACTCTGGCCGCAACGCAGGAATCTTTGACCTATGAGCGGCAGAATGTGGCGGCTCTTCAGGCAGAGAATGAAAAATTGAGGGCAGCACTTTCTGCGGCAGAAAGCGATCGTCATCGTCTTCATGAGGACAACGCGGCGTTTCTGTCTGCTGCTGATTATTTTGAACAAAAATGCAAAGACCTGGAATCTGATCTGGAGCGAAGCCAACAGGCTCTACAAGAGGAAGAGGCTCAGAACCTGACTCTTTCTCAGGATTTTCAAAACGCTAATCTGGTCAACGAAGCGCTTTCGTCCGCGTCCCCGTTGGCCCTCTCCTTGATGGAACAGACACGCGGGTTGTGGGCGGCCCAAGGCAAGCCCTCCATGATGGAGAACTATCTAGCGTCGCATTGCCGGACTGACGGTCAACCTCTAACCGTGCGCGAGTATCTTTGGTTTGCAACACTGATGCGAGAGATGGTGGCCCGGAACATTCCAGATCACCTGATCAGCGCACATTGTCCTGTCGCAGAGAGAGACGATTTCCTGACTCGTCCCGTCGCGATATAAAATGAAGGGAAGAACCATGGCGCAGACTGATCATACGTCCTCTCCAATGAGCCTCTATGCCGGGTGGGTGACGGTTGACGGGCAGTGTTATCCCTTTGGGGCTGAAACCAAGCGGCGTTGTCTCCAGATGATTGCGAAATTCATCTGCTCCATGGCTGAAAAACACGCCGATCTTCAGCGCGAAGAGCCTGATTTCGCATTGCTGTGTCCGTATTGGTATTCAGGTGTTTATATAAGTTCCGATATACGCAGGCTTGCATCCGAGGAAGCGATTGATCCAGATACGCTCGACGAAATAATGCGAGACGTGGCCGATGACTACTTGGGTAATCAAGCCACCAAAATCACAGCGTTTGTTGTGCCAATGCTTGTGCCGGTCTTCGGTCAGACGATTGGAGACACTTTGTTTATCGCAATGCTGGATAAAAGTGACGACTTTGCTGGATATGTCACCACAGATCAGGTCACAGCCGAAAACTGGCTGACGGACTATGTCGCGCAGGTCTTCGGCCCATCAGTGGGAAAGCCAGGCATGAGTGTCGAAGCGGCCAAAATCGCGCTCAAAGGCAAAGGGGTTATAAATATCTGCCCTCTGTCGCTTTCACCAAACCTTGAGATGGTTATGTCATTGGCTGCATTGACCCCGTAAAAACGCGGATAGATCGGGGGCCATAATGTAACCCGATTCAATCTTGCGACGACGATCCGAAATCTTGATTCATGGCCGAAAACCGCCGTTTATCAGGTGCGGGTTGTTTCTCTGATATGCTTGTTTCCGGCTCCGGCCCAAGGTTAGATAAAATCGGCGATATGCTTCTTTGTTGCGAACAAAGAGGGTATCGTATCATGACAAACAATGCCTCCCCATCAAACATCAATGCTCGAACGATTCAGCAGCGGCATGAAAGCCGTATCGCCCGCGCTGAATCAGATTTTATTTTTGATTTAATGTTTATCGCCTTGGACGGTGAATTTATTCGTCCGAGCATCAGAAAGTCCCTCGTTGATGCTATCTGGTCAACAATGGACGGCGATGTCCCCGACATCAATAAAAGGCTCTGCGGGACTTCAGATAAAGAGTTTATCCTGTCTGATGAACGCGACCTTAATTACGAAGATGAGAGAGAAATACTTACGCTTCAAGAGATCAAGATTCTAAGGTGGTCAGAAGCGCGGCTAGAACCGTCCTGGAAACTCATCTACATTACCCTTATTGCTATGCGTATCTTCATCGGCGCGGAATCAAAAAAGGTCGGGACGTATCGTTGCATTGCGTATGACAAGATCATTATGCCCGCGATTCCAGTATCAATGTCGCTAAGAGAAAATCTGGGCGTTTCGCGAGATGAGGTGCCGGCTTGGGCTGATATTGTCTGTGCCATGCTGCGAGCGACTGGGCGTTCTAATCCTGACAAAAAAATGGAACGTCTCCTGGTCTATGCGCTTGTCAGTTTGCTGCATGAGATAACCGCCGCAAGACTACACGCAGACAATACGTCTAAGTATTTCGATGATAGATGTGGAGAAATTATTGAACGGATGAACGGTATCATCTCGACAATACCTGAAGAAGACTTGGCATTATGGGATAGCGCGAGGTCGATTGCTGCAAGGGGGGCCGGCAATAGTGGATCATCTGGGGGGGCAGTGTCTGCCGGCGGGCCGAATAAGAAAAAAGCCCCGGCTCTGGTTCATCCAGCACCTCGCATCAGATCGAAAAGTTTTCGGCCGAAATGGGGGTGAGGTTGAGGGGAAGGTTGAAGGAGGGCGAGGGAATTTCCGGCTGCCGCCGGGGGGGGGGGAGGATGTAAACAAGCATGGCAGGCGGCAGACCGACCATCCTCCCCGCGAAGCATCTATCCTGCTGGATTTTGTTTAACCGCGCAGGATGTTGAAAAAAAGGCGGCTCAGAAGCCGCCTCATTGGGTCTATGTAAGCATACCATGAATGTTTACAGTCTGCGCCCATGAGCCTGTGTTTCTGATTCATTTTGTTTTGCCTTAGGGATACAGCTCGACACTGAATTTTAGATTTTTCCGGGACTTTATCTCAACAACTGAAGGCGCTATTGCACCGGCCATTCGGCTTGCTAGGTTTGGAATTTTTTATGGAATCCGGGTCGCTGTATGCAACAAAGGAGGTAGTCAGGACAGGCCATGACGTATAATGACGAATCCATTTCGTGAGGCTCGCTCGGCACTTCGTGCCGGCCTTGAAAGCGTGGGGGTACACGCATTCATATTTCAATGAACTCCAGACACGCTCGATGAAGACATTGTCCATCCAGCGGCGATGGTAGTCCATGTTGATGCGGATCTTTTGCTTTCTTCGTAACTTTGCCCATCAGTTCTTATCTAGGTCGAGAATAGCTTATCATCCTGTCCGATTTTGCTGAACCACCTCTATAGACTTGGTTAGATAGAAGATAAGATCGCAATCATGATCAGCAAACAGCTCTCGAGAGATGTGATATTCACTCGAAAACGTATTATTTTGTAGTATAGAACCATTAAAGGGTATGTATTTGATATACACACCCTTTAAAAAATATCGAGCTTACTCCTTCATGAGCGCCAAGATTCGATACTTTTCATTCCAATTTTTAGGAGTTCTTGAGCCCGTGGCTTATTTGCGGCTTCGACATATAAGCGAAGCTCAGGCGCGTTTCCAGAGGGACGTAAATGAAGAACCTCATTGGATGCAAATGTCATCCTCAGACCGTCAGTCTCGTCGATGGCCTGAAGAGCGCCACACGCCTGAATGAAGCCCAGCTTTTCGGCTTCTGTGTGCGGGGATTTACGTAATACCTCAAGCTTTGTCTTGCTCTGTATTGTTGGCATTTCAGCCAGTCTGTCGCTCAACGTAAAGCGGGGGGGAAGAGTTTTGATGAGTTTTCTAAGGTCTTTGCCATAGTCACGTGCAGCAACAAGTGTACACAGCATGGGCAATACGGAATCTCTTGTTGGTAAGGCCGGAAGGTGTTTGCCATCTCTAGAGATAGCGCTGGCCAGCAGGAAACCACCATTTGCTTCGTACCCGACAGAGGGCTCGGTACCGTCTGCCAAGGCTTCTGTCATGGCAGCAACTACGTAGGGTGATCCAATTTTTGTACGGCGCACTACATTGGCAAAGCCGGCTTTTTCTAAAGCGGTGTTACTGCTAACGGGTGTGGCGACACTTTTTGCCTGCAGAAATTGTGCGGCGAGTATTCCCAGAACGTCGCCACGTAACCAAACACCTTGATTGTCAGCAAGCAATGGCCGATCTGAATCGCCGTCTGTCGTCAGAATGGCATCATAATGCTCTGACTTTGCCCACTGTTGGGCCAGATCAGAATCCTCTTTACGAACAGCTTCTGTATCAACAGGAACAAAGGTTTCGGATCGGCCTAATGGGATAGCTTCTCCACCAAGTGCTTCAACAATATCGATCAGCACATCCCGGCCAACAGCAGAGTGCTGGTAAATACCAAGCTTTAAGCCTCGGAGTGCCTCTTTTCCAAAAAAATTCCGATAGCGTTCAACAAAGGCAGTAGATACATTTGTGACATTCGGGAGTGTAATGGGATGGATAAGATGGCCTTCGTCATCAAACCATTCAGCAGGAAGGCTGACATCTTCCTCCCGCATCGCAATTTCGTCAGATTTCAGAAATTCGCCGCGAGCGTGATTAAATTTGATGCCGTTCCGGTCTGCAGGAATATGGCTCCCCGTGACCATGAGGGAAGGCATACCTTCAGAAAATGCAAAATTACATAAGGCGGGTGTAGGCACATACCCGCAGAAAATAGTCCTTCCACCCATGAGGTCTATCGCCGCAGCACAGGCTTTTAGAATGCGAGGACTACTTGGGCGAAGATCTCCTGCGATAGCAACGAGTTGCCCGGTCTTGAATTCCCCGATTTTTTGAAGATAACGAAGAAAGCCAACTGTATAAGCGCAGCAGACTTTGTCTGTCATAGCGGTTACGAGTCCCCGTGCGCCGCTTGTTCCAAAAGCTACACCGGATTCCGTCATCCAATCTTTTATTTTTGCCATTCTATGTCATCTCATCAAAATTCTAATGCTTCTCTGAAGCGAGCGAGAAACAAGATAGACCAAGACCTTACGAAAATATCAATGGGGCATATAATTTTTTAAGAAATTTAGTGGGATTGAATAACATTCAATGTTTTTCAAAATCCGGAATGTAACTAAAGATGAAATATAAATATATCTCTAATTGATAATTTGTGTTGCCTATTACGTAGGAATAAAAGCAAAAAAAGTATTATTATATATTGTTTTTCACATAATATATGAAAATTTTCGTTAAATTGGATAAGAGATTTTTGTTGTGATGTCTATTCCTCTTTATTGTATTATAATCTGAATGATATCGCGGTGTTATTGAGGTAAATGATTATGACCAATGCACAAAAATCGAGTTTTACACAGAAAATTCCTTCTAAAATACAAAGTAAGCAAAATGAAGCAGCCATGTCTCTTCTGCAACGCATAAGCGGAGATGAGACTGATAAATTTTTAAAGCGCTTTCTTCAAAATCCTGAGCAAATTGATGATATCGCGTCGGAAATATCTGATGCAGGACCATTAGAAGCGCTTAGAAAACTGCGTCGAACAAGCAATATAATGGTGTCTGGGCGTATTGAAGCTGATTATGCTTATGTAGGTTTACCAGGTGAAGCTGAAAATTGTAGCTTTGATGAAGGTTTTAAAACGTTTCTATATCCTCGTTTAGGCAAGAGAGCTAAAAGCTTTGCAGTCTTGTTTGAACATCTTAAAGAAATAAAAAATCCTTTTATTATAGAAACTGGGTGCCTCCGAGTTCCCAATAATTGGGAGGGAGACGGTCAGAGTACATTTCAATATGATTGGTTCGCGCGTGATTATAGTGGGCATGTTATTACTATCGATATTAATCAGGATAGTATTGATAGTGCACGGAGAGCATGCAGCGGCACAACGAGTACAATTTTGAATGATTCTGTAGAAACATTAAATATGTTAAGCGAGACCATATCTCGTTCAGCATCTCTTCTTTATCTGGATAGTTTCGATCTGGATGTTTCAAACCCAATGCCCAGTGCGATTCATCACGCTCTGGAGCTGATGGCAGCTCGAAACTTGATAGGGCCGGAAACTCTTATTTGCGTTGATGATTTTGATGTTCCTCCTTTGGGAGCAGGCGGGAAGGGTCTTATTGTAGACCAGTTTATGCACTCTATCCGAGCGGAAGTGATTTACTCGGGTTATCAAAAAATTTGGAAAATGAAATAATAATATCAGTTTAAAATAGAAAAGCCCTCGCATATCTTTAATATATGCGAGGGCCAATATTTTATTCTAGAATAAGAGGTTCAGTAGACTCAAAAGGAAGGTCTACAGGTAAACGACCCGGGCAGATAAGGGCATCATAAGTGCGCCGTGTATCGTCCTCATGACCTTGCTTGCAATAGGCAATCCCGCTCCAACCAATAAATCCTCCCTGCGGGGTATTACCTGGAAATTTGCCACGTGCCAGAAGTTGGATGTTCACGACACCATCTGCACGGACAATGCCAGATAACTTGAAAAATTGTTGGTGTTCAGAAAGCCTAAAGGCATGGGGATCGGTTCCGGCATCTGCGATAGCAATAGGATCACTTTGACGAGCAGATTGGCGGTGCAGGCGCAAGAAAATATCAACAACTTCGCCCTCACAACAATCAGAGATAAACTCTATTTCGCAACGACGATTCTGGGACCACGCTCCCCAGTGGTTGGCAGGATACCACCAGGATTTGCGTGCTGATCTGAAGGTAATAATTTTTTCGCCGCGACGTGCCATATTGAGAATGTCGTGGCTTCCTCCTGCAATCAACGTGCAAGACGGGAGATACGAGTTAGATGTTGCACGCTTGTCTTTAAGAAGTTCCGCATATTTGACAGTAGCGGTAAAAAATTCTCTTGAAAATTGTTCCCAAGTTTTTGGTTTGAAATCGTTAACAATACGCTGTTCCCATGCATGCAAATCGTCACGGTTGATAAGCGTATCACGAACAACAGCGTAGCTGCTTTCAACATCAAAAGGATCTATATAACGGACAAAATCTCTGCCGACTTCAGGCATAGATGTCGTATTGGAAGCAATGCAAGGTTTGCCATACGCCAGGCTTTCACCAATAGGCAGCCCAAACCCTTCTGCAAAGCTGGGGTAAAGAGAAAGCAGGCAATTTTTATAAAGATACTCTACTTCTGCATCAGAAATACCATTAAACACAAAGAGCCAGTCCCCAATATATCCTTGCTCTTCGATATATTGACGAAATTTTTCAACTTCCCATCCCCATTTCCCAACAAACACCAGATAGGGAACGTTCTCTCCAAATTCTTCGCGCAACTGTTCCCAAATTTTTATAAGCAGCTTATGGTTTTTTCGAACTTCAATGGTGGAAACAACCAGAGCATAATTTTTAGAAGAAAGATCGGTAATATTTCTGTTTGTTATAGAGGCATTTATATTTTTCTCGGATAATTCTGTAGGCAATAGAATAGCTTCAACAGGCAAAGAATAATTTTTTTCAACATGGAGATAGTCTTTTACGTCTTGAGCAACGTATTCAGAGTTTGCAAGAACAAAATCACAAACATCTAAAGCATCAGAAAGTTGAATTTGGAAAGCATCAGTTGCAGCTTTTTCGACATATTCAGGCATTCTGACTTGAATCAGGTCATGAATAAAAAGACCGAATTTTACGCCGACGTTCTTATTGTGCATAATAAGATCGTAGTGACTGAAGATCCAAAAAGCTCCGGCAACAACAAAAATATCACCGTCTTGAAGAGAGACATTTTTTTTCGAACTTAAAACGGCCTCCAAAGCCGTATCGATCATATGTCGTTCAATAATAACAGCATTAAATATATCAATAAGATCAAAGAATTTTTCTGTATCGACAGCAAAAAAACGGAAATTTCCATATTCAGGAATAACAGGAACAATTTTATATCCCGGAATATCAAAATGCTTTATGTAAGAGACAAGATTAAGCAAAACACGTTGGATACCGCTTAAACTGACGTTAACTTTTACATAATCTACAAAATCAGTGACATCAAGCCAAATAATATGCTGCTGCTTTGTCTTTGAAGTGGGCGAATGGTCTAGAATACCTGACGTTATGAGCCAGTTACTGCGTTCAAGTTCATGTTTGGCATGAATATTTTGGGGATCCAAATCAAATGCAGTTTGGTATGAACGAACTGAATCAATTTCACGACCCATTACTTTATATAAATGACCTTTCTGCAGAAAAAGATCCGAGTTTCTATTGTCAATTGTTTCGGCTAATTCATATGTTTCTAAAGCGTCTTTCAGCTTTCCTGCTTCTTTCAGGCAATTGCCTTTTTGAATATAATACCGAAGAATTTTTTTATTATTACGGTTCTTTTCAATAAATTCACCGTACAATTCGGCGGCTTTGGACCAGTCTTGTGCATCTCTAGCCGCGTCAGCAGCGCGTGCTATGGGTCTGTGCAGTGAGTAATTAAAAATTTTCATTGTTCAGTGACGGACCTTGCTTGTGCAAAAAATATCAAACTCATTGAGTAAACTTATCCCAACATAATATAAAAAACTCCTTAAAAAAACAAGATATGATCAATAATGTTTGCACGATGAGGCAGATATGCGAAATTCATAACGTAAAATTTATTTTTGAATGTTATCTCTAAAAATTAAATTTTTACTCATATTTTTGTTTTTGAGGTTGATTGGGAAAGGAATGCCTGAAAAATTGTTGTATTTGATTATTCCGTTTTCACTATTTTCTAAAATAGTTATTCCTGTAGAATTATTGTAATTCCAACCACCACAATGGTAGGATAAATTATTATCAGATATATTGTAATCTTTCATATTATTACCGATATATATTGATGTGCTATTTTTATTATTTCCACACATAACATTGTTTTGTAAAGATAACCCAACAAGACTGCCTTGAAAATGGAAAGCATCTTGTCCAACCGTAAATACTCTCATATTCGAAAAATTAAATAGTGATTCATCACTATTATTCATATTGTATTGCGCAATTCCCGGACCATTTTGTATATTGCTTGACCATGAATTGGAAAAATTTAGACCTTTTATAATAGAATTTTTGTAACGTGCATCAATTCTTAAGCCGACGTCAATAGAAGTGTCTGCTAGAACTGTATTATTTGCGAAAGTCCATAAAATTTGTTGGTTGTCACCAGCCGAAAAATAAGTTCCTATCTTACCATACAAGACATCATTATTTTCGAGGTATAATCCTCCTGCATCTTCAATGAGCATACCTGCTAATGCTGTATTTGTGCTTGCTATTGTTGAATTGGTTACTCGCGGATCAACAGTATCGGCATGCTGAGTTTGGTGTCCGATTCGAACCCCAATATAAGAACTTCCATTAATGCGAATATGGTCAACATCTATAGAATTGCCACTAAGATCGATACCAATGTATGGATTTTCAATCATAACATTAATGATTTGAGCAAGCATTGGCTTAGTACTTGCGGCATCTATGGCAATGCCTTTTTGAGGAGGATGACTATATTTTATGTCTAGATCTTTTATAGAACCACCTGCGCCGCCTATGCGGAGAAGAGTGCCTTCAGTTGCATCAACGAACAGTACAGTCGAAAACCGCCCTTCTCCTTGTAAAACAACGTGCGGTGGTATTTCAATAGTTCCGCTAATTTTACAAACAGATCCAGGTATATGTAAAATACCTGTGTGTTTCGGATGAGTTAATTGGCTTTGCAGTAAGGCTTGTCTGAAGGCTTTTGTATCATCTGTTTTACCATCGCATTGAGCACCAAAGTTAAGAACACTCCAATCTGGTTTAAATTGAGTGTTATCTGTTAATTTAGATTGAGAAGGTTTTTCATGCTCTAAACATAAAAAAGACAGTGGAAGAATAGTTAAGACGCTTAAAATATATGAGAACCACTGCCTTTTCATGTTCTATTCCTGATAGATGGAGATAGATATCTTAAAGTGGAATTATATAAAGATTATTTCAAAGCATCCTCAGAAAACTTTTGGATAAGAGGCCAGTTCATAGGACGATTTTTATTGGCTTTTTGTCCTTCCGGGCTCTGTGCAAGCTGCAGCATAAATTCGAGACCTGCTACGAGAGGGGGTTTAGGCGTATTGCACAAGAAAGCCATATATGTTTGAAGTCCACTTGGATCGACTTCCCGCCCCAAAATTTCACGATAAGAATTTGAGATGAAATTTAACACTGTAATTTTATAACTCTCATTGGGTATGTTCATAATATTTTTTACCGTGGTTTGAGCAAGATCCAGAACACCTTTAGCACACAAAGATATTTCACCAAGAACTTTGGGCGGTGGGAGAAAATCCTGTGCAAGATGGAATGACGTAAAGCGTGAAGGTACATGGTACGTCTTTAAAGCTTGTATCAAATCTATTTTTTTAAGAATACATTTTTCTGGAATTCTCACATCGGTTTCTGGAATATAAGCGTAGCGGGGAGATGATTCGTCAAATAGCACATCATCCAAATCGTGCTGCTTTGTATAAATATTACGGTCAAGGACCATATAAACATTAGAACGAATATAGGCACATTCCAGAGTAAGGGAAGATAAATCACCAAATATTATATCTGCTTTCGCAATAAGAATATCTGTTAAATCTTGGGTGGAAAAAATTATATTTGAATATCGCATCTTAATATTGCAAATTACCCGATTTTGGGCTGGATGCATTAAATAAATAATACCTGGTTCGTCAGGCATGCTGGCCATAACGTCAAATTCTACACCCCATGTTAAAATAACAAGCTGCTTTAGTCTTTGGGGGAATTTAGACCATGCTTGTGGCAGGTCGTCTTTTGAAGTGCTTTTCTGTAGAGAGAGAACATTTTCCTTCAGATCATCCAGTTTTGGATAATCACCAACGTGAAAACTGGTAGACGCATTTTTATATATACGTGAAAGACGTTCGGCCCATAAACTTGTCGGAGCAAAATAGTGATCATAATCACAAAGGCTTTTACTGTAAGTAAATTTTTTAAATGGTGCTATCCCGTGTTCACACCCAATAGCAAGGAAGGACCATCTTGGGCGTAACGTGCCAACATATAATAATGTAGATGGAGAAGAAGCAACTACTATTGGAAATTTTTCTTGGCAAAAAGAATTAAGTGCCATCATGTTTTTTGAATTATCTGAAAAAATTTCTACCATACAGCAATTGAAAATAAAAGAATTACACTGTCTATATATAGGATTTAACGAAAAAGAGTCTTTTTTCTCGGACGAAAAAAAATAAATTGTTGGAAGATTGTTTTTTGATATTTGATATTCGTCTTTCATATTTTTTCGTATTCCTAATGTGAAATATTTGTTGCATTTATATGAAATTTATATAAAAATTTTTGCGAATGCAATAACCATAATCGAAGTGTGTATTATGAGCATCGTTATAACATACGGGACGTTTGACCTTTTCCATATTGGCCATGTTCGGATACTTGAGCGCGCTCGGTCACTCGGAGATAAGCTGATTGTTGGTATTTCCAATGACGCCTTTAATGCAAAGAAAGGTAAGGTATCTTGCACTTCTTATGAACATCGGGCAGAAATTGTAAGAGCATGTCGCTACGTTGATTTAGTCATACCAGAAGAATGCTGGGAGCAAAAAGCTCATGATATTAAAAAATACAATATTGATATACTGACTATGGGAGATGACTGGATAGGTAAATTTGATTATCTATCTCGTTTATGCAAGGTGCATTATTTTTCGCGTACTCCAGGTATATCCACAACGTTGCTTAAGCAAACAGTCTGTAATGGGACAGATTCTCGGGTTGGGTCTTCTTTAGTTTCACAAGTAGTTATTGCGGATGAGATAGGTGTAAACTCCTAAGTATAATACGAGAGTGGTTTCTATTGGATAGGTTTTGTTTTTTATCACACTCTGTTTTTTTGTATTTACGATATAATGGTATATTGAGGTTTCAATAATTATTAAAAACAACGTGTATTGTTTTGTTTTTATATATAAAAGTATATATTTATTTTCGTTTTTATCGTTAATATAAATTATAATATTATTAATGCAAGATACTTCTATATAATTTTGATATTTATACGAAATTCATTATTTATTTTCTAGAAAAGAATTTTTTATGAAAAAGAAAAAGCACTGATCCTTTGTTTTAATAAGAACCAGTACTTCTCATTGCATATATTTCCTTCTAAGCGGTGATATTCCGAATAAAGAAATATATTTCTGTAAAAAGATTATTTTCTTTAAGCTCGAGCGTAATCATCCTCAATGCGTACAATGTCATCTTCTCCCAAATATGAGCCTGACTGAACTTCAATAAGACTCAGAGAAATGCGTCCTGGATTTTCAAGTCTGTGAATTTCACCGAGGGGTAGGTAAATACTTTCATTTTCGCGTACCATGATTTTTTCTTCACCTCGCGTGACAATAGCTGTTCCAGCAACCACCACCCAGTGTTCTGCGCGGTGAAAATGCTTTTGCAAGGAAAGCTTTTGGCCTGGGTTAACAGCAATATGCTTTACCTGAAAACGATCTCCATGAGTCAGGCTTTCGTAAAAACCCCAAGGACGGTAAACGCGATTATGAGATGTTGCTTCAGGTCGCTTCGCTTTTTTAAGCCTTTCAACGACTTTTTTAACGTCTTGCGCTCGGTTTCTGTGGGAAACCATAACAGAGTCTTCTGTCACCACAACGATCAGATCGTCTACGCCAGTGACTGTTGCGACAATTCCATCCGACCGAACATAAGAGTTTTTGACGCCATCTAGAAAAACGTCTCCGTATGTTGCGTTGCCATTATCGTCTTTTGAAGAAAATTCCCATAGAGCATCCCAACTACCAATATCGGACCAGCCCAGATCACATGGGATAACGACTGCGAGTTTGGTTTTTTCGGCAACGGCATAGTCAATAGAAATATCAGGCGCGCTCGCAAAGCTTTTAGGGGCAAGGCGAATGAAGTCCATATCAGTGGTATGTTCTGTCACCGCGGTGTTAACGGCGTCATAAACATCTGGTACAAAATTTTTGATTTCTGCCAGCAAGGTCGTAGCTTTTGCGACAAACATGCCAGAGTTCCACAGGTTATGTTTGTCTTGTACTAATTCTTGAGCTTGTTTTTTGCTGGGTTTTTCCAGAAAACGTTCAACATGGAAAGTATCCTTTAGACCGTTCAGAGGAGTGCCGCACTGGATGTAGCCGTAGCCTGTTTCAGGTTTATTCGGTTTGACACCAAACGTTGCAATATATCCTTTTTCAGCGGCTGAGACCGCTCGTTGTAGAGCTTCCAGAAGAGCGCCTTCTTCTTTAATTGCGGCATCAGCGGCCATAATCCAGAGAACCGCTTCTGGAAACTTTTTTGCGATCAGAAATGCTGCTGCTGCGATGGCTGGGGCAGAATTACGCCCAGTGGGTTCAAGGACAATCTGCGCACCATGTATTTCTGCTTCACGAAGCTGTTCGGCTACAATAAACCGATGATCAGCATTACATACCACATATGGTGCTGCGACATGTGCATTGTGTGCTCGTAGTGCTGTTTCTTGGAGTAGTGTCCACTCTGAAACTAACGGCCAGAATTGTTTCGGGAAAGTTTTTCGAGAGACAGGCCAAAGGCGGCTACCACTGCCACCAGATAAAATAACTGGGATGATAGTTTTTTTATCAATTACGGGAAAAGTATTGACTGCGTCATTCATGATAATGGTCTCTACCGTTTGCGAGAAACTTGTAGCCAGTTAGGAAGCCACATTCTTTCAATATTTTAATAATCTTTCGATAGCAGAAAAAGTCGAAAGATGAAAAAGAATTTCCATAATAATTTTAAAATCGATGGTACATATCAATCCCTTCTTCTACGCTCGGACACTCTATCATTTTTCCGTCTTTTAGAAGGCAGCAGCGTGTGCAGGTTTCCTTAACGAATCCCATGTTATGAGACACAATAATCATCCCCCGATCTGCTTTTTTTTCAAACATTTCACGGTTACATTTTTCGGCAAAACGCGCATCTCCAACCATGATAACTTCGTCAATCAAATAGCAATCAAAATCAATCACAAGAGATAGAGCGAAGCCCAACCTCGCACGCATGCCTGATGAATAAGTTTTTACAGGCTCCAGAAGCTGGCTTCCAAGTTCGGCAAAATCATCAACAAATGCACGCGTTTCATCGTAATCTTTTTCGTATATACGACAAATAAAGCGGAGATTATCCAAACCGCTAAGGCTGCCTTGAAATGCACCAGTAAAGGCGAGGGGCCATGAGACAGACATGTCTTTTTCTATGTGCCCAGATGTTGCAAAATCTACTCCACCAATAATACGTAACATTGTAGATTTTCCTGCCCCATTTTGGCCGAGTATTCCCAGCTTTTCTCCTCGTGCTACTTTAAGGTTAATACCTTTGAGCACTTGCCGAGGGCCAGCACTTGTATGAAATGTCTTAGTGATATTGACACATTGCAACATGAAGCACCTATTGGGAAAAATTAGACAATTTCAATATGCTTTCTAATATTAGCTGTTACCATTATCCCTATTAACAGCGCGAGTAACGTTGCCCATGTGTCATAGAATAGGTCATATCTTACACGTGCAGCTATCCCGAATTGACCACTACGAATGATTTCAGTGTTATTTGCCATAGGTGATAAGAGTAGGATCCATTGATACTTTAAAGGGAGCCAGCTCACCATAATAAAGGCTCCTGAAAGAGGGATAGACAAATAACTGAAAACACCAATAATTTTTTCGACCAAGTCAGATAATTCACTTAGTGATGCAGCAAGAAGTGCTGTGGCGAAGCAGAACACAGACTGATAAAAATACCCTAGAAAAATTAGACTATAGTCTGCTGGTGGCTTCATATAACCGAATGCAATCGCTCCACAGTGCAAGACTATCGCAGCCATCATTGTTCCAATGATCTCAAGGAATGTTCTGGCAGTAATGATGTCAAATGGTGTAACTTGCCTGTGAAATAAAAGGCTCCCATTCGCTTCATAAGCTTTAACGGCTCGGCCTAAGCAATGACGCCACATTGTAAGTGGCAGGTAACCAGTCACAACAAGGGTTGTCATACCTAGTCCGTGTTCACGTGCGGGACGAATTGCAGTCCACACAATGGTTACGCCCGCGCAAAAAAGGATTGGTTCACCGATTACCCATAGAAAACCGATATTTTCACGACCGTAGCGTGTATGGATTTCACGTAATATGAGTGCGTGGATAACCTTATATTGTAAAATAAAGCATTTCCATAAAGATGAGGACGATTTGCGTGTGGCGTTTGTCATGAGATTTTGTGTTCCCGTGCACCTGCAACTAGCAAACGCCCCATAATGTATAAGCCATATGTTGTGGCAAAAAATACAGCCATAAATACGATAGCTGGTGGATACTCCGGGTAATCCGGCGCATCTGGTTGAGTGACCTCTTCTAGAAAAACCATTTGCCGGTTTGCTTGGGCCTTAGCAGATTCCAGTGAGCCAACTTCAGAGATAAGAACTTTTTCAAGAAGTTGTCTTTGAACGGTTAAAGAATCAAATTCCGTGAGTTTGGGTACCAAGGATTCATTATTACCTGTCAGGGTCGCGCTCGCGTTTTTAATTTCTTGCATGATAATGGAAATCTGGTGCCGATACACAGCAACAGAAGGGCTGTCAGGTGCAGTTTTAAGGATTTGGTCTAATTGCATTTGCGAGGCTGTTAGCATTGCTTGCAGGGCATATTTGTTCCCAAGAAGTGGAACAGATTGTTTTTCTGGATCAATCATGGCTGTAGTATCACGGAATGCAGCCATCTGTATTTGGAGCTTCTTTAGTTGCTTTAGAGATTCATCAACTTCTTTCTGCGCTGCGCCTATCAGGTTTTGTCTTTGACGGGCATTAATATCATTTACAAGATTTTCAGAAGCTGAAAGTAGAGCTTTTGCAATATGCTGTGATTCCGCAGCACTGAATGTGCGTACTCTTAGGACAGAAAGTGAGGTATCTGCGTCAATTTCTGCTTTTACGTGCTTTTTATAGTAACGATAAAAGCTTTCTTTGTTATTCAACGAATACCAGTTAGGGTAGCGTGACATAAAATCAGCTGCAGGAGAATTGAATATTTTCTCTAGGTCGTGATGTTTTAAAAGAACGTCCATAGCATCGCGAGACATCATGTAGTCTTGCACTGCGTAGGTATTCTCGCTGGTTATGGTTTCCCCCCCAGCTTGTAGAAGCATCGATAGTGGGGTGCCCTGTGAACGTTCACTCTTTACCATAAAATGAGCTTCTGAGACGTACTGAGGGCTTGCGATACATGTAAGATATATAGCAAATAAAATATTAGGTATTATTACGACAACAGATAATGCCGGTTTCTTTTTGATAAAGTTAAGGCATGCAAGAAAAAAACGAGAAAAGAAAGCAGAGCCAGGAGAGGGTATTGAGGTAACAGAAGCGCTCTCTTCTACATTATTATTCATAACAGGCCTTTTTGGTGAAAATGCAAAGGAAATTCTATAATATATTTCATTTTGCCATATAGCCAGCGGTTATGCCGGGTTGAATAATGGTGCTTATCAAACCGAAAAGTTTGTAAAATTCATTAGCTTTCGCATTGGAGAAGTAGAGCATATCTTTGTCTTTCATCACAAAGTGCTGTGCCAAAAAATAATTTCCAGGATTCATCATGTCTACCTGATAGACAATAGGTGTAACCGGGCTATCGGGGCTCACAGGAAGGCCTAGCCTGCGGACAATATTATTATCCTCATAACGAAGAAGGAAGATACCATTTGGATCAGCCTTTCCATCAGACGGCCCCCCTGATCTGGCGATTGCTTCGGCCAGAGAAAGTTCTGGAGAAGTGAAGGGGCTTTCAGTCACACTTCCGGCAGCACCAAAAACAGTGAATGTCCTTGGTTTATATATAACTTCGACTCTATCTCCGGGGCGGATTTGAATATTTTGAGAAGGATCATTCTCCGGTATTGTCATGGGAATACGTACAACCTGTCCGGCACGGGTCAACTGAATGATCGAATCTTCTGGAGCATGCTGAGTGCCTTGGGCTAGGGCAATGACGTCCAGTAGAGCTTCTCGATTAGGTGTCAGGATGACACGTCCGGGGGTCTTAACGTCACCGTAAACGATAATAGAATTTGTCAGACTCTGGACGAGTCTCACCATAACCTGCGGTGCCTGTGATTTTTTCGTAAGAGCCGCTTTTATTTGCGTTGCTACAGTGTCGGCTGTTTTGCCGGTTACGGTGATGATGCCAACATAAGGAACGTTGATGGTTCCGCTTCCACTTACGATCATGGGAGGGAGGTTGCTTAGTGTTGCAACCGCTCCGCCTTGCAAGGTTGCGGAACTATTGCCTAGAAGAAGATTTGCGGCACTTGATTCGCCTGATGCGCCGGCTAATGCCCCTGCTGTTGGAGATGCTGTTGCACCGCTACCTCCTGCGCTAAAGAGCGCGCTGCCAAGTTCATATATAGAAATTTGGATAACATCGCCGGGCCCAATACTTTCGTTTGTGCCGCGTTGAGGTGGTATGGTTTCTAGAGATGAGAGAGGAGTTTTTCGTTCACTGGAGATAAGCGTGAGGAGATCGGAGCTAATCTGCACGATACCAAACCCATAAGCATTTTTCGAGGGATCTTTCTGTGCGTTAAGCACTTCAGATTCTGTTGGACCGCTATTGGGAAGTGAGCCGCATGCTCCTAGGGAAATGAGGCTGATACCTAATGGGGCCAAGGTGTAAAGCAAGAAGTGACGAGTTGCTTTTTTTGTTCTAGTGTTAAGGCTTGATGGGCACACAACGAGTTCACCTAGTGGCTAAGGATGGCATCATTACGGAAGATATAATTCGACGTTATTATGCTCATATGACAAACATGGCGTGGGTTGACAAGGAAAAGAAAAGGATGATTTTTTGATGTAATTGAACGATTGGAAATGTAGGTATCGGCGGATAATGTTCTAATATTCATCATTATTTCTATTTCAAGGGGATGAAATTTGAAGTGATGAAATGGTAAGCCTTTTGTATTCTGTCTTCATATTCTTTTTGAGAAAATATATTATACTGCACCTCCCCCCTTTTTTTTAGATCGTTATGTAGCGTGACATTGCTGTCAAGTTGATTGATGCCTTGTGTTATGCTGGAAACGTTATAGGGATCGACTATCAGTGCGGCTCCCCCCGCAACGTCGTGCAATCCTCCTTCCTCGGAAGTCAAAACGGGCGTACCGCAACGAAAAGCTTCTAAAACAGGGAGGCCAAATCCTTCAGCTATAGAAGGGAAAAGGAGTGCGTAAGCATTTCTGAGAAGTGCGAAAAGCATTGATGATGGAAGATAATCTATATAAAGGATGCGGTTGCTTTCAATACCTTTTTGTAAAAAGCGCAACTCCTGTTCATTTTTCCACCCCATAGCGCCGACTATGACGAGTCTTTTATTCGTGGAAGACGATAAAAATGCTTCTATAATACGGCCAATATTTTTTTTTGGTTCAAGGGAGCCAAAAAAAATAAAATAAGATAAAGGGGAAATATGGAATAGCTTTTCTATATCAATATTAGAATTATCTTCGTTGTGAAGAATTGAAGATATTTCTGGGTCTACTGTTTGGTACGTATTGTACAAATTATTTACCGCATCAGGATAAAAAGAAATTATCTCGTTTTTAGATGCCTCTGAAACCGTAATAATGGGATTTTTATCAGAAACAATTTTTTTAATGAGCTTATAATAATAAGTTTTATTATCTAAAGTCGTCTGTGGTAACCGCAATGGCACGAGATCATGAATGGTATAGACATTGATGGCGCCTTTCACCTTAATCGGGAGAGGGTAAGTCCAATGCATAATATGAGGTGTTGATGGTAATGTGATCTCAACAAAATTCCCTGTTCTTTTATAATAAAAGTGAGCTCTATTGAAAAGATTTCTTAAGTTGAAAATTTGATGATGGGGGGGGAGCCAATGATCCATGCCTCGTATTTCTACGCGACCGGACACAGGGATATTAGTTGCTTTCCAATTAAAGGAGTTAACCATTTTTTTTATCTTTTGCAGGCAATTCTTTTTTTCATTTTCTGCTTTTGCTCCACCACCCAGTAGATTAAAAAAAAGAACTTCTTTGAGTATCTCATTTTTACTATTGGGGATATCTAAGCCGTACAATAAGCTGACATTATAGTTCGCGGCATAGAGCGTTTTTGCTAAAGATCGTCCGTATGTTGCTACGCCTGTCCCCTTAGGGAGGGCCAGATTAAAACCATCAAGGCATACAGACAAATGTTGCAAGAGCTTTTTCCTGTGGTGTGGGTGTAGGGTAAAATAAGGAGAGTTTAAGTCGAAAATGAATTTGATGGAACGACATTACTCTTCAAAAATTATCATGCATTTAAGTTATAAATACGACATGCTTCACTCTGAAAACCTTCCTTTCTACAGGAAAATGGAAAAATGTTTAATTTATGGCAGCATACTATAGCTGGATCGGCAGGTTTGTCGCCTAGATGATGGCCTGTTTGTTTTCAACATAAAGCGTATTTTAGGTGTACTACGTGTTATGCAGAGAGGTCAGAAAATCTAAACCCAAGCAAACTTGAGTAGGCCAAGGGTTAATCGGTGGAACATATGTGGTAACTGCGGTTTTCTCTACGCTCAGTGTGCTTTTTGAGATTGAAAGCGAGTTTATTGCACGTGTCCATTCTGGTCCGTCCAAGGGGTCTAGGTAAATTGCAGATGTTCCTGCAACTTCTCTAAAAACAGCCAGATCGGAACACACAACGGGTGTTTGAACTGCAAGTGCTTCCAGCAGAGGAAGACCAAAGCCTTCCGCAAAAGACGGAAACAGTAAGGCTTGTGCGTGGCGCAGGAGGTGAACAACTTGCTGGTCGTTCAGGGCGTTGTATTCCTGTACGTGGGCTTGCAACGTAGGGCAGCGTTCAAGCATATCGAGTACGTTTTCATTCTCCCACCCTCTGCGTCCGATAATAATTAAATTCGGAATGATTGTATGCTGAGACTTAGCTAGATTTCTCCAGATGTTGAGTAACAGAAGATGATTTTTTCTTGGCTCAATCGTGCCAATACAAACAAAATAAGGTTGCGATGGAACCGTAATGGTTGTTGGCTTTTCTAGGCCCCAAATATGAAGTCCGTGTGCAATATTTTTTATGGGAAGGTTCGTAGGCATGAAGGGGGAGAGGGCATGTGCTACGCTTTGTGTGGGGACAATAATTCCATGAGCTAAACGCGCCACTGTTTTGAGGCGCAGCAGGTGACGCTTATCCTCTCCAGGTCGACTATATTCTGGAAACTCTATAGGGATGATATCATGTATCATTACCACCAGTCGGGCATTATTTTTCTTCAAGAAGCTTTGAATGCAACGCTCTTTCATCAGATGGTGATGTGATAGCAGAAGATAAATGGGCGAGCTTTTTGTATGTGTTTCCTGCGCGACGCAACGACCAAAAGACAAAGAAAGAAGTATTTTGCGGGCCATCCATTTGAGGGTAGAGGGATTGGTTGCTTTTCCTGCCCATAACGCGGCGGTAAAAGACAGGAAGCGGACTACATCTAGACGGTTAAGAGAGCAGATGCCGTGAACTGGATGATAGGCAACAAACACAAGGGCATCTCCCCAGTGTTTTGCAAGATAGGCTGCGTATTCGTATTCTGTCCGGTCTATACCTGTTGGTACACTATGGCCGGCGCGCGCGAGCAGGCGCGAAACATCCATAAAAATAGGGTGATGCGTCGAGGTGTTATGAGTCATTCTTATTCTTCAAG
Organism: Acetobacter orientalis; assembly: GCF_000963965.1. Taxonomy (GTDB): domain Bacteria; phylum Pseudomonadota; class Alphaproteobacteria; order Acetobacterales; family Acetobacteraceae; genus Acetobacter; species Acetobacter orientalis. The sequence continues at coordinate 129,989 of NZ_BAMX01000014.1, forward strand.
ATGCGACGGTAGGAATACAACGTCGTCATTTTTTTCGTTTTGAATATCTTGAATTCTATTGAGAGTGCCTTTAACGAGAGAGTCTAGGCCTTCGTCTGAAAAAAATCCTCCCTCAATGAGGCAGCGATTAATGAGAACAGCCATGAAAGCTTGTAAGGCAACCGGATCTGGGGCTTTAGGGTGAACCCAGAATGTATCAAGTGGCTGTTGATCCGTAACGTGATTTACGTTGTAAACTGCTCGCCCCAGTACTTTTACAGGAACTTTGTTGGTGAGAGCTAAAGTCCCTGTGGTGCTGTTGATTGTGACAACGCCGCAGGCTTTAGCAACAATTTGCGCAATATCACCGTATTCTATGTAAATAACCCGATGGCTTATGTTTAAAGATTTAGCTAAATCATAGACGAGTTTGCACCAGTTTTTAACACCATTATCAAGAGGGTGCTCTTTAATAACAAGATAAAGATTTTTTGGTGCGTATTTTGCGAATGAAATCATCACCATGCTGAGTGCTGGCGTCATGCCGGCAAAGTCGGAGTGGAGGTGAATTTGCGAGTCCGCATCAAGCTGAAGGGGCAGGAGCATATAAGGTGTACCAGTCTCTTCCAGCCAACCCAGCAGCTTTTGTGAGCGGGGAAGCGCCTTTTTCTTTTTTGCCAGACGTAGAAGCCAACTCATGCCTTCGTACCACGCCCCCCAGGGGCGATAATCCTGCCAGTGGCGAAAGTGCCAGCGCGTCAAGATATCTGCTGAGTTGTAGGCGACAGCTTCCAGGGCGCGGCGTTTAAAAGAAGAGGGGACAGTTTTATGGGGTGGAAGAGGCGGGACATGCTGAGCCTGTTCCAGATACCATTGTGAGTTGCGAGGCAGGGTAGAATGCCCATTGACGCCATTTCTTTCTAACGTGACCCAGTCCGGGCGAATATAGCCTTCTTCAAAAACGTAAATGCGTATCCGCAATTCCTGACAGATTTTAATGGCTGTCCGGTGTAATGGGCGGCAGTCTCCGAAGAGCACAACGTCTGTAATTTGAAGCTTATGAAGTGTATCGAGCAAAAAGACAGGCCATTGTGTATCTGTCCCTGTAAAAGAGATACCATTGGGTAGTGGCCAGAAAAGGCAATCGCCGCCATTAAAATTGACTTTCCAGACGCTATACCCTTGATCCCGAAGCGCTGAGCCTATTTTTTGGAAAAAAGGTCCCATGAGGCCCTGCAGCAGCAGAAAATGGCGATCAGCAGGATTTAAAGATTCGCTATGCATCGAAAAATCAAATTACCGGTAAAAAAAGAGTAACTGACGACATAGAGTAAAGAGCTTTTTATGCAAGCGAATTTGCAGCCCTCTTAAACGCATCCAGTATGTCGGGCTCCAGGCGCCGGGTTGTTCAAATCTGTCTAGGACGGTTTCCATGGGGCACGGCAAGAGCGTGACCGGATCCAGATATCGTGGGTAAACCAGCAATGTTCCGGCAACGAGTTCAATCAGACTAAGGGCGCGGTTTCGTCGCGGTGGTATGACGCCTCTGTCCTCGGTAAGACCCCAGCCTGCGTAAAACGGTGTGCCATAGGTCGTCACCGGGATATTGCGAATGAGGGCTTCAAATCCTGCAAGGGACGTGAGGGTATGCACCTCGTCTGTCTGTGTCAATAGTTCGGTAATGTTGCCGCCGCGGCTGACCTCGTTCGCAAGTGTCAGGACCTCCTGATCGGGAAGGGCTCCCTTACGATAGCCACCTTCTACATCGGGATGGGGCCGATAGATGATATAGGCGCCGGGGTGCGCGATTCTCACGGCTTTGAGCAGCGAGAAATTATCCTGAATCTTGCCGCCGCCACGCAGCACGGAAAGATCATCCGCCACCTGACCCGGAACTAAAAGTCTTGGTCGGTCGCCCGCGTGTCTGGTAGTGGTAGGTGCGCTGGTGGCGCGACCATATTTTGAGATACCTTTTGTTCGTAGCCGTTCAAGAACGGTATGTGCTCGGGCAAGCAGGGACGCGCTGAAGTGATGTGTCGCCAGAATATGCTCCAGATCGCTTGCTTTTGCCGGATCATAGTAGGCACCGCGCGTATCAAGAAAAATGGAGGCCGGCGGTTGCAGGGCACTTCCTAGTCCGATCGAGCGCACGAAGCCATCTTCCACAAGGACAAGGTGCAGGTTGGCCCTCTCCAAAGCGAATTTGATGCCTGAGGGGAGGCGGGTTGCCCAGATGGCAATTTTGAATTCTCCCAGACGTTTGCAAGTTGCAATTGCCCGACTGGGAGACTGGAAGAAGCGCGGCTGACCAGGAGCTTTTGCAAAAAAAGCGCTAATCTGCGGGCGCTTCCAGAGCGACATTCCCATACACGCGCCAATCTGTCGGTTGGCGAGCAGTGTGCGTTTCCATAACGCGAGGAGTTCGATTACTGACAGGCAATCAGTCTCCTGCCCAGTAAAGGGGTTGAAATACCGTGTTTTTTGGAAAATGATTGAAAGGGCTTTCGGTGCGGTGAGGATTTCAGTAGGCTTTTCTGGTAAATCCCATAGTGCAACCGATATGCCGTGCAGAGAAGCAAGCAGGCAGACGTCTAGCTGGAAAGTGCGCGGTGTTACCGCGACCATGCCCTTCACTGTTTCCGTAAGAGCATGAGGGTCTAGCTTATCTGCTCCAGCACAGGACAGTTTAAGGCTTCTGGCAAGTTTACGTGCCTGATGGGTTAGGGATGGAGCAAGCAGCAGGATGTCGCTCTGTGAAAAGGTGAGTGTAAGGGAGTTTAGCGCTGCCTGTGCGGTGGAGAACTCACAGTCTTCAGGGAGAGACAGGATGGCGTGGAAAGGGCGCGCGAGAGGCTTTTCCCAAAATTTCCCTCCGACTTTGTGCGTTAGAATAGCCTGCCTGATAGCCTCAAAAGCCTCTTTCTGGTCAGTGTCGGCAGGAGATTTTAGCGCATCGGACTGCGGTTGAGCGATGCAAGGCATTATTTTTCTGAACGGAGGCGGTGCTAAAAAAGAGTGGCAATCGTTTTCCACCACTTTTTTCTTCAGGAAGGTCACCGGTTAGCCTCTTGTGGAAAATATTTCATAGATATGGATTGTTTGCCTTATTTCTGAGGATAGATTATAAACGCTTTACTTGATGCTAAGCAAGACAGGGTGCAGAGTTTTATCCGTATAGTTCATGGTTTTTATGTTGGGTAAGAAAATTTTCTTTCGAAATTCAGAGGTTTCGTAAAAGAGGTTCTGAAAAACTGAAATCGGGCGTGTGGATCGTGGTGTTTGAATTTTTTCTGGGCCTTCTGGTTGCGTTTATTCTCACTATACCCGCTCTTTTCCTCCCGGTGGCTGGGGATAGGCAGCATTATCAGATTAAAAATTTACTGTCAGTTCATTCCATAACAATATCAGCGTTGTATTCTGTCTTTGTTTCTTTATCGGGTTCTCCGTTGTTCGGAGGGGCTCTGGGTATTTTTCTTTTTTATATTTTTTCTGTTGTATCGTGTATTAAATATCGCATTCTGAAGGAGCCTGTTTATTTTTCTGATATTGTTTCTTTGGGTGTTTTGCTTAAAAATCCAAGTTTTTTCGTCTTTTCTGTTCCTCCTGTTGGTTGGGTTGTCCTTGTAGGTCTTATTTTATGCGTCCCGCTGTCATTATGGTACTGTTTTACAAATTCTTTGAATGTCCGCTTGTATGCTGTTGGTATAATATTGACGGCATGTTTTTTTTATAAAAAAATTCCTGTTTATTTAGATATTTCTGAGCCTGACTGGCGGCGTGATGTCGGCCGTTTGGGTATTCTTGGCATGCTTGCTGTTTATTGGGCGCTTTGGAAAAAGCAGCCTGCGCCCTCACCAGTGTCGGTCAGCAAAGCGAAAGCTGGTCTCGATATTGTGCTGGTTATACAGTGTGAGTCTTATGCTACCCCGTCTATTTTTTGTGATGCCTCTGTCGATAAGATCAGATTGCCATTTTTAGAAAAAGCGAAGGCTCTGGCATATTCGCAGGGTGAATTGCTGGTTAGTGGCTTTGGTGCATACACCATGAGAACAGAGTACGGTGTTATGTTTGGCAGGACGGAAGCGGAATTAGGCTTTTGCCAGTATGACCCGTTTCTGACTGCGCAAAGAGATAAAACGTATGCTTTATCTTATCAGATGAAAGCCGCTGGATATCAGACCGTTTTCATGCACCCCCATAGCCTGGAGTTTTACGGGCGAAACCAGTTGATGCCCGTAATAGGGTTTGATGCAGTTGATGATTGCTCAACAGTTCAGCATACGCCTCTTCCGGGGGAATATATGAGCGATACGGTGCTGGCGGAGGTAGTTATCAACCGGCTTGAAGGCGCGACAGCACCTCTTTTTCTCTATGCCGTGACAATGGAAAACCATGCCCCCTGGCCGGGAAATCCGCAGGAGGCTCTACAGCATTATTTACGGCACTTGCAGAGTAGTGACGCTATGCTAGGACGATTAATGGCATGGCTGGAGGAGCAGGATAAATCGGCATTGCTAGTGTTCTTTGGGGATCACCGCCCGTCTATACAAGGAATTGCGTATCAGGACAGAGAACGCTCAACCCCTTATGTTGCTCTCAGTTTTCCAGAGTGTAAGAAGGCCACATCTAGCTGTGCCCTTACTCCAGCGGAATTGCATCATTTGATCAGGAGTTTGTCTTTAGAAGTGGTTTAAGAGTGCGTTTCAATTAGATTATTGCAAGCGCAGGCAGGCCGGGTGAAAGACAAAATTTAGCCGGATTCATATCCATTTATGTAAGATTTCCGCAGGAAGCAAAGAGTATAAATTTTGGAGAAAAAGCCCCTAAAAATATTTCGTTCTCGTTGGCTTGAATGCCTCACTTATATGCCCGTTACGGCTTTTGTCAGCCTTTGGGGTGTTGTGTTGAGTGTGTTTGCTTACACTCTTGTGGTGTCTGACCCTGTGCCGCCAGGGCGTCTCGTGGGGATGAGTGCTCTGGGCCTACTGGTCTGGTTTTTCTTTGAATATGTGATGCACCGCTTCTTATTTCATTTGCGGTTGCAGTCTCGCCTTGGGAAATCGTTTCTCTTTGTCATGCACGGTAATCATCATGAGTGTCCGCGTGATCGATACCGTAATCTTATGCCGGCCATTGTCAGTGTACCTTTGGCGGTGATGTTGTATGGTCTGTTTCAGGCAATACTGGGTCCGTCATTCGGACGGTCATTTTTCTTCGGCTTTCTCTGTGGATACGTGCTGTACGATGGCTGGCACTACGCAACGCATCAGTATCGTTTTTCTAACAGGCTTTTAAAATGTATTCAGAAACACCACCTGCAACATCATTATTATGCGCCAGATAAAAATTACGCAGTGACGAGCCCATGGGTCGACAAAATATTTGGCTCAGCATGTAAACCCACGTGCAAACGCTGAACGGATATTTCATGCAATCGGTTGTGGCTGTTGGAGCGCGCGGTGTCAGGGGGAGGGGAGGAACAGGGGTTTCCACCTATGCGTCCACCCTGAGTGATGCGCTGCAATCTTGTGGCGCAGACGTCGGATTTGCAGGGGGAACTGACCTTCAAAGGCATCCTCATGCGCTGAAGAACAAGCTCCTGCGTTTTTTAGTGTCTTTGAAGGGCCAGCAGCGGCTTACATTTTCTCAGGCTGAGCACTCATGGGGTGTCAGTGATTTTTTTCGTAAAATTCAGGTTCATTTTTCAACGTTTGGACGTTTGACCTCAGTCAGGTCTGCCTACACGCCGGATATTGTTCATTGGAGTTATCCGTTCCCGGTGTATTGGGAAGATATTCCAAATATTTATACAATCCATGATCTGATCCCTTTGCTCCATCCTGAGCTCACGGGAATTCAGTCGGATCGTATGCGGAAAATATTACGACAATGCATGCAGCATGCTGCGGCGATTATCACAGTTTCAGATGCTGTTCAGCAGGATATAGCGGCATTATTTCCCGAATATAGTCATAAAGTGGTCGTGCTGGGGCAGGCTGTTTCTGTATCTTGCAATCAGAAAATGCAGAATTTTTCTTCTGATGAATATGAGAAATATTTTTTGTATTTTGGCTCTATAGAAAAACGTAAAAATATTGCCCGTCTGATTGAAGCCCATGGACAAAGTGGCACCAGTCGTCCTTTACGCCTGCTTGGCAACAATGGTTTTGGGGCGCGGGAAGAGCTTGCTGCTCTTGAAAGGCACCCCAGGCCGGCACTGGTGCAGCAGGTTGCCTGGTGTGAAAGAGAATGTCTGCTCGCACAGGTTCAGAATGCCTGTGCCGTGCTTTTTCCATCTTTGGCAGAAGGTTTTGGTTTGCCAATTGTTGAAAGCATGGCGCTCGGCACGCCGGTCATGACAAGTGATCGCCATGCAACCAAAGAAATTGCAGGGCAGGCCGCCCTCCTCGTTGATCCCTATAATATTTCCGAAATGGCAGAAGCTATTTCATTGTTGGATCAGAATGTCGAAGTGCGAAGAGACCTAGCCGTCAGGGGATTGATGCGGGCACAAGCATTTTCGATGGACAGCTATGCCCGCTGTGTAGCAGGTTTTTATGAAACTCTGCGCGGTGAACAATCACCCTGATCCATAGCTGAAGTGGCAGATTATCTAGGGTAGGGGTCAGGCATCGGGCCATGCATGTCAAAGTGTGCGTGGGCCGACGTAGTCTCAACTATTCTGTTGGAAACGGGTAATGTTGTCTCTGCCGTTCGTGGGGGTGTCGGAGGCGGCTGAATGGCCGGAATAGGCTTTTTAGCACATCCAGTTACGATGACAGCCAGAGCTACAATAGGTATAAGTTTTGCACGCAAGCTGTTTATCCTTAAGATAATCTGATTTGATTTTATAAGCTCTCTTGCATTTTTAGCAAAATTATAAGGCACACGGAATATCTCTTTATAAGCCTCATGCCCTCATTGCATGGACGGCACGGGGGGGGAAGCAAGATCAATCTGGAGCGGATTAATGCCGCCGCGCAGCAATCCATAACATGAAACTCTTTTTCTGCTCAGGACGCAGAGTGAAAATTAGGTCCAGAAACCAGCCATCAACCCGCCAGAAATCTGAAATGAGGCAAAAGGGGGAATCAATCAACGGTTCTTCGAATCCTCCACATTATTTCGTTCTATGATTACGAGGCACTGGGAGAAAGGATATGTAGCCGTTTGCTATAAAAGCGGATTTTACAGGATACGTATCAGATCGTTGAGGGCATCAATTTTGTCGGCCAGCATGGCTACATTACGGGAAATATTTTCTGGTATATTTTTATCAGAAATCAATGTGGAATTCAGTTTATCGATATCTGAACTGATTTCGAACAATAGAGTGTGAATTTCCTGTAGGTTTTCGTCCGGGGCTTGCATTGTTCACTCCGTGTCTGCCATTGAATTTTTTGATTCTAATTTGAAAATTCTGTAACGAATAGAGAAGAAAGAGGATAATGGCTAAGAAAAAGACAATTTATCATCTCACGAAAAATATTCGTGCCGTGATTGATGCGTTTATTATGCGCTATTCACTCTTGCCTGATCAGGCCGTCTTTAATCCCCATATTTTTCCATGGGTCAGGGAATTGGAAAAGAACTGGCAGGCTATCTGTAAAGAGATTACGCTGGTGCGCGCTTCAAACATGCCGTCTTTGGGGGAAATATCCCCGGATCATGGGAGAATTGCTGCGGACGTCCGCTGGCGGACATTTTTTCTTGAAGGGTATGGCTACAAGAGGTTGGAAAACAGGGCGTGTGTTCCTCTTACAGCATCTTTAATTGATAAAATTCCAGATGTCTGCACCGCGACGTTTTCTGTTCTGGAGGGTGGGTGCCATATCCCTCGGCACCGTGGCATGACCAAGGGGATGCTGACTTATCATCTGGGGCTTTGTGTGCCTCAGGATAGAACGCAGTGCTGGATTCAGATTGAAGAGGGAGAAAAACTTCATATTCATTCCTGGTCGGATGGAAGTTCTCTTCTGTTTGATGACACCTATAGTCATGAAGTTTGGAACAATACTGAAGAGGACAGGTATGTTCTCCTCATTCAGGTTAAGCGTCCATGCCGATGGCCTGCCCGTTTGTTGCTAAACCTGTTTTTCAAAGGCGTCAGATATTCCCGTTTTGTGCAGGATATACGAAAAAATCTTGATCGTTCGTAAAGCATAGAACACGTATTGAAAGTATAATGGACTGCCATAAGGCTTATTGAAACGTTGGAAAATTCTCAGACTGCCTCCCACCTACGCAACCTTCCCATTCTTGTAGAGTTCTGAATGAGAGTTTAGGCAGCTTCTTTTGGTTTATGGGTGATAGTTGGAAGATGAGGGAAGCATCGCACGTTAGACAATATATATAGAAAGATGGTTGGTTAGTAGTGTAAAAAGTGACGGTAAACTACGGTTTTTTCCTAACCACCCTGAATCAGGCAGGTTGGCTAGTGAGGGTTTAGGGGAGGGGAGTCGGCAGGTGTTTAATTTAAGAAGCCTCTCTCGATATGTTTCAGAAAATACTGAAGGGGGGCTGGAGGGCAGCGAAGAAGGCAGGTCTGCCGCCCTGTTTATCGTTTACATAACCACGCGGCTCTTAAACGCTGAAGGCCAGCGGTAGCAGGCCATTTCTCTTGCTTCTTCAAGGCATCCATCAGCATTCTCAGAAACGTGCTTAATTGTTCTCTTTTGCTCCCAGCTTGTGTTATAAAACAACGTCCTCACATCATTCTAAAAAGGAGACCCCGTGGCTACAAACCAGTTATCCCACCGGCTTTCCGACCCTGACGGCCGTGCTTGGCTGCGGGCTGCGCTGAAGACCGTCAACGCGCCTTTGCCTATCGAGACAGCGCCTGAAGCTATGATCAATCATGTCCTTGACGTTCATCCCGACATCTATGCTTCTGTGCGGATTGCAGCTTTAATCGACGAAGTCCCCGGCCCAACGCTTGCAAATCTCGTTTCAAAACGAGTGTTCAGTTACAATGAACTGAACGCCGCTATGGAGCGCATCCGCCTCCTGGGCCTTGACGTGTCGGAGACTGAAAATGGAAGATGGATTGCAGAAATGGCAGGGTTCGAGGTGGTATGATCTGCTGCCTGACGCGATCAGCATCCTTGATGCCGCCGGTCATGATCTATGGACGTTCGGGGGCGGGACGGCTTTAGCCATCTGGCTTGACCATCGCGTCTCGTATGACATTGACATCTTTACGCGCGGATCACTCATTCATCTGACCTCCCAGTTCTGCGAAGAAACAAAGCGTGTCCTTGGTGTGGATGGAAAGAGCCAGTTTCCGGGGTACTATCTGAAACTCGAATTGAAAAATGGTGAGATTGATTTTCTGACGCCGCCGACATTGACCCATGATCCCGTTCGTGGACTTTCGCTCGATGAGGTCTTTACGCAAGCCGGCTTGGACTATGTAGGAACAAATGGCGATCGCATTATTAACGTCGAATTACCAACTGAAATTTTGACCAGAAAAATCCTGTATCGACGTCACAATTTCAAGCCGAGAGATGTGTTTGATCTTGCGGCATCTTTGACGTGGTCGCGTGATGTATTGATTCCGGCTGTTGATGTATTCAAAGCGCAGCCCGATGCCATGGAGCAGATGGAGCAAAGGTTAAATCTTATGCGTCCTTCTTACGAAGCGCAGGCGAATGCGGTCATCAGCCCGCGTCCTGGCTTTGAGCGTTTCCTGACGTCAGATGCGATAGATTTGTGCCTCGCCGAAGTCGCCAGATTAAAATCGCTGCTCATCCAGCCGTGCCCATCTCAAGAGATCAAACGTCACAAAGGGCCGGCGCCGTCCATTTAGTAGCGCCAGTCCCCACGCTCGCCGGTCAACGCCTCATGACCGGCCCTTCCTGCGCGTGCTTTCTAGCTTCTTCTTCAGCCTTACGCCGGGCTTCTGCCGCCGCTTTTTCAGCGTCATCGTCCGCTTTCTTCGGAATTACCGACTCCCTTGCGCCAGTCTTTTCCGTTCCAAAAATCCATTCCTCAATCCGCTCTCCTTCCAGTTCAACGGACGACGGCCCATCCTCTTTTTTGCGCTCGATTTCTTTCTGTTTCCGTTCAATCTCGCCCTGCACAGCCATCTCGGCCGTCGGTGCCGATGCCCAGGAACGCCTGTGCTGAGAAAAATCAGCGGCGTTTCCTTTTTCGCGTGATTGTTCCCCCTCATAGATGATCTGTTTGATCACCGCGTCATGATCGACTTTGTCACCAGGATCGTCTTTGTCGAGCGCATCCGGGGCCTCAAGTTGCCCTGACGCACTGATTGACGCTGATACCCCGTCACGCCGAATTCTGTTGTCCCGAACATTCAGACCGATGCGTGTCGCATCGACGTAAAGGTGACAATCTTCTTTGTGTCGCGTCATCCCGACATACAATGATTCTTTGTCCATCCCGGCCGCATTCAGAACGTAAGTCCTGTCCACACTTGCGCCCTGGGATGAATGGATCGTCACGGCATAGGCGTGCTGGACGCGAAGCGGTCGAGTGTCTGGATCGTTCCCTTTTGATCTTGAAAGCCGTTCCAGATCAGACCATCTCGTCGTCACATCGAAACCGCGATCGAATGCAAGGGTCACAACAGGTTGACCGTCTGTATTGTCGCGGCAAACGTCTTTGATTGTCGCAACGTCATTGTTCCTGATCATGTGCCCCGACGCCTTGATATTCTCGCCGAAAATCAGCCGGTCACCTGTTGCCAAGGACAGCGATCCCGCCACAGGTTTTATCCCTCTGCTTAACGCTTCAATCTCAATATCTGACCCCGTGATCCGTCCCTCCTGGCGCAGCAGATTACGAAGATCGGCGTTTAGATTCCGAACCTCATTATGTGTCCTCGCAAGAACCAGACGTGTTCCTGTCGGGTCGCGTTTGACGTCTCCAATATAGTCCTCGATCAGTCTCCCACGCAGTTCCTCCCCTGTCCCAATGATAATACGGTCTTTGTCTGCGTATGCTGTCACCGCTTTTTCGATCTCGCCCGAGGCGAAGTCCCTGCTTGCGTTCCTCTGCCAATCGACTTTCTGTCTGCGGATTTCGTTGATTCGTGATGAGTTAATCGTTTCTGAAATCAAGCGCAAAGGTGACCCCGGCGCCACGGGTTTGAGTTGCCGCGTGTCGCCAGCAAGAATTACCTTCGCACCCGCTTTTGCTGTCTCACGAAGCAATTCATTCATTTCCTTTGTGCTGATCATTCCGGCTTCATCGACGATCACGACATCGTCCCGTGACAACCTGATTCCCTGTGTGTGGTCAGGATCGGAAATACGATTCAGGAATGACCGCAAAACGGCAGCTTGCGTCTGATCGGTGCTAGTATCCCTGGCGATGACTGATACCGCTTGATGTGATGGCGCTGTTACCCAGACGCGAAGTCCGGCGTCCCTTGCCGCTTCGGAAGCTGTTCCCAAAGAAAAGGATTTCCCTGTTCCGGCTGATCCTTCAACAACAGATATTCCATCCCGGTTCAATGCGTGTCTGACCAGTTCCGCCTGTTCCTCGGAGATCGTCGCTTTTGACGCGATCGCTTTATCGATAATGTCTTTCGATACGAGTGCCCGCTCTTTGCGCCGATCAGTAGAAATACGCACGATTTCCCGTTCCGCATCGATAACCTCTGGTGTTGCGAAAAACAGGTCTCGTGATTTGTTTTTGTCGTTCCCAGTCAGTTCGATAATCTGTTTTGAATTGCGGGCGTTTCGTGCGTGATAGATCGCTTCATCAACGCTCACAGACCGTCCCTGAAAATGCTCAAGAATGGTTCCGATCAGATGCCGATCTTCTATGACTGATTCTGTCTGCGTCAGTTGATGCAATGCACTTTCAAATGCCGTTTTGGTGTCGCGCGGCTTGGCCCGTTCTTCTGCTGCGACCGCCAAGGCTGATTCCCAAATTGATTTCTTTGTCCATCCCTCTTCTTTGATTTCCTTGTCCCAACGATCGTTCAGTTCTGCTCGGGACGGCAGGTCTGATTTTGATCCGCGTGTGTTCCGGGAAATATTATCTGATGCCTCCCTGTGAGAGGCAGTATCAATTCCCATTTCGCGGGCTTCTGAGAGAATGTCGTCCCTGCGCTTTGAGAATTTCTGTTCTATTGATTCAGGAACGCCGACGATGCGGAAGTTCCTTTCGTCTTTGATTGCCTTCACCCCAAGCCTGCGCTCCAGTCCATGAATCAATGCCAGACGATAGATGGCACCAATTTCCTGTTGGTGTTTCAGCAGTTCCAGGTTGTCGATGGTTCCTGTCGTGCCGTCGGCCCTTCGGCACACATTCAGCAATACCGCATGAGTATGAATCTGAGGATCACCAGACCTGCTGGTTGTGTGAAGAAATGTTCCCGCCATCAGTTCTGCTGGTGTCTGTCTGTCGTTCCCGTTGTGTCCGCATCGGGTTACGATCAGTCCATTCTGCTGCACGTATTCCAATGCTTTGAAAACGGCTTCCTGTTGCACATCTTCGATAGCGTCGCGTTGATCCCTGTTTCCAGCCGCATAGAGAACCGATACCGATTTGGACGCAGCGAATTGCAGATCATATCCGACACGCCGCTTCTTTCCCGTCTGAATCAGAGTTTCATGCGTGAGGGGATCACGTCCTGAAGCTAGGTTCCTGAAATCCTGTGGCTTGACTTCTGTTCCGTTGAAAACGAACGGCAGAACCTGTCCCACATCAGCGCGGGCATTTGTCCACCATACGCCCGGTTTTTCTCCAGTTCCGTTATCCAGATAATAAGCCGCTCTGTCACGATCAGACCAGTCACCACGTTTCCGGTTGGCGGGATGAATGATTGTGTGCTGTGTCGGATTTTGTTCCGATCCGCCAAAATCGGGTTGGTTTACTAATTCCTGATTCACAGACTCGATGTAATATTCGACGTCAGAAATCGGTGTGCATGTGAACATGATTTGCGTTCCCTGATGGGGTGTATCTGTTCACTGATTTTAGTTCCGATTCATGAAAGCCTCTGGTTCCTGACGTGAGGGGATTCCGTTCACGAATAAGAATGGCGGCTAATCGCAGATATGAGTTTCGTTCTGCGCGGAATCGAGTTTGAAAAATAATGGGGTGTGACGGGGCCGGATTCCGGCGGTAGCCGGAGATTGTTGCCCACGTCTCCCCCCCCCCCGAGAGGATTTCCGTATTTAGATTTATTGTCCTGAACCGCGAAGACTGCCGTTCCTTAAATGTGATCTGATTCCGTTCTGAACGTGCGTATTTTTCGTATCAAAATTTGTTTTCTGAATCGGGAATCCTGTCGGGCAATCGTCAAGATTGTTCCCGACATTTTTACGAAGGAATGGTAGTTTACTCCCGTTCTAAGTTCTTGCGGGCGTCGAAGATGCGTGGTGTGTTGCTAAATTATTCTATCTTTTATGTTGTTTGAGGGTTTCGTTTTCGTGACTGTGTTTTGTAATCATATCTGTCTGTAAATTATGAGAGAAAATGGGAAAAGAGAGATGGAATTGTGAATGAGAGATTTGTGTGAATGTTGAGGTAATAGATAGGGAATAGAATGATGATTTTTACAGAGATGATTCTGCGTTTTGAACGAAACTGAAATTGCTGAATCAATGCTTCTTTCTATTTATGTTTCTGTCTGTCGTTCTCAATCTGAGATGCAGCATGGTCAAGCGGACATCGTGACGTGAGAAAGCGAAGCTGACGTCATTGTCTGATAAAGATGCGTGATTGCGTTATACTATCAATTAAGGCATCGGCCTCTTAATCAGCAACAGGGAATTTTTGTCATGGCAAGAGTAACAAAACGATCAGCCGTGAATCTGACAATGACTGTCGAGGAACTGACCGCAGACCTTGCAAAAGAACATGAGGAATGGCTGTCGCACAAACCGCAGACCGTCTATGATCTTGTCAAACAGATTTACGAACCGCTTCTAAAGATGAAGCAGGACGGTCGCACGGATTCCGAAATATGCGCTATGCTGACAAAGCGCCGTATCGACATCAGCGCCGGCACGTTTGCAACATATATGAAACGTGTTGCCAAGGAGTTGCGCGGAGGCACTCGTCCTCGCACAGCACGCAAACCGAAACCGGATTCAGAAGGCCGACGCGCCACACCAGATTCTCGCGTCCAGAATTCCACCCCTGATTCAAAAGTGGATCCCGGCGCACAACAGGCGTCTCGTCCGAAACCTGATTCCGCGCCCGCACAGTCTGCGTCACCCTCAATGTCTGGATTCACATCGCGGAAACCACCAGCCTTGGACGCTTAACACTCTTTATCAGCGGCGTTTGTCGTTATTGAAAGCGGAACTGGGCCTCCCCGGTTTCGCTTTTTTTATGTCTCGTAGAAGCGCCCGATCGCGCACCGATCCCGGGTTTTCAGAAATGCACACTATAATGTTTCTAGGGAATGCAGATCGCGTCCTGTGGGAACAAGGAGTGTATAAAAATGGGAGACAAAGCAAAACGTCTCGTCCTCGTCGTCTCAGGAAAAGGCGGCGTCGGTAAAACAACATTCTCTCGTCTGATGACGGACATCTATCGTGAACGCAATACGAAAGCTGCGATCTTCGATGCGGACGGCCAGATCGGCGGACTTGTGCGCGTCTATCACGACGCTGGCGTTAATTTCTATGATCTGCGCCAGGACGCAGAACGTGTCACGCTTCTCAATTCGATTGCCTCGGACGCGGATGTGATTCTGCACGATCTGCCGGGCGGCTCTCGCTTCGAGATCAGCAAAATCGTGGACAACGGCGACGGGGAACAGGTCGAAGGATTCCTTGCCGCACTTGCAGAGAACGATGTTCGTTTGACTTTGGTGCATGTCATCGACAACGAAATTGAAAGCACCCAGTCTGTCGGTCAATACATGAGCGCCTTCGGAACGGATTCCGTCGATCATGTCGCTGTTCTGAACATGCGTGAGAGCCGCGACCTTAAAGCCGATTTTCCATACTGGTTCGGTTACGATTCCGCAGGCGAACGGCGCTATGGCAAGGGTCGCGATCGCCTGCTTGCTGCTGGGGGTATCGAGGTATCAATGCCGGCGATGCAGGTCGGGACGCGGGCAAAACTTAACGCGCTCAATCTGAAATATTCTGACTGTGCCCGGCATCCCGAATTGACGATCACCGAACGCACGATCGCGTCACAGTTTCTGCGCGGATTCCGCAAGGCCATTGAACCGTCCGCCGGTTTGCTCGGTCTGTAAAGGGGGATCGTGTCATGACGATTTTCAACGACACTGCTGAGGCTCTCTGCGTTGATCCCGATGCTCGTAATCGCGCATGGGCTGCGGTGGGCGCGTCAGGATTAAGTCCCGACGATCCCGAGGTTGTCCGCCTTTTGATCACGGAACACGTTAATTCGCAGATCAAGAAATTGTCCTCCGATCTGGCGTTGTCAGCGGGCAAGGCGATCAGTGATTTTAACGATGCTCAGGCACGGGGCGAAGCGGCGGCGCAGGCACGTCTTGAGGCGCGCACGACTGAACTTGCTCAGACTGTGTCTGCACGACTTGCGACTGCGATTGAGCAAACGCTTGAAAAACGGGCAGACGCAAAACTTGATAACGCGCAAACTACACAATGGGCGTGCGGGGCGATCCTGTTCGGGATCGGCTTGTATCTGGGAATGGCGTGTGAAGGCTACGTCAATGTACCAGATGACCAGTTCAATAGATGGCTTCAGGCACAGGCGCCTTACTTCCTCATTCTTGCCGGCACGGTCACGTTCTTCGTGATCCGCCTGGCTTTCGCATGGACATCAACATCTCCCGTCATCCGCTTCCTTCTTGCTCTGCCGCCCCGTGATGTGACGCGCCGCTGGGGCAAGCGCGAACGCGATTACTGAAGAGGGCACGACAATGAAAATCATCAAAACAGGACTGAACATAGCCGCAGGCACGCTGTTTCTGTCTGCTGTCAGCCCGGCAGTCAACGTCATGAATCAGGTCGGTCTCGGCGCCTCTGTGCCGGTGCCGATTCAGACGCTGAGCAACTGGACGTGTCCCGGTTTAGTTCCGGACCATAGGTTATTTATTAAGCGGCGTTGCGCTCATAATCCAGAGGGCTTTTCCATTGACTTGCGGAATGCAGCCTCTGAGGATTATAGAAATCATTGATGTAGGATGTGATAGCCTGCCTAACCTCCTGACGCGTCATCCATGCGTGCCGCCACAGAAGTTCAGCTTTCACGGTCTTGAAGAAGCTTTCCGTGACCGCATTGTCCCAGCAGTTTCCCTTTCTGCTCATAGACACGATAAAACCATGGGTAGAAAGGAGTTTGCGGTAATCCTCTGAACAATACTGACTGCCACGATCCGCATGATGGACGCAGCCTGGTGGTGGCTGACGCAAGGCAATAGCGCGCTGTAACGCTGTCGTAGCAAGGTCTGCGGTCATACGGCTCCCAAGGTTCCAGCCGATGACTCTGCGTGAGAAGAGGTCCAGCACCACAGCCAGGTAAACCCAGCCTTCACGTGTCCAGATGTATGTGATGTCTGCTGTCCATTTCCGGTTAAGCGCTGGTGCTGAAAAATCCTGTCCCAGAAGGTTGGGGTCAATAGTGTGCTTGTGCGAACTGTTCGTGGTGACCTTGAAGCGTCGTGTCCTGACAACACGAATGTCATACGCGCGCATCAAACGTCCAACGCGACGATGCCCGACAGACAGACCCGCAGCCCTGAGTTCTTCTGTCATACGGGGACGTCCGTAACTTTGCCTGCTCTGAGCGTGAATGGCGCGGATATGGACCATCAGGATGTCATCCTGTCTTTTGCGGGCACAGACCGGGCGTCGTCGCCAGGCCCTGAAACCCCGGTCGCTGACACCAAACAGACGGCAAACCCGTTCGCGTGAAAGTGGCCCATGATAGCGAGCAATAAAGGCAAACCTCACGACCTTTGGCTCGCGAAGAACTGTGTCGCCTTCCTAAGAAACAGCGGGTTCGGTGGCTACAGGGATAGGATGCAGGGCAAACCCCAGCGATTGGGCGCGTCGGTGTAGATTGGAGACGACACGTTTGCGATGGATTTCATCGTAATGTCCTGCTCCGGGATCGGCATAAACCATGCCGTATCTGAGGGTATTGTAAAACAGAACCGCTATCTTCCGGGCGGTGGCGGTCACAGCCTTGGCTTTCCCGACCCGCGCTGACAAGCGTCTGTAAAAAGCCCCCAACGCCGTATCGCTTCGCCCGAGCGTCGTGGCCGCCAGACGCAGAAGGGCTGCGGCCCGGCTTGAGGATCGGCGGGTGCGGGATGACAGAAGCTTGCCACCGGAAATCTTGTTCCCCGGAGCGAGGCAGAGCCAGGACGTAAAATGTTTTGCACTTGGCCAGGCGCGGAGATCTGTGCCGCATTCTGCCACAAGCTTGAGAGCCAGGGACACACCGATGCCATGGATCTGCGTGAGATCCACGCCCAGCAAGCGATACAGAATGCCTCGTACGTCGAAGGACGGAGCGCTCACCTGCTTTGTCTTGGTCCGAGGCTTGGGAAGGTCTGCCGCAGGCTTCGCACTCCTGTGGCTCAGAAGCAGCAGAAGGCCTTCCATGCGGCGATCACAGGCCACAATCCGTTCCTGATAAATATCATAGAGCTCCAGGGCCTGCGTCAGGGCAAAAACATGCTCATCTCTATAATTCCCTCTCAAAGCAGCTGATATGATCTCTGCCGATGAGCGGCATCTGAGATCGCGATTGGCGGCCAGGATCTCTGGATCACGTTCACCACTGACAATGGCCCGAATGATCTGCATGCCTGTGACACCGGTAATATCGGAGACGACGTGATGGAGCTGCAGGTTCATTTCCATCAGAGCTTTTTGCATGTGCTGGATATGTCCCGCAGCATACTCAACGAGACGTTCACGTTGACGCAGGTAAGCCCGCAATGCAGCAATATCGCCCTGAGGCCGGAAGCTCCCGCGCAGCAAACCATAGGAATGAAGTTGCTGGAGCCATGCCGCATCGCTCACGTCCGTCTTGCGACCGGGCACGTTCTTGGCGTAGCGCGCATTGACCAGAATGACGTCGAAACCATGTTGCTCAAGAATTTCGTAAACCGGGATCCAGTAGACGCCTGTAGATTCCATGGCGACACTAGTGACTTTGCAGTCTTTGAACCACTCAGCCAATGCATGCAGGTCGGACGTAAATGTGCCAAAGGACCGGATTGGATCCTTCGCAGCCTCAGGGGAGACCGCTGCCATATGCATCCGTGATCCAATATCGATCGCAGCGGCTCCCTGAATATGACGGGCGAGCTCAGGGGGGCGATTTTACAGATTTTCGAGGCATCGTAATATCTCCACACGGTGTGCTGGAGGAGGGTGTGGAACATGCCTATCAATCATCTTCCTAACCGGGATCACCGCAAGGCGGTGTCACCATTCTCAAGTTCGCACAGTTCCATGGACCACGTTTTTTAACGGGGACGAACCCGCCAATAAGCGAACGGCCGCTACCCTCCTGTCCGGCACAATAGCATGGCCCGTTTCTATGCCGCACAGGCGGACAAACGTCCGGGATCGTTTTTTAACAGCTCCCTCTCCTCCCGCAGCAGAAGGTTCTCACGGCGTAATCTCTCATTCTCAAGCAATAACGCTGCATGATCCGTTGCATCAGCAACCACAGTGTCGTGCTGCTGCGCATCACGGATCCATTTCTTCAATGTCGAAGACCCAATACCCAGATCCTGGGCAATACGTTCGCGTGACAGACCGCTGCTCAGAGCTAAACGCACCGCCTCGTGCCTGAACTCCGCCTTGTAAACTCGTCCCATTCCATGTCTCCTTCATGACCATCTTCGGTCTTAAAGGTCCGGAACTAAACCGTGACACGTCCATCATTGCGGTTGCTGCTGTCACGTCTGCGGCTTCGGGTGACGCGACGACGACGGAGAATGGCAAGGTGACGGCCGAGACGACAGTGTCGTGCAGTTCGGGAGGGAACCTTGTCGGGCAGACGGAGATGACCTGTCAGGCCAGGGGGAAGTGATCCAGGGCGGGCGCGGCTTCGGGCTGTGGCTGATGGGAGAGGGACGCTCCGGGTTCGGGGCACCCCTTTAATCATTGACTCAGGTAATGCGTTTGCATTACTTTTGCGATTGGATACTCAGGAGGGTGCTATGCCACGGGTAGTTGAAGAAGTTTCGACATTGACCGACCGCTATCAAACAACCTTGCCTCGCGGAGTCCGTCAGTATTTGAGGATCGGGAAGCGAGATCAAATACGCTATGTGACTGAGCACGGACGGGTTTACATCGAACCTGCTCGCGTCAGTGCGCCTGATCAGGCTCTGGTTCCGTTTCTTAATCTCATCGCAAATGATGTTGAAGCAAATCCCGGACGGATAGCGGCGCTTGATACCGGTTTTCATCAGCGCATCGCGGAAATTGTAAGCGGCGTCGAAATTGATATGGATGCGCCTCTCTCCCCAGATGATGAATGATTCACTGATGGGAGATGGGCAAGCATCTGCACCGATAACGCCGCTCACTGTAAATGGATGGAAGATATACGCGCATCCAGTTTTCATTAAGCAAGTCGCAAACTTAATCAGCGAGGTTTTGAAGAGAAAACAGAAAGACCCGGATACATGGCAACAGAAGAACTGCGCTAAACGTCTCAAGGCGATATTTAAGCTGATTAGTGAAGACATCCCAAATGATCCGCAGGGCGGTCAATTCCAGCAAGGGAATACGCTCGGGTCGGCGGGGACACACTGGTTCCGCGCAAAATTCTTCCAGCAGTATCGTCTGTTTTTTCGTTTTGACAGCAATGCCAAGGTTATTCTGTTGGCATGGGTGAATGACGAGAAAACACTTCGAGCATACGACAGCAAAAGTGACGCCTATACGGTTTTCCGGAAGATGTTCACTAACGGAACGCCGCCCAATAATTTTGACGATCTGCTGGCGGAGTGCCTAAAGGCTCAAAAGGATTTTGAAGACACCTTGAAGAAAAATCCGGAAGAATAGAAACGGGCTGTGGTTCTTAGATGGTAAGGGCGCTCCGGTTTGGGCGTGCGCCTTTTTTATGGTTCCGAGAAGCCTGAAGGGGGCTTGAAGCGGGCGAGGGGATGGGCCGGGCTGCCGCCGGCCGGTCGCGGTTACTCAGTCTCGCGTTCTAAATCAGCGGCATGGTCGTTGCTGACGTTCGGCTCTCTCGACAAGATTAGGAACATCTCAAGCAGCCCAAGCGACATCTCTCGTTTTCCGTACTCCCATTTTTGCCACGTCCGCAGATGGACACGCATCATGTCAGCCGATTCCTGTTGCGTCAGACCTGCCTTCTGCCTTGCAGTCTTGATGTCGTCCGGCGTCATATCACCCTCTCTCCTTCGTCTTGATGATGAACAGGTCATGCAGGATGCCCGGCATGGGGTGCCTCCCGTATTCCCATTTCTGCCATGTCGAAAGCGTAACGGAGACCAACGCCCCGGCCTGTTTTTGCGTCAGACCGGAGGCGAGACGTGACGCCCGGATTTTGCCGGGCGTCGGATGGCTGCGGTCAGTCTTCGTCATCGCTGTCGCCGTCCTCGTCTTCGAGATTGTCTTCCATAAACACTTCGGCAACTCTGTTCAAAGCGTCAGCAAGCACGTTCGGGACGGTGATGTAATGATAATCTTCGGAGCCGTAGATTTTGACGATCCGGCCGTCTCCCCACGTTTCCCCTGTTTTCATCATCGTGCGCTCGACGCCGTAAGCGCGATCCCCGGACTCGACGCGGATCAAGAATTCGTAGCCGACAATGTTGGATGGGCCTGAATATACCGGTTTTCTGCTGACGAGTGATGCTATCCACTCGCTCTCGCCATCATCATCATCATCATCGTCGTATGATGCAGCGTGATCACTAGCAGCCTCATCGATTTTCGCTGTTACGACGTCACCGATCAAGTCAAGGAATCGGTCTTCGTCGCAGTCGTCATCATCGTCGAAGCTGATCGGAAATTTCACACCGAAGAATTTCACTTCGTCGAATTTGTGATTGGACGTGTGGACGTCATCAACGTCACCGTCTTCATCGCTCGCGTATTGCATATCTTCGATGTCGATGCCCAGACGCTCGTTTCTGATGTCAATATTGCAGTATTTGATGACGCCGTTTCCGAAGTCGATCTCGTCCATCACTGTGTCGAACATGATCTCCCAAGCGTCTTCATCAGACGCGATCTTTTCAAACTGCTCGCGCGTCAGTGCCGAGATCATCTTGTTCTCGATCGCCGTTACTTCCTTGGCGGCTGCATCATTCACTGAATTTGTCATTTGCTTAGAACCTCACTTGATATTTCGACACGGAAGAAATTCCCACGCCGCTGACATCTTAGTGTTCAGCCGCCTTTTCGGCGGTCATCATCAGGAAAGGCTATCTGCTTCTGATAATATCTATATACATCGTATAGCTACAAAATGCAAGTCTTTTCAGGAATTATTTTTATAAAACAAAGCATATCGGCCATATTTTTATGTATATGCCGTCAACACTCAGGTATATAATCATATAACTACTGATAACATGTTATAAGAGATGGATTATTATTTGTGAATGTCTCGTAAGCGGGATAAGCGGCGGCAGCCGCGTCCTGCCTCCTCCTCCTTCCCGAGACCCCCTTCAGAATATCGTAATCATTAAATACATCTCGGAACATTCAGTCTGATTCCGCACGATTCAATAAAATCTCTGACTAAACCATGGCGTTGTCATTGATGGGTGCGCGATTCATGCGCTATGCAAAAATCGGGGGTATAGAATAGGACTTGAGCAATCGCTCGGGTGCCCCAGTCGTGCGACCGGCTGGGGCAAACTTGCAATGATGAGACGCATCAAAATGCAAGCCGATCTGTTTAACGCACCCGCCTGCAATCAGCGCATTTCTACACTCAATTTTGAGGGCACTCCGATCCGCATAACGGATGTTGGTGGTGACCCGTGGTTCCTGTTGTCTGACGTATGCGTTGTCCTCGAAATCCGCAACCATCGCCACGCGGCGGCACGTCTTGATCCTGACGAAAAGGGTGTCGTTAGTAACGACACCCTTGGCGGCCCGCAGAAAACTGCCGTTATCAACGAGTCTGGGCTGTACACGCTGACGTTTGATAGCCGCAAACCGGCCGCAAAGCGATTCAGGAAATGGGTGACATCTGAGGTCTTGCCATCAATCCGCAGAACCGGCTCATATCACGTTGCCCAGCCGGCGGATGTATCACCCCCGGCACCAACGCTCTCGATGGCAGAGATGACGCTTGCCGTGATCGGCGATCTACAGAAACAAGTCGAGACGCACAAATTGCAAATCGCAGAACATCTCGACACAATCGCAAGCCATACCGAACTCTTGAATTACAGTATGCCTCGGGCCGCGATTCACGACCGTCTGATTTATGCAGACGGAACACTCACGCTCTCAGATGCCGCAAAAACAATCGGTGTCCAGCCGCGCAAATTCATCGCATTGCTGCGCCGGGAAGGGTGGCTTTTCCGCCGTGGAAAATCGCCCCTTGCTGCATATCAGGACAAGATCAAATCCGGTTATCTGACACACAAGATTTCAGTTATCCTCACCCCCAACGGCGACGAGAAGATGACTGAACAGGTAAGGGTCACGTCGAAAGGGTTAGCAAAACTCGCGCGTCTCGTGCCGGCATCTCTCAAGACCAACGCCGACGTTTCTATGCCCGCGCCCGCGCAAGTGACATTTGCCAGTCATCGTGTCGAGGACGGCACGCGAGCCAGATACAGACGCGACGCAGAACGACGGGAACTGCAACGGCAGGCAGAATTTGAGGCGTATCAAGCAGAATCAGAGAGGCATCGCACTGAATACTATTGAGCGCATTGCCCGGAAACAAAATAAAAGCCCCGCAATTATTCGGGGCTTTTATTTTGCGTTAGAGGGATCGTCCATCTTTCTTTTCTGTTTGTTTCTGCTCCGGCACTGATACGTGTGCTTTTTCTCTAGCGGCGGCCATTTTTCCCAGAGCCGTGCGGGGCTGTTGTGATGCTGACGGACGAGATGGCGGCGGCATGGCCTGAATGGGTGCGGGCTTCTGTTTCGATGCGTTGTTGATCGGAGCCAGTTTTTTTGGCGGCAAGGGAGGCGGTTTAGGCGGTTTAGGCGGAAGCGGCGGCAACGGTTCAGGTTTGAATTCTGGCTCTTGAATTGGGCCAGTATGTTCAGGAATAGTGAATGTCACCGCCGGTTGCGGCGCCTTTTCCCTCTCTTTTTTGTCTCCGTCAGACGGCTCATGATTCTGCGGTCGTCCCGAAAGATTTTGTTTCAATCATTTTTCGACATCAGCGCCAGCGGCTTCAGATAGGCCGCTGCTGAGAGTCTGAGCCGCCCCGGCTGAGAGTGAAAATGCGGCACGAATTGCAGAAATTATCGACATAGAGATTGCCCCTTTTCGTCAATTTGTCTGTCTGTTTGTTTTTCTTGCTCATCTCGTCGCGCTGCGGCCATTTTGCCCAAAGCCGAAACCGGGCGAATTGATCTGGGCTGCATGACCTGTTGTGGCCGGGTCGCGCCATTTCTGTAATTAAGCAGCGCCTGTTTTGTTCGTTCGACGTTTCCCACCACGTTGTGCGAACACATTTTCAACGCATCGTTCAGTGTTTTCTCGCAGAACGTCGATTCAGCATGAGTGATCTTAACAAACGGATATTCGACACCCCACGCCTTACCTTCGACATCGCGGGCGTGTTTGGGTTTCACATTGCGATAGCCAGCCAGACGGATGCCATGGCGGAGACCGGAGATGCGATGGTCGCCGAAATCGCGATTTAGCGATTGGAAGTATTGATGCAGCCCGCGCCGATCAAAGCATGAATCATCATTGCCGACGGCGTCTTTGAATCTGAACGGTTCTTTCGGCACACGAAAGATAATCTGATGACTGTTCCACGACGTTTGAAGCGCAAGACAGGGTTTGAAACCCGCATCAATCCACGATTTCACCGGCGATTCAGACTCCTTGCCGTGGAGATCAAGGGCATCATCGACGAGGATGTAAAAGCAATGCCGATCCATAGGCGTCAGCAAAACATTAAGACCCTCTCCATTGCGTTGACGTAACATGCCGACGCAATTTTGAACGTCTTTCGTGTTGAAGAATTTCTCGACCTTCTCGCCGTTTTGCGTCCGTTTTCCGACAAGATAGCCAAATTTTCCTTTCCGTTTTTCGGGTGCAACCTCCTGATCTGGCGGCATTTTTTCAAAGTCAGATTCCGTCACTGCTTCGAGAAGAGCATCTTTTTGGGTCGCTTCATCCGCCTCCTTAAACATCAGCGTCAAGCGGGCTTCTGAACACCCCAGGGCGTCCATTTGCTGTTTAACGAGTTTGTTGATGACGATTTCGGAATCAAACAGTTCTCGTTCAACCTGCTTGATTCCGATGTTCCGTTCGTGCGTCTGATCATCAGCGAAATGCTCGTGAAGCCATTCAAGCGCTTGATTGTAGTCGCATTTTTTGGCGAATTTGACTGCGTCGATGGCATTTTCTAGCGGTCGCAGATTGTCGATGCGCCTGGGTATTGCTGTGTTTATAAGCAGATCACCCGACGCGATCAGGGCCGCGTGGACGCCTGCTGGATCAAGGCGGCGCAAGCGGGCAACTTCTTCCCTTGAGATTTCATCCATTGTCATGATCTCACATGATGATGTTGTTCTGCTTGATTATATCATCGATTTGCAGATCAGATGACGTTCTGAGACCGAAGCCGATCTTTGACTGCTGCTAGGACTGACCGGGTATTAAGCGACGTCTCTGCATACCAGTCATCATACAGTGCATCGTAATGAACCGAAGGAATGTCGTGAAAGTCGATACCAGCAAGTATCTCCGATTTTCTGTTGAAGAAGATGCTGTATTTAGACCAGTATTCGTCGTCATCAGGTTCGTATCGCCGAACTTCACGATCCCGATCGTCTGGATCATCATGCCATGAGCGGACAAATTCCGGGGCTTTTTTCTTGACGACTAAGCCGCCGGCAGCGACGAGGCGATTGATGAGGGCAGTATTGATTTTTGACATGATCTGAATCCTGTTTGCTGAATCGTTCGGGTTATTCTGCTGAAAGTGCGATTTTCTCAGCATCACGCCGGGCCTGGGCCTCCGCTTCACGCTGACGAACCTCTTCGTAAAACTGCCGCCCGGTCATGATCATGTCTGACATAACCCGGCCTTTTTTCATTTCCGTTTCGATTTCGGTGCGGCTGGAGGCGTCGAGGTAAAGGTATGCGCCAGAAGGCCACGTCAAACGATCATGGGAGTATGTCAGCCGGTCACGGCTCATCAGATCAATAATGATGCCTGCCGTGGCATTGATGACAACGTCACGTTTGACGTCGAGGACTATCGCAAGTGACGCTTCTGTTGCATCGCCGGATACTGTCATTTTAGTAAACGACAT
This sequence comes from Acetobacter orientalis, assembly GCF_000963965.1. Taxonomy (GTDB): domain Bacteria; phylum Pseudomonadota; class Alphaproteobacteria; order Acetobacterales; family Acetobacteraceae; genus Acetobacter; species Acetobacter orientalis. Next base: position 155,368 of record NZ_BAMX01000014.1, read on the forward strand.
GATTACTTCTCCACAGATACTTTTGACTGCGTTTTGAGCAGAAACATTTCAAATGATGGTGGCGGCATACGATGCGTCCCAGCCTCCCATTTCCTCCATGTCGAAAGCGCAACGGATACTGTCTCTGCGGCGCATTTCTGGGTCAGGCCTGCTGTTTTCCGGGCTGTCCTGATTGAAGACGGGTTGGGCGGCGTCACGACACGCCCCTTGCTACACATGCGGAGGCGGGCATCAATGAGCGCAAAAAACCTGCGATCTTTGTGCGTGCTGAGAGATCGACGAGGAAATCGTCAATCTCGAATTCTGCGACACCGTCAGGCCGATGCCAGATTTTTATGGTGTGCTCATCGCGCTGCATGACAAGCATACGCCCTTCCCAGCCGCCCAGGACGCGCATTTCCCATGCTTGTGCCAGGGCAAATTTGAGTGCGGCGCTGTCATCTGTTGCAATGACGTTTTTGATGTCCAATTTCATCTGATGTTCCTCCCGCGTCGTGCGACTTAGGCTGATTGTGCGGGCTGATCCGACGGCATTTGCGAAAGAAGAAGATTTGTGATGGCAGAATTCGATGCGACATCAAGATCAACGCCATCGATTTTGATGGCGGGAGCGCTGTATGCGCTGATCTCGATGACATGATTGCGAAAGCGCACGATCGCCTGCTGCTTGTCGTTTGACATGCTGTAACTGCATACAGCGCTGCTCATGAAATCAGCGAGTTCATCTGCGTCGTCGCGAGAGATGATGTCGTCGATGTCGAACATTTTGAAGCGCGGCAAGAATGCGGAATTCTGGCGTGCTGGGCGCACTGAGGGCGCGAAATGACTCATTTTAATTGTCTCCGCCTGACTTGCGTTGTAAAACGGAGGTGTGTGGCGCCCGCTTTACAGTGTGTGTCTCCAAGGGTCGCTTGGCTGGAACCAAGCGGCCCTTTCTTTTTGTCATCAAGACAGACCTGGAAATCTATCTGATAAAAATAATATAGGTCGTTTCGAGCGGTTTGTCAAGAAAAGACAAAAATAAAAATATGATAAATCGTTATTATTATTGTTGTTTATTCGATATATGCTTTAGAAAGCTTGAGATGATTAGGTAAACATGTTTACATTACTGGTGGTGTGGTGATTATTGCCTAAAGGGCGGTGTGTTTAAGAAAAGTCTTCAGGGGGCTTGAAGAGGGCGTGGGGATTATCGGGCTGCCGCCCTGGATGGCGTTTACAAAGCCGGAGAGTTTCTTTTCTGAATCTTCAGGCGGTGAAGACGTGACCCCGCCGGCGGCAGCCGGCCATACGTCGTCCTTCTTCAAGGCCCCCTTCAGAATCTCGGAATCATATTTATGCAAGGCGCGTTAATTGCGCTGTCTTCAAACTATGCTAACCACCCTTGTTTTTTACTAACCAACCTCAACCATACAGGGTGGTTAGTAAAAAATGACTGATTTTAGCCAATTTTCTATCTACTAGCCAACCTAACCACCCTAACCAACCATTTTTTATATATTATTACCACGCGCGATGCTTTTCCCATCGTCCCACGTCCGCCTGCCTCCCACCGCCCCGGTCAGAGCCGATACGCGTATATTAACACCTCACTACAATATCCTCGTAGAACAGGTTGGTTAGGTTGGTTAGGTTGGTTAGAGGTAAGTATCTCATTGATATTTCAGTATAATATGGTAACCACTCTGCCTCGTTTAGGGTGGTTAGTGCCGAAGATGTGGCACAAAAAAAAGGCGGACAGAGCAACCTGTCCGCCTTTGGGGTCGGTTGTGCAATGAAGTTTCAATCGTCAGTGTCTTCGTCGTCTCTCATTATAGTGTGCAGTATTGTGTAACATCTGACTTGCCTGCCGACCGTCGGCAGCGTCCGCTTTACGGTCATGCCTCGCGAGCCGACCTTCAGGAAGCCCGCATCGCGGATCGCTTTTGCCGCGTCTATGCCGGTCATTGATGTCGCTTTAAGATCGTCCCGGATGAAAGAGTCCCAGGTCACGGCTGGGATCACATAGTCGTAAAAGATAGCTCCATTGTTGTTCGCGCTGACTTGCTCGCGAAAGCCGACCCTGTTGGTTACGTTGGAGACGAAATCATCGGCCGTCCCCTCATGCCCTCCACCACTGGCTGTCTCGATCCGGCGCAGTGAATCAAAGCGCCGAAGGCCATGGCGCATCAGAAATTCGCGCAGGGCTTTGATCAGATTGATGTCTTCGCGTGATCCGTCGCCACCTCGGCTGTCGATCCAGTCGTCGTAAACGCGGCCGACTGCGGCCTCAGCCTCTCCTGCTTCCCACGGCAAGACGCCGAGCCAGATTGCCACTTCTCCAGCCGCTGCGACGAGAGCAAAACGGTCGGCGACACGCTCTACCTGTCCGTCTATGCCGGAACGGACGTATTTTTCGCGAAACCGTGCAATCTGTCCGTTGATCAAGTCAACGATATATTCCTGCCCATTGTCTTTGATCTCCTGCATGAGTTCGTTGATGAATTGCCGTCCCGCGACACCGTGACATTCCTTGCATTGTCCGGTCAGGTATTTTGAAAAAGATGCAGGACCGTCGAAGCCATGGATGTTGTCGAAGGCGCCGTTCGTTTCGCTGACAAGGGCGTGGATGGACGGCATACGTGCGTCTTGCCCGCCCTGCATCGTGCCTGCGTCTGCGGCAATCTGATCTGAAAGACTTTTCTCCCCCGATGAGACAAAGATCAGTCGGAACGTCTTACCCTTCCGAAGCCCGACATCGCGTGTAGCCCGGTTTTTCCCCTCCCCATCGCTGGCCAGATAGACGATGTCGCCGATGGTTCGTCCCGGTGCATTTGTTGATTCGTCAAGAAACGCACAGGTCTCAGACACGCGCTCAAGCAAGCCTTCCATTGCGTTCGCCGTCGATTTCCACTTCTTAATGATTGTGTTTCCGGGGTCGTTCGTGTCACCCCAGACGCTTGCTCCGACTGTCAACATGGTCGTCTTGCCGCGCGATGACCGGCCGTAGAAATGGAAACCGCCGCCGGGCACATTCAGTAGCGGCAGGAGAGGGCTTGCGAGTGCTGCTGAAATTGCGAAAATGAGACGGCTATTTCCCCGCGCGTATGCTGCGATACTTTCCTGCCAGCCCGTCAGTGTTCCGGCGGGGGTGTGCAGTGCTTTTAGCGCTTCTGTATCGACGTTATCGTTCTTGAAAATGATGCGCTCATCGCTGCTGCTCAGGACGTCTCCGCCCGGCACAATGAAAGTGTCGAAGACCCCCTTGCTCGATTCACTCCAGCCCACTTTGTCAACGATCTGGGTGAAGCTGTTGCAATAGATTTTCATGAAGAACGTCCTCAAATGCTGGGCCTGAGCCGGGTTAAAGCCAAACCCTAGTCCGGCCATCCTCGAAAAGAGGTCGCTCTTTACGTTTGAAATTTCTCTCTTGGGGGCAACAAACGTCTGGACGCGGCCTTGGTCGTTCTTCCAGCGCAAAAGCAATCCTGCGTCAGCCGCTGATCTCGTATCGACGGCAGAGATGACTTCGAATGGCCGGGTCGTCACTTCGATTTCGGTGTCAGAGGCAAACTCTTTGGAGGACGGTGCCGGCATCAGATAGACCAGCCCTGACGGGGTCATGACGTAATTTTTCGGGTATTCAACCCCGCCATCGCTGTCGGCATCTGCGATTTCATGCGCTGCGACTGCTGCATCGACAATCGACTGATAATCGATGTTCTCGCCTTCCGTCGGCTGGCGTCCGGGCTTCCAGTCGTCTGGTAATCTGTCAGGAAGGGTGGCGACTTTGACCGCAGGAGACGCGCTGTCTGCCGGCTGATCTTCGTCAATGCACAGTGCCATCGCACATGCGCGTTTTAGCCCAGATTCACTTGCGTCAGGCCAAATCGTGACTGCGCGTCCTCGAAGTTGCGACAAGTCGGCTTTTCGGATGTTATTTGGATCAATCGCAACGACGACAGTGTCTTTTACAAGTTTCTGCAATTCATCTGCTGATGCTTCGTCAACAGTGACAACGACAGGCAGTGATTTTGCACGCGCAAGCATTTCGGCGCGATAAAGGGGGAGGACAGGAAACAGTTTATTCTGTTCAGCCTTATCGATTACATGCCATGCCGGATGACCATCTTTCGTGCCGTAGACTATTGTTTTGCGGTCGCTTCCGCAATTCAGGACGGCGCAAATTACGTTTTGCTCTGCATTGCAATAAACGTAAATAGCATCAGGTTTCAGTCGCTGAAATGCGTCGATCGCCGGATATTTTTTGGTCGGGATTTCAGGACAGAGTTCGCCTGGGCGGATTGCTTTCGGTTGCCGTTTCGGCTTTTTCGCCTTTTCGTCAGCCTGCTGTGCTGGCGGGGGAGAATAGGTCGTCGGCATCTGGATCACATCAGCAGACGCATCAGCGGAACGGCTGATGGGACGTTTCCCCTTGAACGGGTTGCTGGTTTTGTTCATGACTTGCGTCATATTCATCGTCTTCATCCATTTTTTGGAGAAAACGCTTGACTCGCCGCCAAAAACACGCATATCAAAAGGAAGCGATTCTCTCGTCGATATATGTGTGTGTTTTTGGTGGCGCTAGTTCATCCTGTGGCGGGATGGGTCAGCGTTTTTCTCGTTTAGGGGGTATCCGCTTAGGCGGCTAGGTTGCTTTCGGCCTGCGCTTCTCGGCGACGGGCCGCGTCCGCTTTTGTCGGACGGCCGCGCTTGGCGGGGATCACTGTTGCATCAGCCTGCTGCTCAACCCATTTTTCGACATCAGCGAGGCGATACCTGACCGTTCCGCCCAGATGGAAGTGCCTAATCGGGGGAGGGGGATTGCGATGCGCGGGAATACGGCCTGAACGCAGGCGATACAGATAGTCAGCAGACACGCTCAGAAGAGCGGCGACTTCCGCTTCAGTCATCGAAAAAGATGCGATCTTGGAATTTGGAACAGCAGACATGACTCAGCGTGCCCTCTTTTAGAGGTTAATGCCGGGTCGGTAAGCAGGGTGGCTTCTGGTCGAGCGTTTGACAGCGGCTGCAACTCTGCAAACGTGGTATCCACCTTTTATTCCCGCCGTGCCCCAGGGGGGATTCCACGACGGAGGCTTCAACCGCACACTCCCTATCGCAATTTATAACGCGCTTCCCGGCAAAAGCCGCGAACAGACGCGAGTCTATCCCTTACTTCCGCCCAGCGCACGCATCGGCCCGCTAGACTATTTCTCAATATAGAGGTTGCCGGATCGGATTTCAATGGATATTTTCGGTTTCAGTGAGTTTTTTTATTCACACAAAGGGTCACGGAAACGTGAGTGAGAGAGGGTTAGACCCCGGCAGATTGTGCAAATTCTTGTGCAAATCCGTGCAAATGGGCGACCGGACGCGACCGCCTCTGACCGACTTAAACCGGCTTAGACCGAAAATAAATGTATTCATATCAATGAGTTATGGAAAATATCCAATAAAATCAAAGGGGCGCATTCCGTCTCGAAAACCGTTGTGCGAGCAATCGTACCGAGGGTTCGAATCCCTCCCTCTCCGCCAAAGTTCTGCTGAGAATTAATTGGAAATGGTTGTATATATGACCGTTTTTTCCTTAATATGCCCTCAGAGCGTAGTCTTTGTGGAATAGGTTCCAGCCGTACTTTTTTGCTTGGTTTTCCATGGGGGATGTGCTGAGAACATAAGACCTCTTAGTGTCGTACCTGTTGCGCGGCGGTAGGCAGATCAATCGATACCAGAAGAAATGGTGGCTTGATTAAGGAGTGCCCCTGATGAAACTGGGGCAAACGATCCAGTTGCGCGATAGGGATCCATAGTCGGCCATCGGCGGCCAAAGTTGGAGCATCAGCCCAGTGCAGGCGTGGGTCAGACATCACTTTGCTGATCTGTCCGGAACTATCCCGTTGATAGAGGCTATTTTCTTTCAGGTTGGTAAAATAAAGTGTCCCCTCTGCATCCATGGCGCTACCACCTATTGGGGGTAAATCTGCCCAAGGCTGGATGGCTGCGGCCAGTGTCTCTGGCGATACGGTTGGGTCATCAAGCAAGGCCGTCGGTGCCCGAGACCATGGGCCTTCCATGGGCCCGAAATAAAGCCATGTTCCATCAGGGCTGACTTCCAACGGATCCACATTGACCAAAAGCGGTTGGTTGGGATGGCTTTCGACAATATGGCCTTCCATGACGATAGGGCGTTCAGGCTGTGCATGTGTTGAGGCATGGTTTTCCAACACACGTCGCGCTTGCCCTGTTTCGAGATCAAGGACAATCAAAGCCGCCCTGCCTGCATCGGTCAGATACGCATGGCGATCGTTGAAGCGGATATCGTCAACATAGCTTCCGGTCTGGGCAATATTTGGTTCTAGAGGGTAAATACGCAGGATATGACCGGTTGCAGGATCAATACGGACAAGTTTAGCCCCACCGGGCACCGGTGCACCGCCAAAAGACGGTGTGCCGGTGTCTACAACCCACAGTGTGCCGTCTGGGGCCGTATGAAGCGCATTGACACTGACAAAGTGGTGCGTTGCGTCCTGTCCGGGTTTCCATGCGTTCCACTCGACATTGGGAAACGGTGCAACGTCTTTATTTTTGGTCAGGATGCCCACGGCAGGCCCGCTAAACCCTGTCCAACGCGGCCCTGCCACAAAGACATGCCCCTTGGCCAAGGTGACAGCATTCCAGTCTAGGGAAGATGAGGTGGCCTCAATCCTGAGTGTCTGCGCCTGAGAGAGTGTGGGGAGTGCGTAAGCGGACACGGCTCCCATAATGAGGGTTGTGGCAAATTTGCGAAGATGGCTTCGAATTTTGCTGTGATGAGGCATGTCAGAGGCTCGCTATAAAACTGGTGGGGGTTCCATCAGCAGAATTAACGAATATTACATCATCCGGTGCACGGCGTGGTGTGTCTATGGCCAGAAAGATAACAGGATTGCGCAGGATACGTGGCAGAGCATGCACCGCACGCCGGGGGAAGACCAGAAGATGACCGGGGGCAAAGGGGGCTTCATCGGCGGGATCATCAATCCAGAAGGTGCCTTCTCCTGAGAGCACATGCAACACCTCGTCACACTGGGTGTGATAATGTGGCGGCACGTCTCGATAAATGCGGAACACCCGAATACTGGCCTCTGGTTTATCTGTCAGATAGGTATCCAGAAGCATTGTGTCGGCTGTTTCTGGAAATGCCTCTGCAATCTTATTCAGATCAAACCGGCCACCGGTGCGGTTCAGGGTCATCAGATGCTCTTCTTCGATCATGGTTTTCTTCTTTAAACGTAAAGTGTTTGGGAGAAGGCGGCAGATGGCTCAGGCAGGAAAACCTTCAAGCACAATTTTCCCTTTGGTCTGACCGCTTTCAATCAAGGCATGGGCTTTGCGCAGTGTGGCGGCTGTAATACTGCCGAGATTTTGGCCAAGCGTGGTACGAAGTTGCCCTTCGTCCACAAGGCGGGAGATCTCGTTGAGAATATTTCCCTGAACGCTTAGGTCTGCCGTTTCAAAAGCAGAGCGTGTGAACATCCATTCCCAATGGAGGGACAGACTCTTCTTTTTGAGGAGAAGGGCGTTGAGTTCACTCGGGTCATCAATCAGGCCTAAATGCCCTTGGGGTGCAATCAGGTCGACGATATCTGCCAGATGCTGCTCTGTCTGGGTGGTAGAAAAAACAAACCCTGGTGTACCGATAGGCAGTTTTGCAATTTGTGGTGCCAAAGGCTGACTGTGATCCACAACATAGTGTGCACCAAGTGAGGTCACCCAATCTTGTGTTTCCGGGCGGGACGCAGTGGCGATAATGGTGAGACCGGTTAAAGCTCGGGCGAGTTGAATAGCCACAGAGCCAACCCCGCCAGCACCGCCAATAATAAGAAGGGCAGGGGCTGCGCCCGGAACGGAGCGACGAATATCCAGACGATCAAAAAGCATTTCCCACGCCGTAAGGGCAGTCAGGGGGAGGGCCGCGGCTTCAGCCCAGTTCAGGGAGAGGGGTTTACGCCCGACAAGGCGCTCATCAACCAGATGAAACGCAGCATTGGTGCCTGAGCGGTTGAGAGCACCTGCATAAAACACCTCATCGCCTACGGAGAAGCCGGTCACATCAGCACCAACCGCAACAACAGTTCCGGCGGCATCCCACCCGAGAACCCGCCATTGCTCCTTCTCCGGTGCGGCACTGCGGCGCACTTTGGTATCAACTGGGTTCACCGATATGGCTTTGATCTCTACCAGCAGATCTCGGCCAGAAGGTGTGGGCTTTGGCAGTTCAATGTCCTGAAGGGAGGCGGGATTTTCTATGGGAAGCGATGTTTGATAGCCAATGGCACGCATGATGTTTGTTCCTGTATTGAGTAAGGAACAGGGTGAGCGTTATGCTGATTTTGAACAAGAACGCACTTTTAACGCCCATAGTGTCGGAAATGATACCGTTATGACCCGGATACGCCATAAATCGCTTGAATGCAGCCCCGGTTGCGCCGTTGAGGCAACGCTTCAACTGATTGATGGAAAATGGAAAGGAGTGATCCTGTATCATCTGTTTCAGGGAACACTGCGGTTTAACGAAATCCGTAAACGCCTTCCCAATATCACCCAGAGAATGCTGACAACGCAGTTGCGTGAATTGGAGCGTGATGGCTTCGTTTTAAGAACCGTCTACCCAGAAGTGCCCCCAAAGGTGGAATACAGCCTGGCCCCAAGGGGGCGAACATTGGAACCGGTCATCATGGCACTGAAGAAATGGGGAGATGAGCATACTCAATTCTAGCATAAACATGATGTTTGCGCAGATTAGGAGTTGCCAGTCTTTCTGGCTTGGGTGTTTTTAAACAGAGAAATGACGATAATGGAGGGAAATGGAATATCGGCTGTTCGGTATAAAAATTAGACAAACAGCCATTCTTGAGGTCAAGCTTCATAAGGGCTAAGGCCTGAGACCTGCTCCATCAAATGAATCTGTAAGAACACTATACACGTCAGCTCGATACCTTGAAACGGCAGCTGACACTACAGGCAGTTGTGCAAAGTCTGATTAAGGTCGTTGCTTTCTATCATTTTCAGGAAGGACGGATCTGCCCGATCGATGAACTCACGCACGTTCTGCAAGATCATGGCAGTGGTCAGGTTTTCAGTAAGTTAAATGGTGTGGAATGATCTTCCACAGTGGATTATCCGGGTTGGCTAGCAGTTTGATGGTTAGGGCAAGAGACATAACGACCAGTAAGGGGCGGATGCCTTTGCCCCCAAAACGCATGGCAAGCCACGCGCCGACCTGATTACCTAGAACGTTGGCGCCCGCCATGCCAAAACCGAGCAGCCATAAAACCTTGCCCCCGGCAATCATGGCGGTCAGCCCGGCAAGGTTGGTCAGAAGGTTGAGGAATTTGGTATTGGCAATAGCGCGCACTAGGCCAAGGCCAGCAAAGGCAACCAGAACGGTTGTCAGGAACGAGCCAGCGCCGGGGCCAAAAAAGCCATCGTAAAACCCTACGGCTGTAATGCAGGCCGTAATACCCCATCGGTTCAACCGAGCCTGACGGTCTACCGCACTCATGGGCGGTGCCAGCAGAAAATAGATGGCCATAGCTATAAGAAGCAGCGGGACAATAGCGGACAAAAACACAGGGTTGATGAATTGAACGGCTGTGGCACCCGCCAGAGAGCCGAGAAAAGCGCCTACTGCCGGTAGGGCAAACTGAGAGATATCGACATGCCCGGCTTTGAGAAAGGTCAGGAACGCCGAGAACGTGCCGATACTACTTTGAAGCTTGTTCGTCGCTAGAGCTGAGACGGGAGGGATCCCGGCTGCCATCAGGGCGGGAATGGTGAGAAGACCCCCGCCGCCTGCCAGAGCATCAATACAGCCTGCGATAAAGGCGGTTGTGATCAGGAAGAAAATAGTTTCTAGAGAAAAATGCATAAGGAACAAAAACCTGATCTGAAGTGTTGTAGCGGAAGGGTACTCTCTTAGGCACGGGCTGAGAAACGATCCCATGCGGTAATTTCACGGGTGAGCAGGGCGACCTCACGAAGATAGATCTCTGTTTTCAGGAAATGCAGTTCGTCTTCTTTTTGCGCCTGCGGCACTTCGGTAAACCACGCTTTGGGGCGACCATCTGTGCCGTCATTCCAGCGGTAGCCACGGGCCTTGAGCTTATCTTTAAGGTCAAAGGGGGCATTCTCCGCCCAGATCTGCCAGCGGGGTTGTCGCGCTTCCTGAAGCAGGGCGGAGAGGGCTGGGGTCTGTGTTTTAGGCAGACGTGTGCTGAGCAAGGTAACACCCGCCAGACAATCATCAGCAGCCCGGTGTCCCTCAAAAAACCACCCGGCCTGCATGACGAGATAACCAAGGCTGCGCCCTTCATAGCCTTCTGCCTGCCAAGGCACATCTTCCATGGAACAGGCCCAGGGTAGTGTTGAAAACCCCTCCCAGAAGCGTTCGGCAAACAGCCTGTCAAAGCGGGCGTTATGGGCGACGATGAGGGCTGCCTGGGCCGCGAACTGGGCGACCTCTTCAGGCGCGATGGTTTTACCTGCAACCATCTCCTGTGTGATGCCGGTAAGGGCTGTAATGTCGGGAGGGATGGGGTGGGAAGGCTCTCTCAGACGATTGAAGGGCGGTAAGGTGCCGAGAATATGCCCATCCAGCGTATAGACAAAGGGCACCATTCCGAATTCGATGATTTCATGACAGGCAGGGTCGAGGCCGGTTGTTTCAAGATCCAGAAAAAGGCCCACACGGGTCTGATCACGCGGCACCTGTGTCTCAAGCGGAAGGGGCGCGATACGACGTAAAACCCGGTAAGCACCCGTGGCTTCCAAGGTGCGTGCCTGATCTTCCAGCGAGGTGTGTTGCATAGAAGCGCTCCCTTAAAGCCTGATGTGATAAACAGGAGGCAATCCGTTACAGGCTGTGACAGCATTAGAAGGAGGAAGTCTCATGCTTAAAAGGTAAAACGAACTCATCAGTTCTATCTGGGTTCGGGCAGAAAAAATACATACCTTACAGTTTCACTTCCATCGATAAGTCTGTGAAACACAACACTCGGCTCCAATCAACACATTAAGAGGTTCTGAGCGTAAATCATGAGGTAGGTCATAAGAGCCCATGGTCACTACCTCTCTCTCTAACATAACGACCCACCCCCTCCAGCAGACCGTAGCAGCGGCATACTGTCCGCTGCTCGGCTTAGTGGGACGTAGGTTATGGAGACTTTTATAAACATATCTCGAGACAGGAGATGTTCTCTCAGCTGAGTAATAAAATATTTTTTTGATTATAGAGGTTTTCTTAACTTTATAAAATAGTGACCCATTCAAGTGCTTTGACCACGCGTTCTTGATTTATTTTGGTGAGAGGTAGAAGAGGGCGTGGTGGTTGGGCGTCTGACAGCCCCAAGTGGTTCACTGCTGCGTAAACCACGCGAAGGCTGCCTAGTTCACGAAAAAGCGTCCATATAGGCTGCAAACGTTCCTGATACTGTTTGACTGCGATGGTATCTTCCTTCACTGCTGCCTCAGACAGCTGACAAGCTATTTTTGGAAAAAAGCCACCAAGTACGCTGAACCAACTATCACATTTTGCAAGAAGAGCCTCTGCTGCAATCCAGTCTCCACTATATCCGATTGCGAGTGCGCCAACAGGGCTTGCGCGCAATTCTGTCAGTTCAGTAGCTACCTCTCCTTCTTTAGGAGAAGGCATTTTTACAGCTTTAATACTCGGAATATCCGAGAGGCGGCAAAGGAGTTCTTTAGTAAAAGTAAAATGTGTTGTGCTGGGATTGTTGTAGATACACAAAGGTAAAGAGGTTGCTTCTGTAACGGCTTTATAGTGTTGAAATGTTTCGTCTTGCGTTAACGGGGTATAAGAGACAGGTGCCATCAGCAACCCGTCTGCACCTTCTGCTTCGGCGTCACGAGCAAGGTTTTGGGCGTCATCTGTACGCAGCGCCCCGATGCCGACAATAACAGGAACCCGCCCTCTGGCAGCCTGTACCGCTGCACGTACTGCCCTATTGCGCTCAATACGTGTCAGGTAAGCATAAACTCCTGTACTGCCGAGAAGTCCTATAGAGTTTACTCCGGAAGCAGATAGATGGTCTATCAAATGCATGACACCGTCTGTATCAACGATACCGTGTTCGTTCGCTGGGGTAATAGGAAATGCGGAAAGGCCATGAAAAATAGACATTTTTAAACCTATATATTTAATAACATACTTAAAGAGTTACTTACCCATTTTCATTAAAATGAGACCACACAAAATAAAACCAGCTGCCAATATTTTTGTGAAGGAAAGCATTTCATCAAGAAATATCACGCCAACCACGAAAGCGCCTACGCCGCCAATCCCTGTCCAGACGGTATATGCTGTGCCAAGTGGTAAGGATTTCATAGCAACAGCAAGAAGCCCTACACTGGCCACCATACCTGCTACTGTCGTAATGGCTGGCCATAGTTTAGTAAAACCATCTGATTGTTTCATCGCTGTGGCCCACAGAACTTCAAATAACCCAGCAAAAATAAGAATAATCCAACTCATCTGAAATTCTCTTTTATGCTAAAGCGTATGTAGAACACCTTGCCACAATAAAAGTGCGGCAAGAGCAAGCATGATGCACCCAATAAGGAGATCCAATATTTGCCAAGAGCGTGGGCTGGCAAAGAGAGGTTGAAGCAAGCGGGCTCCATAACCCAATGAAGCAAACCATAGAAAACTGGCAGACGCAGCACCTGCTGCAAAAAATGGTCGCAAAGCTATGGGCTGTGCTGTGGCGGCCGTGCCCATTAACAGGACGGTATCAAGATAGACATGAGGGTTGAGCCATGTAAAAGCGGCAACAGTTGCCAGCGCTTTCTTCAAAGAAATCGGCTGGCCCTGTAAGACAGTCATGCTGTCCTGAGCTTTGGCTCGTAGCAGAGACTTTATACCATACCATGCCAGAAATAGGGCGCCGCCAAGAGCAAAGGCCGTGGACACTTGAGGGATGGCAGTGAGGAATGCCCCCATTCCGCTTACACCTGCAATAATTAGAATAGCGTCTGATAGTCCACAAAACAGAACGATGACCCCGATATGTTCTCTTTTTAGACCTTGTCGAAGCAGAAATAGGTTCTGTGCGCCAATAGCAACAATGAGAGAGGCGGAAAGAGCAAACCCAACGCAGAATGGGATAAGATAGGACATCATGGGAGTTGCATAAAGAATACCAACCGGCAAAGAAAACTTGTTTTTCTTAATCAAATAAAGAAAAACTTAATCATGCTGGATTATGCCGCCCTTACCGCCGTGAGTGCCGTTATACGCGAAGGCTCTTTTGAAGGAGCCGCGCGTCTTATGGGTCTTACCGCTTCTGCTGTTTCTCAACGTGTGCGCGGCTATGAAGAGCGCTTGGGTTCCTTACTTATTATAAGGGGAAGCCCCTGCTTGCCGACAGACCTTGGTAGGTCGTTATGTGCGCATGTTGATAAGGTACGCTTACTAGAAGCAGACATTCCTTACTTGTCAGAGAGGGTAGCAACGGAAAAAGCGTTTCCTGTTAGCTTAAAAATTGCAGTCAATGCAGATAGTCTTGCTACATGGTTTCCTGAGGCTATTGCATCATTTACGAAACAGAGCAGTATTTTTTTAGAACTGTACGCAGAAGATGAAAGTCATACAGCAGATCATCTGCGGTCAGGTGCGGTTATGGCAGCGATTACAGCCGAGGTTGAGCCCATTATTGGGTGCAAAGTGGTTAAGCTTGGTCAACTGCGGTATATAGCCTGTGCAAGCCCAAATTTTGTTGAGCAGTTTTTCCCAAATGGTTTCACCCCGCATGCTTTCCAAACAGCCCCATGTATTTGCTTTGATAGAAAGGATAGCCTGCAAAGTCGGTGGCTTGAAACAACACAAAAAATATCTTTACCTAAGCAGGTTCATTATGTCCCCTCTACTCAAGGTTTTTTAGATTTTATAGTGGCTGGATTGGGCTGGGGACTGCAGCCGCTTTTTCTTGCACGAAACTATCTGGCGCAGGGCCTGTTACGCCCTCTCGGTTCTGATCATTTTATGAATGTAGATTTATACTGGGTTTACCCAAGGCTGAAGAGTAAGGTGATGGAGGAACTTACGCGCCATTTAATTCACTACTGTAATTCTATGATGGATTTGGCAGACAAAAAATAAGTAAACATTGAGAGAGTTCGAAAAACCTACCAAATTATTAACTGCCTTGACCGAAACGTTTTCTATATTCGACAGGTGTGATCCCAAGGTGGCGTTGAAAAGCACGCCGCAAGGTTCTGACAACGCCAAACCCGGCGTTTGCAGCTATAGTTTTAAGGGGGCTTCGACTTGTTTCCAGAAGGCGGCGTGCAATTGCTAGACGTGTTTGTTCAACCCATTGTGCGGGCGATAAACCGGTTTCCTGAGTAAAAAGTCGCGTCAATTGTCGCCGTTCCAGTTGCATCATGTCCGCCATGACGTCCACACTGTAATGAGCCGAAGGATGTTCCATAATCTGCCTTTGCAGAGATTGCAAAGCGGAACGTCCGGCAGGAGAGAGCTCTTTCTGCCGGCTATATTGTTTTTGTCCACCCGGTCGTTTGTAAAAGAGAATAAGCTGGCGTGCGACATCACGTGCAACCTTCTCACCCAGATCTTCTCTCACCAGTGCAAGAGCAAGATCTAAACCGGATGATACCCCGGCAGCAGTACGAACCGGGCCGTCTTCTTCTACAATGGCATCTGCATTGATCATGATTGTAGGAAAGCTTTGTCGAATAGGCTCAATATCAGCCCAATGTGCTGTGATTCTTTTATTATTTAAAAGACCTGTTGCAGCGAGAGAAAACACACCCCCACAAATTGACCCAAAGCGTCGCGCCTGTGGTGCAGTATGAGAAAGCCACTGAATGACCCCTGGTGCAGGTACACTGCGTGCGGCATTAGGGGCACCAGCAACCAGAAGTGTATCAATTGATAATGCGTTAATGTCTTCAAGGCAGTAATCTGCTTGCATAACAAAACCGCATGAACTCCGAATGGTTTTTTGTGGTGCTACAATAATAGACCGATAAATAGGCTGCCCATGCAGAGTATTTGCTTCGGCAAATACATCAGCCGGGCCAGCAATATCCATCAGTTGTACATTATCATTGACCACAAAAACGATCAGAAGCTCTGTCATGCGTTCTCCTTAAACACTCTCAACCTGCCATACTTCCTGTTTCTATATAACGCTGATGCCATGCAAGAGCAGAGGGAAGATGGTGCGGGATATGTTGGCCAAAGGAGTGTTTACGTGCCTGCTCAAAATAGTCTTCCAAAAGAGGACGATAATCAGGGTGAGCGCAGTTTTTGATAATTTCCCGGGCGCGTTCTACAGGAGCCAACCCGCGCAGATCTGCTAATCCCTGCTCTGAAACGATAATCTGAACATCCTGTAAAATATGGTCCGTGTGAGGAACCATAGGAACAAAAGCCGAAATTTTGCCTCCTTTTGCTGTGGAGGGGGAAACAAAAATGGAAAGGAAAGCATTGCGGGCAAAGTCACCGGAACCACCGATGCCGTTCTGAATACGAGACCCCATCACGCAGGTTGAATTCACATTCCCGTAAATATCGGCTTCAATCATGCCATTCATAGCGATAATTCCTAAACGGCGTATCAATTCAGGACTGTTGCTGATTTCCTGCTGGCGAAGAATAATTTTTTCACGAAAGAAAGAAGCATTCTCGTTAATTCTCTGGGCGGCCTCTGGACTCAGCGAGAAAGAGGAGGCGGACGCGACAGTCATACGACCACTTTCCAGCATGGACAGCATGCCATCTTGAATAACTTCGCTAAAACCGGTTAAATTTTCAAATTGGCTGTTATTAAGCTCTTCCAGAACAGCGTTGGCTATATTACCTACGCCACTTTGAAGGGGCAGCAAGGAGGAAGGAAGCCGCCCCTGTTTGACTTCGTGCTGAAGAAAATCAAGAACGTGGGCAGCGATTGTTCGCGCATTTTGGTCTGGTTCAGCAAATGGAGCATTCCGATCCGGTTCATCGGTTATGACAATAGCAGCGAGGCGATCAATATCTATCGGAAGCGTGCCTTTGCCAATACGGTCCCCCGGATGAGCGAGGGGAATGAATTGCGTATCGGGGGACATACGAACATGCGGCCAGATATCATGAATGCCCACCAGTTCCGGGTTTTGCCATGTATTAATTTCAACAATAATTTTGTCGGACAGTTGCGCCCATGTGGGGCTATTGCCGACAGAAGAACTGAGAATAAGATGCCCATCGGGAGTTACGCCAATAGCTTCTATAATAGCAATATTGGGCTTTCCATACTGTCCTTGGCGGGCTTTTTGAGCAACCTGCCCCAGATGCGTGTCCAGATAGAGCGTGCTGCCGTCATTGATACGTGCGCGCAGATGACTGTCACCATTGTAAGGGGCACGGAAGGCAATGCCGTTTGCCTGTGCTAACGCACCATCTAATTGTGGGCCTGTTGAAGCCCCTGTCAAAAGACGTATGGAAAATTCTTTGCCCGCAGTATGTGCGGCAGTGATACGCTGAGCCAAGGCTTCTGGAACGGCTTTAGGATAACCCGCACCAGTAAAACCACTCGTTGCCACAATATCGTTATGGTTAATAAGAGTAGCAGCATCTTCTGCACTCGCAATACGTGCAAAAAATGCCTCATTTTTTATACGGTCTTTCACGGTTTTTCTCATTGTAAATTATAAGTGGTCTGCATGATGAGAAAGGTGAGTGTAGATTTGCAACAAGAATGAAAAGCCGAAAAAAAGTATTTTGTGCCATATTGAGACATACAAGCTCACATATGAGAGGCTCTATACACTATAGTGTGTAATGAAGCTTTTGCTCCCTCATGCATGCTGTCGTATCTGAGTTGGTGTCAGACCTTGCGTGCTCCATACACACAGAAATTATCTTTCCATACCCAACGAAATTTATCGCAAAGCCATCTGTCTTTTGCGCTTCGTACATGAGGATGTTTCTGTCTGGTCTGATGAGCTTAATAGACAGATGGTGCGATCGGCAGAACCCCGAAGATTGACCCGCCATCATATGTCTGCTGGTGTTCCTTAATGGCGCACCTTATGATCTGAAGCGACGGTCGAGTTACCCTTCCGCAGAGCATGTTAACGTCTTGCGTTGAATTTCATTGCCCCGCCGCAGTTCGCAGATTTCGCATTCCAGTGCCTGATTTTCTTCCGATTGCACAGGTTAGTCGCCAGAGGTGGATTGATCCGTTTATGCAGGCGTGTCCATTTTAGTAGTGTGTTAGGGTCAGATCCAGCTTTGGAACGATGATTATAATCGTAGACCAGTTCGAAGGATGCTTCTCCTCTTCCTCCAGAGCCATGCGAGCCACATGTTCACGAAATCAAGCGGAAAACGCTTTGATTTATTACTCTCTCTTATCTCAGGGGGCGTTCTGTCTCTACAAAACTCAGGAAAGTTCAGCTTCGACTGCTACGAAAGTGGAAACCGACAAATGTAGCGGTCTGTGAGGATGCGAGCTTAAGAGAATGGCGGCTTACTCGCAGTAATACAGCATCGGATGTCTAGCACAACACAATCTATTACTCCAAAGTCAAAAAAGCTGTCATGAAAAAATATAACTTTATCGCAAAGGCTTACAGTAAAAAGCCGCATCTCAAGGTCGTGCTGTGGCATATCCAGAGATCACGTAATGGCACCACAGAGTTCCTCTATTAGATATTATGTCAAAACAGACATGAGAGAAGGTGAAGATGTTTTTTTCCTTCAAATGGAGTGTGGCCCAAAGGCTACATCGTTAGTTGGTAATTAATTGCGGTTGTAGTTACACAGACTAAATCTACAAATAATTAAAATTAATCCATACGAAAAATATAATTAAAACAAATAGGTTCTACAAATTTTCAATTTTTCAGCTCAAAAATTTTTGGATTTGTGAAATATTTATGAATGTCTTTTATTCGGTTTTCTTTTAAATAAAATAAGAGGGAGATTTTTTATGTTCCTATGCTGAAAGAAAATTCGATGTTTTTTTAAACAGCACTCCTCTGTCATCGCGTGTCTGATTTGTTCGACGGTATTGTCATCTCCCCTTGTAGCTGTGGCAGCTACAGTAACAGATAAAAAAGCGTCGAATGTCGTAACAAAACGTTCTCCAACAAAAGAGAGGAAGCAAGGGAACGCTGCACTCGCGGCACCAAGCATGATGGGCGCTACGGCTCCTACTGATGAACATATAGATGTGCGTGGCCACATGCGTGATATTGGCGATGGCGTCACTGGGCGGGCGTTTGGGGGTGGTTTGATGACCCCTACAGACGCACCTAAATCTGTTTCGGCAATAACGCGTGATTATATTGCCAAACAAAATCCAGCACTTAACCCTATGCAGTTAATTAGGTTGTTGCCTGGTGCTAACGTATCTAACCAAGATCCGCTTGGTATGACCGGTGGTCATATATCTGTACGTGGCTTAACAGAGTCACAGATGGGTTTTACCCTTGAAGGTTTTCCTATTAACGATATTGGTAATTTTGCTGTTTATCCGCAGGAAATTGTCGATTCTGAAAACTTGTCTACAGTAAAACTGGCACAGGGTTCTGCGGATTTAGATAGCCCTCATATCAGCTCCTCTGGTGGTGTGGTGGATATGTACATGATTGACCCCAAAAAGAAGATGGGTGGTCATGTAAATATGACGTATGGCTCGTATAATGCGACGCGCGGTTTTGCTCGTTTTGATACAGGCTATATTGGTAATACAAACTTGCGTGCTTATTTCTCTTATTCTCAAGGCCGACAAGACCATTGGCGTGGCCCCGGTTATGAAAATAAAAAGCATGGTGAAATGAAAATTGTTAACGACTGGGGAGACGGTAACCGTGTTTCTTTGGCCGTTGTGGGTAATAACCTAGAAAATAATGCGTACCCTAGTGTTACAAAAGCAAATTGGAACCAATATGGTATTGGTGTAGACAATGTTCCGGGACAAAAAAACCCTAGCGGAAACACAGTGTACGCTAGATATTATACTAAAGGTGATACAAATTATTATAAATTCCGCCCTAATCCGTTTACCAATATTTATGCCTCAATGCCGTCTACGTTTAAATTGACAGATCATCTGGTTCTGACTGAAACACCTTATTTCTGGTACGGTTATGGTAACGGTGGTGGCGCGCAGTCGAATAATGCTAATGGTAATATGACATATGGGGCGCAAAGTAACCTAACTGGGCTTATTAATGGGCAAGTACCTACCGGTGCACTTTTGTACAACCCCTCTTTGACTGAAACATATCGTCCCGGTGCGACAACTAAATTAACTTGGACAGCTGGGCCTAACCGTCTTATGGTTGGCTATTGGTTTGAATATTCAAAGCAACGCCAAACAGCGCCTTATAGTGCTATTAGTGATGATGGTACGCCCCTTAATATGTGGGGAGATAGCAATAACCTTATTCTTTCTAATGGTGTTAAGGCTCAGTACAGAGACACCTTAACCCAAACACAAGTTCATACACCGTTTATAGGCGATAGCCTCTCATTATTTCATAATAAACTGACAATTGATGCGGGCTTAAAATACGCTATCGTTAAAAGGAATGGCACGAATTATCTGCCAGATGTTGATAGAAAATATGTTTCTACCAATTACTATCAGGCACTTCCTACTGCTGCTATTCGTTATAAAATTAATCAAAACCATCAAATTTTTGCGTCTGTTGCTACTAACTTTCGTATGCCGCAGAATTACGCGCTTTATGACTCTGGAAGCTATAATTCGACAGATAAAACAAAGGCTCCCGGCTATAATAACAAAGCCAACCCTAATCAAAAGTCAGAAATTTCTATTTCAGAAGAAGCTGGGTGGCGTTATCAGGGTGATCTGATTTCAAGCTCTATTACCTATTTCCACTATAATTTTACCAATCGTCTTTACCAACAGACTATTATTAACGAAAATGGCCAGACATATAGCACAAACATCAATGCCGGTGGGGCACACTCCGACGGTGTAGATGCTGAAATTGGCACGCGTCCTATCCATCATTTACGTCCGTATATTTCGTTCGAATATTTGCATGCGGTGACGGATAGCAACCTGCCGGCTGCCTCTGGTGCAGACTATGTAAAAACTAAAGGAAAAGCAGCCCCGCAGGCGCCAGCATACCAGGTTGGCTTTGGGTTGGATTATGATGACGGACATCGCTTTGCTGGTTTTGATCTCAAGTATGTCGCCAAACAATATTCAACTTTTATGAATGATGAGCATATTCCCGGTTATGTTCTGATGAATATCAATGTTGGTTATCGTTTCCCCAAATTTGGTATTTTCCGTAGTCCTACTATCCGTCTAAATCTGCAAAATATATCCAACAACCGTTATCTTGACTGGGTGAATGCATCACAGGTTAATGCTAAAAATACGGTTGGTGTATTTGGTAGTAATGTGACGGGTAAAAGCCCAACATATACAATTTCTTCGCCGTTCGCAGCTATTGCAACTATTAGCAGCGACTTCTAACAATTGTATTACTATGCCCCTGCCTTTTGGTAAGGAAGGGGCTTTTACGTTCATTATGAGTAGGTGAGGGCATGGTTGTTCTTGGGCGCAGAGGGCTTTTAAAAGGGAGTGGTGGGCTTGTTACCGCAGGTCTTCTGGCGTCCATTAATCGTGCTTTAGCTATTCCGGCAGAACGCCAGAGTGGCACCTTGGAAGACGTTGAGCACATTGTGGTGCTTATGCAAGAAAATCGCTCTTTTGATCACTATTTTGGCCATTTAAGTGGGGTGCGTGGGGTAGCCGACCGGCATCCAGTAAGGTCACCTGACGGCACGCCTGTATGGTCTCAATGGCGTAAAAAGCCAGAAGAGGGGCGTATTATGCCTTTCCAACTGCGCACGCATGTTAGTAGTGCGCAGTGTGTGCTTGATCTTGACCATAACTGGCAGCCAACACATGCAGCTATTAATGCAGGCTGGAATGACCAGTGGCCTAAGCATAAAAGCGATATGACTATGGGCTATTACACGCGTGAGGATATTCCGTATCATTACGCCTTAGCTGATGCCTTTACCGTGTGTGATCACTATTTTTGTTCAACTCCGACCCAAACACACCCTAACCGTTTCTATTTGATGACAGGCACAGTCGATACGGAAGGTATGGGTGGTGGCCCAGTGTTAGATAACGTTGATTGGGTTGATCGTGTTTTTTACCCTAAAGTGCCTAATCCCTTTACATGGACAACATACCCAGAACGTTTAGAAGCAGCGGGTATTAGCTGGCAGATCTATCAGCAAGGACTTTCTGCATCAGATATTGAAAATGGTAATTTTGGCACAAATGTTCTGATGAATTTTAAAAATTATGTTGAGGCACCAGAAGACTCACCATTGTACAAACGAGCTATGACCAAACGCACACTGGACCACCTGCGGCAAGATGTTATGGCAGATCGTTTGCCACAAGTTTCTTGGTTACTGCCGCCCGCTGCGTATTCTGAGCACCCGCGTTGGACGCCGGGTTATGGGGCTACCTATATTGCCCGCGTTCTCAACGCTCTCACAGCTAACCCGCAAGTGTGGGCTAAAACGGTCTTTCTTGTCATGTATGATGAGAATGACGGGTATTTCGATCATGTTCCCCCTCCACAGCCACCAACTCCAGTGCTTCCGGGTAAGAGTACGGTGGATACACGTGGCGAAATTCATGATCGTATTACGCCTTATGAACCTCATCGTTATGTAGCCGATATGTTGCCCTATGGTTTGGGGCCGCGTGTGCCTATGTTGGCTCTTTCTCCTTGGAGTACGGGTGGTTTTGTATGCTCAGAAGTTTTTGACCATACCTCTGTTTTACGATTTATTGAGGCAAGGTTTGGTGTATGTGAAACCAATATTACACCGTGGCGCCGTTCTATTTGCGGTGATTTAACAAGCGCTTTTGATTTCTCTCGCAAGTTAGATATGAAGGGGCGTATGCCTGATACGTCAGACTACAAACAACAGACTGACCTTTCATGTAAACTACCTAACCCATCAGTGCCGGTTGAGAGTCGTTTGTCTGATATTGGAGAGCAAGAAGAGGGGGGCCGTCCTACCCGTCCGTTGCCTTACGTATTAGGGGTGCATGAAGTGCGCGGCCCCAAAGAGTATTTTACGCTCCAATTTGAAAATTTCGGGACAGTAGGTGCTTGCTTTTATGTTTATCAAGATCATAGCAACGAAAAACCAAGGCGATATACTGTAGGGGCAGGTTCTACACTGCAAGACTGCTGGAAAATACCTTTAAACGATCTAGTCAAATTTACTGTTATTGGCCCTAATGGTTTTGCGCGTTATTTTCATCGTAATGGGCAGACATCAGTTCTTGTCTCTACGACCGAGAATGCGGCTACAGGAACATTGAGTGTGATCCTTGCAAACCGTACTAAGCGCTTACAATCGATTAGTATCCGTGACAATGCATATGGACAGCCCATTCAAGCCGTTAAACTGGCTGCAGGTGCTATAGTAAGTAAAACATTAGACTTGGCTAAAAGTAACCATTGGTATGATATTAGTGTAAAAAATCATATGGAACCTTATACAGAAAACCGTTTTGCAGGGCATGTAGAAACAGGTAGGCCAAGTTTGACTGATCCGGCATTACACAAGCCAATCCTGCAATGATGTGTATTATAGGTGTAGTAAATTTTAGTATTGATAGGATGAGTTAAAGATTTTTTCTGCATCAATGGCCTTCGGTTAAGTGCTGACGGAATATAAAGGATCAGATAGTTTACAGCCTTCACTGCCTGTAAAATGTGTATGGAGGGCGAAAACCCTCCATCTGTTTAGCGTCTCTAAAACAAAATATTTGCTCTGAATTATCAAGAATTGATGGCCGCTCTAAATTAAAAAGTAAAACACCGGGCATTTATGGCGAAGTAGGGTATAACTTTAAGTGGGTTTATCGTTTATTTAATTACTGGTAATAAGCGATAAAACAGAGTTCTGGTTAGCACGATGTCACGAGAAAATTTTAGCGAGCTTCTTTCTTTTCTTGCCGTTGCACAAGAGCGGAGTTTTACAAAAGCCGCAGCCCGAAGAGGTGTTACGCCCTCTGCAATAAGCCATACTATGCGTTTGTTAGAAGAGCGGCTGGGGGTTACCCTGCTAACGAGAACAACCCGCCGTGTTGTTCCTACCCCTGCGGGGGATTATCTTTTACAAAATATTCAACCGCTTTTCGACGAAATCGAAAACCGGATGGCCAGTTTAGATGAGTTTCGTAAGTGCCCCAGAGGGAACCTTCGGATTACCGTTACAGATGAAGCGTTAGGGTTTTTTCTCCGCCCTCGAATTGCTGATTTTCTAAAGAAATATCCTGAAATTTCCGTTGAGATCTCAACAGATTTGCGCCTAATTGATATCGTAGATGAGGGGTTCGATGCCGGCGTGCGTCTTGGGGAGCTAGTAACGCAAGGCATGATTTCTGTTCGTGTATCACCTGATATTGCGTTTGCGGTAGTCGGTGCCCCCAGCTATTTTAGCCGCCACGCCACCCCCAAAAAACCGGATGCCTTGCAGGAGCAGAACTGCATTGGTGTGCGTCTGCCAACACACGGCAAGATTTATCCTTGGCGCTTTAGGCAGGAGGGCAAAGAGCTAAAATTTCAACCTGCGGGCCAATTTGTGTGTAACACTGTGTTTAGCGCGCGTGATGCCTGCTTAGATGGTATTGGGTTGGCTTATATTCCTAAAATCGTTGTGGAAGAAGATATAAAAAATGGCGCGCTTATATCGGTTTTAGAGCCATTCTGCCTCACTCACCTTGGTTTTCATCTTTTCTACCCACGACACCACCGATATTCGATGCCTTTGTCGCTTTTTGTGGAAGAAATGAAGGTAAAATGAGAAAGCCTACTCTAAAAGAGATAGGCTTTCTCATGCAAATGCTTATCCGCCTATAAGGGGAAGTTGTTTTAGCATTTCCTGTAAGTTTAGGGCATCCCACGGCATGTGTTCGGCAATGGTCATACCTACCACCTCTTTTTCGGTGGTAACTTCCTGAATGAGTTTCAGAACGTCGGGAATATTCAGCTTACCTTCTGCAACATCTCCAAAATCGTGCTTACCACGTCCGGGTCTTGCAAAAAGCAGAGAACGGAAATTGTGCGGGTCTAACACATCCAAATCCAGATGAATGGCAAGCACCTCTATCTCGCTGTCTTTCAGCCAGTCCATAACGGGCTGTGCACCATCACGAACTTGCTGTGGTGAGCATGTGCGTAACCCATGATCAGCAATAAATTGCGCTTCAAAGGGGAGTGGGTCATGAATACCGGCAATCATGACATTTTTTGCAGGAATTGGCTTTGCTACCGCGTTGGTTAAGTCAGGGTCACCATGCCCTAACAAAGCCCCCAGCACGTGGGCATGTGCGTTCATGTATTGCTTGGGTGTTTGGACATCTGGGTGGGTATCAATCCAGAGAACACCTAGTTTGTGCCCATAGCGCTCAGAAAGCCATGAAAAAGGCACGAGCGAAACAAGACAATCGCCGCCCAGAACAGCGATGGAGGAAGGGTGATGGTGCTCGATGATGTTTCGAGCGGCCTGAATTTGTTTGAGCAGAACACTGCGCCCACGCATTTCGCCTTCGACAGCAAGCGGGGTGTCAGTGGGCACGTCTACAGGTACTTCTTCAACCGGGCCAGCAGAGGGCGGAGCCAGCCATGCCAGAAGTTTTGAACCCAGATAATAGGGAGGGTTATCACCACCCTGCCATTGAGGAAAAAGAAGCCTTAGCGTTTGTGAATTCTGAGCCGT
Source organism: Acetobacter orientalis (assembly GCF_000963965.1). Lineage (GTDB taxonomy): Bacteria > Pseudomonadota > Alphaproteobacteria > Acetobacterales > Acetobacteraceae > Acetobacter > Acetobacter orientalis. Next base: position 180,167 of record NZ_BAMX01000014.1, read on the forward strand.
CATAAAAAACCTCCTGTAAGTGCAGGCAAGCTATGCGATACAGCTTTAACACTTAGCTATCGTAACCCGCCATGAGAGCCATTTGTTTTGACCCCCTTTTGTAAAAGGCCCGAGAGATGAAAGGGCACTCTATCGGATAAAGAATTTCATGAATATAATAGAATTGATAGATATTTATTACTGAAAAATTTTCACAAACATTTTGATAAAAAACCCTATAGTCAGGCAGATATTTGAACCCTAAGGTGAGGAAAATTATAGAAAAACTGGTCTTAATATTTCCTTTAATATGGATAGACACCCTCTTATGCGTGGCACAATAAAAGAAAGAAAAGTAGATATGAGTGTCATATTTTTACTTGGTAAAGTGCCAGTTTTTTTACATTTTTCTAAAACAAAAATAGCTTTTCAAAATGTAATTTCGCGTTCTAAAACCCTATTTAGTATGTTTGCCACATGCCACGCTTAACCTCTCAGACGCTTTCTCCTGCGCATCAAAGGCTCGCTGTCTTGTCGTTGGCGTTGGGCTCCTTTGCGTCAGTCACAACAGAGTTTCTTCCTGTTGGTATTCTTCCCGATATTTCAAAAACTTTTGCCGTAACGTCCGGAACCGCAGGGCTTACTATGACGGTGCCCGGTATAATGGCAGCACTTTCTGCGCCCGGGGTTATGTTGTTTTCGGGGCGCACAGACCGTCGTAAAATTGTTTTATGGCTCTCCCTCATTTTATTGGCGGGCTGTCTGGTTGCCACCATAGCACCAACATTTGCGATAATGCTGCTTAGTCGGGCACTGGTTGGTATCAGCCTTGGGGCATTCTGGGCCATGGGCCTTGCGGTTGCAGTAGAGCTGGTTGCTAAAGAAAAAGCGCACAAGGCAGCCGCAGCCGTTTTTGGGGGCGTTACCGCAGCTATGATTTTAGGGGTTCCGATGGGGTCTCTGGTTGCAGAACACTCGTCATGGCGTGGTGCATTTATGGCGGCGGCAGTTATTGCTGTTGCGGCTTTTGTTATGCAATGGAAAGTGCTGCCATCTGTGCCCGCCCAAAGTCCTGTGCAGTTTGCTGATTTTAAAGCCTTTGTGAGCCTGCCCGAGGCACGCAAAAGTATTGTTATGGTTGCAGCCGTTTTTGCGGCACATTTTGCCGCTTACACTTACCTAACCCCCCTTATGCATGAAGCCGGCATTCCTACAGCGGCTGTAACACTCTTATTGTTGGCCTATGGCGCTATTGGGTTTGTTTCAAATCTCGTAGCCGCGCGCTTTTTGGAAAATAACCTTAAGGCAACACTTTTTGTGTCCAAAATATCGTTGGCAATTCCTTTTCTGTTTCTGCCTATTTTGGTAATTTTTTCGAAATTTGAAACGGTGCTCATTCTTCTCTGGGCGGTTGCTTGGGGTGCTCTGCCACTGTGTTTGAATACTTGGCACCGCAACATAGAGACCGAACATTCGGAAGCCGCAGCGGCCATGTTCACCTTTACTGCACAGGTTGCTATTGCTGTGGGTTCAAGCCTAGGCGGCGCGGTTGTCGACCATTTTGGGTTGAAGACCAATTTCTGGATGAGCGCTCTGATTGTTCTCCTGAGTGCTTTCTATTTGGCCAGACACAGAAAAATGGAGTAATTTTCTAAGATATCTTTACGGGGCAATGTAAATGAAAGCCAAGACCTCTTAAAAGTTACCAAAATGATTGCTGCACCCTTGGTTGTTGCCGTTTAAACGCTCTTACGGAAAAGATAACGCCTTGAGCGTAAAAGTATTTGCCATAAAACACGCCGCCCCCAGAGAGACACGCGGTTTGAAGGGACAAATAACTGGGAACGCAGCGCAATAAATCTCTGATGTTTGCGCACAAATGGCCGCATGCGGGCCTCAAACATGTCCAGCGCAGCACGGATATCATGCGGACAAGCTGCAAGAGCCTCACCAAGCACCTGCCCACCAATCATGCCAGCCGATGCCCCCATGCCGGAATACAGCGTTAGGCACCAAGCAGAATCTCCAAGAAGAAGCACACGACCTTTCGACCATCGAGGCATTTTAACCATCTGGACAGAATCAAACAGAAAGTCATTTGTTGCCGAGAGGTCTTCAAGAGCTTTGGAAATAATCCCTCCTACATCCAGATCTGCAAAGATAGGGCGTAGCGTAGAAAGAGGGTCTTTTTTTGAAGCCTTTTCCGGATTTTTGGTACGGTATGAGAAAAGTGCTGTTGAAGGGCGCCCTTCTAGCGGGAACACAGTCAGGGTGCGCTTTACGTCTGCAACCATCAGGCCATCACCAGGCTTAAAACCCGCAACAGGCCGCGCCAGTGGAAAAGCGCAGAGCATGGTGCCAACAGAATGGAAAAATGCCTCATCAGGCCCAAAAACCAGCTTGCGCACGGTAGAACGCACTCCGTCTGCACCAATTACAAGATCATAGGTTTCCGTTATTTCCTGCCCACTCTTGTCTCGAAGTGTTACTTGAGCCTGCGTTGCGCCATTAACGATTGCTACAGGTGTGGTGCCGAACCGGACTTCCACCTTATCTTTAATACCGTGCCAAAGAGCCTCTTCAATGTCCCCTCGGAGCACGACAATCGGAGCATTTGTCTCCTGCGTTAGGTCGGCAATACGCTTGCGGGTGCCATTCTTGCGCACATCCCAGAATTGAATGTGGTCTGGGGTTCTTTTTTCCATACCATCCAACACAGCCAGTGCGGCAGCAGCGTTTTTACCTTCATCGCGCAGACCGATGAAATAACCGCCTTTTCGCCGTTCGGGAGCACGTTCAATAATCACCGGCGTCCAGCCTTGACGCGTTAAGGCAATGGCAGCAGACATGCCACCAATACCAAGACCCACAATGAGTGCACGCTGTGTCATATACCGTCATTCCCAAAGAGGTGGCTTTCTCTATCTGAACATTGCATAGATTAGAGATGGCATCAATCTGAACAATGTTCACATTCAAGAAAAGGAGAGGGCATGAGCAGCCCAGAACGGGACAAGTACCATCATGGGGATTTGAAAACAGCGCTGATTAAAGCCGCGGAGAATATTATCCGCGAGGAGGGCGTTGAAGGGTTTACCCTTAGAAAAGCAGCTAAGTTTGCGGGCGTTTCTCCCGGTGCTCCCTCACACCATTTCAACGGCACAAAAGGGCTTTTGACGGCGGTCGCTGTTCGAGTTTTTAAGCGCTTGGGAGCAGAGCTCAATGCCCTACCGCTTTCTGGCAGAGCGGCTCAAGATCTCAGAACGCAGGCTTTTGGCTATGTAACCTTTGCGGCCAACAACCCCGGGCTGTTCCGTCTGATCTGCCGTGTAGATTTGATTGACTTCAAAGACCCAGAGTTCATTCAGGCGTCTTTTCAAGCCCTGACACAATACGCACATGCAGCCGCAGCGTACTTTGGGCAAGAACCACCAGACCTGCACAAGCGTGCCTTTCGCCCACATATGGCCAGCGCAATGGCAACGGCACATGGGCTTGCGCATATGGTCATAGAAGGGCGACCCGCGCTCTTGTTAGAGACACCAGACCCTGCCAGCACGTTTATAGAAACTCTGCTGCCCGCAGTGCTTTTGGCAACGTGGCCAGATTAATATGTGCAGCAGGCGTAAGCAGCATGGGCAGTACCCAAGCGGGCTCCTTTCTTATAGTTGTGAGCCCGCTTTTGTTATGGAGTTTGGGAATGTTATGCTGTGAGCGCGTACTCAATTGCGGCTTCAGCATGTAGCGCTGTGGTATCAAATATCGGCACGGGGCTGTCTTCGGGGCGTACCAGCAGCATAATTTCGGTGCAGCCCAAAATTATGGCTTCTGCACCCGCTTCAACCAAACGCGCAATGACCGCTTGGTAGGCCATGCGAGATGCTTCCTCAATCCGGCCCGCTACTAATTCTTCATAGATAATACGGTGCACGGTGGCGCGATCTTCGTCGTTTGGCACGATAACATCAAGGCCATACTTGTTGATCAAGCGACCTTTGTAAAAATCATGCTCCATTGTAAAAGCCGTTCCCAAAAGGCCAACTTTCGAGAAACCTGCCGCCTTGATCCGCTCTGCTGTTGGGTCAGCAATATGCAGCAGTGGAATGCTAACCGCCGCCTGTACCGCTGGGGCCATGCGATGCATGGTGTTGGTACAAATTAGCAAAACCTTGGCGCCACCCGCTTCGAGCCGTTGTGCCGCATCAACCATCTTGGCGGTTAGGCCGTCCCAGTCCCCTTTATGCTGGAGCGCTTCGATCTCGGAAAAATCGAAAGACCAGAGCAGGCAGGGGGCGGACGCCGTCGGTCCGCGTTGGTCGCGAACGCCTTCGTTGATGATACGGTAATATTCCGCCGAGCTTTCCCAGCTCATGCCCCCAATAAGGCCAATCATACGCATGTTACGCTCTCCTTAATGTTAATGTCATGTCTTCACAGGTAGTGGTGTGCGGTCATTCTGCCAGAGCAAAGTCTACGATAGCCTCAATGTGCAGCGCGGTCGTATCGAAGACGGGGAAGTCTGGAAAATCTGATTGGTTGATAAGTAAAAATATCTCGGTGCAACCAAGAATTACGCCTTGCGCCCCCTCGGCTCGCAGGGCTTTAACAACACGCAGATATTCGGCCTTAGACTCCGGCCTTAGGTCACCACGAACCAGTTCGTCAAAGATAATGCGATCGATACTCTCTTTGTCGGCTTTGTTGGAGGTAATCGCCTCTACACCAAATGTCTCGCAATAACGTTTGCGTAACGCTTCCGATTGCATAACCGGTATCGTACCGAGCAAAGCTACCCGGCCTATCCCGGCTTTACGCATAGCCTTGCCGGTCGGGTCGGCAATATGGATAAACGGCGTTGTGCGTCCCGCCATGGCAGGCTCCACAACGCGGTGCATGGTGTTGGAAACGCAGGCAATGACATCAACCCCCGCTGCTTCAAGCCGCTGGATCTTATCCTCCAGATAGGTTGCGGCTTCGTCCCAACGCTCTTCACGCACGAAAGACTGGATATTCCCGAAATTGACTGATGCGATGATAATCTCACCATTATCCCAACCACCAAGGTGCTGGTTCAACTGCTTGTTGAGCATCCGGTAATATTCACCAGTCGCCTGATTGCTCATGCCGCCAAGAATGCCGATAGTCTTTTGGCGCAAAGGGCGTTGAGATAAAATCTCATTCATATTGTGTTCGCTCATGTCGTACTCTTCTATAGTCTGCTTACTCAATGCATGCGTGGCAGGATTGGAAAATCCTGCTCTGATGCGTCATAAAACGCAGGGGAGAATGAAGAACCGATGGCGAAAACACGAGACAGGTTGAAATTGTGGCGCGATTCCAGCCTACCGGGTGGAATGGACGTGCTGCATGCCTCCTGCTTCGATTATCGCTATCCCGCTCATTCTCATGATGAGTTCGTTATCGCCGCATTTGTGCGCGGCGCGCAGCGGCACCGCATTGCGCGCTATCAAGGTATTGCTGAACCCGGCACACTCATGATTATCCCGCCGGGGGAAGTGCACACCGGCGAAGCCGTAGAGTGCGACCTTGGGTGGGACTACTGCGCTTTTTATCCAACTGCCCAGTTCATGAATGCGCTGGCGGCAGAGAGTTTGCCGGGGGCGGGTACCCTCGACTTTGGGCGTGACCTTCTGCGCCAGAACACGGGTCTTGCCTATGGCCTCTTACAGGCCTCGCTCGTTGCGGCACAGTCGCAAGACCCGCTTGAGCGGCACTGTGCAATCTATGATGCACTGGGGGCTATCATTGCACGTTATGGGCAGCGCACTGGTCGGTCGCTCAAAGCTGCCTCTCGCCCTGCCGATATTAAAAAAGCACAGGCATTTCTTGCAGATGAATTTCACGGGCATCTCAGCATTGATGAGGTCGCTTCAGCCGTGGGGATTAGCCAATATCATCTCATGCGTAGTTTTCGTGCAGCAACCGGCCTGTCTGTTCATCAATTCCTTACGCAAATCCGGCTCAATCACGCCAAGACACTGCTTGCCAAAGGTGTCAGTGCTGCGCAAACCGCTACAAGCGTTGGCTTTTATGACCAAAGCCACCTCATTAATCAGTTCCGCCGGTATTTCGGGGTTACGCCCAAACAGTATGCAACAACATCACGCTAGGCTCGCCTTCAACATCTTTAGCTACCATTGCAGATGCTCTTGTTGAATAATAAGGCATTATTGCTCAATAAATGGCTTTTTAGGCCATATTAGCGAGACTTCGGATGCATTTTTGAATGAGAGAAAGCGGCCGTTTTTACTGGCAGCAAATCATGCCCTATTTTCCAGATTGCGAAGCAAACATGATAAAATCTTCAAGATATTTAATGTCTTCATCCGTTTCTCGATGACCAAGAAATATCTGTTTCGCAATGCCTTTTTTACCTAACCTCACCGGATAAAGTTCAAAACGTGAGGCATATTCTTCTACAAGCCAGCGCGGAAGGGCTGCAATGCCCCGTCCATGGGTCACCATGACCACCATAATATCTGTTGTTTCAATCTGCTTTTGCTGGCGCGGCCCAATGCCTGCAGGTTGTAAAAATTGCGTATAAATATCAAGCCGTTCAGACGGCACGGGGTAGGTAATTAATGTTTCATCTGCCAGTTGCTCCGGCAAGACAAACTTTGCATTCCGAAGGGGGTGTTCCGGGCCGACAGCCAACACCAGTTCATAATCGAATACGGGCGTAAATTTTAGGCCCGGTTTATAAAGTGGGTCAGGGGTAACCAGAATATCAATTTCATTACTAAAGAGTGCGCCAATACCACCAAACTGGAATTTCTGCCGTACATCCACATCGACCTTCGGCCATCTTTCCAGATAAGGTGAAACGACTTTCAAAAGCCACTGGTAACAAGGGTGACACTCCATGCCAATACGCAGTGTACCGCGCCCGCCATTGGCAAATTGTTCAAGTCGGCTTTCCGCCAGTTCAAATTGCGGTAGCAGGCGGTTTGCCAAAGACAAAAGCCATTCACCAGCCTGGGTAAGGACAAGAGATCGTCCCTCCCGCCGCCATATTTTAACACCCAGCTGCTGTTCAATCTTGCGAATAGAATGGCTCAGCGCTGGCTGGGTCAGGTTTAGGCGTACCCCCGCAGCCGTGAGCGAGCCTTCTCGCGCAACTTCCCTAATAATCGTTAAATGACTGCGTTCCAGAATATCCATCTCTTGTCCAATAAATGCACAAAATTTATAGAGGCATAAAAATATATCATTTCAGTTCATTTTTATAAACGTCTATTATGAGAAACCAATCATTCCTGCGGACGCAGCCCATGGCTTCAACGACATTCACGACTGTTTTCACTGTGGACTGCAATGTGGTGTCAATCTTTCTCCCGAGACTTTTAAGGAAAAATCTGACGCTGTGAGCGTTTGTGACTGACATGACAGGCATTCTGAGCAACTGGCTGTCGGAAATGCATATCGACGGACTGTTGTCGCGTAATTCCGAAGCCCCAATCCTATCCTTCGAGTTTGTTCCACCCCGAACTGATGCAATGGAACAGCGGCTCTGGCACTGCATCCGGCATCTAGCACCGCTTGCGCCCCGCTTTGTCTCGGTCACCTATGGTGCTGGTGGAACCACGCAGACCGGCACTCTCTCCACGGTGTTGCGTCTGAAGCGGGAGACAGACCTCATCCCCGCCGCCCACCTGACCTGTGTCGGTGCGACCCGCGAGGAGGTAGATGGCCTTGCCCGTTGCTATCGGGATGCTGGTGTGAATCATATCGTGGCTCTGCGTGGTGATCCTTGTGCAGGTTATAGTCCGCGACCGGGTGGCTATGCCTATGCCAGTGATCTTGTCGCCGGTCTGCGTCGTATCGCGGATTTCGATATTTCGGTCGTCGCTTATCCCGAAACCCATCCTACAGCGTCAAGTCCGGACGCTGATCTGGATAATCTCAAGCGCAAGCTCGATGTGGGGGCCACCCGGGCCATCACGCAGTATTTCTTTGATAGTGAAATCTATCTGCGTTTTCTGGACCGATGTCTGGCGGCCGGAATTACTGCCCCTATTATTCCTGGTATTATGCCGGTTTCGAATTACGAGCAGATCGTGCGCTTCTCGGCTGTGTGTGGGGTAACGGTCCCGGCATGGCTGAGGCATCTGTTCGATGGGACTGCGAAGAATCCTGAACTTCGTCGTATCATCGCCTGTATGGTGGCGGTGGAACAGATCCGTACCTTGCAGACCTATGGACTGAACGAGTTTCATGTCTCCACCTTGAACCGCTCTGACCTGACTTACGCGATTGCCCATGTCCTTGGGGTGCGTCCAACGGAGACAAACGCATCTCATAATCTGACAGGCCTTTTGGAAACAACGGAAATCCCCCATGACCGAGAAACCCCGGCAGATTTTGACCCCACCGAAGGGACACAGGAAGGTGCTCCTCCATTCATGCTGCGCACCCTGTTCGGGTGAGGTGATGGAGGCCATGACCGCATCGGGTATCGACTATACGATCTTCTTCTACAATCCGAACATCCATCCTGAGCGGGAATATCTTCTCCGTAAGGACGAAAACATCCGGTTTGCCGATAAACATGGTATCCCCTTCGTCGATGCCGATTATGACAGAGACAACTGGTTCGCTCGTGCGAAAGGCATGGAATGGGAGCCGGAACGCGGTGTGCGTTGCACCATGTGCTTCGATATGCGCTTCGAACGTACAGCACTTTACGCTCATGAACATGGCTTCCCTGTGATGACCAGCTCACTCGGCATTTCACGATGGAAGAACATGGCGCAGATCAATGACTGCGGCCAACGCGCCGTATCTCCTTATGAAGGACTCTCCTACTGGGATTTCAACTGGCGCAAAGGAGGTGGGTCCACGCGAATGATCGAGATCAGCAAACAGGAGAAGTTCTACCAGCAGGAATATTGCGGCTGCGCCTATTCCCTGCGTGATACCAATGCTCACCGCCGCAGTCAGGGGCGTTCGCCGATTGAGCTTGGCAAGCTCTATTATGGACCTGATGATGAGACCTAATCACACACAAGATGACGGAGCGTGTTCGTTCGGCGAAGTTCCACCCACCACCAGTGATAATAAACCACAGCACAAACCAGTTTTGAGATGTGATGAGCCGGAGGACTGCGTTCCAGATGAGGAAAGCCAGTTCGGTTGTCCGTGTTGTGTAAACCCGTGGTTCCGTTGATCCGGACAGAATACTGTTTGAACGGTGAAACGACCCATACATCATGCCCTTGTCAGAGATATTCTGCATTATCTTCAGGCACCTGAACGTCTGCCTCTTTCAAAGGGCGAACGTCTGACGCGATTTGTGGATTTTCTTTCAGATCGTCACAAGACTATTGACTATCGAAAGCAGGAATGTCGGAAACGACTGCGTCGGTTCGAATATGTGCTAGACATGACTTGCCCTACGCAAAATAAGATGCGCGATATTGAAAAACTGATAACAACGGCGGAAGAAATCTGCACGCGTCCTTTCACGCCAGCCACTGTTCAGGATGCACTGGGAATTTCCAGTCGGGAACGTATCCGGTGGACGCGTGACGGCAAGCTCAGGCCGATTGGAACGAAAATGATAAGGGATCGTGGGTGTTTCTCGCTGACTTTATACAGCGCGGAAGACGTAGCAAGACTGCTGATGTCTCCGGGAATTATGGCATTGTGGAGAGCGAGACCTGCGTCCTGCCCTCCACAATGAACACCCGGCAAGCTGGCTATTAGGCCGAAAGTTCTTTCCGAACGATTTCTGCCCCAGCACCTAAAGCATTCAGTTTGCCCCGCGCTACATCACGCGGCAACGGTGCCATGCCGCAATTGGTGCAGGGGTACAGCTTGTCGGCATCAACAAACTGAAGCGCTTTTCGTAAAATATCGGCAACTTTCTCTGGTGTCTCTATGGTTTTAGTGGCCACATCAATGGCACCGACCATAACCTTTTTCCCACGAATGAGTTCTATTAAATCCATCGGAACGCGGGAGTTCTGACACTCCAGTGAAATCAGATCGATATTGGATTTTTGCAGTTTTGGAAAAATCTCTTCATACTGACGCCACTCTTCCCCAAGGGCATTTTTCCAGTCGATATTGGCTTTGATGCCATAACCATAACAGATATGAACTGCGGTTTCGCACTTTAGCCCTTCAATGGCCCGCTCCAGCGTGGCAATGCCCCAGTCATTGACCTCATCAAAGAAGACATTGAATGCGGGTTCATCGAACTGGATGATGTCGATACCGGCCGCTTCCAGTTCTTTCGCTTCCTGGTTGAGAATTTTGGCAAATTCCCAGGCGAGTTTTTCGCGGCTTTTGTAGTGACCATCATGGAGTGTGTCGATCATCGTCATGGGGCCGGGGAGCGCCCATTTGATAGGTTTCTTCGTCAGTGTGCGTAAAAACTTCGCGTCCTCGACAAAAACCGGTTTTTCGCGTGCTACAGCACCCACAACGGACGGCACGCTCGCATCGTAGCGGTTGCGAATTTTAACCGTTTGACGGTTTTCGAAGTCGACACCACTGAGGTGCTCAATAAAGGTCGTGACGAAATGCTGGCGCGTTTGTTCACCATCGCTGACAATATCAATGCCAGCACGGTATTGATCGTCCAGTGTCAGGCGAAGGGCATCCTGTTTGCCCTCGACCAGTTCTTCCCCTTGCAATTTCCAAGGTGACCAGAGTGTCTCAGGCTGAGCAAGCCATGAGGGTTTGGGCAGACTACCTGCCGTTGAGGTAGGGAGCAGTGTTTTCATAAGAAATAACCTTGTCTTTCTGAGAACTTAAGCGGTGTAGCCGGCAGACCATTTTTCGAGAATATCATGGTAAGGCTTGATAAAATGCTCTTCCGTATAGTGCCCCTGTGAGGTCGCGAGTTGTGTACGTTCCTCACGGTCGTAGACAATGCGGGTATTGGAGTAATCCTGATGTTTCAAGCTCGGCTGGTAGCAGTCAGCCGCAGCAGCGTTGGCATTGTAAATTTCAGGACGGTAAACCTTCTGAAAAGACTCCATCACGCTGATGGTGCTGATCAGCTCAAGAGCAGAATAGTCAGACAACAGGTCACCAAAAAAATAGAAAGCCAATGGTGCGGCACTATTACGCGGCATAAAATAACGAACCTGCATTCCCATTTTTTTAAAATACTGGTCTGTCAAAGAAAATTCACGCTGCTCATATTCAACGCCCAACACTGGGTGCTGATTTTCCGTCCGATGATATGTACGGTTGGTCGAGACACTCAGGCAAATAACAGGCATTTTTTTGAAATTTTGCTTGTAATCTGTCGAGTTCAAAACACTTTTAAAGAGATTTCCATGTAGGTCTCCATAATTATGGGGCACACTGAATTCGGATTTCTCTTTATTGTAGTTGGGCAATAATACGCTAAAGTCGTAATCCCGCACATACGAGGAAAAACTGTTCCCTGCGAGGCCCGCTATGCGTTTGTTGGTGTTTTTATCAATAATTGTTGTGTAGAGAACTTCGATCAGAGGAAAGCTACCACTTTTGCCAGCAAAGGTGAGATCCATCTCGACAGAAACGATCTCAAGTTCAAGAGTGTAGCGATCTCCATTGGCATTATCCCAATGCGCTAAATCATTGAACCGATTGTCGATCATCCGCAAGACATTACGCAGGTTCTCCTGACGACTTTCCCCTCTCGCCAGATTGGCAAAATTGGTCGTAAGGCGGGTTCTGTCGGAAGGGTGATAGTTTTCATCGAAACGAAAGCGTTTTATTTTAAATATATTTTCCTTGATCATTGAAGCCTTCATCATGTTTGCTGTTAAGAGCTATGCTTGGTATATGCCCGAGTGTTGGTTTGCAGAAAAATGATATTATTTCATTAATGCATAAATATAATTCATGGATTGGTGTGTTCAAAATTATATGAAATAATTGGGAAAGTTGATTTCAAAGAAAGATATAATGCAACATACATATAATTGATGTTGCCCTCTATTCTCTGATTGTATTTGGTCATAAGTTTTGAATATGTTTTGCGGCATTAAAGGCTTGGATGTATGGGGTGATAGTTAATAGGGTCGTTATCACGCTCCTGATAAATGAGGGCCCAAAGTAGTGTTGCAGTTTGGTCTCACACTTGCAGGGGAGGGGCGGTTACTGGGGCATGTATTGAGGGTAGGTCGTTGTTTTCATATAAGATGTATAGGTTTGAATTAGTCGGCCATTATTGCTGAGGTTGGAATGCTGCCATCACTCAGATATCAACTAGCAAGTAGGGCGATCGAAGGTAGAGGCGGGCAATAGTGCAGAAAAAATTGGTTAGCCTACAGGTAGCTCGTGGGTTGGCGGCCATGATGGTTTTTGTCATGCATCTTTTTAACATGGCAGCGGCAACCACGGCGTCTACATGGGCGGCAAAAATTGCGCAGGCTTTGCACTATGTTGGCCATATTGGCGTAGATATTTTTTTTGTTCTTAGTGGCGTTGTTATGTGTTTGGTGCTGTCCCGCGCTGTTGCTTATGAGCAAACGGGCCGAGGGCGTATTGCTGTGGCGGCAGATTTTCTTGCGCGTAGAGCGGTGCGTATTTATCCGTTGTATTGGATAACGCTTATAGCTTGTTTGCTTCTGCCTCCTATCCCAGGGGCGGATAATGCGCTTGGAACGCTTCTGCATCATCCGGCTTCGTTTTTCCTTTTTTCTAAACCGGCGGCGCATCCTGTTGCATGGACGCTCGTGTATGAGGTGCAATTTTATTGCGTGGCAGCGTTACTGCTTTTATTCGGTCATTTTGCAAAAAAAGCTTTTTTAATTTGGTCGGTTTTGCAAATTTTTCTTGTTGTATGGTCTTGTGTTGGACTATTGCCGCACTGGCCTATTTTTGATCCGTTATCGCTTGAGTTTTCATTAGGTATTTTTGTGGGGTTGGTTAGCAAAATAAATTTTTATCGTATGGAATGCGTTGGTATGGCCGTGGCAATAGGTGCGGCTTGCTCAGCAAGTTTGTGGTGGGGGGGAGATGCAATAGCCGCCCACTCATACCTAAGAGTTATATTTTGGGGGCTGCCTGCAGCAGTGTTTATTGCCAGTCTTATGGCCTATGAGCGTACGCACACTTTGCAATACTCTTTTATGGCGCGGTTGGGTGACCTTTCTTATTCACTTTATATGTGGCACCCGATTGCCTTACTTGTTCCGTTAGTGTTGTTGCAGCCATGGAATAAAGGAGGGAGTATAAAAATTACGCTCATTTATTGTATGCTAAGCATAGCACTGACTTTTATATTAAGTATTATAAGTTATCGTTATATTGAGAAACCGCTCAATGGATTATTTAAACATGTTCGAGATAGAAAGAGAATTTCCTCTCATCTGTAACCAATAGGCACGATTGTATTGAGAACTAACTGTAGAAGGCTGACAACGGGTAAGCTGATGGATTTCATGCGGTTTTGGTCGGCGTGAAGCGTTTACCCCAATAGAGAACAACAAGAGCAAGAAGGCCTAAGGCGCTACTCATTATAGGGAGAGAGTGTACCCCTATGGTAGAAAGAGCTGTACCGCCAAGCAAAGCCCCTGCGCCAACACCTGCATTAAAACCCGTGACACTGAATGAGCATGCAGCCTCACGCTCGCTTGGGGCAAGCTCCATGGCATAGCTTTGTGGTGCCATATTCAGTGCCGAGGCAGCCATACCCCACAGCACCATATTAACCCATACCATAACGGTAGAGTGCCCACATAAGAGCAGAAGGGTGTAGGTGGCAAGCAAACCCCAAACCGCAATCATAATAACGCGAGACGCTCCCCACGGAGCACGCCCACTTAACCAGTTGCCTGCAATACCAGCGATACCGTACACCAATAGGAGAGAGGGAATAAGGGTTTGCGGACTATGCGTGACTTCTAGCAACAGAGGCACAACGTAAGTATAGGCCGTGAAATGCGCCATAACCAACACCATGGTAAGGCCTGCAATATAAAGAAATTTAGGCTCTTTAAGTAAAGGCCGAAGATCAAAATGCCTGCGTTGTGAGGGAAGGGACGGCAGCATAACGACCAAACCTGCACACACTAAAAGTGCAGCCATACCACAAAAAGCAAAGGCCATACGCCAGCCAAACCACTGCCCTATGGCGGAAATGAGGGGCACCCCAATAGCAAACCCCATAGCGACGCCCGTAAAAACCCAAGCTGCCGCTTTTGCAACTGGCATGTGTGGTGCCAGACGCACAGCAACACCAGCAACGGTTGACCAAAAAAGGCCGTGGCCAAAAGCTAGAGTAATACGTAACAGTGCCATAACGGTAAAGTTACTTACAAAGGCAGAAAGAATATCAACCACACCAGCAAGCGCTAAGAGGCCGGCAATCATAATCCGCCTATCTATGCCAGAGGTAAGGGCTGTGAGAGGAATAGCCGTAAGGGCAACAAGCCATGCATAGCCAGTAACCAATAGTCCAGCTTGCCCAGATGAGACACCTAAACCCTGTGCTATATCAGTCAGCAAACCAATAGGCATAACTTCTGTTACAAGCCAAATAAAGGAACCAATAGAAAGCATGGCAAGGCGCAGCATGGTCGGACTCATGATGGGGTGGGGTAAAATAAAAGCGTTTTAGAAACTTTTGCAGGCTGTAGCCTTACTGTGCAACGCAGGGAAGAGGGAATGAAAGCAGGAGTGAAGATTTTTGGGGGGTAAACACCATTAAAGATAAAGAGACTGTTACTACCTAGCTGGTTTTAGCGCCTGAGTGTGCGCTTATATACGTAAGAGGGGTAGGTTAAGCTGTGCTTTTGGTGCAAGGTCTATTTACCAAAGCTTTTCTTGGGTTAGTCTCTTTCTCTAAAATAGATGTTTCATTCCTGCAAAAGCTTATTGTAAGAGTATTCTATAAAATTTGATATGAGGATATCGATGAAAATAAATACGCACTCAGTCATTGGCATGGCCGCTCTTTTGTCTTTGGCGGCGTGTGCTGAAACGCCTATGGGCCCTTCAGTGCAGATTTTACCGCCTCCGGGTAAAAATTATACCGTTTTTCAGCAAGAGCAGCAGTTCTGTCAGTCTCAGGCAGCGCAGGCGGTTAATGGTCAAGCTGAACACCAAAACCACAAAGCTATTTACGGTGCGTTGGCGGCAACAGCTCTTGGGGCTGGGTTAGGTGCAGCCGCTGGTGGTGGTGCCGGTGCTGGCATTGGTGCTGCGGCTGGGGCATTAGGCGGTGGTGCTGGTGGGTCTTATTACTCACAAAGCCAGCAAGGCGGGCTTCAGACACAGTATGATAATGCCTATGTGCAGTGCATGGTTGCGTACCATAACGTTTTGCCCGGTTATAATAACCCGGTGGCGCAAAGTGCTAGCCAGTCTGGTGTAAGGCATAAGGTGGTACACCGTGCCAACAAGGCGCAACCTCATACTGAAGCGGCACAGCCGGCGGCAACAACAGAGAAAAAGAGTGCAGCACCTATTGAGCTGGATTAAGCTTGGTGATCAGTGTGTAAAATAAAAAACTGGCCGGTAAAGCGGCCAGTTTTTTTATGGTTAGTTAGCCGTTACGCGAGCATCTGTGGCGGCGATAAAGCTGTTTAGGTCAAACAATGCTGGGCTAAGTGCAGGGTAACCAGCAAAGCCAGTATGCATAAGCGGTATAGGCTGTTGTGCCGTTATGCTTAAAGTGCCGCCTTGCTGCTCCCAACGGTTAAGAGGCGGCGCGTCTTTTGGAGCGACGGTGTCTACTTGCGGAAATGCTGTATCGGGCACAGCTTTTGCGCGTTTTACCAAACCTGCATTATCGAGCGTTAAAGAGGCTTTTTGTAACTCTACAGCATTGAGTTGGCTGCCTGTTTGCAACAGCATCATAATATTTTGTTCTGTAAAGCCGGTAGCAAGGGCCGCTAAGCTGGCTAAGGCTTGGGGGGGCACATGGTTAAGTGTAAAAGCCATGTTCCAGCCACCCATTTGGGTAAAATCAGAGCTTGATTTTACGCTTATACGGTCACCAGAGGTTTTATAAGAAAGCGCAATATCCCCCACGACAGAGGTGTAGCCTAGGCTTTGTAGTGCTAAGCCATTTATTGCGCCACCAGTGAAAGTAGAAACGTTATTAAGCGGGCAGTCTATACCCTGTGCGTCTATGCTCAAAGCCGGAGGAAGTGCTGTAGTAGACGATAGTCCATTGACTGAGAGCGAGGCAATTTTAAGAGAGGGTGTTGTCGTGCGAGAGAGAAAAACACGCACATCATGCAATGTGACAGACCCAAACGGAGAGGCACTAACAGAGTTGTATTTGATATAAGAACTCAGCCCCGCCTGCCGTAATGCAGTTTGAATTTTATCATCTGCAATTTTGCTGGCTTCATAGTCTATAACGGCCCAGCCTAGCCCAATAAACAAGACAACACCTGCGCCGCCTGCAAGAATAAGTTTGCGGTAGCGGCCCCACAGGCCTGCACGTTTAGCGGGGTCTGCCATGCTGGCTTTTACATCGCTCAGGGCATCTTCCCCATGATGTAAAACGGTGTTGGCGAGTTTACCAAATTGCTCTGCTGCGGCTTTGCTTGAGTCTTTCAAGCGTGGCCCATGCTCAGCCCATAAGGTGCCTGCTTGCTCCATAATATGTGCAACGCTTGCATCTGTTTGAGGGCTAAATGGCGTGCCTGTACTGGTAGCGGTGCTGGCGGTAGGGCCACCCCCTATGCCAGAAGGCGTTAACGTAGAAAGCGGAGGAAGCAGCAGGTTAGGATCCGGCTTCCCTTGCGCTAAAGGCGCTGTGTTATACGTGCCAGACTGCATGAGCCGAACCCTTTAGGATGCGGAAGAGGAAGATTTGGTTGCGTTTTCGCGCTGCCAAGCCAACTCATCACGGATCATGAACACAACAAGTGTGAGTTCGCTAGAAACGCGAGCTAGTACAATACCAACCAAGGTAACAATTAGTCCCACAATAAGGCCAAGGATAAGCCCACCAATGGCTCCAAGCGCTGAAGAGCTGCCTGAGGCTTGGGCAGCGGTAATGCAGCTTAGCAAAATGGAGAGGAAGGTGCCAAAACCGCTCAAAAAGCAGAAAAACACGCCGACATAGAAAAAGAATTTGATGAATTTTGGAGTAATGAGCGTGTCAAATGTCAGAAGAGATTTCATGAGTTTTATCCTGAACAAAAGAAGCGTTACGAGAACAAAGCCCTTCTGCACCAACACTGTTTGTGGCGCAGAAGAAAGTGAGGGTTAGTGCGTTGTTTGTGCTTGCAGTGCTGTGGCGAGTGCCTGCGGGTCTTCGGCATCTTTGCATTGGTCTTGGGTGCAGGCATGTAAGGTTTGCACGGCCATTAAGGCGTCAGGGAAGTCTCCCTTACTAGGAACGCTCACTTGGCCTTGCACAATATACCATGTGCCACTGGACAAAGCTGGCTGATCTTGTGGCACAGTGAGGGTGAGCTTGCCCGGCCATTTTGTTTCTACTTGTTTGCGGCCGCTACTGTCGGTTTGTACAAGTAAAATGGCTGGTACTGGTTGATTGCGCAGGCTGGCGCTTGTGCGTACAGAGCGCATGGTATCCAAGCTGGGAAGGCCGTAGCCGTTATGGTCTTGGCCAACCCACATGGCGAGTTTTTCTGAGCGGTTTGCGCTTTGCACTCTTTCGCTCATCATACGGAGGTTTTCTGCGCGTTTCTGAGCAGCTTCCTTCGCTAGATGTGCGGCCTGTGCATCTGCTTGAGCTTTGCGCATGCCAGCAAGTGTTTCTGAACCAATGGTGCCGAGCAGCTCTTTACGGGCGTTGTCGTTGTAAATTTTTACGCTGGTTAGCTCTGCTGGCACGATGTGAAAATCAGGCGTGTTGAGTTTAGCAAGCTCTGGCTCAGCTACGCTGAAAAACAGAGTAACCGGCATATCACGGTTGATATAACCGTAGCGCGTGCGTTGCTTTAGAAATTGCTCGGCTTGTGCGCTGGGCATAGGGAGGGGGAATGAAAAATTATCCTCGCCTAGTTTAAACGAAACTTGGTTGGGGAGTTGGGCAGCCGAGAGATCACAGTTGCTAGAAAGGCTTAGCACACTGCCATCAAGCACAACGGGGAATGAGGACGTGTTAAAATCGTACTGACCCAAATTGAGCGTTAGGTCGGCGCGTAATTGGCCAGAGGCACTCTGGTGGCTTACGCGCTCAAGGTCTAGTTTGGCTTTATTGGCAACTTCGTGCTGACGGAAGTCATTACCGCGAGCATTGATATAATCTTGCTCAAAAAAATGTCTGGCCCAGCAGGTTTGTACGGCTTCATTACCAAGCAATGCTGGGTTTTTCTGCACTAATAAAGCCAGTAGGCCCATATAACCATCAGGAATAGCTGGTGGTGGGGCTTCTGGCTGCGGTATTGGTGCCGCGCTTGGAGTGGTCGTGCTCTCTTGTGTAGGCACTTCTTGTGCTGCGTTGGTGGCAGGTGCGGCTTCTACAAACTTCCAGTTGTCCGAGCGCGTTGCGTGTAAACTATGGGTTTGTGTCCCATTTTGCATAACGGCAAGGTCTACAGATTGAACATTGTTACAGCTGCTATCTGTTGAGAGTTTGCTGCCAAGGGCGTTAGCCAGATGGAGCTGCTGCTCTAGCGTATCAATTTCCTGACTCTGGGGCGTAATCTGCATTGTTAGGCGCAGGGTGGATGCCGCACATGCAGTGGTGGGGTCGGCAAAATTGATCTCAACATTATGATGCTTGGAATGCGCAAACGTAGCAGTTTGGGCTATTGCTAAGGTGCTAACAACAGGCAAGAGCGCAATACTGGCGACACTGGCAAAAGCAAAACGACGCCACATTGGGGCAGAGTGCATGGTAAGTGGCATCTATTACTCCTAATACTTTGTCTGTATTGTGTTAAAATAACCTAAAGGTGAGAAACGGTAGTAGCCTAATAAAATAATACACAAAATAAACTTGTTTCCTTCCATAACGCAGAAAATTTTCTCAGACAATATCCAAATGAATATCCTGTTGCAAAATTTTGAGTAAAGAGAAATAACAGGGTGCGTAAATTTTAGCACCCAAAGTGAGTAGTGGTATTTTTGTTGTTATATAAAAACGGAATGTTATGAATAAAGAAGTAAATGTAAATTTGAGCAGTTGTTTTTCCTTTAACGTAAATGGTATTGCTCAATGCCCTGTGTGCCGTAAAATAAAGGCACATTTCTTTTTTGAAAAAGAAGGCTACCCTATTTATAAGTGCCAAGGGTGTGATTTTCTTTTTACGCATCCATACCCAGATGATGCTACTTTAGCGCATCATTATGCCCATAATTACCGGGGTGCCACAGCAGAATTCTACCCTAAAGCGGCAGACCGGCGGTGGCGTGGTTTTTGGCGTAGCTTGCCGTTTGCTCATTATGTAGCCCGTAAAGACGTGTTGGATATGGGGTGTGGTGGTGGCTTTATGGTAGAGGCTTTTGCACGCTTAGGGGCACGCGCGAGCGGTTTGGATATTAGTGAAAACAGTATTTCTTATGCACGTACCCGCTGGCCCCACTATAATTTTTATTGCGAAGATCCGGCTGCATTTAGAAAACGGAAGTTAACATTTGATTTCGTTTTTAGCTCTGAGGTGCTGGAGCATGTACCCGGCCCAGATGAATTTATGAAGACGCTGGCCGCTGTTACAAGACCCGGTGGCTTTGTTTATATTTCAGCACCAGATGCAGGGCACCCTGCTGTGCCACAAGACTGTGCTATGTGGCAGGACATTTGCCCACCAGAGCACCTGCAATGGTTTAACCATAATAATTTAGAGCTCTTGTTTGCGCAGTATGGTTTTAAGGTGCACCGTAAATATAAAAGTAAAAGTCCTGCACATTCAGTTATTTTCCAAAAAATATAACTCTGTGTGAGGGTGGAAGCAGTTAAAATTCATTTCGAAAATTTGGTCTGAAGTAAGGCTGAGCAGACATTGCTACAGTTATAGGGGCAGTATGTAGTATTTTTGAAGGAGATACGCTGTTAAAAATGGTAATTAGATCCAGACAGCGATTTTTGAGCAGCCTCAAGGCTGAAAAGCGGTGGTTGGAGTGACCCATAATACGATAGGGTGAAATGTTAGGAGTTTTTTGAAATAGGTATTGTGATTTTAAGTATAGAAAACAACTTTGTTGGCACTTTTCTGGACTTTACAATCCAGTAGTTGAGAAACAGCACTTATAAAATCATCTAATTTCATAAGGCTAAAGCTGCCAGAGATGCGGTGCTGGCCTAGTGCTGTATCTGCAATTTGGCATTCAATGTTAGAATAATGATTAAACTCGTCTACGGCGGCTTGAAGCGGTGTATTGCTTAAGATGATCTGCCCATTGCGCCATGCTTGTTGTGTGAGCGCGTTATCTGGCGTTAATTTTTGTTTGGCAATAATTTGAGGCCCATTTGAGGGTGTGTTCGAAAATGTCAGCAGCGAGGGGGAGTGAAGGTGCAGGTCTTGGTCATGACCGTGCCAATTGAGCGTGCCTGAATAAAGAGCCAGTGTAACGTTTGTTCCGTGTAGAGTAAGGTCAAAATTGGCTGCTTTGCTGCCAAACCGTAAACCACCAATAGAAACCGATACAGGCTTTTTTTGCACATGTAGCCCTATACGGCCATTAATGACCTGTAACAGGGGGCGTGTATGGTCAAGTAAGAAGTAAGCGCTTGAGCTGGCATCTACTGTAACGTGGTTGCCGTGCCAGTTATAATGCGCAGGCGCTTGCTTGCTACGGTATCTTAGTGAGAAAAAGTTATCTCTTATGGCGTCTGGTCTTAGAATGCCGGCAAGACCAGCGGCGCAGGCTGTGGCAAAAAAGCGTCTACGTTCTAAACGGGGTTTTGGTTTTTCTAATGGGGGTGGGGGTTCAATAGCGTGTGTGGCATTTTTATAATTTAGTGCTGCATAAGTACTTTTCAATTGTACGTAAGTGCCAAGATTGCGGGTATCTGCTTTAAGCCACGCTGTGAAGTGTTGTTCTTCTGTGGCAGACAGAGTTTGAGAGTCTGTGCGTGCGACCCAGTCAGCGGCTTCTTGCTGGCGTTTTTTTCCATCTGTGAGCGTAGATGAGGGCACAAAAATCTCAGTTCTCTGTCAAAAGGGTAGTGTATACTGTAAGGAGGTATTCTTTGTAAAAGAAATAAAAGCACTCAAATTGAATATTCTTGATATTTTAAAAACTACTCATTTTTGTTGCCTGCTTCAATAAGTTTTTGCAAACCACGGCTTATGTGTCGTTCTACTGCACGCTGCGAAATGCCGAGGGTTTGTGCAATATAAGCATGGCTATAATTATAGATTTTTCTGAGAATAAAGACGTCTTTGCAGGGGCTTGGTAGGGTCATCATTTGCTCTTTAAGCCAGTCAAGTTGCTGGCGGGCAGCAAGGTTTTGCTCGGGGTCTGGCCTATTATCTGCCACATTATAGGCTTCTAGGCCTAAGTCTGTGTTTAAAAAGGTAATTTTAGACCGCCTAGCATATTCTATAACGAGATTGCGGGCGCATGAGAAAAAGAAAGCGCGCCCATTTTCAATATTTTGGTAAGAGGCAGCGCAAAAGCGGGCGTAACATTCCTGAATAATATCATCAGGGGTAAAGCCGGGTAAGGGTGTTTTATTAAGCCACCGGCGTACAGCGGCTTCGTGCGGCATAACGTCTTGTGCAATCCACTGTAAAAGCGTGTCGTCTGGTACACTAAGCTCAGTTGCTTGAGCGGTGGGTTCCTGCTCCTGCCTTTGTGCGCACTGCTGTAAAGAGGGATCCGTAAGCATGGGGTCGCATTTCACATTTCGTGGAAAAGGTGGGTGCGAGGAGAGATTTATACTGCCCTATGGGGCAGAGGCAAGTGACGCGGCGCTGAAGGAGGGCTTGTTGTAACAATATGTTTTGAAAAGATATTTATAGCTGTCAGCTGAAATTTATTTCTTTGAAACAAAACCTTAACATCTTTTTTGCGCATTTTATGGGGGGAAATTGCACGGAGCTTCATCTTAGGGGGTGAATTCTGCACCGTGTCCGAAAAGTGAAGTTCTTCCCATGCCCTCAGTTAAGACAATAAGTACGTTCACGCTACTTTCTACCACTGTGATGTGGAATATGGCGTATGGTGCCACGCATATGTTCTCTATTCCTGCGGGTACGGTGCCTGAAGCGCTTTCGGCTTTTCAGAAGCAATCTGGCGTAGGGGTTGTTGCAAAGGGGCGCGATTTTCAGAATGTTAGGGTTTCTGCCATTCATGGCATGATGGACGACCGAGAGGCCCTGCAAAAACTGCTTGCAGGCACGCCTTTACAAGTAAAAGCACCGGGTAATGGTTCTACCCTTATTGTGAGCAAGAAGCCGGACGCAAAGCTTGTGCAGCAAGGGGTAAACGACGTTGAAGGGCTTTTTGTAACGGGCCACCGTAGAAGCCAGTCAGAAAAGCGTAATTCTAATATTATTATGGATACGGTTGCGTATGACCCCTTTGAAAACCTTGGTGGTGTGTCATCAGTTGCGCAATCTCTCATTCAGCTACCCGGTGTTACGGGCATTACCGATGGTGATGAGCCACGTTATGTGAGTATTAGGGGTATTAGCCCAGAATTGAACCACACAACGATGGACGGCATTACAATGGCCACCGTTGGGGAAAATGGTGGGTCTGGCTCGCGTAAGGTTAACCTTCAAAATGTACCGTCAGAAATGACATCTCGTACCAATATTTATAAAAGCTTTACCGCCGAGCAAGAGGGAGATGCGATTGGTGGTGACATTGATATGGTGCCAATGAGCGCTTTTGACCATAAAGGGCTTTATAAATTTATTGATGCGTATGGTATTTGGTCTAGCAAGCGTGGCGGCGTAGGCGCTAACGGCCTTAAAGGGTATGACCCGCATATGGGGCAGGGTGCTAAAGGGACTTTTTCTGATACTTTTGGTAAAAATAAGCAGTTTGGTATCGTTCTTTCTATGCGTTACCAGCACAGGGTGCGAAACACCACCAAGCAGTGGCAAAACTATACCTATCAAGGGGCAAACGGGAAATATGCCACAACCCCAGATGATAGTTGGAACGGAAATATTAAGCCCAACCAGTTTTCTGCAGGTGAGTATGCGAACGCGGTTACAAATTTAGGTGGTTCAGGGCGCTTAGAATGGAAGCCAAGCCATAACCTTTACGCATCGCTCATGGGGTGGTCTTACACCCGGTGGGAACATTCTGTTATGGATAAACAGGATTATAACCTTAAAAACGCAACACCCGGTGTAATGGGTGACGATAACACATTACAAGTTAATAGCATTTACGTAAGACGCCGGCAAAATGAATGGCACCGACAAAATAGCGGTATTATTGGCCATTTAGACTGGCATTCTGGCAAGCATCATTTGCTGGCACGTGCTGGTTATACAATGGAATCTTATAATGATTACCAGCCATATATTGCAGCCAGAACATACCCAACCAAAAAACTGACAGCAGGTTATTCAGGTTATCCGAACAGTGATGATATGTATAATATGAATTATCTTTCTGATCCTAATGTTGCGCAAAATTCGCAGTGGGATCTTTATAGCGGCGGAAATTACCAGATTTGGGATAAGTCATGGCAGCATGTTCCGACAGCACGGTTGGATTATGATTGGAATACGGGTGAACATGACCGTGGGTTTGGGGTGGCTGCCGGGTTTGAATGGCGTGAAATGTCTATGTCTTATCAAAGAGAGCGCATAGATTATGGTGACCCAAACTCGAAAACAACGGGCGATTATAATAATAGTATGTTGTTTTCTAACCATACACCGTGGCTCAGCTCTTTTCCTGAAACGTTTATTGGCGATAACGGCTATAATTTCCCTTGGTCGAGTTTGCCTGTTAATGCGGCTACTTCGGCCTATAATAGTCGCGCAGCAGACTATAAATACCGTGAAGATATTTATGATGGTTACTTGTCTTTACACTATGCCCTAAAGCATACAGTTTTTATTGCAGGTGTGCGTGTGGATGGCACCAATTACATGGGCTGGACACCTGTTATTAACGGGGCAACCAAAAGCGTTTCTCCGGGGTATGCCAAAAACCCCGGGGGCTATACGCGGCCCTTACCCTCTTTTGATGTTGTGCATCATTTTGCGCAGGGCTTTAATTTGCATGGGTCTTTTAGCCAGACCATTGGGCGTGCGGCACCCGGCCAGTTAGCGCAGGCACGTAATGAAAATTGTAGTGGTGATGGAGATGGTAGCGCAACAGACTGCACTGTGAGCGTTGGGAATCCTAACCTAAAGCCACGCCAATCTAACAATTTTGATGTGTCTTTAGATAAATGGTTTAACCATGGTAACGGGCTTTTTAGCGTAGCCTTTTTTAGTAAGTGGATAAAGAACGACATTTTGACGAGCCGTTCTATTTATGTGCAAGACGGTTTAAGTTACGAAGTAACCCAACCTATGAACTCCAAAGCTGCCGGAGTAAAAGGGGTTGAGGTTAATATGCTTAACCGTAACATGCACCTTTTTAGCCAGATTATTGATGCGCAAGCCAACGTAACGTGGATGCAGGGGCATGAAAGCTACTCGAACGGTTCAACAACCTATAAATATCATAAAATGATGTACCAGCCCCAGTTTATCGCAAATGGTATGTTAACGTGGCATATCCCGCAAATTAAGGGGGCTTTGCGGGCAACGGTTAATTATTCGGGCAAATATTATACGTCTTTTGGGTCTACACCGGGTGCTTCAAGTGGGTTCGATAAGTTTCTTACTTTCAATATGGGCTTTTGGCATGAAGTGTACCCCGGTATTACCTTGAAATACGAGGTTATGAACCTTGCAAACTACCAGCCTACATACTTGACAGGTGACCACCTGCAATTTGCAGATGAGCGCGACAATTATGGGCGCGCAGTCTACTTCCATGTTATTTTTCATTAAAGTTTAACAACCGGCTGTTCAGAGAGGTGGCTTTATGCCGTCTCTCTTGTTTTGGGGTTTTGTTATGGTTTCTTTTGGTCGGCGTGGGTTTGTTTCTGGCTTGGTAGCTGGGGGTGTTGGTAGTAGCTTTTTACTTGAGCGGGCGTTTGCTGCGCAAAAAGACCCCAGAAACCTTGATAAAAACCCTAAATTTATTGCTTCGCCTTTTACATTAGGCGTTGCCTCTGGCGACCCAGAGCCAGATGGTTTTGTTATTTGGACACGTCTTGCCCCCACGCCATTAGATGAAGCAGGCGGTATGCCGCTTAAGCCCATGTATGTGGTGTGGGAAGTGGCGGAAGATGAAAAATTAACCCGTGTTGTAGCCCGTGGGCAAGAACTGGCACACCCTGAGCTTGCGCATTCTGTGCATGTTGAGGTGGCCGGGCTTAAAACAGATAGACCGTATTGGTACCGCTTTCGGGTTGGGGGGTATGAAAGCCCGATAGGCCGTGGGCAAACATTGCCTGCACCGGGCGCGCAAATTGACCGTGTACGTTTTGCCGCAGCAGGCTGCCAGCACTACGAGGAAGGCTACTATACGGCATGGCGCGCAATTGCGCAGGAGCCGGTTGATTTTGTGTTCCATTATGGAGACTATATTTACGAAGGTAAGGATAGTGGGCCCGGCATGAAACAAATGAATGGCCGCCCCTTTAAGGTCTTACGCCGCCATGTAGGGCCGGAGTGTTATTCTTTAGATGAATACCGCCGCCGTTATGCCCAGTATAAAACAGATGAAGACCTGCAAGCAGCCCATGCGGCAACATCATGGTTTGTGAGCTTTGATGACCACGAGGTTGATAATAATTGGGCGGGCGATACAGACCAAGATGGCACGCCGCCTGAAGTCTTTTTATTCCGTCGTGCCGTGGCGATGCAGGCCTATTATGAGCATATGCCGCTCCGTCGCCGCTCTTTGCCTAACGGCAGCCACATGCAAATGTACCGCAGTGCCCGTTACGGTAATTTGCTGAACGTGTTTGTGCTAGATACCCGGCAGTACCGGAGCGACCAAGCCTATGGTGATAAAGACGTAGCGCAAGGCAAAGATGTTTGGTCGCCCCAACGCACCATGATGGGGGAGCAGCAAGAGCAATGGCTGTTTAACGGGCTTGCACAGTCTGATACGCGGTGGAACTTGCTTGCGCATCAGGTCATGATGTTAAACTTGGCGCAACGGCATTCTGCCCAGTCAGAGCTGACTTATAGCATGGATCAGTGGTCGGGTTATTTGTATAGCCGCAAGCGGTTGCTGGATTTTGTGCAACAGAACTGCCCCGGCAATGTTGTGAATATAACAGGCGATGCCCACCGCCATTTTGCCGGAGACCTGCTTGTAAATAGTGATGATAAAAAGCCGGTTTCTGTCGAGTTTTTGGCAACATCCATTACATCTGGCTCTGATGGTGTGGGTGATAATGACCATTTTAGCCAGTCTGTAAGGCAAGAAAACCCGTGGCTAAAAGCCACAACAGATAAACGCGGTTACGTATTATGTGACATAGACCGTGACCACTGGCGTGGAGACCTGAAAATTATTGATAAGGTGATGGAGCAAAACGGCACACTATCAACTTATGCCAGCTTTGTGACAGAGCGCGGTAACCCCGGTTTACAGCGTGCTTAACTTTTTAAGGTGGGGGTGAGGTATCGTATTGCTCTGAGTTTTTTCTGGCTATTTGGTTAAGCTGTTGCCTAAAGTGGCAGGTATTTGCAGCTAAGTAAGACCTTGCTGTGCCAAATTATTGAGAAAACAATGGTATTGATACGCAAACGCTACCTGACCCTAACTGCCAGCACACACATAATGCTTATGCTTGGTTTATGTGTGCTGGTGCAG
Organism: Acetobacter orientalis; assembly: GCF_000963965.1. Lineage (GTDB taxonomy): Bacteria > Pseudomonadota > Alphaproteobacteria > Acetobacterales > Acetobacteraceae > Acetobacter > Acetobacter orientalis. The sequence goes on from NZ_BAMX01000014.1 coordinate 206,903, forward strand.
GCTCCTTTAGCTTTTGCGGGCCATGCGCAAAGCTATACTGTACCCCCTTTAGCCCATGCAGCTTTAGAGAATAAATCTAGTGCCCAGGTTGCAGCACAAGGCGTAACGGCACGCGTTGTTATTGAAACCTCGCACCGTTGCGGGGGGCCTATGGTGTGGCAGTCTGGGGATGCGCAACCCCCTGCCACCTGCAAAGTGGCCAAGCTTGTTATTAAAGAAACAACTGGTAGCCAACCGCAAAGCGCGAGTTTTTTGCTTTCGCCTTACGGGGCAGATGCCGGTATGTCTTACCTACAAATGGGGCTGTATAAGCTAGATGCTACGTCTCCCACGCCACAGGTTATGGTGGCGGCGTACACTGGCGGGGCACATTGTTGTGAGGTGGCGTCGCTTTTTGGCCGTATGCCAGATGGAACATGGCACGAAACCTCTTTGGGCCAGAATGATGGAGACGGCCTGCCACCTGTAGTAGACGCAGCCCAAAATGGCGCAGCCCAGTTACAACTGCTCGACCAGTCTTTTCTCTATACGTTTTCTTCTTACGCTGGGTCTTACGCGCCGCTTATTTTATACCGCTACCAAGCTGGTGCCTTGGCAAATGTTACGCGTGATGTTGCCTACAGGCCGTATTTGGCGGCACGGTTAAAAGAGGCTCAGCAAAACTGGGTTAAATATGGCCGGTCTGAACCCAATGGCTTTTTGGCGTATTATGTAGCGACCAAAGCCAATATGGGACAATTTGCAGAAGGTTGGCGGTATATGCTGGCCCATAAAGATAACCAGCCCGACACGATGTTTGGCATTTCTCCGTGTGATTTAAAGTCGGGCAACACCCGCAACTGCTCTAAAGCCGAGCAAAAGCCGCTACCTTTCCCTAAAGGGTTGGCGCTCTTTCTTGCTAAAAATGGGTATATTACGGCCCAGCAAGCGCAAGATGCTTTAAGTGGCCGTACACAGCCTGTGCCGCCTGTGGCGCAAGAAGGGGCGGGACACTACAAGCCTGATTTTTCTTGTGAGCCACCACCGGAAAATAATGGTGTAGCACAGATGCTTTGCCAAAATAGTGACGCCGCAAAGCAAGAGCTGCGGTTTGACCAAGTCTATTACGCACTGCGCTACCTTGTGGGGCAGGACGGCTGGAAAGACCTAAAACAGCAGGTCATTTTAGATGAAAATGCCGCAAACCAACGCTGTGGCTTGCCTATACCGGGGGCCGTAGACCAAACGGTGCCAGACGGTGCCGCCGCCTGTTATAGCGCAGAAATGGACCGCCTGACCGAAGCCTACCGTGCCCGCCTACAAGGCGCGCCCGCAGCAGAGCAAGAAGCTGCGCGCGATATAGACCAGCACATTGCCCTGCAACAAAAGCTGATAGAGCTTGGCTATTTACCCGCTGGCACCGTGGCGGATGGCGTGTATGGAGAAGGCACACGTGCAGCCATTACAACATGGCAGCGCGTAGCGCAGCGGCCAGAAATTACGGGTTTTCTCTCACAAGCTGATGCCCAAGCCCTTATACCCGCCGTAAGTGCTGCTGTTACAGCCCCGCCAGCACGGCTACCGGGCGAGAGTGCAACGCCAGCAGCGCAATCCCCCGCACCCGTGCCCGATAATGCCGTGCCACCAACCCAAAATACGCCAAGAAGCATTTGGAGCCTTTGGCTGGTATGTATGCTTAGTGTGGTGGGGCTTGCTGTTTATGTGTTTCCGGCAGTGCTGGCCTACGTGCGTAATGCCCCCAAAAAAGGGTTGGTGGTAGCGCTTAACCTGTTACTTGGCTGGACTTTGATAGGGTGGGGCGCTGCCTTGGTGTTAGCGCTTGCCCCTGTTGGCAAGCGGCAAGGGGAGTAAGCAAATACGCAGTGTTAAAAGGGGTTGTAACACTCCTTTTAACACCGTCTCTGTTGCTTAGGCCGCATTTGCTACGCGCGTTATGGTGTGCTGGTTTTGTTTGGGGTGGGCAGCACAATAGGGGGTGCGGGTAAGCCTGTTTGTGCCTGTTTTTGCATAACGGCAGATTCCTCTTCCTCCCTAATTAACCCTATCTCGCTTTTATATTGGTCGGGTGTGAAGAGGCCTTCTCGTAAATGTTTGGCGGCATCTACGCTTTCGGCAGCACCTTTTTCGTAAATGGGTTCGTAAGCGCCGTATGTTTCGGGACCGTATTTTTGCGTTACTTTAGCAAAACACGTCATGAGGTTCGTCATGTTGCGTTTTGGTACTAGCCCTTGCTGTGTTTGATAGGCTGACAGGCAGGCCTGCTTAGCATGGAGCAGCTTTGTTTGAGCTTGTGGCGTTTCTGGCGAGAGTGGCGCAGAGGAACAAGCGGAAAGTGCCAACAAGCAGAACAGACTGGTGCTAAAAAACGCGTGTTGCATACAAGCCAGCATAAATGCAGCATTTATTTACGCAATATATGTTTGGCTTTGTGCATAGGTGCCAACATTACGCATAGGGTTTACGTGCTTAAATTTGAATTATGTGTTTTTGCGTACCGCAGGAGAGCTATCTCTTGCCGGTAGAGCATGACCTAACGGGTACAAGCACTTTACCTATAGTAAGGTGTAAGTCTTTTTATTTTCTGAGGAAAAACAACAATGGTGGAGGGAGTTGGATTCGAACCAACGTAGGCGTACGCCAGCGGATTTACAGTCCGCCCCCTTTAGCCACTCGGGCATCCCTCCGGGTTGTTGAAGGCTGAATTATAGGGCAGGGGCGCTGTTGTCAACGGGGCAATAGCGCTCTTGTGCATTTTTCATGGAAAAAACTTTTGTTTATGATGGGGCTGGACAGCGCCAGGGCAGCAGCAGAAGGTGCCGGGCAATAGCTAAGATCATCAGGAGAAGAGTTTTTGAGCAAACAAGTTGTCGCCAAACGGCATACGCCGCGTTCTCTGGCTCTGCTGGATGCTCCCGTTGTGTCGCTCACGGCATACACAGCCCCTATGGCGAAGTTGATGGACCCCCATTGCGACCTTTTGCTGGTGGGGGATTCGTTGGGCATGGTGGTGTACGGTATGGACTCAACTCTGGCTGTTACGACAGAGATGATGATAGCCCACGGCCAAGCCGTGGTGCGTGGCAGCCAAAAAGCATGCGTTGCCATAGACCTGCCTTTTGGTAGCTACCAAAAAAGCCCACAGCAGGCTTTTGAAACAGCGGCGGAGGTTATGGCCCGCACCGGTGCTGGCTGTGTGAAGCTGGAAGGCGGCATAGAAATGGCCGAAACCATTCAGTTTTTAACCCAGCGTGGTATTCCGGTTATTGGGCATATTGGCTTAAAGCCGCAGGCGGTGCATGCACATGGCGGCTTTCGTATGCTGGGGCGCGGTACTGAAGCTGAGCAAATAATGGCAGATGCCAAAGCTGTGGCGGATGCTGGTGCATTTGCTGTGGTGATTGAAAGCACCCTAGAGCCAGTTGCCCGCGCCATTACGGAAGCGCTGCCCATTATTACCATTGGTATTGGGGCCTCTCCCGCATGTGGGGGGCAAGTGCTGGTGGGCGAAGATATGCTGGGCCTATTTACAGACTTTACGCCCCGTTTTGTAAAACGGTTTGGCAATTTGGCAGCAGAGGTAGACCGGGCTGTGGCAGACTACGCCGCTGCTGTGCGTAGCCGCCAGTTTCCCGGTCCGGAGCAGTGTGTGGGGCTTGTTAAAAAAGACTAACAACAGGCCCCAGTTTTTTATAGGCGCTTATTGGTAACGGTTAAGCCACCAGCCATAAGAAGGCGGCAGTATGGCCCCTGCCTCTTTTTTATGGAGCGCTTTGGCAGCCGCAAACGGCCAATGGGGGTTGGCAAGTAAGGGGCGGCCTATGGTTACCATATCTAACCCGCCAGTGCGGATAAGCGCATCTGCCTGCCTGCCTTCACTAATATACCAAGAAGTTGAAACAGGTAGGCCGGTTTCTTCTGCCGTGCGGCGTGCCCATGGGCCCATAAACCCAGCGCTCCAGGGAATGGTAGCGGTGGGGGTTGAAAAACCTATGCTGACATCAAGAAAATCTAGTCCTGCGCTCCGTAGTTTTTTGAGCAGAGAGACGGAATCTGCAAAGGTTTCTTCATCTCGGCCATCAAATTCAATAACGCCAAAACGGGCGGTAAGGGGTAGGTTTTCAGGCCAGACAGCTTTTACGGCTTCTAGCGTTTCTATAAGAAAGCGTGCGCGGTTTTCGGCCGAGCCACCATATTGGTCTGTGCGCTGGTTGGAATGAGCCGAGAAAAAGCTTTGCGCCAGATAACCATGGGCAAAATGGAGCATAAGCCACTGGAACCCGGCATCTCGTGCGCGTTCGGTTGCTTTTACAAAGTCTGCTTTAACGCGGGCAATGTCATCCAATGTCATTTCTTGTGGGGTGCGGTTTAGGTCTCCGCCAAAAGCAAGGGGAGAGGGCGCAATGGGCTGCCAGCTTTTGGGGGCACCTGCGGGAATATGGTCATCGCCTTCCCATGGTATGTTGGCACTGGCTTTGCGGCCTGCATGCGCAAGCTGAATACCGGGGACTGCCCCTGCTTTACGAATGGAAGCCACAATGGGGGTTAAAGCTTGGGCCTGTTGGTCGTTCCAGAGGCCAAGGCAGTTTGGGGTAATACGCCCTTCAGGAGAAACGGCGGTGGCTTCAACCACCACCAAGGCGGAACCACCACGCGCTAAAGACGTATAATGCACGGAGTGCCAGTCGTTTGCTAAGCCATCTTGGGCTTGGTACTGGCACATGGGGCCAACCATAATACGGTTGCGTAGTGTAACATCTTTAAGGGTATAGCTATCGAAAAGACCAGCCATGATAAAAACCTTTTTAAACCGGAACGTATTTTACCCTATGGATGGGGCAATAGTTCGAATATAATCGAACTATTGAGTAAATCAACCCCTTGTGGTTAACACCAAGCCATGAAGCATTATGAGCACCCCGCGGCTGAGACGTTTGAACTGACAGCCATTTTGCATGCGCTCTCAGACCCCTACCGGTTATGGATTGTGCAGACCCTTGCGCAAACCCAGCCTTTGGCGTGTGCTCCGTTGCAGGGGGGGCGGCCTAAATCTTCTGTTTCGCACCATTTTAGCGTGTTGCGCCGTGCGGGCCTTGTCTGGACAGAGGTGGTGGGCACAACGCATATGAACAGCCTGCGGACAGAAGAATTAGAACACCTGTTTCCGGGCTTATTGGCCGCCGTGCTGCGTGCTGCGGAAAGGGCGCAATAGAGCGGAAAAAGTATGCAGACTACTTTGCGCGCACGATAACACGCAGTGGGGAAAGCTCCCTGAATACTCTGCGTGCATGGTGTGAAGCACTCTTCTTGTGCACCAGAAAATGCCCCATTGTAGGACGCTGAAATTTTGCTGAGGGTGCGGTTAAGGCCTTTGGGAATATGAGATATGGTGCAGCCAAAGTACCGCTTTTGACGGGTGTGATACGGGCGGGTAATTGCAGGGTGTGCCAAGCCGCCGCATAAAAATTTTGTGGCGTTATTTTGAAAATACCGTTGATGTATTGAGTAATGTTGAAAGTCCTCCGGCTCCGTTGCGTGCGGCAAGGGTTTGTATGCCAATGGCCTGCCAACCTTGAGGGGTAGCGTATAAAAGGGGGCCACCGCTGCTACCATGTGTGCCAGCGCAAGTATGGGCCAGTAAAAAATGCCCAGTTTGGTCTTGCTGCATGCCAGTAAGAGTACAGTGTTGGTCTGCCGTTAGGGTATCTGGTTGGTTTTGTTCGTACCCACCAAGCATAACAGGGGTACCGGCGTGCACGGTCATGGCTGTGGTGGGGGCATGGAGTGTGGTTTCTGGTGGGGCAATGGGGTTTTCTAGCACAAGGGTTGCGCGGTCTAGCCCGGCTGTGTTGGCTGAGCCAGCCTTGTAGCCCGGAGGGATAATAAAGCGCTGCACGCGGCCATGGGCACTATAATGCCCAGCCTGATAGGCCAGTAAAAAATGCACGCTATGGGCTTGTACAAACTGTTTGGTAGTCGCTTGCCACAGGCAATGGGCTGCGGTTTCAACTAAAATAGGGCTGAGTAAAAAGCCGGTGCAACGTGTGCCAAGTTCAGTTTGTACGCGGCCTATAGCAGCCCAAGGCATGTGTGTGGGGTCAACGCGTTTTCTGGGGTCATGCGCGCCAATACCTGCCAGATGGTTGCGATAAAGGGGGCCTTTTGCCCATGCTGAGCCAGAGAATGTGATACTAAGAATATTACAAAAAGCGCATATGATAACAAAAGATATACGTATTGTGCACGCAAAAGCAAAGCTGTTGGGTTTTAGGGCGGCGTGTAGGGCAAAGACGTGCTTTAAACTATGCCGCTTGTTGCTGTGTTTATAAAAAACCTGGCAACAAGCGGGTAGTTTTATGGAATGTGAAAATTTAGCTGCTATAGCCATGTGGGTGTTGGTTGCGCCATGCAAAAACCGTTTCCACAATTTTGTCGATATGCGCAAATTCGGGTTGCCAGCCTGTTGCGGCCATAAGGCGTGCAGGGCTTGCGACTAAATAAGGGGGGTCTCCCGGGCGGCGTGGGCCTGCTGCCCATGGTACGTCTAGCCCTGTTACACGGGCAACGCTGTCTATAATTTCACGGTTGGAATGGCCACGGCCTGTGCCGATGTTAAAGGTTACACTGCGCTCATTTAACAGCGGCAAGACAGCAAGATGGGCGCGAGCAAGGTCGGAGACATGCACGTAATCACGCACGCAGGTGCCATCTGGGGTGGGGTAGTCTGTACCAAAAAGGGTTAGGGGTGGGCGGCGTTTAAGAGCTGCATCAATAACCAGCGGGATAAGGTGTGTTTCGGGCTGGTGGTCTTCTCCCGCGCGGCCCTGTGGGTCTGAGCCTGCGGCGTTGAAATACCGTAGGCAGGCGCTTTTTAAACCGTGAATACGGTCTGCCCAATAGAGCGCGCGCTCTACCATATATTTGCTCTCACCATAGGGGGAGGCCGGGTTTATGGGCGTATCTTCGTCTATGGGGGCAGAACCAGCAGTACCAAAGAGCGCAGCGGTGGACGAAAAAACAAAGCGTTTAATGCCATGTTTAATGCAGGCATCAATAAGGCCAAAGCCAATGCCTGCGTTAGCGGCCATGTATAGCATGGGGTCTTGCATGCTCTCACCTACGAGGGAGAGTGCCGCAAAGTGGTAAACACCGTCCCACGGGCCATTGGCTAGAATAGCGTTAAGGCTTTCTAGGTCGGCTAAGTCTGCCTGAATAAAAGTGGCTTGGGCCGGTACGGCGGCCCGGTGGCCAGTGCGCAAATTGTCTAGAACAACAACCTCGTGGCCGTCATCAAGGAGAGCCAGAACAATGTGGCTGCCAACATAACCAGCACCACCGGTAACAAGAAAACGCGCCATAAAACTAAAAACTCATATTATGAAAACAAGTGCAGCCATCTTTAAAGGTATGAAGAAGGAATGAACAGAAAACTTTATAGTTTAGAAAGGCTTTAACAGACGGTCTAGATAATCAAGCTCTTGTTGTGGGCGGGTACGGTCTGAGTCGCGGCGGCGGAGTTCTTGTTCAATTTCACGCGCTCTTTGGCGGGCAACAGACTCTGGCACGTGGGTGCTGTCATCTGGGGCGTGGTCGCTCCCTTCGCCCAGTTTGCGGCCTAGGGGGTCGCGTTTGCCCTGCTGTTGGTCTTGGTCATCTGTGTCATCAGCATCGTCTGTGGGGGTGTTGCCGCCATCACCTGCGTTAGACTGTCCGCTTTGGCCAGTGTTGCTCTCGCTACTGCTGCCCCCAAAGGCTGGCAGAAAGCTGGGGCTTTGGTGTTTACCATCGCCTTTCATGGCGTCTTGCATTTGTTGTCGGCCTTTGCGCAGGGCTTCTAGGGCTTTTTCCTGTGCTGTGGCCGCTGCGGCATCCTCCCCATTTCCAAGAGCTTTACGGGCGTCTTGCATGCTTTTTTGGGCATCAGCAAAGGCTGGGGGTGTTTTGCCCGTAAGTTCCTTGAACTCGTCTTTTAGTTCATCAAGTGCGTGGTCTAGGGCGCGTTGGCTTGCGCGGTCGGTGCGGCGTAGGGCAGCTTGCTCTTCTGCTTTGGCGGGGGGCAGGGGGGCTGGCTCTGCTGTGTGCGTGTTGGGTTGGGGTGTGGCATCAGCGCCCGGTGGAACAGGGAGGCCCAAGCGGCGTAAGAGCTCTGATGTGGGAAGGGAGCCATAGGCTTGCTCGCCATCGCCGCCATCATCTTCTAGGGCGCTGTTTTGGTTGCTTTGTGCCTTAAGTACTTCATCTAGCCGGGATTGCGCGTGGTCTAAGAGCTTGGCCTGTTGTGCTGTGAGGTCGCGCAGGGCGGCGGTTTGTTCGCGTGCTTTGGCTTGTGCCACCATTTGTTGGGCCATTGCGGCCATATCTTGCGGGGTGGCGTTACGCATGCGCTCGGTGGCATCTTCCATTTGTTGCAGGCGCTCTAGGGCGTCTCCATCGTGGCCGTTTGTGGCATCGCGCTGGAGTTGCTGCATGAGTTTGGAAAACGCTTTATCGCCCGCGCGGGAGAAGCCTTGCAGGTCTGGAATAGCGGTGTGGTCGCGCATGGCTTGCGCGGCCAAGGCCTGCATTTTACGGGCAATGGCATCTTTTAAGGTATTAAGCCGGGCCTCAAGTTCTTCTTTAGCTTGCTGGCTTTGGTTGCCGTCTTCACGCATGTGGCGGAGTTGTTGGGCCACAGCGGCTTGTGCCGCCCGTACATCGAGCGAGGCAAGGGCTGAGGCATCATCGCCTTTCCGGCGGTCTTCAATATCTAGCGCTAGGTCCCAGAGCATATTGACGGCCCCGGTGCGGGCTTCACTGTCTTGAATGCGGGGGTTGTCCAGCATGGCGACAATACTGGTCAGGTTTAAAAACATGCCGGTGTGGTCGTAAATGGGGCCGGGTGTTTCACCTAGTGCAGCAAGGTCTATGGCTGTTGCGTGGCGGCGCTCGCGGCCAAGGGCGTAACGTTTGCGCAGGTCAAGCACGGCGCGGGCGACGGGGGAATGAAATGTGCGTGCGCCAAGCTGGAAGGTTGCCGGAGCACTTTTACCATTTTGCCCGCTAACAGATGTGGCAAGCACTTGGCCGGTAACGCTCTCTCCGGCCCAAGGGTCTTCAGATAAATCTGGTGTAATAGCCCCTTTGGCTGTTTTGGGGTGGCCCGTAAGGGGCAAAGGTACTGAGAGTGTGCGGGCAGGGCCACGGCCGGGGTGCGTCAAATGCAGCTCTACACTCAAAGAGCTTAGGCCATAAGCGTGGCTGGCTTCAAAAGGCAGGCGTGTGCGCCAGTCCCCTTTACCAGCACCGGGTTTTGGCCCCCACTGCACATTGGGTTGAGCATCTGGCAACACGGTAATGGGCCAGTTGGCAAATGTGCGCCCCCGCCCAGCTAGCCTGACGTTACCAGTGTGGCTGAGGGTTACGGTTATTTTCCAGCTTTTTGCGTCCAGCTTTTGGCGGGTAGCGTCTGTTAACACCATACCCTTAGCTGAGCGTAAAACCGGGTGGCTGCTTAAACCGGTGACAATAACGGTGAGGCGGGCACCTTGGGGCACGGTAGGGGGTTGCGCGGTGTTGCCCAGAAAAACAGGGGCATTTGCGGTATAAGTTGGCGGGGTTATCCATGCCTCAATATGGGGTAGGGGTACGTCTGGGTCGTCGCGGCCGGGAATAAAGGCAGCGGCAATGCGCCCCGGTGCCGCAGGGCCAGCAACAAGACAGCCAGCCGCTAAAGCAAAAAGCAATGCCCCCGCTGCAAGGCGCTGTTTAGGGGGGTGTGGTAACAGGCGCGGCCACCCGGCTTTAAGCGGGCCTAGCGTTGCAAGAACACGGTTTTGGTGTGCGTGCCAGAGGGTTTGGGTATGCGCCTCAGTGGTGGTGGGGAGTGTGTCTGTGAGTGTTGCGAGCGGGTGGTTATGCAGGCCAGAAGCGGTTTCTATTTGCTGGTCTATAGCCTGTGGGGTAGGGGCGCTGAGCCTGGAGAGGTCGCGGTGTAGCCGCCAGCCGCACAGGCTTAACCACCCCGCTACAGTAACAAGGCGCAGGCCGTCTGGTAGGTGTTGGGGCAGGCGCAAAAGCCCCGCCAAAGTGTAAAGACCCAAAAGGCCCAGTGTGGGCTGCACCGCTGGCCAAAGGTTTTGCGCATGCAGCACAAACCGCGCATTTTTGCGGGCTGTGGCAAGGCGCGCTGCCAAAGAGCCATCTTGTGCGGTGCTTGCCGCCAGAGAGTTTTTCAGGTCGCTGCCTGTCATGTGTTTCCGGCGGTAAGGTGGGCGGGCACAGTTTCGGTGTGCCACAGGGCGTCACGCTTTTGGCGTGGGCGAATACTGTGCCATGTGCCGTTATCTATCAACACTTCTGCGGCCATAGGCCTGCTGTTGTAGGTTGAGCTCATAACAGCACCATAAGCCCCTGTGTCCAGAATGGCTACGCGTGCGCCACGCTGTAAAGGGGGGAGCAGGCGGTCGCGGGCAAAGGTGTCTCCGCTTTCGCAGACAGGGCCAACAACATGGGCGGGTATGGCAGGTGTTGCGGCATCTTGCGCGCTAAGGGGTACAATACCGTGCCAGGCATCGTACATGCTGGGGCGCAGCAGGTCGTTCATGGCGGTGTCTAGCACATAGAAAGGGGCTTCGGCCCCGCGGGCTTTGTTTAAAATAACCTGCCCAAGCAAAACGCCTGCGGGGCCGATAGGCCAGCGGCCCGGCTCTATGGCCAGTTTTAAGCCTAAATGGCCCAGCTCTGCCTTCATGGCGCCAGCCAGTGCTTCTGGCTGCCCTTCAACCTCTGTGCGGTAAGAAATGCCTAGACCACCGCCGCAATCCATAACGGAAACGCTTAGGCCTTGGCTGCGTACAGACTGCACAAGCTCCGCCATGCGGGCATAGGCTGCGCGGTAAGGGGCAACAGAGAGAATTTGGCTGCCAATATGCGTTGCAAACCCCACCGCATTAATGCCCGGTAGTGTGCTGGCGCGGGCGTAGAGGCTTGCCGCCTCTTCATACGGAATGCCGAACTTGTTGGCGGCAAGCCCGGTGGTAATTTTAGCGTGGGTTTTGGCATCAACATCTGGGTTAATGCGCAGTGTAATTGTGGCTGTGCGACCAAGTTTTTGGGCAATGGCGGCAATAATATCGAGCTCTTCAGCACTTTCTACGTTTATTTGGCCAACACCGTGGGCAATGGCTTCTTGCAATTCTGCATCGCTTTTGCCAACGCCCGAAAACACAATTTTATTGGCCGCAATACCTGCTTTAAGCGCACGGGCCAGCTCGCCACCGCTTACAATATCTGCCCCAAACCCTTCTTTGCCGAGTAGGGAGAGTATGGCCAAGTGGTCGTTTGCTTTAACGGCATAATGAAGAGAGACATCCAGCCCCGCAGCTTGCATGGCGTTTTTTAGGCGGGCCATACGGGTGCGCAACGTATCTGCGCTGATAACCCAAGTTGGGGTGCCCACAGCGTTCGCAATGGCGGTAAGAGATACGCCATCCATCATCAGGCCGCATACACCGTCCATTTTAAGGTTGGGGTGGGTTGCCAGTAGTTCTGTAACGGTTGGGTCTGCGTCTGTGTAGGGAAGGGCGTCGGCCATTGGGTGTCTGAAACCTTGGAAGTCTGAGGTCGAAATACAGAGTGTAGAAAGCACCAGCCTTTATGCTGGTTGGGGTAGAGGTGTTTTACCGGGGCACGCACAGAAAGGCCAGCAGGGTCTGGCCCTTTGTAAAAAGCACCAGCCTGTGGCGCGTGCGCTTAGTCTTCTGCTGGGTAAGTGCGTGGGTACGTAATTTTTTCTTTAGGGCCGGGTGGGTTGGGGGAGCCAACTTTACCGCATGCACTCAAAGGGAGTGCCAGCAAAAGCAGTGCCAGAAAGCCAAGAGTGGTGCGTGTCATAAAATTAGCTCCTTAAACCCTTATTGTGCAGCAGTGTTGCCCGGTACTGTTTGCTCAAGCGCGTTCAGCCATTTGCGGGCCTGCTGCGCAACATTATTACCTGCGGTGCCGCCAAAACTGGTGCGCGAGGCAATAGAGGCCTCTACCGTAAGCACGGAGTAAATATCTTGCGTAATGCCGGGTTCCTCTTCCTGCATTTCTGCAAGAGTTAGGTCTGCCAGATCAACGCCTTTGGCCTCGGCTTTGGCAACAAGGCGGCCTGTTACGTGGTGGGCGGTACGGAAAGGGGTTTTGAGCACGCGCACCAGCCAGTCTGCTATGTCTGTTGCAGTTGAGTAGCCAGAACCAGCCAGCTTACGCATTTGCGCGGTGTTGGCGGCCATGTCCCGCACCATGCCATCGCACGCGGCAAGGGACAGGGCTGCGGCATCGGTTGCGGCAAAAACGGGTTCTTTATCTTCCTGCATGTCTTTGGCGTAGGCCAAGGGCAGGCCTTTCATGACGGTAAGCAGGCTGACAAGGCTGCCGGTCATGCGGCCTGTTTTGGCGCGTACCAGCTCGGCGGCATCGGGGTTGCGCTTTTGCGGCATAATGGAAGAGCCGGTGGTAAACGCATCTGATAGCCGAATGAACGAGAATGGTGAGGAGCACCAGATCACAATTTCTTCGGCCAGACGGGAGAGGTGCATGGCCATGATAGACAGGGCAGAGAGATATTCCAGAGCGAAGTCACGGTCAGAGACGGAATCGAGCGAATTGGCGGTGGGGCGGTCAAAGCCCAGCAGGCCCGCGGTCATGGTACGGTCGATGGGGAAAGACGTGCCAGCCAGTGCGGCAGAGCCAAGCGGGCACTCGTTTAAGCGTTTGCGCGTGTCTGCCAAGCGGCCGCGGTCGCGGGCCAACATTTCAACATAGGCCATAAGGTGGTGGCCAAAGGTTACGGGCTGGGCGGTTTGCAGGTGGGTAAAGCCCGGCATGGGGTCGTGGGCGTGTTGTTCTGCCCGGCGAGCAAGAGCGCGCATGAGAGAGGCCACTTGCTGGTCGAGCCCGTCAATGGCGTCTCGCACCCATAGGCGGAAGTCTGTTGCTACTTGGTCGTTGCGGGAGCGGGCGGTGTGCAGGCGTTTGCCAGCCTCACCTACACGTTCAGACAGGCGGGCTTCGATATTCATGTGAATATCTTCTAGCGCTTCAGAAAATTCAAAGCGGCCTGCTTCAATTTCCTGCCCAATACCAACAAGGCCGCTTTGAATGGCGGTTTCATCTTCTTTAGAGATAATACCAACATGGGCCAGCATGGTTGCGTGTGCCAGCGAGCCTTTAATGTCTTGCTGCCACAGGGCTTTATCAAACCCGATAGAGGCATTGATGGCCTGCATGATTTGTGAGGGGCCGCCTGCAAACCGGCCGCCCCACTGCATGTTGGCGTTCGCTTGTGTTGGTGTTTCTGTTGTGTTGTTGCTGCCCGCAGCCATATCCAGACCTACTCGTAACCTTGAAAACCACATAAGAAGCCCGCACCCTACTGATGCGAGGCTTTCTGCGCAAACGCTAGGTACAGGCGCTAGGCGTAAAGCCCCCTGTTTTTGCAGCGGGGCAGCCCTGTTGTGCAGGCAGGTTTTGGCCTAGCCGCGCAGCTAGTATCCTGACACAGTAGAGTAATTCAGTATTTCAGGAGTGTGTTTTATGACTGCCGCCAACAAGCTGAAAGCATTTGGTGTGATTGACCCCGGCCCCAACGTGCTGCTGGAAGTTTTGCGCGCCACCACAGCCAGTGAGGCTGTACGCCACCTTGAAGAAAAAATGCGCGGTGCAGAGTATGTGCAAGGCCGCACCTATACCCAAGGCGGTGAAGACTCTCTTGATGGGCAAGACCCCGCCTATTTGGTGTACGACTTAACCGACTCCGGCTTAGATGAAGAAGGTCTGAGCGGTGACGATGCCGGGCAGGTGCGTGCACAAGCTGAAGAAGTGGGCGTGTTTGTGTCTGCTCCTAAAAAATAAGGGGTGGGGTTAGGGCCGGTCTTTGGCGCGGCCCTAACCTTTAACGCGGTCAGCGTTTTACGTGCGTGGAGTGTAGAGCAAAGACTGTTTCAAAAATTTTGTAGGCAGGCGGGCAGATGAGAGGCTCTCTACCAGTGTGGTATGCCGTAGTGGGGGCCGATTGGGGCTAGGGCACACCAGATAAGTGCCAGTTCTGTTTTGCAGGATTTTTGAAAAAGCCTTTGTCGTTTATGCCGTACTGGCTATGGCGGCAGATAAAGCAAAAACCTTACGGTTACGGGCCGTAGGGCCAACGATGGTTTGACGGAGTTAGGCAGAAAAAATGGTTGAAGCAGCACCCCATGCGGCCCCATGCGTTGCAGTTTTTGGCACGGATGGGGGTAGCCCGTTTGTGCTGGTGAGCGACCACGCCGGGCAAGCTATCCCGCCAGATTTGGGAGATTTAGGGTTAAGTGCCGCAGAGCGCGCCCGCCACATTGGGTGGGACATTGGGATAGACGGCGTAGGCCGTGCTTTAAGCCAAAAATTGCAGTGCGTGCTGATAGAGCAGGTTTATTCTCGGCTTGTTATTGATAGCAACCGCGCACCGGGGCACCCCACGTCTATTGTCGAGCAAAGCGATGGTACGGTTGTGCCTGCCAACACAGGGCTGAGTGCGGCCCAGCGTGCCCAGCGTGAAAACACCATTTTGCACCCCTACCACGCCCGTATTACCCAAGAGCTAGACCAGCGGCTGCAAGCCCGGCGGCCTACGGTAGTGGTGGCCTTGCACAGTTTTACCCCACAAATGAAAGGGGTGGCGCGCCCATGGCATGTTGGACTTTTGCATAACCATGATGACCGGCTGGCGCGTATTTTAATAGATTTACTGCGGCAAGAAGGGCTGTGTGTAGGCGATAACGAGCCATATGCTCTAACCAATACGTCTGACTACACTATTCCCAAACATGGTGAGCAGCGTGGCCTGCCGCATGTAGAAATTGAAATACGCCAAGATCTGATAACCCAGCCCGCAGGGCAGCAAGAATGGGCAGACCGTCTGGCCCGCTTGTTGCCACTGGCATGGGCTGAATTTTGCCGCCAGCATGGGGGCGCGCCGTCTTCTCCTTCTACTTGCCAAACAGAGGCCGCATTATGAGTGATATGACCCCCCAAGCCCTGCTGCCGCGGCAAATTATAACAGGTAAAGCGCGGTTAGCGGGTGTGTTGGGGTGGCCTGTTTCGCATTCGCGCTCACCGCTTTTGCATAATTATTGGCTGGCACGGTACGGCATAGATGGTGCGTATGTGCCACTACCCGTAGCCCCTGCACAGTTTGCTGAGGCTGTGCACGGCTTGCAAGCAGCCGGGTTTAGGGGCGCAAACGTAACCATACCGCATAAAGAGGCGGCTTACGCGCTTGCCACAGAGCTAGACCACACCGCCCAGCGGGCAGGGGCCGTTAATACTCTTATTTTTGAAGCGAACGGCGCTATTCGGGGGCTTTCAACCGATGGGGATGGTTTTGTGGCCAGCATGGAAAGCGCTGGCCATAAACCACAGGGTAAAGCCCTGCTGCTTGGGGCCGGAGGGGCGGCCCGCTCTGTTGCGGCTGCCTTGCAAGATAGGGGTTTGCATGTTGCGGTAACCAACCGCACAGACGCCCGTGCTCATGCTTTGGCTGAGGCCTTGCCGGGCCTAGATGTAGTGCCGTGGGCCATGTGGGAGCAACAGCTTGGCGCTTATAGCTTGCTGGTTAATACCACGTCTTTGGGTATGGAAGGCGGGCCAGACCCTATGTTCCGCCCCTCATTGCACCATGCAGCCCCGCATTTGGTGGTAGCCGATATTGTGTATGTACCCCGCATAACCCCCTTATTGGCCGAAGCCGAGCAAAAAGGGCTTAAAACAGTGGAGGGGCTTGGCATGTTGCTGCACCAAGCCCGTTTGGGTTTTAGAGAGTGGTTTGGCCAAGACCCAGAGGTTGATGCTGGGCTTGAGGCTTATGTACGGGCCAGCCTGTAACCTGCCCCGCAGCTATACGGCATGCTAGGGTAACATACGTTTGGGGAGAGCCATAATGTGCACCACGCAAAGGGGTGTAAGCCCTTTACCCCCAGCCCGTGGTGGTATGCGCATTTTGGGTTTAACCGGGGGTATGGGCATGGGCAAAAGCACGGTAGCGGCCATGTTGGCCCGTGCGGGCCTGCCTGTGTTTGATGCCGATGCCACCGTACGCAGCTTACAGGCCGAGAACGGTGCTGCTTTGCCCGCCATTGCACGTTTGGTGCCCAGTGCTGTGCATAATGGCCACCTAGACCGTGCTGTTTTACGGCAGGCCGTGGTCACGCAGCCGGGTGTGTTGCGGCAGCTTGAGCGTATTATGCACCCCATGGTATGGGCTGCGCGTAACCGTTTTTTAGCCCATTACCGGCACATTGGTACGCCGTGGGTGGTGCTGGATGTGCCGTTACTGTTTGAAGCCGGGGGCAACAGGCTGTGCGATTATGTGATGGTTGTTTCTGCCCCACCGTGGGTGCAGGCTGCCCGTGTGGCAAAACGGCGCAACGTGCCCGTGGCAGAGGCCCGTAAACTGATAGCGCGGCAAATGCCAGATGCCCGCAAGCGGCTGTTGGCGGATATAGTAATTGAAACAGGTGTACCATTTGCCCAAACGCAGCGGCAGGTGCGCACCTTACTCAGGGTTTTAAAGGCATGAAACGCTCTATTCTGTTTGATACGGAAACCACCGGCCTTGACCCAGCCACCGGGGATAGGGTGATTGAAATTGCAGCCCTTGAACTGATAGGCGACCTGCCAACAGGTAATAATTTTCATGTGTTGATAGACCCTGAGCGCGATATTCCGGAAGAAGCAACACGCGTACATGGCTTTACGCTGGCAGACCTTGAAGGTAAGCCGAAGTTTGCCGAGGTGGCCAGCGCGTTTTTAGCGTTTATTGGCGATGATGAACTGATTGCCCATAACGCCCGCTTTGACTTTGGCTTTGTGAATGCCGAGCTAAAACGGGCAGGCCATAAGCCATTAGATATGGCCCGCATGGTAGATACGCTGGATATGGCGCGTGAGCGCTTTCCGGGCATGCCAAATAGTTTGGACGCGCTGTGCCGCCGCTTTGGGGTCGATCTATCTGCCCGTACAACCCACAACGCTTTGCTAGACTGTAAATTGCTGGCCGATGTGTATGTGGAGCTTATGGGGGGCCGCCAGCACGGCCTTGGTTTGGTGGCAGAAGGCGGGCAGGCCCCTAGTGTTGTCTACCAAGGCCCAAGCCAGCGCCGTGTTGTGCGGGTTGTGCCAACCCCGGCCGAACTGGCAGCGCATACCGCCTTTGTTGATAAGCTGAGCGACCCTGTGTGGAAAGCGTAACGGTTCCCTTAAGTACTATTTTTTGTGCTAAGCGATATTTGTGAGAACTGTCGTGTTTCTTCTTTGTGCAAAACATGTCACAAGTGTCAGATAGAGTTATTGACCGTTTATGGAATGGCAACATTCTGTCTTAGTGTAACGTAAGGAGCCTTTTGATGCGTTCTGCATCTGTTCGCGTTTTTGCTGCCGTGGCGCTGGGTAGCATTTGGTCCCTTACTGCCTGCGCTCAGTCTCCCCTTGGGCCGGTAACGGGTGAGGTCTCTTTCCACACCCATTCGGCAGACCTTGGGGTTGGTTATACCTGGGGGCAGGGTACACTTACATATGGTGGTCGTTCTTACCCCTTTACTATCAAAGGGGCAGCGGCAGCGGCCATTGGCTATTCCAGCGGTGTTAGCGTTGGCAAAGTTTACAACTTGCAGCGCGTAGAAGACTTTGCTGGCACGTTCTGGGCTTTAACGGGTGAGGCAACAGTGGGCCGTGGCGTAAGCGGCGTCTTGATGGAAAACGATAACGGTGTGCGTATTCGCCTAGATTACACCCGTAGCGGGGCACGCTTTGCGGCATCGCCAGAGCGTTTGACGATCAAGCTTGACCAAACCGCGTCAAAACCCTTGCCTGCTGCTTCTAAAACGAGCGTAACGCAAAAAACGTCCGTACCAGCGCCGCAAAAGCTGTAATTGCTAAAAAGAGGGGCTGTGTTGCCCCTCACGGCTTGCTGTTTTTACACAAGCCGTTAGCTACGGTGTGCCGGACTGTGCACGCGGTTGGTTTTTTGGGCTTGGCCCAAAAGTAGCCTAACGGTTTTATTGAGCACGTTTTCTTCTTCAAATAATTCTAACGCTCTTTTGCGCCCCGCAGCCCCCATGCGCCTGCGTAAGGCTGGGTTAAGCGTAAGGGTACGCAGGGCAGCGGCCAACGGGGCCACTGTGTTTGCGGGCACGAGCAAGCCAGTTTGGTTATGCACGACTTGCTCACGCGGGCCGCGTATTTCTGTGCTGACAACAGGCAGTTCTGTCAGCATGGCTTCAATAATAGACATGGGCAGCCCTTCAAAATGGCTGGGTAGTGTAAAAATATCGGCTGCGGCCAGTAGGGCTGGAATGTCGCTGCGGTAGCCAAGGCATTTTAGCCGAGAGCCAAGGGCTGCACGCGCTTTATGAAAACAGGCATCAAGCGAACTCCCGTGGTCGGATTGTAGGCGCTCGCCTACAATCCAAAGTTCAGCTTGGGGCACGCTTTCCATGGCCGCGAGCAGCTCTGGGTAGCCTTTATGCCGCACTAAACGAGAGACGGCGATAATAACAGGCGTTGTTTCTTCTGTGTCTAACTCGGCCCGTATGCGCGCGCGGGTTGCGGCATCTGGTTTAAAAAGGGTGCTACTGCGGCCATTACCTATGGCTACCGGGTGGGGGTGAATATGCAGGCGGCGGGCGTCTTCTGCTTCTTCTTGCGACACGGTAAGGTACAGGTTTGTTAAGTGGCCGCAGAGCTTCTCAAGTATAAGAGAAAGACGTTGCCGGGCTTTAGAGCTGGGTTGGTTAAACAAAAAGCCGTGGCACGTATAAGCAATGCACGGCACGCCACAGAGTTTGGCCGCAACACGTGCCAAAATGCCAGAAATGGGCATGTGAGCGTGTACCATATCGGGCTTTTCGCGCTTTATAAGGCGCAGGAGCGCCCAAAACGCTTTTGCCTGCCCAAGGGGGGCGTAAGAACGCACAAACGGTACAGTTTCTACCCGAAAGCCTTCGGCGCGGGTTTGGGCCACCAGTGGGCCATCGGCACAAACACCCACAACCTCGTGCCCTTGGGCGCGGAGGGCACGCATAAGCGGCAAGACAAAATGTGTCAGTGAAAAATCGACATTGGTGATTTCAAGAATTTTCACCTTTGCCTCATTCACTCACAAGGGACAGGGCCCAGCGCACAGGGGGGCAGGGCATGGGTTGGTTGGCGAGTTGTTGCGCTAATGGCAGGGGGGAGGACACTTCTTCTGCTGCCGCTGCACGGGCTTCTTCTACGCGGCGGGCTTGGCGGGCTGCGGCTTCTTCTGCGCGGGCTTGTTCTGCAAACAGAGTGTCTGTTGTACCGGGGTTTGTGCGCTCAGCGGTATAGTGCAGGTGCACAACCCCACCTAGCAGGGTGGGTACGCTATCTGCCGGGGGAGGGTCACGCGGTATGGGTGCGTAGTCATCTTCTTCCACCATAGGGGCAGGCTCTGCGGTGTAATGCTCTTCTTGCAGTTGGGTGTGGGAGAGGTCTGCTTCTTCGTAGGTTTCGGGCTGTGTATAGGTGGTGTAGCTTTCAGCCTCGGGTGCGGAGTAGAATTCTGGGGTGTGCTCTGCTTGCAGGTTATCTTCGGGCGTTGTGCTCAGTTGCTGCTCTTCCACCAGATAGGCAGCTTGCTCAGTACCATCTGCTGTAAGGTCAGCCTCGCCGGGTTCGTGCTCTGTGTGCTCTGTGTCTTCGGTGATTGGGCTGGGTTGTGGCACAATGGGAGTGAGCACAATCTGGCGGGTAGGGGCACGGTGTGGGCCGCCCAGATACACGCTTTCTTCTATGGTTGCGTGGGCATCGGACTGGAAAAGCCAGCTTTCTTCTTCGGTATAAAGTAAAAAGCCGTTTTCGGTCTGCTCTATAGTAACATCGGGGTGGAGGTGAAAGCGCACGCAAAAATCTGTACGGGTGCCGCCGGGCAAGGTTTCTTCACCGCGCAGGGTTTGCCCGTCTGGGCCAAGATAGAGCTGGCGCATATAGGTGCCGCCGCCGTGCTGGGCGTAGCCGTCGTGCGTCATATGGAGCCAGTGCGCACCATCTTGTGTGGTGTGGTGGCGGGTTACTTGGGGGCGGCGGGTTACGTGGCCCGCTTTATTAAGATCTATGGGCGAGAGGTCTTTAAATTCCAGTACCGAATGGGCCGCGGCTTGCCTAAGGGCCTCTGCCCAGCCGCGTTGTATGCTGGAGCCACAATTAACGATAATGCGCTGCTTGCCAGATGAAAACTCGAAAGACAGCATGCCCGCATGGGCGGTGCTGTCAAACCCCGTTGGGGCAACGCTGCCAGCATCTGCCAAAAGCAGGGTACGGCCACTGGCAAGGCGCATATAGCCGCTATCTGCAATGCTTGCAGCGATAACATTACTACGTGAGGCACGGCTGATAATATGAGCCACCCAAGGGGCTTCTCGGGCCATGCTACCGTTAAAAATCATCAGTCCGCCATCATTATGCCGCATGGCGCGCAACACCAGTGTTGCCCGGTTGCAAACGCTCATGAGCGAACTGGGAAGCGGTAGATGTGCAATTTGCAGAATACTGGTAATTTCTGCCATTTCTCGCACGGCCTGAAACTGGTTTTCAGGGTTGCGGGTTTTATGGCTGCCATCTGGTAAAAACTGATTATTTATTGTCTCATCAATCAGCTTTAAAAAACGGCTTAAAAAATCTGGTTGGTCTGGAATAGCAACAGCAACGCTGAGCAGCCCCTTAAGGGCTGTAAGGGCGCGCCACCCTTCTGCCCCTTCTGGCATAAGGGCAATAATGGAACGCCCTTCCATAATAAGGGCGGCCATAAGGGTTTGGCGGAAGTGGTCATCTGCCGTGGCGGCAAAAAAGTCGTAGTAAGACAGCCACGCGGCAAGGCGCGCACCAGTAATGGCCGGGTCTGACACAGGCCGTTCTGAGGCGGGAATGCTAATCCATGTTGCCACCAGACTACGGGCTTTAACGCGGGCAGATTCTGCCCCGAGTTCCCGCAGGTCGCGCAGCCAGCCAAAACCTTGCAGCCACTCCCGGTAGGGTTGTGGCCAGTTTGGGCTGTCCCACTGGCCGTGGTGCAGTGGGTGTGCCACCCCTTCAAAAAAAGCCTGATTACGCACAAGGCGCTCACCGACTGCCGGGTTGCCAGGCCAAGGGTCTCGTAATGTTTGTGCCGGAGCAGTTGGCACACGCCCAAAACCCCCTAAGGGGTTGCGCATAGCAAAGGTAAGGCGGGCTTCACGGGTCCAGCGGCGCAGTGACATTAGGCAGTATTGGCTCCGGGGCTAGAGGGTGGCAGGGCGTTGGGTGCTGTAAGGAAACACCTTTGTAAAATGGTGGGCAAAGTGCAAGCGTTTAGGGGGTGTTTTCCGGTCTAAGGGCTGCTATGGCGGCTTTATAGTCGGGTTTTGCGTAAATAGCGCTGCCTGCAATAAGCACATCTGCCCCGGCTTTGGTGGCAAGGGGGGCGGTTGTGGCATCTATGCCGCCATCAACGGCCAGCCGGATATCGCGCCCGGTTTGTGTAATCATATCACGCAGGCGGCTGATTTTGGGCAGTTGGCTATGTAAGAATTTTTGCCCCCCAAAGCCGGGGTTAACGCTCATAACCAGAATAACATCAACTAAATCAAGTATTTCACTAATGGCTTCTGGCGGGGTGGCGGGGCACAGCACAATGCCCGGCTTGGCCCCAAGTGCGCGAATATGCTGCAAAGAGCGGTGGGCGTGTGGGCCTGCCTCAATATGAATAAGAATATTATCGGCCCCGGCTTTGGCGAAGGCTTCAAGGTATGGGTCTGCTGGTTCAATCATCAGGTGTACGTCAAAAGGCAACTGCGTATGGGGGCGCAGGGCCTTAACAACCTGTGGGCCAAACGAAATGTTGGGCACAAAATGGCCGTCCATAACGTCTAGGTGAATCCAGTCTGCGCCAGCGTTGGCAACGGCCTGCACCTCTTCACCCAAGCGGGCAAAGTCTGCGGCCAAGATACTGGGGGCAATGAGGGGGCGTGCTGCGGATGTCATGAGAGTGTTTATCCGCAATCCCGCAGCACGGCGCAACTGATGTTTATAGAAAAACGCTCAGTCTTTTGGACGAATAAAGCGTGCAGCAAAAAAGCCGTCCATGCTGCCTTTGTCTGCCCACATACCGGGGTGGGTGCGCAACCAGCCCTCTGGGGTTAGGGCTTCGGGCAGTACGGCCAGCTCTTCTGGGGTGAAAGGGGCAGGCTGCCAGCCCATAGCCTGTGCCGCACGGGCACGGGCAGGGCCTTCTTCTTCCTGCAAGGAGCACACGGCATAAATAAGCCGCCCGCCGGGTTTAACCATACCCATAGCGGCTTTGAGCATTTGGTCTTGCCCAGCGGTAAGGGTGTTGAGGTCTCGGGGGCGTTTAACCCACAGCACATCGGGGTGGCGGCGGGCTGTGCCGGTGGCAGAGCAGGGGGCGTCAAGCAAAATGGCGTCTTGCAGGGTGTCTGGCACCCAGCTTGTGGCATCGGCCTGCACAATTTCAACGGGGTAGGCCAGACGCTCCATATTTTCGCGCAGGCGGGTTAGGCGGTTTGGGTTTTGTTCAACAGCCGTTACGGTAGCCCCGGCTGCGGCAAGCTGTGCTGTTTTGCCGCCGGGGGCAGCGCAAAGGTCTGTCACTTTTTCGCCGGGTTGGGCATTAAGCAACCGCGCAGGCAGGGTTGCTGCGGCATCTTGTACCCAAAAAGCCCCTTCCTCATAACCTGGTAGTTCTGCCACGCGTGTGCCTGCTGGCATACGGATAGAGCCGTTGGGCAGTACAACGCCGCCCTCTGGTGCGGTGGCGCCGGGGCGTAGGGTAAGGTCAAGCGGGGCTTCGTGGCTAATGCCACGGGCAATAGCGCGGGGTACGCCACGGCCAAGTTGGTTCCATGCTGTCCATAACCATGCGGGAATATCCAGACGGTTCTGGTCTAGCCCTTCTAGCAGGGTTGCCCCTTGGTCTGCCACTTTGCGCAATACAGCGTTGGCCAGCCCGGTAAAGGGGGCCAGCTTACGGCGGCGCAAAAGAGATACCGTGGTGCCAACGGCAGCATGGGGTGGTGTTTCAAGAAACAAAAGCTGTGCGCAGCCCATCATCAGCGCCACGCGTACTGGCTCTGGGGGTTCTTTGCGTAAAAAAGGTTCTAGCAAAGCGCGCAGGGTGCCCATGTGCCGCAGCGTTGTGGCGGCTAGGCGGTGCGCTGCTGCGCGGTCTCTGGGGGGGGCGTTGTGGGCCGTAGCTGAGCGTGTCAGGCTATTTTCAAGCATGCGGCGGTTTTCAACCACACCGCACAGAATATCAAAGGCCACATCCCGCGTGGGGTCAGCAGGCTGGGGAGCATTTCCCTGACGGGACGTGCTGCGCTGTCTGGGTTTGCGGGGGCGGGGTTCTGCTGTCATCAACTCACTATCGGGTCTGGCAAAAATGCTACACTATTAAAGGCGCTGGTGGGTTAACCCACCAGCAATGCCGCTTGGGCTTGGCAGGAAGCGGGCGTTTTGTCCAGAAAATGCCGCAACACTGTTGGGTAAAGCTTGTGTTCTTGCTCAAGCACGCGGGCGCCAAGCTGGTCTGGCGTGTCACCTGACAGCACAGGCACGGCGGCTTGCCCCAGAATAGGCCCTTCGTCCATGCCTTCAGTCACCAAATGCACGGTGCAGCCATGTAGGCGCACGCCAGCGTCTATTGCGCGCTCATGCGTGTGCAAGCCGGGGAAGGAGGGCAGAAGGCTGGGGTGAATATTCAGCATTTTGCCAGCCCAAGCCTGTGTGAGGTAAGGGGTAAGCAGGCGCATATAGCCAGCAAGGCAAACGGCTTCGGCCCCCGCTTCTTTTAAGCAGGCATCGAGTGCTTGCTCGTGGGCAGCGCGGTCTTTTTTGTAAGGCCGGTGGTCTATCGCTTTAACGCTTAAGCCTGCTTTACGCGCCATTTCCAAGCCCGGTGCATCGGGGTTGTTGCTTATAACAACGCAAATCCGTGCGGGAAAAGCAGGGTCTTCACACGCGCGGATAAGTGCTGTGGCATTGCTGCCACGGCCACTGAGCAGAATGGCAACCGGTGTTTTATGCGTACCCATACTCAGGCTCATGCTGCGTGAAAGTCTGGGCAGGCTTTAATGCGCAGGTCTGGTTTGGCTGTTGGGTTTGCGGCCTTGGCAATGTGGCCAATAAGGGTTGCTGGCTCGCCCATTTCTTTTAACATGGCCAGTACGTCATCGGGTTTGGGGGTAACAAGTACCATGCCCACGCCACAGTTAAAGACGCGCAGCATTTCTTCGTTAGCGACATTGCCCGTGCGGGCAAGCCACTTAAAGACCGGCGGCACGGGCCACTGGGCGGTAAGAACTGCGTCTAGCCCGTTAGGCAGTACGCGGGGCAGGTTGCCCGGCAGACCACCACCCGTAATGTGGGCCGCAGCATGTAGCAGGCCTGCACGGTGCAGGGCGAGCACAGGTTTTACATACAGTTTGGTGGGGGTTAGCAGTGCCTCACCCAATGTTTGGTTGGGGGCAAAGGCTGCGGGGTCTGTCCAGGCTAGGTGGGCATCGCTTACAATACGGCGCACCAGAGAATAGCCGTTGGAATGCACACCAGAAGAAGGCAGGGCAATAAGGGCGTCGCCTTCTGCAATGCTGCCGGGCAGTAAGCTGTCACGTTCTGCCGCACCAACCGAAAAGCCTGCAAGGTCGTAGTGGCCATCGGCGTACATGCCGGGCATTTCGGCGGTTTCACCGCCTACCAGAGCGCAGCCAGAGTCTTTGCAGCCCTGTGCAATGCCGCGCACAACTTTGGCGGCACTTTCTACAGACAAGCGGCCTGTTGCAAAATAATCGAGGAAGAACAGCGGTTCTGCACCCTGCACAATAAGGTCGTTCACGCACATGGCCACAAGGTCTATGCCTACGGTTTCGTGCAGGTCTGTTTCAATGGCAAGGTTTAGCTTGGTGCCAACGCCATCTGTGCAAGAAACCAGTACAGGGTCTTTAAAGCCTGCTGCTTTAAGGTCAAACAGCGCACCAAACCCGCCAAGGCCGCCCATTGTGCCGGGGCGGTCTGTTGCTTTTGCTGCTGGGCGGATAGCATCTATTAGGGCTTCTCCCGCTTCAATATCCACGCCAGAGTCACGGTAGGTCAGGCTGGAAGACGGGGTAGCAGGAGAAGAGGTCATGGCGGCACTCTTGAAATTATTAAAGGGTCGATGCAACGGACTTGGTAGGGTAGATTCCCTGCGGGTAGTCTTTACGGCAGGTGAAGCGACACGCAAAGCGGCATGACACAGAATACAGGAACAAAAGGGGCAAAAGGCCCTGTAAAGCCGGTTTTTGAGCAGGAAAATGCCCTCCCTGCACCTACCGCATGTGCCCAGCAGGCGTCTTTTTTGCCCATGCAAGCTCCGGCATCGGGCCGAGTGGGGGGCATTAAAGCGGCACAAATTGCGCTGCCCTTTGCTTACCGCCCCCGATTCGGGCGGTCAGATTTTGTGGCGGCCCCTTCTAACGCAGCAGCGCGTGCATGGGTGCTCGATGCCGAAGCCCAGTGGCGCTGGCCTGAAGGCCGCATGGTTTTATGGGGCGATGAAGGAACCGGCAAAACCCACATGCTCTCTGTTTGGGCCGCACGGCATGGTGCGCCCGTGGTTGAGGGAAGCCTGTTGAACGCGCAGGACGTGGCAAACCTGTTTGAAGAGGGCGGCTTTAGGGCGCTGGCACTTGATAATGCCGACCGTGTACAGAACGAGCGCGACCTACTGCACCTTATTAACCTTGTACGTGAGCGGCGTATGGTGCTGCTTATGGCTGCCCGCACTGCCCCTACGCGCTGGCCCATAGCACTGCCAGATCTAGCAAGCCGCGTGCGAGCGACCTCTTCTGTGCCGCTTGGGCAGGCAGAAGAAAGCCTTTTGCGGCGTTTGTTTTTACGCCTGCTGGCAGAGCGGCAAATTGTAGTGGCTCAACCGGTAACCGAGTGGCTGCTGCGCCGCCTGCCACGCAACGCCAGTGCCATACGCACTATGGCCGCCCGGCTAGACCAAGCAGCCTTGGCCGCAGGTGGCAAGGTAACACGGGCGCTTGCGCAGAGTGTTATGGAGGACATGCAAACGGAGAAAGGGGAGCGATAGTAGGGGGTATAGAGAAAACCGTATGCGGAAAATGTATTTATATAGAAATGTATTTTTGGAATTAAGTTTAAAATTTGGAATACTTTTATTTTGGCGTGCAATGTTGGTTCCGTTAATGTTGAATTGCTATAGTATAACGTTTTTAACCTGAAAGTGCGTGTAAACATGGCAAAAAGAACAACCCGGACTTTGGTGGCTGTGGCGGTGCTGGCGTGTGCGCCTGTAATGGGCGGGTCTGCTCACGCTGATGAAGGCATGTGGACAATGGACGCATTGCCGCTCAAGCAAATGGCCGAGCGTTACCATTTTACGCCAGATAAAGCGTGGGTGGAGCGCGTTACCAAAGCCTCGGCACGGTTGGCCCTTGGGTGTTCGGCGTCTTTTGTCTCGGCTGATGGTTTGGTCATGACGAACCACCATTGCGCCAATGAGTGTTTGCAGCAGCTTTCAGATAAAGAGCACAATTATTTTCAAGATGGGTATGCGGCTAAAGCCGTAGCAGAAGAACAACGCTGCCCGGCTATGGAGCTCAACCAGCTTGATACAATAACAGACGTAACAGAGCGCGTACAAAATGCGCTTAAAGGCAAGCAGGGTGAGGCTTATACCAAAGCCCGCCAAGCGATAGAAAGTAGTATAGAAAAAGAATGCGCAGGCGCAGATGCCAAAACATGGCGCTGTGATATTATAAGTTTGTACCACGGTGGGCGCGTGGCGTTGTATAAATACCGCCGCTACCAAGATGTACGCTTGGTTATGGCCCCAGATCAAAGCGCTGCCTTTTTTGGTGGCGACCCAGATAATTTCAACTTCCCGCGTTATGATCTGGATATGGCGTTTTTGCGTGTGTACGAAAACGGTAAACCAGCCAAGGTCTCTGCTTATTTGCCGTTTGATGGGGCAGGCCCCAAAGCAGGCCAGCTTGTGTTTACATCAGGCAACCCCGGGTCTACCGAGCGAGAAGTGCCTTTGGCTGAGCTTGAGTTTTCACGCAATGTAACCGTACCGTTCGTGATTGATATGTATTCAGCCCTTGATGGGGTTTTGTGGCAGTATAGCCGCGAGAGCGCAGCCCACCATCAGGAAGCGCAGGAACTTGTTTTTGGTATTGAAAACAGCCTGAAAGTGTATCGGGGCCGTGTGCCTGTTTTGGCTGATACCAAGCTGCTTGCCGCCAAAGCTAAAAGTGAAGCCGAACTGCGCGCATGGATTAATGCAGAAGAAGAGCGCAAGAAAACCTATGGTGACCCATGGGCGAAAAACGCGCAGGCTCTTGCGGTTAAGCAGCGTATATTTAAGCCCTATGTTATGCTTGAAGCCGGTATGGGGTTGCGGGGTGAGTTGTTTGGCTACGCCAAAGTGTTGGTGCGGGCCGCAAGCGAGCAGCAAAAGCCAGATGCAGAGCGTTTGAGTGCATTTCATGATGCACGACTACCCGCGCTTGAAGCCGAGCTTGGCTCAACCGCGCCGATTTACCCAGAGCTGGAGACAACACAGCTTGCTTTCTCTCTGACCCAGTTGCGCCAAATTTTGGGCACGGACGATGCCGCCGTTAAACTGGTGTTAGGCAAAGCTGCCCCAGATGAGGTAGCCGAGCAGCTCGTAAAAGGCACAAAACTGGCAGACCCCAAAGTACGCTTGGCTCTCTTTAAAGGGGGCGCGCAGGCCATTGCTGCCTCTCAAGACCCTATGATTGTGCTGGCCCGTAAACTAGAGCCGCAAGCACGTGCCCTAAGAAAACAGATGGACGACCAAGTGGCAGCCCCCACACGGCAAGCGACAGAAGCCATGGCTAAAGCCCGTTTTGCCCGCAACGGTATGGCGTCTTACCCGGATGCGACATTTACGCAGCGCCTCTCTTTTGGGCAGGTTAAAGGCTGGAATGAAAACGGTGCTGAGGTGCCGCCCTTTACAAATTTTGCAGGTTTGTATGAGCGTGCAACCGGTTCTGACCCCTTTAAGCTCAGCCAGCCTTGGCTTGCGGCAAAACCACGTTTAAACCTGAAAACACCGTTCGATTTTGTCTCTACCAACGACATTATTGGCGGTAATTCAGGCTCTCCGGTTATCGATGCGCAGGGCCATGCGGTGGGGCTTATTTTTGATGGAAACATCCACTCGCTTGGTGGAGATTTTTACTATGATGAAAGCACCAACCGGGCCGTGGCAGTAGATAGCGCGGCCATTTTGGAAGCGTTGAAAGTGGTTTATAAAAACCAGTCTTTGGCCGATGAGTTGTTGAAAGGCCATTTGTAAAGAGAGCCTTGCCCCCCCTTATGGGGTAGGTCTGGGGCTTTGTAGCCTCTGGTTTTGCGCTGTTTACACCCTAAAGCTGCCCAAGAGTGTCTCTGGGCGGCTTTATTTATAGAGGGCTGACACAAAAGCGTAATCTTTACCGTGCTTTTCCTGTGCAAACTGTTTGCGTTATGCTTTGCTAAGAGACTTAAAATAAGCTGCTAAAGTCTAAAGAGCAGCTCTGCACAGTTATAGCGTAAGGGAGAGAAGACAGTGACGGCACAGGGTAGAAGAACGAGAAAGCCCGCCACTGCCAAAGCAACACCGCGCAAACGGCGCACAACCACGCGTGCTGTAACGCCGCGTAAGGTTGCTCCCCCCAAATATACGCTAGAAACACCCAACCGTTTTATAAACCGCGAGCTTTCATGGTTGGACTTTAACCAACGGGTGGTGGAAGAGGCCGACAACGCCCGCAACCCACTGCTAGAGCGGCTGCGGTTTTTGTCGATTAGTGCCAGCAATCTGGATGAATTTTACTCTGTGCGTGTGGCCGGTCTGGTTGGGCAGGTGCGCGAAGGGCTTGTTGCGTTTTCCCCCGATGGTCTGACCCCCGCAGAGCAGCTTGAAGCCGTGCGCGAGCGGTGCGTAACCCTGCTGCGTGAGCAGCAACGCATATGGACAGAATTGCGTGGCCTGTTGGCAGCCGATGGTATTGTATTGTGCGACCCAGCAGACCTAGGCGAGGCCGACCATACATGGCTTGAGACCTGTTTTATGGATCGGGTTTTTCCGGTTTTAACGCCGTTGGCGGTAGACCCGGCACACCCGCTGCCCTTTATTCCCAACATGGGGCTGGCGCTTGGTTTGCGCCTGCTGGTGGCAGAAAACGGTGCGTTTGCCATGAACGCCCTTATTTTGCTGCCAGCACAAGTTGAACGGTTTATTCGCCTGCCCACTCAAGCAGGGGAGGATGGGCGCACGGCCCGGTTTATCCGGCTGGAAGACCTGATTACTTTGTGTGTTGATAAGCTTTTCCCCGGCCTGACGGTGGGGGAAAGTGGTATGATGCGCGTTGTGCGCGATACGGACGTCGAGTTTGAAGACGAGGCCGAAGACCTTGTGCGCTCTTACGAAACCGCATTAAAGCGCCGCCGCCGTGGTGTGGTTATTCATTTGGACATGGAAACCCGCGTGCCAGATGAACTGGCAGAGGCCATAGCCAGCGGCCTTGACCTGCCGCCCGAAGAAATTGCCGTACATTCTGGCATGATAGGGGTGGTGGACTTAAAACAAATGATTGTGGACGACCGGCCAGACCTGTTGTTCCCGCCCTATACGCCGCGTTTTCCTGAACGGATTTTGGATTTTAATGGCGACTGCTTTGCGGCCATTCGGGCCAAAGACCTTTTGGTACACCACCCGTTTGAGAGCTTTGATGTGGTGGTGCAGTTTTTGCGCCAAGCGGCCATAGACCCTAACGTTATTGCCATTAAGCAAACGCTGTATCGTACCTCTCGCGATTCCCCCATTGTTAAGGCGCTGATTGAGGCAGCAGAAGCCGGTAAGTCTGTGACAGCCATGGTGGAACTGCGCGCCCGCTTTGATGAAGAGGCCAATATTCGCCTAGCGCGTGCCCTAGAGGCGGCTGGGGTGCAGGTGGTATTTGGGTTTGCCGACCTAAAAACCCATGCCAAGCTAAGCCTTGTGGTACGGCGCGAGGGCAACCAAGTGCGCTCATACGCACATTTTGGTACGGGTAACTACCACCCCATAACCGCTAAAATTTATACAGACCTCTCTTTCTTTACCTGTAAGCCAGAACTGGCGCGTGATTCTGCGCGCTTGTTCAATTACGTAACCGGTTACGCTATGCCTGCGGAAATGGAGGCGATTTCTTTCTCGCCCATTACCATTCGTAAAACGCTGGTAGAGTTGATTGAAGAAGAAATGGCCCATGCCAAGGCGGGGCGTCCGGCGAGTATCTGGCTTAAAATGAACTCGTTGGTTGACCCAAGCCTGATAGACCATTTGTACCGGGCGTCGTGTGCTGGGGTGAAAATTGCGGCAGTGGTGCGTGGTATTTGCTGCTTGCGGCCCGGTGTGCCCGGTTTGTCTGAAAATATTCGCGTTAAGTCTATTGTTGGGCGGTTTTTGGAGCATTCGCGTATTTTTGCGTTTGGTAATGGGCACAGGCTGCCCTCTCGCTCAGCAAAAATTTACCTGTCTTCTGCCGATTGGATGACACGCAACATGGACTGGCGCGTAGAAAGCATGGTGCCGGTTACCAACGAGACCGTGCATGCCCAAATGCTAAACCAGATTATGGTGTCTAACTTAAAAGATAACCTGCAATCTTGGGTGCTAGAGCAAAATGGTGTGTGGCGTAGGCTCTCTCCGGGGGCGCGGCCATTTTCTGCGCATGAGTGGTTTATGACGCACCCGTCTTTGTCTGGGCGGGGTTCTGCTGCGCATGAAACCCCCATACGGGCCCCTGCATCTTTGCCCGCGTCCAAAGGGTTGATGTTCGAGGATTAAAGAAAACGACCTGGGGTGTAAGGGGCAGGGTTTTCCCTGCGCCTTTTCCAGAGTAGAAGGCGATTTATGCAGACTGAAATGCCTCGCCGCTCGGCCGTTGTAGATTTGGGGTCAAACTCGGTACGCCTTGTGGTGTTCGAAGGGGTTTCCCGCAATCCTGTTCCCATCTTCAATGAAAAAGCCGTGCTGCGCCTTGGCCGCGGGCTGACCACAACAGGCCGCCTCAATGAGGAAGGGCTGAGCATGGCTATGGAAGTGCTCAACCGCTTTCATGCCATTGCGCGGGGTATGGGGGCAGACCCGTTTGAAATTTTGGCTACGGCTGCTGTGCGTGACGCCTCTAACGGCCCAGAATTTGTGGCGGCCTTGCGGGCTAATATGCCGGGTGTGCCCATACGCATTTTATCGGGTGAGGAAGAAGCAGACCATTCTGCCATAGGGGTTATGTGCGGTATTCCCGGCGCGTCTGGTTTGGTGGCAGATGTTGGCGGCGGCTCGCTTGAGTTAATTCGCTTAACGCGTGATGGCAGGCATGATGCCAATACCCTGCCGCTTGGTGTTATTCGCTTAGGTGATCGAGCCAAGGGAGACTTGGCTGCGGCCAAAAACTTGGCTGATGCCGATATTAACGCTGTCTCGTGGTTGTCTAAAGTTAAGGGAGACACGCTGTATTTGGTGGGCGGCGCGTTTCGCGCTCTGGCGCGGCTCCATATAGCACGCATGCAATACCCGCTTAATATTGTGCATTATTACACGCTGGAAGCCGAAGAAGCCCGCGAGATGACTGGCTGGTTGCTACATGCCCCACGGCGTAGTTTGGAGCGCCTGCCCGGAGCCCCTAAAAAACGGCTGGACGATGTACCCTTTGCCGCCACCGTACTGCGCCGCCTGTTGCGTAAAGTACAGCCCAGCAAGGTTGTGTTTTGCGTCGATGGCCTGCGCGAGGGGTGGTACATGCTCAATGTTGCCCCAGATTGCCTGCCACAAGACCCCATGGAAGTGGTGGCCCAAGACATGTGCGCCCGCTTGGGGCGCAGCAACAAGGTGCCTGAGGCACTCTTTAAATGGACAAACCCTCTGTTTTTAAAAGAGGGGCGGCGGGCTAAGCATTTGCGCCGTATTGCCTGTTGGCTTTCTGATGTTGGTAGCCACGACCACCCGGAATACCGCGCCGAGCAAACCTATTGGCGTATTTTGCGGGTGCAAGGCGTTGGCTTTGACCACGAGGCCAGAGCTTGGTTAGCCCTAGCCCTAGCGGTGCGTTATGCGGCCGATACAACGGCAGATTTTTTAGCAACATCACGCGCTTTGCTAGACGAAAGCGCATGGCGGCAGGCGGTGTCTTTGGGGCAGGCGCTGCGGCTTGGTTACTCTGTTTCTGGCGGCACTGCTGTGCTGTTAGAGGGTACGCAACTGGCGTGGCAGGGTAAGGAGTTAGTGCTGGAGCTTGCCTCGTCTCGTGTGGCAGTAAAGGGCGAGAGTGTAGGGCGTAGCTTGAGCCGCCTTGGCCAAACGCTTGACGTGGCAACCTGCCTGATTGAGGCCGCACCAAACGTTAAATAAAGTTTGTCGTGTGGGGTGGGCCGTAAGGTTTTGCCCCACAAAGCTGGTGTGCAGCGCACAAACAGCCTTTTTGGTGGACAAATTTGGCCATTATGGGCAACCTTACCAAAT
The DNA here is from genome assembly GCF_000963965.1 of Acetobacter orientalis. Lineage (GTDB taxonomy): Bacteria > Pseudomonadota > Alphaproteobacteria > Acetobacterales > Acetobacteraceae > Acetobacter > Acetobacter orientalis. The sequence continues at coordinate 239,487 of NZ_BAMX01000014.1, forward strand.
AGACACCTGTTTGCGACCTGAGCATGCTAGGCGTGGAAACAGGCCATAACTGCCTGCGGAAAGGGGAGACCAGTGGCTAAAAGTCGGTGGAAAGCAGCTCGTGTCTTCTGAAGAAATTGTTGACCCAACCCTTCAGCACGATGTGTCGGTGCGTCGTGTTCTGATCCATCTGGTCTTGCCGCTCTTTGCCCTTATTTTGGGTATTTTGGCGGTGGCGTTTATTGGCCTTCATTCTTACCGCACGACACGGGCTGGCGTTAAAGCGCTTACGCACGAGCTATTGGGCGCTGTGCAGCATTACATTGCCCAAGAAGTTTCAGATTACATTATGCCCGCCGCCGCAGGGAATATTGTTGCCTCTGGCATGATAGAGCATGTGCCTGTGGCAGTGCAGGATAAGGTTTTTTATTCTTACGGCGCCGCTATGCTGCGGAGCGTGCCGCAGTTACAGTCTTTTTATCTGGCTGATGATAGCGGGCATTTTACCCTTATTACCCGTGGTAAAGATGGTAAAAACCAAGAGCGCACCACCTTGCAGGAGCGCGGTGGGCACAAAGTATTCCATCATGATTATTTTACAGATGATGGCGTAAAAATTGGCGAAGCTGATGATGATGCCAAAGACTACGACCCCCGCAACCGCCCTTGGTATAAAAACACAGAAAACAGCACAGATATAAAGTGGACACAGCCCTACCTGTTTGCGACATCGCACCAGTTTGTCATGACCAGTTCGCTACGGTTTAAGGGAATAGATGGGCATACACTGGTTTTTGCAACCAACATTTCTTTGAATGAGCTGAGCGCGTTTCTTGACCATATTAAGGTTGGTAAAAGCGGCAACGCTATTATTTTAGACAGCAAGGGCCGCGTTATGGCGGGCCGCCACCTTATGCAGCAGGCCGAAGCTGCCGGGTGGGACCCCAATAAAATGATCATTAACCCCAAGACCCACCCGGTCTTTGCGCGGGGTTTTGACCATTACCGCGTGCATAACTTTGGCCCAGCCAGTTTTGAATTAAACAACAAACGCTACGTGACCATAGCATCGCCCTTACCAAATTCATCTGAAGATTGGGTTTTGCTCCTTTCAGCCCCAGAGAGCGATTTTGCCGGGTTTGCTAAGCAAAGCAGCCAGCAGAGCTTGCAGTTTGCGGGTGTTATTATTGTGTTCTCGCTTGTGTTAGCGGCTTTGCTCATTAGGCAGGTGCGGCGTTCGGAGCGGAGCGACCGTAAACTGCGCGCGCAAGCAAGCCAAATTACGCGCGAGACCGCTGCCGTGCAGCAGGTAGCCGCAACGCCGCACTTGTTTGACCCTGCCAATGATTCGTTGGTGTTAACAGAGCAGCTTGCCCATCTTGCCTCGGCGCATAGGGCGAGTGTGTGGCGTTTTCTGCATGATGGCTCTGCCATTATTTGTGAAGATTCTTATGACCAGAAGCAGGACACACATTCTGGCGGCTTTGAAATGTCGCGTTCTGAAATGGAAGACTTCTTTAAAGCTGTAGAGGAAGGAGAAGCCTTTACCGCCCAGAATGCCGCAGCAGATACCCGTACGGCCCAGTTTGAGCGCTTGGTAATGCGCGAGGTTGGTACGCACGGCGTTGCTGTATACCCTGTGCATGGCGCTAATGGGGTTATTGGCACCCTTGTGCTGGAAGATGCGGCCATGGCCCCGCATTTGCTTTACTTTGTTGACCTGATTGCCTCTGTTGCTGGTATGCGGCTTGCCTCTTTGTACGGGGCGCATACAGACACGCCAGAAGGGGCAAGCATAAGCACGGCAGACAAACTGCATGAGGCTTTGCAACAGGCGGCATCTTTGCCTGCAACAAAGTTTGACAACATGCTTATGCGTGCGCCCCAAACGGGTGCTGTGCAGTCTTCTGGTATTTACCCAGCTGTGGCTGTGTTGGTCATTACCTTTAGCGACCCGGTGGTAGATGGCGGCACAGAAACGCAAGGCGTGCTTGACCTTATTAACCGCATTGCCACAGAGGTGCAGCGTATTGCCATTGAAAGCCACCTGTTTGCGGTAGAGGTTGCAGGCCATAGGCTTATTTGTATGGCAGGCTGCACCGAGCACGAAGACCCAACAGCCCTGATACGTGTTGCAGAAGCCGCCCTAACCATGCGCGAAACCTGCATGGGCATTCTGGCCGCGGCTAACCTAGAGCCTGTCTTTACCATGGGGCTAGATTACGGGGCGGCCTTTGGTGGCGCAGTGGGGGCAGAGCCACAAGTGTTTAATTTGTGGGGGCAAACCGTTTCTGTGGCTGAACTTATGGCCCAAGGGGCGGCAGATGCAGGTACCATTCAGGTAACAGAGCGGGTTTATTCTGTTTTGCGTGACCGTTACCTGTTCCGTAGCCGTGGGGCATTTTTTGCACCTCACTTAGGGTTAGGCCGGGCGTATGTGTTGGCTGCACGCCGATGAGTGAAACAAATACAAACCAACGCGAGCCGGGTAGTGACCGCGACCCCATTTTGGAGGCAGAAAACCACCAGCAGGCGCAACGCGCACCGTTGAGCCTAAAAGTGCGCATTTTGCGCAGGCTTGCATGGTTGGGGCGGTTAACGCGGCACCAGCTCTGGTTTTTTCTTATTATGATGGGGGCGTGCTGGGGCGTCATTTTTGAGAGCTTTAGGGCACATTCTTGGCGCAGAACAGTGCGGTACGAATTTGGCGTAACCCTAAACAGCGTAATAGGGGGCGGCCTCATTGCCACCTTGTTTGCAGGTACGCTAACCGGTGTTGCTGCGGTTTCTCAAACCATTTACTGGCTGGGTTTTGCGGGCCTTGCCAAAATGACCGGTTCTATTTTGGTGAATGTGGTTGTGCGCGAAATTGCCCCTATTCTGGTTGGTATTTTGCTGCTGGGCCGTAATGGTATGCTGTCGGTTACCGAGCTTGGGCTGTTAACCACTGGGGGGCAGATCCGCTCGTTTCAGGCGCAGGGGCTAGACCCGTTTTTGCTGCTGGTTATGCCGCGTACGCTAGCCTTTACGGTTGGTGGGTTTACGCTTGGTATTCTGTTCTCGTTTGCGGCGTTGCTGACGGGGTATATTATCAGCCGTATTTCAGGGGTTATTACTAACCCGGTCTGGACGTTTTTTTACGATGTGGTTACGGCCATGTCTGGCGCGGATTATATTATTATACCGCTCAAATTTATTGTTGTTGGGTTTGTTGTGGGGGTAGGGGGCTGCCTGACTGGGCTTACCGCCACAAACGAAGACAATTTGCGTACACTCCTGCCGCGCGGCTTTTCCAGAGGAATGTTGATTGTTATGGCGGTCAGCGTTCTGTTTAGTCTGGATTTTTAGGGTATGGAAACGCGCAATGTTGGGCCGGTTTTAGAGTTGAACAAGGCCATTCCCTCTTTTGAAGAAAGCGGCCTGCCGCCCGTGCCGTTTAGTATGCGGCTTATGCCCGGAGAGTGCGCCGTGGTTGAGGCGCGCGATGCCTCTCGCGCTACTATTTTTGCCGACCTATGCTCTGGGCTGGTGCCGTTAAACGATGGTGCCGTAAAATTTATGGGGCTAGACTGGACAGAACTACACGACCGCGAGGTGAATGCTCTGCGCGGGCGTATTGGGCGCATTACCCGCCGCCCAAGCTGGACAGACTTTTTAGGCACCCACATGGGTATTATGCTCCAGCAACTGCACCACACCACGCGCGATGTGAATGATGTGGTGGCTGAGGCTTCTCGTTTAAGTGAGCAGTTTGGCCTGCCGGGTCTGCCGGTTTTGCGCCCGGCTATGCTCTCTGATGCTGATTTATTGCGGGCGTCCTGCGTTAGGGCGTTTATGGGCCGCCCGCACCTTTTGCTTCTGGAAGACCCGCTGGAAGCAAGTCCTGCTGATTTGGAAGACGCTTTTTTAAGCGCTATTACCACAGCACGGGACAAAGGGGCTGGGATTATCTGGCTGGTACGCAGTAATGCCGTAGGGCAAAGGTACTGGCAGGGTGTAACCAGCAGGTGGCGTCTTGCCGATGACGGGCTTGTAGCAGTACGGATGGGGTAATGTTCCAGATCCGCTTACGACAAAAAGTAAAACCGCTAATCTCTCTTCGCTATGCTGATGAGTGGGTTGGCTTTCTTGTACTCCTTAGTCTGGTGCTGTTTGCTGGCGCCGTGATTGAGGCCGGTGTGCTGCGTGACTGGCTGACACCCCCTGCCAAACTAAGGGTTACACTGCCTTCTGGCGGTGTGGGCGGCCTAACCGTTGGGGGGGATGTGCAATTGCTTGGTGCACATGCAGGGACAATTCGCTCCATCAAGCTCAACCCATCGGGTGATATGTATGTGCTGGTTGACCTAGACCCGCAGGCCAAACCGTTTATCCGCAGAGACAGCACGGCGGTTATTCGTAAGCAGTTTATTGTGGCAGGCTCTGCTTACCTAGACCTTAACCGGGGCCACGGTGACCCCATGGACTGGAGCTATGCAGTTATTAGCGCCACACCTGCGCCCAACCCGGCAGATATGATTACCGCAACCCTGAATGATATTCAGGCAGAAATTATGCCAGCCTTGGGCAATGCACGGCACATGATGGCCCAGCTTGATGCGACCATTACAGACATGCACGCAGGCAAAGGCACCGTTGGGCAGCTTATGACCAATGATGAACTTATTCGCCAAGCGCAGTCTGCCGCTGTATCGCTTAATGCTGTAATAGACCGCCTAAAGCCGATAGAAGGCCAGATTGCGGCTATTATGAGCAAGACCGATGCGACCATGGGCAACATCAAGTCTGCATCGCATGACCTAAAAGGCGCCACACCGCACCTGCCTGCTATTGCCAGTAGCGTAGAAGCCAGCACGGCAGACCTGCCAGCCCTGTTGGCGCAGGCGCAAACAACCCTGTACGGGTTAGAAAAACTGACAGACCAGCTCAGGGGTATGTGGTTATTGGGTGGCCAAAAAGTAGAAAAGAAAAACCGCTTGGCACCCCGGCAGGTGCGGCCATGAAAAAACACGCAAAGCTCTTATTACTGCTTGCCCCCTTAGCCTTGGCCGGGTGCGGCGGCGGGCAGGAGGCCCCCACTGCACGAGATGATGCGCAGTGGGACCAAGCCATGACAGCAGGCACGGACTCGTTTGATCTTGGGCGGTATAGCGTTGCCATAAACCAGTACCGCCGGGCTGCAACCCTTGCTGTCTTGCGTGATGATGGGGCCGCGATAGCCGAAGCGGGCTATAATTTAGCAGTAGCCCAACTGGCAGCAGACCAACCACAAGCTGCCCTGCAAACGCTACAGGCTGCGCGGCAGGCGGCAAGTGCTAGGGGCAATAGCCAGGCAACCTCTTTCGACCTTGTGCAGGCTGCGGTGTTGTACCGCCTAAAGCAGCCACAGCAAGCAATACAGTATGCCCAACACGCCTTAGCCGACCCAAGTGCCGAGGCACAAGGCCGGGCTGCCCTTGTTATGGGCCTTGCGGCTGATGAAGCGGGCAACCAAGCGGCTCTGCAACAGGCCAACAGTATTTTGCAGGGGTTAAACGGCAAGCTGTCACGCTCTTTACAGGCAGATAAAGCCGAAATTGCAGCGCGTTATGTGTTGGCCAGCAACCCTGCACAGGCTGCTACTCTGGCCGAGCAGGCCGCCACATTGCGGCGCGATGATGCAGCTTATAGCGATATGTCGCGTGCGTTGGCGTTGGCCGGTACAGCAGCCAGCCGCATGGGTGATAATAACCGCGCTACGGCCCTGTGGGCACGGGCAGCACAAAGTGCGGCAGTAGAGGCTGATAACGCAGCACAGGGCGATGCCGCAACACTAGCCCATGGTGCCTTAAGCCGTGGCAACACGCACACGGCGTCTGAAGATGCACAACAATGGGGCGCTCAAGCTGGTACGGGTTTAGTGCTTAGGCCGTTTGCAACACCCAAAACACCTTAAGAGGCGTTTAGCTGGTTGGTGTGCCCTGAGTGTTTTAGGGGACTGTGTGTGCAGTATGAAGTGGCGGCTATAAGGGTAAAAATGTCTGTCTATTTTGTGCCTTAACGGGCCTAGTGCGTGATTGAAAAGCTTTCTAGGTGGGGCGGTGTAGCCTCAGCGCTTGCATACGCTGTTTTTCGCTCATGCGCCTGTGTTGTGGCGGTAAGCGGCCTATTAAACTACAAAAATATCAGTGATTTTCAGTCTTGGAAGGGTGTTTTAGGCATTAAAAATGAGTAGCTGATTTTGTGTTTTTGTAAGTCAGTAAGTAAACAGCTTTGCTTCCCACAATACTGCTTTATCGGGGCACAGATGTGGGCCTTGCAGGTTTAAGGCAGTAGGTGGGGCTGGCCCGATAGGTTTTTAAAACAGTCTTTATAGAGTGTGCCATTTTTAGGGAGTGGCGGGGGGCTGTATTGGCCAGTCTGCGCGGGCCAAGGCGCGTGGGGCTGCCCATGCCATGCAGGCTGCAAACGGTATGGCTGAGAGGGTAAGCGCATAAAACCACAAGGGTGGTTGGGTTTTACTGAGCATTATAAGAAATGCGCTTTGAAGCCCCACAAAGGAGCCAAGTAAATTTAGGACTGTGATAAAAATAGTCTGGCTTTTTTTGAAGAGAAGAATGCCCAAGCTGGGTAAATAACTTACCCCTATTACGGTGCTAAAAAGACAAAGTGCCGTAAGAGGCAAGCGATGCCACGGTAAATTAGAGAGAAAAACACCTAAAGGGGCACAGGTGAGTGTTACCATGCACGCCAGTTGTACGGTGCGTTTAGCATGGGTGGTATAGAGTGCCACAGCAAAGTTATAACGGGTGCCGTAGCCAGCAAGGTTGAGCATAAAAGGCCAGTCTGCTCTGGCGAGTAACCATGTTGAAAGCCCACTACTAAAAATCATGCAGAGCATAACTGGGGCAGAGCGTAAGCCCATTTTTAAGTGTGGCCATGTGGGTAAGGCTCCTTGCGTAAAGATGCCCATAAAAACTGTCAGTATAATAAACCCAATAAGCAGAACAGCAGCGCTAAGTGCAAACCCAACAGGCCCCGGTGTGGCCATGGTGTTGGGCATGACAGGCTGACGCAGCCAAGCAAATTGCCACAAAAGCAAAGTGCTTATACGCGTGCTGGTGCTGGTGCTGGTGCTGGTGCTGGTGCTGGTGCTGGTATTGGTATTAGTGCGCTTGGCATACGGCAAAATTTTGGGGTTATCTTGCTTTACTGGTGTGTATGCACTTTGCGCAGTGGCTGGGGTGGCGGGCCTGTGGTGGAGTTCAATAAGTGTAAAAATTAGGCTTATACCAATTAAGCCGAGTGCAACATACCAAGGGGCAGAGAGTACAGCCTCTTGCGCGCCGGGAAACATAAATGCTGCAAAAATAAAAAACATAAGCAGCACACGTAAAAGTCGCATGGGTTTGCGGAGTTGTTTGGGGCCAACCATGTCTCCATTTACGCTTAGGGCGGCACATAGGCTTTCTTGTGCCAGCACATTGAGTGGCGGGGCACCGATAAGCACTAATGGCAGGGCCAAGAGTAAAAGAGCACTGGCCAATACGTAATGCACGGCGTGGTATTCAGCATCGATCATGCCAGCGGTCATGCTGGCAAGGGGGCTGCGTACCTGCCGCCAGTAATGGCAGGCAATACTTGTAAGCAGGGCCTGCAAACTGAGCCACCACCATACACCTAGCTGGGGTGGTAGTTTGAAAGGCCCAGCATGCTGGGCGGCTGGTGTGTGCTCAAAATAGGTGGCCAGAATGCACACACCGACAAAGAGCAGACCCGTAAAAAAGGTAGGGTTTTCTCGTGTAAACACGGGAGAGGCGTATAGCCGTAAAGCGTGCAGGGTTTTACGGCTCATTTTGACAGAGCCAGAAACAGGTTTTCAATATCTGGCATGCTGGCGGTTATGCCTGCTTGTGCCGCATTTTCTGTTAACGCAGTGTGCCAGCCAGATACCCATATGCCGCCATTTAAGCCGGGAGCCAGAGGTATTAAGCCCCAGTCTGTGGGGGGGGCTGCAGAAAGTAGGCGAATATGCTCATGCAGCATGGTATGGGAGAGTGTAAGTTTAATATGCCCTTTTTGCATAATAATGAACTGGTCACATATTTTCTCAAGGTCGGAGATGATGTGTGACGAAATGAGCACCGTTGCCCCATGTGCGCGGGCATAGTCTGGTAGCAGTTGCATAAAGTCGTAACGGGCTTGGGGGTCTAGGCTGGCCACGGGTTCGTCTAGCACAATAAGGTCTGGGCAAAAGCGCAGGGCCAGCACAATGGCAAGGCGTTGGCGCTCTCCACCAGAGAGAGATTTAACGCGGGCTTGGGGGTCTAGGTCTGCCCATTGTAGCCAGCGGTTATCTTGTGGGGTGTTGGCCGCGCGGTAGCCTGCAAGGTAGGTGAGCAACTCACCCACTTTAAACCATGTTAGGCCTGTCATGGTTTGGGGCACAAAGCCAATGCGGTTGCGGGTTTGGGGGGTAAGACTGTTTATGTCTTCACCAAAAAGGTGAATATGCCCTGTATCGGCTGAAAGAAAGCCTAATAGGCACCCAATAAGGGTTGTTTTGCCTGCACCATTGGGGCCAAGCAGGGCTGCAATTTCTCCGGCCTGTAAGGTAAGGCTAACAGCATTAAGCGCCTGTTTGGCACCATACTGTTTGACAAGCCCCTGAATGGTACAGGGGGGCACAGGCTCTACCACGCGTAGGCTCTCTTTCGTTTGTCAGTAAACGCTCAACATTTGCGTGTTAGACTATGCCCTTAAGAATGCAGCCGGGTAAACGCCCAAGATGGTGTTTTTTGCGGGCTTTAAGGGCTGGTTTTCTAATTGTGGCCTAATATAATAAGCACGTCATAATCCTGTAATTTTTTAAGACTTTATAAGCCCTTGTGCGGCTGTTGGTATACGCAGTGGCCGTTAACCCATGTGGCTTCTATGCAGCGGTCGTCTCCCAAGATCATGAGGGCAAACAGGGCGTCTGCAATGCTTTGGCTGCGCTGGGTACGCTGCGCCAAAAGCGGGGTGGCTTTTGGGTTGAGAACGCATAGATCGGCCTCCATACCAACGGCAAGCGTGCCTATTTTATGGCTGAGGTGCAAACTTTGTGCAGCCCCTGCGGTGGCAAGCCAAAAGGCCTGAAGAGCATGGAGCTTTGGCCCACCTGTTAGTGCAGAAACCTTGTAGGCCTCACCCATTGTGGCAAGGAGAGACAAACTGGTACCTGCCCCTACATCTGTGCCCAAACCAACATGCACGGGGCGGTGGGGGGCTTTGGCGTCAAACAGTTTAAACAGCCCACTACCTAAAAACAGGTTAGACGTAGGGCAATGGGCTAACATGCAGCCTGTTGTGTGGCAGTGTTGAAAGTCTTGTTCGTGTAAATGAATGCCGTGGCCAAAAAGTGCCCGTGGGCCAACGAGCCCCGCTTTGTCGTACACATCAAGGTAGGAACTGGCGTTAGGAAAAAGCCTTTTAACCTCTGCACATTCCTGCTGTGTTTCAGACAGGTGGGTTTGCATAAACAAGCCCGGTTGGCTGTTAAAGAGCGTACCTGCTAGTTCAAGTTGTTCTGGCGTGCTGGTAAGCGCAAAGCGTGGGGTTACAGCATAAAGTTGCCGCCCGTTACCGTGCCAGCGTGCAATAAGTGCGGCTGAATCAGCATAACCTTGCTGGGCTGTGTCTTGTAGGGCAGTTGGCGCGTTACGATCCATCAGCACTTTGCCTGCAATCATGCGGGTGCCAAGGCGGGCTGATTCTTCAAAAAAAGCATCAACGGAGTGTGAGTGTACGGTGCAATAGACAGCCGCCGTTGTGGTGCCGTTGTGCAAAAGCTCAGTTAAAAAGGCCTTAGCTGTGGCTGAGGCAAAGGTTTTATCTGCAAAGCGGCTTTCAGCGGGAAACACATAGTGTTGGAGCCACGCCAGTAACTCATCCCCCCATGAGGCAATAACGGGCAGTTGGGGGTAATGCACGTGGGTGTCTATAAAACCCGCGCTTATAAGGCTGTCTGGGTAGTGGGTTACAGGGCAGTTTGCGGGCAAAAACTGGTGCGTTTGTGTGTAGGGCCCACAGTGCGTAATTTTACCATTTTGCATGATAAGCAAACCATCTTCCTCAACCCACAGTGCTTCTTCTGGCGGGCAGGTGAAAGGGTTGCCCTTGAAAGAGAGAAGGCAACCACGGAGTGCTATTGTGGGGGGGGGTATGGGGCATAGGGGTGTCCGGTTAAGCAAAAAGGCAAGAGGTATTCAGCCAAATGTTACAGGGCTTTGCGCAACCGTTCCATGCAGGAATAAAGGCTTTGCAACACAAAAGAGCAGTGTATCAGCAAACAGGGTTAAAGGCTGGCAGGGGCACAGAGGCTTTATGCGCCAGTAAGTAAAAGGGCAGGGCGTATGAAAAGCTTATGGCAACGCATGAAGGAACAACGCACAGCCCGGCGCATTGCCAAATATACTCCCTTGGGGGAGGAGCCACAGGCCCCCGACCAGCCTGCGCCTAAAAAGGCGGCTGGTGGTGCCCCCCCTAAAAGCCCCAACAAACTGCATTTAACCACTAAAGACGCCATGCGCCGCTTTAAAGCGCACGCCATGATGGAAGAAAAAAGCCATGATGAAGTGGTGCGTGTGGGCCTGCGCGATAGTTTTTGGACAGATTTTTACCACCATGCCCTAACCGCAAGCTGGGGTACCTTTGCCTGCTTTGCGTTTATTTTTTACATTGCGGTTAACCTGTTTTTTGCCCTGCTTTACTGGGTAAAGCCCGAGCAGGTAACAGCAGATGGCCAGCATACGTTGCTGTCTTTGTTCTTTTTTAGTGTGCAAACTCTCTCAACCGTTGGGTATGGGGGCATGGCCCCTGTGGGGCTGTATGCCCACACCATTGTGTCGTTTGAGGTGCTGGTTGGTATGATGATAAATGCGCTTTCAACCGGTGTGGTGTTTGCGCGTTTTGCCCGGCCTAGAGCGCGTATTTTATTTAGCAATACAGCAGTTATTAGTAACGAAAATGGCGTGCCAGCTTTGTGCATTCGTATAGCTAACATGCGCATGAGCGTTATTTTGTCTCTTGATGTTGAGGTGGCGCTCTCTCGCTTGGTGATGAGCGAAAACGGGCACCTTGTTAGGCAATTTGACCAGTTGGCTTTGGTGCAATCGCATTTTCCCGTACTGCGTTTTGCGTTTGTTATGGCGCACGTTATTGGGCCAGAAAGCCCTTTGCACGGTAAAACCGTGGCTGAATTAGAACACGAAGGGGCCGAAATTGTTGTGACCGTAACCGGCACAGACGAAGCCTTGGGCCAAACCGTTTTTGCCCGCACAGCCTACCGCTTTACCCATGTGCGCCATAACCATAGGTTTGTAGATATTGTGCTTTCGCGCCCAGATGGGCGTATTGCGGTCGATTACACGCGCTTTCATGACATTGAAGAACATTAAAGACCAACGGTATTTGCCTTGCGCGTAATACGAAAGCGGCGGGTGGTATCAAGAAATGTGGCGTTGCTCTCAAGTTCTTTACGCATTACCTCCAAACTGCTGATGGCGCGTGTTAGCTCAAGGTGAACCGAGAGATTTTTCTCTTGTAACGCCATGGGCAGCAGGGTTTGGAGTGCTTGTGTGGCAACGTGGGCGGGTTGTAAAGTGTAGCCACGGCTGTGGGCTATGGTGTTAAGCACAGTGCGTAACAACGCTTGTTGGTCTGGCCTAATACTGTTGCCTGCCAGCACATAATGCAGGCGTAGGGCGAGTAAGCCTACTGTCATAAGCCCCATTGCACCGGCCAAATAGGCTTCGGTAGTGGCATCTGGGTGTTGGCCTGCGTGGCGTATAATTTGGGCAAGCCGGTTGCCTGAGCGCGCCATCCAACTTGTGGTGTCAAACGCTGTGCCACAGGCGCAAAGCCTACGAAGGTCTTTGACCAGTTTGGTGCGTATGCGCCACCGTTCTGCTGCGGCATTAAACGGTAGCACAAGCCTAAAAGCCCAAACCCCTAGCGCAATACCAAAAACAACGGCGGGTGTGGTGTTAAGCCATGTTAGCTCATCAAGCCGGGTGTGGTTGGCTGGGCCAACCATAAATGGCAAAAAATTGTTGTATGCTGCGGCCGTGCCGGTGGCGTTAGGCGCACGGAGGGCAAGCCCCCCCACCAACATGGGCAAAAAGAGAGAGGCAAGGAGGGTTTCAACACTGGCTTGCTGGGGGAGCACCAGAAACACCAGAAAAAACGACACAAACGCCGCCCACACAGCCCCGCGCAAAAACCCACCAGAGGCCACAACCGGGTTTTCAAAAGAGGAAAAACGCGTGCTGGTTACGGCCACAAACATGGCAACGGTAGAGCCTTCTGGCCATGCTGTTATTTCCCACAATAAACCGCCCAAACAAATGGCTACGGCTGAGCGTAGGCCATTATAGAACGCGAGGGTGTAATCTTTTTCTGGTTGCCGGTCGAAGCGGAAGTGATCTTTGGCGGGGGGCGTTTGTGTTGCGATAAAATGTGCCAGAGCGCGGTCAAATTCGAGCAAGAGTTTGGCAAGGGCTGCTTGCAAAATACGGCATTCAAGCAGTTCTTGCATTAAGGGCGTAGGGGCTGGCTCATAAACCCGTAGCTTTTCAAATTGGGTTAAGTAGTCTGTGGCGTATTGCAAAGAGTCAGTGCGGCAGCGCAGTAGGGTTTGGCGTAGGTTATGGGCTGCCTGCACGGGGTCTGGGCTGTTAAACTGTGCGGGCACTTGGCTAAGCAAGGTGCGCAGGGTGTGTAATTGCTGCTTAAAATTTTCTGGCACGGGGGCCGCGGCCAGCATGTGCTGGTGTAGGCTCACGCCGCGCGCCAAAAAGGTAGAAATAGCCGCAAGGGCCGCACGGGTGTGGTCGCCTGCGTGGCTGTGTGGCCCCATTTCTATGGTGCTAAATTCGGTTTGGTCTGCCAGAGAGGGAATACTGCCAAACAAAGCGCGTGAGCGCATAAGGCCATCTTGCGCGCCGGTTAAAAGGTCGGCCATGCTAAGGCTGGCGCGGCAAAACGTGTCTTGCAGGCGGGTACGTATTTCTTCTTTGGCAACAACGTCTAGCTTTGGGGCAAAGAGCATGGCCAGCCCGTTTTCACACAAAATACCCAGCGTAATGTAGGTTGTGCGCGACAGCGCTATCATAAACACGTTGTCGGGTTGGTTGGCCGCGCTGAGCACAATAATGGTGCAGGTAAAGGCAACCAGCACCAACGCGTACGAGCGAAAGTTGCGTAAAAACGTGGCCCACGCGCAGCACGCCCCAGCCCCGAGTGCCAAGAGTGGAAACAGCAGCCACGGGCTTTGGGGAAACGCTGCCAGATAAGCGATACCGCAAACCGCGCCAATAAAGGTGCCAATAAGCCGCCAGCGCGCTTTGGATAGGCTTTGCCCGCGTGAGTTCTGGGCAACAATCCATGTGGTCATGGCGGCCCATTGGGGGCTGTCCATTTCCATCCATAGGGCCAGTGTTAAGGCAAGGAGCGCAGCACAGGTGGTGCGTAGTGCAAAACCAAGGTTGGTGGCAGAAGGGGCAAAGAGCCACGCAAGTGGTGGTGTGCTGTTACCAAAGCCCGTCTTCTTTTGGGCGCTTTGCTTAAGCCATGCCTGCATACGGGCGGGCAAAAATGGCATGTTTGGAAATGCGTACACAGACAGACCGGTTCCTCCTGTGTTGTTATAACACGAAAAAGTGAGGACGGCTGACTTTAAAATAGTTTTTCAAATTGAGCAGTTAGGCCGCCTTTAACGGCAGCACGGCAGCACGGCAGCACGGCAGCATTGGCTGCCTTTTGGGTGGCGGTGCGGGGTAGCTATGCTGTGTTGTTGGCGCGCGCGCCCCTTTTACACTGCGCGGTAGGGTTTAGAAGCGTCTAGGAAGACAGCGTTGGCTTCAAGCTCGTGCGAGACCACAATAAGGTAGGCAATGGCACGGGTTAGCTCAATGCGGGTGGTAATATTTGGCTCTATGGCTTCAATGCGGCGCAGGGTTTGTGTGGCAATGCGGGCCGAGCGTGAGGTGCGGCCATATTTACCGGTAAAGCGGCTCATGCGTTGCATAACCACCTCTATGGGGCGGCGGGCATTGGGTGGAATTTGATTACGCTCAAGCAAGGCGCGCAGCCGGATAATATTGAGCCCTATGGTCATGGCGGCAAGGGTACCTTGTAGGCAGCCCTCAATAGTGGGGGTAGGCGTTGGCCCTGCGTGGCGAATAAGCCGGGCAAAGCGGTCAATATTGCGGCCAATCCAGTCTCGGGTTTGGGGCATAGGGTTGGCAGAGGCCAGTGTACGCAGGTCTCTGAGCATGGTGCGGCGCATGCGCCAACGCTCTGTAGCGCTATCAAAGGGTAAAATGGCCCGGAAAATAATAACGGCAAACGCAACACCCAACAAAATGGCAATGGTTGAGTTAAACCATGCCAATTCGTTTTGCCTGCCTTGGTTAAGGGGGTGCACAAAGTTAGGCAGCAAAAGTGTGTAGGCGGCAGAATGCAGGGCTGTGGCCGCATTACGGGCGGCAAGGCCACCAGCAATCATAGGTATGGCCAGAGAGGCAACCAGCATTTCGTAATTGGCTTGTGTGGGCAAAACCCAAAAGACCAGAAAAAACGATACTAAAGCAGCCCAGAGGCTACCAATCATAAATTGGGTGCTGGCAACGACGGGGTTTTCTCGGGTTGCAAAAAGCCCGCATACAATGGCTACAAACGTAATAAAGGTAAGCCCGTCTGACCAAGCCGTGACCTCCCACACCAAACCTGCGGCGGCAATGGCAACGGTTGCGCGTATGCCGTTATAGGCGGCCTCGCGTTTATCAACGTGGGATTGTAGGCGAAAGTGAAAGTGGTCACCGCGTATAAAGTGCTGGCTGGCATCATATTCTCGCACGGCCTGCTCAAGCTCGCCCAGTAATTCATCTAGGGCGTTGTGCAAAATGCGACCATCAAGCAGCACCTGAATGGTCTCTGCACTGCGGTCTTGGGGGGGCATACTAATTTCTTGTGTCAGGGCATCTACAATTTGCTGGCGGCATTCGCCGCGCAGTAATTGCAGGTCTCTGAGCAGGAGTTGCACGCTCTCATCTGTTTCGAGCCGGGGGGTAAGGCCATTTAAAAATGTGCTGACCCTGAGTGCTGTGTGCTGAAAACTAGCTTGGTCTGTATCTAGGTATTGCAAGCGTACAGCCATACCTAACCCACGAGAGAGCAAGACGGACACTGCGGCTAGGGCTGCGCGTGCGTGGTCGCCCTCGTGCCCGTGGGGGCCCATTTCAACTTCGGAAAATTCAATTTGGTCGTTAATGGAAAGCAGGGGGCCAAACATGGCGCGTGAGCGCACAAGGGCCTCGCTATCTCCCGACAATAGGCTGGAGACCGAAAGCGAGACGTTACCAAGTGCGGTACGCAGCTTATCGCGAATATTGCGACGCGCTGTGGCGGCTAGGTTATGCGCAAAAATACCAGCAACAGCACTTTCGCACACAATGCCCAGCACAATATAGGTTGCGCGCGACATGGCGGTCATAAAGACGTTGGCGGGGTTATGAATGGCCCCAATGGCAATAATGGCGCAGGTATAACCGGCCAGTACCAAGGCGTAAGAGCGGAAATTGCGTACAAGCGTTGCCAAACCGCAGCAAAGCCCAACCCAGATAGCCAGTGCCGGAAAAAACAGCCACGATTGTTGGATAAAAGACGAAATGAGGGTGATGGACATAACCACCCCCACAGCCGTACCCACCAAACGCCACCGCGCTTTTGAAAGACTTTCCCCACGTGAGCCTTGGGCGACAATCCAGACAGTCATGGCGGCCCATTGCGGGTCGTCTAGTTCCATCCAGAGTGCAATGACCAAAGAAATAAGGGCCGCCAAAGTTGTGCGAACCGCAAACCCGATAGCCGGGAGAGAGGGGGCAAAAAGCCACTGTAGCCGCATGCTCTGCTGCTGACCGGGGCGCCCGAGCGGGCGGAAATGGCGCAAAGGACCAATACGGTCCAGAATAAAGAGCGGAAGGCTTGGCAAAGCGAATACTTTACTGCTGCGGCTGTTGAGAAAATGACAAAACGTAGTTAGCGCGATTCCCGGAATTTTCCTTGGGGTATCCGGTGCATATCAGCTATCGCGCTACTTGAGGTAAGGCGGTTTTTTTAGGTTTCGTTCAGTTTATAATTCTCGCATATGTCTGATATTTGCGCCATGATGGGTTAAACCAATCATGTCCTGTCAAGTGGGCGGGGCGTGTGGTGCCTTAAAACACGAAAGTGGAGCTTAGCGGATGGCCGATTTTCTGTCTGGTCTGGTAGGAAAAGTAGAGAGCGCTCTGGGTGGTAGCCTTTCAGGGGTTATGCAGCAGCAGCTTCAGAACCTGCTTCAGCCAGAAACGCTGCAAAACATTCTTGCCAAAGCTGACCAGGCTGGCCTGGGTGACAAAGTGCGCTCATGGATTGGGCATGGTGAAAACCTGCCCGCCACACCTGACGAAATTCGGGACATTTTGGGCAGCAGCACCGTGCATGACCTTGTAGCCCGCACCGGCCTACCAGCCGATGCCGTACTGACAGCCGTTGCCCACTTCCTGCCTACCGCAGTAGACAAAACAACCCCGCAAGGCACATTGCCAGAGCAGGCTCCCGCTAAAGAAGCCTGAACATAAAATTGGCCTGCGTAGGCATAACCTGTGCGCAGGCCATTTGTTCTGACGTCAGCCATGCTGTTGGCTGGAAAGATTGCACGGTGCGTTCAGAACCATAATCCGTTATGGTGGGCTAATGAGTTTAGGTGAGCGCATAACCCGTATTGATAGCTGGTTGCTAGACAAGGTCTGCCAACCGGTGGCAGACCGACTGCCCGAAAAACTGACCGCCCTTGATGTGGGCATGAGTTGCCAGTTGGGGTCTTTGGTTTTTTCAGCCGTGTCTATTATTGCTGTCTTTGTGCTTAATGGCATGACAGACTTTAGCAACATGGCCTTTAACGTGCTGATATGGGGTTTGTGCGTTACTTTCTTTGTGGGCCTTGCCCGCATGCGCGTGTTGGTTAAGCCCGGCAGACCCAACCCTTTTCGGTATATGCTGCAAGGGGTGCGCTTAGTGTCTATACCCTTTGCGTGCTACACCCTGTTTCAGGCATACGGCACGCCTACCCCGTATTTTTTACCCATGTGGTTTAATGCCCTGTCTAACCTTGTGTTTGTTGTGGGGTTGTACCTCATTTCTTGCCAGCCAAGACCACCCCAAACCCGTGCCCGCGAAGACGTGTGGAGCAGGCACTTGCGTGTAGTGGATACGAACTGAGCGCTAAAATGTGTAAGCTGCGCACCATTTTGGTAAATAGCTTACAGGGTTAGAGTACGCAAAGTTTAGGTATTGCCGCCCTATCGGGTTACGAAACTTCCCGAGTTTTGCGCAAAGTGTTGTTATGGCCGTTCTTGTGAGAGAACGGCCATAACTGTGTTTGCTTTGTCAGCCTTTTTAAATAAAGGCGTTACCAGCGTTTCTAGGGGCTGCGTGGGGAGTGTGTCGGCGCAGTATGGCGGCAAATAGTTAGAAGCGCATTGTCGTGCTTAGCAAAGGTGCCACTATATGTAAGAGCGCATTTTAGGCGCTTGGGAGTAGGGGCTGGCAGGTGCCTTTGAGCACCCCGCTTTGGCGCCAAAAGCGCAAAAAATCAGGCTTTGTGGCTAAATTTTTGCGCACTATAGCGCAAGTTTTGGCATGTCTTTTAGGGGTTTTCCTGCTCGTGCTCGCCCTCGGCAATGCGGGCTTGGGCGGCGTTACGCCATAGGGCGTCTTTTGGGGCAGCGTCGAGCGCTTTGCTGAAGAGGGCTTGAGCCTCTGGGGTAACATGGCCGCTGGCGCGGGTCATGGCCTCGGCTGTGCGGGCGGCTACTTCTGGGTCAAAGCCGAGTTGTAGGGCGTGGTTCCATGCTTCTGCGGCTTCGGCGTAATGTGCGCGGCCTGCTTCTGCTTGGCCAAGCAACAGGTAGCCTTGGCGCAGGCTGGGGTCGTTAGCGGGTAATTGGGCTAGGGTTTGGCGTAGGCGGTCAAGCACGGCATTGTTGCGGGTATTTTGCATGTGCTGGGCCACAAGGCGGGGGCCAAGTGGTTGAGCGGGCAGGCTTGGCACACCGTTGGTTAGGTACAAGCCCACGGCTGCAACGGGAATAAGAGCCAAGCCACCCCAGGCCCAGCCCGGTGCAATGGCGTCTGCTGCCTGTGTGGGGGCTGTATCGGCGGTGAGAATACGGCGCTGGATTTCTAGCCGGGCAATATCGTGCTCGGTTGGGGCGATAAGCCCAATGGCAAGGTCTCTATCAATTTCGACAAGTTGGGCTTCGTGCAGGGCGAGGGCTGCGCTGCGCTCATCACGAATTTGCCGGGCGCGTTGCCAAAGGGGGAGTGCCGCAGGGGTAAGTGCTAAAAGGCTTAACAGGGCAATGGAGAGCCAGATCATGGTGCGCTTACTCCTTGGTCAACTTGGCTAGTCGGGCCTTTTCTTCCTCCGAAAGCGGAGGGGGGGCTACGGGTGTTGCCGCCCGGCGGCGGTAAGAAAAAAAAGCAAGGCCCAGCCCCAAAAGCAGGGCAAGCACAGGCATGCTCCACAGCAAAATAGTGCCAACAGAAAGCGGGGGGCTTAAGCGAATAAAATTGCCATAACGCGCGACCATCCAGTCCATAATCTGGTGGTCTGTCTCGCCTTTGGCAACGTGCTCGCGCACAACGCGGCGTAGGTCGCGTGCTAGGCCAGCACTGCTATCTTCAATCGATTCATTTTGGCAGACAAGGCAGCGCAGTTGCGAGCCAATGGCTTCAGCGCGGGCTTCCTGCTTGGTGTCGGGCAGCATTTCAGATGGGTCATCTACTGCCAGCACAAGGGCCGGGGCTAAAAATACGCTTAAGCCCAACACAAGGGCCGTCACTATACGGCGCAGGCGGGTGCGCGGGGTTTGCCCTGTGCTGTGGCTCATGGTGTTTTCAACTTTGCCAGTAGGGGTATGAGTGTCTGGCGAATAGTCTCGACCTCTAACGGGGTGGCGCTGTGCCAGCGAATAATACCACCGGGGCCAATAAGAAAAGTTTCTGGCACGCCAGAAATGCCCCACTCAATACCCACTCTCCCATCACGGTCGCTGCCAAGGCGGGTAAAGGGGTTGCCGGAATGTTGCAGAAACTTGGCGGCATTTTCTGGCCGGTCTTTGTAGGCAATGCCCCAAAGCTCCAGATCATCTTTTAGCGCCATAAGGGTTGGCATTTCTGCAAGGCAGGGAATGCACCATGAGGCAAAGAAGTTTACCAAAATAGGCTTAGTAAGAGCTTTAAGGTCTTGCGTAGCAAAGCCTTGGCCGGGTGTTTGGTCTGGCAGGGTAAAGTCTGGCACGGGGCGGTTAAGCACGGGGGCATTAATGTCGTGCGGGTTAAAAGACCCTTGCTGCATGCCAGACAGCATTTTCCAAAACCCTACGCCCAGTACGGCGGCACCAGCAAGGGGTACGCCCATCATAACCCGGCGGCGGGTAAGACAGGGCTTGTTTGGGTCTTGTGTGCTCATGCTGCACCCCCAATTTCAGAAATGGGTTTGGCACGGCGGGGTGCGCCTACGCGCATGCGCCGGTCAGAAAGGGATAAAACACCACCAATAGCCATAACCAGAGCGCCAAGCCACATCCATGGTGCCAGCGGGTTATAGTGCAAGCGTAGCACATAGGTGGGGGCGGCGTCTGTGCCGTGTTTATCGCCCAGCACACCGTATAGGTCTGAGAGCAGGTTGGTGTGAATAGAGACCTCGGTTGTGGTCTGGTTTTGGCTGTTAAAGCTGCGTTTGGAGGGGTGCATAACGGTAACAAGGGCACCGTTATGGCGTACCTCTATTGTGGCAACCATGGCGGTGTAGTTAGGGCCTGGTGCTTGCTCGACCTTTTGCAGTGTCCAGTCATACCCGGCCAGGTGCTCTGTGGTGCCCACTGGTACTTCTACAATTTTGTGCTGGGCCTGAGACATGGCGGCAAGCCCCAGCACGGTTATGCCAACACCCGCGTGGGCGATAGCCGTGCCAAAAATGGAGCGGGGCAGCATACGGGCGCGCTGCCAGCTACCAGCCAATGGCATACGAAAGAGCTTAACCCGCTCGGTAATGTCTGTAACGCTGGCAATAATAATCCAGACGGCAACGCCGCACGACAAAACCGGCAACAGGCCAGAGACCCCATAGGCCGCCACGCCAAACGCAATAGCGGTAAGAATGGCGGCTAACCACAGGCGCTGGAGCACGGGCCAAAGTTGTGCGCGCTTCCATGGCAGCATGGGGCCAAAGCCCATGAACACAAAAAGCGGCAGAGCGAGCGGAATGGTTGTGGCATCAAAAAACGGTTTGCCTACAGAAATGGTGCGGTCAAACAGCAAAGACATAAAAGGTGGGTACATGGTGCCAGTGACAACCACCGCGCAGATAGAGCACAGCAGAATGTTGTTGAGCACCAAAGCCCCTTCTCGCGAGATGGGGGCAAAGAGACCGCCGGCAGTAAGAGAGGGGGCGCGGTAGGCAAATAGCGCCAAAGACCCGCCAATAACCACCGCCAGCAGGCCCAGAATAAAAATACCGCGCGCGGGGTCGTTTGCAAAGGCATGCACAGAGTTGAGAATGCCAGAGCGCACAAGGAAGGTACCAGAGAGCGAGAACGAGAAGGTGGCAATGGCCAGCAGCACTGTCCAGATTTTAAGCCCTTCGCGTTTTTCAACCACTATGGCGGAGTGAATGAGGGCCGTGCCCGTAAGCCATGGAATGAGAGAGGCGTTTTCAACGGGGTCCCAAAACCAGTAACCACCCCAGCCCAGCACGTAGTAAGACCACCACGACCCAAGTGCGATACCGCAGGTTAAAAAGCACCATGCGGCAACGGCCCACGGGCGTACCCAGCGGCCCCATGCGGCATCAACCCGGCCTTCAATAAGGGCGGCAATGGCAAAGGCAAATGGTACGGCAAAGCCCACATACCCGGTGTAGAGAATGGGGGGGTGAAAGGCCAAGCCGGGGTCTTGTAGCAGAGGGTTCATGCCTTGGCCGTCCATTGGGGCGGGCCAGACACGGGCAAACGGGTCTGATGTGGTGAGGCAGAACAGTTCAAACCCCGCGGCAACACCGCCTAGCACGGCAATAACGCGGGCGCGTAATGCGGTTGGCAGGTTGCGCCCAAAGGCGGCAACAGCCGCGCCACAAATACCTAAAATAAGTGCCCAAAGCAGAACCGAGCCTTCATGGTTGCCCCAAACCCCTGTAATTTTATACAAAAGTGGTTTGGAGACAGCACTATTGGCTGCCACGTTTTGTACCGAAAAATCATCCGTGACGGCAGCGTAAATCAGGCAGGCAAAAGACACGGCAAGCGCAAAGCACTGGCCCAGTGCCAGACCGGGGGCAAGCATCATAACCCGCCGGTCGCGCCGGTGTGCGCCAATAAGCGGCAAGATGCCCTGTGCAGCAGCAAGAATACAGGCAAGAGCTAGGGCGTAATGCCCGAGTTCGGGGCTCAGCATAACAGGGGGGTGTCTCCCGGGGGCTTTAGGTAACGGTAAGGGCTTGGGGTGCGCTTGGTTTTAGGGGGGGGTGGCCGGTGCGGCAGGCGCGTTCTTTTTTGCGTCTTGCACGGTCATGGTGTTCCAGCTTTCTGCGCTGGGGGGCGGGCCAAAGCGGGGGTCCCATTTGCCAGATTTCTTGAGCGCTTCGGCTACTTCTTTGGGCATGTAGGTTTCATCATGCTTGGCCAGTACCTCGCTTGCGCTAAAACCATCGGGGCGCATGGTGCCAACGGCTACAACGCTTTGCCCTTCACGGAACAGGTCTGGCAAAATACCTTCATACCGCACGGTTACGGCGGCTTGGCCGTCTGTTACCTCAAAACGGGCAATGGGGGTTTCACCGTTTTTTTCGCGCTTGACGGAGCCTGCAACAACCATGCCGCCCAGCCGCACGGTACGGTCTGCTGGTGGGGGCTTGCTGACAACCTGCGAAGGCGTGACAAAAAACACAATATCAGACGAAAACGCCTTGAGCATAAGGGCAGCAGCGGCCCCAAGGCAGGCAACGCAGGCAATTACAAGCCACAGGCGGCGGGTCTTACGGGTCATTGAGAGGTGGGTGCTCCTGAGCGGCGTAAGGCAGAATTTTCTAGGGTGGCCAGCTTGGTGCGGGCGGCTTTAAGGCGTAGTGCGGCACCAATGGCCAAAATGCCAGCAAGGCCAGCAAAAAGCCCGTAACTGGCCAGAATATAGGGTAGGTGGGTCATGCGTTTTCTCCGCGGCGGCGGGTGCTGGAGAGCAGGCTGCGCACGCGGCTTTCCATAACGGCGGCCCGCAGGCGAGCAACGACAATGGCGGCAAAGCCAAGCGAAATACCGAGCATAGACAGCCCAAGCGGCCATAGCATGGAGCTAGACATGGTGGGCGCACCTGTAAGGGTAATGCTGTCTGGCTGGTGCAGGGTGTTCCACCATTGTACGCTAAACTTGATAATGGGCAGGTCTACAGCGCCGGCTAATGCCAGAATGGCGGCAGCACGGTAGCCGCGCTGCGGGTCATCGAAAGCGCGAATAAGCGCAATATGGCCTAGGTAGAGAAAAAACAGCACCAACACAGACGTAAGCCGTGCGTCCCACACCCACCAAGTGCCCCACATGGGTTTACCCCACAGCGAGCCTGTTGCAAGGCACAGGGCCGTAATGCAGGCCCCAACCGGGCCAATTTCTACGGCGGCAAGGTCTGCCAGGGGGTGGCGCCATACAAGTGAGAGCAGGCCGCATACGGCTAGGGCCGCATAGCCGCTAGAGGCCAGAATGGCTGCGGGTACATGCACATACATAATGCGCACAGAATCACCCTGTTGCCAGTCTGCCGGGGCGTAAAACAGGCCCCACCCTAAACCGGCGAGTGTAAAAAACAGCGCGGGCCATGTAAGCCACGGCTGCAAACGGGTACCAAGCCTTAAAAAGCGGCCGGGGTTGGCGTAGCGGTGAAATAAGCTGCCGGTACGCGCAACAAAAGACTGTGAGGCGCTCAAGAGTTAGTCCGTTTCGTTTTAACAACCAATAGAACCGCACCATCATCTGCACTGTGGGGGGCGTCAAGATATGTGCTCATACTCACCTGTATATCATTCCGGCCCTCTTGACACGAGGTGGTTGTTCATGGGCGTCCTGCCTGCACAACACAACAGGAGAGCATGATGCTGTTTGCCGTTATTTGTACCGACCGCCCCAACGCGCTTGAAACCCGTAAAGCCACGCGGGAGCAGCATTTGGCCTTTTTGGCGCAATATAAGGCGGCAATCCAGTTTGCTGGCCCTCAACTAGATGTGAACGGCGCACCCTGTGGCAGCCTTGTGCTGCTAGACGTGCAAGACCGCGCCGCAGCAGAAGGTTTTGCCGCAGCAGACCCTTACGCACAGGTAGGCCTGTTTGAAAGTGTGGTTATTAGGCCGCTGCGCACGGTTTTCCGTGATGGCGCGTTGGTAGAATAAGCCATGGCGTACTGGCTGGTAAAAAGCGAGCCTGATGCTTTTAGCTGGGATGAGCAGGTGGCCAATGGCGTAGAGCCATGGACAGGCGTGCGTAACCACCAGGCTAAAAAGAACCTTGCTGCCATGAAAGTGGGAGACCGGGCGTTTTTCTACCACTCCAACGTACAGCGGGCCATTGTTGGCGTAGTTGAAGTGGTGCGTGAAGGGTACCCAGACCTAACGGCAGAAAAAGGCCAATGGGTGTGTGTTGATGTAAAAGCGGTAGGCCCTATGCCCCACCCCGTTACATTGGCAGACATTAAACAAACGCCAGAATTGCAAGAGCTGGCTTTGGTGCGGCAGTCTAGGCTTTCTGTATGCCCTGTGTCTGACGAGCATTGGCAGATTTTATGCTGTATGGGCGGCTGGCAGGAGCCAGCTTAATAAATAAGCCCATAGCCAAAGGGCGTGCCCCGGTTACGGTGGCACGCCCTTTGTTCAACCGCGCGGTTTAGCGCAGGTTTGTGTTTAGTAGCGTGTTAGCCTTGTGTGGCCCGTGTCCAGAGTTGCCCTGCACGGTTGCCAGAACGGCAGTAACACAGCACTGGGCCGGGCAGGGTATTCAGGGCTTCCTGCATTTCAATAACCGCGTCTGAAGACGGGGCTTGGCCTGCTTGCACCGGAATAGAGATAAAAGACAGGCCAACAGCTGCTGCGGCCTCGCCAATTTCTTGGGCAGTGGGCTGGCCGGGGTCTTCAGCATCTGGTCGGGTGCAAATGATGGTTTTAAACCCGGCCTCTTGAATGGCGGGTACATCATCTAGGCTGATTTGTGGGCCAACAACAAAATTTTCAGACAGTTTGCGGAAAGTGCTCATGGTAGCAATGCTCCTAAAAAAATAGAACGTGGGCAGAGTTTAGCGGTGGATAAAGTACAGGTCTGAATACAGATTACGCAGAGCAACCTTGTTGGCCATGCACCGGCGGATAAGGTGGGCGCGCAGGTCAAAGGCTGCTTTTTTGACCATGGGGTCTGATGACTCTGTTTCAAAACCGGGGTAGCGGGCAAGGCAGGTTTTTAGGTCTGGGTTGCTCATATCAACCCCAGCTTTAATTTGCTCCATGGTGGCATCGTATTTTTCTGTCACCACTGAATCAGGGAACCATTCTGCTAGTGCAGATTGGGTTTGGCCGTTGCGGGTAAGGTAGGTAAAGGCCAGAAAGCCGCTTTCTGGGGCGGCGTTGCCTACTTTAATGCTCATGCGGCAAGACCGGCGGGAGTAAGGCGGTACGCTTGACTCTGGCATAACGGTGGCATCGTTTACGCTAACAGGTGGCAGGGTTGCTGGGTCTGCCTTGCCTGTGTCTTGCTGGGTTGCTGCATTTGTGGCGTGGGCGCGCTGCCATGCTTGCACCAGCAGGCCATCATATTTGGCAGAGTAGCAAAAATCCGGGTCGGTTTTTGCGGCTTCAAGGGCTGCCTGCTCGGCTTTTTTTTCGGGAGATTGCGCGCACGCAGCAACAGCCAGTACGGCCAAAACACTGCCTGCCCGCATAACGTTGCGCCAGCTAAAGCGGGTGCGCGGTGAAAGGGGGAGGGAAGAGTGCCTCGTGTCTGTCATGACTCGACTCCTTTGCGGCGCGGTGCGCGCGAAAAAAATACTGCCGGTTTCTGTAAAACTTTCAGGCTGTTGTTACAATGCGGGCGTGCGTGTTTGGTTTTGTGTTTGCGCCAGATGCAATGCAGCTACCAACCTAGTGATGGCAAAACCGGGCAACTTGGCATTGGGCTGCGGGTAATATGGCAACCATACGCAGGGTTGGGCTTTTATTGTTGCAGCACAAAGCCGGGGCGTTGTGTCGCTTTTGCGGGTGGTATGATAAAATGCAACCACCATAATAAAGTAAGGCCGCGCGCAGGCGCACTTGCACCACCGCCGGTAAGGGGGTGCAGCCAGAAGCTGAAAGGGCACACATGAGCACAAAAGACGCAGCCAGCAACGACGTTGTCTCGCTTACACTCAGCGGGCAGGACTTGACCGAGCTTGAAAAAGCGCTTGCTCAGGTAGAGGCTGGAAAAGGGGTACTTGTGCGCTTGGCAGACCTAATGGGCGGTGCTGTTGGGCATGCGGCCCGTCTTGGCCTGCGTGGCTTGGGTATGGCACCGGGTATGGAGCAAAAACTGCGTGGTTTGGCCGAAACCGCCATTACCCGTGCATTTGATGCTGCTATTTTGGGTATGCGCCCGGTAGATGAAAACCCAGCGCCCGAAAAAATATGGCGCACCCCAGCACTACAGGCTGCAGTTGCGGTTTCTGGCGCGGTGGGGGGCTTTACAGGCCTTGCCGGGCTTGGGCCAGATATTGGGTTTACCACCCTTACCATTATGCGTGAAATTGCCCGCATTGCGCGCGAAGAAGGTGAAGACCTGTCTAACCCCGATGCGCGTATAGCCTGCTTGGAAGTGTTTGCGTTGCGGGCTTTCCCTAACGTGAAACAGGGTGAAGAAAACGAGCTTGGGTATTTTTCTGCCCGCGCCCTTCTGCGTGGCCGCCCAGTTGTTATGCTTATTTCAGAAGTAGCGTCTCATTACGGGTTGGCTTTGGGGCATAAGGTTTCGCTGCAACTTATGCCTGTGGCTGGGGCATTGTGTGGGGCATCGCTCAATACCGCGTTTTTAAACCATTACCGGGCCTTGGCGCGGGCGCATTTTACCATTCGTAGGCTTGAGCGTGAGCACGGCCCAGTTGTGCGCGATACAGCCCTTGCCATGCGTGACCAAGGCAAGGGTGAAGCCAGCTTTTAAAGTGCCCCTTAAACCCACCAAGCAAAAGGCCCCCAAGCGGGGCCTTTTTTACGGCCCAACAAAAGTGTGACTTGACCGGCAGTCATAAGGTGCAAAAATAATACATCTTATAGTTAGGCATTTTTGTCACAAACAAAGGGCGACACAATGCTGCACCGTCTTGGGGTGAGACTGCCGCTTTTTCAGGCTCCTATGGCGGGTGTTTCTACCCCGGCGCTGGCTGCTGCCGTGTGCCAAGCCGGAGGGCTAGGGGCGTTAGGGCTTGGGGCCGCAACCGTTGCCCAAGCTCAAATGCAAATTGCAGAGCTACAGGCCAAAACTAAAAAACCGTTTAACCTCAATTTTTTTGTGCATGCGCCTGCGGTACAAAATACTGCGCTAGAACACGCTTGGTGTAAGGCTTTTGAACCTCTTTTTGCGCAATTTGGTGCCCACCCCCCTACGCCCTTGCGCGAAATTTATACAAGCCTGCACCAAGATGAGGCCATGCAACGCCTGCTGCTTGCCGTGCGGCCTGCGGTGACCAGCTTTCATTTTGGGGTACCACCCCAAGCATTAGTGCGTGCCCTTAAAGCGGCGGGGGTGTTTTTGGTGGCAACCGCCACCTGTGTAGAAGAAGCCAAACTGCTCGAAAAAGCCGGAATGGACGCCCTTATAGCCCAAGGTATAGAAGCCGGTGGCCACCGTGGTATTTTTGAAACAACACAGCCAGATACTGCCCTAAGCACAATGGTGCTAACGCAGCTTTTGCACAAAACGTGCCAAATACCCATTATTGCGGCTGGCGGTATAATGACAGGCCACGCTATTGCCGCAGCCCTTAAAGTGGGGGCAACGGCTGCCCAGTTAGGTACAGCATTTATTGGCTGCCCAGAATCTGCCGCTAATGCAGCTTATCGCACGGCTCTTACCGGGCCGGGTGCCTTTAAAACAGAAATGGTTACAGCTCTTTCTGGCCGCTTGGCACGTTCTTTGCCTAATAAGTTTACGGCGTTTGCTCAAACGTTGGCAGGCCAAGCATGCCCCGCATACCCCTTAGCTTACGATATGGCCAAGGCACTAAACACCGCCGCACAAGACCAAGGGGAATACGGCTTTGCCGCCCAATGGGCCGGGCAGGGCGCTCCCCTAGCCCGAAGCCTACCCGCTGCCAGCCTTATGGCCAGCTTGAAAGCAGAGTTGGAGCAGAAAATTTAGAATGATACTAAGTTAGCTTTCTAAATTAGTATCATTTTCGCATTTTAAAATCCTGGCAATATTACCAGTACCTATTTAAAAGGTATAAATACAAAGTGAAATAACAAAACAACATAAAAATAATGACAGAAAGATTAACTGCAGCTTTTTTTTGAATTTCATATATTTTAGTTGGCAGTAATTTTTGTGTGTCTTGAGTATTTTTTATTAGAGAAGGAGCAAGAGCGACTAACATAACAACTGGTAAAAAATATCGCCCTTGCACACCTTCTATGACTGGCCGACCAACAGGTGTCCATGTTAAATAGAGAGAAGTAAAAATACCAAATATTGTCGATAAAATAAGTATTATTAATCCACTGATACGTAAATTAGATAGTTTTTTATTGGAAAAGCCTTTTGCTGACAAAAGAAACGTTAACGTTATAAATATCAAAAATATTTTTACCAGCATGTATACAAATGCAGGGAAATGTAAATCTAACCATCCCAAGACACCTATGAATTGTTGGGAAAAATACTTTTCACTTTTATAAATTGTTCTGAAAAAAGCTTCTATGAGTTGAATTGGGTGATGCACTATGAAAATAAATTGCTCCGAAGCAGACGCCCCATCAGGCGCGCTTGTTGTTATTGTCGGTCTAATGCCCCAGAAAAACCATACAGAGAATACGATAACACTATTAAAGCAAGATGTTAAAGCATAACGTATATTATGCCTGTTTAAAAAAAGAAGAGGAGCGCATACCATTATGATGTAGGGAGCTTTTGCTGCAGCGACACAACCTAAAGAAATGCCGCCGACACAAGCAAACACAAAGCGTTTTTTTTCATTGTGTTCTCGGAACCAGCGTAAGGTGCAGGCAATGCCGAGTGCCATTAATGCTAGTACCATGCCGTCTTGCGAGCAAGACGCCATAAGGCTGATACTCATGGGAAGTATAAGGATTGCGACTAAAAAGAGACCTGCTTCAGGTGATAATAAGAGTGCGCAGACACTTACCCCAACATTTATTACTAAATTGCCAATCCGTGCCAGATAAAGTGTCCCGAAAGGTGTAGCGTGTAGGGTATGTGCCCATAGAACACCAGTGACAGCCCCAACGTAAGAGGTTGGGGGGTAGATAACAGTATTAGGTAGTGACACAAAGGTAAGACTTGAAGGCCATCGTAAACTCATGGCCTTGACAAGCATGTCTGCTGTTACTTTTTCCTGTGGAGCAAAAGGTAGTTTGTTAAAAGATGCTGCAAACATAGGTGCAGTCATGGGTAACAAAGCACCAGATTCCGTTTTTGATTGTCTGATACCTACCAAATTACCTTGAGCTATTTGTAATACACGCATGAAATGGTTGGGTTCATCTGCCACCTGAAAGGGGGGGGTGAGAGTAATACAAAGTAGTCCATTAATTATTGAAAAAATTGCATAAAAGGTGATAAGGGTTTTATATTTTGCTAATTTTATTATCGTACTTATGTATATTTTGTGCATTTTGTGTTATCTTATTTTTATATTGAGAAGAATAAAGTAACTTCGTGTTTTCATAGTGTAATCGTTCCTCGCAATGAAGCTTGATTTTCAAGAATGCGAGATATCATAAGGCTATCCAAATAAATATTTATTAATTTTATGGAGTGACTAGAATTGCTTTTAAGAGCAGTATTTACGAATACGAAAATTCAAAGGGCTTGTGCCCTCTTGAAAATGTAGTCTTTTTAAAAATTGTGTACATCGCTAAAGTATGTGTTGTTCAGTTTTCTATGCTTCTCAAGTCTTTGTTAAGCTTTAAGTCAGGTACATTCGACTATTAGTTGATTTGAGCCATTGCTTTCTGAACTGCCTGTGCGCAGTGAAGTCATTAATTTTTGTAAACAATCGCTTGTCATTTTTCTGAGCTGCCTGTGCGGCAGTGAAGCAGGCGAACCCGGA
>NZ_BAMX01000013.1 GCF_000963965.1 Acetobacter orientalis
TGCTCCTGCTCCTGCTCCTGCTCCTGCTCCTGCTCCTGCTCCTGACGCCAAAACATCTGGGGAGACAAAAGCAAGACCAACGCCAGAGCTTGAGCAAAAAAATACAGCCATACCCACCGTGCAGGTAAAACTTTTTGACCTAAAACCCCCACCACAAGCAAACCAACCAGCCCTGAACGTACCGCAAGACTTGCGCCCGCCCTCTATTGCCTTGGGGGATTTGTTTGTTGCGATACATGCCGCTAAAATATTTACAGACCCAAAATCTGTAGCAGATGCCACGCCAGACCAAGCACCGTCAGACTTGGTAGCCATATGGCAACAACAAAAAAAACTGCCTGATTTTAACTTAAAAACATTTGTTTCGCGCCATTTTACCATGCCAGTTCTGCGCTCAGCCTCCTATTCGCGCAAGCCAGATGAAAGCGTGCGAGACTATATAAGCGGCATGTGGGACGTGCTTACCCGTAGCGCTGATATACCGGTAGCGTGGTCATCTTTGCTACCGCTCCCACACGACTACATTGTGCCCGGCGGC
Source organism: Acetobacter orientalis (assembly GCF_000963965.1). GTDB lineage: Bacteria > Pseudomonadota > Alphaproteobacteria > Acetobacterales > Acetobacteraceae > Acetobacter > Acetobacter orientalis. Next base: position 539 of record NZ_BAMX01000013.1, read on the forward strand.
AGGTTTTCAGAATTTTATTATTGGGACAGCTATTTTACCATGATTGGTTTATATGAAGACCAACATGTTGACCTTATGCGCAACATGGTGCGCGATATTGCATCCCTTATTGAGCGCTATGGCCACATGCCAAATGGTAACCGCACATACTACCTTGGGCGCTCACAACCCCCGTTCTTTTCTTTAATGCTAGACCTGCTTGCCAGCCATGATGGGCAAATAACCTACACGACTTTTTTACCCGCCCTGCAAAAAGAATATGACTACTGGACAGATAGACCAACAGACCTAAAACCGGACGAAGCATGGCGCCATGCTGTAAAAATGCCAGATGGAACAGTTATGTTTAGACCGTGGGATGATATGAATACCCCACGCGATGAAAGCTACCCACAAGACCAAGCAACAGCACAAACTACCCACCGTGCACCTAAAGAACTCTGGAGAGACCTACGCGCAGGTGCCGAGACAGGGTGGGATTATTCATCACGTTGGTTGGCTGATGGTAAAACGCTCTCCACTATTCAAGCAACCTCACTCCTTACCATAGAATATAATTGCCTGATTGTGCATTTAGCACAAACCTTGTCTCATGCTTATTCTTTACAGGGGAATAAAGAAAAATCTGCTTTTTATATGGCCCAAGCTGAGGCGTTACAAAATGCTATAAATACATATTTATGGAATGAAAAAGAAGGCGCGTATTTTGATTATAACTGGAAAACACACCGCCAGACAAACATACTCTCAGCCGCTACAGCCGTGCCGCTCTTTTTGCACCAAGCCCCCCAAGACCGTGCCGATGCTGTTGCCAAAACCATAGAAAAAAGACTGCTCCATGCAGGCGGGCTTACAGCAACAGACCGAGAAACTGGCCAACAGTGGGACTACCCCAACGGCTGGGCCCCCAACCAATGGATGGCCATTAAGGGGTTAGAACAATATGGACACGACACTCTCGCCGCTGAAATAGGCCGCCGCTGGATGGATCGGGTTATTGGCACATTTGAAAAAAGCGGTGTTTTATTAGAAAAATATGATGTGGTTGCAAAACAGATTAGCGCAACTGGCGGCAAAGGTGGTGGAGAATACCCCATGCAAATTGGCTTTGGCTGGACAAATGGCACTTTGCTAGGCCTTATGAACCGCTACCCACAAAACACACGTAAAGTGCTTGATAAAAACCCACTCTCTGACCAGCCATCTCAGCAACCATTACCACCAGTTGATGCATGGAACGCCAATGGGCCAGACATTGCCGTAACTGATAAATCTCCCCTTAAAGGTGTGCCGCTCTCTGCTTTACATACAGAAGAAACACAAAACCAAAAACAAGAAGAGCCAAATACACCCCATGCATCAGCTAGCGCCCCGACAGAAACACCGCCCCGTATGCGCAAAGAGCTAGAACCAAACAGTATCCCCCTGCCCGTACAGCCTTTTATGACTCCTACACCTACCCCGCTATTAAACGAAGCTATACAGCATGCACCATGAGGGAACGAAAGCCCCTACAGATTTTTGCAAGTATTATGCAACCATAAAAAAAACAGAAATAAAAATGAGTTTCTCAAATGATATTACTAAAGAAAACAAATGAGTGCAAAAAATTGATACTATGCAGAATTTAAAGGCGAAATCAAAAATTACTGCACTGGTTTTAACGTGCAGTTTAGAGCCAGAAGGCGCTGCCTCTTGGCTGGGGCAATGACCTTATTATGTTTGTAAAGCTCTCTATCTTGTTGCAAAAATAAGTATATCAAATCTGAACTTTCACAACACCTCTTTAGCAGGTTCGAAAAATTTGCACGTGATCGCATTCAGAATAATTTTATACTCGAATAATCAGGTTTACAGATACAGGTCATTTTACAAAAGCCAAACAAGATAAATAGAGATGATTCCTGGAATATATTTTAAAAATAGCAAATCTGATTTTAGAAGAAATACTTTCCCCATTTTAGAAAAAGTATTTTTAATTCACCCCAACCCTGCAATGTAATCAAAAACACTACAGGGTTGTGATACTACGCCTTAAATGCCGGGCAGTTCATTCACAGTAACAACACGCCAGCCTTCTTCTAAACGTTCCAGAATAGTTAAAGATAAATTCTGAATTGAAAAATGTAATGCTGTATCAGGGTGAATACGCAGCGCATGAGAAAGAGCTGCACGAATAGCCCCACCATGGCTAACAGCCACAATATCTTGCCCGGCATGCGCCTGCGCGAGTTTATCTAACGCCTGCCCAACGCGCGCACTTACATCAATCATGCTTTCGCCTTCTGGGGGGCATTCTGCGGCAGAAACAGGCCAGAAAGGGTGTGCCGCCAAACGCAAATGCTGGGGCAGTTCACCATGGGGCATACCCTGCCACTGGCCTAGGTCTTGCTCTATCAAGGCGGGCTCCACGGCTAAGGCATGGGGGCCGTAACCAGCATCTTGAATGGCTTGGGCTGTTTTGCGGGTGCGTGATAGCGGGCTAACAAACCAGCGTGCTTTACGCGGCAGGCGGGCAGCCAGTGCCTCGTACATAGGCCGCTGTGCAATAAGGCTTTCTGGGCACAAGGGCACATCTAAAGAGCCATACAGGCAAAGCCGTGCGTTTTGTTCAACCAAAGCGTGGCGGATAAGCCAGAACCGCGTTACGCCAGTAGCGAGTTGTGGGGTATCGAGAAAATTACCCTGATTGGTTTGCTGTGTCATACTCTGCTTTGTGCGGTCAGGACGGGCCAATGGCAAGAGAAGAAAACGTGACAGCACCTTGCCCCATACGCCCAAACAACACAGCATTATGCGGGTCTGTGCTCTCTAAAGCCCCAGAAAGAGGCCTGTAAGAGGGTAAAGGGTCTGCTTGTGCAATGGCAGGCCAATGCGCCAGAATAAGGCTGATTTTATCAAGTACCTTTTTGGCATCAGCACTTTCACGCACCATGCGCGCTTCAAGCCCCAAGCCATTATGAGACGGCTCGCCCGAAACAAGCCGTGCCCCAGCCGAAAGGCGTAAAGCTGCGGCCATGCCCTTTAAAGCATGCGGGTGTGGCAGTGCTACAGGCTGCCCTACATGGCACAAGAGAGCTGCAAGAGGTTTGTCTGTTGCAGGCACATAAGGGGATAGGTCTGCATTAAGCCATTGATACAGCTTGCGGCATCTTTCAAAATCTAAAGGGGTATCTATATCAGCCGCTTCTGGAGCACGTACCATAAGGGAAAGAATAGTTTGCTGCCTGTCCCAGTCCTGCGGTAGCGCTGGGCGTTGCGGCACAAAAGGGGTTACAAGTTGCAAGTCTGGGTTAAGCAAAATGGCCTGTGTAACAGCGTGTAAAAACTGGTGCAGCCTTTGCTGCACGGCTGGCACGGGCACTGCGGCAAAGGCCTCCATTTCGGCGCGGGCAGCAGCCCACCTAAGCAGTAAGCCGTGGTTATACCCTGCCGCCAAACCACGGCAGGCTGGCGCCTGTGGCCATTCGCTTTGGTGCGCATAAGCCTGTAAGCCCGATGGCAATACCGTATACTCTAGGCGTTGCCGCCAACTTTGGGGCAACAATAAAGCCCCGCAAAATGGCGGCCCAGTATAAAATTTTGAGCCAGTAACCATAACAGCCCATTGTTTAGCCAAATAAGCCTGCACCCGCTCTGGCATAAGCCGAGCTTGGCAGACATCTACCACAATATCCAACTGCTCTGGGTATATTTGCGCTAAATGCTCAATGGCCTGCATATCTGGCGCAAGTAAGCCCGTTTTAGAAAGATCAAGCACATGCAATAAAACATGCTGCCCTTTTTCTATGGCTTCCGCCACCATCACCTGGCAGGCCTGCACAACACTTGAAGCAGGGAGAACGCCCCCTTCTTTATTGCGTAGGGGCAGCACAAGACAGACTGATTTTTCTTTAAAACCGTCTATTAATTTACCTTTTTCTACCTGCACACCACAGGCAGTTTCTTGTGCAAAGTGGCACCCTTGTGCAGCAAGCGGTATACCGCTACCCGTTTCATCTGGGGCGGTAAGAATTGTTGTAACCGGCCTATTTTTAAGACCAGAAAGAGCGAGTGTAAATAAAGCACTATCCGTACCAGAGGGAGAAAGAATAACACCTTGGTATGCACTAAGACCAAAAAAGTCTGCTAAAAATTTCCTTGTTTCATCAGCTGTTTTTGTAAGAAAATTATCAGATTTTTCTTCTATAATGGCTTTCATAAAAGCAAGGCGCATATGCTCGCCCGCAGCAAACCCCCGCTCAGATAAAGATGACGCTGTAGATGATGCAAACGTAACAGCCCATGGCCGAGGACGATGAGAACACCCGTAATGATTAAGGCCTGTTGTAGCATCAATATTCAGGCGGCCATCGCCCCCTTCTGCCATTAACGCTTCAACTGGCCCGATAGAGGGCCACACCGTGGCAAGCCACGCCAAAAAATGTGACCATTCAGGCCCAGATAGCGGCAACGTTGTTTCTGGCGCGTTACACAACGGTAAGAGTTGGGCAAGACTTTGCGCCAAAATGTGCTGTGAAGGAGGGTGCTGCGCTGCGTAAGCCTTACCCCATGTAACAGGGCAAGGCGCTTGCCCGTCATGATCTAGCAACCAAAAACGCGCGGCATTACGGGCAGAGACAACTAAAATTTTTACTGTTTCTAAAGGTGTATTTTTTAAATCTTGGAGCAGAAACGCTAACTCAAGCGCATGGCGGACATAAAACGCAGCCTGCGCGTTCTCACCTAAACAGAGTGGTCCAAAAATAATATGCCCATCACGCTGCACCTCAAACGGTAACGTAAGTTTTTCGTTAAAAGAGAAATAACAATATCCAGCCAGAACCTTGACCTCTGGAGCATGAAGACGTTGTGATAACGCTTTCAGTTTTTGGGTTTTCACGGTTCTAACTTCCTATTATTTTTTAACGGCTTATTCGTTTTTAAGCGAACAACAAGGCAACGATACAAAATTTATAACTTTTCATATTTATGCTCGAATTCTGCTATTCGCGCACCCAAACATTTCATAAATTTAACTATCATTCTTTTTGCTCCAAACACAACACGGAGTCTCAATGCGTATTTTATTAACCGGAGGATACGGGTTTATCGGTTCAGCGGTAACCCGTTTTCTTATGCGCAACACGGCACATGTAGTCTTAAATGTTGATTGCATGACTTACGCTGCCTCACCCGAAACTGTGGAAGATGCCAGCTCTAACGAGCGTTACCATTTTACGCAGACCAATATTTTGGAGAGCGCCTCTCTCAACCGCCTGTTTGAAACCTTCCGGCCCGATGCCGTTATGCACTTGGCCGCAGAAAGCCACGTTGACCGCTCTATTGATGGGCCGGGCGCATTTATTCAAACCAATATTGTGGGCACCTATACCTTACTGGAAGCCGCACGGAAATACTGGCTAACGCTGGACAGGTCTGACCGCAAGGCGTTTCGTTTCCATCATATTTCTACCGATGAAGTATTTGGCGCTCTTGCCCCGCAAGACCCACCGTTTACAGAAACCACCCCCTACGACCCACGCAGCCCCTACTCTGCCAGCAAAGCGGCTTCAGACCATCTTGTGCGCGCATGGTACCATACTTACGGCCTACCAACCTTTGTGACCAATACCACAAATAATTATGGGCCATGGCATTTCCCTGAAAAACTCATTCCCCTTATCACTCTTAACGCCATTGAGGGCCAAAAACTGCCTGTTTATGGCCAAGGCACCAACGTACGTGACTGGCTATTTGTAGAAGACCACGCACGCGCCTTGGTGAAAGCAGTTGAATGCGGTGTGCCGGGGCAGACCTATGCCATTGGCGCCCGCCAACCCCGCACCAATTTAGAGGTTGTGCAGGCCATCTGCCATGTGCTGGACGAGCTCGCCCCCAACGCAGCAGGCCCACATGAGCGGCTTATTGACTTTGTAACAGACCGACCCGGGCATGATTTCCGGTATGAAATTGACCCAAGCCATGCTGAGCAAGCTCTTGGCTGGAAAGCTGACTACACTTTTGAAACTGGCATACGCCACACAGTGCAATGGTATTTGCAAAATAAAAGCTGGTGGCAGGCTATACGCGCTAACCGCTATACTGGCCACCGTATGGGAGCTGCCGCAGAATGACCCAACCCTCTAGCACCCCCATGAAAGGTATTTTGCTTGCTGGTGGCTCTGGCACCCGCCTATACCCCATGACATTAGCCGCCAGCAAACAACTGCTGCCGGTTTATGACAAACCAATGGTATATTACCCGCTTTCTACCTTAATGCTGGCGGGTATTCGTGATATTATGATTATCAGCACGCCACTTGATTTACCCCAGTTTCAGCGCCTTTTGGGCGATGGTTCGCAATTTGGTGTGAATTTTGAATACCGCGTGCAGGAAAAACCTGAGGGTATTCCACAAGCATTTTTGATTGCAGAAGACTGGTTGCAAAATGCCCCTTGTGCACTCGCTTTGGGTGATAATCTGATTTTTGCTGACCATTTAAGCACCTCTCTTCAACTGGCGGCGCAACGTACAACAGGAGCAACGCTTTTTGCCTATCAGGTCAGAGACCCTGAGCGCTACGGTGTGGTAAGCTTTGACAAAACCGGGCGTGCTTTGAGCATTGTTGAAAAACCAGCAATGCCTGCATCAAATTGGGCCGTAACGGGGTTATATTTTTACGATAACAGAGTGCTGGACTTTGCAAAACGAGTGCGCCCCTCTGCCCGTGGTGAGTTAGAAATTACAGACCTGAACCGTTTTTATCTTGAAGATGGTAGCCTACATGTTGACCGCTTAGGGCGTGGCTGCGCATGGCTTGATGCCGGACTCCCTGATAGCCTGATGGAGGCTGGACAGTTTGTAAACACCATTCAGGCCCGACAAGGTATGCTGGTTGGGTCTCCGGCTGAGGTCGCTTTTAGAATGGGGTATATTACCCCCGCCCAGCTCAGAACCCATGCACAACGTATGGGCAAAACAGAACTGGGGCGCGTGCTCACATTAATTGCTGATTCTGCATAATTTTGTTTAATAGCAACACAACCTCTCTTGTCGCCCCGTCTATTATTCAGGAGTTTTTTACCATGAAGGTTCAACGCCTTGCTGTTCCTGAGGTCATTCTTGTGACCCCACCACGTTTTGAAGATAGTCGGGGGTTCTTTTCAGAAACGTATAATGCTGAGCGCATGCACGATGCAGGCATTACTCTCCCTTTTGTGCAAGACAACCAAAGCCTTTCGCGCCAGAAGGGGGTAGTCCGTGGGCTACACTGCCAGTTAGCCCCCTACGCCCAAGGCAAACTGATACGCTGCACCAAAGGTGCTATCTGGGACGTAGCAGTCGATGCCCGCACAGGCTCACCCACTTATGGCAAATGGGTTGCAGCCGAATTGTCTGAAGATAACTGGTCTCAACTCTGGATTCCACCGGGCTTCTTGCACGGTTTTTGCACCCTGACCGATAACGCAGAGGTGCAGTATAAATGCACAGCCCTTTACAACAAAGCCTCTGAGCGAGCCGTAATCTGGAACAGTAAAGACCTGAATATTGCGTGGCCCATTAAAGAAGAGGCCGCCATACTCTCTGAAAAAGACCTGATTGCCGGTGAATTTTCTGATGCTAAAGGCTGGTTTCATGTCTAAAACTCAGCACCTGCCCGCCGCCATTTTAGCACCCAACGGTGGCCCTATTCTAGTTACAGGGCAGCATGGGCAACTGGCCACAGCATTACGCGCACTAGGTGGCCCGCGCATTCAGTGCATTGGCCGCCCAGAGCTGGATTTTGACGCACCAGACACACTGCAAAAAACGTTTGATGCCATAAAGCCCAGCGCTATTATTAATGCCGCAGCCTGGACGGCGGTTGATTTGGCCGAGAGCGAAGAGGCTGCCGCCACACGCGCAAACGCCACAGGCCCCGCAGAACTGGCACGGCTTTGCGCCGCAGCCGACATACCATTTCTGCACGTTTCAACCGATTACGTCTTTGCGGGAGATAAAGGGGCACCCTACGTAGAGACAGACCCGATCTCTCCCCAAACGGTCTATGGGCGTAGCAAAGCAATGGGGGAGGCTCTAACACTGGCAGCCAACCCTAAAACGCTTATTTTTCGGACAGCATGGGTTTACTCAGCCCACGGTAAGAATTTTGTACGCACCATGCTTAATGCCGGTGCCAAAAACCCAGCTCTTAAAGTGGTGGGCGACCAGAAAGGTAACCCCACCAGCGCAGATGACCTGGCACGGGCCTTGCTGGAAGTTTTAGCCTACATTGAAAACAATGGGTGGCAGGACGCGTTTGCTGGTATTTACCACGCCTGCGGCACAGGAGAGACAACCTGGCACGGGCTTGCGGTCGCAACCCTGCAAGAAGCGACCCACCATGGGCAAGCCATGCCAGACATTACCGCCATTGCCACGCAAGATTGGCCAACCCCAGCCAAACGCCCGGCTGATTCGCGCATGGATACGAGCAAGTTAGCCCGAACTTTTGGTGTCACCCTCCCGCACTGGGGTGACAGCGTGAAACGCACTGTGCGCGACATTTTTAACCAGCGGTAAGCTGGAACCCTCCGTCTTTTTGTTACACATTCCCCCGCAAAGGGGGCTTTCACAACGGCGCTTACACATATTGCTGTAGGGGGGAGTGCGCACGAGTCTCACTGGCGCCTATACCCAAGCGGCTCTCTTGCAGGCAACGTACATAGCGCCGCCCATAACATTTTCAGTACCGCTACACGGACGCTAAACGCATTTTGCCTGCAGTTTTAATGGCATAAACCCAAAAAAATGCGACATTGCCAAAACTCTGCCGTACAAACCTTCTTTATAACGCGGGTTCGCGGTAGATTGGTGTGCTCTTCTCAACACCTTTTTGTTGCAATTGCCCGACAAGAGCAGCGCCCTTATACGGCGCCTGCTTTTTTGGCCCACTGGAGTCAGGACACAGACCTTTGGCGCGACCAAGCCACACACACACAACTGATTATGGTTCTTCCACTTACAAAAGCAAGTTGCGCCTGCGGCTTGAAGAAGGCGGCGGCATAGTTCTGTGCGTGCTGGCCTGTGCGCTCCTGGTCGCACTGGCAACCTATAACCCAAAAGACCCCTCATTTAACACCGCAACAGGCCAACCCCCTACCAACCTACTGGGTATGGTGGGCGCTGTGTTGTCTGACACATTGTTGCAAGGCATTGGTATAGCCGCAGCCTTACCCGCCCTTGTGCTTATGGCATGGGGCTGGCGGTTTATGGGCCACCGGCTCTTGGGCCATGAAACCCTTATGGTGTTTGGGTTGCGGGTTGTGGCCTTTTTGTGCCTGCTGCCGGTAGCGGGGGCACTTTTTGCGGCCATACCGTTACTCTTTACGGCACTCCCCCCCTTACATTGGCCAACTGAGGCCGGTATTGGCGGCGGTATTGGTTTTTCTATTGCGCAAACCTCTCTCTCTGCTGGTAGTGCCGCCATTGGCCCTGCGGGGGGCATGGTGCTTTGGATTTTAGGGCTATTGCTGGCATGCCTGCTTACGGCCCTTACCACCGGCCTTAACCGGCAGGAGTGGTTGGCACTGTGGCACGGCGTTATGGTTGTAGCCCGCCTGCCCGGTAAACTGAGCATGCGCTTTGTACGCTATTATGCCAGCCGCAAACCGCATACTGATGAAGCCCCCCTTGGCCCCGTGGGCGGTTATGCTACGGGCGAAGAAACCTCTTACGCGCCAAGCAGTGGCCCTACGCAAACACCCCATTCTCTTTTCCATGATGATCTGGACGAAGATGATCTGGCATTTGATGAGCACCCGGCAGCACCCGGTACAGCTTTAGCCCTACGCGATGACGAACCACCGGCACGCCCTGCCCCAACGCCAGAGCCCACCCGTACCACGCCAGCCCTACTGCGCGACGAAAAAGCGGCACCCGCACCATACCCCGTGCAACCCCCAGCCCCACAAACACAGGCTGCACCACCAAAAAATGGTCTTTTAGGCAGGCTCTTTACCCCCAAAGACCAAGCTGGCAGCAGCCCCTCTGCCCGCAGCATGGCCACCACCCAAAAGGGTGGGTGGGAGCTACCGCCACTTGATTTGCTCAAACCCCCACCCCTGAGCGCACAGCATGGCCCTACCCCAGATGTTTTGAACGCCACCGCCCGCCTGCTTGAGCAGGTTTTGGCTGATTACGGCGTGCAAGGCACCATTGTGGGCATGAGTGCTGGCCCCGTGGTAACATTGTATGAGCTTGAGCCTGCCGCGGGTATTCGCTCAGCCCGTGTTATTGGGCTGGCAGATGACGTAGCGCGCTCTCTTTCGGTACTAAGCGTGCGTATTGCTACCGTGCCGGGGCGCAATGTTATTGGTATAGAAGTACCCAATAAAACACGCGAAACCGTTTACCTTTCTGAACTGCTCAGCCAACCAGACTGGCAAAACGACCCAGCACAGCTCTCTCTCGCTTTGGGTAAGGATATTGCTGGCGAGCCAACCTTTAGCGACCTAGCCCGTATGCCACACCTACTGGTGGCTGGTACCACAGGTTCGGGCAAGTCTGTTGGTGTTAACGCCATGATCTTGTCGCTGCTTTATCGGCTTTCGCCCGATGAATGCCGCCTGATCATGATTGACCCAAAGGTGCTTGAGCTCTCTATTTACGATGGTATTCCCCACCTGCTTACCCCGGTTGTGACAGAGCCCCCCAAAGCCGTAAACGCCCTGAAATGGGTAGTGCGGGAAATGGACAGGCGCTACCGCACCATGGCCCACCTTCAGGTGCGCAATATTGCAGGCTACAACGCCCGCGCTGCCGAAGCCCGCGCCGATGGGGAAGTGGTCGTGCGCCGCGTACAAACCGGCTTTGACCCCGAAACCGGTACCCCGGTGTTTGAAGAGCAGTCTGTCGCGCTCGACCCCATGCCCTATATTGTGGTCATTATTGACGAAATGGCTGACCTGATGATGACCGCAGGCAAAGAAATTGATGCCTGCGTACAGCGCTTGGCGCAAAAGGCCCGTGCTGCGGGTATTCACGTTATTATGGCCACACAACGCCCCTCTGTAGACGTGATTACCGGTACCATTAAAGCCAACTTCCCTACCCGTATCTCGTTTCAGGTTATTAGTAAGTTTGATAGCCGCACCATTTTGGGCGAGCAGGGCGCAGAGCAACTGCTAGGCCAAGGTGACATGCTGTTTATGCAAGGTGGTGGCCGTATCACCCGCGTGCACGGCCCATTTGTGGCTGATAGCGAGGTGGAGCAGGTGGTCAACTTCCTGAAAGAACAGGGCGAGCCGATTTACGATGATGACGTGTTGGCCGAACCCGTTGAGGAAGCTGCCGCCAGCGGTGGTGGCCGCTCTGGAAGCAACGATGGCGAAAACGATATGTATGACGAAGCCGTGGCCATTGTAACGCGCGAGGGCAAGGCTTCGACCTCTTTCGTGCAGCGCCACTTATCTATTGGCTATAACCGTGCCGCTAAACTGATAGAGCAGATGGAAAAAGAAGGGGTTATTAGCCGCGCCGACCATGTTGGCCGCCGCAAAGTGCTCGTAGGCTCGGCACGCGAAGAATGAGCAACTTACCCGACCCCAACTCCCCCCCTTTTGCGCTGGATATTCTCTACCAAGACCAGCACGTGGTTATTCTTAACAAACCTGCGGGCATACCAGTACATACCGGGCCTGCTGGAGGTGTAAGTGTAGAAGCCTGTTTTGCCTTTCTATCCCGCCGTAAAGACGGGCCATGGTTGGCCCACCGGCTGGATACAGAAACATCAGGCTGTCTTGCCATAGCCCTGCGCAAGCAACCCCTTATTGCCATGCAGCAGGCTTTTGCCGCTAAAACCGTACACAAAACCTACTGGGCGGTTGTGCAAGGCAGCCCAGACGACGCACAAGGAGACATTACCCTGCCTTTGCGCAAACACAGCACAAAGGCAGAGGGCTGGAGCATAAAACCAGACCCAAAAGGGGAGCCAGCCCGCACGACATGGCGCGTGCTAGGCCGCTCTAAAAGTAAGAATTTAACGTGGTTGGAACTGACCCTGCACACAGGCCGCACACATCAGGCACGGGTGCATTGTGCTGCTATGGGCTGGCCTATTATGGGGGACACGCTGTACGGCAAAGCCCACCCACAAGGCTTGCACCTACTGGCCCGCAGCTTAACCTTACCTTTTACGCCCCCCTTGCACACTATAGCCCCACCACGCCACGGTATGCAGGCAGCCCTTAAAGCCTGCGGATGGCAGAATAAGACCGAGTAAATGGGCTAAAGCCACACTCTTGCAGCAGCTAAACTCCCCCTAAGCTTAGCCACCACAGCACGTGCGCCATGCAGCAATACAGGCGCGCTGCAAACTTTCACGTGTTAACCTGAGTGTGTCTGTTTGAAAAAATTGCGCACGCTCTAGGCCCTTTTGCGCCAACTCTGCGCGTAGGGCTTCGTTGGTTATCAGGTCTGTGAGTTTTGCCACCATTTCGGGCAGGTTGTCGGGGTCACACAGCAGCCCGGCCTCACCCACCACATCTGGCAAGCCACCTTTGTTAGACACAAGCAAGACAGCACCACAGGCCATAGCTTCTAGGGCTACCATGCCAAAAGGTTCTGGCCAGCGGCTTGGCACCACAACAACAGCCGCACGTGCCATAGCCTCCAGCACGGCTGTATGCGTTTGATAGCCTAACAGCACAACACCGGCTTGTTGCGCTTGGGGCCGGAGCGCTGCCAGAAAAGGTGTTTCAGGCGAGGTTGGGCCAAACCGGTCTGCGCCTATCATGTTTGCGCACCATGCGGGGTGGTGGGGTAATACTTGAGCACAGGCTTTTACAAAAATATCGGCCCCTTTATCGGCCACGATACGCCCGGCAAAAAGCAGTGTTTTCTCTCGCTGCATAAGGGGGTGAGGTATTTCTGCTAAATTAAGGCTATTAGGCAAAACCTGCACGCTGCCCTGTACGCCTTGGCTTAAAAAGCGCTGCCTTACCCACTCAGACACCCCAACAACACTGACAGCTTTAGCCAGTTGGGTGCGCTCTTGCGCTGTTTTAGCCCGGCGCATGCCGCATGGGTCGTTATGCAACACCAGCATAATGGGCAGAGACGGCAAAAAACGGCGTAACATAAGGGCAATATCTGGCCGGTTATGCACCTCCAAAATGTCTGGCTTGAGCCGTTTAACCTGCCGGGCTAACGCCCAAGCGTAGCGCCTGCTTTTACTAAAAGGGGCCCAAAGAGGTGTAATGGGCGTAAACGGCACACCCGTAAAAGGCTGCCCACTGGGCGGCTGTCCCAACACACTCTCAACCGTGGTTGTCCCTTGAGTAGCGTGGGCCATACGCCGTACCAGCAACGCTATGGCACCAGCTTCACCCGGTGCAAAACGCTCGGCAGGGGGTAAAATAGTTACGCAGCGGAAAGGCGTGGCCAGCGTAACACCGTGCGTTTGGCTGATATACGCTGCCTCGTGCTGCATTGGCTCCCCTTCTTATTTCTATGCTGCCTGCTCTTTTAAAGGCACGTTCAAATACGCGGTTTTAAAGCTGTTTCAAAAGCCCAAAATTACGGACTGGCAAAGCATTTTTGTAACTGAACAAACAGTTGAGCCTACCCTGATGCTATTCTATCAGGGCGCAGTAATACCGCCTTAGAAAAGAAAAAAGCCACGCCAGACTAGCCTGCGTGGCTTTTGAAACACCCTTTTAGGGAATAGATTCGTATAAAGGGAGTTGCCAGCTTTCTGGCTCCTGCGCGGCATCGGCCTGCCATTCCTGCATAAGAGGATGTTTAATGACCGCCTGCATGTAAGCCTGCGCGACCTCGGACAAACCCGGCACTGCGTAAGAAAGAAAGCGGTACACAACCGGGGCAAACATGGCATCTGCAATGCCAAAATTTGCGCCAAACAGGTAGGGGCCACCTTGGCCAAACTGAGCACGTGTTTCTGCCCAAATGGTGTTAATGCGGGCAATATCCTTCACCGCATCTTCAGGCAATGGAGTGGTAAGAGGCCGCGCAACACGCCCCAAATTCATGGGGAATGTGGAGCGCACCCCCCGAAAGCCGGAATGCATTTCTGCGGCAATAGAGCGGGCCACGGCTCTGGCGGCACGCTCTTGCGGCCAAAGGCTGGGCTCAAACTCTGCGCAATAGTCTGCAATAGCCAGAGAATCCCATACTTTTGCGCCGTCATGCTCAAGGTAGGGCACGCACCCGTTGGGAGACAGAGCTTTGAGGGCACGGGTTTGGCCCGCACCTTCTAGCGCTATAACCTGCACCGTAACTGGCAGTTTAGCCAGCTTAACAGGCAACCAGCCCCGCAATGACCATGAAGAATAACGCTGCGTGCCAATAACAAGCCGCCCGTTGGTGGTCTGGTTGTCTGTCATGCGTCTTTTCTCCCTCAGGCTGCGGTTGCACTTTCTGTACGGCAAATAAACCCACCACCCAAAATACGGGTGCCATCGTAAAACACGCAGGCCTGACCCGGCGCGGGCATGGCTGGCTCTGTGAGCTGCACAAGTGCGCCTTTGGGGGTTGGTATAATATGGGCTGGGCGCGGCACTTCACGCGCGCGCATTTGCACCCGGCAAGACAACCCTTCTGGCGGGGCATCAACCAGCCAGTTTACGTCACGCACGCGCAGGGTATCTACAAACGAGTGGGCACGGGGGCCAATAATAACGCGGCGGCTGGCGGGTTCTACCCCCACCACCATCTGGCGTTCACCATTCAGGCGGGCGGCATTACCCAAGCGCTTACTCTGGCCAACGGTAAAGCGCATAACGCCTTCATGCTGGCCAACAACATTGCCGCTTGCATCTACAATTTCGCCAGCCCCGGCCATTTCAGGGTGCATGCTTTCAACAAGGTCAACGTAAGACCCGTCGCTTACAAAGCATAAATCTTGGCTGTCGGGTTTGCCTGCAACAAGAAGGCCGTATTTTTCAGCCTCGGCACGCACTGCCGCTTTGTCTGGCATATCTCCTAACGGAAAGCGCAGATACTCAAGCTGGTCGCGGGTTGTGGCAAACAAGAACCAAGACTGGTCACGCTCACTATCAACAGGGCGGTGGAGCTCCGCCCCCTGTGGCCCTTCTATGCGGCGCACATAATGGCCGGTGGCCATGGCATCGGCACCAATTTCTTTGGCCAAGCCAAGTAGGTCTGTAAATTTTACGCCCTGGTTACAGGCAACGCAGGGCACTGGGGTTTCACCCGCTGCGTAGGCATCTGCAAAGCGCTCAATCACGCTGTCCTGAAAACGGCGTTCAGCATCTATCACGTAATGCGGGAAGCCGAGGCGGTCTGCTACCGCGCGGGCATCGCGTATGTCTTGCCCGGCACAGCACGCCCCTTTTTTGGCCGCCCCACGAGCATCGTAAAGCTGAAGGGTGGCACCCACCACCTCGTGCCCTTCTGCCTGAAGGCGGGCGGCAACCACTGAGCTGTCCACCCCTCCGGACATGGCCACAAGAATGCGCATGGGCGCTTTCCTTTCTTTCTCTAACGTAAAAATTAAGCCGTGCGCGGCAGGCGCACAACCAGACCATCAAGGTCTTCGGTCATAACAATCTGGCAACCTAGGCGAGAGGTTTTTTCAAGGCCAAAGGCCAAGTCCAGCATATCTTCTTCGTCGTCTGTTGGTTCGGTCAGCTTGGCGGCCCATGTGGGGTCAACAATCACGTGGCATGTGGCGCAGGCCAAAGAGCCTTCGCAAGCGCCTTCAAGGTCAACGCCGTGCTTGTGGGCAATTTCGAGTACGGACAAACCAAGGGGCGCATCTACTGTGCGCTCAGTTCCATCCTGTTCAACAAATGTCATCTGGGGCATTCGGTCTTATCCTGCCAAGGCTGTGTCTTTAACGCGGTGAGAGGTCACACGCACAGTTGTTCCGGGGGTGTGTGGGCTGCACGCACCCTTTGGGCGGCCTGTGCCAGCAACTCTGCCGCACGCTCCGCCTCGGCGGCTGAGGTAAAACGTCCGGGAGAGAGACGCAAGCTCCTTGCCGCTTCTTCTCGCGTTAAACCCATTGCCTCTAGCACGTAAGACGGGGCCAATGCGGCAGAAGAACACGCCGACCCGAGTGACGCCGCAACACCGGGGCACGCAGCAAGTACTGCTTGTGCCCCAACATCTTGCGGCAAACGCACGCTCAGAATACCGGGGTACCGCAGCGCATTATGCGCATTAACGTGCACACCGGGCAGCATTTTTTGCAATTTAGCTAAAAAAGCCGCCTGCACTTGCGCAAGGTGGGCTGCATCTTGTGTCTGTTCGTGCGCGGCAATACGGCAGGCCTCACCAAAGCCAGCTAACAAAAAGCCGGGTAGAGTGCCAGACCGCACCCCACGCTCTTGCCCGCCCCCAGAAAAAAGCGGTTGTAAGCGCACACGCGGCCTACGCCGCACATACAAAGCCCCTACCCCTTTTGGCCCATAAAGCTTGTGCGAAGAGAGCGACGCTAAGGCCAGCCCCATGTGCTGAACGTCTAGCGCAATTTTACCCGCAGCCTGCGCAAGGTCTGCATGCAACAACGCACCCGCTTGTTGTACCAACGGGGCAAGGGTTGCGTAATCTTGCACCACACCGCTCTCGTTATTAACCCCCATGAGAGACACAAGAGCCGTTGGCACCTCTAGCGCCCGGGCCAGTTCTGCCGGGTTAACCAAGCCATTAGGCTGCACGGGCAAAATAACGGGGTCGAACCCTTCTTGAGCGAGGTCGCGCACGCTTTCCAGCACGCATTTATGCTCTGTCTGCGCCGTAATAATGCGTTTGCGCGGGCTACCTTGCGCTGCCAAAAAGCGTGCCGCGCCTTTAATGGCCAGATTGTTGGCCTCAGTCGCACCAGAGGTAAAAATAATTTCTCGTGGGTCTGCCCCTATCAGGGCCGCCACATGGGCGCGCGCGTGTTCGACCATATCTGCCGCCCGCCGCCCCGAGTCGTGCGTGGTGCTGTGCGGGTTACCGTTTTCTTGTGCCAGCGCTTTGGTGACCACCGCCAGCACGCGCGGGTCGCACGGGGTGGTGGCGGCATGATCAAAATACAGTTCTTCCATTTTAGCCCTCCTCCCCCGGTTGTCGGTGGCTTATAAGCCCAAGGCAGGCGTGGCACTTTGGGCCATACGCTCATACGCCTGCACAAAGTGATGTATGTCTTCTTCCTGCACGTTCCAAGGGAGAGAGACGCGAATAGCCTCCCCCGCCTGCTCGCCAAAACCCATGGCCTGCAACACATGCGAATATGCAACCTTACCCGATGAGCAGGCAGACCCGGCAGAGACGCAGATATGTGCCAGATCAAGCCGCATAAGCTGGGTTTGGGCCTTACGCCCCGGCAGTATGAGCGAGCTTGTGTTACCCAAACGCGGGGCCTGTGCCCCACAAACCTTTGCCCCTGCCTTTTGTGCAGCCTCTTCTAGAGTATTGCGCAGGCCACTCAGGTCTCTGGGGGATTGGAGCGAGGCACTAAGCGCCGCAGCTAACCCGGCAATGGCTGGTAATGGCTGCGTACCACCCCTGCGCCCCTGCTCTTGGCCGCCACCTTCAAACAAAGGCTGTAGCCGTGCTGGGGCAGGCCCGGCCAACAAAAGCGCCCCAGCCCCTTTAGGCCCACCCATTTTATGGCCAGAAATGGCTAAACTGCCCACACCACTTTGCGGGACTGAAAACACCATACGCCCAGCAGCCTGCACGGCATCAACATGCAAATGGGCCCCATAACGGGCGCACAGGGCTGCGGCCTCGGCTACGGGGTGCAGAACGCCGGTCTCGTTATTAGCCAGCATAAGGCACACAAAGGCTGGCACATCAGAAGCCGCTAGGGCCTGCTCTAGGCAGTCAAGCTTTACCTGCCCGCTGGCTTCAACTGGTAGCACTGCAACATCTGCCCCCGCTGGCGCCCCTTTGCGCACGGCATCGTGCTCGGTCGCGCCCACTAAAAACCGCCGACCGTGCCCGAGTCCGTGCATGGCCAGTACGTTAGCCTCTGTACCGCCAGAGGTAAAAATGCAGTTAAGCGGGGCGACCTCAAACGCCTGCGCAACCGTATCGCGTGCTTGTTCAAGCAATGCGCGGGCCATGCGCCCTGCACGGTGCACAGAAGATGGGTTACCCTCCAGTTCTGCCGCCTCCAACAAGGCCTCGCGCGCTTGGGGGCGGAGTGGCTCTGTTGCGTTCGCGTCCAGATACACAACACGGGGCTGGCTGGGGCTGCCGTGTGCGCTTGCGGTCATGGTTCGTGGTTCCTGATTTTACAAGGCATAACCGCCATACGAGGCAGAAAACAGCCGATTTGACGATTTATGTGGAATTTTTGCACCCGCACCCGCTATAGAGGGGCCTATGGTCAATACCATACAGCGCAGCAAGGCGTCTCACCACGGAAAAATTTCCGGCAGTGGGGCACCAAGAGACAGAACAGGAGGGAATTATGACCTCATCTTCGGGCACGTCAATGCCGGATTTTCTGCCTCCCCCTTTTCCTGCACCCTGCATGATACCATGTCCATAACTGGTACCCGCCGTTTTGTGCGCTTTGTGCGTAAAATGGTGGGAGAAAATTGCAAGTGGTTGCAGGCGGTATTGGCCTGCCTGTTCTGGGGCAATGTGCGGCATCGCATTGTTTTGGAACACACGCCCAACCTGAATACGCCATGCCCTCGGACGTATTCATACAGTATGCGGAAACCCTATGCCTGAGGTTATGTTTGCCGGTCCAGACGGTCGTCTGGAAGGACGTTATCACCATTCAAACGAACCTAACGCGCCGCTTGCTCTCGTGCTGCACCCACACCCGCTGCATGGCGGCACGATGAACAACCGTATTACCTATGCCATGTACCGCTCGTTTGAAAAAATGGGCTTTTCTGTCATGCGCTATAACTCCCGTGGCGTTGGCCGCTCACAAGGGCGTTATGATGGTGGTATTGGCGAAATTTCAGACGCAGCCGCTGCCCTTGACTGGATGCAGATGGTAAACCCCAATGCCAGCGGCCTCTGGATTGCCGGGTATTCTTTTGGGGCTTTTGTTGGCATGCAATTGCTAATGCGCCGTCCTGAAATTACTGGCTGGATTAGCGTGGCCCCACCCGCCACCTATTACGACTTTGGCTTTTTGGCACCGTGTCCGTGCGGGGGCCTAATGATTGCTGGCGGCAAGGACGACATGGCCCCCGAACCAGCCATTCATAAGCTGGTCGATAAGCTGAACACCCAAAAAGGTGTAACAGTGGACTACCGGGTGTTTCCGGAAGCTGATCATATTTTTGCCAAGCAAGCTGAAAAAATTACCGCAGCGCTTGAAGACCATGTGACAACCGCCATGGCCCAACGCAACATGCCACTCGCTGCTGACTAAAACCTAACACTATACCTCCGGGTGGCGCTTTTCCGCGCGCCCACCCGGAGGTCTGTTTTGCTTAAAACCATAGTCCAAAATTTAGCGCCAAGAGCAAACAGAGCCTTTTATGGCGCAACACGTAGCGTTTGAACTGGCGTTTAAAACACTACGCACCTACGCACGCAGCAAAGCCAACAGCACCTAGCGTGCCGTAAACCTTCTGCTTTAGGCTTTGGGCGTTTTACGTTTATTAGAAAGCTCCCGCACGACACCGTGCAATGTGCGCAGTTCTTGCTCGGTTACTTCCCCACGTGTGAAAAAATGCCGCAGGTTACGCACCATGCCGGGGCGCTTTTGCTCGTTACGCCAAAAGCCACAGTCATCCAACTCTTGCACCATATGGCCCATAAAGTTTTCAAGCTCACCTTTGGTGGCCACGTGGGTTTCGTTGGTCATCAGTTCACGCGCTGGGGTTTGGTCAGCGGCCATCCACCATTCATACGCCATAATCATGACCGCCTGCGCCAGATTAAGCGACATGAAAGCCGGGTTTAACGGGTAGCGAATAAGGCCATCTGCGCGGGCCATATCTTCATTATCTAGCCCGGCACGCTCTGGGCCAAACATAAGGCCCACTTTAAGGCCACGGTTGGTGGCAGACCGCAGTTCAGCAGCGCCACCGCGTGCGGTCATAATGGGTTTTACAATATGCCGAGGCCGTGGGCAGGTGGCGTAAACATGGTGCAGGTCTGCTACTGCATCATCTACCGTTTCATGCACTGTGGCGGCATCCAGAATACGGTCTGCGCCAGAGGCTGCCCGCCATGCCCTCTCTTGCGGCCAGCCGTCACGCGGGGCCACAAGCCGCATATGAAATAAGCCACCATTAGCCATGGCCCGTGCGGCTGTGCCTACGTTTTCGGCCAGTTGGGGGCGTACTAAAATAACAACAGGCGTGTTGCCAACAGGCTCCAGCGGTGCCCCGCCGTCACGCCCGGTCATGCGCGCCTCCAGTTTGTGCCCTCTTTGGTGTCTTCAAGGACAATGCCTTGGGCCTGTAGCTGGTCACGCAAAGCATCTGCCTTGGCAAAGTCTCGGGCTTTTTTGGCTGCAAGGCGCTCGGCTATCAGGGTGTCAATCGCAGCATCTTCTTCAGATGCTTCCCCCTTAAACCAAACCTCAGGGTCTTCTTGTAAAAGGCCCAGCATACCAGCACCTGCTTTTAACGCCCCGGCAGCGGCTCTATCACCCGCAAGTGCTTGGCCTGCTAAAACATGTAGTTCTGCAATGGCAAGCGGCGTGTTCAGATCATCTGCCAAGGCAGCAAGTACCGCTTGGGGCACACTGGCCTGCGGTACGGGGCCTGCGGCCAGCGCACGGTAAAACCGGTCTAGTGTTTTGCGGGCATCTTGCAGGCCTGCCACGGTGTAATTGAGTGTAGAGCGATAATGCGCACCCAGCAGCAGTAAGCGCAGGGCCTCTGCCGGGGCTTGGGCCAACACATCCCGAATGGTCAGGAAATTACCGAGAGATTTTGACATCTTCTCGCCTTCCACCAACAGCATGGCATTATGCACCCAGTAATTGGCAAACTTACCTTGCGGGAAGCAGCACAGGCTTTGGGCGCGCTCGTTTTCATGGTGCGGGAACAAAAGGTCTGACCCACCGCCGTGAATATCAAAACTTTCACCCAAATAACGGTGCGACATAGCCGAACACTCAATATGCCACCCCGGCCTACCCCGGCCCCAAGGGCTTTCCCACCCCGGTTGGTCTTGGCCGGAGGGTTTCCAGAGCACGAAGTCTCCGGGGTCTTTTTTGTAAGTGGCAACCTCTACACGGGCACCGGCCACCAGTTCTTCTGGGTCTCGGCCAGACAGCGCACCGTAAGACGGAAAAGACGCGACTGAAAACAAGACGTGGCCATCGGCTGCATAAGCGTGGCCGTTTTCTATCAGGCGGCTAATAAGCGCCTGCATTTCGGCAATGTTATGGGTGGCACGCGGCTCAATATCAGGTGGCAGCACGTTCATGGCGGCCAGATCAGCGTGGAATTCTTCAGTGGTGCGGGCCGTAAGGGTTGCTATGTCTTCCCCATTGGCGTGGGCGCGGGCGGTAATTTTGTCATCAACATCGGTAATGTTGCGCACAAATGTTACGCGCGGGTAGATAAAACGCAGCAGGCGCACCAGCACATCTGCCGTAAGCATGGCACGCAAATTACCAATATGCGCCAAGTCATACACCGTTGGGCCACAATAATAGACCTTTACATGCTCGGGGTCGAGCGGTGTGAAGGGTACCGTTGCGCGGCGCTGGCTATCATGCAGAGAAAGGTGGGGCATTGTTTCTGGCTCTGAGTGCGGCATGATGGACTAGATGCGCCAGCACTCAGCGCGATGCAATATCGTAACGCTCAAAAATGTCGTATAGAACGCAAAACCAGCCTTGACGTGGAGCAAAATTTCCCGTTTTAATCCGCTCCAACACAGATCGTGCGTTATGCCCTTATAGCTCAGTGGTAGAGCAACCGCCTTGTAAGCGGTAGGTCTTCAGTTCAAATCTGAATGGGGGCACCATTCTCTCTCTTTTTTACCGTGTAATGTAACAGCTGCCTTTATGGCACGCGGGTGCTTTTACGCACCCGGTTTCCAGCCATCTTGGGTAAGCGCTACCCCTGCCAAGTAAAGGCTACCACAAATAAGCACACGCGCTGGCGTGCTGGCAGACTCGGGCTGAGCGCTCAAGGCCGCAAGAGCTTGGGCCAAGGTTGGCCCTACCTGTGCTTTACCGCCAGAAGCCGCCACAATAGCCTCAACCGGTAAAGCTAAATGCTGCTTAGGTTCGCTAATAGCCCAAAGCGTTGTGGCATAGGGTAATACCGGGCCTAAAAAGCCAGATGCGTCTTTGGTTTGCTTCATACCCACCAGTATATGCAGTGGGCGGTCGTTCCAGTTTTGTAGCTCTTTGGCCAGTGCGTGACCGGCACCGGGGTTATGCCCGCCATCAAGCCAGACCTCCCACCCTTGGGGCACTTGTGCGGCCAACGCACCTGTTAGGCGCTGCATACGGGCTGGCCAAGAGACCCGGCCAATGCCCTGCCACGCAGTATCTGGCACACTAAGGCCGGTCGCCCGTAAAGCCGCCACAGCCAAACCTGCATTTTCAACCTGCCACGGGCCAGAAAGTGCTGGGCATGGCAACGTTAGGCTGCCCTTGGCATCTGTATAGGTAAGAGACACCGGTTTACTGGTGCCATCTTGGGGCATGGTGGCGGTAATGTGCCACTCATGCCCACGCCGGTTTAGGGGGGCACCAACACGGGCGGCTTCGGCCTCTAGCACCGGCATAACCTCAGCGGGTTGTGCGCCGGTAATGGCGGGCACGGCGGCTTTAAAAATACCCGCTTTTTCTGCTGCGATAGCGGCAAGTGAGTTACCAAGAAACGCCTCATGATCCATAGAGACTGAGGTAACAATGCAGGCGGCTGGGTGCTTGAGCACGTTTGTGGCATCGCACCGGCCACCAAGCCCTACCTCAATAATAGCAAGGTCTGCCGGGTGGCGGGCAAAGAGTAAAAAGCCTGCTGCGGTAAGCACTTCAAACACGGTAATGGGGCTACCGGCATTAATGCGCTCAATTTCTTCGAGCGTGGCAACCAGTTCAGCCTCGCTTACCAGTTTGCCAGCAATACGGAAGCGCTCCGTAACATCAACCAGATGCGGGGATGTCATGACATGCACGCGCCAGCCTGCGGCCTCGCCCAAAGCCCGCAAGGTGGCACAGGTGCTGCCTTTGCCGTTGGTGCCTGCAACATGAATAACGGGGGGCAGCTTTGCCTCTGGGTTACCCAGTTTGGCCAGCAAAGCCTCTAGCCGGTCTAGCGAGAGGTCTATTAATGCCGGGTAAAGATGGTTGAGACGTTCCAGCACCGCTCCGGTGCGGCCAGAGAACTCGGTCGTCGGCGCGGGGCCGGGGGCAGATGCTGTCACGGACGGGTTTACTCGGCTGCTGTAGGGGCGGCTGGCTGTTTTTCTGGTGCGGGCGGCGGTGGGGCTGTAATGCCCTCTGGTGCGCTGGTAAGCAGGCCAATAAGGCGGCCCAACGTTTCGCGCATGTCTTTGCGGCTTACCACCATGTCGAGCATACCGTGGTCGAGCAGGTATTCAGACCGCTGGAAGCCTTCTGGCAATTTTTCGCGCACAGTGTCCTGAATAACGCGGGGGCCAGCAAAACCGATCAAGGCATTTGGCTCACCAATTTGCACATCACCCAGCATGGCAAAAGATGCCGTAACACCACCGGTTGTGGGGTTGGTTAGCACCACAATATAGGGCAGGCCTGCTTCTTTAAGCATTTGCACGCCAATGGTGGTGCGCGGCATTTGCATAAGGCTTATCGCGCCTTCCTGCATACGGGCACCACCAGAGGCTGTAAAAATAACCAGCGGAGATTTTTGCAGCACGGCCAAACGGGCAGCAGCCACAAAACGCTCACCAAAGGCTGCGCCCATGGTGCCAGCCATAAACTCAAACGCCATAACCGCAACAACGGTTGGGTGGCCACCAATGGTGCCATGCGCCACAACCAAAGACTCATCAACGTGGCTTTTGCTACGCGCGTCTTTTAAGCGGTCGGTATATTTTTTCTGATCTCTGAAGTTGAGCGGATCTATGGGGGCAGACGGCAGCTCGATACGGGTAAAGACGCCGTTATCAAACGTCCAAGCTAGGCGCTCTGCAACGGGGGCCTTCATGTGGTGGCTGCAATGTGGGCACACATTCAGGTTTTTGTGCAGCTCTTTGGTCAGAACCATCTGACCGCAGGACTCGCAGTTGGTCCACAGATTATCCGGCACTTCACGGCGCAAAAGACCGCGAATTTTAGGACGGACATATTCAGTGATCCAGCTCATCTTGACCCTTGTAACTGCGAGAGAGGAAAAATGGGCAATAAGCCCCTTATTGGGCTGTGCATTACGCTGCTTACGCGCATATGCCAAGTATTATGCGCCAAAACCCTTATGGCGCACAGTACGGCAGGCCCTTCAGCAAAGGCCCTGCACAGCCCTTAAAACGGCAGCTTAGAGTGCTGCTTCAACCCAAGCTTTAAGCTGGCTTTTAGGCAGTGCGCCCACTTTGGTTTCGACCACTTTGCCGTCACGCACCAGCATAAGGGTAGGAATGCTACGCACGCCATAAGAGGTTGGGGTTGCTGGGTTTTCGTCAATGTTCACTTTGGCGACAGTGACCTTACCTGCGTATTCTTTGCCAATTTCTTCTAGGGCTGGGCCAATCATTTTGCATGGGCCGCACCATTCTGCCCAGAAATCAACTAAAACCAGACCCTGTGCCTTAAGCACATCAGCATCAAACGTGGAATCGCTGACAGCAAGCGTATGTTCACTCATCTTGTTTATCCTTCTAGCGGGGCGGTGTTTACCCCGTTTGTTTGGCTGCCTTGCACCACAGCGCCGCAAAGGCCGGGCTGGCCGCTTGGCGTGTCTGCTCTTACACTTAGAGTGCTCGGGCCGCGGGTCAAGATGTAGCCCCACCGGGAGCATGTGCCGCTAACATCGTATCGGGCAGCACATCGGCCCGAGGGCCTTCTGTCCAGACCAGCACACACACAATGGGTTTTGTAGGGTAAAGTCCTTGCAACAAGGCCCGGTAAGCCGCCATTTGCCGCAAATAAAGCACAGGGGTACCCGCAACATTACGGGGCATGTGCCGCCCGCTTTTAAAGTCACACACCAGCACGCGGTCTGGTAAAACACGCATACGGTCTACTTGGCCCACAATAACCTGCCCGCCAGCCAGGCCTGCCAGTTTTTGTTCAGCCCGCGCTTCGGGCGCAAATAGGGGGGCTAGGTCTGGCAAGGCCAACACACCTAAAACCTGATGTGCCAAATGCTGGGCCTCTGCCGGTTTTAGGCCACTGGCAGGCCGGGCCAGCCACCCTTGCGCGCGCTCGGCCCATTGCTCTGGCGGGTGGGCGGGCAAATACTGCAACAACGCATGAATAAGATTACCGCGCCTAAAGGCTGCCTCACGCGCCGCAGCGGGGGTAATGCTGGCAACATCAAGCGGTGAGCGCACAGGAGGTAGCGGGCCGAGCATGGCATCATCTGGCCTGCTGGGGCTTAGTGGGCGGGCCAAGGTTTTTTCAGCCACGGGTAGCACCGGCCGCCACAAGGGGGCGTGGCCCATCCAGCTTGGCAACGCAGGGCGGCTTTCTGGGCCGGGGGCTGCGCTGGCCTGCTGGGGTGGCTGTGCGCCGTCTGGCTGTTGTAAGGCTGGTACTTCTTCCAACACCAAGGCTTCGCCCTGCCAGTCACCTTCTTGCCAAGGGCGTTTTTGTGCGCCTGCCGCTTCAAACCCCACTTTACACCGCTCGTACCAGCTTTCTGGTGGAATATGCTGGCTTGGCATCCAGCCACACACAATAAGCCGCTCGGCTGCACGGGTAAGGGCCACGTAAAGCAGGCGGTTATATTCTTCTATGGCACAGGCTTGTGTTGCCGCCCGCAAAGACTGGGTTAGCCCGGTCGCCAAAGCGCTGCGGGGCACATACACCGGTACATCTAGCCCGGTATGTTTGTCTTTGGCCCAAAAAAGCCGGTCTTCGTATTTTGGTTTGCCTACCGTATCGGGCAGAATAACCAAGCGGGCCTGCAAACCTTTAGCCCCGTGGGCGGTCATCACACGCACGGAGTCCCCTCCGGCTTCGGCCTCTCGCTTTACACTTTCTTCTGAGTTGCGCAGCCAATGCACAAACCCCTGCAAAGACGGCGGGTGCTGCTCTTGGTAGCGCAGGGCGGCAGACAGCAGTTCATCTATCGACTCGGCTGCTTCTGGCCCAAGGCGGGCCAGCAGGCGTGCACGCCCCCCTGCCCTGCCCAAGGCTTCAGAGAGCAGTTCATGCGGGGTCAGGTAATCTACCCGGTGGAACAAACTATCAAGCAATGCCCAAGCCTGCGCCCACTCTGGCCGCTCGGTATGGCGGGTGCGCAAGGCAGACCAAAGTGGCTCTGCGGGCCTGCGCTGTGTCGCTAAATCCATCAAGCTGGCATCAGACACCCCGCCCAGCGGCGAGGTTAGGACACACGCCAGTGTCAGGTCATCTTGGGGTAACAACAAAGCCGCGCACAGTGCCATAAGGTCTTGCACGGCCAATTGGTCTGCCAAGCCAGTACGCACCAAGGTTGCTACCGGCACGTTCTCGGTTTTAAGGGCGCGAATAAGGGCCGTTACAAAAGGGGAGCGCCTTGGCACCAGAATAAGCACATCACCCGGTGTAAGAGGTTTTTCTCCTGCCTGCGGCGGGGTGGCCAAGGTGCGGGCAATATGGCGGGCAAGGGTATCTGCCAGTTTTTGGCGCGGGCTTTGGCGGGTGGTGTTCGCTTGGGCCGCCTGCCATGGGCTGGTGCTTTCATCTTCCTCCTCTCCCGCTTCGGCCAAGGGCCAAAGCTCTACGCGCCCACCTTGGCCGGGCCGGGCACTTTGGTGGTGCATGGCGCGGCCATCTTCCTCCGCAACGCCTTTGGCGGCTTCTGGCACAGAAAAAACAGCATCAACCAAGGCCAGAACAGGGGCGGTAGAGCGGAAAGACACCGTAAGTTCAGGCTCGCGCCAGCGTAAGCCCGCAGCCTGTGTGCGCTCTTTAAACACCCGCCGCCATGTTCTGAACGAATCCGGGTCTGCCCCCTGAAACCCGTAGATGGACTGTTTATAGTCCCCCACAGCAAAAACAGTGCGGGGTGTTTCGTTGAGGGTACGGGTTCCTTCTCCGGCAAAAAATTCCTCGGTCAGGTCTCCGGCAATGCGCCATTGCTCGCGTGAGGTATCTTGCACTTCATCAAGCAGCAAATGGTCTATGCCGCCATCTAACTTATACATAACCCATGCTGCCCCCGGCTCGCGCAGTAGGCCTAAGGTGCGGCGTATCAGGTCATCATATTCAACTAAACCGCGCTGGGTTTTACGCGCGGCATACAGGGCGGCAACGGGGGCGGCACTTTGTAAAAGCGCTACCCCTAAACCGGCCAAAGCACGGGCACGCAGGGTTTCTTCTACGGCCACAATACGCTCGGCCTCGCGTACTAAATACTCAGCTTGGCTTGTATATTTGGTGCGGAGCTTGGCGGTAATAAGCCCGGTGCTACGGGGTTTGCCATCTTTGGTCAGAAAACCATTACGCCAAACATCCCACTGCTCGGCCCGTTGAATAGGGGCAAGGGTGAGCCAGTCGAGCAATACCAGCACATTACGCTTAACCGTATCTGTGCCTTCATCTGCCAAAATGCCCAAAAAAGCACGGAGCGTTTCCTCGTGCGGGATAGCGGTGCAGGCGGCTTGGCGTTGGTCGAGGTCTGAGCCTTTTAGTGCGGCAGGCGAAAGACCCAGCACCCGGCTAAAAATGGTCGGAATATCCTGCGGCTGTTTAAGTGCCCATTCCAACATACGCTCAGCCTGTGGCAAATGCCGCAATTTACCGGCCAGAGAGACAAAGTCGCTTAAGCCTATTTGCCCTGCTAAGGGGGCAAGAGTAGCGGTGTTTTTGCCGCCCAGCACGGTTTCTACACACCCCAACAACGCGAGGGAGGCATCTGTTTCCTCCATCACGGTAAAATGGGGGTTCATGGCAGCTTCAAGCGGGAAGCGGCGAAGCAGCGACTGGCAAAAAGCATGAATAGTGCCAATACGCATACCGCCGGGCAGGTCGAGCACATCTGCAAACAAAGCGCGGGCCCGGCGGCGGGTTTCTGGCGTGCAAGGCACAGACAGCGCGTGCAGTTCTCGATCGAGCGCCGTATCTGGCAGCGTGACCCACCGGCCAAGGCGCTGTTGCAACCTAATGGCCATTTCTGCGGCTGCGGCTTTTGTAAAAGTAAGGCACAAAATATGGGCGGGGTGGCTGCCCGGTGCAATATCTCCACTTTCAAGCTGGCGGGGCAGCATAAGCCGCAGCAGGCGGTCTATGAGCAGTTTGGTTTTACCGCTCCCCGCAGAAGCCGACACAAAAACCGATGCTGTAGGGTCTGACGCCAGCCCTTGCTGCACGTTAGCCTGCGTAATGGCATCTAAAGAAGCAGGATGCGTGCTCATGCGTCGTCCTCCGTGCGGGCGGTGTTCCACTCCGGCACGCGGGCCAAGCGGGCATAGTCTGCAAACCGCGGCTCTTGCCCTGGGTGGGGGTGTGACAGGTAGGGTTGCTCGGGGTTGTCATACGCCTCTACCCGCGCACGCAAGTTGGCCCATGTCTGCTCTGCCAGATCGGTCAGGGTGCAGTCTTTTTCTGACTTAACGCCAGCCTCCTGCCCCGGCTCTGCCCCGCCGGTGAGCCGCCAATACACCAAGCCTTCAATATCTGGTGGGGGGCTGTCTTTTGGTAAGGGCAAACCAGCAAACCCGCCGCGCAACAACATGGCGGCCTCAAGCGGTAATTGGGGGCTCCACCCTGAAAGCACATCTCGGATGGTGGGAAGCGTGCCGGTTTTATAGTCACGCACAATAATGCGGCCCTGTTGGTCGTAATCAATACGGTCTGCCCGGCCAACCAGTTGAAACGCGCCATGTGGCGCATCTGGCATGTCTACCTTACCACGCAACTCGGTTTTAATGGCGGCTGGGGTGCCGTTTTCGGCGCGGTATGCGTCTTCGGCCTGCACAACCCATGTGGCTATGCGCATAAGCCTTGGCTCCCACCATGCGCGCAACGCAGGGCGCAGGCTTTGCTCTGCCAATACGGTTTGGAACATGGCCTGCAATGCGGCCTCTGCATTGTTTGGCCACGCTGTACCGTGGTGGGCAAACCAACGCTCTAGGGCGGCATGCACGATCATACCGTAATCAGACGCATCGGCGGCTTCTTCAAGCTCGGGCATGGGCTGTAGGCGCAACACATGGCGGGCATAAATGGCGTAGGGATCGCGCATCCATGTTTCAATTTCGGTCACGCTTAAGCGGCGGGGGCGGAGGGCAACCGCAGGTGTGGGGCGGGGTGGTTTAACGGGCTGCGCTGGCCCTGCCGGGCGGTCTAACATGGCCAGCCAGTCTGCTACCGGGTGAAGCGGCACTTTAGCCCCCCGCCCCGCCAGAAATGCCTCCAACCGCGAAAGCCAACGCGCAGGCACAACCGGTGCGCCGTCTCGCCGCCGGGGGCAAGACAGCACGACCTCAGATGCGGCTGTAGCACTCGCAAAAAAATCGTGCGCAGCTTGGCCTATGCTTTGCTCGGGCGATGGTAGGCCAATTTCTTGGCGCATAGGGCGGCTCATCCATGGCCCGGCATCAGCTACCGGGGGCCATACGCCTTCTGCCAAGCCCCCTAAAATAACAGTATCTGCTGTTTGCAGGCGGGCCTCAAATAACCCCCAAATAAGTACACGCGGGTGTAGGGCTGCGGGGTCTCCCCCCCGGCGGCTGGCCACACGTTCTTCAGCCAATACAGCACTCAGCAAACCATCGAGCACGGCAGGGGGTTGGGGCGGTAAAATATCTGTTGCCAGCATAAGCTCTGTCAGTTTGCCAGCCAGAAGGTTACCGTCCTCACCCCGCCAAAGGCGTTGGGGGGCTTCTTCCGTATCGGTTGCAACCAGACGCTCCACCGTTTGTACCAATGCGGCCAGCAGGTCTGGCACGGGGGCCTGAAAACCGGGTGCGCCTACGGTAACATGCTCTGGCATAATAGCAGCCTGTTCGGCTGTATCAGGCCATGCCAGCACAGGCTCCAAGCACGTTGCCACACGGTCTATAAAGGCAAGTAGTGGCTCTGGGCCAAAGGGGCGGTCGGCCTCGGCCCCCGCTTCTGTCTGGGCGGCTTTTTTCTCGTGCTTAGCCTGCTCTGCCAAAGCGCGCTCTGCGGCCGCACGTAGGGCTGCAAAACCGGGTGGGGGTGCTGGGCCGCGCAGCACAACACGCTCTAACAAACGGGCAGACGCACGGCACACACCCGCAGGCAGCCCACACGCCACAAGCGGGTGTTTTAACAAAGAAAGTAACGGCACCGGGGCGTAATGGCTTTCTACCACTTGGGCCACAAGCCGCAGCAACACCCCACCCGGTGTGCCAATGAGAGAGGCCCCGCCGCTATCATCGGCCAAAATACCCCAGCGTGAGAGCTCGGTTACCACACGGGCTGCCAAGCCCCGGTCTGGAGTAATAAGGGCTGCCCGCTTACCCGGTTGCTCCAGCACATTGCGCATAACCATGGCAATGGCCACGGCTTCTTCCTGCTGGTCTGCCGCATCAAGTTTAGACACATTAGGCAACGCCACGGGGCCAGCTTTTGCCCAGTCATCCAACGCAGAAGCCGGGAGTAGGGCACGGCCTAAAACATGTGCACGCTCTATAAACCCACCTTGGCCGTGCCACACCTGCACATCGGCCCGCGTGGCCTCTAGGGCCGCAAGTAAATGGCTTAAACCAGCTTGCGGGTGGCTATCGGGTAGGGTCGCAAACACATCGTCCGGCATGGCCATATCTAGCCCCGGCACAACCACCATACCGGCGGGGCAAGCCATAATAGCCCGTAATGCCTCTGCCGTTGCGGGCATAATATTGGTAAACCCTGCGGCCCATAGGGGTGTTTCGTCACCCTGCTCCGCCTGTTTGTGCCACGCTGCAGCTTGCGCACGGAGCAAGGCCACCTGCCGGGCTACGGGGTTCATCACGCCTTGCGCCTGTAACCATGCAGGCCATGCCTTGGTTACAATTTCCAGAAATTCGAGAATAATTTGCCAATGTTGTGCAAAACCGTCCTGCACGGCACCGGGTAAGCGCTCGGCTAAGGGCACATCGGCCCACTCGGCTTCGTCCATTAATTCAGCGAGTGCTTTGGCGAGTGGCCATGCTTGGTCGAGTGTTGGGCGTGTGCCAAAGGCTTTATCGGCATGCAACACAAGCCGGGTCAGGACAGCAAGGCGGGTCATGCCTGCTACGGCGGGGGGAAGAGCCAGCCCTTGCTCGCCGCCTAAACCAGAGGCAAGGCCAAGCTCTGCTTCATCCAGCGCACTAATAGGCACAATGCGGGGCAGCAGCATGGGTTTGCCGTCCATGTGCCGCAAAAAGGCTTCAGTTAAGCCGCGCGCCGCGCGCCTGCCGGGCAAAACAAGTGTACCATTGCCCATAAGGTGCGGGTCCCACCCGGCAGCGTCGAGCCAGCGCAGTGCAAGTTGATCCAGAAATGGTAAATGCGCAGGAATTGTAGCCAGCTTAACCTTACCAACGGGTACATTGGCATGCGGCACCATGTGCCCAAATACTTCAGCGTGGGTCATGGGGCTTGCACTACCCCCGCTGCAGGTAGGCGGTCTTGCCAGCCTTCGACACTCAAGCTGCGCACACCATCAGCCCCAACGGTTAAAGTAAGCTGCAAAGCGTCTTGTGGGGCTAGGTCTTCTAGGCGTTCTGGCCATTCAACAAGCACAATCCCTTCTCTGGCTTCGTCCCACCCCAACTCTTCCAGTTCATCTGGGCCGCCAAGCCGCCACAGGTCAAAATGAGAGAGTGCGCCAATGGGAGCCTGATAGGTTTGCACCAAGGTGTAAGTAGGGCTTGGCACTTCTAAGGCCGGGTTTTGGCAAACGGCCCGTAAAAAAGCCCGTGCAAACACGCTTTTGCCTGCCCCAAGCGGGCCAGAAAGCAAAATGACATCACCCACACGCGCCAATTTGGCAAAATATCTCGCCAGATCCTGCGTCGCGTCTTCAGTGTGCAAAAGGTGGGTGCTGGCCATTATCTTTTCTCTCCGCAGCCGAAGGGTACGCTTCTGTTTAAGCGTTTAAGCCCCAGAACAAAAGGCAGACACACCCAGAGCCCCACGCTTTGAATGTGCGCTCCATCATCTGTCTCCGCTTTTTCTTACGCTTGTTTGGTGCGGAAACTCTTTTTTAAGAGTGTTTCATCTTTCTTAAACATTGCTCAATTTTTATTTATAGTACATAACGCAGTAATGTTTTTTCTGCTTTGTTTGTATTTTGATAACGTATGAAAATTTGGTTTACTTAAAGAAATCAAAGGAAGGATTCAATTTTCAATGACAATAAAAGCAACATTCATGAATTTAAGGTTTAATACATCTTTTTTCACTAAAAATTTTATCACGAAATCGACAATTCACTTTTTCGTGATATTATATAAAAACACCTAAAAGTATATTATAGCCTTAACATCACAACCAATAGGTGTGATGCACACTCTTTGTGGGGGAGTTCAAACCACAATGCGTATTCTATTCGCTGAAGATAACCAGGCCTCGGCCAAGAAGATACTTCCTGCACTAACGCGCGCTGGTTTGGTGACGGATATTGCCACATCTGGGCAAGACACGCTGGAAATGCTGCGTAACTACAGTTACGGTCTTGCCGTTATAGAGCTGATTTTACCCGATATGGACGGGTACGATATTATCAGCGCCGCCCGCACCATGAAAATTCAGACTCCCATCATCGTGCTGTCTTCCATTGATAAGCCTCATTCCAAAATAAAGGCTTTTACCAA
This sequence comes from Acetobacter orientalis, assembly GCF_000963965.1. Taxonomy (GTDB): domain Bacteria; phylum Pseudomonadota; class Alphaproteobacteria; order Acetobacterales; family Acetobacteraceae; genus Acetobacter; species Acetobacter orientalis. Next base: position 33,363 of record NZ_BAMX01000013.1, read on the forward strand.
TGGTGCAGATGATTACCTCACCAAACCATTCGACACAGATGAACTTGTGGCACGTATTCAAGCCATTTTGCGGCGCTCTGGCGGGTTCTCAAGCCCTATTACGCAGGTTGGCAACCTGGTGATGGATATGAACACCCATGCGGTTATGGTGAACGAGCAGCCCGTACACCTAACAGGCAAAGAGTTCTCTATTCTGGAACTGCTGATTTTGCGCAAAGACATTGCTCTTACTAAGGAAATGTTCCTTAACCACCTTTATGGCGGCAGAGATGAGCCAGACGTAAAAAATTATTGATGTCTTTATCTGTAAGTTGCGCAAAAAACTGCAAGAAGCTGGAGCGGGCAACCTTATCTCTACCATCTGGGGCCGTGGTTACATTCTAACCGACCCCAAAAATAAAAAAAATGCAGCCCCCAACGCTAACCACACAACCTCTCCACCACCATGCTTTCAGCCTGATCTGTGCCGTCAAGCCGCCAGCTAACACTGTAAACCTATTGTTGGGCAACCACTGTGTGTGCGTGCCAAAGCGGGCCTGCCCCCTGCCCTAAACCGGGAGCTTGTAAAATAGCTTCCCGCACATACTGCCGCGCTTTTGCAACCGCGTCTTGCATGGCATGCCCTTGTGCCAACAGGGTTGCAAGCGCACTTGCTAAAGTACAGCCCGTGCCATGCGTGTGCCGGGTTTGAACGCGCGTATCGGTAAATTCGGTAAAGCCTGCGCTATCACACAACACATCTACCAAAATATGACCGCTCAAGTGGCCACCCTTTAGTAAAACGGTAGCGCCTGTTTGGTTGCGCAGCATTTGGGCTGCGGTACGCATAGCCCCAACACTGTCTATACTCAGCCCCGTTAAGCACTCAGCTTCTGGTAAGTTGGGGGTCAACACACTTGCTTGCGGAAACAACACCGCCTGCATGGTGCTTACTGCCTCGTTTTGCAAAAGGGCCGCACCACCTTTCGCTACCATAACGGGGTCGACCACGACTGGCAGGTTAGGTATGTGCTTGCGGTAACGTGCTATTTCTTCTGCAATGGTACAAATTTCTGCGCAGCCACCCAGCATGCCGGTTTTAATGGCATCGGTGCCTAAATCATCCAGCACACAGCGTATCTGTTGGCGCACAAAGTCTGGTGGCACAGGCAAAATACCCGCTACACCCAACGTGTTTTGCGCAGTTAAGGCCGTTATGGCCGTGGTGGCATAGCCACCAAGGGCCATTATGGCCTTAATATCTGCCTGTATTCCGGCCCCTCCGCCAGAATCACTCCCGGCAATGGACAGAACACGCGCTGGCATTAGACCTGCTCGCTCACGGTTTGAATAACGTGGCACATCTCGGCCACCGCGCCATCAACCAAGGCAGCATCTTCAGCTTCTACCATAACACGCACCAATGGCTCTGTGCCGCTTTTGCGCAACACCAAACGCCCACGGCCTTTAAGCAGGTTTTCAACTTCTATACGTTTGCTTTGCACACAGTCTGCTTCTAACGGGCTGGGGCCTGTAAAGCGTACATTCTGCAATTTCTGCGGAAAGGGGTTAAACAAACGGCATACTTCACTGGCAGGCCGCCCCTCTTCAACCAAAACTGCCAGAATTTGCAGGGCCGCAACCAAACCATCGCCGGTAGTGCCAAAGTCTGTCAGCACCATATGGCCAGATTGCTCGCCCCCTACATTGCTACCCAGCTCACGCATGCGCTCCACCACGTAGCGGTCTCCTACCGCGGTGCGCTCCAACCCAACGTTCAGGCCATTCAAAAACCGCTCCAGCCCCATATTAGACATAACGGTTGCCACAACAGACTGGCCAGCCAAGCGCCCTTCGCGTGCATAAGACTTCGCAATAAGAGCCAGTATCTGGTCACCATCAATAAGGCAGCCTGTCTCATCGGCTATCAGCACACGGTCGGCATCCCCATCTAGGGCAATACCGAGATGGGCTTTGTGTTGCACAACGGCGGCGCACAAGGCTTCGGGGTGGGTAGAGCCGCATTGCTCGTTAATATTTACCCCATCTGGGCTACACCCAATACGGATAACTTCTGCCCCCAACTCCCACAATGCGGTAGGGGCCACGCGGTAAGCCGAGCCGTTGGCACAATCAATGACAATTTTCATGCCATCAAGCCGCAGCTTACGCGGGAAAGACGATTTAGCATTTTCAACATAACGCCCCGCCGCATCGTTCAAGCGGGATGCACGGCCTATTTTTTCAGGTGTGGCCAAACGGTGCGTTAGGTCGGCCTCCATCAGGTCTTCAATTTCTGTTTCGTCCTGATCAGACAGTTTAAAGCCGTCTGGCCCAAACAGCTTAATACCGTTATCGCCAAACGGGTTATGCGACGCTGAAATCATAACCCCGAGGTCTGCCCGTAAAGAGCGTGTAAGAAAGGCAATGGCAGGGGTAGGCAATGGGCCAACCAGTGTTACGTCCATACCAGCAGACAAAAAGCCTGCCACCATAGCGCTTTCAATCATGTAGCCAGACAAGCGGGTATCTTTACCCAGCAAAACGCTGTGTCGGTGCTCGCCCCGTGTAAAACGTAAACCAGCGGCTTGGCCCAAACGTTGGGCGGTTTCTACCGTCATGGGGGCAATATTGGCTGTGCCTCTAATACCGTCTGTGCCAAAAAGCCGTTTAGTGCGCCCCATGCTGTACTCTCCTTACTTGCACGCTGTTTTATAGACAGCCCGCACGCCCTAAACAGGAACGAGAGCTGTTTGCTATAGGCATGTTCCTAAAACGATTTGAGGTGTTACGGAACCATACCCACAGAAAATGCGGCAATTTTTATACGTTATGGACAGACTGCCAAACTTTAACGGCCTGCACCATGCCCCCCACGTCATGCACGCGCAAAATACTGCCCTTAAGCGCTAAACCACACAGGCTGGCGGCTTGCGTACCGGGGTCTCGTCGTGCCGGGTTTTGCGCGCCTGTTACCGCCCCAATCATGCGCTTGCGTGAAACGCCCACAACAACACGGCACCCCAAATTAGCCAGTAATGGCAGGCGGGCCAGTAGCTGCATATTTTGCTCTGTGGTTTTAGCAAACCCAAAGCCGGGGTCTACCATTAGCCGGGCAGGGTCTATGCCCCCTGCAACTGCGCGCTGCACACACTGGCCCAACTCACGCACCACATCATACCCAATGTCGGTATAGTGGGTGTGCTGCTCCATAGTTTGCGGGGTGCCCCGCATATGCATAAGCATAACCCCGCATGTATGCTGGACAAGCAGTGGCAGGGCTTGGGGGTCGTGCATTAGTGCTGACACATCATTAATAACATTAGCCCCAGCGTTAAGAGCCTGCTCCATAACAAAGCTATTGCGCGTATCGATAGACAACACGGTGTTGGGCGCCTGCGCCCGTAATGCGCATAAGGCCTCTTCAAGCCGGGCCCATTCTTGCTGCGGCGTAACCAGAGCGGCACCGGGGCGGGTACTTTCTGCCCCAAGGTCGAGCAAGCCCGCACCTGCCCGCACCTGCTCCAAACCTGCCGCCACAGCATGTTGCGCCTGAGCATGCACGCCGCCATCGCTAAAGCTGTCTGGGGTAAGGTTTAAAATACCCATAACCTGCGCACCCAGCGGCACCATACCGCCAACAGGGGCAGCAACCACGCGCGCCAGTTCGGCCTGCCACCCAGCCGGTACAGCTGCAACCGGCATAAAGCCACTGCGGGTATAACCTTCTATGAGGTCAACCAAGGTAAAAGCCGCAGGGCCACCAGCTAACGGCAGGGCATTACCGGCTTTAACAGCCTCTTGCGCAGCACGGCCATAAACCAGCCCAGCGGGTTCAACTAAACGCGTAAAATCCATACCCTACCCCACAAGACAAAGAAGGGCGGCATTACTGCCGCCCTTCTGGTACCGTTACCAAAAATGTTCTTTTAGCCGGGCTGCGGCACTGGTGCAGCGCCGTCATCACCCTGCTCAGGTTTTGGCTCGGGCGGTGTTATTTCTGGGCCAGAAACCTGCGGCACAGAAGACCGGCGGTTAACGGGGGCTGTATCGTCAATTTCTACGCGCTCAATAGGTTGACCGCGCATAATTTGGCGAATTTCCTCACCAGTCAGTGTTTCAAGCTCCAGCAAGGCTTCTGCCAAGCGGTGCAGTTCATCAACATGGTCGTGCAGGTAATTGCGGGCTTGGTCGTAGGCTTCATCAATCAAACGTTTGATTTCAGAATCAATTTCCATAGCCGTATGTTCAGAGAAGTTTTTAGCGGCCCCACCAAAGAAGCCCATACCGCCCCCTTGGTCGTCGTTGGCATAAGCAATCATGCCAACTTTCTCGCTCATCCCCCATTCGGTCACCATGCTGCGGGCAACACGGGTGGCCATCTGAATATCACCCATTGCGCCGTTGCAAATGTTGTCTTTGCCGTAAATGACCTCTTCTGCAACGCGGCCGCCCATTGCGACTACCAGATGAGCAATGCAGTTCTTTTTGCTCATTGAAAGGCGGTCACCTTCTGGCAGGCGCATGACCATACCCAGTGCGCGACCACGCGGAATAATGGTGGCTTTGTGAATAGGCTCACTTTCTGGCACCAGCACCGCGGTAATGGCGTGCCCAGCTTCGTGGTAGGCTGTGCGCTTTTTCTCTTCTTCGTTCATGACAAGAGAGCGGCGCTCTGCCCCCATAAGCACTTTGTCTTTCGCGTCTTCAAACTCACGCATGGCAACAGTGCGTTTACCCAAGCGCGCGGCAGCCAAAGCGGCCTCGTTCACGAGGTTAGCCAGATCAGCCCCAGAGAAACCGGGGGTGCCACGGGCAATAATACGTGGGTCAACGTCTGATGCCAGCGGCACTTTGCGCATGTGCACACGCAAGATTTTTTCACGCCCGTTTACGTCAGGGTTAGGCACAGTCACTTGGCGGTCAAAACGGCCGGGGCGCAGCAAAGCGGGGTCAAGCACGTCTGGACGGTTTGTTGCCGCTATCAGAATAACGCCCTCGTTGCTTTCAAACCCGTCCATTTCAACCAGCATTTGGTTAAGGGTCTGCTCGCGCTCGTCGTTACCGCCGCCCATACCGGCACCACGGTGGCGGCCTACGGCGTCAATTTCGTCAATAAAGATAATGCACGGCGCAGCTTTTTTGCCCTGCTCAAACATATCGCGCACACGCGATGCACCAACACCCACAAACATTTCCACAAAGTCGGAGCCGGAAATGGTGAAGAAAGGCACGTTGGCTTCACCCGCAATAGCGCGGGCCAGCAGGGTTTTACCTGTACCGGGCGGGCCACACAGCAGCACACCTTTGGGAATTTTACCGCCCAAGCGGGTAAATTTCTGCGGGTCTTTCAAGAAGTCCACAATTTCTTGCAGCTCGCCTTTGGCTTCATCAATGCCCGCCACATCTTCAAACGTAACGCGGCCCTGCTTTTCGGTCAGCATTTTGGCGCGAGACTTGCCAAAACCCATAGCCCCACGGCCACCGCCACCTTGCATTTGGCGCATAACAAACAACCAAGCCGCAATCATGATGATAATGGGCAGGGAGTTCAGGAAATAGCGCAGCAGCGGGCTGCCATCACGGTCGAGCGGTTTGGCAACAACCTCTACCCCTTTACCCACCATGTGCGAGACAAGGCCGGGGTCTAGCGGGGCGTAGGTTTCAAACGCTGTGCCGTCTTTGAGCGTGCCAGAGATATTATGCTCCTGCATGACCACAGAGCGCACGCGGCCTGTATCTACGTCTGTAACAAAATCAGAATAGGCAAGCTGTTGGGCCGCATGCTGTGTGCTCCCCGGCTGGAAGACATCTACCAGCAAAAGCAGCAGCACGATGATGCTGACCCAGAGAGCCAAATTGCGGCCTAAATTATTCATCTTGGCTGTGTTTCCATAACTTATCGTGCGAGAGCGCGGGTAGGCTCCCAATCTGAACGGCAGATGCCCGAAAATGCAACCTCTGGCTTAATACATGGTACGCCAGATGCATATTCCTAGCCCGCACAGCATTTTTCCGCCAGTTTGCTGCGCCAGTAACGCTTTATTTAGGCATTTTTCACACTTCTGCACCATAAAAACTACCGGGGCCAAGAGAGGTCGGTGGTTGAAAGACTATCTCAAGCCCCTGCAAAGCCGTGTCGTGCCATACACCAAGGTGGGGTATGGCAACCCGTTGGCCCTGCACCCATATGGCGGGCAAAGTGGCACAAAACTGGGCAGGCCACCCCATACGGGCAGCACGGGGTATGCCCAAACCGGCAGCCCCAATATAGGCCCCTTGCGGCACAGAGCCAGAAATCTGGCTTACCAGAAACCGCTGGTCCCACATTTGGTTGGCCCGTAACGGTACTGGTGCTTGCAAGGCTGCTCTTTCTCGTACCAAAAACCACTGGCTTTGGTGCTTTACAAGCTGCACGCCGCACACAGTGCCGCCATTGCTATGCTGGTATAACCCCGCCACAGCTGTGTGCGCGGGCGGGTAAACCAGCCCCCCCACTGTGCGCACAAAGCTGGCCAGTACCGCACTCTCTGGCAGGGTTGTGCCAAGGCAGGCCCACCCTAAAGGCAAAAGGGCCCCAGCATACGCCTGTGCTGCCGCCAGAATGTGCTGCCTGAGCATACGCCCCTGCCCTTGCCGGGCAGCTTCGTGCCAACAGGCAAGGCGGGCGGCGGGGTCTTGCGCAAAATATTGCCGCACACGCACACGCTCAGCTTTGCGGTCTTCGTTCGAAGGGTCATCGACCCATGCTAGGCCTTGCACCTGCAAAGTGTTGCGCAACGCAACACGAGAAAACCCCAGCAATGGGCGTACCAGCCGCATGGTGGGTAACGCGGTCACCCATGCCATACCTGCCAAGCCATCTGGCCCGCTACCAGCACGCTGGCGCATGGCAACGGTTTCAGCTTGGTCATCTGCCTGGTGGCCTAGCAGCAGGTCTATGCACCCGGCATCGTGGCAGGCTTGGGCCAATATGGCATAGCGCGCGTGGCGGGCACGCTCTGCCATACCGGTACCTTTACGCAAATTGGTTAAGGTTAACAGGCGTGCGGGCACCCCAATGGCCGCTAAACGCTCCAGCGTTAAGCGGGCTTCTGCCGCAGAATTTTCCCGCAACCCGTGGTCAACCACAAAAGCCAGCACGTTTTTGCGCCAGTGGGTAGCCAGCCACGCAAGGCACAGGCTGTCTCCACCACCAGACACAGCTATGCCAACAGGCGGCAGGTCTGGGCAGTCTGGCAGCCAAGGCCCCAAATGCGCCATAACCGCAGTAAACTGCTCTGGCTGGAGTGGGGCTTCTGCAAAGGGGTGCGCACACTGTGGGGGCATAAAGCCCCCGTGGTTACTGTAGCAAGGCGTAAAGGTCATACGCTCAGGGTTAAGAGCACCCACCCTTTGCCGTATAGCTTTCTGCCGCACGCGCCACGCGGGGTGCCGGTGTGGGGAACTCAGATTTTAGCTTACCCAAAGCCTGACAAGCTGCTTTTTTGTCGCCCATTGCCAAAAGCGATGCAGAAACACCAAGCAACGCATCTGGTGCGCGCGCACTTTTGGGGGCTTGGCGGTAGGCATCATAATACGCCACGGCAGACTGGCGGTACTGCTTTTGGCCAGCCAGAGATTGCGCAAGCAGGAACTGGGCATCAACCTTAAAATTGCCCTTGGCATTTTTAAGCGCTGCCTCAGCATTATCGTAAGCCGTGGTGTAGTCACGCTGCTTAAGGGCCGTTTTGCCAGCGGCCAAAAGGGCGTCAGGCGTTGTGGCTTTGGCTGGGCTTGCTGCCGCAGTTTCTGCCGTAGCCGCAGGCGCAGCAGCTGCCGCACCACCACCGCCATTTTGCATGGCAAACTGCGCGTCTGACACTTGTTTAGACAACGCGGCTGTTTGCTTTTGCAGGTCGTTGGTAAGTTGGTCTATCTCACCACGCATTTCGCGCTGTTGCTGCTCTAGCGTATTAACACGCTCAAGCAGTTGGGCCGTAAGGTCACCATTGCTACCACCAGACGGTGCAGAAACAGTGGAAGGGGCCGCAAGCGCACCACTGCCACCGGCAGACTGTACCTGATCTAGCTGCTGCTTAAGGGCTAAAATTTGGTTTTGCAGAGCCAGCCCTTCACGGCTGGACACGTCCTGCGCGTGGGCTACATTTGGGGCCACAAAGGCAGTTGCTGCCAGCAGAGGCACACAAAACGCTGCCATACGCCCCTTGGCAGTAACAGACGTTATAGACAGGCGTTTCATAACAAACCTCACCCTTTATAGTATCGGGCAACAGTTTCATGATTCCAGCCCGAAAAACAAGAGCCTGAATAACAAAACAGGCCGGGTGAAACCACCCAGCCTGCCTTGATCAGACCAAATCTGAACGAACCCGAAACCTACTTAACAGCAGTAATCGCGTTACGGTTCTGGGCCCATGCGCTTTCGTCATCACCCACTGCGGTCGGACGGTCTTTACCGTAAGAGATGGTGGAGATGCGAGAAGAAGCAACGCCTTTAGCAACCAGGAAGTCGCGGGCAGCGTTTGCACGGCGCTGGCCAAGGGCAATGTTGTATTCTTCGGTGCCGCGGTCATCGCAGTTACCAGCAATTTCAACATTAACCTGTGGGTACTGAGCCAGCCAGGAAGCCTGCTTCTGCAGAGTTGCCTGTGCGTCTGATGTCAGACCGCTTTTGTTCAGGTCATAGAAAATGCGGTCGCCTACGTTAGCAACCAGGTCAGCTTCACTGCCGGGAACTGGGCCGCTTGGAGCAGCCGTCGCTGCGCCAGAAGACGCACCGGTATCTGCTTTTTCATGCGCACAGGCTGAAAGCAGGGCAACCATACTAAGCGCAGCGATAAACTTCAGTCTCATGTGTCGGATCCTGAGATCTAGTTCCGTAATTGGAACTATGTCGGAGAAAAAAACAATGTGTTTCTACAATCTCCGCGCATTCTTCTGCTCCTCTCCGAAGCCTTCGAAGAGCCGACGAACTTTGGGAGACTATCTTGCCCTAAGCCATAGCTTATTCTTTGGGTCAAGCATCATCTTCATGTGTGATAACAGCCATTCGCAAAACGATGCCAAAAGGACACAAAAAAGGCTCAATTCCTTCTTTTTACTTTGCATGCTAAGTAAAAATTAAGCTCTCGTGTCTCTTTACTTAACTGTTACCCGCCCCCACACCTCTGGATTCGTGACACTAATTTTTATTAAGCACACCCCTTACGGCATAAAAAAGGCAGGGGCCACGCTTGCAGCCCCTGCCCTAAAATAACCCCACACCCCAAACAGAAGGCGCGGTTTTATAACGCTCTTTTTACCCGTTAAGCGGAGACCACGCCGGGTCTGACGCCTGGCCGGGGGTAAGAAGGGCACGGTCGTTAAAGCCGGTAATATCCACCATACCAATGGAGGAGTTAAAGCCAGCACCACCTGCACCAGCACGAGACTGGCGGCAATATGCCAGAACACGGCCATTGGGGCAGAAACTGGGGCTTTCAACCGTAAAGCCTTCGGTCATAATACGTTCACCCGTACCGTCTGGGTTCATAACCCCCAAAGAGAAGCTACCATTGGCAATACGGGTAAAGGCTATCAGGTCTCCACGCGGTGACCACACGGGCGAGCCATAAGTGCCATGCCCGTAAGAAATACGGCGCGCACCACCGCCAGAAGCACTCATAATGTAAAGTTGAGGGCTGCCACCACGGTCAGAGTTGAACACAATTTGTGAGCCATCTGGGCTATAGCTTGGGCTGGTATCAATTGCGCCAGAAGCCGTAATTTGGCGGCGTGAGCCAGAGGCCAGATCAACCACAAAAATGTCTGACCCACCGTTACGGGTTACAGACAGCACAACCGAGCGCCCATCAGGTGAGAAACGCGGCGCAAACGAAATGCCCGCAAATTCACCCAAAATCTGCTGGCGGCCACTGCCTAGGTCAAACAGATACACACGGGGGCGGTTGTTGGCGTAAGACATAAACGCCACTTGGTCTTTAACCGGGCTAAAGCGTGGGGTCAGGGTCAGCCAGTTGCCAGCGGTAAGCATACGGCTATTAGCGCCGTCTTGGTCCATAATAGCCAGGCGGGTACGCTGGTGCGCACGCGGGCCAGAGCGAGAAATGAACGCAATGCGCGTATCAAAATACCCTTTTTCACCCAGCATACGCTCATAAATAACATCACCCACAATGTGGGCGATACGCCGCCAGTTAGCGGCAGATGTGGTGTAGGCCGTGCCCTGTATTTGCTGTTGGGTGAGCACGTCCCACAGGCGCATTTCAACGCGCACGCTGCCGCTACCAGAAACCGAGCCAGTTACCAGAGCGCGCGCACCCATAGACTTGGCAGACGCAAAGTCTGGCGCGCCGCCAGATGCGCCACCTGGCAGCACTTTAAACAGGCCAGTATTGGTCAGGTCGTTGGTAAGCACTTCTGCAATCTGGCCACCCAGACCGCCCCCAAAGTTAGGCAACACAAGGGGGATAGGCGCTGTGCGGGCCTGATCAACCGTAATTTCTGCTTCTGGCTGGCCAGATGCCGCAAATGCTGAAAGAGGGGTTGCCAGCACGCCACCAGCCACAAGCCCCGCCCCCATAAGGGTGCGGCGCTCAAGCAGCAGATTTTTCAGGGCATCGGCATCCTGGTCAGAAATAAGCGGCCGAGAGTTGGTCAGCATTCGTGTTTCCTCCGTGCGGCCCGATCAAGGCCGGAATACAAATTTCAACTGCCGGGTCTGGCCCAGAAGGTTTTTGGGGATCGGCAGCTTGGAGCAGGTTGGGCTAAGCACTGCCGCCCGTGCGCGTTCAGCCAACGCACGGTAAGACGGGTCAGCGTTCATCTGCGCCTGGGTTTGTGGTGCAAACTGCACAATACGTGCCTCACCTGTTGCATCGACTGTCACAATCAAATGCGCAACAAATGTGGCATAATTCTTGGCGGCGGTATCTTCTGTGTAACAACGCCTTACAGCGCCCCCAATGGCCTTTTGCTCCCCACTGCTCATGCTGCGGGTAATATCACCATCAGGCGAGCCGCCACCATTAGGCGCACCCCCCTGCACGGGGTTGGCCTTGGCTTTGGGTGCGTGTGTCTGTTTTTGGTCAGACCTAAACGAATCCAGCGTTTCCAGCAGAGAGTGTGAGTCTTCCTGCGTTTTTTTAGCCTTATTGGGCTGCGTAATGTGTGAGGGCAACGGCGTGTCTGGCAGCGTATCCGTTGGCTGTGTCACGGGTGATGGCGGCGCAACACTCGGCGTGGCCTTAGGCGGCGCAGGCGGAGAGGGCGGCGTTTTCACAACATCGGGCGATGGCTCATCTGCCTTGGGCGGCATTGGCGTATCTGGCAGTTGCTCCGCCTGCGGTACAGGCGGGGGCGGCACAGGCTGTGGCGGCGGAGGAGGCGGTGGTGGCTCCTCGTTTGGCACAGGCTTGGGCGGCTCTGGCGTTGGCGGCGCATCATTTGGCACCGGCGCAGGGGCTGGAGCCGGTGTAGGCGAAGGCTGAGACGCCTTGGCCTGAGACCCACCAGCATCGGCACTCTCAAACTGCATTTCAACCACTGGTGGTGGTTCTTCGGGCGGTTTTTCTGGGGGGAGTGACAACAGCATAGCCAGCAGGAGCGCAATATGCGCCCCCCCTGACAGATAAAGCGAGCGCCGGAGCAGTCGCTGGTCGGAACGGCGTGGCCGCACCATAATATTACGCCCTCTCCACGTGTGGGAGAAATTTAGTGCCCACTGCTGGCGGGTTGCTGCGCCAGCAGGGCCACGTGAGTGAAGCCGCCTTCGGTAATCTGCCCCATAACCTGCATGACGCGCCCGTAGTCAATGTGCGAGTCACCCCGCACAAAAATACGGTGCTCTGCATCGTTATTGGCCGCAGCTTTAAGCTGCGCCACCAATTGGTCGGGCGATACCTGAGATTCCCCAAGGTACAGGCTGCCATCAGCTCTGATAGAAACCGTTATGGGTTTGGTGTCTGAGTTAACCGGCCGGGCATCGGTTTTTGGCAGGTCAACATTCACACCGCTGGTCATCATGGGAGATGTGACCATAAAAATAATGAGCAGCACCAACATGACGTCCACCATGGGGGTCACGTTAATGTCAGCCATTGGGCGCCGACGGCGACGCCCCCCTCCGCCCGATGGCATACCCATAAGTTAGGCCCTTTCCTCGGACTGGCGGGAGAGAATGGCTGCAAACTCGGTACCAAACCCTTCCAGACGGTCCTGAAACAGGTCTAGGCTGTTGCTAATAACGTTGTAAGCCACATAAGCCGGAATAGCGGTCATGAGGCCAATAGCCGTTGCAAACAGCGCTTCTGAAATACCGGGGGCAACAACGCTCAGGTTGGTATTATGTTCTGCCGCAATGCTGGCAAAAGAGTGCATAATACCCCAGACCGTACCAAACAGCCCGATAAACGGTGCCACAGGGGCCACCGTTGCCAGAAAAATAACCCAGCGCCGCAGACGGTCCATCTCGCGGGTAACCGTAATCATAATAGCGCGGTCAACGCGCTCTTTTACGCCACCACGCACCAAATCCACACCGGGAATACGGGCAGAACGCCGCCACTCACCCATGGCCGCGCCAAAAACGGCTGCCAGCGGGTGTACAGGCTTTGCGCCATCGCTTTCGTACAGGTCATCTAGGCTGCCACCAGACCAAAAACGGTCTTCAAAATTGGTAGCGGCTTTATTAATGCGCCGTAGGGTTACAATTTTATCAAAAATAATGGCCCAAACCACTATGCTACACAGCACAAGGCCCAGCATGACCAACTTGACCATTGGGGAGGCATGCATGAACATGCCCCACACGGACAGGTCTCCCGCCGCCGCTGTTCCGCCGAGATTTGCCGCGTCAACCGCACGATCCAAAAACGCCTCCTGCCTCTGCACCCATACCGGGCAACCTGTCTCCGACTCGGGCTTTGTTTTTTAAAACCCAATTGCCCTGTATTTACTGTCTTCCAAGCAAAAGCAGAAGAGGGCGTGTTTAATCCTCTGCCGCCAATTTGCGTAAAAGATCACGCCATAACGGCGGAAATCGGGCAGGGCGCCCATCTTGGGCGCGCACGCATGCCAGCACTACCTCAACATGAGCGCACAATACGCCCTCCCGCGTGAATGTTTGAGAGAGCTTGCAGCTCGCCGCCCCTTGCTCAAGCAAGCGTGTGGTAACGGTAAAAACTTCGTCCAGTTTTAAAGGCGCGCGGTAATTCAAAGTGGCGTCACGCACCACAAAAACCAGCCCATATTCATCATGCATGCTAGAGGCAGGCATACCTAAACTGCGGATAGCCTCTGTTCGTGCACGCTCGGCAAAGGCCAGATAGCGGGCATGGTATACAATGCCCCCGGCGTCTGTATCTTCGTAATAAATCCGGAAATCGATGCTATGCGTGGTCATGCGTCATCGCCTTCGTTCTCGGGTAAAAGATCCATCTGGGCAGAGCGTGGCTCGTCTGGGCGGGCGGGCGGTGTTAAGCCAAGGTGCCGCCACCCCCGCTCTCCCAACATGCGGCCACGACTTGTGCGCATAACAAGCCCTTCCTGAATCAGGTACGGCTCAATTACATCTTCCAAGGTATCACGCGCTTCGGCCAAAGCGGCGGCAAGTGTTTCTACCCCAACCGGCCCACCGTGGTGGTATTCAGCAATACGGCGCAGGTAGCGCCTGTCCATGGCATCTAGGCCAAGGGCGTCTACTTCCAAACGGCTTAGGGCGGCATCGGCTACTTCGCGGCTGACAGGGGCATTGCCCGGTACAATCACCGCGGCAAAATCTCGCACGCGGCGCAATAACCGCCCGGCAATACGGGGTGTCCCGCGCGAGCGGCGAGCTATTTCCTCCGCCCCTTCAGAACTCAGAGCAAACCCTATTTTTTCCGCGCCGCGCGCTACAATGGCGCGTAGTTCATCTGGGGTGTAAAACACCAACCGGAGCGGAATACCAAAGCGGTCGCGCAATGGGGTGGCCAGCAAACCTGCCCGCGTTGTTGCGGCCACCAGTGTAAAAGGTGGCAGGTCAATACGCACAGAGCGCGCGGCTGGGCCTTCGCCAATAATCAGGTCAAGCTGGAAATCCTCCATCGCGGGGTAGAGAATTTCCTCAATAGCGGGCTGTAGGCGGTGAATTTCGTCAATAAACAGCACATCACGCGGCTGTAGATTGGTCAAAATAGCAGCAAGGTCTCCCGCCCGTTGGATAACCGGGCCAGACGTTGCCCTAAACCCCACCCCCAACTCGCGCGAGACAATTTGGGCCAGCGTGGTTTTACCCAACCCCGGCGGGCCATGCAGCAAAACATGGTCTAAGGCCTCGCCGCGCTGGCGGGCAGCAGCAATAAACACAGATAAATTTTCGCGGCTGGCTTTTTGCCCTGTAAAGTCTGCCAACGTTTGTGGCCGTAAGGAGGCCTCGCCGGTGTCTTCTTCGCGCCGGGTTGCGTCAATTTCACGCTCGGGCGGGTACTCTGCCCCGCTCATCGGGCAAGTTCTTTCAGGGCATCACGCAGCACGGAATCCAGTGTGGCCTCTCCCCCCCGCTCTGCCAAAAGGCGGCCAACAACCGGCACCGCTTCCGAGCGCCTAAAGCCAAGCCCGGCCAGTGCCATAAGGGCATCGGCCTCTATACCGCCATCGGGGGTTGCGCGGGCAGGTATAACAATACCCCCCCCACCACCGGGCATTTTGGCTGCTTTGTCGCGCAGTTCGGTTAAAATACGCTCAGCCAGACGCCCACCCACACCGGGGGCACGGGTTAGGCTTGCTTTGTCTGATGTTGTAAGGGCTGCCACCAACTCACCGGGCGAAAGGGTAGAGAGAATACCCAAAGCCACTTTGGCCCCTACCCCTTGCACACTGGTAAGTAGGCGAAACCACTCACGCTCAGCGCTTTCAACAAAGCCGTACAGCAAAATGGCGTCTTCACGCACAACGGTTTCTATTAAAATACGGGCTTTTTCAGGCGGGTTAGGCAGGGCCGCCAAAGTACGGGTAGACGCCGCAACCAAATACCCAACGCCATTCACATCCACCACGCACGAGCCGGTATCAACCTGAATAATCAGGCCGCATAAAAACGCTATCATGCCATTCTTACTCCGGCTGCAATATGGCGGGCACTGGCCCTATGGTGCGCGTGGCAAATAGCAACCGCCAACGCATCAGACGCATCGGCGCGCATAACGCTCACACCGGGCAGCAGACGGCGTACCATCATTTCCACCTGGTCTTTGTCGGCCGAGCCAGTACCAACCACAGATTTTTTGACAGAAAGCGCGCCGTATTCGGCAACACTCAACCCGGCCAAGGCTGGCACAAGCAAAGCAACGCCACGCGCGTACCCAAGCTTAAGCGTGGCCGCGCCATTTCGGTTTACGTAGGTTTCTTCTACGGCGGCCTCAACCGGCGCCAGACGATCAATAATGATCATCAGGTTGTCATGCAGTACTTTCAGGCGCTCTGGCACGCTGTCTGCACTATTGGTCGCAATAACGCCGTTTTCAACGTGCTTAAGCCGGTTGCCCTCAACATCAATAATACCCCAGCCCGTAAAGCGCAGGCCGGGGTCAATGCCGAGCAGGCGTACCACTGTTAGGACGACAGTTTTTCGGCCAGCTCGTCTGGCAGGTCAAAGTTGGCGTACACGTTCTGTACGTCGTCGTTATCTTCCAAAACGTCTAACAGCTTGAAAACACTGGTGGCTTTCTCTTCGTCTAGCATCACGGTGTTTTCTGGCCGCCAATCTAATTTGGCATTTTCTGGCTCACCAAATTTTGGCTCCAAAGAATCCCGCACAGCAAAGAAGGATTCAACCTCGCAGGTTACTTCATGCGTAGTGCCGTTAGATTCAACGTTTTCCGCACCGGCCTCAATCGCGGCTTCCAGCATGTCGTCTTCAGAAGCAACGGCAGCAGGGTAGGTAATAACCCCAAGACGGCGGAACATGAAGGACACCGAATTGGTTTCCCCCATTGACCCACCGTATTTAGAAAACGCTGCCCGCACGTCTGAGGCCGTACGGTTACGGTTGTCGGTCAGACCTTCAACAATAACAGCAACACCTGCGGGGCCGTAGCCTTCGTAGCGCACTTCCACATAGTCTTCCCCACCGGCGGTGCCGGTTGCCTTTTTAATGGCGCGGTCAACGTTGTCTTTAGGCATATTCACTTCACGCGCGGCCACAATGGCAGCACGCAGGCGTGGGTTAGATGCCGGGTCTGGCAGGCCGGAGCGGGCGGCAACCGTCAGCTCACGGATAACCTTGGCAAACTGTTTCGCCCGTTTGGCATCCTGCGCACCTTTACGGTGCATAATGTTCTTAAATTGGGAATGACCCGCCATATCTTCTTACCTGTTGTCTTAACCTGCCCTAGCGTCTGGTTAAACCAGACGCCCGTGGCAATGCTTATATTTTTTACCAGACCCGCATGGGCACAGCGCATTGCGCGGTGTTTCACCCCAGCTTGAGGGGTCGTCTGGCATAATGGCGCTACCGCCAATTGGTGTTGCCATTGCGGGGTCTGCCCCCACAGAAAGGCCCGGCCCCGGCTCAGACTGGTAGCCCTGCACTTCGGGGTTGGCATGAATTTCTGCCGTATTGGCAAACGGGTCTACCGTAGCTGGTGGCGCAACCTCAACCCGCGCCATAAGCGATGTTACCCGCTCGCGCATTTCTTCCAGCATGATGGTGAAAAGCTGGAAGGCTTCGTGCTTATACTCGTTAAGCGGGTCTTTCTGGCCATAAGCCCGCAGGCCAATCCCCTGGCGCAGTTGGTCAAGAGCATGCAAATGCTCTTTCCACACCGCGTCATAGGTGGTCATAAGCACCTGCTTTTCAATAAAGCGCATTAGGTCTGGGCCAATATTAGCAGCGCGTGCAGCCTGTGCCTGTGTTGCGGCCTCACTAATACGCTGGGCAACCAGCTCGGCATCCATGCCGTCTTCCTGCGCCCATTGCGCCAGCGGCAGGTCTAGGGCCAGAGTTTTATCAACCTCGGCATGCAGACCGGCAATATCCCACTGTTCTGCAAAAGATTTTTCAGGGATATGCCGCATGACCATGGCGTCAATGACATCATCAAGTGCCTCACCCACAATGGAGGAGACATCTTCAATGGCCATATATTCGCGGCGCTGTGCGTAAACTTCTTTACGCTGGTCGTTCATCACATCGTCGTATTTAAGCGTGTTTTTACGCATATCGAAGTTACGCGCTTCGACCTTTTTCTGCGCACGCTCAAGGGCTTTGCTCAACCATGGGTGAACAATGGCCTCGCCTTCTTTCATGCCCATTTTCTGGAACATGCCGCTCATGCGGTCAGACCCGAAGATACGCATCAAGTCATCTTGCAGAGAAATAAAGAAGCGCGAATTACCGGGGTCACCCTGACGGCCAGCTCGGCCGCGCAGCTGGTTATCAATACGGCGGCTTTCATGCCGCTCTGTACCAATAACGTACAAGCCACCAGCTTGCTTAACAATGTCGTGGTCGCGGGCCACTTGGTCACGAATACCCTGCTCCAGCGCCGCACGCTCGGCGGGGTCTTCAACCCCTTCCAGCTTTTGGGCAATGAGCATATCTGTATTGCCGCCCAGCTTAATATCTGTGCCACGGCCAGCCATATTGGTGGCAATAGTAATGGCACCCGGTGCACCGGCTTGCGCAACAATTTTAGCTTCTAGCTCATGGAAGCGGGCATTAAGCACATTATGGGGCACCCCTTCCTGCTTGAGCAGGTCAGACAGGGCTTCACTTTTTTCAATAGACGTGGTGCCAACCAGAATGGGCTGGCCCCGCGCTGTAACCTCCCGGATAAGACGCACAACAGCCGCAAATTTCTCTGCTTCTGTCAGGTAAATTTCGTCATCTTCATCTTTACGGGCAATGGGCCGGTTGGTGGGAATTTCCACCACATCCAGCTTGTAAATTTCCGCAAACTCGTCCGCCTCGGTCATGGCGGTGCCGGTCATGCCAGAGAGTTTGGGGTAAAGACGAAAGAAGTTCTGGAAGGTAATAGAAGCCAGCGTCTGGTTTTCTTGCTGAACCTCAACATGTTCTTTGGCTTCAAGGGCTTGGTGCAGGCCGTCTGAATAACGGCGGCCATCCATCATACGGCCCGTGAACTCGTCAATAATGACCACTTTGTCGTTACGGACAATGTAGTCAACATCACGCGCGAACAAGGTATGAGCCCGCACGGACTGCTGCACATGGTGCACAACGGCAACGTGGTGCAGGTCGTACAAGCCGCCCTCACCCAGCACACCAGCGGCGCGCAAAAGCTCTTCTACCTTGTCCGACCCGACATCGGTCAGAATAACGCTGCGGAACTTTTCGTCTTTTTCGTAGGTCGCTGGGTCTTGCACCAACTGCGCCACCACTTCATCAACAGCCCGGTACAGGTCTGAGCTGTCTTCTGCCGGGCCAGAAATAATGAGCGGCGTCCGTGCCTCGTCAATCAAAATGGAGTCCACTTCGTCCACAATGGCGTGGTAGAAGGGGCGCTGCACCATTTCTTCCAGACGGTACTTCATATTATCGCGCAGATAATCGAAGCCGAATTCGTTATTGGTGCCGTAGGTAATGTCTGCTGCGTAAGCCTCGCGCCGGGCATCGTCTGGCATATTGGGTACGATAACGCCGGTAGTCAGCCCTAAAAATGTATAGAGCTTGCTCATTTCGGCGGCGTCACGCGCGGCAAGGTAGTCGTTTACAGTAACAACATGCACGCCTTTACCGGCCAATGCGCTCAGGTAAACCGCCAGTGTTGCCACCAGGGTTTTGCCCTCACCGGTGCGCATTTCAGCAATACGGCCTGCATGAATAACCATGCCGCCAATAAGCTGCACATCAAAGTGGCGCATACCCAGCACACGGCGCGAAGCCTCACGCGCAACAGCAAAGGCTTCTGGCATAAGCTGGTCAAGGGTCGCCCCTTGCGCCAACCGCTCACGAAATTCGAGCGTTTTGCCAGCAAGCGCGGCATCGTCCAGTGCCTGCATTTGGGGTTCGAGGGCGTTGATTTCCGGCACGCGGCGCTGGAACATCTTGAGCGTCCGGTCATTGGCGGTGCCGAACAGGGCGCGGACGAAGCTTGCGAGCATGAAAACCTTTCCAGAACAATGCACGACCTGAACCGCTTTCCGCCCGGAACCAGACCGGAAGAAATCGGACGGGGTATCAGCATGCGTGGCTTAGTAGGCAAAATACGACCGGGGCCGCCTGCGGTCAACCAAGCAGCCCTGTTTCTTGCACAACAGAGTGCCAAGAGGGCTTGCAGGGCATGGGAGGCTCCTTCATACAAGACAATACAATTTATCTTGCTAAGGTTTGTCCTCATGCGGTTTACCACCAAGGCCATTGCTCTTGCAGCTACGGCCCTGATTGCCTCTACAGCACTCCCTTCCAGCTCTTTTGCTGCTCCTGCCGCTCCGGCAGCAGCACCAGCTGCAACCCCGGCAGCGCCCCCGGCAAAACCCGTTGACCCCAACGCAGTGGTTGCCACCGTAAACGGTGAAAAAATTACGGTAGCTGATGTGCAGGACGCCCTGTCCAACCTGCCACCCCAGATGCGCCAGCTCCCCCCCAACATGATTTTCCCGATGCTGGTTAACCAGTTGGCAGACCAAAAAGCCATTCAGCTGGTTGCCCACAAGGAAGGTCTGGACAAAACCCCAGACGTCAAAAAAATGATGGATGCAGCGGCTGTTAGCGCGCTGCAAAATGCGTGGCTGTCTAAACAGGTTACCCCGCAGCTTACAGATGCCGCAGTGCAGGACTATTACCAGCAAAACTTTGCTGGCAAGCCACCAGAGCAGGAAGTGCATGCACGCCACATTCTGCTGAAAACAGAAGCTGAAGCGAACGACGTTATCAAGAAACTCAAAGCGGGTGCCGACTTTGGTAAGCTGGCCGCAGAAGTTTCTACCGACACAGGCAGCGCCAAACAAAACGGTGGCGACCTTGGTTGGTTTAAGAAAGACGACATGATTCCGGCTTTCTCAACTGCCGCTTTTGCCATGAAAAAAGGTGAAGTCAGCAGCACGCCAGTTAAAAGCCAGTACGGTTTCCATGTTATTCAGGTGCTGGACACCCGCACAGACCCCATTCCGTCTCTGGACAGCGTAAAAGACAAAATCCGTCAGGCGCTTATTCAGAAATATGTGCGTGAAGCCGTTGGTAAAGCCACAACACAGGTTAAAATTGTGCGCTTTGACCCCAGCACCGGCAAAGCCCTGCCAGATGCCCCGGCTGCCGGCGCACCAGCAGCACCTGCCAAAAAGTAAGTTACCTTACCTTTTAACCTCCTACTTCCTGCCCGCCATGCCCTAGCATGGCGGGTATGCCGCTTTTAAGGACTTTGCGTTATGGCGCACGCTCTCCCCATTTCTCCTCTCGCCCGGCCACTGCCTGAGCTTGGTGTTATTCGTGGGGTGCGCCTTGGCGCGGCAGCAGCGGGTATTCGCTACAAAGGCCGTACAGACCTTGTGCTGGCCGAATTTGCTGCGGGCACAACCGTTGCTGGCGTTTTTACCAAGTCCAAATGCCCCGGTGCCCCCGTTGACTGGTGCCGTGCGGTTCTGCCGCATGGTCAGGCAGGCGCACTGGTGGTTAATGCTGGCAACGCCAATGTTTTTACAGGCAAAGCAGGCCGAGACACCTGCCAAGCAACAGCCGAAGCCGCAGCCAAACTGGCAGGCTGCCCGCTCGATGCCGTCTATCTGGCATCAACCGGCGTTATTGGCGAAATTTTACCCCATGAGCGTATTACGGCCGCTCTGCCAACCCTGCACAGCAGCCTGACAGAAGACGGCTGGGAAGCAGCAGCCCGTGGTATTATGACCACAGACACCTTCCCCAAGGCAGCTATTCGTACCGCAACGCTTAATGGTGCCACAGTTACCATTCAGGGCATTGCAAAGGGCAGTGGCATGGTTGCGCCAGACATGGCCACCATGCTGTCTTTTGTTGCAACCGATGCCGCACTCCCGGCACCGGTTTTGCAGGCTCTCCTTGCGGCTGAAGTAAAAACCACCTTCAACTGCATTACCGTTGATTCTGACACCTCAACCTCAGACATGGTGCTGCTATTTGCCACCGGTGCGGCCAATAATGGCCCCGTTGCCGCAGAAACAGACGCCCTGACAGACCCCACCCTTGGGGCTTTCCGTGCAGCCCTGCATGCCGTGCTGCACGAACTGGCCCAGCTCGTGATCCGTGATGGTGAAGGAGCGACTAAACTTATGAGCATTCAGGTTTCTGGCGCTGTATCAGACCTGTCTGCATGGCGGGTGGCTATGGCCATTGGTAATTCCCCACTGGTTAAAACCGCCATTGCCGGAGAAGATGCCAACTGGGGCCGTATTGTTATGGCTGTTGGTAAATGTGGCGAACCCGCAGACCGCGATACGCTCTCTGTTTCTATTGGTGGGGTTTGCATTGCCCGCAACGGCACCGTTGTACCGGGGTATGACGAAACACCAGTTGTTGCCCACATGAAGGGCCAAGAAATCGATATTGCCGTAGACCTAGGCCAAGGCGCCGGTGCCGCACAGGCATGGAGCTGTGACCTAACGCATGGTTATATTGACATTAACGGCTCTTATCGTAGCTAATTTACTGCCAGTGGGTTAGCCTACCTAAACAGCCGGATAAGGAGCGGTCTGAATGTCTAACGATCTTCCACCCGGTTGGGGCGGCCCCGCGCCATCGCAAACTGGCTACAACACCATGGGGCAAGGCAGCCTAAACCGCCCTATCTGGATTTATGCCGGGTTCTGGTGGCGGGTCTGGGCGTTTTTGATTGATGCTGTGCTCTTGAGCATGGTCGAGGGTGTGCTGGGCTTTTTTCTGCTGCCGCACATGACGGTAGAGTGGGAAGAAACCCCTATTCCCGATGCGTCTGGCCAAACTATGGACGTTGTGGATATTGCCAGTATCCAGCCCGATACCGTGTCTGTGCTTATTCCGCACATTCATACCGGAGACTGGCACGCAGCCTCTATTATACTGGCCTGCATTCCCGCCTTGTATTTCATTTTATTTGAAGCCTCGTCTTACCGAGCTACACCGGGCAAACGCCTGTGTAACCTTGAGGTTTTAACCTTACAGGGTGAGCAGCTTTCTCTTGCCCGGGCGGCTTTGCGCTTTGCCATTAAAGCGTTTATCTCTTTCCCGTTCGTTTACATCGGCGTGCTTATGGTGGCCTTTACGCGCCACAAACAGGCCCTGCACGACCTTATTGCTGGCACACTGGTTGTACGGGCAGAAAACAAGCAAACCGTTACTTTTGAGCGCAGGTTTTAAGCGCTCTTAGCCTGCGCGTTAAATCTGGCCTCTTGCCACCCCGGTCTTGATACCGCCTGAATTGCCCCCTACGCTTATGCCCTGATACTAGGCATTTCATGCCTTTTCCTGTTTCTTGTTGCGTAAAATAAAGGATACGGCACGCCATGGCGGCAGATAGCCACTCTCAAGGCTCGACCGGTCTTTCCCTCCGTGCTGGGGGTAAGTCGTTTTTTTCTTTCCTGTTTGCAATGCTACTTATGGTTGGGCTGTTGCCCACCTTTGCCCAGAGCGCACAGGCACAAAGTGCAGCTTCTGCACCCACAACGACGGCCCCAAGCCTAAGCCGCCAAGATGCAGAGCAACTGCTCAGCGTGCTCAACGACCCCAAAAAACGCGACGACTTTACCCATACCCTCTCCCTTATGGCGAAGGGCTTACCCGCAGCAGCACCCGCTGCCGCCCCGGCCAAAAGTGCCGCCGCAACCCCAGCCGTGGTCGATACCGACATTAATTCCGAACTGGATAACCTGTCTGATTCTGTGCAGGGCTATGTCCAGAATTTTGCGGGCCTGTTTAAAGATCTTGGGTTTGTTGGCTCATGGTTCCGCTCGCAAATTAGCAACCCCGACACGCGCAAAACGCTTATTGATGCCTTCAGCCGGGCATCTCTTATTTTGCTAACAGCTCTGGCACTTGAACGCGGGGCCAGCTTACTGCTGAAAAAACCCCTAACCGCCGTAACGGCCCTAGCCGAAGCACGCGAGCGTAAACGCCAAGCCGCAGCAGCCGTTGAGAGTGTGGCAACGGCCACCTCAACCCCAGATACAGATAACACCCAAACCAGAGTTAATGACCAGTTACACCGTAATCAGGTCATGCAGTATCTGGTGCGCGTGCCTTATAATCTGCTGCATTTTTTGCTCAAGTTACTGCCTGTTCTGGCTTTTTTTATTCTGGGCTACCTTGGGGCAGAATTTCTCACCACAACGCCGCAGGCACGCACGGTCACCCTTACGCTCACCAACGCCTATGTTATTGCACGTGGCTTTTACCTGTTGCTTGAAACAGCATTTGCCCCCCGCTCTCCGGCTATTCGGCTTGCCCCTGCTACAGATTCAACCGCCCGTATGCTTACGCGCTGGTGGAACGTGCTGGTCGCAGCCCCCTCTCTTATTATCTGCCTTTCAACACTAGGGAGCGAGTTCCATCTGGCGCAGCGCGGTACAGATGCCATGCTGCGTGCTGTGGTGTTGGTGCAGCACCTTATTATTGCGGCCTTCATTTGGCGGTTGCGGCATATTGTGGCACGCGCCCTTCAGCCTTCTCCGGCTTTGCGTAAGCATGCGTTTTGGGCCTTTGTGGGTACTATGGCCCGCTTTTGGTGGATCCCGGTTCTGTTTTTAGACATTGCACTGTGGTTTGTCTGGGCTGCCCACCTACGCGGCGGGTATAAATGGATTTTGCATGGCACGCTGCTGACCGTTGCCTGCCTTGTGCTTTCCCGCCTTGTGGCTGTGCTGCTATATGGCCTGCAAGACCACTTATTTAGAGTGTCAGACACCATTGAAGCCGAATACCCCGGCCTACAAAAACGCGCAGACTACTACTACCCCGCTGTGCGGCGTATTCTGACCATCTTCATTATTTTTGTAACCGCAGTATGTGTGGCGCAAAGCTGGGGCCTGCCCGCATTTTACTTCTTTACCCAAAACCCCTTGGGCGAACGTTTGGTCAGTGCGGCCATTATTCTTACCATTGGTCTGGTTATTGCCGCCGTTGCATGGGAAGCCATTAATGGTGCGCTCAACAAGCAAATTGACCGCTATACCTCAAGCGCCCAAACATCACGCGCAACGCGCTTGCGCACTATTTTACCTATTATTCGTACCGTGCTGCTGGTGGTTATTATTATTATTGTGGCCGTTACCACCCTGTCGCAAATTGGCATTAACGTAACACCTTTGCTTACCGGTGCTGGTATTTTGGGTGTGGGCCTGTCTTTCGGGTCTCAAAGTCTCTGGAAAGACGTTATCACCGGGTTCTTCATGCTCGCAGAAGATGCCATTCAGGTAGGTGACTGGGTTACAACCAGCGGTGTTGCCGGTACGGTTGAGCATTTGTCTATCCGTACCCTACGGGTACGCTCCTTCGACGGTGACCTGCACATTATTCCTTTCTCGTCTGTTACGTCTATTGCCAACACGGGCAAGGGCTTTAACCAGCTTATTGTGCGCCAAACCCTAGACCTGACAGAAGATTCAACGCGCGTTGCAGCCCTTATGGCGCAGGTCATTAAAGAAATGCGCCAAGAAGACGCTTTCAAAGACATGATCTACTCAGAATATAACGATCTGGGCGTTGATTGCAGCGACGGGAACGGTGCTGTGCTAATTGGCACTATTCGCACGGCCCCCATGATGAAATGGAAAGTGCAACGTGAATTTTACCGCCGTCTGGCCAACCTCATGGCCGAGAATAAGGTGAAATTCTACACCCCCACCTCGTATTCCACTACGCCACCGGGCAATAGCTTACACCTTGCACTAGACAGCATGCCCGATGCCCTTTTAAACGCCAGCACCCAAGCCCCTCCGGCTACCCCAACCGCACAGCCAGACACTCAGAGCGCACCCGCCAGCAGCACGCCTGGTAACGCCAAACCGTCTGGCCCAACAGAAAGCGCACCACATGGCTGAAACTCCAGCCTGTAGGGGCACTGCCCCTACCCTGCCCTTTGAAGATGATCTGGCCAAAAACGGCTTTGCCTACCAGCAAGCCGCCACCATGCGCCCTTTGTTAGAAGCCTACGGGCTAGAGCGGTGGCACGATTTTGCCGAGAGCTGGAACCATTTGGGCGTAGACCGTTACATGGCAGATGGCGGCCGCTACCGCCGCCGCCGCTACGCCACTTTTTCGGTAACGGAAGAGGGCATTACCCGCAAACCCCACCAGCCCCACTACCAAAGCCGAGACTACAACACCCTTAATGGGGGTATTGAGCGGTGGTTTAAACCCATGCTGCCAGACATTGGCAGCCACCCCGCCCTACTGGCCATATTACGAGTTGCCCACCGTATGGCCACAGACCTAACCCCGCAGGCCCAGCGCCCGCAGGCTTGGCATACAGAGGTACACCAGTTTCGTATTGAGCCAAGCCCAGACACGCTTGGCCAACCCACCCCAGAAGGGCTGCACCGTGATGGGGTGGACTGGGTCTGTGTTGTAATGATTGACCGCGACAATATTGCGAGCGGTGAAACATCCATCCATGATCTAAACCGCACAACAGTTGGGAGCTTTACCCTCACCAACCCGCTGGATACAGCCTTTGTGAACGACAGCCGCGTCTACCACGGCGTAACCCCCGTAACCCCGGTTGACCCCACACGCCCCGCACACCGTGACGTGCTGGTAGTAACCCTACGGCACGAATAAAAAACGCGGGAAGTACTCCTTCCCGCGTGTAGTGCGCACCAATTTATAGCCTGAGACTGCTTTGCCTAAAGGCGCTTAGTAGCCTGCATAAAACACGGCATGAAAACCTAACGCCGCAAAGCAGAACACAAAAACCATTGCGCCCACCATCTGTGCTACTTCTCGCATTGTTATATCCTGCTCATTTACCGCAACCGCAGCAACGGGCTGCGGCGTAACGGGCACAACGGGGTCGGGCAGTGCGGCTTGGGCCTGTGTTTCTACAGTTTGGCCCACGGTTTGGTGTGCCGTATCCTGCTCTGCCACTCTGTTTTCAGGCTGCAAGGCGGCGGTGACATTTTGTGATGATTCTGTTCCGGTCACGGCACAACCCTTCCATTTTTGCAACTCTGATTTGTAATTCATACTTATCTGGGGGGAGAGACCCATTCCGTCAAGGGGCGGGGATCGCAAAAATCTGCATCACCCATGCCCCCATTAGGGATAGACGCCCGCCCACAACACAGGCACACGATAGAAAAACACGTTCAGGAGTTATCCCTCATGAAATGCCTGCATGTATTGTCTGTGGTCGCAGTTGCCACACTGGGCAGCTTTATTGCCGCCAGC
This sequence comes from Acetobacter orientalis, assembly GCF_000963965.1. Classification (GTDB taxonomy): domain Bacteria; phylum Pseudomonadota; class Alphaproteobacteria; order Acetobacterales; family Acetobacteraceae; genus Acetobacter; species Acetobacter orientalis. The sequence continues at coordinate 59,677 of NZ_BAMX01000013.1, forward strand.
ACGCCAGCTTTTTGCGCCGCCGCTAAGCCCGTAGCCCCTCCGGCCTTGGCCGATGCACACACAAACTATTCTGTGGCGCAGTTTCAGGGGCAGTGGGCGCTCATGTCCAATATGGGCACCATTAACGTTATGGCTAACAAGGCCCTAGGCCCAGCAGCACGCCTACTGGTAGCACTGCCAGAAGACCTGAAAAAAATAGTCGGGCAAGATCGCTTTAGCCTTGCCCGCGTGTCTGGCACCGCATGGCAAGGTGCAGAGGGTGACCTTACAGCCACCCTTACCCTTATTTCTGAAAACAGCGCGCAATTGCACATTACGGGCAAAAGGGGCCACAAGCTCGACCTGCCCCTTTATCGTAACGACTAACGTAGGCCGCTATACGCCTAAAAAAAACCGCCCTGCAACAAAGCAGGGCGGTAAAACTGGCAGGCTAGTCTTCTCTCAAAACAACAGTTTTAAGCCGTTGTTTCAGGCGTCCAACCTTTCAGGAATTTTTCCAGAGCGGCATCTGGTTTACCAACTTTAATTTGCAGGGTCACATACAGGTTACCAACAGGACGCGTGCCATGTGCTTGTACCCCTCTGCCACGTAGCCGCAGTTTGGTGCCACTATCAGAGCCTGCAGGAATATTCATTTTTACAGGCCCAGTGGGTGTTGGTACCGTAAAGGAGCCACCAAGCACCGCTGTTTTTAAATCAACCGGCAGGGTTTCATACAAATCCGTGCCTTGGCGGGTGTAGGTAGCATCTGGCTTCACTGTCACGGTTATCAAGGCATCGCCACTGGGGCCACCTTGCACACCGGCTTCGCCTTTACCGCGCAAGCGCAGCATTTGGCCATCTTCAATACCGGGTGGAATTTTTACATCCAATGCAGACCCATCGGGCAAAGTAATGCGCGATGTCGCCCCGTTAACCGCGTCCAGAAAGCTCACACTTAAAGAGTAAGAACGGTCTGCGCCTTTACGCGGGCCTGCACGGCGGCCACGCCCGCTACCAAACATGCCGAACAGGTCGCTAAGGTCATCTTCAGAAAATGCGCCACCGGCACCACCGCCCGCACCGGGCCGAAAACCACCTTGGAACCCATGAAAGCCGCCACCGCCGCCAGCACCACCAAAACCGGGGTGCCGTTCTTGGCCTTCGGCATCAATTTCACCGCGGTCAAAACGTGCACGCTTTTCAGTATCAGACAACAGGTCGTTGGCTTGGTTAACAGCTTTAAACTGCTCTTCGGCCACCTTGTCATTGGGGTTTAGGTCTGGGTGGTATTTTTTGGCCAGCTTACGGTACGCTTTGCGCACATCGTCCTGACTAGCGCTTTTGGTAACGCCCAGCACTTCATACGGATTACGCGCACTCATGCCTGATCTCCCTGTTTGTTAGCAGAGACTACGGCCCCACAGACATGAGCTACAAGGCGAGGTTGTAAATAAGCCTCTGCCAATAAGGTGATCATAAAGTGCTTCTCTCCAGTCTTTTTTCTCGGTCAGGCACGGGCTGCACAAGCACCCCGCCCTTTATGCCATACTGCTTTTTCTAACTTATAATAATGGGAACGCCCCAACGCCGGGTCAATGGACAGAACTGGGCATTCACGCCACAGGCTGTGCCTTTTTTTGCACATGCGGGCCAGACATTTCCAAAGAAGCAATAGCCTATGGGCACCATACTCTCTATAAGCTGTTAGAAAGAAACGCGCCTGGGCAACCAACTGGCCCCCCGCCTAGGCCCTGCAGCAACTGGAGAACCGGCTATGCCTGACAAACCGCGCTTTTTTGATGATCTGGCCGGTGTCGCTGGCGGCGCTTTTTCTGCCCTGACCGGCCTGCGCGAAGAAATTAACGCCATTGTACGCAGTCGCGTTGATGAAGTTTTGACCGGCCTGCAAGTTGTACGCCGTGAAGAATTTGAAGTCGTGCGTGAACTCGCTGCCCGTGCCCGCATTGCTCAAGAAGAAGCAGAACGCCGCATTGCAGCCCTAGAAGCCCGGGTTGAGGCTCTAGAACACACCACGCAGCACACACACCACCACTCAGCCTAAGCCGCATACCCATTTTGGGACATGGCAGCACACATGCTGCCATGCGGCCGCACTTACGCCCGCCCCTTTTGCGCTGGAGAGTGAGCTATGCCTGCACTAAGCACAACATCTGCCCATGATACCTCTAACCCGCTCGACCTGATGGAGCAGGTTATTGCCGGGCTAGACTGGAATTTTGATCGGTGCACCGCAACAGAAATGGCGGTAGAGGCACCGGGTAAATGGTGTGACTACGGCCTGTTCTTTTCTTGGTCGGCAGAATTAGGCGCGGTGCATTTCACCTGCGCTTTCGACCTTAAAGCCCCGCCCGCACAACAACGTGGCCTGTACGAGCTTTTGGGTATGGCCAACGAGCGTATCTGGATAGGCCATTTCAGCCTCGATCAAGACGATGGCGTGCTGCTGTTTCGCCACGCCCTGTTGCTCCGTGGCACAGAACTCAGCGTCGAAATGTTTGAAGACCTGATAGATATTGCCCTGACAGAATGCGAACGCCTGTACCCGGCTTTCCAGTTCTTTCTGTGGGGTGGGCAAGAACCGGCAGATGCCCTTGCCGCTGCCATGCTAGACTGCGCCGGAGAAGCCTAATGAGCCAAAACACGCCTTTACCCTCTGTTTTACTTATTGGGTGTGGCAAAATGGGCGGCGCCATGCTTGAGGGCTGGCTGGAGCACGGGCTTAAACCCTCTGTTGTGCTAGACCGGCACGAGCACACGCTCCCCGCACCCCATGTCCATGCACGCAGCTTGACTGATATTGCGGCAGACTTTACGCCAGACATTATTATTCTGGCAGTGAAACCCCAAAAAGCGAACGATATACTGGCAGAGCTTGCCCAGCACTACCCACAGGCAACGCTCCTATCCGTCATGGCTGGCCGTACCATTGAAAGCCTAAAGGCCCAGTTTACCGCCGCTATACCGGGTGCAAACCCCACCATTATTCGGGCCATGCCCAACACACCCTGTGCCATTGGCGCAGGCATTACTGGCCTCTATGCCCCCCCACAAGCCACAGAGCAGCAAAAGCAGAACTGTGACAGGCTTATTCGCTCTGTAGGTGAAACTGTTTGGGTTGAGACCGAACACCTGATTGATGCCGTCACGGCTGTATCAGGCAGTGGCCCAGCCTACGCTTTTTTGCTGGCCGAACTGATGGAAAAAGCAGGTGTTGAGCAAGGCCTACCCCAAGAGCAAGCGCGCAAACTTGCACGCCACACAGTCTATGGCGCAGGTGCTCTGCTTGAACAGTCAGACCTCGATTCTGCCGAGCTACGCACACGCGTAACCAGCCCCGGCGGCACCACAGCCGCGGCCCTTGCCGTGCTTATGGCCCCAGAGGCATGGCCCACCACCGTACCAAAGGCCATTGCGGCAGCGGCTCAGCGTGCGCAAGAGCTTTCGTCTTAAATCTACCCACCCATACCTGCCGCCCGCTTTAGGGTGGCACTTCTGTTTCCCCCCTTTCCCCGACAGCAGGCTTTTTTATGGATACCGACGATTTCGACACAGCTCTTCTTACGGCCGCCATGGCACAGGCAGAAGAACGGGGCTGGTCTTCTGTTTCGCTTCTTGATGCCGCACGGGCTGCCGGTCTGTCATTTTCTGAAACACGCACCCGCTTTCCGCTTCGGGCCTCTCTGCTGCTTCGCCTAGGCCGCATTGCAGATGATTCGGCCTTGGCTGACGACACCGCCAGCGGTAACGCACGCGAGCGCCTGTTTGACCTGCTTATGCGTAGGCTTGATGTCTTCCAACTCTACCGCAACGGCATAAAATCTGTATTGCGTGGCCTGCCATTTGACCCACCTCTGGCCCTACTGTTGGGCGGTGCCACGGTAGAAAGCATGCGTTGGATGGCTGATGCGGCAGGCATTACCGTAACCGGCGTTATGGGCTTTGTACGCGTTAACATGGTGGTTGGTATCTGGACACACACCCTACGCGCTTGGGAAAAAGACGAAAGCGAAGACATGGGCAGCACTATGGCCGCCCTAGACCAAGCGCTGGATAAAGCCGCCCGTTTCAACCTTTTTCCGGCCGATACAGGGCTGAATGACGGTGATTTGCCTGACCTCGATTTTGCTGAACCGGAGCCTCCGCTACCACCAAATGCAAAAAATACGACTTTTGATGAAAAACTAGACGGATAATCTCTTTACGAAACATGCTGGTTGGTCTTATTAAGGGCCAACCACACACTGGTGGGGCGTAGCCAAGCGGTAAGGCAGCGGATTTTGATTCCGCCATGCGGAGGTTCGAATCCTCCCGCCCCAGCCACCTTCTCTTAAAAATTTATATCACTTTAGGCGTTACATAACGCTACAGGCGTGTGCGCACTGTCAGAGTGCCTCCAAAATCACACTCAGCTTACTGCTGTACCATTTGTTATGTGCAGGCTGTTCTGTTGTTTTTATCCTGCTATGACTTACCCACCATGACAGACCAACCTGCGGCAAAAACGCCTCTCCTCGCCCTTCCCGGCCTGAAAGCCGTTCTGGCAGCACGCACGCTGTCAGCTTTCTCCTCTCAAGTTCAGGCTGTCGCTGTCGGGTGGCAAATTTATGCCCTTACCCATAGTGCCGCCGCCTTGGGTTTTGTCGGGCTGGCACAATTTCTGCCTATGGTTGCCTTTATTTTCCCCGCAGGGCACGCAGCAGACCAGCACAACAGGCAACGCATTGTTGTAACCTGCCAAACTATAGAAGCACTGGCCGCAGCCTTTATGGCGGTTGCTTCCTTCACCCACCACTTGGCCCCTTTCATGATTTATGGGCTGGTTGCACTTTTTGGCGTGTGCCGCGCGTTTGAAATGCCAGCACAGCAAACCTTTTTGCCTTCTATGGTATCTGCAGCAGACTTCCCACGGGCGGCAGCTTTGTCTTCCTCGCTGTTTCAGGTGGCTTCTATTGCCGGGCCTTCGCTTGGTGGGTTGCTTTACGGGCTGGGGGCAGATGTATGCTACGCGTTATGCGCCATTGGTTTTACCATTGCGGCCTTCTCTACCGCGTCTATGCGTTTGCGCTTTCCTGCTCGCGCAAAACAACCAGCGACCTTGGCGGCGGTGTTCGGTGGCATTGCTTTTCTTAAAAGCCGCCCCACAATGCTGGGCGCACTGTCGCTAGACCTCTTTGCCGTCTTACTTGGCGGCGCAACCGCCATGCTCCCTTTATATGCAACCGATATATTGCATGCAGGCCCTTGGGGCCTAGGTTTACTCCGGGCTGCCCCCGCTATTGGGGCACTACTGGTTGCCATGGTGTTGGCACGCTACCCTATGGGCCGCCATTCTGGGTTTTGGATGTTTGTCTCGGTTGCTATTTTTGGAGTCGCGACCATTCTTTTCGGGGTCTCAACCTCTATCCCGCTTTCTGTTCTGGCGTTGGCCGTGCTGGGCGGAGCCGATGTTATTAGCGTTATGGTACGAAGCTCTCTCGTGCAACTTGGCACACCAGATGATATGCGCGGGCGCGTATCAGCCGTAAACATGCTCTTTATTGGGTCGTCCAACCAACTGGGCGAGTTTGAAAGCGGCATGCTGGCAAGCGCCATTGGGGCCGTGCCAGCAGTGGTGTTAGGCGGCATTGGCACACTGGTTATTACAGGGGTATGGATGGCGCTCTTCCCCGGTCTACGTAAGCTCGACCGCCTTGAAGATATAACGCCAGACTAAAAATTTATTTTAGGGGGTTGGCCCTTAAACGGGCAGCCAACACTAAATTTTTGAAACAATTACTGAACACTTGGCCATAAAAAAAGCTCTGAGGTTATTGCCCTCAGAGCTTTCAAGACAGGCTCTAAAATAATTTGAGCTCAGCCTTTATACCTTCCTCAAAAAGCTCAAACAGCTTTTTTGAGGTTGGGGCTGGCTTTAAAGCGCACGGTTTTACCAGCTTTCACTTTTACGGCTTCACCTGTACGGGGGTTTAAGGCCTTGCGGGCTTTGGTCTTGCGCACGGTAAATGTGCCAAAAGATGGCAGGGTAAAGCCACCTTCGCGTTTCAGTTCTTCAACAATTGCTTCCAGCAGATCATTCGCTGCTTGGTTAGCGGCCACACCGGTGCACTCGATTGAATCCTGAATGACTGCTGCAATAAAGGCCTTGCTCATTGAGACCCATCTCCCCTTAGGATAGTACCATATCAGTAACAATTATTCGGTTACGATAACCAATATCTCTTGCGGCTTGTAGCCATATTTTTACAAAAAAACCAACTTAAAATTTATTAGATTTCCAAATTCTTTCGCGTCTGACTGCAAAAACCAAGGAGCAAACCCACAAAGCCCATACCCGGCAGCCTCTCAGTTTACCCCTTTTAGTTGTATGCACCCCCTATAAGAGTGCAAAGCATACAGCGTGTTTTTCCTGCAAAATCTTAGACTTGCGCTGCATACCCTACAGCTTATACTCTTAAGCGCAAACGTTATTACAGAATAAAGTCTTAATTTAGTATCGTTATCGTAGTTCATTTTTAATAAAAAAGAATAACCTTATTCAGGCAAAGAATTATGGGGCTCTCCCCCCCAACCCAGCAGCTACCGTCCGCTCCGTTATTATCACACGTCACGAACAAGCCTAGAGCAACATAACACCTAAATAGCCTCCGTGCGTTGCAGTTGCCCCTTATATAAAGAACACGCCACGAGGCGCCAAAACAGCTAATCTAAAGATCAACGCCCTCTTAAAGGCTGGCTCAAAGAGTTATAACCAAAACCCTATAGGGTTCTTCTGCGGCTCCATACTCAGCTTTATCGCACCAATGCTCTCGTAGCAGGGCTCAAAATCATTCAACCAGCAGCACACCACGCCAACCCTATTGAGCAGACTTTTAAAAGCGCCGTTTATAAAGCGCTACTTGATAAGCCTCATTTCATGCACAAAGAACAAAAACGCAACATGTGCATAATGGTAATGGTAATGGTAATGGTAATGGTAATGGTAGAACCTACACCCCACCATACGTTCCTATGACAGGTTCTCTTTACAAAACGCCATCCAGTTCTTAATTTCGCCCTCACCCCCACATCAAACAGAGCATGAAAGGCTTAACTCTCCTTGCCAAGCATGCGCGACATGAAGGGTACCGTATTGATGAGAATAAGCGCTCTGCCGCAAAAATACCTCTAGTGCCTCTGCTTGGCGTTTAAATGTTGTTAGTTTATATTTATAGTTATTTTTATAATTTATAAATTTATCCGTATTTTTTAAAAGATCTAAAACCGCTTTTTCTAACTCAATAGAGGTTCCATTTGCCGCAATAATGGTACCGTTTTCTCCATCCACTATGTCTTCAACCTGTCCACCACCATTTGTCGCAATAACCCATACATCTCGGGCAAGAGCTTCCCTTACACTTAAACCATAACTCTCTTTACATTGTGATGGAAAAACAAGAACATCTATTGTGTTGTAAAAATCATCCATGGTTTCTTGTGTGTAAGCAGGTAATATTTTAACGCGTCCCTTTGTTTTCCACCCCCCCGTAAAAAGTGACTCTATGCCAAGGTTTTTCTTATTATCAACAAGCATCAACTCCCAATCATAACCATCAATTTTCTCAAATACTTCACGCAGTAAATTATACCCTTTTACAATTTCCTCACCACTCACATAACCAAAACGTAAAGGCTGCGTCGCTTTACGTGCGGGTCTATTTTTTCTCGGCCAGACAAAACCATTTTTATTAACAACAATTTTTTCGGGAGAAACACCGTTGTCTATATAAAGCTGCCTATGCGACTCACTGGGTGCCAAAAGCAATGCTGCGTTATCCAACGCTATTTGCATAAATTGTGCACGCTCTTTTAAATGCTTGGACTCAGGCATACAAATTTGACATTGGGTAAGGTCTATTTTTCTTTGTCCACAAAATTTACCTTGTCCATTCACCATATAATTGCGTTCACACAACCACCATGCATCATGCAAAGTTATAACGTAAGGAATATGATTTTCCATACAAGCACGGGTTAACCCAACACCTAACCCAATTATAGAATGAAAATGTACAACATTCGGTTTTACAGCTTTGAGCCATACCCTAAAATTTTCAGTAATCCTTGGGTTATCTAGTCCTGCCAAATAACCACTATATGGCGCAGAATCTGTTTCAACCGCCATAACAGCACTTCTCCCAACCTGATACCGCACCCCCACTTGCTCTCTCTCCCTTATTTCGGGGCGTGATGTAAAAACTGAAAATTTGATTTTCTTTTGTTGTGAAAAATAATTTGCCATTTCCTCCGCAACAAATGTTGCTCCACCAAACGAATTTGGAGAAAAATAGATATTTACAGATAAAATAGAAAAATCATCTTTCTTCTCACTGTTAGGTAAGCCGAATACAGGTAAGACTTGCCGTTGTGTAATCGTGTCTTGATGATAAAAATTTAGCGCGAATTTCTGGGCACTCTTTCCAACTTTGCAGCGCAATGCAGAGCTTTGTACAAGCCATAAAATAGTCTGTGTCCATTCATGTTCCGTATGCGCTAAAAAGCCATTTTCACCTTGCTGAATAATACGCTTAAAAGCATCTACTGGTGAACATACTATTGGAATAGAAAAAACTGCACCTTCAAGAAATTTTATATTGCTTTTACAATCATTAAAAATAGATTTTTCTAATGGTGCTATTGTAATATCGGCGTTTGATAAAATCTGCATATATGTAGCGTAATCACATTCTGGTATGCATGTAATACGGCTACGCACTACATCGCACTCAACTGGCAGTGTTAATTCTCCAACTACATGCAAGGTTATACGGTGGTCTGCCAACATGGCATTCACCAAACCTTGTGCCGCAATTTTAAAATCTGCATCGTGCGTTTTAGTGCCAGATCCATAAACAATTCTGATTTCATTTTCATCATGATCTGAACGTATTGTTCCTTTTATTATAGAATCAGCTATTAATAAGGTATTTTTATCAAAAGAATTTTCAATAATTCTAACGTCTGTAAGACCCATACTCCGCATTACGTTAGCAAGCTGGTGCGTAGAGGCAATACCGCGCCCACATAGGGTTAGGCACTCCTTAAAAAGCTCCGCCCCCCATAATACCTCCTCTCTCTCTCTTTTTGAGAGTGTAATCAGATTATTATTCTCCAAATAATACTCTCTCGAAAAAATAAGGTCATCAACCTCCCACCAGGGTGACAAACCAAGGCGTTTAGCCTCTATAATAAGATCTTTAACACTGTTAAAAGCTGGCGTTCTGTAAAATACAACTTGTGTACAAACCTGTAAAAGAGAGAGAGAGTCTTTTTTATCTCTCCAATCTACGACAGAGACAGTCCAACCAAGATTTTCCAAGGCTTCTTTTTTTTGCCAAACACGATATTTAGCGCATTGTCGTAAACTTAATTCTGCAATTATCAAAATATGAGGCTCTAAAATCTCTAGATATTTTTCATTAATATTAGAAAGATATATCTTCTCATTTTTATTAGAAATTTTAAAAATTTCTTTTTTACTAAATTTTTTAACAATTTTTTTATAAAGAACTACAACACCATCACTTTTATAAATTCTATAAATTTGTTTAATAATATGGTTTATTTCTCTTTTTGATGTTAAATTCTTCCTTACAATTCTTTTTAATATTCTAAGCGGGTATGTAATCCGCCAAGAGAGAGAATTTTGCTCTATGAAAAGAGTATTATTCAAATGATTAACCCCCTTTTCTAATTCTTCTATTTTAATATTTTGGATCCGCTCACTTGCTTTATAACTTTCAAGGAGCATTTCGTTTGTGTTTGTTTTTTGAGTTAACGTGATATCTAATAGTGTTTTAACGCTTACCATCACGATAATCCTAATTATTTTCTGTATGTATTGTTTATTCTAAAACTTTAAACAAACAGGAAACCGGGTTTTAAAACCCGGTTTCCTTCTTTTATTTATTTTTCTACTGTTAGGTAAAAACTTTAAAAACCAGAGAACTGGTCAATTGTCAGTTTATCAACACCGACAAAAGTAATACGACTATTATCCGAAAGCGTTATCGTTGTATTACCATTTTGGTGGCTTGCCGAATCAAGAACCTGTTGGAAGCTTTCTTTAGTATAGCCTTTTCCGTTCTTGAGATACGCTTCATCATAATGCACAAGCAAGACAGAGTTGCCCGCAGCACTACCAAAGTCTGTAATGGTATAATCGGAGCCAGCAACACCATTACGGAAACCAAATACGTTAGCCGCGCCAGAACCACCAGTGAGCGTTGCATTACCGGTACCAGCAACCAACGTGTCTGAGGCAGAGCCACCAATAAATGTTTGTGTGGTAGCGCCATAATCAGACCCAAAGGCATGGATGCCAAACGCAGAAGACGCACCATCAAGTGTCTGGTTGCCAATGGTTGCAACAAAGAGCGATGTACCACTGGTAGAATTCAGGTGTAGGTCTAAACCTGCTGCACCAAAGATTGTGCTTTGGCCTGCGATAACTGTTGTCTCACCTGTTCCGTGCAAGAAGGTCAGGTTACCGGCAATGTTGATGTCTGCATTTTTCGTTTGTGCAACAACAAAGTTACCTTGCCCAGCAGAGATTGTACCGCTTTCCCCCCCAGATACTGTGCCATAAGCACCGTTAAGAGTAATGTTGTCTTGCACACCACCAATAACAGTACTGTTATTGCCCACCTTAATGCTCTGGTTGCTTCCGTTATCAACAACAAGAGATTGGTCACCGACATTTACTGTAGAGCTGGCGCCATTGAGCGTAATGTTTTGGGTACCGCTAGAGGCTGTAATAGTATCCTGTCCATCTGAGTGGACATAGTTCCAACCATCACCAAGGTTGATAACGTTATTGCCTGCACCAGCAGAAATTGTATTGTTACCATTCCCACTGTTAATGGTATCGTTACCATCACCAGTAGAAATTTTCCAATTTCCATTCCCGCCATCAAACAGATTGTTTCCTGATCCACTCAAGAACGTTCCATTTTGATTCGTGCTTAGAAAGTGGATACCCTGTTTGGTTCCACCAATAAAATTTAAGTTTTCAGTTGTAACTTTTCTTGCATCAACAGTTACAAAACCATCCAATGCTTGGCCGGGCTGTGCATGACTATCAGAGCCAACAGAAAGCCAATCTGGGTTACCACTAACCTGATACGAACCAGGCGTAGTAATGGCACCATAACCACCACGGTTACCGTTAAAAACATTAGAACCAGAAGTCAGGTATCGTGAATCGAGATCAGACTGTGCATTTTTCAACTGGTCAGCAAGGCTCTGCGCCTGCCGTAAAAGTGCTGAAGAATCGCAGCCGTCTACAGTTACTTGAACTGTATGGTCTCCCGACGCACCAGGAACTGTTATAAGTGCCATATGTCCGCCCTTTGTGAAGAAAAGCCTAGACCAGACAATTACTTTCTCTGTGGCCTCGGCCTGTTGGTATCACGGCAGTTGTAAGACACGCGATTTCAGGACTTCAAGCTGAAAACATGGACAACTTGTTATATTAGGGTTTTCCTTAACAATTTAGATTTTGGAAATTTTTGTATTTAAATTTGTTTGTTTTTTATCAGCTCAAATCTTAATGCGCGCCTAAAATGTAAGCCACATACTAACGTTATGTGCGGATAGACAACATCATACTATAACAAAACTACCAACTAACTCGACTCGTTTCCCCTCATAATGCGTTATTTTTTAGCGCACTATGTGGGCCTGCTATAAGCACAGGATAAAATGCTAAGAGCGCAGATAGCCAAGTATGACTTTATAATTAGGCATCTCACGCACAAGCTAAGTGTGCAGACAAACGCAGGCAACTTGCGTGGTAGTTTTTTCAAGTATTTTTTAGCAGAACCCAATGCGGTTAGAAGAATTTAACTCTCTAACGATCCGATTTTCCTAGGAAAATCTGGAGCGGGCGATGGGATTCGAACCCACGACCCCAACCTTGGCAAGGTTGTGCTCTACCCCTGAGCTACGCCCGCATTGGATGGCCTCCTTTTACGGGCGGATGCTAAATCGCGCAAGGGGGTAATTTCATTTTTTTTGTTTTTTTATATCAAATGCTTCCGCCCCCGCAGTTTTGAGCCTTTTTTTGTGAGAACACAGGCGCTTGGCTGTACACCCCTTCTCTGCAATCATCATCTGTGGCCCATCATTTAAGGAGCACTGCTGTGTCTGGTTCTGTTTTTCGTGCGCTTTACCACCATGGCTTTGCACGTGTAGCAGCCTGCACCCTGCCCGTAGCCTTGGCAGACCCGGCCACAAACATGCAGCGCACACGAGATGCCGCTTTGGCGTGCGCAGCAGAAAGCTGTGCCCTGTGTGTATTCCCCGAACTTGGTATTTCTGGCTACGCCTTGGATGACCTACGCCAGCAAGAAGTGCTACTACACGCCACAGAGCAAGCCCTAACAGACCTAGCCGCCGCCACAACAGAGCTGTTGCCTGTGCTTATAGTCGGTGCCCCATTACGCTATGGCTCTGCCCTTTATAACTGCGCGGTTGTGCTGCACCGTGGTGCTATATTGGGTGTTGTTCCCAAAAGCTTTTTACCCAATTACCGCGAATTTTATGAGGTACGCCATTTTACCCCCGGCGCTGGCCTACGTGGGCAAAGCATACGCATAGGCACACACACCGTACCCTTTGGCACAGACCTACTGTTTGACGCCACAGACCTGCCAAACTTCTGCCTTGGCATAGAAATTTGTGAAGATCTGTGGGTACCGGCCCCCCCCGGTACGTTTGCCGCTCTTGCCGGGGCTACCGTTCTGGCCAACCCCTCCGCCAGTGATATTACGGTGGGCAAAGCTGAAACTCGTACGCTTTTATGCCGCTCTCACTCAGCACGATGTGTGGCCGCTTATATTTACGCCGCCGCAGGCGAAGGGGAATCGACCACCGATGTTGCGTGGGACGGCCAGACTGCCATTTTTGAAAACGGCCAACTCCTTGCCGAGAGCGAGCGCTTTCCAACCGGTGGGCGCACCCTTATTGCTGATATTGACCTAACCTTACTGGCCCAAGAGCGCCTTCGCATGGGGTCTTTCACAGCTAACGCCCAAGCAAACCTTGCCCAGACAGCCAACACATGGCGGCGTATTCGCTTTACCCTTAATGCCCCGTTAACCGACCTGGGGCTGCGCCGCCCCTTACAGCGCTTTCCCTTTGTGCCAACAGAGGCAAACCGCCTAGAGCAAGACTGTTACGAAGCCTTTACCATTCAGGTTTCTGCCCTCAAGCAGCGTTTACGCACCTGTGGGGCCAAAACCATGGTTATTGGTGTGTCTGGTGGCCTAGACTCCACACACGCCCTGTTAGTAGCAGCCCGCACAGCAGATGAGCTAGGTTGGCCCCGCACCGCCATACGCGGCTACACCATGCCCGGCTTTGGCACCACAGACAAAACACTGGCCAGCGCACGCGCCCTTATGGCGGCACTCGGCACAGGTAACGAGGTGCTTGATATTCGGCCAACGGCTAACCTTATGCTAACCGAAATGGGCCACCCCTTTGCCAAAGGGGAACCTGTGCACGATATTACGTTTGAAAATGTACAAGCCGGTTTACGCACAGATTTTTTGTTCCGGCTGGCCAATATGCACCACGGTATTGTTATTGGCACCGGAGACCTGTCTGAGCTGGCTCTGGGCTGGTGCACCTACGGTGTGGGCGACCAAATGGCACATTACAATGTAAATGCAGGCCTGCCTAAAACGCTTATCCAGCACCTTATTCGGTGGGTCATTGCATCTGGCCATTTTTCACAGGCGGTTTCCCCCCTGCTTTCCACTATTCTGGCTACCGAAATTTCGCCCGAGCTTGTGCCCGTTACAAACGGGGCCACACAAAGCACAGAAAGCCTTATTGGCCCCTACGCGCTACACGACTTCAGCTTGTATTATGTTCTGCGCTACGGTTTTACGCCTTCCCGCATTGCCTTTATGGCAGTGCACGCTTGGCAGGATGCCCAAAATGGCACATGGCCACCCGGCTTTCCGGCGGCAGAACATAAAGCCTACGACCTGCCCACCATTAAACACTGGTTAGCTGTCTTTTTGCGGCGCTTTTTTGCAACCAGCCAATTTAAACGCTCAGCCATGCCAAACGGCCCTAAAATAATGGCCGGAGGCAGCCTCTCCCCACGTGGAGACTGGCGCGCCCCCTCTGATGGAAACGCCCGTATTTGGCTAGAAGACCTTACCCAAAACGTGCCCTAACCCCCTACTCACTGCTAAAACTTTCATCTAAGGGCCACGTTTACGCCACCGCCATGCAGCAAGAGCCATGACAGAGGCCCCGTTATAAGAGTATAATGCCAGCTATCATGAGCACACCGCGCCAAGCCACCCTTCATCGCGTTACCAGCGAGACAGATATTGCCGTTACTCTTGATCTGGACGGATCAGGACAGGCAGACATTGATACCGGCATAGGGTTTTTTGACCATATGCTGACAGCCCTTGCCAAACACGGGCTGCTAGACCTTACCGTAAAGGTACGGGGTGACCTGTATATAGACGGCCACCACACGGTAGAAGATACCGGTATTGCTCTTGGCCAAGCCCTACGCCAAGCCTTGGGCGATAAGCGCGGCGTACGCCGCTTTGGCCATGCGCTGGTGCCGCTAGATGAAGCCTTGTGCGAAGCCGTGGTTGACCTGTCTGGCCGCCCTTTTCTGACCTTTAATGCCACCTTTGACCGTGACCGCATTGGGGAGCTGGATACGGAACTGGTAGAAGAGTTTTTCCGTGCGTTTGCCATGTCTGGCATGGTCACGCTGCACCTCAACCAGAAAGACGGCAAAAACTGCCACCATATTGCAGAGGCCGCCTTTAAAGCCTTGGCCCGCGCCCTGCGTATGGCCATAGAACCAGACCCCCGTGCGCAGGGGGCCATTCCCTCTACCAAGGGAGTGCTGTAAACAGGGCGCCGGTGGTAGTTTGCCTTTAACAAGCTGCTGCCGTGCTCTTTCACCCAGCGTGTTGCTGGCTCCTGTTTTGCGGGCCTTCCCTCCGGCCCCGTTGCGCTCAGGACCCAAGAAGTGCGAGGTCCCATGACCCAGTCTCTCTCTATTGCCGTTATTGATTACGAAGGCGGCAATCTGGCTTCTGCCGCGCGTGCTGCGGCACGTGCAGCCGAGCTTTCAGGCATTGCGGCCTCTGTTTGCATTACAAATGCGCCAGATGTTGTGCTTAAGGCAGACCGCCTTATTCTGCCCGGCCAAGGCGCCTTTGCAGATTGCGCACATGGCTTGGACGCCCAACCCGGCTTAAAAGAAGCCCTGCTGGCTGCAACCCGTAAAGGTACACCTTTTTTGGGCATTTGCGTTGGCATGCAGCTTATGGCTGAGCGTGGGTTAGAGCACGGTACAACCCCCGGCCTGGGCTGGATAAAGGGTGAAATTGCCCCCATGCAGGCCCCCGGCCTACGCCTGCCCCAAATGGGCTGGAACGAGCTTAACCTAACCCGCCCCCACCCCTTAACAGAAGGGCTTGGCACGGCGCCGCACGGCTATTTTGTGCATTCCTACGCTTTACAGGCTACGCAGTCAGAAACACTTTTAGCCACAACAGACTACGGCGGGGCTGTGCCTGCCATAGTGTGCAACGGCAACGTAGCAGGCACGCAGTTTCATGTTGAAAAAAGCCAGACCGTTGGCCTGCGTATTATGGCCAACTTTTTGGCATGGCAGCCACAAACCCTTCGGGCTGAGTGATGTCTAGAAAAAAAACTGTCCAACGTATTCTCGAGCTGGAAGAAGACGACCTTCAGGCTTTGTGCGAAGCGGCTGATGCCGCAATTTTAGACGGTGGCGGCTTTGGTTGGATAACCCCGCAAGGGCGGCAGGTGCTAGAACGCTACTTCCGTGGCTTGTTGCTAGTGCCTGAACGTATGTTGTTTGCCGTAAGGCAGCACGGCGTTATTGTTGGTTGTGCCCAGTTGGTACGCGCGCCCCGCAATAACGAATCTCAGGCTATGTGCGTAACCCTTATGCACCTGTTTGTGGCCCCTTATGCGCGTAAATGCGGCCTAGGCACCCAGCTTTTGCACGAAGTTGAAAACGCCGCCCGCAGCATGGGCTACCGTGTGCTTAATGTTGATGTCTCCGCAACCCAAACGGGTGCGGTTAGCCTTTTCCGTAAAGCCGGGTTCCAACAATGGGGCACACACCCCCATTATGCCCGCATAGGTGAGCAGACCGTAAGCGGCCTGTATTTTACCAAATTACTTGATGCCACACGCGCCCCTTTCCCCCACCCTTTTGCAGAAGACCCCCGTATGACACAGGCTGAAGCATCCTCTGCTCCCTCATCCTCTCGCGCTCTGACCCTCTACCCGGCCATTGACCTGAAAGACGGAGCCTGTGTGCGCCTACGCCGGGGTGAAATGAATGACGCCACCGTGTATTCAGACGACCCAGCAGCCCAAGCCCGCGCTTGGTGCAATGCCGGGTTTAAATGGCTACACGCGGTAGACCTGAACGGTGCATTTGCTGGCCAGTCTGCCAACGTGCCTGCGGTGCGCGCTATTTTAGAAGCCACAACCGTGCCCATGCAGCTTGGCGGTGGCCTGCGTGACATCAAAGCCATTGCCTCTTGGCTGGAAGCCGGGGTTACCCGCGTTATTCTTGGCTCGGTTGCGGTTAAAAACCCTAACTTGGTGCGTGAGGCCTGCCGCCTGTTCCCTGGCCGTATTGTGGCCGGAATCGATGCGCGCTCTGGCCATGTTGCCACCGAAGGCTGGGCCGAAGTCTCTGACATGCAGGCAACAGAGCTTGCCCTGCGTATGCAAGAAGCAGGCGTTGCCGCCATTATCTTTACCGAAATTAGCCGCGACGGCATGCTGGAAGGGCTAGACCTTGAGCAAACCGTAGCCCTTGCCAACACCGTTACTATTCCGGTTATTGCCAGCGGTGGTGTGGGTAACATTGAGCACTTGGCAGCCTTGCGCAAAGCAGCAGAGCACGCCCACGGTATTGAAGGTGTTATTGTAGGCCGCGCCCTGTATGATGGTCGCGTCTCTCCAGCTGAAGCCCTCAAGGTTCTTGGTTAATGCTTAAACTCCGCGTTATCCCTTGTCTGGACGTTAAAAATGGCCGGGTGGTTAAAGGGGTCAATTTTGTCTCTCTGCGTGATGCCGGAGACCCGGTTGAACAAGCAGCTCTGTACGATGCGGCAGGAGCTGACGAGCTCACCTTTTTGGACATAACCGCCAGCCACGAAAACCGTGACACCATTTTAGATGTGGTAAGCCGCACGGCAGAACGTATTTTTCTGCCCCTAACTGTAGGCGGTGGCGTGCGCGCAACAGATGACATGCGCCGCCTGCTCCTAGCCGGGGCCGATAAATGCGCCATGAACTCGGCCGCCGTGTCCCGCCCTGAACTCATTAACGAGGCGGCCCGCAAATTTGGTAGCCAATGCGTTGTGGTTGCTGTCGACGCGCGCCAGTCTAGCCCCGGCAAATGGGAGGTCTTTACCCACGGTGGCCGCACCCCTACCGGCAAAGATGCCATAGAATGGTGCAAAGAAGTGGCCGAGCGTGGTGCTGGCGAAATTCTGCTTACCTCCATGGATCGAGACGGCACACGCTCCGGTTTTGATCTGGAGTTACTAAAAGCCGCAACACAAGCCGTGCGGTTACCTATTGTTGCCTCTGGCGGCGTGGGTGAGTTGGAACATTTTGTAGAAGGGGCCCGCGCAGGGGCCACAGGCTTGCTTGCCGCCAGTGTGTTCCACTTTGGCCAGTTCAAAATTTCTCAGGTCAAAACGGCACTGGCTGAGGCTGGCCTGCCTGTTCGTCCCTCTCCCCCTCCGTTTCAGGCAAATGCAAACGCATGATCAAGAAAGTCAGCACAAAGGCTAGTGGTAAAGTGGCACTTAAAACAACAGGCAAAAACGCACCCAAAAGCTCTGCAAAACAGCAGGGCAAAAAGGCGGCTCCGGCTAAAAAAGCAGCCGCAGCACCCGTAACCCAAGCCCCGCAAGATACCTTGAACACCCCAGCAGACATGACCGTGCTGGATAGGTTGTTTGATGTGGTGCAAAGCCGTAAAGGCACAGACCCCAGCGTAAGCCATTCGGCCCGCCTGCTGTCACGCGGCACTTACAAAATTGCCCAAAAATTTGGCGAAGAAGCCGTTGAATGCCTTATTGAAGCAGTAGCAGGCCGTAAAGACCTGCTTATTGGTGAAAGTGCAGACGTACTCTACCACCTTATTGTTTTGTGGGTTGATGCTGGCGTTACCCCGCAAGACGTATGGGCTGAACTTAAGCGCCGTGAAGGCACCAGCGGTATTGAAGAAAAAGCCTCTCGTCCTAAACAGGTTTTGGCAAAAAAGGATAAATAATGGCTGTTAACGGAACAGGGCCTTACGACCCCGAAAATATCTTTGCCAAAATTTTGCGCGGCGATATTCCGTGCAAAAAGGTGTTTGAAAATGAGTGGGTGCTGGCGTTTTACGACATTGCCCCCAAAGCCCCTGTGCATGTGCTCATTATTCCTAAAAAACCATATGTGTCGTTTATAGATTTCAACAAAACGGCTTCAGCGCAGGAAATTGCAGCGGTTATGCAGGCAGCAGGCCAAATTGCACACGACCTGCACCTAGAAGAAAGCGGGTACCGCATTATTACCAATGCTGGCCAAAATGCCGGGCAGGAAGTGCCACACTTTCACCTGCACCTGCTAGGCGGCAAAGCCCTGCCACCTTTCCCAGCCTAAGCCGTTCTGTCGTTACATCTCTTCTTCCAAACGGAGTTTTCCGATGACACCACTGGATATGCTGCTTAGCCGGGCTTCAACCGACCACCTGGTTGAGCCTGCACCATCTGCCGCACAATTGGCTGATGTGCTGGCAACCGCCATGCGCGCACCAGACCACGGAAAACTCCGCCCTTGGCGCTATGTACTTATTGAAGGCAATGCCCGCCCACTCGCCGCAGAACGTATTGTTGCCAGCATGTTGCGCCTGGACCCCAACGCGCCAGAAGCTAAACTAACAAAGCGCCGCACCCGTTTTTCTACCATGCCGCTTATTATTGCGCTGGGCATGCACCTACGCCCAGACAATAAAATTCCGCTTTGGGAGCAAGAAATGGCTGTGGCTGCTGCAACGATGAATGTTCTTAACGCGCTACATGCCACAGGCTTTGGGGCTGTTTGGGTTTCAGGAGAGATTACAGAAGACCCGGTTTTAGCCGCAGAGCTAGGCTTGCCAGCCCCCCATAAACTGGCTGGCTTTTTATTTGTTGGCACCCCAGCAGAGCAACGCCAGCCCCCACGCCGCCCAGACCCTGCCCAATTTAGCGCATACTGGACAGGCACCCCCGTTACCTTTGCAGCCGATAAGGAATAACCCCATGCAGGCCCCAACCCTGACAGATGTTGCACTTATTGGCGGCGGGCCTGTTGGGCTTGCCACAGCCCTCTCTCTTGCTAAAGCAGGGCTGGATGTTTGTGTACTGGAGCGTGCGCCAGAAGCCGTTTGGAGCGAACCCCCGTTTGATGGCCGCGAAATAGCACTTACCCACCATTCTGTGCATATTTTGCAAGAGCTGGGCGCGTGGGAGCATATTCCACAAACCGCTATATGCCCCCTACGAGAAGCACGGGTAGAAACAGGCAAATTTCGCCATCCGCTTACTTTTGATACAAACGGCCGCGGTGTTGAGGCTTTGGGCTGGCTGGTTTCAAATAACCAGATTAGGCGTGCCTTGCATGCCGCAGCCACACAGCACTCCAACATTACCCTGCTTGACCGCGTAACCGTTGAGACCGTGCGCCAAAACCCAGACCGTGCCGTGGTGCACCACACACGTGGCCAAACGGCTGCTCAGCTTGTTGTGGGGGCAGATGGCCGCTTCTCTCCCACACGGCGGCGTGCAGGCATTGGCGCCATTGTGCATGACTTTAAACGCACCATGATGGTGTGCCGCATGGCCCATACATCGCCACACCATAACATTGCCACCCAGTGGTTTGATGAAGGCCAGACGGTAGCGCTACTACCTGTTAACGGTATGGCCTCTTCTTTAGTGCTCACGCTGCCCCCAACAGAGATTGAGCACCTGCTTAGCCTGACACAAGATGACTTTAACGCTCAGGTCATGCAACGCATTGGTAACCGCTTGGGCACCATGCGTTTGGTCAGCACCCGCCATGCTTACCCTCTAAAAGGGGTTTACGCACACCGCTTTACCAGCCGCCGCCTTGCTTTAGTGGGTGATGCGGCCGTTGGCATGCACCCCATTACAGCCCATGGGTTTAACTTAGGCCTAAAAGGGCAAGAAACACTGGCAGAAGAAGTCTTTAAAAACGTCTCAACTGCCGGTGATGCCGGGCTGGCTTCTGGCCTGCGCCGCTTTGAACAAAAACACAGGTTGGCTACGGCCCCGCTCTTTGCGGGCACAAACAGCATTGCCACCCTTTACACCCACGATGGAGCGCCCTTCCGCCAATTGCGAGAAACCGGCATTAGATTGGCAGATGCGTTTACCCCTTTCAAATCTGTCGTGACCTCCCTGCTCATGGATCGTCACACAACACCCAACCACCAAGCCCCTTAAAGCCGCTAGACCGCCTTACTCCTCCTTCCTGCACTGCGCAGGAAGGGGGCGAGTTTACGCACAAACACGACGACAAACTTGGTATTGGGCACAGAGCGTAGAGGCCAGCATTCAAAAGAATGCTAAACGGCTCTTTTTTATAATTGAGCGTATGATGACACCATATCGCTTCCCCTTCCTGACACAGAGGAAGGCCTGAGAAGGGCGTTCATCAGCCCCACGATCAGGCTGAATAATTACCCCCTGAGATACTAAGACCAGAAGCGTCTCTGCCTCATTCCGGCGCGTTGAAAGCACACTCTCATTACGCTCTCAAGCCACTATTGCGATGCAAGTCCCTCAATGGCTAAATGCCACCCACGGGCCTCTATCTCTTAGGTTTTCTCTGCTAGCTCCTTATTTTTACGCCCAAGCGCTCGAGCGTATTTTGTATTCTGGCCGGGTTTTGGTGCTGGTCGATGTTGCTCTTGCCGCAACCATGCCGCTATGACAGCCAGCACATAGGCTTGCTGCACCCCGTTTAAAGGTAGGCCCTTTACAAAGCCATGCCATTTTTCAAGGCAGGAGCGGCAGCATGTGCCTGTTGCATGTTGTGCCACAAAAACAGGGTGGCCTTGCCACGGGGTTTGCCGCCCGTCTTTAGCTGGGTGCGCCGGTGCTAACCGCTTGCCAATAAAATCAGCACCATGCTCAAGCACAGCCTCAAAGCCTTTTGTCGCTAAATAAGAACGGTCTTGAGCGTTAAGATGAAACTGCTGCCTAAACTCTGAACGAGCAAGCCGCTCCCATAATACGGGCTGAACCTGTGGTA
Source organism: Acetobacter orientalis (assembly GCF_000963965.1). Classification (GTDB taxonomy): domain Bacteria; phylum Pseudomonadota; class Alphaproteobacteria; order Acetobacterales; family Acetobacteraceae; genus Acetobacter; species Acetobacter orientalis. The sequence goes on from NZ_BAMX01000013.1 coordinate 81,070, forward strand.
ATTCACGCTCGTTAACGGCAGGAAACAGGCTTCCTTGCTTCGTAAAAATGCTTCCTTCATTTTCAGAAAAATCAGGCACAATCGCCTCCAGTTTTCTTCTTTAAAAGCCAGCTTATGGCCCTAGCAATAATAAGCGTAAGGTAACGTACGCAACCCTCAAGCCTTCACCGCTTACCGCAAGTCTCTTTTAAAAGCACGCCATGAGTGCATTTTTACGTAGCATGCGTCTTACATGATTTTTTATGAAGCAGCTAAAGCCAAGAAACTAACCTGACCTTTAAAACTCTAGAAACATATACCCATTGAACACCCACCCGATGGTGGTGGGGCTACAAAAATGGCATATGCCCCATAGAACACAAAGCTCAGCATAAGTACGGAGCAAACACAAAAAGCTAGCAGTTTGATGCTCATAAAGCTTTTCATATGCTCTCTCCTTTTTCAGCAGTTTTATAAAGAACTGAATAAAATTACAGCTTAAAACACAGCGACAAATAACGCGGTACAATGGCTGGGGTAAAGCGCACATAACAGTATGTGCACAGTTAGCTTACCAACGCCTATCAAGCGCTCCAGAATAACTCCGGAAGCCATAAAGAGCCAAATGCTCTAAAGCCTAAAACCACCTAAGTCTTTGAAAAGATTGGTGGGCGCACAAGGGCTCGAACCTTGGACCCGCTGATTAAGAGTCAGCTGCTCTACCAACTGAGCTATGCGCCCTTACAGCCCATTGGGCTGAAGTGGGGGTTATCTAACACCCCCATAGTAAAAATACAAGAGTAGTCTTTAGTTTTTTAGCCGCTCAAGCACGCTGTCTAGCTGGTCTAGGCTGTTATAATGGATTTCGAGAGACCCACCTTTATGCCCATCAAAATTGACCTTTACCTTGAGGCCAAGCCGCGTAGCGAGGTCTCGTTCCAACGCTTGAATTTCAGGGTCTTTTGCTTTTTTGGGAGCAGCATTTTTAGCTGCTTTCCCTTTGCTTTCAGAGGCAGCCTGCACCAATGCCTCTGTCTGCCGCACGGAAAGCCCCTTGGTCAGCACATCATGTGCTGCGGCAACGGGGTCTGGGTGGCCAAGTAGCGCACGCGCATGCCCTGCGGTAAGAGCGCCTGAACCAACAGCGCGCCTTACAGATTCTGGCAGGCGTAATAAGCGCAATGTATTGGCAACATGTGGCCGAGACTTGCCTATGGCATAGGCCAGTTCATCTTGCGTTAGGCTATAGTCTTCCATTAACCGGCTGAACCCTTCAGCCTCTTCTATTGGGTTCAGGTCTGCACGCTGTAAGTTTTCAACCAAGGCTGCCGCCATGGCATCAACTTCATCTAGGTCGCGCACGTGCACGGGCACAGTATGGCATTGGGCCAGTTGGGCCGCACGCCAGCGCCGCTCACCGGCAATAATTTGATAATGCCCCGGCTTATCTGGGTCTGGGCGCACTAAAATAGGCTGTAAAATACCTCTAGCCCGAATAGACTCAGCAAGCTCTTGCAGTGCCTCTGGGGCCATATCCTGCCGTGGTTGAAACGGGCCGGGGGCTAATACCTCTATTGGCAACACACTGGCTGGTATTTGCGGGGCCGGAGTTGTTGCCTCCCCCTCCTCTTTTGCGCCTTCCTCAGCTTTACCTGCGGTAGAAAAAGCCGGAGCAGTATCACCCAGAAGAGCAGCCAAACCTCGGCCTAGTTTGGGCCGAGCGGCAGGTTTACGCGCCATATTATGCTGTTCTCCCTTGAATTTCAGTTGCCAGAGCACGGTAAGAGGCAGCACCACTGGCCCGTGGGTCATAACTCATGACAGGTTGCCCATAACTTTGGGCTTCTGAAATACGAATATTACGCGGGATAACCGTCTCAAGCACGTCGTTGCCAAAAAAGCTGCGCGCATCTGCCCCAACAAGCTCGGACAGGTTGTTGCGCCGGTCATACATTGTCAGCACAATGCCGGTCATTTTAAGAGAGGGGTTAAGTTTTTTTCTGACTCGGTCGATGGTCTTAACCAAGTGCCCTAAGCCTTCAAGTGCAAAAAATTCACACTGCAAAGGGGCTAACACGCCATTAGCCGCTACAAGCGCATTAAGCGTAAGCAGGCTAAGGCTGGGGGGGCAGTCGATGATGATATAGTCTGTTTGGGCAGCCAAAGGTGCTAACGCACTCTGAAGGCGGTTTTCTCGCCCTTCTGCATCAACCAATTCTATTTCGGCCCCAACCAGCTCTGTATTGGCCGCAATAACAGACAGGTTGGCAATTTCGGTTGGTTGCAGCAATTCTTCGGCTGGTTTTTCCTGCATGAGCAGTGCGTACGACCCGCCCTGCCGTGCATCGTAGCCAACACCAAGGCCAGTTGAGGCATTACCCTGCGGGTCCATATCGACCAGAACCACACGCTTTCCATCTTCTGCCAAAGCGGCGGCCACATTAATGGCGGTAGTGGTTTTACCCACCCCCCCTTTCTGGTTGGCTACAGCCAGGACAAAACACTTCTTGGTTTCTTTGTTCGTTTTAGACACGTTCAAGATTGCTCACTTCCAAAATCACCCCATCATGGCTTGTCACGCTTGGGTGAATAGAAACATCCATGTGCCAGTAGCGTCTGGCTTCGGTCAACTCGTCTTGCGCTTGCTGGCCTTTAAGAAAAACGGCCTTGCCCCCTTTTGCCAGTAACGGTGCTGTCCATTCCAGCAATTTAGGGAGAGCCGCTAAAGCACGCGCACTCACAACTGGAGCAGGCTCTACTTTTGCCTGCTCTATACGCTCAGCCAAAACAGTAACAGAAGCCAGAGAGACACGAGCCGCCTCCCGCAGGAAAGCTGCTTTACGTTGGTCGGCCTCTATCAAAGTACCTGGTACATTTGTGGCAATAGCCGCCACAATACCGGGAAAACCACCGCCAGAACCAATATCAATAAACCGCCCAGCCCCGGCAACAAGTGGGGCTATTTGCAGGCTGTCTTTAACGTGGCGCTCCCAAACAAAGGCTAGGTCGCGGCCAGACACCAAATTAATACGTGGGTTCCACTTTTGCAGCAGGGCCACAAAGGCCTCTAACCGCTCCTGTGTTTCACGTGAAACGTTCATACTCTTTCCTGCTTGGCTCACTGCGTTACCCGCTGCCGCACATGGGCTAAAATAGCCACAAGGGCTGAGGGTGTTATACCCGGTATTCTTTGCGCTGCATTAAAATTTTCGGGCTTTGCTTTTTCAAGCCGCTCTTTCATTTCAGAACTTAAGCCACCAATGGCCGCAAAGTCTAACGTAGCGGGAAAGCGTATTTCGCTTTCGGCCTCAAGCTGTTTAATTTCACGCTGCTGGCGCACAAGGTAGCCTTTGTAACGGGCCTGTGTCGTAACATAATGCCGTGCCCGCGCCGGGGTAGCGGCAAACCACGGCGCAAGGGTATTCAGGCTTTCTTCTGTAACACCGTAACCCAATACCTCTAGCAATGTGCGCCGCCGCCCATCGAGCGAGACCTTAACCCCAGCCTGTACCAAGGCTTGAGGCTGCCAGCTTTCTTGTTCGGCCTTTTGGGTGAGAGCTTGAATGTCTGTGCAGTCTTGCTCGTAAACGGCTTGGCGTTGCGCCCCAACACACCCCCACTCCAACCCAATTTGGGTTAGGCGCATATCTGCGTTATCGGCGCGCAGGGTTAGGCGGTATTCAGCGCGGGAGGTAAACATGCGGTAGGGTTCGCTCACACCTTGCATGGTAAGGTCATCAACCATCACGCCCAGATAGGCTGTGCCCCGGTCTAGGCTTACTGCTTGTTGCCCACCTGCCCTACGGGCCGCATTTACGCCTGCAAGCAACCCTTGGGCCCCAGCTTCTTCATACCCGGTCGTGCCGTTAATTTGCCCAGCGAGAAACAGGTTGGGGCATTTACGCAGTTCCAGAGAGGTTGTGAGTTCTCGGGGGTCTACATAGTCATACTCAACAGCATAACCGGGCTGCGCAATAACGGCGTGCTCTAGCCCGGCAATAGAGTGAATCATTTCTTCTTGCACATCAGCAGGTAGACTTGTTGAAATACCGTTAGGGTAAATCAGGTCTCCCCCTTCATGCTCGGGCAGTGCTTCTGGCTCTAAAAATAACTGGTGGCTTTCTTTTTCCGCAAAGCGCACCACTTTATCTTCAATAGACGGGCAATACCGTGGCCCACGGCCTGAGATAGCACCGCCATATACAGCAGAAAGATGTAGATATTTTCTTATAATATCATGCGTTTTTTGGTTTGTCGCTGTAATACCGCATACGAGCTGTTGGTTTGTTATGCTTTTGGTTAGGCGGCTAAACGGTTCTGGCTCGGCATCACCTTTATCTTCTGCCAAGCTCGCCCAATCAATCGAATTTTTCAATAACCGCGCGGGGGTGCCTGTTTTTAGCCGCCCCATTGCCAGACCTAGCTTTTTTAACCGCGTCGCTAATGCAACTGACGGTTGTTCTCCAACGCGCCCGGCGGGTTTTGATTTATGCCCAACATGAATAACTCCATCAAGGAAGGTACCCGTAGTGAGCACAACAGCGCCAGCACGGTAAGTTGTGCCGTCTTCACACACAACGCCTTCAACCGCTCCTTGCGCGTTACACAGTAAGTCGCCTGCGGCACCTTCTGCACACTCAAGATTTGGGGTTTCAGCCAGCAACGCCTGTACGGCTTGCTTGTATAAAAACCGGTCTGCTTGTGCTCTTGGCCCCTGCACGGCTGGGCCTTTAGAACGGTTTAAAAGCTTAAAATGAATACCCGCACGGTCTGCGGCACGCGCCATAATACCATCTAGGGCATCAATTTCACGCACAAGGTGGCCTTTACCAATGCCACCAATAGCCGGGTTACACGACATAGCACCAATGGTGCTTTTACGGTGCGTGAGTAACAGTGTACGGGCACCACACCGTGCGGCAGCAGCAGCAGCCTCGCACCCAGCATGGCCACCCCCCACAACTATTACATCATAAAAATGCTGCATTACCTGCTGCCTTTTGCAAACTTACTTACCAATACAAAACTGCCCAAACACAGCATCAAGCAGGTCTTCTACCCCTACTTGGCCGGTTACACGCCCTAGCGCACGCATAGCAAGGCGTAGCTCCTCACCGCGCATTTCTGGCCACTCTTGCTCTAGTGCCGCTTGTAAACACGCTACGGCCTCTTGCACGCCAGCTTTATGCCGTGCACGCGTTAGCAAAGGTGCCCCAAAAGACGACTGCGCCGTTAGTGCCTCTACACGGCGTTCTAGCACCGCACGCAAGGCATCAAGCCCTTCTCCCGTTTTTAGGCTGACCGGCATGACAGGTTCATTTAGCACTGTTGCAGGAACCTGCCCAAGGTCTGTTTTATTACCAATTAAAATAGCACCCGCAAAAACAGACTCCGGCGCATGGTCAGCCGCAAACATTTGTAGCACACAGTCGGCTTGTTTCACGTGAAACAAAGCACGCTTTACACCCTCGGCCTCTATTTCGTCTTCGGTCTCGCGCATGCCTGCGGTGTCTACAAAGGTTACTTTTACACCGGCAAGGCTACCGCTTACCTCAATGGCATCGCGCGTGGTACCCGCAATGGGGGAAACAATGGCCGCGTCTCTATCAGCCAGCCAGTTTAACAGGCTAGACTTACCGGCATTAGGTGGCCCAGCTATAGCAAACACCACCCCTTGCCGAATACGCTCACCGCGTGCGCCTTCCTGAATATGGGCCTGCATTGCGGTTATTAGGCTTTGTATATTCTGGAGCAGGCCTTGTTCTACCTCTGGTGGTAGATCTTCGTCCGGAAAATCTATCAAGGCTTCCTGGTGGGCTAAGGCACGCTTAAGCTGCTCTGCCCAGCCTTGGTACAGCGTGCTTAAAGCCCCGTCTGATTGGGCTAGGGCTATTTTGCGTTGGCTTTCCGTTTCAGCCTCTACTAGGTCAGCTATACCTTCGGCTTCAACTAAATCCATACGGCCATTGGTAAAGGCTCTCCGTGTAAATTCACCGGGTTCAGCAGGGCGTGCCCCCCCTGCCACTAACGCCTCGGCCACCGCTTTAATAATGGCTGGGCCAGCATGCAGGTGTAGCTCAAACCCGTCTTCGCCCGTGTAGCTATTAGGGCCGGGAAACCACAGTACCAAAGCTTCATCAAGCAGGTTGTCTTGTGTTGCTGCGTTAGCCCATATACGGCGCAGGGCCGCGCGCCGTGGTGCTGGCAGGCGGCCACATAGGCGTGCCAACAGCGCCTGACTACCCGCACCACTTACCCGCATAACAGCAATGGCGGCCCGCCCCAAGCCTGTTGAAAGCGCAAAAATGGTTTGCTCGTTTTGGTAACCCATAGCTGCTTTTTTCTTCCTTTAGGCATAAGAACAACTGGTGCGGGATGGTGCTGCTGCCCGCTATTTACACGCAATAGTCTTGCGTCAACACAAGCAGCCAAGATGGGGCTTTTTAAAACAGAACCGGGCTAGGGTGTCACCCCTCTTTACACATAAAGCATTTGCCTCTGTTTGGGGCATGGTAAAGCCCCGCCTGCCCGCATACTATGGGAAAAAGCAGCTTTTAACGCCACACACCGGAGCACACACACCATGCCCCAGCTTTCTCTTCACTCCCCATTAGGGCCACTTACTCTTTCTGAAGAAGACGGAAAAATAATTTCTCTCGATTGGGGCTGGGGCCGAGACCAAACTGAAACGCCCTTGCTCTGCCAAGCCCGAGACTGGCTGGATAAATGGTTTGATGAACCCCAAGCCCTTGGCGCTTTCCCGTTTCCGCTAGAGCCGTTTGGTACAGAGTACCAGAAAAAAGTATGGGCGGCTTTATGCACTATCCCTACAGGCGAGATCACAACCTATAAATCCTTGGCAGAGAAAGTTGGGGGTAGCCCTCGTTCTATTGGGCAAGCTGTGGGCCGCAACCCTATTCCTGTGCTTATTCCCTGCCACCGGGTTGTCGGTAGCCATGGTTTGGGCGGGTATTCTGGTGATGGTGGGGTTGATGACAAAAAGTGGCTTCTTGATTTAGAAGAAGCCACCCTGCCTGCATTTAAAAAATAATACTAAAACTCTACAGGGCACAGGGCAGCGTGCTAGTGCCCTGCCGGCCCCTGCAGAACCGGTGCTTTTTGTGGCGTGCTCTCAACCGGCGCAGGCGCCACAGCCTGTGTGCTTCTGCTATCTGGCTGAACTTGTGCGGGCTGCGGTGCTTTGACATCAAAACTATTATCAGCCCGGTTAAGGTCAGGAATAACGTGGTCTGGATCTAGCACCACAGACCGAATAGCTTGCTGCCCCGGTATTTGCAGGTTTACCTCGTTTTTTTGGTACCATGTCTCGGTTGGTATGCGCACGCGGGCCGAGCTACCATCTACCCATGTGACAGACAGCACGACAGGCAAAGGCAGCCAGCCCTTATTAACCACATGCACCAAAGCGCCCTGTGTAGGGTTTGCGTTTATATAAGAAACGCCGTCTACCGCGTAATCTGGCCCCCAGTTGTTAAAGTACCAACCACGCCAGAACCAAGAAAGATCTTCCCCGCTTTCGCTTTCCATAAGCCTAAAAAAGTCTGACGGTGTAGGGTGTTTATAGGCCCACAACGCAATATAGCGCTTAAAGGCACGGTCAAAACGTTCTGGCCCCACTATTTGCTCTCGCAGTAAGGTAAGCCCATAGGCCCCTTTAAAGTAGGTTACTCCATGCCGGTATTTTTCCGGCACCAGGTCTGCTGGGGTCATGAGTGGCGGCGCTGCGGGGTCTTTGAGCACCTCAAGGCTATCTTCAGCCGGGTTACCCGTTTTGGGGGCATACTCCACATCTTGTTTGGGGGCATACTCACCGTGGTTAAAGTGGGCAGAGGCATACACATCTATAAAGGTATTAAAGCCTTCATCCATAAACGCATTACGGCGCTCGTTTGAGCCAACAATCATGGGAAACCAGCTATGGCCTAGCTCATGGGTTGTAACCCAAAACAGCTCTGCCCCGGCATCGTCTTTGCCATCAAACACAATGCCCGGATACTCCATAGCCGCACCATGCCCACCTACGTTAATGGCGTTTGGCCACGGGTAGGCAAACCATTGCTGAGAAAAATACTCGATTGCGTGCTTTGCATACTCCGTTGAACGATCCCATTTTTGCGCCCCTGCCGCTTCTAGCGGGTAAACAGACATAGCAAGGCGTGGCACCGTTTTACCCGTAGGTGCCTCTGGAGCAAGGGGGGGTAAATCGAGCTTGGCGGCATCCCACATAAGGGCGGGTGAGGCAACAAAAGCCACATCGCGCGTGTTATGCATACGAAAACGCCAGGTTTGCGTGCCCAAAGCCGGGTGGGCTGCAAGAGCCTTTACCTCATCCGCATTCCGAATCAGCACGCGGGTTTCGCTCTGCGCAGCTTGAGCTAAGCGGGCTTGCTCCTGCTGGGTTAAAACCTCTTGTGGGTTTGTTAGACTACCACTGCCTACAACCAAAAAGCCGCTTGGCACAGTTACGCTGTACTCAATATCTCCATAATCAAGGTAGAATTCTTGGCCTAGATAGGGGGCAGTGTCCCAGCCGCGCATATCATCATAAACGGCCATACGGGGGTAGAACTGCGCTATTTCATACACCTCACCCTCTGGCACGTGGCTGTATGCTGTGCGGCCACCCCACTCGGGTGGAATGGTATAATGCCATGAAATTTTAAGGCGGGTTTTACCCCCTTTGCTGCTTAAAGGGGCCTCAAGGGGCACCTGCATACGAGTATCTGAAATAAAGGGTTTAACCGCTATTTCCTGATCAGTGTTAGAAAGCAGGCTAACGGAATCAATCATCACACCACCCGTATGGTGCTTTAACCAATTAGGGTTGGCAAAAGCACCACGAGACCCCAGCGCATACATATTTTGGTCAAGCTGTACCCATAAAACAAACAACTCATCTGGGCTGTTATTGGTATATGTCAGCACCTCAGAGCCAGAAAGCGTGTGGGTTACAGGGTCTATACCAACGTTAATGGCGTAATCTGCCCTGTTTTGCCATGCTGCTGGGCCGGGGGCACCGCTACCAGAATGGTAAAGATTAACAGGCTGAGGCAGAGTTAAAGGGGCAAAAATAACATGTGGGTCTGGCTGGGCTGCCAAAGCTGTGCCGCCTAATACCGTAGCCAGCAAACACACGGGCACAGCGCTGCTACACCTAAGGCGTAAAGACCGGCTCAAAACCCTGTCTCTTTTTGGCTGGTCTTTTAATCGTGCCACGGCTTTCCCCTTTATGATCTATCACGCTCGTTTCAGATCTGTATCTTATTTACAAAAAAGGCATGCACAAAAAAGAAAGGGAGAAAGAGTTTTTCAACCCTGTTCTCCCTCTTTTTCGGTACGCTTTTGCACCAGATAGTTCCTGCTTTTAAAAGCAGCTTATCGCCTATCGCAGCTTTCGGTCAGTTTATTAAAAAAACGCCCTGCACTGCAATGCACCACATCATCTCCCCCCTCTTCATACGCAGGCGGAGCATATTGGTATGTCTCGTTAACAGACCCCTGCTGGGGCTGCGCATAATAACTTTGGGGGGCGTAATAGCTCGGGTTTGCATAAACGTTAGCTGGTAATTCCGGCGCAGAAGATGCCGCAACAGCCCCACCAACGGCTAAGCCAAGGGCAGAGCCAAACACAAACGGGGCGCCCCAACTCCAGCCCCAACTGCCTGCACCATAGCCCCACCCCCAACCGGGGTAACCCCAACCCCAGCCATAATAGGAGCGGCCCCAGCCGCCACCCCAACCACCACCCCAGCGTGGGCCACCGCCCCAACCTGGGCCGCGCCAGCCGGGGCCACGCCAACCAGGCCCGCCACCCCAACCGGGCCTAAACCCACCACCATGAAACCCCGGCCCACCATGAAAACCACCCCCAAAACCAGGGCCTGGGCCGCCACGGTAGCCACCACCACCGCCAAAGCCCGGGCCACCATGAAAGCCGCCGCCCCCAAACCCGCCACCCGGGTGAGCAAAAGCGCTCTGGGGCAGCACAGAGGTAGAGGCCAAAAGCGTAAGCCCCGCAAGGCTACATTTTAAAAGTGTTACTGGTGTCATGTGTCCCTCCCTTAAGGCCACATTGGTGTTCCTGCTGGCAGGAAAAAACTATTTTTGCTTTTGTAAATGTGGTGCGCCCACAGCAAAAATACCACTCAACTTGCCGCTTATTCTGGCGCATCAAAGCTGCGTACAGGGTATAAGATGTGCCTTAACCTTTAACACCACAGACAAGGCAATCTCGTGGCAAGGTCTTTGTGTTATATGGCCAATAAACAGAAAAGAGACATAAGCTAAAAGGATAAGCCTGTTTGACGGTGCATAATGTAAAAGGGCTGCAGGCGTATTTTATACGCACACTGGCAGCATTATGGCGCTCAATACTCACGATTAAAGCCAACAAAACACACTCTTCAAACGCAAAAAGAGCAGAACATCATCAGCTTAAGCAGCTTTGAAAGCGCTTAAAACAGTTGTTTTTTAGCAATTTTGGAAGGAAATATGGTCGGAGTGAGAGGATTCGAACCTCCGGCCCCTGCGTCCCGAACACAGTGCTCTACCAGGCTGAGCTACACTCCGACAGCCTGAGGCGGCTATACCGCTCTCGGGCCTATTTAGCAAGAGCCGAAACGGCAGCAATTCTCTACCGCCCCCGTTTTGCCGCCATTTTTAAAGCTGATCTACAGACAAAGGCGGGGTTGCAGTTGCCTCTGAAAGGCTATGCTCTAATGCCTCTGCCACGTCTTTTACAATCTCAATTTTACCCCGGGCAGAGGCTGTGGCAAAGCCCTGTGCCTCGGCGGCATCAAGCATGGCAATAACCTGATTAGCCCAGCCCGCCGTGTTAACAATAATAATTGGCTTGGCATGCCGCTGGAGTTGTTTCCAGGTCAAAATTTCCATCATTTCGTCAAAAGTGCCAAAGCCACCGGGTAAAATCCAGAATGCATCTGCACGAGAAAACATAATTTGTTTTCTGACATGCATGGAATCAACCACAATCAGTTCGGCCACACCTTCGTGCATTTTTTCGCGTGTGTGCAAAAAATGCGGAATAACCCCGGTTACATTACCGCCTGCACGCAATGTGGCATCTGCAACAACCCCCATAAGACCATGGGAGCCACCACCATAAACAAGCCTGATCCCTTTTTGGGCCAAGAGCTGGCCAGCGTCTTGCGCAACCTGACGGTAGCTCGGGTCGTTGCCAAATCTTGACCCACAAAACACAGCAACAGCTTTAACAGACACAGGCATACTCCCCTCTTTTTATCGTTATCGTCTTACCGCCAAGTGTCTCATGAGCTTAAAAAAAACACTAGGTCTTAAGACCTTTTTGGGTGTTTAATGCATAGCACATAGCCATGCCTATAATCGCACAAAGTGCTGTTATACCAAACAGCACGCCATACCCCCACAAGGGTATAATAAGCCCCAGTAAGGGGCCAGAAACACCTATCGCAATATCTAAAAAGACACAAAATGCACCTATGGCAGCCCCTCTGTTTTCTGGCCCTACGCGCTCGACCGCCCCTACCCCCAAAGCTGGAAATAAAAGTGAAAAACCAGCGCCAGACAGAGCAGCACCAACACAGGCCCAAAATGCTGTCGGGGCATATGCCAGCACCATTAAGCCTAAAGCCTCAACAAAGAGAGAGATAAAGGCAACATTTACGCCCCCACGCCGCATAATTTGGCGGGTAAACCCAAAACGCGTGAGCACAAACACTGTACCAAACAGCGTGAGCGCCAAAGCAGCCCCGCCCCAATGTTGGTCTGAAAAATACAACGTTAAAAGGGCAGAAATAGCCCCAAACCCAACAGAGCCAGCGGCCAGAGCCATACCAAAAGGCCAAACTTTATTTAAAGTTTGCATAAAAGATACAGGCTGAGAAGCTGGCAATGGAGCAACTGCAGGTTGTTTTAACGCTAAAGGTAACCCAATAGCCATAAGAGCAGCACATAAAAGGCCAACGCCAGAAAAGCCGGTTAAAACCGAAGTGCCACCTGCTTGGTACAACACCGTGGCTATAGGTGCGCCTAACGCAATACCACCGTATGAGCACACGCCATTCCAGGAAATAACTTGTGCTGTATGGGCCGCCCCAACCCTACGAATATTCCAGACAATAACGGCTGTAGCCACCCAACTTTCGGCAAAGCCCAGCGTAATACGGCCCGCCAGCACACACAGCAGGGCAAGTACAGGCCAGTGCGTAAGGTAAGCAGACACCGCAATAAACACCCCACATGCTATGCCAGCGTATAACCCTACCAGCACAACGTATTTAGGCCCTTTATGGTCTATTCTATGCCCAGCCCCTGCACGGGTGGCAAAGGTCGCTAAATACTGCACAGAGACCGCAAAACCAGCAATGGCAGAATTAAAACCCAGCTTTTCGCGCACAAAAAGCGGTGTTACGGCCATTTGCAAACCGATAACGCAGTAACAAAACAGGGTAAACACCACAACAGCAAGAATGGTTTTTACAACAGAGGACGCAGGGGGAGTATTATCTGTCATAAAAATCTCTTTCAAATTTGTAGGTTTTTTCAAACATTTTTCAGTGCCTTGGTCTCTAGGCAACACTGCGCTTATAATTTTACAAAAACCAGTTTAGGGTTGCTTACTCTGTTTACAGGACACCCAAAGACCCGGCATGAGCACAAACAAACAAGATGTAGGTGGCTACTCCGTGCTGTCTTCACGCATTGCCTATGAAAACCCATGGACCCGCGTGAGGGAAGACATTATATGCCGCCCCAATGGAGAAAAAGGGCTCTACGGCGTTATAGAGCGCGGTCAATTTTCTGTTATCTTTCCGCTTGGGCTTACGCCAGATGGCAAACCAACTGTTACATTGGTTAACCAATACCGCTACCCGGTGCAAAAACGTTTGTGGGAACTGCCAATGGGCATGTGGGAAAGCCGCCCAGATGCCCTACCTGTTGAACTGGCTATAGGCGAACTCAGAGAAGAAACAGGCCTTATAGCAGGCCACATGCACTATGCAGGGTTTCTCTACCAAGGGGCTGGTTACTCTACCCAAAAGGGTCACATTTATCTTGCAACGCACCTAACACAAAGCACACCACAGCGCGAACCAACAGAGCAAGATATGTATTGCAAAACTTTTTTACTTGAAGAATTTGAAGATATGATCACAAAAAATCAGATACCATGCGCAATAAGCCTTGCCGCATTTACGCTCCTTCGTGCACAAAAACTCGTTTAATACAAAAAAAATCCCTACACATATCTGTAGGGATTTTATGATATTTTGTTATTAAAACACACAATATCAGAATGGCCTTACAATCACCATTATAACAATAACCATCATTAAAACGGTCGGTATTTCGTTGGCAATTCTGTAGTACCGTTCACTATGGGTATTTGCGTCTTTTTCAAAATCTTTACGCCACCGTGCACAAAAACCATGAAAAAGAAACATAAAGAATAATGCTGTCATTTTGCAGTGCCACCACCCTGCATGCCAATCAACTGCACCGGGTGTTAAAACAAGTAAAATGCCAAAAAAGAGGCTTGCAAGCATGGCCGGGTTAATGATGGCCCGTAGCAACCGCCGTTCCATAATTTTAAACCGCGCACTTTCATCTGACCCTGTACGCACTTGGCAATGGTAAACAAACAGGCGTGGAAGGTAAAACATGCCCGCCATCCATGCCATGACAGACATGACATGAAACGCCAAAACCCAACGTGTCCAAGGAAGGAGAGCATCAATAACCATGATCACTGTTCCTGTGTTTTCAAGGCTTTTTGCAATAACGGTGCAAATTCTGACAAATGGTGAATAACCACAAGGTTAGGCCAGTCTGGTACCGGCTCACCCTGTGCACGCAACAAAACACACGCCATACCGGCGTTTACCGCTGCTTTAGCCCCTGTATTACTGTCTTCTAACACAACGCAATTTTCAGGCTTAACGCCTTCTTCTTGTGCTGCATGCAGGTAAACATCAGGCCTTGGTTTAGGAAAACCCATATCCCGTGCAGAATGAATACGGTTTTCAAAAAAATGTTCTAGGTTGGTTGTTTTGAATTTTATTGCCATTTCCTGACAAGATGAATTAGAACCAACTCTTACTGGTAAACCAAGTTTTACAACATTTTCCAGCATGTCATGCACGCCGTCTATTGGCTCAACACCGTTTTGCATGGCCTCAACAAAACGTGCTTGCGTTTGTGCCGCCCATGTAGCGCCAAGAGACTTACCCGTTTTTTCTTCAATAAGTTTTTGAATACCGGGTAAAGCCATACCAGAAAATGTTTCCACCTCTTTGCCAGCAGGTACGGTCATACCTGCTGCACGGGCTTCTTCTGCGCTAATACCGCAACAGGTTGCTTCACTGTCAACCAGTACGCCATCGCAGTCAAAAATAACCAGCTTGAGCTGCCCTTCTGGGGAAAGAACGAAGGGCATTGCCATTATGCTGTTTCCCTAACTGTTTTTACCAAATCAGCTACATGGTCTACAGGTGTTTGGGGCATAACGCCGTGGCCAAGGTTAAAGACATGCGCCCTGCCCTTACCAGCATTTCTAACTGCCAGCGCTTCGCTGCGCATAGCCTCACCTCCAGCTAAAACAGCTAACGGGTCTAGGTTGCCTTGCAGGCCAACATGCTGGGGTATTAGGTCACGCATTAGAGCAATATCAGCCCCGGTGTCTAAGGCTACAACATCAACGCCTGTATCGCGTGCGTATTCTGGCACAAGCATACCGCCTAAACGCGGAAAACCAATAATTTTAACGTTAGGGTGCCTGCTTTTAATATGCTGCACAATTTGGCGCGTGGGCGCAATGACGTGCCGCCTAAACTCAGACGGCGGGAGTAGACCTGCCCAAGAGTCAAACAACATAACGGCTTCTGCGCCCGCTTCAATTTGCGCGCACAGATAGGTTGCTGTTGTTTCTGTTAACAACGCCATAAGCCGGTCAAACAAAGCTGGTTCAGAAAAAGCCATTTCGCGCGTTATGGCAAATTCACGCGAGCCGCCGCCTTCAACCATGTAACATGCAACGGTAAAGGGGGAGCCAGTAAACCCTAAAAGCGTTGTTGCCCCAGCTTGTGCAACACCAATATTTTCTGATCCGTTCAGGGTTTTATTCAAACGGGTTAAGGTTTCAAGAACAGGGGCTGTCACATCAGCAATGCGTTTTGGGTCAAGTTTGGCAAGGTCTTGCTCGCTCCGAATAGCACCAAGAACAGGGCCTTTACCTTCAACAAATTCAAGGGACTGCCCCATAGCCCAAGGCAGAATAAGAATATCTGAAAACAGAATGGCGCCATCCATGCCAAACCGGCGAATGGGCTGAAGCGTTAATTCTGTTGCAATGTCGGGTGTCATGCAGCGTGTCAGAAAATCTGCTTTTGCACGCATGGCCCGAAATTCTGGCAAGAAACGGCCAGCCTGTCTCATGAGCCACATCGGAGGGGGCCACATGGCCTCACCGTTCAGAGTTCTGAGAAGGCGCTTGGAGGAGGAGGTATGTGTGTTGCTGCTCATGTTGTGCAGTCCTGCACGTCTTTTCCCGATGTGTCCACGCCCCCTTAAATATAAAAAAAGGAATAGAAATGATTGGAGTGGTTAGAGGGTACTGTGGATGATGGGGTACCCGGTATTCAGAAAATGTACCCCGTCTTTCCCACAGTGTGTACAGATTGCATTACGTTGAGAAATAAGGAATTTTTAGAGTTATCCAGAAAACTCCACAGAGAGGCTGTGTACAACTCACCGGTTTGTACATGTTATGAGTTGTGCACGGTACTCGGTACCGCCTTGTTATGACCGCCGTACAATCCACATGTACCCCGGTACTCATGACAGTACTCACACCCCCTTTTTTACGTAGTACCTGAAAGAGACTCGTTCCCATGCCAGATTTAGTACTAAAACCGACTCCGTTACAGAACACAGCAACACCATTAGTACTGGCGAGTGGTTCAGCTATAAGAAAACAGTTGTTGCACAATGCAGGGCTTTCCTGTTTGGCGGAGCCTGCGGCGTTAGAGGAAGACGTGCTTAAAGCAGAAGGCCTTGCCCAGGGGTGGGCAGCGTCAACAACCGCCCTCCGTTTAGCTGAAGCAAAAGCTCTCGCCCTGTATAAGCCAGAAGCATTTGTTATTGGTGCAGACCAGATGTTGTCATGCGAGGGCGTGCTTTATAACAAACCAGAGACACAAGACGCTGCCCGCACGCAGCTTCAGGCACTACGGGGTAAAACGCACATACTGCATACGGCGGTGGTTGTGTGTCATAAAGGTGCGGTACTGTGGCAGTATGTTTCTGAACCTAAACTGACCATGCGGTCTTTTTCTGACACATTTTTAGACGCCTACCTGCAATCAGAAGGGGCTGAGTGTTTGTGCTCTGTTGGGGCGTATCGGCTTGAAGGGCCAGGCTTACAGCTTTTTGAGCAGATAGAGGGAGACTATTCGGCTATTTTGGGTTTACCCCTTTTGCCGCTGCTAGAGGCGCTGCGCACTTTAGGTGTGACACTTTCCTGAAAAAAGGGGGTTGCAAGGCGTCACAACGCCTTGTATTAGCGAGCACACGCACACCACGCCCATATGGTGCTGCTTTGAAACTGTGGGGCCATAGCTCAGTTGGGAGAGCGCTTGAATGGCATTCAAGAGGTCGTCGGTTCGATCCCGATTGGCTCCACCAGTTTTCGCCTTCTCCTAAAAAATTTCTGCCCCTAGGTTGCTCTCTGGTTCTGCCAGCTCTGTTTGTCTGCTGTGCTTAAAGGCTGGACAAAGTGACCTAACATGAGAAAAGGGCTGGTCTTCTTTTCTACCATTTTGTTCGGGTCTGCTGCATGACGCGCTTCTCCCCCTCCCATGCGCTGCCAAGTGGTCATTTTACACCGTGGCTTATTATTTTGCTGGGGCTTGTAACGGGCATTGGGCCACTTGCAACAGATATGTACCTGCCTGCTTTTCCTGAAGTTGAGCAGGATTTGGCCGGAGGGCCCGGCTCTGCCCAGTTTACCTTGGCCGCGTGGTTTATGGGGCTGGCATTAGGGCAATTTTCGCAAGGCCCCCTTTCAGACCGTTTTGGCAGGCGTGCCCCCTTGGTGCTGGGGTTGGCTATTTTTGCTGTGGCGTCTGCTGGGTGTGCCCTTGTCCATAATTACCACCTGTTTTGCCTGTTTCGGTTTGTGGGGGCTATTGGTGGCTCTGCTTCGGCCGTTATTCCACGTGCAATTGTGCGCGATGTGGCAACGGGTAAGGCTGGGGCTAAAATTATGTCTCAGTTAACACTGGTGTTTGGTGTTATGCCGGTTTTGGCCCCAAGCTTTGGTAGTCTTGTGCTTAAGGTTGGCAACTGGCGCTGGATTTTCTGGGTAGGCACTGCCTATGCTGTGTTAGGCATTGTCGGTATTTTGGCCAGCCTGCCAGACACCTTGGCCCCACAGCGGCGCATAGCGCTCTCTCCCATGCAAATTGCCAGCCGCTATGTTGTTATTCTGAAAGAGCCCGTTTTTCGGGCTAATGCGCTCATTGCTACGTTTTCAACCTTTGTCATGTTTGCTTATTTAGGCAGCGCTCCGGTGTTGTTTGAGCAGGTTTTGCATTTTTCTGCGGGGCAGTTTGGTCTGTTTTTTGGGGTTAATGCTGCGGCGTTTATTTTAGGCACCCAAATTAATGGCCGGTTGGTGCACAAATTTGCCATGCCACACTTGCTAGAGGGTGCTTTGGCGTGGGCATTGCTTATGGGGTGCATTTTTGTTGTGCTGGCTTATATGGGGGTAGCAGGGGTACACCACCCGCTTCTAACCTGCGGCCTTATTACCAGCATAACGGGTGCTCTGGGTTTTATTGGGCCCAACGCAACCGTTATGTCGTTTTACCACCATGGGCACCACGCAGGCAGCGCCTCTGCCATGCTCGGCACGTTACAATTTAGTATTGGCTCTTTGAGCAGTGTTTTGGTGGGTCTGTTGCCCGGTGGCAATGCCACCTCGACCGCATTAGGCATGATGGCTGGTATTTTAGGTATGGCATTGGCCGATGTTATGCGCCGTTATGCGCCGCCTATTGGCGCAGAAGAAGACTAAAAAGACTTTAGGCTAGGCTTAATGGGGTAGTTTGGCCGTGCTGCAACAGCCGCTAAAGTGAGCCTAAGCGGCAGCAAAGCTCTGTGCGCTCTTAACTCTGAAATACGGAATAACTTTAAAGGGCGCTTTTGAGCGCTCTTTTTTATTGGCTGGGCTTTTGCTCTGTTGCTTCTGGAGGCTTGCCGTAAATGGGGTGGGCTTCTGGAATAAGCATATGGCCATCTCCCATATCCAGCGGGCCAGAATGGGCATTGCCGGGCATGAGGGCATCGTATTGCTCTTCGGGTTTTTGAGGGGCTTCTGGGCGTTTCTGGCCAGAGGCAATGGCTCTGTCTTCGCGCTCTTGGGCTTCTTTGGCGCGCCGTGCTTCTGCCGGGGCCGCTTCGGGAATAAACCGGCCGGGCCGCTCTGGTGGCAGGTCAATATTCTCGCCTTCAATTTCCCTATGGCACCCTCCGACACAGAGTACGGAGAACAGGGCAAAACCCAGCAAAACCCCAGATGGGCTGCGCCCCCCTTTTTTCCTGCCTAAAGCAGGGGGGTAATGCACAGCAGGGTGTGGGCTGTAGGGAAAGCGAGACGTCACGGCAGAGCCATACCCTTTGTTTGGAGAATCAGCCTTCGAGGTGGCGTGCTTCTTCGGGTAGCATAACGGGAATACCATCACGAATAGGGAAAGCCAGACCAGCTTGCTGGCTAATCAGCTCGTTTGTCTGGTCGTTATAGGTCAGTGGCCCTTTGGTAAGCGGGCAGACCAGCATAGACAGCAGGCGGGGGTCAAGCGGGGCGTTGGTTGGGGCACCAGACATGAAAGAGGTTTCCTAAAAAGTGTTAAGACGGCGGGCCGTCATCTTGTGGCCCGGCCAGATCAAGCAACATCTGTAGCACACGTACGCGCTCCGTTAACGTGGCCGCATCAAGCAATGCCTGTTTTTCTGCCGGAGGGAAAGGACAGATCATGGGCAAGGTCACCAGCAGCACGTCATCATCCATCTGCTCGATCACAGACCAGCGTGCATGTAGGCCTTTTTGTTTGAAGTAAGCGCGTAGGGCCTCAAGCAGTTTTTTGCGGTCAAACGGGCTTGGTGGCAGTTCGTGCAGGTCGTTTGCAAAAGACGAAACATCAACCCGCCCCAGCCTGTACCCCCGGTGCAAGCCGGTTTCTCGTAATAGCCTGAAGCGCGCAATGCCGCTTAGCGTTATGGCGTAGGTGCCGTCGCGCCGTTCTGTAAACGAGGTAATGCGGCCAACACACCCCACTTTATAGAGCGGGGGCAGCGCCTCTTGCGTTTCTTCGTCTTCTTCCTGCCAGCGGGGCTGGATCATGCCAATAAACCGGTGCGCGGCCAGTGCATCTTCAACCAATGCAATATAGCGCGGCTCATAGACATTAAGCGGCAGCTTGCCTTCTGGCAGCAACAAGGCACCGCTAAGCGGGAAAAGACCCAGCTCAGCGGGAATATCAGCCAGTGTCAGGTCTGAAAGCCGTGGAATGGTACGGGCTATGTCGCTGGCTTCGTTATACGGGAGAGAACTAGCCAAGGCTCAGGAAAACAGTAGTGAAGAAAGTTTACGGCGTGCTGCCAGCGTAGCGGGGTCCATATGGCCCCACGCTTCAAAAAAGCGCAAAAGCTGTTGGCGTGCTGCGCCGTTGTTCCAGTCTCGGTCTGTTTTAATAATATGGAGCAGTTCTTCTGCCGCTTCTGCATGTTGGCCCGCAGCATTAAGGGCTGTTGCCAGTTCGCACCGGGCTTCGTGGTCTTCTGGGTTGGCGGCTAGGCGTGCCCGAACGCCCTCCATTTCTTGTGCTACTTTGCGCCCTTCCCGTTTGAGTTCCAGAGCGGCGCGGGCGCCAGCTACTTCTGGGGCTTCGGTAATTTTGGCGGGTACATCAGCCAGTGCTGCACTGGCGGCCTCTTCATCGTCTAGCGCCAACATGGCACGGATCAGGCCTGCCCATGCTTTTGGGTTTTCGGGTTCTTCACCAATTACAGCCGAGTAAAGCTCAGCTGCGCGTTCGGGCTGGCTGGTTTCAAGGGCTACATCGGCTTCTGCCAGCAGTTCGGTTGCGGGCAGTGTGCCGCCGCCTGCGGCTTTCAGAACGCCTTCCACAAATTTTTTGATCTCGCTTTCAGGCAAAGCCCCTTGAAACAGATCCAGAATCTGGCCTTTCCAGAATGCTGCCACCATAGGAATGGACTGAAGCGGTAAGCCAACCTGCGTTAACTGGGCTGTAAGGGCGCGGTTGGCTTCAATATCAATTTTAACCAGACGTACCCGGCCCTTGGCTGCGGTAACAACTTTTTCCAGCACTGGGGCAAGCTGTTTGCAGGGGCCGCACCACTCTGCCCAGAAATCGACCAGAACCGGAACAGTACGGCTGGCCTCAATGACGTCTTGCATAAACGTGGCTTGAGAGCCTTCGGAAATAATAGGTGCGCTGCCAGCAGGTGTGTCCCCAGTATGGGTTGGGGTTAGGTTTTGGCCAATAATATGATCCATCTGGTCTTTCCTTACTCAAAATAATGGGGTGGGCTTGCGCAACTTTTTCCCATTTTGCGGCGTTTGCCGCCCTTCTTGCTTCTAGATGGTCAATGAAAGGCACGGGTGCAATGGGAATTTGGTTCCCGCATGCCCATATCGCACATTAAGTATACCGCCCAGCATTCCCATAACCAGTCGGAAGGCGCTAGAACGGTAAAGCAGGACAAAACAGGAACGGCAGCGCAAAACTGATGGAAAATACCCTTCCCCCTGGCCAGGCGGCCATTCGCGTTCGTGGTGCGCGGGTTCATAACCTTAAGAATGTTGATATTGATATTCCCCGAGACCAGTTGACCGTTGTTACGGGGCTTTCTGGGTCTGGTAAGTCTTCTTTGGCGTTTGACACAATTTATGCCGAAGGGCAGCGCCGCTATGTTGAGAGCCTGTCTGCTTATGCCCGCCAGTTTTTGGAGCTTATGGGCAAACCAGATGTAGACTCGATAGAGGGTCTCTCACCGGCAATTTCCATTGAGCAAAAAACAACCTCCAAAAACCCTCGTTCTACTGTTGGTACAGTCACAGAAATTTATGACTATATGCGCCTGTTATGGGCGCGCGCGGGTGTACCGTATTCCCCCGCGACTGGCCTGCCTATTGAGGCACAAACAGTGAGCCAGATGGTTGACCGCATTTTGGCGCTGGCGGAGGGTACACGCCTGCTGCTGCTCTCTCCCGTTATTCGTGACCGTAAGGGGGAGTACCGTAAAGAACTGGCTGAACTGCAACGCAAAGGTTTTACCCGTGTTAAGGTAGACGGAACCCTGTACGAAATTGCAGACGTGCCAGCCCTGAACCGTAAGCTACGCCACACTATAGAAGTTGTGGTTGACCGTATTGTCGTTAAACCCGGTATTGAAACCCGCCTTGCTGATAGTTTTGAAACAGCACTCGAACTTTCAGATGGTGTTGTGTATGCCGAAGAAGTGCTGCGAGATACAGACGCAACACCCGAACGCTACGTTTTTTCTTCTCGCTTTTCATGCCCGGAAAGTGGTTTTACGCTTGAAGAAATTGAACCACGACTTTTTTCGTTTAATGCGCCACAAGGGGCTTGCCCTGCCTGCGATGGTTTAGGCACGGAAACATTTTTCAACCCGGCTTTGGTTGTACCCAATACAGCACTTTCTTTAAAAAAAGGGGCTATTGCACCATGGAAAGATGCTAAATCTCCACTTTTAGAGCAAACACTCCAAAGTCTAGCTGACCATTTTGATGTAAGCATGGACACCCCTTGGAAAGAGCTGCCCTTAACAGCCCAAAATGGTATTCTTGATGGTGTAGTTGAAGATGTAGCATTTACATACAAAGATGGTAAAAAAAGCTACACGGTTACAAAACCTTTTGAAGGTGTTTTGCGTAGCTTATCAAGGCGTCTTGCAAATACTGATAGTATGTGGGTGCGTGAAGAACTTTCACGGTATCAGTCTGAAAAAGCATGCCATGTGTGCCACGGTGCGCGCCTACGGCCTGAAGCTTTGTGTGTGAAAGTAGCCGAAAAAACTATTGCACAAGCGTGTGATTTACCAATAGGTCACTCATTAGTCTGGTTTGATACGGTTCTGCCAACTCTTACACCGCAACGTGCAGAAATTGCCCGCCGTATTTTACGTGAAATTTTAGAACGCCTTAAATTTCTTGATGATGTAGGGCTGGACTACCTTACCTTATCCAGAAGCTCTGCCACCCTTTCAGGGGGAGAAAGCCAGCGTATTCGTCTCGCCAGTCAAATTGGCTCTGGGTTAACAGGTGTGCTTTATGTACTTGATGAACCCTCTATCGGGCTACATCAAAGAGATAACGAGCGCCTCCTTGGTACATTAGAGCGTTTAAAAAAGCTTGGTAATACACTCATTGTTGTTGAACATGATGAAGACGCTATACGTAGTGCAGACTGGCTGGTTGATATGGGGCCGGGGGCTGGCGTAAACGGCGGTACAGTTATTGCGGCCGGTACACCAGAGCAGGTTGCTAAAGTGCCACAAAGCATAACCGGTGCTTATTTATCTGGCCGTAAAGTTATTCCCGTACCCACCCAGCGCCGCGCTATAGATAAAAAACGCATGCTTACGGTTGAAGGGGCAAGTGGGCATAACCTTAAAAATGTAACAGCGCGCTTTCCGCTTGGCACATTTACCTGCGTTACAGGGGTATCTGGCAGTGGTAAATCGACCCTTGTGATTGACACGCTGTACAAAACATTATCCCGCGAGTTAATGGGGTCTTCTACTTCTCCTGAGCCATGTAAGGGCATAAAAGGGGTAGAGCAGCTTGATAAAATTATCGATATTGATCAATCCCCTATTGGGCGTACACCGCGCTCTAACCCTGCAACATATACAGACCTGTTTACCCCAATACGTGACTGGTTTGCAGAATTGCCAGAAAGTAAGGCACGTGGGTACAAACCGGGGCGGTTTTCTTTCAATGTGAAAGGGGGCCGATGCGAAGCATGCCAAGGTGATGGCGTTTTAAAAATTGAAATGCATTTTCTGCCAGATGTGTTTGTGACGTGCGACACCTGCAAAGGGAAACGCTACAACCGTGAAACACTGGATATTAAGTTTAGAGGTAAATCCATAGCTGATGTATTGGCTATGAGTGTTGATGAAGCTGTGCCTTATTTTTCTGCTCAAACCCGTATCCGTGACCGGTTGTCTATTTTGCAGCAGGTCGGGCTTGGGTATGTTGCTTTGGGGCAGCAAGCCACAACCCTTTCAGGGGGGGAGGCACAGCGCGTTAAACTCTCTAAAGAGCTGGCACGTAGGGCAACAGGCCGCACACTCTATATTTTAGATGAACCCACAACCGGGCTGCATACAGAAGATGTGCGCAAATTACTTGAGGTACTGCATGCCTTGGTAGACCAAGGTAATACTGTGGTGGTTATTGAGCACAACCTAGAGGTTATTAAAACAGCAGATTGGATTATTGACGTAGGCCCAGAAGGGGGCAGTGGTGGTGGCCAAATTGTTGCAGAAGGTACGCCAGAAGATATAGCTGCGTGTAAAGCAAGCTATACAGGCCGTTTTTTGGCACCTCTTTTGGTACAAAAACCCGAAAAGAAAACAGTAAAGAAAAAGAAATAAAATGCTTCTTTTCAAAAAAAATAAAACAACCATGGCGCTTGCTGCCATGGTTTTTAGCCTCACTGTGCCCTCATTTATGTGGGCACAAAATGCGTCTTCTGTCTTGTTTGAGCAGCAAACATGGAAAGAAATACAAGCAGGCTTACAAGCTGGTACCAACACCATTATTATACCTGTAGGGGGTACAGAGCAGAGCGGCCCTTATATTGCTGTTGGTAAACACAATGTACGTGTTTTGGCTTTGGCTGAACAAATTGCCCAAAAAGCAGGAAAAACACTGGTAGCACCTGTGGTGGCGTACGTACCAGAAGGCAATACCAACCCCAGAACATCTCATATGCGTTTTCCCGGCACCATTACTGTACCACCAGATATTTTTGAAAAATTACTTATTTCTGCGGGCAATAGTTTTCAGGTGCAGGGGTTTAAGCTTGTTGTTTTATTAGGTGACCATGGTGGATACCAAAAGTCTCTTGAAAAAGTAGCAAAGAGTTTAAATGCACAATGGCAGGGTACAGGTGCTAAGGCTTTATATGTACCGGGGTATTATACTGTTATTGTCCACCAATATGCTCAATGGTTAAAACAGCAAGGGTATGGCAAAGATGTTGGCATGCATGCTGATATTAGTGACACCTCGCTGCAATTAGCAGTTGCCCACTCTATGGTGCGGGAGCAGGCATTGCGGGCCTCTGGCCCCCCTTCAACGGCTGATGGCATGTATGGTGGAGACCCGCGTAAGGCAACTGCTGCATTAGGGCAGGCAGGTGTGAGTATGCAGGTTAATGCGGCAGTAAAGGCCATTGAACAAGAACGTAACAAATAATCAGTAGTAAAAAAGTACTCTATAATTCAGAAAATAGACGCCCTGCCTGTCCTATGCTAAATCGCTATGGCGCTTATTCTAAAGGCACAAGAAAGGTATGGGCTGTCTTACAATGGTAGTAAAAAGAAATCTGATAGCGGCTGCGGCTGTGCTTGTTTCTCTTGGGGCTGGTTACGGTATTGCTACCGCGCAAGAGGCTTTGCCTGCGCCCGCGCCTTCAGATTCTGCAACACAAAGCCTGCCATCTGGCACGGCTGCCCCCTCTGCTGGGGTTGCTGCGGCTAACCAGCCTACTTACCCCGGTGCTACGCCCTCAGCCATACAAACTATTCCCGGTATGCCGCCGGTGGTTAACCCCACAAATTTGTATAGCGAAACAACGGCAGGCCACATTGCCCCAGAAATTGCGCAAGACCCAGCCCGGGTTTACGTGCCCAACCTGCGCTCTAACGATGTATACGTGATTGACCCTGCAACATCTCAGGTGGTTGATAAATTTCCGGTTGGTAAAAGCCCACAGCATGTTGTGCCCTCTTGGGATTTGCGCACGCTTTGGGTTACCAACAATGCTGAAGGTACGTTTGATGGCAGCCTTACCCCTATAGATGCCCATACAGGTAAACCCGGCCCAGCCGTTGCGGTAGATGACCCCTATAACATGTATTTTACACCAGATGGTAAGTCAGCCATTGTGGTGGCAGAAGCGCGCAAACGCCTAGACTTTCGTGACCCCCACACCATGGCGCTGCAACAATCTGTAGAAACACCTGAGTGCAAAGGTGTTAACCACGCAGATTTTTCTATTGATGGTCGTTACGCCATTTTCACCTGCGAATTTGGTGGGCATTTGGTAAAGGTTGATACCGTTAATAAAAAAGTGTTGGGGTATCTAAAGCTTTCCAGTGGTGGCATGCCGCAAGATATTCTTATTTCACCAAACGGTAAGATTTTTTATATTGCTGACATGATGGCTGATGGTGTCTTTATGGTTGATGGAGACACATTTAAGGAAATTGGTTTTATACCAACTGGTGTCGGTACACACGGCCTTTACCCTAGCCGCGATGGTACTAAAATGTATGTTGCAAACCGTGGTTCTCATAAAATTCATGGTAAACCACACAGCAAAGCTGGTGGCGTAAGCGTTATTGACTTTGCTACAAACAAAATTGTTGCAAACTGGCCTATTCCCGGTGGTGGTAGCCCAGATATGGGTAACGTAAGTGCAGATGGTAAAACATTGTGGCTTTCTGGCCGGTTTGATGATGTGGTCTACCAGATCAACACGGAAGATGGGTCTATGAAAAGTATTCCCGTAGGGGCAGAGCCACATGGCCTTACCGTTTGGCCACAGCCGGGGCGTTACTCTATCGGTCATACTGGTATTTTACGTTAAGAACAAAAGTTTTTATAAAACTAAAAAAGCCCGCCCTTATAATGGGGCGGGCTTTTTTTATCACTGTAGAGCAAGAAGCTTAATTTAAGAGGTGGTCTCTAAAACTTAAGGCTCGCGCTTTAGCTACGTCTTTTTGACGGCTTAACATGTTTGAAAACTATAATTTTCTTAGGCAAAGAGGCTATATTTGCTGCTCTAAAATGGCGCTTCAGCCTTAGTGAGCAACTTTTGAAACAGCCTCTAAGCCTTAGTCAATTAAGCGTTCAGATAAATTGTTTTTGTTTGAACATAAGCCTCTAGGCCGTATTTCCCGTCTTCCCCTCCAAGGCCGCTGTCTTTGTAGCCATGGTGGAAACCCTGCGGGGCTTCACCACCTTCTCGGTTCACATAAACCTCGCCAAAATGCAGGTCAGAGCTTATGCGCATAATACGCTTTAAATCTTGTGTGAAGACATAAGCAGAAAGCCCATAACGGCAGTCATTGGCTTGGCGCAGGGCATCGTCATAGTCGGTAACTTTGGTAAGGAGCATGACAGGGCCAAACACTTCGTTTTGCACAATCTCCATGCCTTCTTTTACGTTTGTTAGCACTGTTGGTGCGTAAAAATGGCCGTGGTCGTACAGACCATCTGTTAAGCGTTTACCCCCTGTTTCCAGTTTTGCCCCTTCTGCTACGGCTTTTTCAACCATAGCATGCACTTTTTCAAGTTCTTGCTGGCTTACTTTTGGGCCCATATCGGTTGTGTCTTCTAATGGGTTGCCAACCTTTAGAGCCGCAACTTTCTGCTTAACCAACTCTACAAATTTGTCGTATATGGCTGCATGTATATAGGTGCGCTCGTTACTGGTGCAAACTTGGCCTGCATTGGTAAAGCGTGCCGTTACAGCTGCTGTTGCGGCTTTTTCTAGGTCTGCATCTTCCATTACAATAAAGGGGGCCTTGCCGCCCAGTTCCAACCTTACTTCTTTTAAGGTGTTGGCCGCGGCTGCCATAATTTTTTTGCCCGTTGCGGTACTACCGGTCATGGTAATTAGGCTTATGTCTGGGCTTTCAACAAGGGGTACCCCAACCTCTTGCCCATTTCCGGTGACAACATTGAGCACCCCTGCGGGAATACCCGCTTGCTCTGCCAGTTTGGTGGCCTCAAGAGCTGCTAAGGGGGCTAGTTCGTGCGGTTTAATAACAATAGTATTGCCTGCGGCCAAAGCAGGGGCAACTTTGCGCATAAACAGCGCAAGCGGAAAATTCCATGCTGAAATACCGCCGATAACACCATGCGGTATTTTTTCGAGCAGTATTTTCTCACCCGGCCTGCTTCCGGGCACAATGTCCCCTTCTAGTCTGCGGGTATTTTCAGCGGCAAAGCGTATAAGGCCGGTTGCAAAGCCAACCTCTACCCTCGCCTCTTTAACAGGTTTACCCATTTCGCTTGAGATAATGTGTGCAAATTTTTCTGCGTTTTTTTCTATGAGCGCTTTAAAGGCGTATAAGATATCAGCACGCTCTTCTGCTGTTTTTTTGCTCCAAGCAGGGAAGGCGGCTTTGGCTGCTTTTACAGCGTTTTCAACATCTTGCTTTGTGCCTTTGCTCACATGTGCAAGGGTTTTGCCAGTGGCGGGACTTATAATGCCTAGATGACTGCCCGATGCTCCCTCTACCCATTCACCATTAATATAAATTTTATAGGGTGTTTTTTGTAACATATATGTCATTAATTAAACTTTCTCTTTTTAAGCGTGCTTAACATGAGGTCTCACACATAAAGGTCTGTGTTTGAGAGGGTTCCATAAAGTTTTTATATTTTATTATTAAGCTTTGTAGGCTTTAAGTGTTTGTTGTGCTCTGGGTTGCATATTGGGTATGGCTTTATAGATATGAGCATAAATTTTATGTGTAATGGGTCTTAAAAAATGTTTTTAAAATGGGTCTATAAGTTTTAAAGTGTTGAAAAATAGATCTAACACTTTGGTTCATTAATTTTTGATTTGGGCTTTGCATGTACACTCTTTTAAATAATGAGCAAAATAATAACGCTCTTGCTAAAATTTCTCCTGAAAAAAACTTATCTGATGAACAACTTACGTTACAAAATAAGGTAGAAGAATTTTGTAAAAAACATATTGTACAAGGGCAAGCTGTTTTTATTATTGAAGGAAATGCAGGAACGGGGAAAAGCCTTGTTCTTAATAAGATATTTAATACACTACAAAAACAAGCACGAGATAAAAATGGAGTATCAGTTTTACAGGGTACACAAAATTATCTTGTGGTAAACCACCCTGAAATGATGAAACTCTATAAAAACAGTGCTGGTAAATTCCCTTATTTAAAACAAAAAGATTTTGAAATACCCACTACCTTTATAAATCGTATGCATAAAGAGGGCAAAAAGGCAGATATTTTACTTATTGATGAAGCACATCTTCTTTTAACACGCCCTGATAATTATAATCGCTTTACGCAAGAGAACCAACTTGAGGAGTTATTGAAGCTGGCACGGGTTGTGGTACTTGTATTTGATGAAAAACAAACGCTGAAATTTAAAAGCTACTGGAACAAGTCTTTACTTAACACTATTGCTGCTAAATATAGTGTTCAAACATATCATTTAAAACAACAGTTTAGAATGCATGCTGGTGCTGATATTCAGTGTTGGATTGAGGAGTTTTGTCAGAAAAAAATTCTACCTACGCCCCAAAAACAACTTTTTGATTTTCAATTTTTTGATGATGCGCAAACTCTTTATGAAACGCTAAAAGAGAAAAACGCCCTTTATGGCCTTTCACGCTTGGTTGCCACTTATGACTACCCCTACACGCTAGATGGCCAAGACCATTTTATAACCGAAGGGCGCTTTCATTTACGGTGGGACAGATCAAAACCGCAAGAAAAGCTGCCCTGGGCAGAGCGGCCAGATACGATAGATGAGGTAGGTTCTGTCTATACCGTGCAGGGGTTTGACCTCAATTATGTGGGGGTTATTCTTGGCCCCTCCGTGCTGTACAATGCCAGCACAGATGGCTTACGCCTTGACCCTGCCCGGTATGAAGACAGCGCGGCTTTTGCCGGTCGTGGCGGCTTGCTTGAGCCAGAGCAGGTTAAAGAGCGCATAATGCTCAATGCCCTTAATGTTTTGCTTACGCGGGCGGTAAGGGGGCTATATATTTACGCCCACGACCCAGCCTTGCGCGCCAGACTTATGGCATTGCAGGCAAAGGCCGTCTTAACGTAAAATCAGGGGGTTAAGGGCAAAAATTGCTCAAAATAACAAGGTCAGATGCGGTTTAAATAGCTTTTCTTTGTGTAACAGGACTTGTCGTGTCCTTATTCTGATGCCAACTGATACACGCACAGCGTTAGTACAGAAACCAGGATCTGGCCATGTTTATTGAAACTGAAGACACCCCAAACCCCGCCACACTGAAATTTCTGCCCGGTCGGGCTGTTATGGGTGACAGCGGTACCATCGATTTTATTGATGCAGATGCCGTCATTGGCCGCTCTGTGCTGGCAGATGCTCTTTTTGCCTTGCCTGGTGTGTCTCGTGTGTTTTTGGGTCATGACTTTGTGTCTGTCACCAAAGCAGACAGCGCAGACTGGTCTGAACTGCGCCCTATTATTTTGTCTGCTTTAGTTGACCATTTTGCAGCAGGCTTGCCCGTTGTAGAAGCAGGTGTTGGCGTAACAGAAGAGCCAATTGCCCCAGAAGACCAAGAAATTGTAACCCAGATTAAGGAACTGCTTGATACCCGCGTGCGCCCAGCCGTTGCGGGCGATGGAGGAGACATTGTGTTCCGTGGGTATAAAGATGGCATTGTGCGCCTAACCATGCAGGGCGCGTGCTCTGGCTGCCCGTCTTCTCGGGCCACGTTAAAACACGGTGTTGAAAACATGCTGCGCCACTACGTGCCAGAAGTTGTTGGAGTAGAGCAGGTAGAGGGCTAAAGAGCCCTACCCTTTGCGTTGGCGCGTTCCTGACCTAAAAGGAATGCGCTAACGCAATATACTGCCTGTGCGGGCAGCATCGTGGAGACTGAACAGACATGCTGGACGAAAGCGGGTTGGATCTACTTTTTCAAAAAGCACGGACACCCCGGCGTTGGCTTGCCAAGCCCGTTGAAACATCAACACTCCAGCGGCTGTATGACTTCGTTAGCCTTGGGCCGACGTCTGGCAATTGTAGCCCTGCCCGTTTTGTTTTTATTACTGGCTCAGAAGGCCGCGAAAAGCTACGCCCAGCCCTTTCTGCTGGTAATGTTAACCGCGTTATGGGCGCGCCTGTTATTGCTATTGTCGCCCACGACCCACTGTTTTTTGAGTATCTGTCGCGCTTATGCCCCAATGAAGAACTGCGCTCTTGGTTTGCGGCAGATGTAGGCTTGGCAGAAGAAACAGCTTTTAGAAATGGTACGCTACAAGGCGCCTACATGATTATGGCCGCCCGTGCCTTGGGGTTAGATGCACTGCCAATTTCAGGTTTTGACCAAGCAACCGTTGAAGAGGCCTTTTTGGCAGATACCGGCTGGCGCGCTAATTTTCTGTTGTGCTTGGGGTATGGAGAGACAGAAAGCCTGCCGCCCCGCGCCCCGCGCTTAGCCTTTGAAGAAGCTTGCCGCCTGTTGTGAGTATGATAACCCGTATTTTAGTGCTGGACGGCAGCGCCGCTGGCGAGAGTGCTTTTGGCCTTGCGGCATGTGTAGAGCATACTGGTGCGCGCTATAGTGTCGTGGCGTGCCAAAAAGAGGCTGGCAAGCAAGCGGCAGAAGGTATTGGCCTACTTGCTGCCAAAGCGTTGGACGCAGCAGGGTGGGGCCCTATTGCCCTGCGTAAGCCCCAACTGGTTGCGGTTGTTGTGGGGCCGGGGTCTTTTACCGGCTTGCGGGCCTCTTGTGCTACGGCTGCGGGGTATGCGTTGGGTTTAGGTGTGCCTGTTGTAGGCGTAACGCGGGGTGAAGCCCTTTTGCCAGAGTTGGAGCAGGCTGTGGCTTTGCATACTGGGGTTAAACCAGTGCAAGGCTGGATGCTGGTTACAGGTGCGCGCAAAGGCCGTGTTTTTGTAGAAACAAAACAGGGTGTACAAGCCATAGCTTTGGCAGAATGGCAGCCACCAACGGGCCAAGCATGGCTTGTAGCGGGCGATGCCGCAGAAAGCCTACCCCTGCCAGAAGCACAAATAAGTGGCATAACAACCCCGACACCGGAGCAAATTGCTGTTGCTGCCTGTGCACGTTTGTCTGGTAATCTCCCTGCCCGTGAGGCCTTGCCATTGTATGTTGACCCGCCAGAGGCAAAACGGCCCGCAGCAGGGTTGCGTGCGGCCCCTGTATAACCCCTTAGTCTTGGTTATGACGTCTTTTACTGGCCAGATTATACCTGTTGGCCCCGACTATGCAGCCGTATTAGCGGCTTTACATGCTGCAAGCTTTGCGGTGGCTGAACAATGGCCTGAAGCAGCTTTGCGAGACTTGGTTGTATCATACGGCACTATAACCGGCCTTGCAGTATGGAATGATAACCCTGTGGGGTTTGTTATGCTACGGTGTGTTGCCGGAGAAGCTGAAATTTTAACCCTGTGTGTTACACCAGATTTTCAAAAATGTGGGGTGGGCGCGCAGCTGGTAGCCTGGGCTATACAGCAAGCAAAGCGCTCTGCGGCAGACGTGATTTTTTTAGAGGTTTCTTGCAAAAATAAAGATGCATACACACTCTATCAGAAAAATAAATTTGTGCAGTCAGGGCTTCGTAAAAACTATTATCCAGATGGATCAGATGCTTTTGTTATGCAGTATGATAGTCAGAAAAACTCTTCTTAAAGACACACTCTATCAGAATTTATGTTAATTTATATATAACCAATGCAATGGTAATTTTATAATCTACCCTGAAGGGAAAGACGTGTTCAAAACTAGTTTTTTTGTTTTTTCAGTAATTTGTTTATTATCTACGCAGGTACAAGCAGCCTCTTGCCCGCAACTTTTTGCGCAAAATACACCCCCACAGGTTTTGTCTGAAACACAGCGCATTGGTACGGTTATGCTGTGTAATGGGCAATATGCGGTGCTTATGTCCCAACAAAAGCGGGCACCCCTTTGGTCTGCTGAAGACCTGACCGAAGAAAGTCTTGAAATTGCAGATAAAACCCAAAGGCATGGTAGTTTTATGCCGGATACGCGCCTGCCCCGCTCTATGCAGGTGCAAACGTCGGAATATAATCGCTCTGGTTATGACCGTGGGCATATGACACCAAGCGGCGATGAACCCGGTTTTGCAGCACAAAAAGAAAGTTTCTTACTCTCTAACATTGTACCACAAACGCCAGAGCTTAATCGTGGCCCTTGGGTAGGGGTAGAAAGTGCTGTACGGGGGTGGGCACGACAAGAGGGGGAGCTTTTTGTTGTGACTGGCCCCGGTTACGACCCTGACTCGTTTCGCTCTATTGGGCCGCACCATATCCCTGTGCCTGCCGTTATCTGGAAAGCGATTTATGACCCAGCAGGCAATGGTGCTGGGGCGTATATATGCCTTAACACGCACACGCCTTCGTGCCGTGTTACGTCTATTTCAACCTTAATAAGGCTAGTCAACATAGACCCTTTTCCGTCTTTGCCTGAAACACTTAAAAACCATGTGGCAGCTATGCCGCCTATTCAGGAAAGCCCATATGTTTTGTCTAAACAGAGCAATACAAACAAATTATTGCAAGAGTGGGGTAAAAAGGCGGTTAGAAAAGCCTTGCAGGCTTTGGTTAAATCTTTAGTGCAGTAAAATAGTAAGAAAAAATGGTGCTTTTTTCTCCCTCTTGCTTAAATCAAGAGGGAGAAAAGTATTTTTAGTTAAAGTGCGCGGGCACCAATATCTTTACGGTATTGGGCACCGTCCCATGTAATGGCTTTAACACCTGCATAGGCTTTGTCTTGTGCGTCTTTTACCGTGTTGCCAAGAGCACAAACAGCTAAAACACGACCGCCGGAAACAACAATTTGCCCTTGAGCATTTTGCTTTGTACCTGCTTGAAAAACCGTAACATCTGGCATGGCGTTGGCATCTGCAATGCCGTTAATAACCGCACCAGTTATGGGTTTGGCAGGGTAGCCTTGAGCCGCCATAACAACGCTGATAGACGCTTGGTCTGAAAACGTAATGGGCGCTGTGTCAAGCGTGCCCTCTGCCAAGGCTTTAAGCGCTGGCAACAGGTCTGAGGTAAGGCGTAGCAAAAGGGCTTGGGCCTCTGGGTCGCCAAAGCGCACGTTATATTCAATAAGTTGCGGGCCTGTGTCTGTTAGCATAAGGCCTGCAAAAATAATGCCTCTAAAAGGTGTGCCCCGGTGCGCCATTTCACGCAGCATGGGGCGCACCATGGTATTGAGCGCCTCTTCCTGTGCGGCGCGGTCAAACCCACGGGGGGGGGAGACAGCGCCCATGCCACCTGTATTGGGGCCGGTGTCACCATCGCCTATACGTTTGTGGTCTTGGGCGGCGCCAATTAGCACGGCACTTTCACCAGAGCAGAACGCAAAGAGAGAGACTTCTTCACCCACCAGACAGTCTTCAATAACGACGCTTTTGCCTGCGTCTCCCATGCTGCCTTGGGTCATCATGTCGCGCACGGCGTCTTCTGCTTCGGCTAGGGTTTGGGCAACCACTACGCCTTTGCCTGCGGCTAGACCATCGGCTTTTACAACTATGGGTGCACCGCATTCGTGCAAGTAGGTTATGGCGTCTTCTACATTGGTAAAGCGTTCACCCCGTGCGGTGGGAATACCCGCAGCGTAGCAAATTTCTTTGGTAAAGCTTTTGCTGCCCTCAAGGCGCGCTGCGGCTTGGGTGGGGCCAGCGCAGGCGATGTGGGCTTGGGCGCAGGCATCTGCCAGGCCCGCTACCAAGGGGGCTTCGGGGCCGGGTACAATCAGGTCTATGGCCTGCTCTTTGGCAAAGGTAATAAGGGCCGGTACGTCTTCGGCGCCAATGGCTACGTTTACGCCGTGCTCTGCCGTGCCGGGGTTACCCGGCGCTATAAAAAGCGCCGTAAGATGGGGTGAGCGTGCAAGTGTTGCGGCCAGCGCATGTTCTCGTCCGCCTGAACCAACCAGTAGTACTCGCATTTTTTTCTCCCACATCTGTAAGGTCTGCTCTTTCAGGGCGAGCGTCTGTAGCATAAGTTGGGCCCATGAACGAAGGGTTTGCAGCAGGCGCCCCCCAAGTGGGAAATGTGCCGGAATACACTGTCTCTGAAATTTCTGGGGCTATCAGGCGTACGCTTGAAGGCACGTTTGGCCGTGTACGGGTGCGGGGTGAGATAACGGAGTTTAAGCGTTACCCCTCTGGGCATATTTATTTTTCGCTTAAAGATGAGCACGGAAAAATTTCCGGCGTGGTGTGGCGTGGCTCTGTCAGCCGCCTTGGGTTGGTGCCCGAAAACGGGCTGGAAATTATAGCAACCGGCAAAATTTCGGCTTATGGCGAGCGCTCAAGCTACCAGCTTGTGGTTGAGCGTATGGAATATGCAGGTGAAGGCGCGTTGCTGGCCCGCATTGAGCGCCTGCGCCTTAAACTGGCCGAAGAAGGCCTGTTTGACGCTGCTCGCAAACGCTCCCTGCCCTTGCTGCCCCAAGTTATTGGGGTTGTAACCTCAGCCCAAGGTGCGGTGCTGCACGATATTTGCACAACTTTGGCCCGCCGCTTTCCGCGCCGCGTTGTGGTATGGCCCGTTGCTGTGCAGGGTGAAGGCGCAGCGGCACAGGTCTGTGCCGCTATAAACGGTTTTTCCCGCCTTGAAGCTGGTGGCCGGGTGCCCCGCCCAGAGGTGCTTATTGTGGCGCGTGGCGGTGGCTCCCTAGAAGACCTGATGGCCTTTAACGATGAGGGCGTGGTGCGGGCGGCGGCAGGTTGCTCTATCCCGCTTATTTCTGCCGTAGGGCACGAGACAGACACGACTCTGATAGATTTTGCCTCAGACCGTCGTGCCCCTACCCCAACAGCCGCGGCAGAAATGGCCGTGCCGGTACGCACAGAGGTTCTGGCAGACCTAGAGCACAGAGGGGCTAGAGCACTTGGGGCGCTATCGCGCCAATTGCAAACGGGCCGCCTGCGCCTAGATAGAGCTGCCGCCGCCCTGCCTGACCTCCCTTCTTTGTTGCAAACTGCGCGTATGCAGCTTGATGACCGGGGCCGCAGGCTGGAAGTGGCCCTGCCCGGCTTTGTGCAAAAACAGCGTGCAAACTTAGTGGCGGTTGAACGGCACATGCCCTCTGTTGAAACATTGCTGGCAGGGCGGCGTACACGTGTGGCCTTATTGGGCAATGGCCTGCAAAGCGGCTTGCGGCATAGCTTACAGGTAAGAGAAGCCCGGTTGGGGCGCTTGCGTATTTCACCCGCCCCCTTGGCAGCTCTTGTGCGTGAGCGCACGGCTAGGCTTGTGGGTATGGCGGGGCAGCTTGCGGCTGTTTCTCCGCGGGCGGTGCTGGCGCGTGGGTATGCGCTGGTAACGGCGCAGGGCCAACCTGTCACCTCGGCCAAAGCCTTAAAAGTGGGTGAGGCCGTGCAACTGACCTTTGGTGATGGCACGCAAGATGCCGTAATTGGCACCCCTGGTGCACCGGTACGAGCGCAGGGCTTGTTAGATTTTTAAGGGCGGCTTGGTGCTGGCGTATGCGTGTGCTTAGAGTGTGCTCCAGAATAATAACCGGCAACGGGGCCACTTTGCTGCGCCCTGCGGGCTGAAGAAAAGGAAAGAGAGTATGTCTATCCGCTTTATGTCTCGCGTTTTTGGGTGTGTTGGCGTGGCTATGCTGGCAGGGTGTGCGGCAACGCCACACGCCCCTGCCCATAAAATACCCCCGCAAAGTTTTGCGCCGGGCATGGTTTCAGACACGCCTGCTGCCAACGAGAGCCAGTTGGTAAACGACCCCTCTGCAGCCCTTGATACGCCATTATGTGGTACAGCTGCGCGTGAAGCACAGGCAACGGCAGTGCAAAATTATCCTCAGCCGCTTTCAGTGGGGAATAGCTGCACGCAAAATGCCTGCTTTAACCCCCAGACAGGCACCTATATTGCCGCCGATGGCACCCCGCGCGTGTGCCGTTAAGGTACTTTTTCTGGTGCTTAGGCCATTTTCTCGTGCCTAAAGCGCTGTAAAACCACGAAGCAGACTTTTCCGAACGGCAATTTGCTGATAGGAGAGGTCTCCAGCCGCGAGAGTGACGGAATCGGTAGACGTAGTCGGCTCAAAATCGACCGCCTTTACGGGCATAGGGGTTCGAGTCCCCTCTCTCGCACCAGAACTTGTCCCATCTCCCTATCCGGACAGGGTAAATGACCTCCACACAATCCAGCCTTTCTTCCCGCCCGGCAACTCGTCCGGTCAATCCGTGTTTCTCATCTGGCCCATGTGCCAAGCGTCCGGGGTGGAGTGTTGCGGCACTCTCTAACGCGCTCACGGGGCGCTCTCATCGCTCGGCTGAAGGCCGTGCCCGCTTGGGCGATGTGATTGAGCGCTCCTGCGCTATTTTGGGTGTGCCGGAGGGGTGGCGTGTTGGCATTGTGCCCGCATCAGACACAGGCGCTGTTGAAATGGCGTTGTGGTCTTTGCTTGGCCCTCGCCCGGTTGATGTGCTGGCGTTTGAAAGTTTTTCTACCCTTTGGGCGCAAGATATTGTCTCGCAGCTTAAGCTGGACAATGCACGCGTGCTTAAAGCTGAATACGGCCAACTACCAGACCTGAGCGCTGTTAATTGGGCGCATGATGTTGTGCTGGCATGGAACGGCACAACCTCTGGCGTATGTCTGCCCAATGCGCAGGCCATTCCCGCAGAGCATGACGGGTTGGTTATTTGCGATGCAACCTCTGCCGCTTTTGCCATGGATTTACCGTGGGACAGGTTGGATGTGGTGACATGGTCTTGGCAAAAAGCCTTAGGGGGTGAGGCCGCACATGGCATGCTGGCCCTTTCCCCCAGTGCGGTTGCCCGGTTGGAGCAGTTTGAAGCCCCACGCCCGCTACCTAAAATTTTCCGCCTAACCAAAAAAGGCGCGTTGATTGAGGGCATCTTTAAAGGTGACACCATCAACACCCCGTCTATGCTGTGCGTTGAAGACGCGCTGGATAGCCTGAAATGGGCACAAAGTGTTGGGGGCCTTGCTGGCTTAAAAGCCCGTAGCCAAGCAAACCTTGCCGCAGTAGCGGCGTGGGAAGCAAAAACGGAGTGGGCGTCTTTTCTGGCAGAAAAACCAGAAGAACGGTCTTCTACCGCTATTTGCCTGCGTATTGTGGCCCCGTGGTTTTTAGCGCTTGAGCCAGCCGCCCAAACAAAGGTGGTTAAGCAGATGACAGCTCTGCTCGATAAAGAAGGCGTTGCCTTTGATATTGCCAGCTACCGCGACGCCCCACCCGGTTTGCGTATTTGGGGTGGCGCTACGGTAGAGGCGTCTGATGTACAAGCACTCCTGCCGTGGCTAGACTGGGCTTTTGCACAGGTTACCCCGCACGCCTAACAGTCGTTTTTCATAAACTGTCATAATTTTTTGAAGAAACCGGCCTTACAACAGGGCCGGTTTTTTTTATGGGCATTTGTAACAAAGGCGGCTTGGTAGGGCATGACGTATTTTTACCCTGCCATGGCTGCTTTGCCTTTTTGCCAACTAAACAAGGCTGGACGGAGGGCAAAAACCCACGCATCGTTCAGGCTAAGATTTTTGCCCCAGTGCAAAACCCAGATTGACTGAGAAAGCAGAGTGCGCGGTATGTCTTTACCTTCAATAAAACTACGTGGTGTTGTCTCTGGGGTGCTTGTTACCCTGTTATCGGGCACGGCGTTGGCTGCAGCATCGGCTCTGACCGCGGGTGCGCCCGCTAAACAACAGCCAGATCTGTTGAGCGTGCAAACCGGCACGGATATTCCGAGCAAACTCAGCTTTCCCGAGGTAGAGCAGCAGCGCGACTATACAAAGCGCGAAGTGATGATTCCCATGCGTGATGGGGTCAAACTTTATACCATACTGGTTATACCCAAAAATGTGCGTAACGCGCCTATGCTGCTTACCCGCACACCCTACCATGCCAAAAACCGGGTTGACCGTACTGAAAACGCCCTAACACTACGCGAAACCCTGCCGCAGGGTGATGATGTGTTTGCAGATGGTACCTATATTCGGGTGTTTCAGGACATACGCGGCAAATACGATTCACAGGGGGACTACGTAATGGCCCGCCCCCCGCGCGGCCCGCTCAACCCCACCAAAACGGATGAAACAACAGATGCCTGGGACACGATAAACTGGCTGGTGCATAACGTGCCTGAAAGTAATGGCCGCGTTGGCATGACAGGCTCTTCTTACGAAGGGTTTACTGTGGTTATGGCGTTATTAGACCCCCACCCGGCCCTAAAAGTAGCCGCACCAGAAAGCCCAATGGTTGATGGTTGGATGGGTGATGACTGGTTCCATTATGGTGCCTTTCGGCAAGGGTCGTTTGATTACTTTGTTGGCCAAATGAGCTCACGCCGGGGCGGGGATGATATTCCGCGTAAAGATGCAGATGATTACACAAATTTCCTTAAAGCAGGGTCTGCTGGGGCTTTTGCACAGCAAGCAGGGCTAAATCAATATCCATTTTGGAACCGCTTACACGCCCACCCAGCTTATGACCAGTTTTGGCAGGCGCAAGCGCTCGATAAAATTTTAGCCGATAAAAAGCCAACAGTGCCAATGCTGTGGGAACAAGGCCTGTGGGACCAAGAAGATATGTGGGGTGCTATACATACGTGGCAGGCCCTTAAAGACAAAGATATTAAAACCCCCAATACCCTTGTTATGGGGCCTTGGCGGCATAGTGGGGTCAATTACAATGGTTCAAGTTTAGGGCCATTAGATTTTTCTATAGATACAGCCTACCAATATCGGCATGATGTGTTTCGACCCTTTTTTGATGCCTACCTTAAGCCTGGCAGTGCTTCTGTACATTTGCCTGATGCCATTATTTATAATACGGCAGAAAAAAAATGGGATTATTACCGGGCATGGCCGCAAGTATGCGAAGAAAATTGCAATGGTGGGTTAACGCCGCTCTATTTGTCTGAAAACCATAGTTTGAGCTTTTCTGCTGCCAGCAAAGAGGGAACAGACAGCTATTACGCAGACCCAGCACACCCCGTACCGTTTTTACCGCGGCCCTTTGCTTTTTCTGAGGGCGCACGCTGGAAAAGCTGGCTGGTGCAAGACCAGCGCGAGGCAGAAGCTCGTCCCGATGTGCTGACCTACGAAACTGATGTGCTTGATGCCCCTGTGCGCGTTAGTGGCGTGCCTGTGGCAGACCTTTTTGCCCAAACAACCGGTACAGATGCTGACTGGGTTGTAAAACTAATAGACGTGCAACCCGCACAAGTACCAGATAATCCCAAAATGGGCGGGTACGAACTCCCCCTTTCAATGGATATAATGAGGGGGCGCTACCGCAACAGTTTTGCAAAGCCAGAACCAATAGAGGCCAATAAAACAGAGCACTACCATTTTACATTGCCTGCGGTTAACCATGTTTTTGAAAAAGGCCATAGAATTATGGTACAAATTCAATCTTCATGGTTTCCATTGTATGACCGTAACCCGCAAAAATATGTGGCTAATATTTTTGATGCTAAGCCAGAAGACTATATTGGCGCAACGCAAACCCTGCATTATGGTGGGGTAAAGGCGACTTCTATTTTATTGCCGGTTGTGCAGGCTGATAAAGACTAGAAAAACACATAAAGGGGCAGGGTTAACTCTCATAAATAATAAAGGTTTTTGAGAGTTTAGCTCTGAATTAAAACCAGAGTTGAGAGGGCAGAGATAAAATGAAAAACCCTGTTCAAATGGCACAGTTAACAGCAGATGCCATGCGCAAAGTAGTACAACGGCAGCCGGTTATTTTGCTTCCTTTAGGAAGTTTTGAAGACCAAGGCCCCCATATGCCAATGGGGGACTATCTTTTAGCAGACATTATGGCCCAACATATTGCAACAGCCGCTACAGAGCAGGGGTATGAGACCTATACAGCCCCGGTACTGCCTTTTGGTGGGGCAGATTATTTTGGGTATATGCCCGGCGGTATTGCGCTTTCTCAAACAACATTGCGTGCTGTGCTGCAAGATATGCTAATAAGTCTTATAAAGCATGGTTTTAAAAAACTTGTTATTATTAATGGTCATGGTGGTAATTGTACCATGATCCATGATGTAACGCAGGCTTTGTTTCAGCACAATAAAACAATGGTGCCTAGTTTTTACCTTTGGCGTGCTGCGGCTGCTTTGTTACCAGATGTTGTGGGGGTAGAGCAGGCTAAACGCTCTGGTGGGCATGGCGCTAACCCTTTAACCAGTATTGGCC
The DNA here is from genome assembly GCF_000963965.1 of Acetobacter orientalis. Lineage (GTDB taxonomy): Bacteria > Pseudomonadota > Alphaproteobacteria > Acetobacterales > Acetobacteraceae > Acetobacter > Acetobacter orientalis. Next base: position 121,358 of record NZ_BAMX01000013.1, read on the forward strand.
AATATTTGGTGCCAGAACTGGTTAAGGCAGAAAATATGATAACCCCAGACCAGACTAAAAAAGTATGGGGGCTTGATGTGCTTGATTTTGGGACAGTAAGCCTGCACGGCGTGCCTATTTCTGTGCCGCTAGAGGGCGATAAAACAGCAACCCAAGGCGTAGGGCGTGGCGACCCCCATTTTTGCAATGCAGAAACAGGCAAAGCCCTAACAGAAAAATTGGTGCAGACAGGTGTAGCGCTTATTGCACATATGAACACGCAACCACCGGTTTGATCTTGAGGGTTTTATAAAGTTTAAACGTATTTCATTAAAAGTATGCATAAAGCCGTAAGTGATCAATACGGTCGTGCACGGGGTAATATGTGAGGTTGGAGGCGTGGTGAAAGAGGCGCTGGTGAAGGGAAGGCTGGCGCTCACCAAAGCTGAGTGGAGGCACTTTTTGTTATCTCAGTGCTCGTTTTGCCTGTAAAACAGAGTAGAAATAAAAATTGCCACCCGTTTTACGCGCCTTGCGTTAAGCTTAGCTCTCACACACTTTTTAAATATTTTTTTGAATAAAAAAGATACAGCGTTACAAGTATAAGGGCGTTACCTATAAAAATTCTGAAAAAATCAAAATAACCATGTAAAGAGAATACATTTTGTTCAAAATTTATATCGCCAAATAAAACGATCGCTATCGTTATTAAAGCGGTGATGCTATTTTGTTTCTGAAAAAGTTTACCTTTTATGGAGTCTAAGCAATATAGACCAGCATATATGCCTAAAAAGACAGACATAACTTTTCCATAATTATTGAGTTGCTCAGCTTGATTGTTTATTCCGCTATAAAAAAGAAAAGAGATGTAGGATAAACTGCCAACCAATAAGACTGTTGATATTGCTCTATTAATATAAAGCGCAAATTTATCAGTCATCATTTAATACCCATGCCAACACTGTTACGCGGTGTCTTAGCAATAAAATGCCTTTGTTAGAATAAGGTATGTGGGGGCGTTGGCCTATAATGGGGTAGGAGTAGGCTGCCGGGTTGTAACCCTGTTTGGGGAGCCTATATGTGAGCAATAAGGGGCTTGTAACTGGCGGCGTGGTTAGCCGGTTAGCTGTGCTTTACGGGAAACATACGGCTAAAATGGTCTATTACAGAGGTAAAAAGCCTCTTTTTGGCTTGCTTGTCTGGTATGTGACAATTCCATTTATAGCCAGTTTGGTTTAGGTTCCTGCCCCGGTCAGACTTTTAAACAAGAATATAGAAGATAGGTGACGAAATGGGGTATCGGGTTGCAGTTGTGGGTGCCACAGGCGCTGTTGGACGTGAAATACTGAAAACGCTGGCAGAGCGGGAATTCCCGATTGATGACATTGTTGCTCTTGCCTCTCCCCGCTCTGCCGGACGCGAAATTTCTTTTGGCGACAGAGTTCTGAAAGTTCAGAACCTTGAAACGTTCGACTTTACAGGCTGGGACGTGGGTCTGTTCTCTCCCGGTGGCTCTGTGTCTGCAAAATATGCGCCTATTGCTGCTAAAGCAGGGTGTGTGGTCATTGATAATACGTCCCACTTCCGTATGGAGCCGGGCGTGCCGTTGGTGGTGCCGGAAGTAAACCCCAATGCCCTTAAAGGCATGAAGCACAATATTATTGCCAACCCCAATTGCTCAACCATTCAGATGGTGGTGGCCCTTAAACCCCTGCACGACCTGTTTACGCTTAAGCGTGTTGTTGTTTCTACCTATCAGGCAACCGCTGGTGCGGGCAAAGACGGCATGGATGAGCTGTTTGCCCAGACTCGTGGCAGCTTTGTAAACGACCCACCAAAAATTGAGCAGTTCCAAAAACAGATCGCGTTTAACTGCATTCCCCAAATCGACCGCTTTATGGATGACGGCGCGACCAAGGAAGAGTGGAAAATGACGGTCGAGACCAAAAAAATTCTCGACCCCGATATTGCTGTTATTGCCACATGCGTACGTGTGCCGGTGTTTATTGGCCACTCTGAATCTGTTGTGGCAGAATTTGAAGAGCCGGTTGACCTGGCTAAAGCGCGTGCAGCCCTGCGTGAGGCTGAAGGCGTTATTCTGCGCGATGAGCGCGAAGATGGTGGCTACGTAACCCCCATCGAATGTGTTGGTGAAGACGCAACCTATGTCTCGCGCCTGCGGGTTGACCCTACAGTACCAAACGGTCTGGCGTTTTGGTGTGTGGCAGATAACCTGCGTAAAGGGGCGGCCCTTAATGCTGTTCAGATTGCTGAAACAATGATTGCCCTAAACCTGCTGCCTAAACACGGCTGAGTGAGGCTGCCCCGCCTCTCGGTCTCGTGTTGCCTGACTGAATTGACCGCTTGGCAGGCGGGGCGTAGGACAAAAATCAATGCACGAGCACCCGCCACTCAGGCGGGTGTAGGGATAGACGGACGGGATACGAGGCTGACCAATGCAGGATATCCGCAAGGCCCTCTATGTAGGGAGCCGTAGTGACGGCAAACTGATTCAGCGGCCTATGTCGCCGCATCTGCAAATTTACCGTAGCCGACTTTCAATGGTTCTTTCCATTTCGAACCGTATTACCGGCGTTGTAGCAACCGGCGGGGCCGCCTTGGGCGTGTTCTGGCTTGGGGCTGCGGCAAAGGGGCCAAAGTCGTTTGAGGTGGCGCGCAAGGTAACGGGTAACCCGGTTGGCCAGCTTATGCTGGTTGGGTGGCTTGCTTCTGTTGTGTACCACACCGTTGGCGGTATCCGCCATCTGATCTGGGATAGCGGCTACCGCTATGACAAAGCCGAGATCAATAAAGACGGCCCCGTTGCCGTTGGCGTAACGGCAGGCGTAAGCACCGCTTTGGCTGCCGGGCTACTGGCTGTGGCATGTGGGCGCAAACGTGCCCGTGCCAAAGTAGGGAAGGCTTCCTGACCATGAACGCTTCTGTTTCTCATATTGAGGTCATGCGCTCACAGCTTGGCCGCGCACGTGGCCTTGGGGCCGGTGGGTCTGGCGTAGGGCATTGGTGGGCAGAGCGCGTTTCTGCTGCCAGCCTGTTGCCGCTTTCTGCTTGGTTTGTGGTGCAAATGTTCCGCCTAAGCGGTGCAGAGCATGCCCAAGTAGTTAAGTGGGGCAGCAAGCCTGTTAATGCCACCATGCTGACAGCCTTAATCATTACCACATTCTACCACGCCCAAATGGGGCTACAGGTTATTGTGGATGATTACGTGCACGGCAAGGCGCATTTGCCCACACGTATTTTGGTAAAAATCGGAACGTCTCTTATTGGGCTTCTGGGTGTTTTTGCCGTCATTAAACTGGTGGTTGCAGGCAGCAGCCGCAAATCCTGAATTTTCAGTCTGCGCTTTGTGCCGCTGCCCCGTGTAGTTGGGTATGGCATAATGCCAAAGACATGACAGGCCGAACGCACATGGGAGCGCCGTCACGATGAATGCTTCTTCCTCTCCTTCTCGGGGAGCTTACCGGATTGTCGACCACTCATATGATGTGGTGGTTGTAGGCGCAGGTGGTTCTGGCCTGCGCGCCACACTGGGCATGGGGGCCGCTGGCCTTAAAACTGCCTGTGTTACCAAGGTTTTCCCAACACGTAGCCATACGGTTGCGGCGCAGGGCGGTATTGGGGCCTCTTTGGGCAACATGGCCGAAGATAACTGGCGTTGGCACATGTACGACACCGTAAAGGGGTCTGACTGGCTAGGCGACCAAGACGCCATTGAATTTATGTGCCGTGAGGCCGTGCCCGCCGTGCAGGAACTGGAACATTTTGGTGTGCCGTTCTCTCGCACGGAAGATGGTAAAATTTACCAGCGCCCCTTTGGCGGCCATATGAGCGACTTTGGTAAAGCACCTGTGCCACGTGCCTGTGCTGCGGCTGACCGTACCGGCCATGCCATTTTGCACACGCTTTACCAGCAGTGCCTCAAGCATAACGTTGAATTTTTTGTCGAATACTTCGCCATTGACCTTATCATGGATGATGAAGGGGCATGTCGGGGTGTTGTGGCATGGGCGCAGGACGATGGGGTTATCCATCGCTTCAATGCTAAAATGGTTGTGCTGGCAACGGGTGGTTATGGCCGTGCGTACCAGTCTTGTACCTCTGCCCACACTTGCACAGGTGATGGCGGCGGCATGGCCATGCGTGCGGGTATTCCCACGCAGGATATGGAGTTTGTGCAGTTTCACCCAACCGGCATTTACCCAGCAGGCTGCCTGCTGACCGAAGGCTGCCGTGGTGAGGGTGGCTACCTGACCAACTCTGAGGGTGAGCGCTTTATGGAGCGTTATGCTCCTACCGCTAAAGACCTTGCCTCGCGCGATGTGGTGTCTCGCGCCATGACCATCGAAATTAAAGAAGGTCGTGGTGTCGGGCCGAAAAAAGACCACATCATGATGCATCTTGAGCATCTGGGCGCAGACCTTCTGCACCAGCGCTTGCCGGGTATTAGTGAAACGGCCCGTGTTTTTGCTGGGGTTGATGTAAGTAAAGAACCTGTACCGGTTCTGCCTACTGTGCATTATAATATGGGTGGCATACCCACCAATATTCATGGTGAGGTTATTCGCCCAACCAAAGACAACCCCGATGCGATTGTACCCGGCCTTATGGCAGTGGGTGAGGCAGCCTGTGTGTCTGTGCATGGGGCTAACCGCTTGGGCACAAACTCTCTGCTTGACCTTATTGTGTTTGGTCGTGCGGCAGCCCGCCGTGCAGCAGAAGTTGTCAAACCAACAGATTTTGTAAAACCCTTACCAGCCGGTGCAGGTGAAGGTGCGCTCGATAGGCTTGACCGTTTGCGTTACGCTAAAGGTGGCACCAAGGTTTCTGCTATGCGTGAGCGCTTGCAGCGCGACATGCAAAGCCATGCAGCTGTGTTCCGTACTGAAGAAAGCCTTCAAGACGGGGTCAACAAAATTCACGAAATCTGGGGTGGGTTGGATGACATTTCCGTCGCAGACTCGTCACTTATTTGGAACAGCGACCTTATGGAAGCGCTGGAATTTGAAAACCTGCTGGCTAACGGTACGGTTACTCTGGAAAGCGGTCTGGCCCGGCACGAAAGCCGTGGCGCACATGCCCGCGATGACTACCCAGACCGTGATGATAAAGAGTGGCTCAAGCACTCTGTTTCTTGGTTGGACGAAAAAGGCAGCGTTAACCTGTCTTACCGTCCGGTTCATATGAAGACTTTGACCGATGAAGTTGAAGTCTTCCCACCCAAAAAGCGCGTTTACTGATCTGCCGGCACGAACGAGCGAACAAGGGAGGTAGAAATGGTCGAATTCAGACTGCCGCGCAACAGCGTGATTGGTAAAGGCAAAACCTATCCGGCACCTGCTGGGGCAAAAAATGTCAAAACTTTCAAGGTGTACCGTTGGTCACCTGATGATGACAAAAACCCAGTGGTGGATTCTTACGAACTGGATCTGGACACTATTGGGCCAATGGTGCTGGACGCCATTATTCATATCAAAAACGATGTAGACCCCACGCTTACCTTCCGGCGGTCTTGCCGCGAAGGGATTTGCGGGTCTTGCGCTATGAATATTGATGGCGAAAACACGCTGGCGTGCCTTAAACCCATCAAAGACATTAAAGGTGATGTGCGCATTTACCCGCTGCCACATATGCCAATTGTAAAAGACCTTGTGTCTAACCTTGATGGTGCCTACGCACAGTTGCGCTCTGTTGAACCTTGGATGAAGTCTGACAGTGCGCCACCGCCTGATGCAGAGCGCCGGCAGAGCATTGAAGAACGTGCGAAGCTTGACGGTATGTGGGAGTGCATTTTGTGCTTCTGCTGCACAACCTCCTGCCCATCTTACTGGTGGAATGGTGACCGCTACCTAGGCCCAGCAGTGTTGTTGGCAGCCTATCGCTGGATTGCAGACAGCCGTGATGAGCACACGGGTGACCGTCTGGACGCACTTGAAGATACTTTCAAGTTGTATGCCTGCCGCACAATTATGAACTGCACGCAAACATGCCCCAAAGGCTTGAACCCAGCCAAAGCAATTGGCCGGATTAAAGAGTTGCAGCTCGAACGCAAAGTGTAAGATTTTTCGCATCATTTTGCGCATGCGTTTAAAGCCCGGTCTGCTTTATGCAGGCCGGTTTTTTTTATTGCGTATTTTTTTAAGAACTTTGCCAAATAACCAGAGTATATAATGGCCTTATCTTACAAATGTCTTGTGCAAAAAGACTTTTGTTGGCTGGCAGCAGGCGGCGTTAAGCTGGGTGTGAGCCGGTGTTCTGTAGGAGTTGAGTGGCCATATGGTAAGCGGCTTAGGCACCGGGTAATGGCTATTTTAGACGTTTAGAAGTGTGGGGCTTTAAGGTATTTTGTTATTTAACGGGCGGCTATGGCTAACCATGCACAGGGTATAGTGGCGTAAAAACACGGCATGTATGCGCGAAAAAGAAGCGAGATGAGAGTGAAGTGTCTTTTTGATAGCATCTGGCCTTTCAGTTTAGTGTTGCGTGTTGCAAGCTAATTTTTGGAAAAATATGACCGAGAGTGCCCTATGATCACCGTAAGAGATGCAACCGCGCAGGACGCTCAGGCTTTGGCTGAAATTTATAATTATGCCGTGCAGCATACCACAGCCATTTGGAACGAAACCTGCGTTGATGTGCAAAACCGTGCCCAATGGATATCGGAAAGACAAAAGGCTGGTTTTCCGGTTTTGGTAGCCTGCGCTGCTCAAGGTGTTGTGGTGGGGTACGCCAGTTATGGGCCTTGGCGCTTGTTTGAGGGCTACCGCTATACGGTTGAACATTCTGTTTATGTGCGGGCTAACTGCCAGAAGCGGGGCATAGGGCGTCTGCTCATGCAGGCGTTAATTGAGCGTGCAAAAGCCGCAGGCCTGCATGTTATGGTTGCGGGTATTGAGGCAGAAAATGCTCCCTCGTGCCGGTTGCATGCACAGCTTGGTTTTGTGCAGGCTGGCACTATGCGGCAGGTCGGCACAAAATTTGGCCGCTGGTTAGATTTGTCCTTTATGACACTTAATTTGGAATAAAATTAAAAGCAGCGATGATTTTTCTCTATTTTCAAAAAATATTGTAATGTTCATGCGGGATATTGTTGCTGAGTAATATGTAAGTGCTTAGAAAAATATTTAAATTAACATTTTTTATTTCTCTATAAGAACAGAAAATTTGACGTAAACGTCGTGTTTAGGCAAAGTTATACATCTGAGCCAGTGCATAATGGTAAAATATAGTTTCAAGCCAACACAGACAGGGGCGTAAGTTTAGAGTGTTCAAAGGTCAGATAACGTCTCGGGCAGATCGTAGGCGGGCTTGGGTTGATAGCCTGTTTGTTGATCATGCTGTGTTTCGGTTGGTATGGACAAATTTTCAGGCTGTTGTGCCGGGTAAGGTATACCGTTGCAACCACCCTACCCCTGCCCGGCTAAAGCGCGCTATGCAGCGTTATGGCTTGCGTACATTGGTCAATTTGCGTGGCCATAGGCAGTGTGGCTCAGATGCGCTTTCACGCACGGCAGCGCACAAGCTAGGCCTTGCGCATGTTGATATGGCATTTGAAAGCCGTGGTGCCCCCCACAGAGACCGTATTTTGCGCTTTGCCGGGCTATATAAAACGCTGGGTTTTCCTATACTCATGCACTGCAAATCTGGGGCAGACCGGGCAGGTTTAGCTTCTGGGTTGGTGGTGTTGTTTGAAGGTGGAACTGCGGCAGAGGCGCTTAAGCAGTTATCGTGGCGGTATGGCCATTTTAACAGCTCCCGCACTGGTATTTTGGATGCCTTTTTTCTGCGCTATCAGGCCGAGGGGGAAGGGCGCTTGCCTTTCTTGGAATGGGTTGAGCGTGACTATGATGAAGCGGCATTAAAGCGAGACTTTGTTGCGGGCAAGTTGGCGTCTTTCATGACAGATCAAGTGCTGCGTCGTGAATAAGGCGTAAGTAGTCATATTTTTATCAAAACATACAATTTTCAAAGGCTAATTTTGAAAAATAGTATTAAGAACTTTCGCCGTGTTTTTGTAACGTAATAGGTGCCTTTACAAGGCATGTTACGGCTTTAAGCAAGGTGTTTCTGGTGCAAATTAGCTTGTAAGGCTTATGAGGGGCTATTTTAAAAGTCGCTTAGACTCCCCATGTTCGTGTTGTTGCATCGGTAGGGGTGGTTTTTGCCCTCATACAGTAGAGTTATGGTTTTAAAGTAGCCTATATAGTCGAAAAATATCCTGACTAGCTCTTGCTTCAGAGTTTTTAAAACAGGTTCTTGCTTAGGCTGCACTTAAGGTGGCTACCAAGAGTATTTGTTTGTAGTTTTAGAAATAATTTTTCTTGAAAGAGAGTTTCAAAATTTTATTGTTTCTATAAACGAAAATAATAAAAAAGGGCTGCTCACATTATATGAGCAGCCCTTTTAAGAAAAACTATGTTTTCTTAAACTGGAATAGTGCGTTCCAGTGTGGTGCTAAGGGCTGTTAGGCCGGGTAGCACTTTCCCTTCAAGCCATTCCAAAAACGCACCACCGGCGGTGGAAACGTAGGTCATGTCTTCTAAAACACCTGCGTGGCGTAGGGCAGAAACAGTATCACCCCCACCTGCAATGGTTTTAAGGTTGCCAGCTTTGGTTAAGCGGGCTGCTTCTTGCGCTACGGCGTTGGTTGCTTCATCAAACGGTGGAAGCTCAAACACGCCAAGCGGGCCGTTCCAGACCAGAGTTTTAAGGCCCGCCAGTTTGGTTTTAAGTAGCGCAACAGTTTCTGGCCCAACGTCGAGAGCCATCCAGCCATCAGGAATATCTGTAACCGCGGCTACAGCAGTTGGGGCCCCTGCCATGAAATCTTCTGCCAAAACAACATCAATTGGCAAAATTAGTTCACAGTTTTTGGCTTTAGCCTGCTCTATAATTTGGCGTGCTGTATCCAGCATATCGTCTTCTTTTAAAGACTTGCCAACTTTATAGCCTTTGGCGGCAAGAAACGTGTTAGCCATAGCGCCGCCTACGGCCAAAACATCCACTTTTTCAAGCATGTTTTCAAGCAGGGCCAGCTTGGTAGAAACCTTTGCACCGCCCACAATAGCCCCAACTGGGCGTTGTGGGTTTTCAAGGGCGGCATCTAGGGCGGCCAGTTCGGCTTCCATTAAGCGGCCTGCGTAAGAGGGCAGGTGCTCTGCCACGCCAGCGGTAGAGGCATGGGCACGGTGCGCGGCTGAAAACGCATCGTTAACGTAAATATCACCCAGTTTTGCAAGGGCTGCGGCAAGGTCTGGCGCGTTGGTTTCTTCACCCGGTTGGAAGCGGGTGTTTTCAAGCAACAGCACTTCGCCATCTTGCAAAGAGGCCGCAGCCGCTTCTGCATCAGGGCCAATGCAATCGTGGGCAAAGCTTACCGGTTTGCCTAACGCTGTTGCCAGTGCCGTAGCAATGGGTTGCAGCGACAGGCCGGGCACAACTTTGCCTTTAGGGCGGTCAAAGTGGCTGAGCACAATAACGCGGCCACCTTTGTTTGCCAGTTCGGCAATGGTGGGCACAACGCGCTCAATACGGGTGAGGTCAGAAATGACCCCATCCTTCATGGGCACGTTCAGGTCAACGCGCAGTAGCACGCGTTTGCCGCGTGGGTCGAGCGTATCGAGCGTATTAAAAGGGATAACAGCCATTAGAGTTTTCCGAACAGAGCGGCTGTGTCAGCCATACGGTTGGAGAAGCCCCACTCATTATCGTACCAAGAGCAAATGCGCACCAGTTTACCGCCATCTACTAGAGAGGTTTGGGTTGCATCGAAGCTGGAAGAGGCCAGAGCGTGGTTGAAGTCTGAGCTGACCAAGGGTGCGGTTGAGTAAGCCAGAATGCCTTTAAGCGGGCCAGATTCAGAGGCCGCTTTCAGGGCATTATTTACTTCTTCAACAGAGCCCGGCACTTTTTTTGGTACGAAGTCGAGAGAGACAAGAGACACGTTGGCGGTTGGCACACGAATGGCCGTGCCATCGAGCTTACCTTTAAGGTGCGGGAGCACGAGCCCAACAGCGCGGGCTGCACCGGTAGAGGTCGGGATCATGTTCAGGCCAGCAGCGCGGGCGCGGCGCAGGTCTTTGTGCAGGGTGTCTACGGTGCGTTGGTCGCCGGTGTAGGAGTGAATGGTGACCATGTAGCCGCGCTCAATACCGAAGGTATCTTCAAGCACTTTGGCAACAGGGGCCAGACAGTTGGTGGTGCAGGACGCGTTGGAAATAACGGTCATGTCTGGGGTCAGAACGTCGTGGTTTACGCCGTAAACAATGGTTGCATCTACATCTGTGCCGGGGGCAGAGATAAGCACTTTGCGTGCACCAGCCTGCAACAGTTGCCCGGCTTTTTCTTTGGACGTGAAAAGACCTGTGCATTCCATGGCCACATCAACACCTTGGAAAGGTACTTTTGAGGGGTCACGCTCGGCAGAAACCGTAATGGGTGCCCATGTGCGGCCATTGGCGGTAATAATAAGTTTGTTGCCATCAACCTTAACATCGGCGGGCAGGCGGCCATGCACACTGTCGTAAGACAGCAGGTGGGCGTTGTCTTCAACGCTGCCAAGGTCGTTAATGGCTACGGGCACAACGTCGGTCCGTCCGCTTTCAATCAGCCCACGCAGGACAAGCCGGCCAATACGTCCAAAGCCATTGATCGCGATTTTGACTGCCATTTTCTATTCTCCGTTTTTATCCATGGTCGTGTCAGTTACGGTCCCCGTGCGTGCGCCCGGGGCTGGTGTGGTGCGGGTGGGGTAAGCCCCCGTATTGCACCAGAGGCAAAAAGATGGTGCTCCACCTTTTCACAGATCGCTTCGGCGGTAATGCCAAAACGCTCATACAAGGCGTTGGCCGGGGCAGATGTGCCAAAATCATCCATGCCAACAAAAACTCCTTCGGGGCCAAGCCAGCGCTCCCACCCAAAGCCGGAAGCCGCTTCTATGCCCACTCTTAACCCTGCGGTGCCCAGTACCTTCTGGCGGTAGCTTGAAGGTTGGTCTGCAAACAGCTCCCAACACGGTATGGACACAACAGCGGCCTGAATAGAGCGTTCGGCCAGATGGTGCGATGCTTCGAGCGCAATGGCAACCTCTGGGCCAGAGGCAATAAGCGTGACCTGTCTTTTTTCTGGTTGGGACACCACATACCCCCCACGTGCGGCACTACCGTAGTAAGCGTGGGGTACAGTGTGGGTGCTGCCTTGTGTGGGGCATAATACCAACACGGCGGGGCCGCCTTGCCATTCAAGCGCTGCTTCCCAGCATTTGAAGGTTTCATCTGGCGTGGCGGGTCTAAAAACGGCCAGGTGGGGTGTAGCGCGCAGGCTTGCCAACTGCTCTACGGGTTGCCAACCACCCCCACCATCACCCATGGCCAAGCCATCTCCTGTTAAGAGATAGAGCATTTTTTGGCGCATGAGGGCGGCCATGCGTAGGGCGGAGCGCATGCGGTCAACGGTCATCATGCTGGCGGCGCAACAGGGTAGCAGGCCCCCATGCAGCGCAAGGCCGTTAAGCAGGCCCGCCATGCCGTGTTCTTGAATATTACAATCGAGCTTGTTGGCTGTGGCAGGCTGGGTGCGTTTGCCCGTGTGCTCCTGCATGGCAGATGGCGCTGTGTAGGCAGAGGCCGCTGTCAGGCACACAAGTTCTGGCAAAATGTCTGACAGGGCGTGCAAGCCAGCAAGCCCGGCTTCTTGGGTTGAGGTATCGTGCGTTGAGCGCATGTGCCATTGCCATGCGCGGTGCCAGTCTTCTTCAAACAAGGCTGGGCGTTGGCGCAGATGTTCGCGCTCAAAAGCTGCACGCTGCCGGTGCCGCGCAAAGCGCCGCAACCAAGACCGGCGCGATGAAGCCCCACGCCGTGCGGTGGCACTCCATGGGCCTGTCAGTTCTTCCTCGGGTAACAGGTGCACCCCAAGGGATGATGTGGGAGAGGCCGAGGGCAGGCAGGCAATAAGTGTGGGCTTTCTGGCCCGCAAGGTTGCTGCCAGGGCAGAGGTAATGGCGGGCAGGTTATCGGCTTCTACCTTGCGTACTGTCCAGCCCGAGGCGCTAAAACGGGCCAGCGAGTCTGCAAATTCAGACCCTTGAGTGGCCGAGGGCGGGGCAACCAGCATGGCCAGCCGGTCTAGCCCAAAACGGCCTGCAAGCTGGGCGGCTTCCATCGCGACCCCGGTGGCAAGGTCTGTATCTTGTGCCAAAACCCATGTGCGGTGGTTTACCAAAGAGCGGCCAAAACGCAGGCTAGACTGTTGCTCTGCCAAGGCCATGCCAACAGCGGCGGCAACACCTTGCCCTGCAGGGCCGGGGGCTACTTCTATGGCGGGGTGGCGGCCATATTCTAATGGGGTGTGGGTATGGGCGGTGTTGCCTGTTAGTGTGAGCATGGCCCCAAGTAGGGGCAGCATGGTGGTAGAGGGTACGACAAAGCGGTCTCGGTCTGGCCAGTCTGGGGCTGTGGGGTCAAACCGTAAGACACGGCACCACAGCGCGGTAACGGGCAGGCACATTAAACTAAGCAGGTCAAAGGTGGGGTCTGGCAGGTTTTCAGCCTGTAGCAGCAGCCGGGCCGTATGGCTCATGCGCGCAACACCAATCTGTTGGGCGGAGAGGGCTCCGTCCTCATGCGAAAGGTGCGGGTCTGTGGTACTGGCTGTTGCCATGTGCCTGCCTTGTGTGACGGGCCTGATCATGGGTGACAGGTCTTCTCATCACTCTGCCTTTGCTCCTTAACGGTGTGCGCCATGAAGGGCAAGGGGGGAGGGCCTTGGTCGATTTGCATGGCTGTAGCATGCCATAGACAGCAGTTTTTTTGCGTCTGTTGCGCTGTCTGCCTTGCGTCTGGCCGCAATGGGCGCAAAACAGGGTAGAGTTAAAGACCCCGCCCTAGCGTACGAGTGGAGAAATGCCAGCCATGCCTTGTGTTGTTTATACCCGTATGCCGCGGCCTGCTGTTAAGCTGCTGCTTGTGGCGGGGGCGGTTGTCGGGTTAAGTGGCTGCAAGCTGGTAGACCAAAAAACCTTTAACCCGCAGGCGGGTAGGGCACCTCAGCCCTATATTCCACCCCCACCAGTGGTTGTGCCTATACCACCCCTTATTGAGTTGGTTGAGGGTACCCCGGTAAGCGCGTGGCAGCACCCCGTTGAGCAGATTGTGCATAAAGCACTGGCCCGTAAGCCCAATATTCTGTTTACTGTAAAATGCTTGGTGCCAGTGTCTGGCGATAGCGTCCACGACCAACAGGCGCTTATTCACTTGGTACAAGGTGATGGGCAGGCTGTGGCACAGACCATGACAGAGGCTGGCGCCCCACCAGAGCAGGTGGAAATAACCGCTATGCCGGATTCGACCGTGACGAAGCCCCTTGTCAGGGTGTATGTGCGATAACATCACATTTTTTACTGTGAAGATTGTGTTAAAGACCGGCCAGACGGCCGAAGGGCCACGTGCCGTGCCCCGACCGTTTCTGACGACGCGAGGAGAGTAGTAGCGTGGGATTGATCAAAAACGCGCGGCATCCGTTTTACGAGCACTGCCATACGGCACTTAACACCATTAGGCAGCAGGGGCGTTACCGTACCTTTACCCCGCTTGCCCGGTTGGCTGAGCGTTTTCCGCTGTATGAAGAAGATGTGCCCGCCCTGCCAGAAGGCCGGGAGGTTGTTGTGTGGTCTACCAACGATTACTTGGGCATGGGCGTTGTACCCGAAGTGCAGGAGGCCGCTATTGCGGCCATACGTGAACATGGGGCCGGTGCGGGTGGTACGCGCAATATTGCAGGCACCAGCCCGCTACACACCCAGCTAGAAGCCGAAATGGCCAGCCTGCATGGTAAAGAGGCTGGCCTGCTTTTTGTGTCTGGTTATGTGTCTAACCAAGCCAGTTTGCAGACCATTTTAACCTCTATGCCGGGTTGGATCTGTTTTTCTGACCGCATGAACCATGCTTCCATGATTGCGGGTATTAAGGGCGCACGTGGCTCCCAAACCGTTATTTTTGAACATAACGATTTAGCCGACCTTGAAGCCAAACTAGCCGCAGCCCCAGCAGATGCCCCTAAGCTAATTGCTTTTGAGAGCGTTTATTCCATGGACGGCGATATCTCTGATATTGCCGGTATTTGTGCCCTTGCCCGTAAATATAACGCTCTGACCTACCTTGATGAAGTGCATGCCGTTGGCCTGTATGGGGAAGAAGGCGGCGGTGTCTCCCAACGTGATGGGGTGGCGGATCAGGTTGATATTATTGAGGGCACCCTTGCCAAAGGCTTTGGGGTGCATGGCGGCTACATTACGGCCTCGGCTGAAATTGTAGATTTTTTGCGCTCTACCGCTTCGGGCTTTATTTTTACAACAGCTCTGCCGCCTTCTGTTGTTGGGGCTGCTTTGGTGAGCGTTAAAAAAGTACGGGCTGAAAATTGGCGGCGCGAGGCCATTTTTGAACGGGTTAACACCTTCCGCCAGCGCTTGCGGGCTGCGGGTATTCCCTTCACCATGACCCCAAGCCACATTGTACCCGTACCCATTGGCGATGCTGAAATTTGCAAACGCATTAGCCGCCGTTTGCTCAACGAGTACGGCCATTACGCAACGCCCATTAACTACCCCACCGTTGCACAAGGGACGGAACGCCTGCGCCTAACCCCTGGCCCTTTCCATACCGATGAAATGATGGACGATATGGTACGTGCTCTTGCCATACTGCTACGGGAAGAAGGCGTTTTGCGTGCCGCCGTTGCTGAAGAAGCAGTAGCGTAACGATTGGGTAAAACGGAGGGCGGGCAGGTTATTTGCGCCCTGCCCCTTTAAGTTATGCGCCATAGTGTTTATTGGCCGCACAGATATAAAAAGGGCCGCTACCCAGTCTATACAGGGGTAGCGGCCCTTTTTGTGGTGTGGCGTTTACGTTATTGAGCTTTGCGTAGGCGGGCCAGTGCGGCTTTGAGTTCTTCTAAAGACACAGCACCGGGAATAATTTCTTTATCCCCAATCACAAAGGTAGGCGTACCTTCAAGGTCTATGGAGCGGGCCAGATCAAGGTTCTGGCGCATGGTGTCCAGCACTTTTGGGTTTTTCATGTCGGCAATTAAGCGGTCTGCATCTAGGCCTACATGTTGGGCCACGCGCCGAATCCGGTCTGTTGAAGGGCTTGCGCTATCGCTCATCAGCGCTTTTTGGAACTTGCTGTAAGCGTTTTGCAGGCCTGCGGCTAAAATGGCCTGCGTGTCTAGCACGCTGTTGGCCCCTAGCACGGGTACAATTTTTTCAACCAAGCGCAGGTCTGGCTCAGAAGCGACTAGGGTATCTAGGTCTGCCAAGACTTTGCGGCAGTAGGGGCAGCGGGGGTCGTAAAATTCGACCACTTCAAGCGTGCCGTGGGGGTTGCCTAGCACAACATCTGTGTTGCTTTGGCCAAACTTAGCGCGGTCGCGTTTAACCACATCTAGGGCAGAAGAGGTTTTGCGTGCCGCAGCCTGTGTTTGCAGGGCCGTAATGGCGTCAGACAGAATACTCGGGTCTGTCTTGAGCGCGTTACGCAGTATTGTCACAATTTCTGCGCGTTGGGCCGGTGTAAAGCTGGTTTCAGCCGCGTGGCCAAAGGGTGTGCCAACACTCAGCAGGGACAGGCAGGTAACCCCGGCAAGGGCATACCGCCGGAAAGAAAGGGGGAGCAGCTTTTTCATATTGCGGAGCGTAAAGCAGAACCTGCACTATGGGAATGCCGTAATACTGGCGCTGAGTGCCGAAAACTCCGCATGAAATGCGGCCCGCGTGTTGCTGCCAGCGCAGAACGGGGTTAATCGGGAAGAGAGCCAAAAGTGCCCACAAACAGGGTGACCAGAGAGATGGAGAGACTAAGGCGTGTCCGAGCGTTTTAAAAAAGCCCGTTCTGCCCGGCTTACGCCGTTATTTTCAGCTCCGGCCCGTATGGGGGTGCTTCTGCTGGCAACGTCGCTTACGGCGTGCAGCATGTTTTCATCTGGGCAGAGCGCACCACCACGCACTGTAGCAGGCTTTATTGGTGAAGTTGTTGCAGATGAACCCCAAGCAGCCCTAGCCGCGCGTGATGTGCTGGCAAAGGGTGGTAACGCGGCTGATGCCGCCGCCGCACTGGGTTTGGCGCTTTCTGTCACCTTGCCCTCTCGTGCGTCTTTAGGGGCAGGTGGGGCCTGCTTAGCATGGAAACCGGGCCAGCCGCAGGGGCAGGCTTTCTTGTTCCTGCCTAAAGCAGGGCAGGCGCAAGCAGGGGCAGACCGCCCTGCTTCTGTGCCTATGCTGGCGCGTGGCCTGTACCTTATGCAGTTGCGTTACGGCAGTGTTGACTTTGGTGAGCTTGTTTTACCTGCCCGCAACATGGCGCGTGCTGGTGTGCCGGTAAGCCCGTTGCTGGCGGCAGATATGAGCGCGGTTGAAGCCCCTTTGTTGGCTGATGAAAAAACCAACGCCATTTTTAGCAACGGCAATGGCAGTGTGCTCAAAACCAGCGACCTTATGGTGCAGCCACGCCTTGCTGGGGCGCTGGAGCGGATTCGCATTGCAGGTGTAGGTGACCTGTACGAAGGGTCTTTGGCACAAACCTTTGTGCAGGCCGCCCAAGCCGCAGGGGGTGGGTTAAGCGCCCAAGACCTGCGTGCGAGCATAGCTGCGGTTTCTGCGCCACTTATGCTCCGTGCAAATGGAGTCGATATTAGTTTTCTGCCCCCACCAGCCGATGGTGGTTTGGGTACAGCGGCTGTGTTTGCCGGTGGGCAAAACCACGCTACAGTGCGGGGTGAGGCCGTTGTGGCGGGCTGGCGTGCCTCTGCCAAAGGCAGTGCGGCAAATGTTGCTGCGGCACAGGCTCTGCTCAATTCTGGCAATTTGCCCGGTGGTGCAGCCCTTCCGGCACTGCCCGCGTCAACCTCCTTTATCGTAACAGACCGGCAGGGTGGTGTTGTGAGCTGTGCGCTCAGCATGAACAACCTGTTTGGAACAGGGCGTGTTGCTGGCTCTACCGGTGTGGTGCTTGGGGCCTCTCCGGCTCGTTTGCCGCTGCCGTTGTTTACGGCGGCTATTGCGCACCAAGGGAGTGGGCAGTTCCGGGCTGCGGCTACCGCGTCTGGCCAGAATGTTGCAGCTGATACAGCGGCTGTTGCCCTACAGGCTGCACTGGCTGGCGGTAAGCCACAGGTTAGCAGTGGGCCGGGGCGTGGTAATTCCGTATCCTGCCCGGCGGGCTTGCCGGGTGATAGTGGCAAGTGCTTTGGTTGGACAGACCCGCGCGGCAGTGGCTTAGCGGTTTCATCTGGTGGGGTGCAAAAATAAGCGTCTAGCTTGCCCTAATGGGGTGCTAGCAAAAACAGGCGGCAGAGAGCCGCCTGTTTTTGGCTTGAATTGTTCTTATTTTGTTCTATTTAGAACAGAAGGAAACCGAATAGTTAAAGAAGTGCTAAAACAAAAGACAGCCCAGCCCGCACATTGCGAGCAAGGTTGTTTTTGTGGCACGTTTTGAACAAACGCGCTGTGTCGGAAAAGTGCTGTGCCAGCGTGGCAATGCCATTGTGATGCGTCTTTGGTAGAACCCAAAGGCCGAAGGGAAAAGTAAAAGCATGGATAAGGCAAAAGCTCTTGAAGGCGCATTAGGTCAGATTGAGCGCGCTTTTGGGAAAGGCTCTGTCATGCGTTTGGGCCAGCGCCCGCGTGAACAGGCTGATGTTATTCCCACCGGGTCTTTGGGGTTAGACATTGCGCTGGGCATTGGTGGCCTGCCGCGTGGCCGCGTTATTGAAATTTATGGCCCAGAAAGCTCTGGTAAAACCACCTTGGCACTGCACGCTATTGCCGAAGCGCAAAAACGCGGTGGCACTTGCGCCTTTATCGATGCCGAGCACGCGCTAGACCCCGGCTACGCTAAAAAGCTGGGTGTTGATATTGATAACCTGCTGATCAGCCAGCCAGATGCGGGCGAGCAGGCACTGGAAATTGCTGATACCTTGGTGCGCTCTGGTGCCATTGATGTGCTGGTGGTGGATAGTGTGGCAGCCCTTGTGCCGCGTGCCGAACTTGAAGGTGACATGGGCGACAGCCACGTGGGCCTGCATGCCCGCCTTATGAGCCAAGCCCTGCGTAAGCTGACGGGTTCGGTTGCCCGCTCTAACACCATGATGATCTTTTTGAACCAGATCCGTCTGAAAATTGGTGTAATGTTTGGCAACCCCGAAACCACAACAGGCGGCAACGCGCTTAAGTTTTATGCCTCTGTGCGTCTTGATATCCGCCGTATTGGGTCAATTAAAGATAAAGACGAAGTGGTGGGCAACCAAACCCGCGTGAAGGTGGTCAAAAACAAAATGGCCCCGCCTTTCAGGCAGGTTGAATTTGACATTATGTACGGCGAAGGCATTAGCAAGGTTGGTGAGCTTATTGACCTTGGGGTGAAAGCCGGTGTGGTTGAAAAGTCAGGCGCGTGGTTCTCGTGCGATAGCCAGCGTATTGGCCAAGGCCGCGAAAACGCCAAACAGTTCCTGCGTGACCACCCTGAAATGGCCGCTGAAATTGAACGAAAAGTGCGCGAGCATGCCGGTGTTGTGGCTGAGGCCATGATGGTTTCTCCAGACACGCACGAAGCTGAAGAAGACTAAAGGCCGCCTATAAGGCGCTTGGGTTAGCCCTCTGCGCTTTACAAGCTGTAAAACTGAGCACTGGCATGCTGTTTCAAAGAGCGTGCCAGTGCTTTTTTTATATGGTGTGCCGCACGGTGTTTCTCGGCACAGCCAAGGGGGCTGTTTCAAAAAATACTTAGGTCGGGCAGGTCTGTCTTTTGGTGCGTGCGCACGGTGTGTTTGGCCACTGCGGCAGCTCTAACGCTTCGTTGTATGGCCGCCTTTATAGGATTCATGAAAATGCTCAACCAGCCTGCAATGCCGTGTTTTTACACTAGCTTCTAAAGGTCGTGCAGGTTGGTTTTTTAAGCGCCGTATAAACGGCGCTGCCCCGGTAAGGGTATCCCGAGGCTCTTTATTTCAGGCGTAAACGCGTGGTTAGGTCTGTTTGCTTACGCCTGTATCGGTTTGGGCTATCTGCCGCCGGTTAGGGGGAGAGTGCGCGTGAGAGCAGTTGGGCTTCGGGGTCGTAACTGGCCAGTATGGTGTGTTCTGCCGGGGGGATGGTTTCTGGCTCAAAGCCTTGTTTGTACCAAAACCGCAAGGCGTGGCGGGTTGAAACCAGCGTAAGGCGCGCCAGCTTTCGGGCACGGGCAGCTTGTTCTGCCAAGGTTATGGCTTGCTGCGCAAAGCCTTGCCCGCGTGCAGCCTCAGAGAGAGCCAGGTCGTGAATGTACCATCTGTCTGGGTGTGCGGGCAGGGGGGGTAAGAGTGTATTAAGGGCGGGGGTGATCGTGCCCTGCCACGGGTGGCTTATCATGTAGCCTTCAAGGCCGTTGGGGCTGGCTAAAACGTGGCACCCTTCTGGTGCAACAGTCAGCCTTTGTGTGAAAACTTCGTGACTTTCTGGGTAATCCGTATGGATATGCGCGGCTAGGTCTTGGGTTGCGTCAAGATCATCTGGTGTCATTGCGCGCCAGATGATAGGTGCTAAAGGTGTCATGACAAAAGAATGCCTTGCTTTGAGCCGGTCAGTAAGAGAACAGATGAGTGGTCATAGTATCATGCGTGCAGGTATGCCACAGCAAGGGGCTGCCTAATGCCGCAACGCCTAAGACTAACCCTACGCCTTGATGCAGATGGTAAGCCTGCCATTGGGCACGGAAAAATAAAGTTGCTGGAGCAACTGGCCGAGACGGGTTCTATTTCTGCTGCGGGGCGGGCTATGGGTATGTCTTACCGCCGTACATGGCTTTTGGTAGACAGCCTTAACTCTTTGTTTGCCCAGCCTTTGGTGGCCACCCGGCCCGGCGGTGGTGGTGGCGCGGTTTTGACCGAAACAGGCCAAACCGTATTGCATCTTTATAAAGATATTGAGCAACAGGCAGCGCGCGCCAGTGCCGCCAGCCTAACCAAGCTCACGCGCCTGCTGGCGCAGCCAGAGGGGCCATGCCCTTAAAAAGCCGTATCGCAAAATTATTCATTTGGTGAGAAGCTGCAAACTATCATGCCGTCACATAACGGAATGCGGGAGATTAGTGTGTCATCATCCATTCAACGACGCGACCTTATGCGGGTTGGGGCCGGGGCAACTCTTGCCACATTGGCACAGACCAGCGTGCGTCAGGCCAAAGCACAAGACAACAAGGCACAGGTGCTGGCCGGGGCAACAGGCGCGTTTGATGATGGCACCGTAAGGCAAATAGCCAAACGGTTGGCCTCGGCCCCCTATAAAGGGCCAGACCAGTCTTTGCCAAAAGCCATTGAAAACCTGAATTTTGACCAGTATCGCGGTATTGCCTACCGCGAAGACCGCGCCCTGTGGCACAGCGATAATTTGGCATTTGATGTCGAGTTTTTTCCGCGTGGGTTTTTATACAAACCCCGGATAGAGATTTTTGAGGTCAATGACGGCCAGTCTGCTGCTGTGCCCTATAGCTCCGACCTGTTTACCTATAGCGACCCCGCACTTGAAGTGCAGCAAGACCTTGGTTTTGCCGGTTTGCGGCTGCGTACTGCCATTAACACCCCCGGTGTTATGGAAGAATTTTGCGTATTTTTGGGGGCGTCTTATTTTCGGGCTGTGGCTAAGGGGCAGAATTACGGCTTGTCTGCCCGTGGTTTTGCCAACGGCACGGGTGACCCAAAGGGGGAGGAGTTTGCGCTCTTCCGTGCTTTTTGGCTCGAAAAACCCCAGCCTAACGTTAAATCTGTGGTTATCCATGCGCTGATGGACAGCCCCTCTGTAACCGGAGCGTTCAGCTTTACCATTCGCCCCGGTGATACGACTGTGTTTGACGTGCAGTCTACTTTCTTCCCGCGTACGGCTATTCAGCAGCCGGGTGTGGCCCCCCTTACCGGCATGTTCTACTTTGATGCCAACGACCACAACCACGTAGATGATTGGCGCCCCGCTGCCCACGACAGCGAAGCCCTGCAAATGTGGACAGGGGCTGGCCAGCAGCTTTTCCGGCCCTTGCGGAACCCGCTCGACCTCCAGATTTCGGCATTTAATGACGTATCACCACGCGGGTTTGGCCTTATGCAGCGCCGCCGCCAGTTTCAAGACTTTGAAGACCTTGCCCTGAACTACGAAAAACGGCCCTCGCTCTGGATAGAACCAATCGGAGATTGGGGTGAAGGCTGGGTGGATTTGGTTGAAATTCCAACCCCGAACGAAGTGAACGATAATATCGTGTCGTTCTGGCGGCCTAAAGCCCCGTTGGCTGCGGGTAAGGAATACAGCTTTACCTACCGTATGTATTGGGGGTGGGATAACCCTTTCCCCACCTCTTTGGCCCGCATTGGGGCAACACGGGTTGGCTCTGTGGTGGATGATAAAAACGCCCGCTTCTTTGCTATAGACTTTGTGGGCACCCCGCTTGAGCACTTGCCGCTTGATACGCACCTGCACTTGGTGCCGCAGGCCTCTGCCGGTACAATTCGCAATGTGGTGGTAGAGCCTAACCCCAACGTTAAAGGCTGGCGTACAACGTTTGAATTTGTACCCGGAGACGAAAAAGTGGCCGAACTGCGCGCAGTCTTGGCAACCGATAGTGGCCCCATTTCAGAAGAGTGGTTGTACCGGTGGACACCCTAAGCGCACAGGTAATCAGCCCTACACACCATATGGCAGCGGCTCTCCCGCCCGAAGCACCGCTTGCCATGCCCGTGCAGGACTTGCACGCTGCCCCTAATTTTGAAGGGCGGCCCCGCACCCCGGTAACCGAGCCACGCACAATTGCCCTGCGCCGCTTGGCGGTTGTGGGGTCGGCTTTGCTGCTTACAGCCTTTGGTGCATGGCGCACCCATATGGTGCTAGACGCTAATGGCGTGACCTCGCTCGGGCTGATTATGCTCGTGCTGTTTGTGGCACTGTTTATCTGGATTGCGCTGGCTTTTACGTCCTCTCTTGCGGGGTTTTTCTCGCTCGTGACACGGGGCGGGTTGGGTTTAGGTATTACGCGCTCTGGCCCACTGCCTACGTTGCAAACCCGTACCGCCTTGTTGCTGCCAACCTATAACGAGCCACCCCACCGGGTTATGGCCGGGCTTAAAGCTATTTATACCAGCTTGCAGGAAACCGGGCAGGGCCATGCGTTTGATGTGTTTATTCTTTCAGACACAACAAACCCAGATGTGTGGGTAGAAGAAGAAGCGGCTTTTTTGGCCCTGCGCGAGCAAACGGGGGGCCATAACACTATTTTTTACCGCCGCAGGCATAATAACGTAGAGCGCAAAGCCGGTAACGTAGGCGAGTGGGTGCGCCGCTTTGGCGGGGCTTACCCCCAAATGGTTACGCTGGATGCAGACTCCGTTATGTCGGGTGACACGCTTGTGCGTATGGCGGCCGCTATGGAGCAGCACCCCGGCGTTGGGCTTATTCAGACCCTGCCGGTTATTGTGGGTGGTACCACGCTGTTTGCCCGCATGCAGCAATTTGCTGGCCGCGTGTATGGCCCCATTATTGCGCATGGTATTGCGTGGTGGCATGGCTCAGAAGGGAACTACTGGGGCCATAACGCCATTATTCGCACCCGTGCATTTGCTGGGCAAGCAGGCTTGCCCCATGTACCGGGGCGGCCCCCTTTTGGTGGGCATATTCTCAGCCATGATTTTGTTGAGGCCGCCCTTATGCGCCGGGGTGGCTGGGCTATTCATATGGTGCCAGCGCTTGATGGCTCTTACGAAGAAAGCCCACCATCTTTGACCGATGTGGCCATTCGTGACCGCCGGTGGTGCCAAGGCAACTTGCAGCACGTTAAAGTGCTGCCTACCAAAGGTTTGCACTGGGTTAGCCGTATGCACATGCTTGTGGGCATTGGTGCGTATGTTACATCGCCCCTATGGCTGATCTTTTTGCTAACGGGTATTTTGATTTCGCTTCAGGCGCATTTTCAACGCCCTGAATATTTTGGCGACACAAAAACCCTTTACCCACACTGGCCACATGTTGACCCCGTGCAGGCTAAGTATGTGTTTATAGGCACTATGTTGGTGCTGCTTGCCCCTAAAATGCTGGCTTATATTGCGCTGCTGTTTGACAGCGTAACCCGTAAAGGGTGTGGCGGCGCTATACGGGCTGCTTTGTCTATGCTGGTAGAAACCTTTATTGGCGGCCTTATTGCCCCTATTGCCATGCTTATTCAGACCTCTGGCGTGGTGTCTATTTTATCGGGGCACGACTCAGGTTGGAATACCCAGCGGCGCGATGACGGCGGGTTCCCGCTTATGGTGGTGGTTAAGCAATACGGTAAATTCACGCTATTTGGCTTGGTGTTGGGCTGTGGAGCGTGGGTGGTTTCTCCCTCGCTTTTCTTCTGGATGACACCCGTTTTGCTGGGGTTGGTTTTTTCAATTCCGCTGGTTGCACTTACCAGTAGCCGCGCTGCGGGTTTGGCGTTTCGTAAAGCTGGGCTTTTGCTTGTACCAGAAGAAACCAACACCCCAGACGTGTTGCGTAAAACTGAAGCCGCCGTGCAAGCAGAAGATACTCCCCCTTTGCCGACAGACGCCTTGCGTGGCCTCCGTGCCGATGCAGGGCTGCTTGCCGCCCATGTGGCTATGCTCCCCCCGGCTCGCAAACCGGGTGAGCCTATTAACCCAGACAGGTTAGTAGGGCTTGTAAAAGTAACCGAGGCACACACTCTTGCCGCAGCAGAAAAAGCCCTTACGTCCAAAGAAAAAGCAGCCGTTTTAGGCTGCCAAGAAGGGCTAGAGGCTATTATGAAGCTGCCGCAGTAAAGCAGTTTGGTTACAGTATAGTGTTTTATAAAAAACGCGGCAGGCTACCCTGCCGCGTTTTTGTTTTTTAAATCCTAAGTGTCTGATTTAAAATATATCTTGTTCACCAACTCCTCTTCGGTGAGCCTGTAACGCTCATTTTTGGAATAGGGTTTGAGTGTTCGCTGGAGGGAGAACCAGAAGGTATTACTTTATAACACTTCTGTTTTTTCTTTAGTGTGCAGTTTGTTTTTTTTTAAGACGCCGTATTACATGTTATACAGACCTTACCATTTTGCTGCACAAGGTAGAAAACACAATGCGTCTGGGCGATGAGCGCGAAAGTGATAATGTTGATGACCAACGTGGAAGCGGTGGTGGGGGCGGGCGCTCGCCTATACGTATTGGCAGTATAGGTGGCCTTATATTGGTGTTGGGCGCGCTCTATTTTGGTGTAGACCCTAGGCTGGTTATGGGCCTGCTTGATGGTGGGTCTTCTTCTGGGGTGGTGAGCACACAGAGCAACCAAGGGCTTGTGCCGCAAAACGATTCCCAAAAACGTTTTATTTCACAAATATTAGCTTCTACCGAAGATACATGGGGCGCTTATTTTAAACAGATGGGCCGCACATACCACGACCCCCGGCTTGTGCTTTTTACGGGTGGCATACAGTCTGCCTGTGGGTATGCCCAAACATCTGTCGGGCCATTTTATTGCCCGGCAGACCATAAAGTTTATCTTGATCTGGCATTTTTTCAGGAACTGCAAAACCGCCTTGGCGCAGGGGGAGACTTTGCCAAAGCCTATGTGGTGGCACATGAGGTTGGGCACCATGTGCAAAATGAGCTGGGTATTATGGCACAGGTTGAAAACGGCCAAAGTGGCGCGCCCGACAAAGGGGCCAGTGGCAGTTCTGTTAGGCTGGAGCTACAGGCCGATTGTTTTGCAGGTATATGGGCCAAACGTGCAAACGATGCCAAAAGCATTTTACAAAATGGCGATATAGAACAAGGCATGAATGCGGCCGCCGCCGTGGGTGATGACCGGTTGCAAAAGCAGGCACAAGGCTATGTTGTGCCAGATAGCTTTACGCACGGTACATCAGCACAGCGTGTAGAATGGTTTAGCCGTGGGTTTTCTTCGGGCGATATACAGCAGTGTAATACCTTCGCAGCTCCCAGCCTTTAAGGCTGGTTTAGCTGCGGTGTATGGGCAGAAAACCTCGTGTTTCCTGCCTGCTTTGCGGGAGTATTACTGTGGTCTTTTCTGCTCAGTGCCAAGTGTGCCGCAAAAATTTTGGCTGAATGCACACTATGGTCTTGCGCGGTAGGCAAGTATGCGAGAGCCCCTGCCGTAGTGCCGTAGTGCCGTAGTGCCGTAGTGCCGTAGTGCCGTAGGCCGCCCCAGCTTAGTTTGTGCGTACAGGCCTTCTCACACCATTTTGGCTGGGTGGTTGTTAGTCTGCTGCTCGGTCGGCTGTATCAGGCAGGCCGCCTAGTTTTTCGCATGTTTGCACCAGTTTAACGTCTGGGTTTGGCGTTTCGCACAGGTTGCGTACGTCTGGGGCGCACATTTCTATAGAATTTTCAAAATCTGATTCCAGCACGTCTTGTGCCACGGCAAGGTCTTGGTCGTTGGAGTGTTTTTGCTCTTCCTCCAACAGGGCCTGTGTTTTGTGCAGCTCTTTTAACGACTCCACGCAGGCCTCGCTCGCTGCTTCGGGCTTAAACTGAAGCACGGCCAGTTCTTTTTGTAGCTGCGCGTTGGGCACTTTGCTGCGTACCTCTGCGTCATCTCCGTCGTCCGCTCGGGCGTGCAGTGGGGCACAAAGCAGCATGGCCATAAAGAGAGCGGGCAGGAGGGTAAGAGTTTTTAAACCGGGCACGGGCACACTTTCTGCAAACAGGGGAACAACGCACGCTAAATCAGGCGCACTTTTTAGGGTGCGTTTTTTTGTCCTAGCGTGCTCTGGGCTATGGGGCCAAGCACAAACATGCGCCTATTGCACAGCCCCGCCATGTGCAGGGTTGGCAGAGGCCCCTTTTTGGTGCTATCCCTTGCGGCGGAAAGTCGACAGTGGACGGATACCTTGTTGACCTGGTCAGATCCGGAAGGAAGCAGCCACAGTGAGTTTCGTCCGGGTCATTGTTCGGCTTTCCACCTTATGCCGCCCAGCTTTACTTAACGGCTCTGCAGGCGTGACCTCTCACTCTTCGGAACTGTCATGACCGATAAGACCGATGCCGAGCTTTCTCAGGATGAGGGGCTTCCCACTCCTGTAATGGAAGGCCCCGGTCTGTTTGGTGATGAGCCCGCGGCAGCACAGCCCCCAAAAATAGTTACAGACTCCGCTCCGGCACAGGTGCCCACAGCGTCTCCTTACCGTGTTCTGGCCCGTAAATACCGGCCCACCACGTTTGATGATCTTATTGGTCAGGAAGCAATGGTGCGCACGCTGCGTAATGCGTTTGCGTTAGGGCGTGTGGCGCATGCTTTTATGCTTACCGGGGTGCGTGGTGTGGGCAAAACCACAACTGCCCGTATTATTGCCCGTGCGCTTAACTGTATTGGCCCAGATGGTAACGGCGGCCCCACCCCAGACCCGTGTGGTGTGTGTGCCAACTGCATTGCCATTCTCAACGACCGCCACCCAGATGTGCTGGAAATGGACGCCGCCTCTCGCACCGGCGTAGATGACGTGCGCGAAATTATAGAGGCCACGCGCTTTCGCCCCATGCAAGGGCGCATGAAGGTCTTTATTATTGACGAAGTGCATATGCTCTCGCGCAACGCCTTTAATGCGTTGCTTAAAACGCTAGAAGAGCCACCCGCACAGGTTACATTTATTTTTGCCACCACAGAACTGCGTAAAGTGCCGGTTACGGTACTCTCACGCTGCCAACGGTTTGACCTGCGGCGCGTACCCCAAGCAGACCTAACCGCCCTTTTTGGCCGCATTGCCCAAAAAGAGCAGGTTAGCCTCTCGGCAGATGCTTTGGCTCTTATCGCCCGCGCGGCAGATGGTTCTGTGCGTGATGGGTTGTCCTTGCTTGACCAAGCCATTGCCCAAGGCACGGCGGCAGATGGCTCCGCCCCAGAAATTGGGGCCGAACTGGTAAGCGACATGCTGGGGCTGGCAGACCGGCAAGTGGTGTTTGACCTGCTTGAAGCGGTCATGACCGGTAAGCCAGATAAAGCACTTGCCTTGGCAGATGCCGCCCATGCACGCGGTGCAGACCCCGGCCTTATGCTGACCGACATGCTGGATCTGGTGCATACAATTTCACGCTTGCGGGCGGTACCCAGCCTACGCGACTCGGCAGACTTGCCAGAGGCCGAGCGTGTGCGAGGTACTGAACTAGCTGAAACACTGCCCGTACCCGTTTTAATGCGGGCATGGCAGATGCTGGTTAAAGGCGTGCAGGAAGTTGAGGCCGCACCAGACCGTAGAGCGGCAGCAGATATGGTGCTGATACGCCTA
This sequence comes from Acetobacter orientalis, assembly GCF_000963965.1. Lineage (GTDB taxonomy): Bacteria > Pseudomonadota > Alphaproteobacteria > Acetobacterales > Acetobacteraceae > Acetobacter > Acetobacter orientalis. The sequence goes on from NZ_BAMX01000013.1 coordinate 148,639, forward strand.
GCCTTTGTGGCAGATATGCCATCGCCCGAAGAGGTCATTCGCCACTTGTCGGCTCAGCAGGGCGGTGGTGCGTCAGGCTCAGGCTCAGGCTCAGGCTCAGGCTCAGGCTCAGGTGGCAGTGGCGGCGGGGCCATGTCTGTGCAGGCCACACGCTCTATAGCCGGTAGTGCTACACCTCAGCCGCCTCAGGCTGCTTTGCAGCCCTCTGCCTTGCAGGGTGGCGGGCCGCAGCAAGGCCCGGCGTTGCGTATGGTGGGCGGCACCGCTTTAGCCGCGGTAGAAGCAGCTCCCCTTGCGCCCCCCCAGCAAGAAGTTACCCCCCCACAGCCTGCGGTAGAACCTGTTGCTGAGGTAATACCTCCGCCACCGGCTGCAACAGAGCCAGACGTGCCCCCCATGCCCAGAACATGGCGCGAGGCCGTGGCTTTGGTACGCGACCAGCGCAAGGCCAGCTTGCACGGGTTACTGCGTAACGCTGTGCATGTTGTGTCTTTTACGCCGGGGCATATTAGTATCCGGCCACAAGCTGGTGTACCGGCAGACCTTGGCAAGCAACTGCAACGCGTGCTGCAAGAGGCGACCCAAACCCCGTGGCGTGTTACCCTCTCGCGTGATGAAGGGGAGCCAACGCTAGACCAGCAAGGCGCTGAAATTATTCAGTTCCAGCGGCGCACGGCAGAGGCACACCCGCTGGTAAAAGCCATACTGGCAACCTTTCCCGATGCAGAACTGGGCGAAGTGCGTGACCACGCACTAGATGAGTACGGCCTGCCACCCGAAGAGGTGCCAGACCTGCTTTTTGCCCCGCTTGATGCAGAATTTCTGGACGATGATGAACGACCCTTTGACCCGGGTTCGTCCATGGACTAGGCGGGCAACAGCCCGTTTGGTTTAACGTTTATTAAAGACCATACCCACAGGCCCCCTGTGGCAAGGCTGCACGGTGTGCGCCTAGACTGAAGGAGAGTAAGAGCATGAAAAACCTTGCCGGATTAATGAAGCAAGCAACCCAGATGCAGGCTAAAATGGAAGCCATGCAGTCTACCCTTGAAGCCATGAGCATTGATGGGTCTGCCGGTGCAGGTATGGTCAAGGTGGTGCTAAGCGGTAAGGGTGACATGCGCTCCATTACCATCGACCCCAAGCTGGCTGACCCAACAGAGATGGAAATGCTGCAAGACCTTATTCTTGCCGCCTGTGCAGATGCCCGCACCAAGCTGGACGCAAAAGCAGCAGAAGAAATGCAAAAAGTAACTGGTGGCCTTAACCTGCCTGCAGGCATGAAACTGCCTTTCTAAAACAAGAGCCTACGCAGTGGGGCATACGTTAGGGCACACGGTAAAAAGGGCAGGGCATGCGTGGGCATGAAATAGAGCAGCTTATCAAGCTCCTTGGGCGTTTACCGGGGTTTGGCCCGCGCTCTGCCCGCCGTATTGCCCTGCACCTTTTGCGTGAGCCACAAGCCCGCCTTGTACCCTTGGCCCGTGCGCTAGACCACGCAGCACAGGCCGTTAAAACCTGCACAACCTGCGGCAACCTTGATACGTCAGACCCCTGCCATATCTGTACCGACCCCGTGCGCGACCGTAGCGTTGTGTGCGTGGTTGAAACAGTGGGTGACCTGTGGGCGCTAGAGCGTGCGGGGGTGCACCGTGGGGTGTATCAGGTATTAGGGGGCACGTTGTCTCCGTTGGCGGGTATCGGGCCGGAAGACCTCAATATTGCTTCTTTGCTTGACCGGCTTGAGTGCGGCGGCGTGCGAGAGGTTATTTTGGCCCTTGGCGCAACGGTTGAAGGCGCAACCACCATGCATTGGCTTATGGACAAGCTCAGCCAGTACGAAGGGGTTGCCGTAAGCCGCGTAGCCCAAGGCGTACCCGTTGGCGGTGCGCTAGACGTGTTGGATGATGGCACACTGGCCGCAGCCCTTGGGGCACGGCGGCCTGCGTAACACCCGCGCACCAGCCCGGCAGCATTTTTAAAGAGAACAGGCATGGCTGAAAATTTTTTCCCCATTTCCGATAAAATACCGCGTAGGGCGCTTGTCACAGGTGGTAAGGCCCGGTTGGGGCAGGCCCTTGCCTTGGCGTTGGCGCAAGCCGGGTTTGATGTGGCTATTCATTACCGTGGCAACACAGCCGAGGCCGAAAAAACCGCTCAGGCCGTGCGTGACCTAGGCCGCAAGGCGTGCTTGCTGCAAGCAGACCTTATGCGAGAGGAAGAGGTAGAGCCACTGGTGGCTGATGCCGCACATGCGCTGGGTGGCCCACTTGGGGTGCTGGTTAATAATGCCTCTACCTTTGAGCGAGACGAGTGGGACGACTGCACGCGTGAGAGCTGGATGGAGCACATGAAGCCCAACCTGCGTGCCCCATTTGTGCTTATGCAGGCATTTGGCAAAGCGCTGCCTGAGCCTGCCGAGGGGCTTATTCTCAATATGCTCGACCAGCGTGTGTGGTCTCTTACCCCGCATTTTGTGAGTTATACGGTGTCTAAAAGCGCGTTATGGACACTTACCAAAACTATGGCGTTGGCGCTGGCGCCGCACGGTATCCGGGTTAATGCTATTGGGCCGGGGCCTGCTTTGGCCAGCACCCGCCAGTCAGATGAGCAGTTTGCCCGCCAGTGTGCCTCTGTGCCGTTGGGGCATGGTACCTCTCCGGCAGAAGTGGCCCGTGCGGCTTTGGCGTTTTTGGCATTGCCAGCGGTTACAGGGCAAATGCTGGCGTTAGATGGTGGTCAGCACTTGCAATGGTCTCCCGCCATTGCGGCTGGCGCAGCCTTGGAAGAATAAAATGACTGTTTTTGCACCTTGGGCTGATCAGCCACCGTTGCGGTGCCTGTTTCTTAACAACATGGTGGTTGATGCGCATATTGGCGTTTTCCCGCATGAGCAGGGGGTAACGCAGCGTGTGCGTATTTCTGTCACCTTTGGTGTGCAGGACGATGATACGCTGAATGTAGGCGTTGATGACCTAAGCCGCACAGTGTCTTACGAGCATGTGGTGCTCTTGGTGCGCCAGATTGTGCAAGAAGGCCATGTCAGGCTTGTTGAAACCTTGGCCGAGCGTATTGCTGCCGGTGTGTTGGCTGATACGCGCGTGCATGTTGTGCGCGTTAAAATTGAAAAGCTGGACGTGTTTGAGGAAATCGAATCTGTGGGCGTTGAGATTGAGCGCCGCACAGCGCGGGTTGTAAGCGCACCGTAAACAACCTGCTTTACCCGCTACAACACGCATAAAAAAAGCCCGCATAAAGCGGGCTTTTCAAGCTGCACTACCGGAGGGAACCTCTGGTAGTGTAGGCACAGAATATCAGGAGTCGTGCTCGTCCGAATCCGTGCTGACATCAATGTCAGAGCTGATATCGTCGTCATCGTCATCCAGATCTGATGTGTCTTCAATCACATCATCATCTGTATCGGCATCTGTATCCAGATCCAGATCCTCATCGTCCTTCTTCACCGGTGCGGCGGTAGAAGGAATGGAGGAGAGGCTGTCCGTGCTGCGGCGCAGACGGGGCACCAGATCGGGCTGTTCAGTGCTGCACTTAGGGCAGACAGCCGGAGCGTGGTTAAGGTCATAAAAGCGGGCACCGCAGGACACGCAGACGCGTTTGGTGCCGAGATCGGGCTGGGACATCTTGCTACCTGTCGATCCTGAGCAGAGAGGGCGGCAGGCCGCCCCGGAAAAGCAACGATTCCCGGCACTGAAAACCCTCAATGCCAAGAACAGCTACAACGCTATAAGCCGTGGGCAAATGCCATTGCACAAGGGCGCTGTCAAACCCTGCGTGCACGAAAAGCAACATTTTACCCACATATTGCGCAGTTTCCACACTTAGGCGGATTGACTTAGGGCAGGACAAGCCGGAATGAACATGAGCATGACACAGCCAGTATCCTCCCCCTCTCACCCTGTTGTTCGCTCTTTGCGTGTGTGCCGTCTGGGTACAGCGCTAACAGGCACCGTGGCGGTGCCGGGCGATAAATCCATCAGCCACCGTGCTCTCATGTTTTCGGCTTTGGCCGAAGGGGAAACCCGCATTGTGGGCCTTTTGGAAGGTGAAGATGTGCTCCGTACCGCACAGGCCATGCGGGCTTTGGGTGCGCGTATCACGCGGGAGAACGATGGCCGGTGGCACGTGCATGGGTGCGGCCTAGGTGCCCTGCATGAGCCAGCCGATGTGTTGGATATGGGTAATTCTGGCACCGCAGCCCGCTTATTGTCTGGTTTGCTGGCCAGCCACGGCATTATGTCTGTCATGACCGGAGACGCCAGCCTGCGCCGCAGGCCCATGAAGCGCGTTATGGACCCCTTGGCCGCAACGGGCGCTACATTTTTAGCGCGTGAAGGTGGCCGCCTACCGTTGGCCATTAAAGGCAGTGCAACCCCTGCCCCGCTGACATACCGCCTGCCTGTGGCCTCTGCGCAGGTTAAATCTGCCGTTTTGCTGGCTGGTTTAAACGCCCAAGGCCAAACGCAGGTAGAAGAACCCGTACCCACCCGTGACCATACCGAAAATATGCTGCGCCACTTTGGTGCGCACGTAACGGTAGAAGAAACACCCGAAGGGGGCCGGATTGTACGGCTAGAGGGCAAACCCCGCCTTATTGCCCGCGATGTGACTGTACCGGGTGACCCATCTTCGGCGGCCTTTGTGCTCGTTGCTGCGCTGCTGGTGCCGGGGTCTGATGTGATTATGACCAATGTAGGGCTTAACCCGCTGCGTACCGGCCTGTTTACCACCCTGCGGGAAATGGGCGCGCGGCTGGATGTAACCAACGAGCGCACAGAAGGCGGCGAGCCGGTAGGTGACCTGCGCGTGCAGGCCTCTTCGTTGCAAGCGGTTGATGTCCCTGCCGATCGGGCCGCTTCCATGATTGATGAATACCCTATTCTGGCCGTAGCAGCAGCGTACGCCACAGGTATTTCGCGCTTTAGGGGCGTTGAAGAACTGCGCGTGAAGGAAAGCGACCGCTTGGCTTCTACCGTTGCCTTGCTGGAAAAGAACGGCGTGCGCACCAAGGTCGATGGAAACGACCTGATTATTTACGGCACGCAGGGGGCTATTCCCGGCGGTGGTGTGGTTGAAACCCACATGGACCATCGCTTGGCCATGAGCGCATCTGTTTTGGGGCTGGTTGCAGAAAACCCGGTGGATATTGATGACACCGTGTTTATCGATACCAGTTTCCCCGGCTATTTTGCGCTGTTTAACAACCTTGGCGCAGGGTTTGCCGCAGCATGAGCGGCGGCCCGGTTATAGCGGTTGATGGGCCAGCAGCGGCTGGTAAGGGCACCTTGGCCAAGCGTATGGCAGCAGAACTTGGCCTGCCCTACCTAGATACTGGCCTGTTGTACCGTGCGGTGGGGCGTTTGGCGTTGGATAAAGGCCAAGACCCCGCAGCGCCTGCCCAACATCTTGCAGAGCAGCTTACCCGCCAAGATATGGCCCGCACAGACCTGCGCACAACCGAGGTTGCCCAAGCCGCCAGCAAAGTAGCGGCCCAACCCGCTGTGCGTGCGGCTTTGGTAGAAACCCAACGCCGCTTTGCCGCAGAGCAAGGGGCCGTGCTGGATGGGCGTGATATTGGTACGGCCATTTTCCCACAGGCTGATGCCAAGCTGTTTATTACAGCCTCTGCCGCCACACGGGCACGTAGGCGCTACCTACAACTGGGCGGAGTGCTAAGTGCACCAGACGCGCAAGCCCAACTGGCCGAGATGGAAGCCGCTCTCAAAGCCCGAGACGAGGCGGATTCCAGCCGTGCCTCTGCTCCCATGCAAGTGGCGGCTGATGCTTTGGTGATAGAAACCGATAACGCCACAGCCGATGAAGTTTTGGCACAGGCTTTGGCCTATGTGCGCGAGCGACTCGGCAGGTAAGCTGGGGAGTGTGTGGTTGCGCTGTGTGCGTTGTTTGGCACAGCGTAGCCTTGATCACGGCTTTTCGATGGGTTTGGCGTAATTTTCGTAGGCTTTGTGTTGACAACGCGCTGCCAGAGGGTGTCTCTGCCAAGGAAGGTGCCTGCTCTTAGGGTGGGCTTCTGTTCTTTTTCACATCTGGCCTGACGGAACATGAGCCGCATATGCTCTCATGCCTTTTTCCGGGGCAAGTCGTGCTGCATTTAAGGTAGCGCGCAGGAATGACCGGCAGCACCCTTGCCCGCCGGTGCAGGATTTACAGTTACACATGGCTTCAGCCGCAACCCCGACCGCGGATCACTTCCGCGGCGAAGATTTTGCTACCCTTCTTGACGAAACCCTGGGCCGCGATACCGGCTTTGAAGGTTCCGTTGTACGTGGGCGTATTGTTCGCCTGACCGACGAATTCGCAATCGTTGATGTCGGTTTGAAGAGCGAAGGCCGCGTTTCCCTGCGTGAATTTGCTCCTCCCGGCGTTACCCCCGACATTAAGCCGGGCGATGTGATTGAGCTTTATGTTGAACGTTACGAAGACCGTGACGGCAGCATTGTTCTGTCTCGTGAAAAAGCACGCCGTGAAGAAGCCTGGACCAACCTGGAAAAAGCTTTCGAAGCAAACCAGCGCGTGAACGGCACCATTTACGGCCGCGTTAAGGGTGGTTTCACGGTTGACCTGGGTGGCGCTATGGCGTTCCTGCCCGGTAGCCAGGTTGACATCCGCCCAGTGCGTGACGTTGGCCCGCTTATGGGTGTGCCCCAGCCCTTCCAGATCCTGAAAATGGATCGTGCACGTGGCAACATTGTTGTTTCTCGTCGTGCCGTTCTGGAAGAAACCCGTGCAGAACAGCGCAGCGAACTGATTCAGGGCCTGACCGAAGGCATGATTCTGGACGGCGTTGTCAAGAACATCACCGATTACGGTGCGTTCGTTGACCTCGGCGGTGTTGACGGCCTGCTGCACGTAACCGACATTGCTTGGAAGCGCATCAACCACCCATCTGAAGCACTGCAAATTGGCCAGCCAGTTCGCGTGCAGGTGATCCGCTTCAACTCCGACACGCAGCGTATCTCTCTTGGCATGAAGCAGCTTGAAGCTGATCCATGGGAAAATGTTGCTCTTAAATACCCACCAGGCGCACGCTATTCTGGCCGCGTTACCAACATCACCGATTACGGTGCATTTGTTGAGCTGGAACCGGGTGTTGAAGGTCTGGTGCACGTTTCTGAAATGTCTTGGACGAAGAAGAACGTACACCCCGGCAAAATTGTCGCCACTTCTCAGGAAGTTGACGTCATGGTGCTGGACGTTGACAGCGCAAAACGCCGTATCTCTCTGGGTCTGAAACAAGTTCAGCGCAACCCATGGGAGCAGTTTGCAGAAGAGCACAAAGTTGGCTCAACTGTAGAAGGCGAAATCCGCAACATCACCGAATTCGGTCTGTTCGTGGGTCTGTCTGCAGACATCGACGGCATGGTACACATGTCCGACCTGTCTTGGGACGAAGCTGGCGAAGAAGCCATGAAAAACTACGAAAAGGGCCAGGTTGTTAAAGCCAAGGTTCTGGACGTAGACGTTGAAAAAGAACGTATCTCTCTGGGCATCAAACAGCTTCAGGAAGATCCGGCAGCTGACGTGCTGACCAGCGTTCAGAAAGGTGCAATCGTAACCTGCACCGTAACCGCAATTCAGTCCAACGGGATTGAAGTGAAGGTTGACGACGTTCTGACCGGCTTCATCCGTCGTGCAGAACTGGCTCGTGATAAAGCTGAACAGCGCCCAGAACGCTTTGCCGTTGGCGAACGCGTTGACGCGAAAGTGGTCTCTGTTGACCGCGCAGCACGCAAGCTGGCTCTGACCATTAAGGGCCGCGAAGTAGAAGAAGACAAACAGGCTATCAACGAATACGGCTCATCCGACAGCGGTGCGTCTCTCGGTGATATTCTGGGTGCGGCGATCCGTCGTCGTAACACAGACGCCTAAAACACAGACCTTATGTGCTGGGGTAGGTAGCTTTGCTCCTGCCTTGGCACGGTGTGTGATACGTCAAAAAAAGGCGGTACCGGAAACGGTGCCGCTTTTTTTGTGCAAAATGCCGCGCCAGTACCGCCTAAATGTGACCCTGCACCCGCAACCCTAGGGTTGTGCCATGCGCTTAGGAATGAAAGCATAAAGCTGCACGGCAGTGCTTTTAATTTTGGGGTAGGCAAAAGGCGTTACAGTACATGACTTATGGTAAGGTAGGGCAGCATAAAGCCCGCAGCATGCAGGGTAATAAGCACAGCGCAAAACCATGTGGGGTTGGCCGTACGTTTCTAAACCGCCGTGCAGCTTTACTAGGTGTGGCGGTAACACCGTTGGTTGCCTCAACACTGGCAGGTGCAAAGGCTTACGCCGCAGCGCCTGCCATAAAAGCCCTCCCCCAAACAACAGGCGTAAACGGAGATCAAGGCTACGCCCCCGCTGGGTCTTTTGAGGTCGTGGCAGAGTTTTATGGCCCCGGCCCCTCTGGCGTGGTGGTGAGTGAAAACGGGCGTATTTTTGTTGGTTTCCCGCGCCATGCCATAAACCATAAAGGGGCTACATTGGGGGAGTTAGTAAACGGGCGCGTTGTACCGTGGCCTAGTGCCGCTCTGAGCATGCCCTCTAACGCTGCCCCCGCAGACAGGTTTATGTCTATTCATGGCATGACGTTGGATACGCAGGGCCGCCTATGGGCCATAGATGATGGTAAATTAGCCGGGCAACCTTTCGCACCGGGGGCTGCAAAGATTCTGTGCCTCGATGTAGCGACAGGCAAAATTGTGTACAGCATTGTGCTGAAAAGCCCGGCCCTTTTGCCAGACAGCCATATGAACGACCTGCGTGTTGACCTAACCCATGGTAGCAAAGGTACGGTGTATGTGTCTGACAGTTCGTTTGGGCATAGCCCTGCCTTAGTGGTGGTTGATGTTGCAACAGGCCAGCAGCGCCGGGTATTGGCAACGCACCCATCCATTCAAGCAGAAGAAGGCTTTATGGTTGTGGTAGAGGGCGTGCCGTTAGTGTACCACGCCCAGCAAAAACCGCACTTTGTTGTGGGTGGGGTTGATGGTGTTACCCTAAGCCCTAATAGCGACCGGTTATATTATGCCGCACTTACCAGCCGTAAACTGTACAGCCTGCCTACAGCCTTGCTGGCCAACTTTAACGTATCGGATGCTGAACTTGCTGCCGCAGTGCAGTACGAAGGCGAAAAAGGTACAGCAGACGGTTTAGCAACAGACAAACAGGGCCGTATTTACACTACTAATTTTGAACATGACTGCATTTTACGGCGCAATACAGATGGCACCTTTGAGCTGATGGTGCATGACCCCCGCATACTCTCACCCGATGGTATTTTTTGCACCCCAACCCATGTGTATTGCACATTAGGGCAATGGAACCGCTTAGCCAGCTTTAATAACGGCCAAGATAAACGCCACCCACCGTACCACTTAATCAGTTTTCCCATAGAGCCTGTTGCGGCTTATAATGCAGAGGGTGGAGTTAATGGTTAATTAGAAAACTTCTCAGTTTTTAAGCAATAAATCTAAAAAATCTTGTATCGAAAATATAGGCGTTTGTGGGCTAAGGCATGCCGTAGCAAATTGTAGGGCTGCTTTTTTGCGGGCAGCGCGGTGTGTGGGGGTGGGGAGGGCTGAGAAGTCTGCCACGTGGGCATAGCCAATAATACGGCGGACTATTTCTGTGCCACAAAAACCAATGGTGTCTTGCAATATGCTGTTGAGAAAAGCCTGTTTATGGGTTTGGCTGATAGGGCCTAATGCTGTGCTGTAATAGTGTGTGGCAGGGTCTTGGGGTGGGTTTTGAGCCTCCCACAAGGTAAGGAAAGTTTTTTCAAATTCCTGCCAAAAATTGTTAATCATGTTAATATGTAAAGAACTATTTTGACCTGACGGGCTAGAAAATAGGCTCAGGATCACATTGGCAATAAACAGTCCAGCATCAAACCCAATAGGCCCGTATGTGGCAAATTCGCCGTCTATTACGCGGGTGTCGTCTTCTGTGGTCATGATGGAGCCTGTGTGCAGGTCTCCGTGTAGAAGGGCTTGTGGGTTGGAAAGAAAATGCAGGCGCAAGGCATCTACGCGGGTGCGTAATGGTGCGTTAGCACGAAGAGCGTTAACCACGGGTGTAAGTTCGGGTTCTGCCCAGTGGTTGCGTGGGTGGGGTATGTAGGGGTCTGTTAAAATTAGGTCTACTGTAATGCGTGTTAGCGTTTGGTTGCGCGCAAAACATATGCGCCGGTTCATCACTTTTTCAAATGGTTCGGCCAGTAAAGAGGTGGCAAACGTGCTGCGGGCTACAAATTGGCCAATGCGGGTGGCAATGTCTGGGTTTACTGGCCCTTGCATAAGCGCTGTACGTAAAACTTTATGACCAGAAAGGCTTTCAACAACAAGAATAAACTGCTCTGGGTCAAAATGCAGGCATTCTGTTGTAAGGTTTGGCACATGCGGGAAAACTTCGCGCAGGTAGGCTGCTTCAAAAAAAGTCCGGTCGAGCGGCATTTTCCATGATGGGTCGACACGCACATGGGGGAGCGCTTGTTTAAGGCACACACCACCTGCTGGGCCTTCGGCTAAAAAGACCATGTTTAAGTTGCCGTCACTTACTTCTCTCACCTGCCACGTGGCGGGAGTGCCCCCTAAACGCTCAGCTAAGTGGGCCAGGTTGGCCACGTAGGCCCGTACACCTGCTGCATCGAGTGTGCGGTAGGCTTGGTTAGGTGTAGCCATATTGAAAACTCCTGCAGCAGTTCAGAAACAATGACGGAGATAGAAATTTTATAAGTACGGGTATTGGGTCACCAAAAATTCTTATTAACGCCAGATGCCCCTAGAGTAATTGCTAATATGTCTAAGGGCGTTTGGGCATATTTGTAAGGTTAACCCTGTCGCGTTTATGCAAGGCAGGCTTTACGAAAAGCGGCAAAAGCCTGTGCTCGGTGGCTTATGGCGTTTTTTTTAGCCTCGGCCATTTCTGCAAAGGTGTGTGTTTCGCCATTGGGTGTAAAAATGGGGTCGTAGCCGTGGCCTTTTGCACCACGGGGGGGCCACGTAATGTGGCCTGTTACGCGGCCTTCAAAACTGTGGGTTGTACCATCAGGAAACGCAAGGCACAGCACGCATACAAACCACGCATCGCGCTCATCTGTGCCAATGCCTTCGTTAATGCGGGCCATTGCTGCGTCAAAGTCTTTGTCGGGGCCAGCCCAGCGGGCAGAGTAAATGCCCGGTGCGCCCCCAAGGGCAGACACGCAGAGGCCAGAATCATCAGCCAATGCAGGCAGGTTGGTAGCTTTGGCGGCGGCAAGCGCTTTAAGGGCTGCGTTACCGGCAAAGGTTGTTTCTGTCTCATCGGGTTCGGGCAGGTTTAGGTCACCGGCAGAGAGCACGGTTACCCCAAAGTCTGCCAGCAGAGTAGAAAACTCTGCCAGCTTACCCTTGTTGTGGCTGGCCAGCACCAGTTTGGTGCCAGCGGCTAAGGGCAATGTGCTCATGAGTGGTGTTCTGCACGCTCAACAGCAGCAAGCTGTGCTGTAAACAATTCATCAACCCCATGGCGGGCGAGCGCAAATAGTGCGTTAAAGGAATCTTCGGTAAAGGGTGCCTCTTCTGCCGTGCCCTGAATTTCGACAATGCGGCGGTCTGCGGTAAGCACAAAGTTGGTGTCTGCTGCGGCAGAGCTGTCTTCTTGGTAGTCTAGGTCAAGTACGGGGCCAGCTTTTGTCAGGCCGCAAGAGACCGCTGCAACCTGCCCACGTAGTGGCAGTTGGCGTAACACGTTATTGGCGACCAGTTTGCCCAAGGCCAAACGCAGGGCAACCCATGCCCCGGTAATAGAAGCGCACCGTGTGCCACCATCTGCGTTTAAAACGTCACAATCTAGCGTAATGCTCATTTCACCCAATGCGGCAAGGTCAACCACAGAGCGTAAGGAGCGGCCAATAAGGCGCTGAATTTCTTGCGTGCGGCCAGACTGTTTGCCTTTGGCGGCTTCGCGGTTGCCGCGGGTGTGGGTGGCACGGGGCAGCATGCCGTATTCTGCCGTAACCCAGCCGGTGCCTTGCCCACGCAAGAAAGGGGGTACGCGGTTTTCTACGCTGGCGGTGCACAGCACTTCTGTGCCACCAACACGAATAAGGGCAGAGCCTTCAGCGTGGTGGGCAAAGCCTGTTTCAATGGAAATGGGGCGCATCTGGTTGGGTTGGCGGCCTGAAGGGCGCATACTCTGAAACTCCTTGAGGTAAGTCTTGTTGTTTGCACATAAAGCGGTTTGCGTAAGAGTGAAACCACCAAGAAAGAAAGCCGATAGCCAATGACGCGTGGTTTGCTGCCTGTAAGGTCTTCTTTGCCGCCAGAGTTAGATGCCCGCTCTGCCGCCATTTTGCGTGAGGTGGTAGAAGAATATGTGGCCAGTGGTGAGCCGGTGGGCTCTCGCACGCTGGCGCGCAGGCTGGGGCTGCCGCTTTCTCCGGCAACTATTCGTAACGTTATGGCGTCTTTGACGGAGGCCGGGCTTTTATTTTCCCCCCATACCTCAGCAGGGCGGCTACCGACCGAGGCAGGCTTGCGGCTGTTTGTTGATGGCCTGCTCCAGTTTGGGAGCCTGTCGGAAGAAGAGCAGGCGGGTATTGGCCGCACGTTAGAAGCCCGTGGCCGGTCTTTGCAGGACACCTTGACCGAGGCATCGGCCCTGTTGTCTGGCATGTCTGATGCAGCAGGGCTGGTTGTTGCCCCCAAGAGTGAGAGCAGTATTAAACATATAGAGTTTGTGGCGCTTGGTGGTAACCGTGCCCTTGTTGTGCTGGTGGGCACAGATGGCCGGGTTGAAAACCGGGTAATGGATACCCCCCTTGGCATGCCCGCCTCTGCTTTAGTAGAAGCGGCAAACTACCTTAATGCGCGCTTAGCTGGGGCAACCCTGCCTGATTTACGCAAACGCGTAGGGGCCGAAATAACCGAAAACCAGCACATGCTAGACCAGTTAACGGCAGATGTTGTTGAGAGTGGGCTTGCCATTTGGGGCGGGGGTGATGAACGCGGCGGCACTCTGATTGTACGTGGTCAGGGTAAGTTACTGACCGATGTAGATGGGCAGGAGCGCCTGCAAGCTATTCAAACCCTTTTTGACCGCCTTGAAACGCAAGAGACTATGCTGCGTTTGCTTGAACTGGCTGAAAACTCTGAAGGCGTGCGTATTTTTATTGGTGCAGAAAGTGGCCTGTTTGGCTCGTCTGGCATGTCTATGGTGGTGGCGCCAGCCCGTAACGAAACCAACCGTATTGTTGGGGCTATAGGGGTTATTGGGCCAAAGCGCATTAATTATGGCCGGATTATTCCGGTAGTTGATTATACGGCCCGTTTTCTGGGCGAAATGCTGGGTTAAGGTCTTTTTGCCATCATGTCGCCAAGATAGCGCATGAGAGAGGGAGACGGCAGCACGTGGGAGTGATAAAGAGCCGGCATGACACAAACTCCGTCTTCTGGTGATACTGGTTCTTCTTCCGGGCAGGATAAACGCGTGCGTATGCCGCGTTTTCGCCGCTGGCGGGGGCTTTTGGGTGGTGTAGCGGCTGTTGCGTTAGTGGGCAGCACAGGGGCCGGTCTGGTGGCGTGGCAACAATACGAAGGTATTGTGGCAAGCCTACCCACGGTTGATGGCCTGCGCTCTTACCAACCCCCTGTTATGAGCCGGATTTACGCCGGAGATGACCGCGTTATTGCCGAACTGGCTGATGAGCGGCGTGTGTTTGTGCCCTACAGCGCGATACCCGACCGGATTAAAAACGCCGTTTTAGCCGCAGAAGACCAGAAATTCTGGACACATAAGGGCGTAGACCCCATGGCCATTTTGCGTGCGGGTTTAACAGACCTTACGCGTGGCAAAGGGCGTAGGCCTATTGGGGCCTCTACCATTACCCAGCAGGTTGCCCGCATTATGTTGCTGGGCTCTAATGCTGTGTCTCTCAAGCGTAAAGCGCAGGAAGCCTTTTTGGCTATGCGTATTGAGCAGGTGCTGCCCAAAGAAAAAATTCTCGAAATTTACCTGAACGAAATTTATCTGGGCAGCGGTGCATACGGCATTGCCGCCGCCGCCCAAACGTACTTCAATAAACCCCTAGACCAGCTTGATGATGCTGAAGCCGCTTTTTTAGGCGCGCTGCCTAAGTCTCCAACCAATTATAACCCAACCCGCTACCCAGATGCCGCGCGCGGCCGCCGTAACTGGGTGCTGGAACGTATGGTTGAAACGGGCACCCTAAGCCGCGAGGCCGCACAGACCGCACAGGCTGAACCCCTTATACCGCACGCCTTTGTGCGCCCCGGCCCGGCTCCGGGGTCTGAATGGTTTGCAGAAGAAGTACGCCGCCAGCTGCTAGAAAAATACGGGCAAGATACCACCATGCAAGGCGGGTTAGAGGTACATACCAGCCTAGACCCGGCCCTTCAGCTTTCTGTGCAAAATACGCTGCGCCAAGGCCTTATGGCGTATGACCGCGCACATAGCGGGTGGCGTGGCCCCGTTAAACAGCTTTCAGCACTGCCTGCTAATGCCCCAGAAGATGTTTGGGTAGACGTGCTCCAGCATGAGGTAGCGCCTCTTGGTATGCTAGACCAATGGCGTCTGGCCGTTGTGCTAGACCCCGCCAAGGGCCGCGTAGGTTGGCTTGAAGGCGCCATTGTGCGCCGTGGTGCGGCCCAGCAAGGGGGCGTACCCCAAACGGGCCAGATTGTAGAGCGCGACATAAGCTGGGCCCGCCGGGCGCACCCCTTGAAAGTGGGTGACCTCGTTATGGTACAGCCCCAAGCGCAGGGTGAGCGCGTAAGCCTGATGCAAATACCGCGTGTTGAAGGCGCTGTGGTAACCCTTAACGCGCATACGGGCCGCGTGCTGGCTATGGTTGGGGGCTGGTCTTTCCAAACATCGCAGTTTGACCGTGCAACGCAGGCGTTGCGTCAGCCGGGGTCATCGTTCAAGCCGTTTGTGTATTTGGAGGCAATGGAGCAAGGGATTTCTCCGTCTCAGGAGTTTGATGACTCCCCCGTCTCTTACGGCACATGGCACCCCAACAACTACGAAAAAGACTTTTGGGGCCCAACCTCTTTGCATGATGCATTGCGAGAGTCCCGCAATCTTGTGACCATTCGGTTGGCTGCGCATATCGGTATTAAAAGTGTTGCAGACCTTGCCACCCAAATTGGCCTTGTTGACTCTATGCCCCATGTTTTGCCTGCGGCATTGGGGGCAGTAGAAACGACAGTGTTAAAAGAAGCCGCAGCTTACGCCACCTTGGCGGCTGGTGGGCTTAAAGTGACACCTTCTTTGATTGATGACGTGCAAGACCGGCAAGGTAAAGTCATCTGGCGTGCGCCCAGTTTCTCGCTTGTCTCTGCTGCGTCTCAAGCTGGGGTAGGAGCCAATACGGGGGCAGATAAAACCAAGTTGTCTGAACCCAATGCGGTGTTCCCCGGTGGGCAAGCTGATGAGCCGCAACAGGTTGACGGTGCGGCAACAGTGCCCAACGCAACCGCCGCTGCGGCTTTGGGTATGGATGACATGCCTTTCCTACTCGATAACCGCCCCCGTGTTGCGTCCGAGCAAAGTGCGTTTCAGATCACCGCTATGCTGCAAGACGTGATACGCCACGGCACTGGTTTTTCTGCGGGTAAAGGCATTGATAACCCGGTTGCGGGTAAAACCGGCACCAGCCAGAATTTTAACGATGCATGGTTTGCTGGCTATTCCCCAGACCTCGTAACGGTTGTCTGGATCGGGTTTGATACGCCGCAATCTTTGGGCAAAAACGAAACCGGTGGCGCTATTGCTGGCCCTATCTGGAACAAGGTGATGAAAACCGCCTTTGAGGGGTATCCCAAGCTCGACTTCCCGGTGCCTGAGGGCATTACGCTTGTGCGTTACGACACGGGCCGAGGGGTCGGTATTGATGGGTTTAAACCAGACCAAATTCCGGGTGTGAGCGTAAGCCTTGCAGATAATGGTGCTGCACAAGAACTTACCGCTGCCGATACCGGAGCGGAAAACATGGCCGATTCTGAAAGTGATATGGCCTCTGGTGGGGCGCAGGGTGGTGGCCCCTCTAACGGTGCGGCTGCTCCCCCCACAGGCCAACCGGGAGGGGGGCAGAAACCCGTGCAACAACCTTCTGGGGGTGACATTGGCATGGGTGGCCTTTATTGAGGCCACACAAACGTAAATAAATACGCCTAGAAGTAATGGAGAATCGGCCCGATGTCTGCCGAGACAGAAGCCCTTAACGACCAGATTAAGCAGTCAGTGGCACTGCTGAGGAGGCATCTTTAACTGGGATGTCGCTGAAGCCAGACTGGCAGAATTAAACAACCGGGCAGAAGACCCTGACCTGTGGAACGACCCTGAAGCTGCCCAGAAAATGATGCGTGAGCGCACATTGCTGGCTGGCCAGATTGAGGGCGTTCTAGCGCTGGAAACCAGCGTGCAGGACACGTGCGAGCTGGTAGAGCTTGCCGAAGCTGAAGATGACGCCGAAATGGTGCGCGAAGGAGTGGCAACACTCAAAGCGCTGGCAGAAGAAGCCAAACGCCGCGAAACAGAAAGCCTGCTTTCTGGCGAGGCAGACAGCAACGACTGCTACCTAGAAGTAAACGCCGGTGCAGGCGGCACAGAAGCGCAAGATTGGGCGCAAATGATGCTGCGCATGTACACCCGCTGGGCAGAAGCGCATGGCTACAAGGTCACGCTGATGGAAAGCTCAGAAGGGGAACAGGCAGGTCTTAAATCTGCTACTATTTTGGTCAGTGGGCCTAACGCCTATGGCTGGCTGAAAACAGAAGCAGGCGTGCACCGTTTGGTGCGTATTTCTCCGTTTGATGCCGCAGCACGCCGCCAGACCTCTTTTGCCTCTGTGTGGGTTTACCCCGTGATTGATGATTCAATCGAGATCGAAGTCAACGATTCGGACTTGAAGGTAGACACCTTCCGTGCGTCTGGTGCGGGTGGTCAGCACGTTAACAAAACGGACTCGGCTATTCGTATTACCCATATACCCAGTGGTATTGTGGTGGCTTGCCAAACTGACCGCTCACAGCATCGTAACCGTGCAACGGCTATGCAAATGCTGCGTGCCCGGTTGTATGAGGCAGAGCTGCAAAAGCGTGAAGCTGCCGCTGCCGCAACAGAAGCCGCCAAAACCGATATTGGCTGGGGGCATCAGATTCGCTCTTATGTTTTGGCTCCTTACCAGATGGTCAAAGACCTGCGCACAAGCGTTGAAACCGGTAACCCAGATGCCGTGCTTGATGGCGATCTAGACCCTTTTATGGCCGCTGCTCTGGCTGCCCGTGTAGGGGCTACCCGCTCTGAGGCGAGCGCCAGCGCGCAATAAAGTTTCGGGTTAAAAAAGAAAGTTTTGTTAAAAACGGGTCGCACTTTGCGGCCCGTTTTGCGTTTGTTGCCAAAAGGTAAAGCAATCCTTGTCCAACGGGTCAGACAAGGTGCATTTTTTTTCATTCCGACAATGTTATAAAAAAGTGCATGAGCAGCAGAAAATGCCGCACTTTTGAAAGAGAATATGGCGATTTTCTGCCACAGGGGCTTGCGTGCCTATTTTTTAAGCAGATTGCTTTATACGAAGCATGTCGTGATTTATGAAATTTTACAGAAAGAACATTCTTGACATATCATCTCTCAAATTGCCCAATCAGAGGCAGAAAGATGGCAGGTATGCAGCCCTGTACGTCTTTCTAGTGCTGAGGCACGAAATACTGGGCTGTCGCTTTAGGGCGAAAACCCGTTTTTAGATACGGAAAACAGTCCAGTGTTTTTTGGCTGGCGTGGAACAAGGAGGATGTAGAAATATGAAGGACCACGCACAACAGCAACGCAGTCCGGTGCGCTTTGTCGTCGGGACCAGTGCTGTTGTCGGTGTTGTTGCCCTGCTGGTAGTTATTCTGCTGCATATTTTAGCAGTTATCGGTCTGACACTTGGTATGGGAGCCTCTACGAGCGTTCCAGTGCCTAAGCCCCCGATCCAGACCCGGGTGCTGCCACCACCACCACCACCGCCCCCACCACCCCCGCCGCCGCCGCC
>NZ_BAMX01000012.1 GCF_000963965.1 Acetobacter orientalis
ATCGCCTATCGCCTATCGCCTATCGCCTATCGCCTATCGCCTATGAGACTAGAGCGTATAGCGATCAGAGAAAATTTTGCGCATTTTGGCAACTTTAGGAGCCACAACCGCAGCGCAATAGCCAGTATTAGGGTTACGGTTAAAATAGTCATGGTGCATAGGCTCTGCTGGCCAAAATTGTTGTAACGGTTCTAGTTCCGTTACTAACGGGTTAGGCCACACATGCTGGTTTTCTATGTCTTGCATGACATGTTGGGCCGTTAGCTTTTGCTCTTGCCCACTATAGTAAATGGCAGAGCGGTACTGTGTCCCTATGTCATTGCCTTGACGATTCAGAGTTGTCGGATCGTGTAGGGTAAAGAAAATACGCAACAGATCGCTGTAACTCATTATCTGCGGATCGAAGGTGACTTCAACCACTTCGGCGTGCCCGGTTGTTCCGGTACAAACCTGCTCATACGTCGGGTTTTGTGTTTGGCCTCCTGCGTAACCCGGTACAACAGACACAATACCTTTCATATTTTTCAGCACTGCCTCCACACACCAAAAGCAACCCCCGCCTAATACTGCTTTTTCTGGCATAGTTTTGTCCTTCTAGTATGTGGGGTATAAACAGTTAAGCAATGCGTAGGAGTGCTGCCTTTAAGCGGGTGCATTCACCTTGCTGGGCTGTAAGGCGTTCGCGCATTTCCTGTACAATTTCTGGTTTGGCGCGCGTTACAAAGTTTTCGTTGGCGAGTTTCTTTTCAGTTTTGCCAATTTCATCTTCAGCTTTGGCCAGTTCTTTTTTCAAACGCTCTTGCTCTGCTGAAATGTCGATCAACCCTTCTAATGGAATAATGAGGGTTGCTTCATCCAGCACAGCTTGGGCACTCCCTTTGGGCACTTCGCCAGTTAAGGCTGCCACGTGTGTGACGCGGGCCATACGGCCGATGGCTTCCTGCCAACGTTCGGCACGCGCTACGGTTTCTGGGATCGCATCTTTTAAGAAAACAGGCGCTTTCTGAGAGGGAGGCACATTCATTTCAGAACGCACTGTACGTATTTCTGAAATGAGACGGATCATCTGGTCGCATTCGGCCAAGGCATCTTGCGCGCCATCTAGCACTATCGGCTGTGGCCAAGCTTGCGCAATTAAAGAGCCTTCAGGGCCAAAGCCAAAAGCGTGCCAGAGGTCATCTGTTACAAATGGCATGACAGGTTGCAATAAGCGGAGAATTTGCCCCAGCACATACGCCGCAACATGACGAATTTCGTCAGATTCTTGCTGGTTGTCAGACGCAAAGATTGGTTTTGCCAGTTCCAAGAACCAGTCACAAAAGCGGTTCCAGACAAAGCGGTAGCAAGTCAGAGCGTATTCATCAAACCGGTATACTTGCAAGGCTTGTGTGGCCTCAGAAACAGCCTGAGAAACCTCAGTAATAATCCATTTGCCAACGGCTGACTGTACAGAGTGTGGGTCGAAGCCTTCTACAGCTTTTACACCATTCATTTCGCAGAAACGTGCGGCATTCCAGAGTTTTGTAACAAAAGCCCTGTAGTCTTCAACTTTTTTACGGCCAAGCTTTACATCGCGCCCGATACCCGTGAGCGAACAAATTGTGAAGCGCATAGCATCTGCACCATACGCATCAATAAGCTCGAGTGGGTCTATGCCATTCCCTTTGCTTTTAGACATTTTCTGCCCGTGTTCATCGCGCACAAGGCCATGAATAAACACATCGCGGAAAGGCACGTCTTTCATAAAGTGCTGGCCCATCATGATCATTCTGGCCACCCAGAAGAAAATAATGTCAAACCCAGTCACAAGCACATCTGTTGGGTAGTAGCGGGCCAGTTCAGGTGTTTGGTCTGGCCACCCTAAAGTGGAGAACGGCCACAAGCCAGATGAGAACCACGTATCCAGAACATCTTCGTCCTGCGTGAGTTCTGTTTCTATTCCATAATGTTTGGTGGCGAGTGCGTGTGCGGTTTCAGCATCATGCGCTACAAACACCTCTCCGTCTGGGCCGTACCATGCAGGAATGCGGTGGCCCCACCAAAGTTGGCGTGAGATGCACCAAGGCTGGATGTCACGCATCCATGCAAAAAACGTATTTTCCCACTGTTTAGGAATAAAATTGATCTTACCGCTTGTTACCGCTTCAATGGCGGGGCCGGCCAGTTTGCCTGCATCACAATACCACTGGGTGGTTAGGCGGGGTTCAATAACTGCGCCACCACGTTCAGCATGCGGCACTTGATGGCGGTGTGGCTCAATTTTTTCCAGCCAGCCTAGCGTTTCAAGTTCATCAACAATGGCCTTGCGGGCTTTATCACGCGGTAGGCCTGTTAATGAACGAACAAAAGCAGGATCAGCCAAGCCGGGAACAGTCACAAGATCAGCGTCAATCTCGTCCAGAGTAACGCGCGCCTCTTCATCTAAGACAGAGAGCATGGAGAGGTTGTGGCGGCGGCCGACTTCAAAATCGTTAAAGTCATGCGCGGGGGTAATTTTTACCGCCCCCGTTCCTTTTTCAGGGTCAGAGTACGTATCGGCTACGATAGGAATAAGGCGGCCAGTTAGCGGCAACCTTACAGACTTACCAATTAACCCTGCGTAACGCTCATCTTCTGGGTGTACGGCTACAGCAACGTCACCCAGCATGGTTTCTGGGCGTGTGGTGGCAACCGTAATGGTTTGCTCGCCCGCCCCTTCTACAGGGTAGCGAATATACCATAGATGCCCGGCAACATCTTTGCTTTCTACTTCCAGATCAGAAATAGCGGAGCGGAAAACTGGATCCCAATTCACCAGCCTACGATCGCGGTAGATGAGCCCTTGCTGGTAGAGGGTTACAAACACCTCCTTAACGGCGCGAGACAGGCCTTCGTCCATTGTAAAGCGTTCACGCGGCCAGTCGAGCGATGCGCCAAGGCGGCGCAACTGTTGGGTAATGCCCCCGCCAGACTCTTCTTTCCATTGCCAGACGCGTTGCGTAAACGCTTCCCGGCCGAGGGCTTGTCGTGAGGTGTTTTCTGTGGCGAGCGAGCGTTCAACAACCATCTGGGTAGCAATGCCAGCATGGTCTGTGCCGGGTTGCCAGAGAGTGTCAAAGCCCTGCATACGTTTCCAGCGTATAAGGGTGTCTTGCAGGGTCATGGTTAGGGCATGGCCCATGTGCAAGGTGCCCGTTACGTTGGGCGGCGGGATCATAATGGTGAAAGGCTTTTTACTGCTTGTTGGCTCTGCAGAAAACACCTTGTTGTTTTCCCACAGGGCATAAAGGCGGCGTTCAGTTTCAGCAGGTTCAAAAGTCTTATTCAGCATTATATCCAACCACAAAACGTAAAAAAGGCGGAAGGTAGATTACCCCCGCCTTGGCAGGTGTGCCCTGCCGCATACACTCTCGTAAACATAGGAAATAACTCTCAGAGCGCCAAGGCTTGGGAGTTATTTCTTCTGGTTTTGCTCAGAGGCCGCGCTGTGTCAGTCGTTCAATTTCTTCACGCACAGAAGCCTGCACAATGGCCGGAAGGTGTGCATTGAGCCATTTTTTCAGGAATGTCCGTACTTCTTGGCGCACAATATCTTCAACAGTGAGGGAACCCTCGTTGTTAACAGCCACTTTTCTCTCCTCATATTCTTTCAGGTATTTTTCCTGAAGGGTTTTTTGTAAGACCGCAAATGCGCTACCGGTATCAGAGATTGTCTCATCGCTAAGCGGGATAGACAAGGAATCGGACATGTTTCTAGCCTTTTTTAACAGGTCTGTTTGTCTGGCATGTGCCACGGAAAACGCATTTTCGGCCCCAGTATTTCTGCCCTGCAACAAGGAGGAGGCAGCCTCCTGATCACCAACAGCCATGATCTGTTCCGGGTTCCCTGCATGACTGCCTTGTCTTTGATTTATTGACCCTAAACTGACATTCTGTCCAGATGAACTTTCATGTGCAGCCGAAACAGTTGATGCAGGTTGCGTCTTGGCATCATGTTCAAGCATGGCGGGAGAGAGAACGAGCATATCGTCGTCCTCGTCTGCATCATCTGTCGCTGTAAGTGTTGGGTCTGGCTGCGTATCACGCTCATGCTGCAGAGCTTCGCGTATGGATACCAGAACGTCTTCAATGGACTGCTTGGATTCTTCAGGCGTTGGTGTTGAATTCATAAGGCGATATCCTTGGTGAAACTCCGGCATTTAGCGCCCGGGCTGCTGGAGGGCGTAGTCGTTAATACCCCACAATCGGTCTTTTACAGCCTGATAATATGCTTTTTCGTCATATAATGGCACGCTTAATTTTAGGTCTGCCGCAGTTAAACGGCCAATGGCCGCAGCAACGTTATAAGATGCAGTTACCAGATTGCTCAAACTTTGTACCAAAGCAACCTGTGCTTGCAATAGCGTAGCTTGCTGCTGGAGCATCTCAAGAGTTGTGCTGGTGCCGACTATCGCCTGCCGTTCCACCCCATCAAGCGCTATGGTGCCGGCATGAATGGCAGCCCTATTGCTGGAAATTGCAGCTTGGTAAGAAATGAGTTTTTGCCAGTTTGAGGCCGCGTCTTGCGCTGCAGCGCGGCGCTGCACATCAACTTCGCGGTGGTTGGCTTGTAACTGCTGTTTGGCTTGCCGTACCGCGGCATATTCTGAGCCACCCTGATACACAGGCACTTCAAAATTCAATGTGGCATATTTGTTTTCGTTGGTTTGGTGGCTCATGCTCTGATTGAGCGTTTTTTGATACGCAGCGGTTGCCGAAATTTTTGGCATAATGGCGGCGATAGCGACTGAAACAGCATCTTTTTGAGAAGATTCTGTAAAAAGCGCCTTAATGACATCTGGGTTGTTTTGCACGGCCAGTTGTGCCGCAGATTGCGCGTCATGCACAGGCAGCACTAAAGGTTGAGGTGGAACCAAATTGGGTGGCGGGGCCATACCAATAACTTGCATATAGGTGGCTTGTGCCGTTTGCAGCGTACCTTCAGATTGCTGGCGTGTGGCTTTGGCAGATGCATAAGCAGATTCTGCCTGCGCTACATCTGTTCTGGTAATTTCACCTACCCGAAAGCGCTCGTTGGTGGCCCTTAGCTGCTGCTGCAATACGCGTTCGTTGTTGATGTTAAGCTGAAGGAGCTGCTCGTCCTCAATTACGCCAACATACGCGTTTACAACGTCTTTAAAAACTTTTTGCTCCGCAGAGATTAGGTCTGCACGGGCGGCCATAACTTTATTGACAGCTTGGTGCGTGGCGGCTGTTGTGCGCCCCCCTGTGTAGAGGGGCTGGTTAATGGTTACACCAGCTGAGTAACCCGGTGTGTCGTAAGGTCGTACATACCCGCCTGCCCCGTTATTGCCACCGTAAGAGTTTATACCTTTATAGTAAGAAAGGCCGACATTGCCGGTAACGGTTGGCCGCCACCCAGCCAATGCGGTAGGCACCTGCTCATCAACAGCACGTAAATTGGCGCGCGTTTCTTGCAGGGTTGGGTTTGTCAGATACGCCGCAGACAAGGCCTCTTGCAGAGTATGGGGGATAAAATTGGGAGAGCCGCTGCCGTCGTATTTCTGTGCCCATGCAGTCGTGCTGCATAGTATGGCTGATAGCCCTACCCCACAAAGACGCCTCATCTGTCACTCCTTGCCGTGTAAAGGCACAGTTTTGCACGCGGCATAGTATGGACGATCAGGGTGTGAGGCAATTATCAATTCTTTGGAGGCCAAGACCGGCCAAAAAAGTTGCGCAAAACATAACACATACGCTGAACTGTTGGAGGGAGTGAGCAGTTTGATGTGCTCAAAATATACCCCTTACCCGGCTCAAGCCTAATTTTGTCTTACTTCTTGAAGGTAAAGGGCTTGACCACAGAAAAAAGACAGGACATAACGCGCACATAGTCGCCGGTCCGGTGGCAGAATGGTGATGTAGCGGACTGCAAATCCGCGAATGTGGGTTCGATTCCCGCCCGGACCTCCACTCCTTTTAGGAATGGATTCCTGCTAGATAGCAGATAAATTAGGTGGCGTTATATTCTTCCATTGCAAATATTTTGATATTTTATGGAGCCCTGCTAACTGGCAGTGTTTAACCCGTGTACTTGCTCGTTAGTGCAATAATGTTTGCTTGCGCATTCGTGGCTAGGGGCTAGCCCCTAGCTTAAGTCAGATTTTTTGCACCTAAATGGTAAAGAGCTTCAGAAAATTGGGTATCTACTCTTAGCAGCGTAAATACCCAATTGCTCTCAAACCAGCGCTCAGTCTTGGTCTGCTTTAAGGGCAAGTAAAATACGTTTGCGTGCAAAAGAGGGCAAAAGCCGCTCTATGACACGCAGTGCTTTAAACTGCCATGGGAAGATACATTCTGCCTCTTGTCTTGCAATGGCGCGCATAATGTATTGTGCAGCGTTTCCGGCCGTTACTAAAAAGGGCCTCTCCCCTTTTAAGCGCTGGCTCATGGGTGTATCAACAAAGCCGGGCACAATAAGCGTTACATTAATATTGTGTTCAGCCCAGCCCAACCGTGCTGCTTCTGCAAAGCAGGCTAACCCAGCCTTGGAACTGCTGTAAGATGGCGCAAAAGGCAATTCGTAAAACCCAGCGACCGAGCCAATAAGTGCAATAGAGCCATGGCCGCGGGGTATCATGCTTTTGGCTGCGGCCGTTGCCAGTGTTACAGGCTGTGCATAGTTAACTAAGGCTAGTTTTAGCACTTTGTCTGGGTCTTCTGTTGTGGCGGTCGCTTGTTTGATGTCAGACAGGCCTGCCCCAAGAATCACAAGGTCGAATGCAGCTTGCGCCTCATCTTCATTAAAAGCTGCCAGCACTGCCTTGCCTTCGGTTAGGTCAATCTGGCGCGGTATAACACGAGCACCACGTGCGCAGCAGGTGGCAGCAAGTTGTTTCAGTTTTTCGGCATTTCTGCCCCACAATACAAGGGTTCTGCCAGGCCTAGCATAACGTTTTGCAAGCTCTGCGCCTATGCCCCCAGTTGCCCCTATGATCAGAATAGAACGCAGTTCCCTACTGCTAGTTGAAACTTCGTTCACTCTTTTCCCCTTTCCCATTTCGCAGGAATGATGCATCACCTTGCGGTTTCAAGGTGTAATTGACGGAGCACTCATGCCTAACCCTGACCAAATTATTGTAGCGCCCGTAATGAGTGCCCGTCAGCTCGCTCTCTTTATCCGGTTGCCACGTGTTCTGTATAGGGGCTTAGCTGGCTATGTGCCACCACTGGATATGGAGCAGAAAGATATACTGCACCCCAAGCGTTCTCCGTTTTTTACGCATGGTAAAGCCCAGTATTTTCTGGCTTGGCGTGGGGGCAAGCCCATTGGCCGCATTTCTGCGCAAATAGATTTTTTAGCTTTGGCACAAGACAATGAGCCAAAAACAGGTTTTTTTGGCGCTCTTGATGCTGTGGATATGGCCTGCGTAAAGCCCCTGCTGGCAGCCGCAGAAGCATGGCTGCGTCAGTTTGGCATAGAGCGTATTAGAGGCCCTTGGACGCTTAATAGTAATGGGGAGTCTGGTACAATGATTGCCGGGCAACACGAACCCCCCATGATTGGCATTGGCTGGCACCCAGAGGGTTTGGGTGATGCTATTGAGCACGCAGGCTTTGCCAAGGCTATGGATTTGTTTTCCTATAAAATGGAAGTGGGCCCAGAAGCTGAAAAAGCAAACCGTGTGCCCAAAAATTTACGTGAGCGTTTGGGGGATGTAAAAATACGCGGACTACGAAAAGACCGTGTTCCTGAAGACGCCGAGATTCTGAAAACAATTTATAATGATGCGTGGGAAGGAACATGGGGCAACGTACCCCTTACCACCATAGAAGTGCAGACGCTGCTTAAAGCCCTAAAGCCAGTTTTAAAGCCAGAGCAATATGTCTTGGTTGAATTTAATGGAGAGCCTGTAGCAATTGCCTTGGTTGTGCCGAATATTTTTGACATCTCAGCCGACCTTAATGGTGCCCCCTCCCCACTAGGCTGGGTTAAACTGGCGACACGTATCTTGAAGCATGATTTTCACTCTGCGCGCGTTATTCTGCTCGGGGTTAAGAAAAAACTCTCCGGCACAGCTCTGAGCGCTATCATTCCAGCGCTGCTCATTGATGAACTCATGCAGCGCGGACACGTATTGCCTTACCGGACAATTGAACTTGGGTGGGTTTTGGAAACTAATCTTGGCATTAGAAACCTGATTGAGCGCATTGTTCCCACGCCCTACAAAACACACAGAATGTACGAAAAAATTTTAGGGCCAGTAGAATAAATACTCGCGTAAACACGCTGCGGCTGGACTAAAAATGGCTCCAGCCACTTTGTTTAAAGATAAGCGGTTCGCCATTTGCACCTAAGGTCTGAATGCCTTTTTCTGGAGCGGTTAAAACCCCTATTTTGTGCACGGCAACAGGCCCTAAAACGGTAGGAAGTACCGGGTTTTGGCTTAGTTTGGCATCGTATTGTGGCGGCACACTAAACAGAATTTCGTAGTCATCCCCCCCCGTCAGGCAGGTCTCAAGCCACTGTGGCCCACAGCGCTGCGCAGCTTTTGAAAGCGGAACCTGCGCCCCCCATATGACTGCACCCACATTGTTTTCGCGCGCAAGGTGGCCAACATCTTGCAGTAAGCCATCAGAAATATCCATTGCGGCTGATGCAAGCCCATGCAGTGGTAGACCAACCCGAGGTTGAGGAAGTCTGTAGCGATTGACCAAGTGGTCGCTGCTGTCGGTAAGTTTGCCCTGTAGCACGCGTAAACCAAGTGCACCGTCACCTATAGTGCCAGTTACCCATAGGCTATCTCCCTCTCGGGCGCCACGGCGCTTAACTGCCTGCCCCGGCACAACAGAGCCTAAAATAGTAAGAGAAAGAACAAGAGGGCCACGGGTGGACGTGGTGTCCCCCCCCATTAAATGCACATTAAACAGCAACTGGTCTTGCTTAAGGCCATTACAAAAAGCCGTAAACCAACTGTCTGCTATTGTTTTTGGGCAAGCCAGAGTTAGTAACCACCCTTCGGGCTTTGCCCCCATAGCCGCTAAATCTGACAGGTTGCAGCGCAGGAGTTTGCGCCCCACGGTCTCTGGTGGGTCAGAGGGTAGAAAATGAACATTTTCTACCATGGCATCGGCGGCAACAACTAAGTCCCTGCCGGCCGGAGGAGTATAAACGGCGGCATCATCACTCAGTTCAAGGGCAGCAGGGCCAGCTAGAGCGAGAAAATGCCGCTTTATAAAGGCAAACTCTCGCGGCAGATCACTCAGTGGTGGTATCATCGGCAGTGTTGGCTTGTGGCGCTTCTGCTGGGGCATTAATGCGCTTTACGAGAGTATCGAGCACACCATTCACCAGCTTTGGCTCATCTCCCGAGAAAAAACCATGTGCAATATCTAAATACTCGTTGATCAGCACTCCGGATGGCAGGTCTTTTTCCAAGGCTTCACCTATGGCGGCCTGAAAAAGAGCGCGTAATACCGGATCAAGCCGGGAAACAGGCCATGTGCTTGGCAGAGTTTCGCTCAGCAGTTCTAAAATTGTACCACGTTGCGAGACAGACTGTTTAACGATACTGCTGAAAAAGCGTGTATCCGCTTCTGGAATATAGCCGTCGTTGTAGGTTTCGTTATCGAGGGTTGTGCCAAAACGATGCACCAAAAACTGTTGAATAACAGTGTCGGCACGTTCATCGTTTTGCTCAATTTGAAATAAAGCCTGAACAGCAGCTACGCGTGCAGCCGTACGGGGCCGCTGCGCACTGCTAAGTTCGACATGTTCTTGCTGCTCGGTCATTTTTAATCTCCTGCAACCCCACTTGAGCGAGCGCGGTTCGTGATGCCTTCTACGGCTTATGGTCTAGTCCCTGTTCCCCTATTTCCAAGGGGGAGCCGTCCATGGATGTCAGAATCTCTGAAAAGTCTTTTGCTTCTGTAAAGTCGCGGTACACGCTTGCAAAGCGTACATACCCAACTGTGTCTACATCACGCAGGACATCCATAGCTAACTCGCCAATACGAGCAGAAGAAACCTCGGTCTCACCAACGGCTTCTAGCTGCCTAACCAGCCCGGTAACAATCTGTTCGATGCGGGTATCAGGCACGGGCCTCTTACGCAAGGCGATACGAATAGACCTTGCCAGTTTCTCACGTTCAAATGGTGCGCGTCGGCCATCTGCCTTAACCACAATCAGGTCTCTTAGGTGCACGCGCTCAACTGTTGTAAAGCGCTGCCCACAAGATAGGCAGGCTCTTCTGCGCCGAATAGCCGAACCCTCTTCGTTCGGGCGGCTATCTTTAACCTGGCTGTCTGGGTTTCCACAAAATGGGCAACGCATAATTTAACTTTATCTTTCAGCTTGCGTTGAAGATCATAGCAAAAAAACAACAAATTTGCCCTTATGGCAAAGCAGTGCGGTATAGTATTAACATATAGATAGGTCGGGCCTGACGCAAAAAACAAGGCGCCGACAAAAAAACACTGGAGCTTTTATGAGATTTCGTTCCGTTGCCATGCTGGTACCGCTTGTTTGTGCATGTATGCTATGGAGCGTTCAGGCTCATGCGACAGATCAAGACAGAGAAGATACGGCGCAACGGCAAAAGCAAGCTGAAAAAGACATTGTTATTACAGATGCGACAATGGAAGTAGTAAGTTCTGCTGCTCATGTAGCGGCTGTCTATTTTACGTTGCAAAATAAAGGGGATACGACCTATTTAATAACCGGTGTAGCCTCTGATATCTGCTCCAAAATTGTAGGGCACCATTCAGATCAGGAAAGCACGCCGGGCACGCTTGATTTGTTTACGCATTTGTCTGTGCCAGCACATACCACACTTGTGTTCCCGCATGGTGGGTATCATTTGTTGTGCTTGAATATGACCTCAGACCCTCATGATGGGCAGGCTCTTCCCTTTACGTTCACTTTTCTTGAGGGTGTCCGTAAAACAGTTACTATACCTGTGGGGCGTACTGCTAACCCTACCTAGTAACCCTTTAAGGCACCTATATAAAATAGGTGCCTTATGGTCTGTTTCATTAAATGCCAGTGGTTGTTAAGGTGCGGCGTACAGCTTGGTGCCAGCCAGCAATCATAGTGCGGCGTTGTTCGCTTGGCATTGAAGGCTCAAAAACCGCTCCACGTTGCCACGTGGCAGCCAGAGTTTTTTCGCTATCCCACACGCCCGTTGCCATACCGGCAAGAAAGCCTGCACCCAGAGCTGTTGTTTCGATATGTTTGGGGCGCTCTACTTTAGCCTGAAGCATATCTGCCAAGAAATTACAGAACCAGTCATTGGCAGACATGCCACCATCAACCCGTAAGGCATCGGTTGTGCCACCACCGTCTTGCATCATGGCGGTAACCAGATCAAGCGTTTGGTAGGCCACAGATTCTAGGGCTGCGCGGGCAATATGCGCTGCGGTTGCATCTAGGGTTAAGCCGCAAATTAGCCCACGTGCGTCAGGGTCCCAATGGGGAGCACCAAGGCCAACAAAGCCCGGCACCATATAAACACCATGGCTATGGGGGATACGTGTAGCCATGTCATCCGTTTGGGACGCGTGTGTAATAAGGTGCAAACCGTCTCGTAACCACTTAATGGCGGCGCCGGCAACAAAAATAGAACCTTCTAGAGCATATGTCGTTTTGCCGCCCATGCGGTAGGCAATTGTGGTGAGCATTCTATTTTTAGAGGCCACCGGCTTGTCGCCTGTGTTGAGAAGCACAAAGCAACCTGTACCGTAGGTGGCCTTTGCCATGCCGGGTGTAAAGCATGCCTGCCCAACTACAGCAGCCTGTTGGTCTCCAGCCATGCCAGCAATAGGAATGGCGCGACCATACAGAGCTGGGTCTGTTTCACCAAAGATAGTGCTGTTGTCTTTTACTTCAGGCAGCAAAGATGCAGGAATACGGAAAAG
Source organism: Acetobacter orientalis (assembly GCF_000963965.1). GTDB lineage: Bacteria > Pseudomonadota > Alphaproteobacteria > Acetobacterales > Acetobacteraceae > Acetobacter > Acetobacter orientalis. The sequence continues at coordinate 11,897 of NZ_BAMX01000012.1, forward strand.
ACGCAGTAGCTCCTCATCCCACTGTTGGCGGTGGATATCGAACAACAATGTGCGCGCTGCATTGGTAATATCGGTTGCGTGCACTTTGCCGCCAGTCAGGCGCCAAAGAATGAACGAGTCAATCGTACCAAAGGCCAGCTCGCCTTTTTCTGCGCGTGCGCGAGCACCTGATACGTTATCTAGCAGCCAAGCAAGCTTAGTGGCTGAAAAATAAGGGTCTATCAAAAGGCCGGTGCGTTCACGCACTAAGGCCTCAGCACCCTCTTCACGGAGCGTTTGGCATGTTGCAGCGGTGCGCCTGTCTTGCCATACAATAGCACGGTGGATCGGTTTACCTGTCGCACGCTCCCACACCACAATCGTTTCACGCTGGTTGGTAATGCCAATACCGGCAATACGCTCCAGCGCCCCAGATTTTTCAAGCGCTGTGCGGGACGTGCTGAGAACATCATTCCAAATGTCTTCTGGGCAGTGCTCAACCCACCCTGCCTGTGGGTAATGCTGGGCAAATTCTTGGCGTGCGCTTGCTACCTCGACGGCATTTCGATCAAAAATAATGGTACGGGTCGAAGTCGTACCTTGATCAATAGCCAATACATAATCTTGCTTGCTCATCGAGGTGTGTCCTTTTTTAATTGATCTGGTTTTCAGTCGCGAGCTGTGGTGGTTGAACGTGATTGAGACGGCATGAAGGGCTTTAATAAGCCTTGATAAAGGCCTGCGCCAACTAACCCGCCAATTAAGGGGCCTGCAATAGGAACCCACCAGTAGTTTTGTGGAGAGGGTAAAGCTGTGCCACCCCAGCCCGCAAAAAAGCAGAAAAGACGTGGCCCAAAATCACGCGCAGGGTTAATGGCCCATGCCTCAAGATAGCCAGCCGAAGCACCAATAATAGCCACCAAAAGGCCAATAATGAGTGCGCCAGAATTGGCCTGAGGTGCTTGGGTGTTATACTCGCATGTAATGGCAAATATGCCTAAAAGCAGCATAGCAGTGAGAATGATCTCGTCCACAAAAGCATGCATGGGGGTTACAAAGTCACCGGGGTGAGTAAAAAACACACCAGCCCCTGCCCCGTCGTGCAGCCTGTCTAAATGGTGCACCGCAGCGTAGTGGTCTATTACGGGTGAGAAAAGCGTGTAAACAATGGCCGCCCCTAAAAAGCCGCCTACTACTTGGGCAACCCAATAAGGGATAACTTTTTTCCATGAAAAATTACGAAAACAGGCCAGAGCCAATGTAACCGCTGGGTTGGCATGTGTACCCGATACCGCACCTGTTACATAAATGGCAGTGGTAACACCCAAACCCCAAACAATACACACGCCCCAATAAGCAAGCTTATAGGGGCTAGGGTCGTAGAGAGAGTACATTGCAGCAACAGAATCACCGAAAACGATAATAATAAAGACTGCTACACACTCAGCAATCAACTCTCCAACAAACGCTTTGGTCTTACTTGTCATACTTCCCTCGTTATTCTTTTTATATGGGAAATAACTGCCATTATGCGAAAAACGGTTAGGTTACTTTCTGCTCTATGTAGTCGGCAACCTTACGTTTTTCTTCTTCATTCAGGTGCAGCCCCAATTTGCTACGCCGCCAAAGAACGTCTTCAGCGGTACGTGCCCATTCGCGCTGTATCAGATAGTCGACCTCACGGGTAGTCAAATCACCCCCGAGCACAGTACCCATTTCTTGCAGCGAAGTTGCCTCGCCAATAATTTCGTACGCACGGCTGCCGTAGTTACGTATAAGGCGCCACGCCAAATTAGCAGGCAGCCATGCAGCCGCGCGAGACAAACGAGCAAGTGCTGCGTCAAACCCACCGTCTCCAATGTCGCCACCGGGTAGTACCTCGTTGGCTGTCCAGCTTTTTCCTGCAACGGCAGGCAGTACAGGAGCCAGTTTTTCCAGCGCGTGCTCTGCCAGTTTACGGTAGGTGGTAATTTTACCGCCAAAAATAGAAAGGAGCGGGGCACCGTCTTGCGTATCTAAATCTAGCACGTAGTCACGCGTTACGGCGGAGGCATTGGCAGACGCATCGTCATAAAGTGGGCGCAAGCCTGCATAACTCCAAACCACATCGCCTTCTTTAACGGCGGTTTTGAAGTAGCGGTTTACGCTCTCACACAAATAACTGATTTCGTCTGGAGCAATACCCACCTTACCAGGTGCTTCTTTCCAAGGAATATCTGTCGTGCCGATAAGTGTGAATTTTTGCTCATAGGGAATAGCAAAAACAATACGCTTGTCTGGGTTTTGGAAAATATATGCTTGTGGGCCATCAAAGACCTTAGGCACAATAATGTGGCTTCCCTTAACCAATCTCACAGACTTGGAGTTTGGAATTTTCAATGTGTCAGCCAACAGGCGCGCAACCCATGGCCCTGCGGCATTCACAAGTGCCCGCGCCTGCACCGTTGTTGTCTGGCCGGTTACGCGGTCTTCCAGTTCTGCTTGCCATAGGCCATTTTGGCGGGTGGCGTTAATAAGGCGCGTGCGTGTGCGCACATCAGCGCCGCGTTCAGCGGCATCCATAGTGTTAAGCACGACCAAGCGGCTATCTTGTACCCACCCGTCTGAATAGACGAAACCTTTTGTGTAATCGCTTTTTAGGGGCTGCCCAGCAGAATGGGTTCTAAAATCGATAGCGCGTGACTTTGGCAGTGTCATGTTGGAGGCAAGATGGTCGTATAAGAAAAGACCAGCCTTAAGCATCCATGCTGGGCGTACCAGTTTAGAGTGTGGCAGCACAAAACGCATTGGCCACATAATATGGGGCGCCATTTTAAGCAGCCGCTCACGCTCGGTCAGAGCTTCTTTGACGAGCCTGAATTCATAATATTCTAGGTACCTGAGGCCACCATGGATCAGCTTTGTGCTGGCAGATGAGGTGTAGCTTGCTAGGTCGTCTTGCTCGACCATCAAGACAGAAGCCCCTCTACCCACGGCATCGCGTGCAATACCGGCCCCGTTTACACCGCCGCCAACAATCAGCAGATCATAAGTGCCAGAGGGTGAGGTTTCAGACTGTGCCATTGCGTTCTTCCGATACCGAGTGAAACTAAAAGGTCTGATATTCGTATCCGAAAACAAAAGCGAAAAACAATGGTTTTATTATGACAAAAGTCTCTAAATTTCGCAGATCGTTTTCTTTTCCGAAAATATCAAGGTTTAGCAACATGCAGCGCAACATTTGCCGCCTTAAGAAGGGCTAAGAATTTAGGGGAAGGCTCTTGGTCTGTATAAAAAACATTAATATCAGAAATATGGCCTACCCGCGCCATAGGACGGCGTTTGAATTTGGTATGGTCTGCAAGCAGTATTACCGTTCTGGCATTACGAATAATGGCTTGGGCTGCATTAATCTCGTCCGTATCAAAATCTAGCAGAGTGCCATCTTCATCAATGCCGCTAATACCAATAATGCCAAAGTCTGCGCGGTATTGTTCTATCATGGCGGCAGCCGCTGGCCCGACTATACCGCCGTCTCTTAGGCGCACGGTGCCTCCGGCAATAACCAGGTTACATTCGGGTGCCGGCACCAGCAAAGAGGCTACATGAATATTGTTGGTAATAACCCGCAAAGCGCGGTGCTGCCTAAGGCAGCGGGCAAAGGCTTCTGTCGTGGTTCCAATATTAATAAAAAGTGACGCACCGTCTGGAATAGCTGCCGCCGCGGCCTGACCTATAGCCTCTTTTTCTCTTAAATTCAGAATCTGGCGCTCTGAGTAAGCTATATTTTCTGCAGGGGAGAGTGCTGAAGCCCCGCCATGATGCCGGGCAATTAGCCCCTCTGCGGCCATATTATTCACGTCACGGCGTACCGTTTGCACGGTAACATGCAGGGTCTTTGCTAGGTCTTCATTGGCAACATAGCCTTGCTGTTGCACGCAGTGAAGAATTTGAGCACGCCTTTGTTTTAAGGAGGCCATAAAATTTATGCTCCTGCAGCCAGCACGGCAAGAACAGCCTCGCCATAACGGCTGAGTTTTGACTGCCCTACCCCTTTGATTTGCCCCAACTCATCAAGCGAATGAGGCTCTTGTGTGGCAATGTCGCGCAGGGTTGAATCATGAAAAATAGTATAAGGCGGCGTTTCTTGCTCACGTGCCTCGCTTAAGCGCCATTGGCGTAAGGCTTCAAACAAAGGCTGCTTTTCTGGGTCTAAAGATGTCGGGCTGGCTGCATTGCGGTTGCTAATAGCTTTTTCAAGCTCTGCGGTTGTATCGGCTCTCAGATGCACGGTTTCTTCGCCGCGCAAAATAGGTCTTGCGACGTCTGGGTGCAAAACTAATCCACTATATTGCCCCTCAGTTTTTAACGCGCCACGCGCAATAAGCTGGCGGCTTACGCTACGCCAGAACAGTTCGGTTTTGTCTTTACCTATGCCCCATACAGAGAGTTTTTCATGGTTATTACGGTCAACTGCTTCGGTCTGCTTGCCGCGTAACACATTGATAATATGCAACACTCCATAACGCTGGCCAGTACGGTACACAGTAGAGAGAAATTTGCGAGCCGCTTGTGTGCCATCAAATGTTAGCACAGGGTGTAGGCAATTATCGCAATGCCCACAGGGTTCGGGCAATGTCTCGCCAAAACAATGTAACAATGCTGTGGTGCGGCACGATGTTGTTTCGGTAAAGGCGATCATGGCTTCTAAGCGACTACGCATAATCCGTTTTTCGGTATCTGGTGCCGTTGACATTTCTAGCCAATGGCGGGCACGCGCCATATCATCGCCGCCATAAAGCAAAAGCGTATCTGATGGCAGACCATCGCGCCCTGCCCTGCCAATTTGCTGGTAGTACGCCTCTGGCGAGGCTGGCATATCTAAATGGATAACAGCCCGTACGTCTGGTCTATCAATGCCCATACCAAAGGCAATAGTGGCGACAATAATAAGCGGTTCACCTGACCGAAAGCGCAAAAGTGCAGCGCGCTTCTCAAGAGCAGAAAGACCTGCGTGATAGGCCAAAGCAGCGTACCCTTTGGTGCGTAACGCTGCGGCAATACGCTCTGTTCTGGCGCGGCTACCGCAGTAAACAATGCAGGCTTCGTTTCGGTGCTTTTCTAGTGCTGCCAGTAATTGCGCTGTTTCAGAGCCTTTAGGGAGGGCTGTAACGCTTAGGTTAGGCCTATGAAAACTCGAAACCAAAACCGCAGCATGGGGCATGCCAAGCGCAGCTAATATATCATCTCTCGTGCGTTGGTCTGCTGTAGCCGTTAAGGCAATACGAGGCACACCGGGAAAATGCTGCGGGAGTGCAGCGAGGGCTCTATATTCTGGCCTAAATTCGTGCCCCCAAGCGGATATACAATGCGCTTCATCGATAGCAATAAGCGAGAGCTTTTGCCGTGCTAACCGCTCAAGCGTTGCGGGAGAGAGCAGCCGCTCAGGTGAAACATAAAGAATATCCAGCCTGCCGGAGGTAATGTCTGCCTGTACAGCGCTTGCCTCATCTGCATCAAGCTCAGAGTGTAAAGCCGCAGCGTTAATACCAACCTGCCGCAGGCTGGCAACTTGGTCATCCATCAAAGCGATAAGAGGCGAGATAACAAGACCCATGCCTGCCCGGCAGAGCGCGGGTATTTGATAGCAAATACTTTTGCCGCCACCGGTGGGCATGAGCACCAGCACGTCTTGCCCGTGCATGACGTGTTCTACAGCTTGCGTTTGTAGGCTTCTAAAGTCAGGGTAGCCAAAAACAGAATGGAGCACCTCTTGCGCAGAGGTGCCCACAAATCTGTCACGCTTAAGGCCTGCCTGAGTGTGTGTTGCAGGATTTTGTACAGTTGAGCCGAGAGGAGTGCTCATTGCTCAATTAGTGAGAAACTAGCTCAATTTCTACCCGGCGAGAACCAACGCTAGAGCCTTCTGTATTGGACGGAGCGCGCGGAGTCTGCCGAATACGGTCTCCAGATACACCATCAGTTTGCAGTTGTTGGGCAACCAGCTTTGCGCGTTTTATAGCCAGCAGAGAGTCTGCTGAAAGGTCGTTACCCGCAGTTGCATACCCCTCAACTTGCACAATGCGCGAGGGATTTTGCTGAGCAAGTTCAGAGGCTTGCTGAATGACATTGCTAGCCGCGTCATCGAGTTCAACAGAGCTATTTGCGAAGAAAACCACATACTTACGCGGTGGCTCAGATGCGCACCCGGCAAGAAGTGAAAGCCCAAGAACGGTCATCAGGCGGCGCATGGCAGAGGTTCCCTACAGCATGAAAGTTGTTATGGCGTCTAGCATATTGCGCTAAAAAACATGTCGCGCCTGTAGACTTAACTACTCGTGCCGTGTGGCACGAATTACGTCAATATTGTGATAGCGGCGGTACTGCAAGAGCCGTACCGCCAGACAGGCGCCAAATCTGGTCTAGAGCCTCTACCCCAGTTAACCTGTGCGCTATCAAAATAACGGTACGGCCTTGTGTTACTCGATTGAGGGTTTCCAAAAAATCCAACTCGGTTTGGGCATCAAGCCCGGTTGCAGGTTCATCCAGAATGAGAATGGGGGCGTGGGTTAATAATGTACGGGCCAGCGCAACGCGCCGCCCCTGCCCGCCAGAAAGGCGTATTCCCCCCTCACCCAGCCATGTGTCGAGCCCATCAGGTAGGTTACGTACAACGTCAGCCACGGCGGCTTGTTCTAACGCTTGCCACAAGTCTTCTTCGGTAGCATCTGGGCGACCTAAAAGCAGGTTTGCTCGAATACTGTCGTCAAACAGATGCGTTGCTTGAGAAAGCCATGCAATGCGCTGGCGTAATGAAGTTGTATCAATATCGGCAAGAGGCACATCATCAAACGTAATGTTGCCACTCTCTGCTTGGGTAACTTTTAGTAAAAGCGCCGCCAGACTGGACTTGCCCACACCTGATGGGCCAAGCAGCGCCACACGGCTACCCGCTGCAATTTGCAAATTCAATCCATCAAAAACATAGGGGCGGTCAGGCGCCCAGCGGAATTTTACATTTTTAATGGCAATACTCGGGTGCTGAGGTGCCTCAATACGGGCTTGGGGTATTGTGGCCTCGTGCGTTGTGTCAGCTATTTCTACCACACGTTGAGCAGCAGCCCCCATGGTACCGGCTTGTAACCCTGCGCGTGTTAAAGTGCTTGCGCTTTCAAAAGCGGCAACAACCAGGAATAGGCTGCCCACACCAGCAAGAGGTGTAATATGCAAAAAAAGTTTGCCAGCAATGGCCAGAAGCACAAGCCCTATAGCCACTTGACCTAATAGAAATGCCACAGCGTTTGCTGCGGCTGAGCGGCGGGCCAGTTCTAATTGTGCATTCAGTAAAGCTGTATCAGAGGCATGTACACGTGCCAGCATGCGTTCTTCTGCACCGAAAGCACGAATTTCTCTTAACCCGCTAACCAGATCCAAAACGCTAATGCGTAAAGCGGCCAGCGTATGGGTAAGGAGTTGTGCCTTGTGCTGACTTGCGCGTGCCATGCCGTAAGGCACCAAAAAGGCCGCAAAACCAAAAAGTATGCCTACACCAGCAGCAAGGCAGAGTGAGCTTTTACCAAGAATAATGAACAGAACAGGAAGTGTGAGGCACGCACAGGTAAAGGGAAGCAAAATCCGTAAATATAAGCCATCAAGCGTGCCGATATCAGACACAAGGCGTGAGAGCATGTCCCCCGCGCGTCTAAAACCTAGGCCTGCTGCGGCACCTTGTGCCAATGAACGAAAAAACCACACACGTAAGCTGGCAAGTGCTCGAAACATGGCATCATGCGCAAAAAGGCGTTCTGCATAGCGTAAGGCAACACGCCCTATCCCAAGCCAGCGCAGCAAGACTGTTGTAATAAGCACTTGGCCTACCACTGCTCCGGCAACGCGTAAGCCAGCTGTTTGCATAAGCGCCAAGCCAAGGCAAAGTGCCAGCAGAGCGAGCACAATACCAATAATTAAGCGTGGTGCCTGCGCATGCCAAAGACCAAGAATGCGGCGAATGGCTTGGATTTGAGACAGGGGTGTGCGTGCAGATGTGTTGCTATCATGCTGGTTCATGTGAGTGCCGCAGCCCCCTGTCGTGCCACTACGCGGCCATGTTGCAGATCAATACGCCGACCATGAAAAATATGTGCAGCCGCTGAATGGGTTGCCAAAACAACTGTTTTTTTAACGGCCAAGCGTTGCAGGCTTTCAAAAACGCTTTTTTCGGTTGCGGGGTCTAGATGTGCCGTCGGTTCATCCAACAACAAGATGGGAGCATTTTTTAAGTAAGCTCTTGCTATAGCAATACGTTGCGCTTGCCCGCCAGACAAACCAAAACCGCCTTCGCCAATCTGTGTTTCTAACCCATGCGGCAGGAGTGGCAAAAACTCTTCTACGGCTGAAGCTTTGATGGCGGCTTGCAATGACTCTTCATCTGCATGTGGGGCAGCAAACAAAATATTTTCGCGCACGGTACCGGCAAAAAGAACCGGCTTTTGCCCAATCCAAGAAATCATACGGGCTAAAGCGTCAGGCACAATGGTTTCAAGCGGGGCACCATTGAGTAATATTTTCCCGCTTTCTGGCGTAATAAACCCAAGCAGAAGCTCAATAATGGTTGATTTACCAGAACCAGAACTGCCCGCCAAAATAAGAGTTTCACCTGCGGGTACGGCAAAGCTGACATTTTCTAGAGCGGGGCCACGTGCGGGGTCCCACGTAAAGCTAACAGTATCGAGGGTGATCATAACGCCACTCGCGCTTACGGTGCGTGCTGCTTCTACCTCAGCTTTTTCGGGTGCAGTCGGCAGGTCAAGCATTGCGGTGGCGGTCCCTTGTGCGTGGGCTTTATCTTGATAGGCCAAAGCTAAAGATCTGAGTGGAGCAAAAAACTCTGGCACCACCAATAAAACAAACAACCCATGCGTGAGCGTGGCTTCAAGGAGCAGTGGCGTGGCATGTGTTGTGAGAGCCAGAGCATGCTTGCCAGTTAAAATCGCCAACACGATCAAGGCCACGGCCATTGCGCAGTCGATAGATGCCGAAGAAAGAAAAGCAACGCGTAGCACTTTCATGGTGCGTATACGTAGTTCTTCAGCGGCACTCGCAAGGCGCTGTGTTTCATCTTCCGTGCGGCCTGCAAGCACAATGGTTGCTATGCCTTTCACCCGGTCTAAAAAGCGGGCCTGTAGGCGGGTCATTGCTAAAAATTGGTTACGTGAGGCTACGGCCGCACCTATGCCAAATAAGGCCTGACAGAATGGCACAGTTAGCCCGCAAAGACCTAAAATAAGAGCTGCTTGCGGGCTAACGCTACAAACAGCAATAAGAATGCAAAGAGGAGCCGCAATCCATAAGACAGAAGCAGGTAGCCAACGCGCAAAAAAACCATCCAAGGCTTCAATGCGGTCTACGGCGGTTGTTGCCAAGGCACCACTCTGTACGCGCCTTAACAGGGCTGGGCCACCCACTAAGATAGCGTTAAGCGCGTGTTGCCTTAAACGCCCTCTGGCGGCAATACCAGCTTTAGCCGCTGCCGTGTCGCTTGCCATCATGCAGGCTGCTCTGGTCAGAGCCAAAACAGCAAAGCCTCCAATGGGCCATAGCGGGAAAGATGTTACCGTTTGTGCGGTATCATCCAACCCCATAAGGGCGTGCCCTAACAGGCTTGCAATACACCATGCCTGCCCTACCCCAGCTAATGAGGAGAGAAGACCAAATATCATGACAGGGCGTGCTGCCTGTCTTCCCAACCGAGACTGAGCCCGCGTCCAGTTTCGTATTGCTGCTTTATCACCGCTCATAGGAATAGCCATTTATACTGCTCTGCTGTTAACGCAAAGCGCTAAGCGTGCGCGCCGCGGCTGCATATACGGCATGTCGGTTGTGCTGTGTGTTACAAAAGCTGCTTGAGCAGACTTTCAGCTCAAAGCTGTTCTAGGGGGAATGTGAACGTATAATGTGTGCCGTTTTCACAGCTCTGCGTAAATTCAGCGTTTAATTGCCGCGCAAACCCGCGAATAAGCTTTAAACCAATACCAGACTTTTCTGTAATACCGCAGGTTTCTGCTTCGCAGCCAATACCATTATCACTGATTGTCAGGCTTACCATTTGTTCACGTCGTTTGAGGGCAATGCTAATTGTGCCGCATCGTTCATCAGGGAAAGCGTATTTGATGGAGTTGGTAACCAACTCGGTTACAATAAGTGCTAGGGGCACGGCCTGATCTGCACTCATGCAAAAATCATCAGAGATGATTTCCATAGAAATACGGCCAGTTTCATATTCTCCTGCAATATGAAGCGTCTGACCGCATAATTCTTTTAGAAAAGACATGATGTTAAGCTGGTCGAGGCGATCTTCTGCATAGAGGTTACGGTGCAATGTGGCCAATGCACGCACGCGGTCTCTCGCTAAGGCAAATTCGGCTCTAAATTCTGGGTTAGAGATTCTGCTCGCTTGCAGGTTGAGTAATGACGCAACAATTTGGAGGTTGTTTTTTACGCGATGGTGAATTTCACGCATCAGTAGCTCTTGATGCGCCATAGCCTTTGTTAAACGCTTTTCATGGCGGGATAGTCTGCGGGTAGCGCGTGTAAACGCTTGGCCTAAACGTTGCAGCTCTAATGGCATTGAGCGTGTGGTACGAGCATCAAACACGCCTTCCATCTGCCATTTTTGTACGGCATAGGTTAAGCGCCTAAGAGGCCATACAAGCACAAAATTTGCTGCAGCGGTTACGCCAATAAGCCCGACAATAAGCAGTAAAACGAGTGCCGAAATTTCCAGCAGCATGGTGGTGAGCGCACTATTTTCGCGCGGCGTTCTTTGTGTTGCAACGAGAATATCAGTGCCGCCAGCAATAGACCCTAAAGCGTAGCCAGTCTCTGCCGTAGGGAGTGCTGTAATGGTGTTTTTTTCATTAGCGAGGCGGTTGCGTAAGCGCTCTAAAATTTCACGAGGTGGGGGCTTCCACCCGCAGTCCGTACAGACTGGTTGCAAACTATTGTTTGCCCCAACAATCCATGCTTGTAAGGGGTTATTCGTATCAGAAAAAACTTGCCAGCCAGAATTGCCTGCCAGATAGGCAGCCTTCCGCGATAATTTGAGAATGCCAACAAGATAACCACGCGTTTCAAGCGTGGTTAAAAATACTGCAGGCACAGTAATGCGCAAAAAGGAGTTATGCTCCTCAATCCCCGTGTCGTTTTGTACGCCCTCAAGGAGTGTGCCGTCGTAGGCGGGGAATGATGGATTTTTATTAACGGCATTACACCCGCCATTAGGCGGAGAAACTGCGTGCAGCACCTCCCCTTCCGAATCCAATAGTCCTAAATAGCAATAACGTTGCCCACTTACGGTTTGCGCAAGGGAGAGAGCATGCCCGATTTGCTCTGGCGTAAGATCCATGCCGCCTATGGTTTCAAGAGCACTACGCAGCCTGTCTGTGTCGTGCCTAAACTGTAGGTCTAGCCGTGTAATGGCGGAAGAAGCGCGTTGCGCACTCCCTCTTTGTAATTCACTGTAGTTGTGAATGGCCATAGCAAAGCCAATGCCAATAACAGGCACGGCCGATAAGCCAATAATTAAGCGCATGCGTGCGCTAGTGGTGCTAAAGATACGACCGAGCCGAGCTAAAACAAAATGAAAGGCTCTACGCAACATACGCGTAGGGCCTTCATTTTGCAGGGCTTCTTCTTTAGTCCTTGCGGTCTTCTTCAATGAGCTTCAACAATTCTTCTGGTATGGGCTCATTGGCTACATCATCAAAAAGCTGATGTAGCCCCCGTTTTAGCCAGAGATCAAACGCTTGGTCAGGCGTTTTCAAAGGCTTGTTATTGTTTTCAGTACCCATAATTTTTTCCATCCGGTGGGAAAGAAACGGCCCACCTAACGGAAACGTTGTACAGTTTGTTTGAATAGCAAACATCTGACATGCCCAAACCCGCTAGTCTGCCCACACTTCTCTTGTCTGGTGCCGCACGTTATGCATGCTTGGTTGGTGCGGTCGCGCCCGTACCACGGTCAAGCTTTCTGCGTAGTGTTGCCGCCTGTGACTTCAAGCGTTCATTACCAACATGTTCTTCGCCTGTCATCCATGCTTCTAACTGACGGCGTGCACGGAACACGCGGCTTTTGGCTGTTCCAACGGCGCAGCCTGCAATATCAGCCAATTCTTGGTAGCTCATACCTTCCAGCACGCCCAGCACAAGTGCTTCACGCTGGTCATCTGGCAAACGTGAAAGGGCTGCATCAAGGTCTTTCAGAATGATTCGGTCTTCATGTGGTGCATTGGTTGCAAGGAAAGAAGGGGGCATGTCATCCACGTCTGTAGTTTCACGCTTCTTACGCAAGTCTGAAATAAAGCGATTGCGCAGAATGCGGTGCATCCAAGCCGGAAAATTTGTGCCGGGTGCAAAGCTGTCTTGTGCTGCAAGGGCATTGCAAACGGCATCCTGAACCAGATCTTCTGCTGCAGCCCGGTTGCGTGTGAGGGCAAGTGCCTGAACACGGAGTTTGGGCAGAATTGCAATTACTTGATCATGGAATGAAAGTGTCATCGGAATACCCTTTGCCTTATTCGTTCTCATTGTCTCAATGAACGGGGCACCGAAATGGTTACATGCTGTTTGTAAAAAAAATCAAAAAATAGTTTTTATTGGAGTGTTGGGGATGCGTGCTTGAGTAACTCAGCCCTAGCTCGCGAAACGCGCGCCTTCATGGTACCAACAGAAGCACCGCAAATGCTGGCTGCTTCCTCATAGGTCATTTCCTGAGCGCCAATTAGCACTAAGGCTTCACGTAATAGTGGCGAGAGTTGCCAGAGCATATGGTCAAGATCTTGCACAGCCTGCCTTGCCGGGCCTTCTGGAGCATTCGTCGTATTGCTGCCTACATTGAAGGCATATGTATCAAGCACTTCTTGCTCTTTTTTGGCCCGGCGTACCTGTTCAAGAAAGAGGTTGCGCAGTATTGAAAACACCCATGCTTTTAAATTTGTACCCGGTTCATATTGCTCACACTTTGCAAGCGCACGCAAAATGGTTTCCTGTACCAAGTCGTCGGCAATGCTGGGGTTGCGGGCTAAAAAACGTGCAAAAGCACGTAGCGCCGGTATGAGCGGCAGCAACTCTTTCCTGAAATGTGATGCAGAGGTGCTACTGTCTTGGAAATTATCGTGTTTCAGAGCACTTCCCTCTTCCTGTGAGCGTTCGCACATGCCATCGTTATACCCCTGCGTGTTTACCACCCATACTCCACGGTAAGGAGATTTGTCATGCCAGAGTCACAGCGTTCAGCCCTCATTCAGGCTCTCCCTTATGGCAGACGGTTCGCGCGCGCTTTAACACGCAGTCAACCACGCGGAGACCTCTTGGTTGCACAAAGCCTCAGAAGTTTGGCAACAGGGCACCAGACAGATGATCTCCCTCCCCTCTGTTGTCTTTATCGTGAAATTGCACGGCATTTTGGTAACCAGATTGAAGCAGCGCTCACAGAAAATGGTTTAACCGTTACGCAAAGACAACTCCTACTTTTGCTCACCCTAGAAGAAGTTGCGCCAGATATGGCGGCTAAAATTTTAGATCTCACGCCAGAAAAAGCACATGCAGAAGCAGAGCGTGCTTATACTTTTTTGAAAACAGGCATTCAGACTTCAGTGCTGATTATTGAAGACGAGCCCATTATTGCGATGGATATTGAAGAACTCGTGCTGCAATGTGGCCATAAGGTTGTTGGTGTTGCCCATACGCAAGATGATGCTGTACGCATTGCCAAGGCAACTAAGCCCGGCCTGATTTTAGCCGATATTAACCTAGGCACAGGTGGAGATGGCATGCGTGCTGTCGCCGAAATTGTGAAGACGCATAATACGCCTATTATATATGTGACAGCCTACCCCGAACGCCTCTTGACCGGCGAAACATCTGAACCAAGTTTTGTTATTACCAAACCATTTGAACCCCTCACCCTTGCTGTAGCGACTTACCAAGCTGTAAGTGATTTTGATCTGGCACGCTCATAAAAATTTTATTCAGCTCTGTTTGGAAAAATTTTTCATAACGCTACGTTCGTGTTGGTCTTGCATTACGCTCCATCATGACCCAGAAGACAGGTCATGGCATTACCTCCTCTTTTGCACCTGCAAGATATTACTCTCACCTTGGGGGGGCGCCCGCTCCTAGCCGGAGGTAGTCTAGCAGTTGCGCGTGGTGAGCGCGTCTGTTTGGTCGGACGTAATGGCTCAGGCAAATCAACGTTCCTGAAAATTGCCGCTGGCGTCATTCAGCCAGATTCTGGTTCAGTCTTTGTGCAGCCGGGCATCAAGTTACGTTACCTGCCACAAGAGCCTGATCTGTCTCAATATGCCACAACCCTTGATTACGTTCAGAGTTGTATTGACGAACCAGAGAATGAATGGCGCGCCAATGCGCTACTGGATGCGTTGGGACTGACTGGCCTAGAGCAAACAAACCATTTATCTGGAGGCGAAGCCCGCCGCTGCGCTATTGCCGGCGTGTTGGCTGCTGCACCAGACGTACTTTTGCTGGATGAGCCTACCAACCACCTTGATATGCCAACTATTGAGTGGTTGGAGAAAGAGTTGTTGAGCCTAAATTGCGGCATGGTCATTATTAGCCATGACCGCCGCCTCCTTTCCACGCTTTCTCGCGCTGTAGTCTGGCTCGACAGAGGCACTACACGTCGGCTCGATCAAGGTTTTGAGCGTTTCGAAGAGTGGCGCGAAGAGGTTCTTGAGCAAGAAGAGCGTGATGCTCACAAATTAGACCGTCAAATTGCGCGAGAAGAAGATTGGATGCGTTATGGCGTAACTGCACGCCGTAAACGTAATGTACGGCGTGTGGCAGAATTGGGTAGCTTGCGTCAAGCCCGTCGTGAGACCGTAAAAGCACCAGGTACGGTTACACTTCAGGCACAGTCGGCTGGAACTTCTAGTAAGCTTGTTGCCGTTGCAGAGCACGTCAACAAAGCATGGGGCACACGCCCGATTGTTAAAGACCTTGACTTGCGTTTGTTGCGTGGAGACAGGCTAGCAATTGTTGGTGCAAATGGCGCAGGTAAAACAACGTTACTTCAACTTCTAACAGGCAAAGATATGCCTGATAGTGGTACGGTAACGCTCGGGCCATCTCTTGCCATGGTCTCGCTTGACCAGCAAAGGCAATCTCTTACGCCGGACAAAACACTTGCCGACACACTTACTGGCGGCGGTGGAGATATGGTGCAGGTCGGTGAAGAGAAACGCCATATTATAGGCTACATGAAAGATTTTCTTTTTAGGCCGGAGCAAGCCAGAACACCCGTTAGTGCGTTATCGGGTGGAGAGCGTGGGCGTTTGATGTTGGCCTGTGCTTTGGCACGCCCATCGAACCTGTTGGTCTTGGATGAGCCAACCAATGATCTGGATTTGGAAACACTAGATTTATTGCAAGATATGCTGGCATCTTACGATGGTACAGTGTTGTTAGTTAGCCATGACCGCGATTTTCTAGATCGGGTTGCAACTTCTGTTCTTGCAACGCACGGCAATGGTGTGTGGGTAGAATATGCTGGTGGCTATAGCGACATGGTGGCTCAAAAAGCCGCAGGCAGCAGCATGGAAGAAATGGGCCAGGATAACAAAGAGGTTGTTGCTATTACTCAACCTCGGTCTGAACCTAAGCCCACACCTACGAAAAAATTAAGCTACAAAGACCAATTCGCACTAGATAATTTACCTGCTGAAATGGCCAAACTTGAAGAGAAAGCTAAAATCCTTCGCGATAAGCTGTCTCATCCAGAGTTTTACATAAAAGACCCTAAGGGTTTTGCAAAATATACCGCTGAACTTGAAAAGCTTGAAACTGATTTGGCTCATGCTGAAGAGCGCTGGTTAGAGCTAGAAATGAAGCGTGAAGTCCTTGCAAATACAGGAAAATAATTAGTTTCAAGGGGTTGCCAACTGGGGGGCTCTTGGGTATTAAGTCCACAACAACCGGGCGCGTAGCTCAGCGGTAGAGCATCGCCTTCACACGGCGGGGGTCACAGGTTCAATCCCTGTCGCGCCCACCATGAAAAATAGCAGTAATCCGCTATAATTTCATGGTTTTCTGGTTGTTCCCAAATACAGCACGGTACGAAAAGAATCAGTTAAATCCGGTTTGGCGCGACAAAATCCGTGCCATATCCGTGCCAATTATCCCGATTCGTTTTCTCTTGCGCTCTACCCCATCCCCGCACTAGAATCACGGGGCTACGGCGGCGTGGATTGGACACGCTTGAGGACAGGGGTAGCTGCTCGTTCGATCCGAGCGCCTGACGCTAGGTGTCTGAACTACCTAGACAGCCGGTATCAAGCCCGGCCCGCAGCAACAGTTTCAGGTTCCAACCATTGGGCTATACCCAATAGTTGGCAGGTGCCAGACCCGAACCGCTCTGCGTATGCATCGGTAATTCTGGAAGTCGTCGTGTGCACGCGGCGCAGATGCGGAGTGGCCCTTAGGGTCTTACATCTCGCAGCAGTACGGTGGAAGCCCGTCATTTATCCCAATAGTTCGGCCTCCCAGATCATTTTCCTGACGTCGGGAAAATGATCTAGATTGCTGTCACTCAAACGGGCTGCCTTCCTTGCCGCCTTTGTTCAAAAAGAACGCGACACCCAATACCCCCATGAATGTCAGGCCTCCCGCAAGGAAGGCCTCAACATACCCCATCATGACGCTTGGATTGCGTCATTATCGGCTTTGCACTTTGCAAAAATGGCTTCAATATCAGCCACAGTCGGGCCATCGCTCGACTTGCTCTGGTTGATGGCTTCGACCACGGTCTCGTAAACCTCGGGCCCGTATTTTTCGGCCAGAGTTACAACGGTGCCTGCAATTCCGAGAATTGCGCTGATTGCTGCTGCGTCCATGTTATTTGCTCACTTCTGGAAATGTTGCTGCACAGGTTGTTGGCATAGTGCCCTCTTTGGCCCCGAGCCAGCAGGTGGTAAGGCTGGAGAAATCAGCCTGTAGGGAGGAAACCGCGGTTTCAGTGATGCTGTTTCCTGCCTCAATCGAGGTTTCAAGCGCAGAAAGCTGATTAAAGACCGTCTGGCTGGCGCGTTTGATTAGCACCTTGTCGGCATCACTTACGGTCACGCCTGGCACTTTACCCGCCATTACGTCGGGCATTGGGTTGGCCAGTAGATGATAGGCACTGTCCAGATTGAACACTGTCTGCCGGAGTTTGCCCTGCGCGGTGTTGGCGCATGCGACAACAGCCACAAGTGGCAGGAGAAAGAATAATTTTTTCATGAAAGGGTGCCCTTAGACTGTTGGGGTTTGTGTTGCGTCCGTTTCGTCGGCTTGCTTAGTCTTGGCTGCTGTCACTGCGGCGTTTAATCCGCTGAGAATATCAGTTGTTCCGACGAGAACGCCATTAAGGTCGAACGAGACAAGTCCTGACACGGTGGGGAACAGGCCGTCCAAGAGCGTTGCAACGCCAGTTGAGACTTTAATGGCGTTCTCGCTCAAGCCTTTGCCGGAGATTGTGGAATACAGCTCCTCTCCTGCCGATACGAGCGGGGTAATAGTATGCGAATTCGTGGCAACATCAGTTGTCATGTCGGGTTCCAGTCAAGTTTTAGGAGTGCTGGACTTAGCGGCTGTGTCGTCTGCATTAGCAGCGTGCTTGCCGTTAAGGCCCAACTTGTTAATGACATCGTACAGCGGCAACAGCTTGCTGCCCGCCGCTGGCCGGGGCCAAAAATACGCAATCAGCGCACAGGTGCTGACAGCGAATGAACCAATTACACTCGCGGCTGCCGCATATTTCGCGGGCAGCATCGGCAGGACGTAATTGAATAAAGATGCGAGAAGCGTTGTGGGATCCACGTCATGCCTCCATCGCGGCGCGGAAACACGGCACAGCCTGCGCTGCTACCCCTGCCCCGCCCGGCGTGTTGTAATGCTGCTTCCAGTATGCGGCCCATGCTGTGGCATCGTTCGCGGCTGGTAGCGGGTCTGGTTGCCTGAGCAGGTGCACCCGGCACATTGCTGCGGCATAAAGCGGGTTGGTCACGAGCGCTTGCGCCGTTGGGGCTGTGCCATTGAGCAACCGGGAAAGTGCAGCCTGTAGTTCTGGGTGGTAGCGGATGAAGTTACGCCACAAATCATCGTGCGTGGCCGGTTCCATCTGCCAGAAACCAAGCGCCGGGCCTGTGCCTAGCTGGCGCAGATATGTGTACCCGCTTTCTTTCAGACCAATGCCCAGCACGCCCTGTTGCGCCGAGAGCGAATTGAGGCCAGCCGGGAGTGCTGCAAGCGCTGGCTTCACTAACAGGTCGCGCACATGGGGGAGATAGAGGCCGGTCATGGGTGCATCCAGAAATGGGAGACGAGGGTCGCAACCCCAGCAGAGGCGGACGTGACGATGGCCCAGCCAGCCCAGCCACGCACGCTGCCAAGCCGGTCTATGCGTTTTGCTAGGCCGTCCAGAGACGCGCCGAGGGCGTTTATCCCGTCCTCAAACGTCTGTTTCTGAGCCTCAGCCCGGGAACGATTTTCGCCGTTGTATTCGGCCATTTTAGTCGTGAGGGTTGTCACGCTCTGCTCAAGTCTCACTTGGCCAGCTTCAAGCGTGGCCTGCCCGCTCTCGAGTGCCGCAATGCGCTGGTTGTGGTCGTCAAGGCGCGGGACAACGAGCGCCATCAGTTCGGCGCTTTGTGCGTCAGTCATGGGGTATCCAATTTTCAGGGGGGGGGG
>NZ_BAMX01000011.1 GCF_000963965.1 Acetobacter orientalis
GCTCTGGCTCTGGCTCTGGCTCTGGCTCTGGCTCTGGCTCTGGCGCGTGTTCGCTTTCCACAACGGTAGCAAGGTCTTTTTGCACGGGGTTTACGCCATGCTCGCTTTTTTCTTCACTGGCGGCGTGTGGTTCTGCCTCAGCCGCTTCTTCTAATACTGCACCTTCAGGTTCTAAGTGTGCCTCACCCTCCGGCCGCGCGGCTTCAGCCACCACTGGGGATACAGAGATCTCTGCTGTTGAAGGCGTGGTAGAGAGGGCTACGTCTTGTTCAGGCTGGGTCTCTTCTGGCTCATCAAAGGCAGTGTGTGGTTCTGCCTTAGCCACCACTGCAGGTGCAGGTGCAGGTGCAGGTGCAGGTGCAGGTAGCGTCTCGCGTCCAAATTCTTGCGGCGCAACAGGTTTTGCTTCTTGTGCCAGTTGTGGTGCAACCCCGTTGCCCACTGCTGGCGCGAC
Organism: Acetobacter orientalis; assembly: GCF_000963965.1. Classification (GTDB taxonomy): domain Bacteria; phylum Pseudomonadota; class Alphaproteobacteria; order Acetobacterales; family Acetobacteraceae; genus Acetobacter; species Acetobacter orientalis. The sequence goes on from NZ_BAMX01000011.1 coordinate 455, forward strand.
CGGTGCAAGATCAGGCGCGGGAGTTGGGTGTTCTGGCTGGGCATGGATATGCCATTTCGTACCGCAGGCAGAGCATTTGAGTGTTTGCCGTTTGGCAAGCAACGCAGCAGGCACCTGATAGGCAACACCACATGAGGGGCAGACAATTCTCATCAAGCACTCTCTTCAACATCCACAGCCTGCCTGCTTGGTGGCAGGCTAAACCGTTGTGAACCAGAACCGCGTGGTGGCTCAAGCCTTATGCACGGGCCACACCACAAAACAGCCCACGCCAGATCGTTTAGGTGTGCTTGTAACATAAACATATAGACCCATACCAATAGGGCTTATTATCGACAGCCGGGCCAGCTCTCAGCTAGAGTTGTCTTATGTTGCATGACACCTCCCCCCTACTGGCCCCCACTCCCACTGCGGTGCTGCACACATGATAAATTTGCACAACGTGTTTTGGTACAGAGACCCCAAGCGGAGTAAACCCGTGCTCTCCAACCTGAGCTTTAGCGTACCACAAGGGGGGTTTCGCTGGCTTTTGGGGCCATCTGGCGCGGGCAAAAGCAGCCTGCTTAACCTGCTGCACGTTGAAAGCCTGCCCGCACGCGGCACGTTAGAAATTCTCGACCAGCACATTACAGGCAACAGCCCACGCGCCACCCTTATGCGCCTGCGGCAACGAATCGGCATGGTGCACCAGAACTATCGCCTTATGCCCGCCCTTTCGGTGGCAGATAATGTAGCCCTGCCCCTGCGCCTACAGCACCGCCCAGAAAGCGAAATTGAAGACGAAGTTTACGCCATTCTCAAATGGGTAGGCTTAGGTGAGCGCCTTAACGTGCCCGCCGCCAACCTGTCTGGGGGCGAGCAGCAACGCACCGCTATTGCCCGCGCCATTGTGCACCGCCCCGGCCTTATTTTGGCAGATGAACCCACAAACGCATTAGAAGAACCCCAAGCCCACAAACTGCTCGATTTGTTTGACGAACTCAGCACCATGGGCACAACCGTTATTGTTGCCACGCATAACGAGGCCCTCATTCGCCGTTTGCCCCGCCCCTCTCTGTACCTAGAGCGTGGCCACCTTATGCGTGAGGGAGAGTAACCATGACGCTCCCATTTTCTGGTCGCAAAGATGGCCTGTCTCTTTCCGAAGCCCTGCCAGACAGAAGCCTGTTTATTCTTGTCGCTATGATGAGCTTTTTGGCAGCCCTTACTCTAACCGGGGCAACAGGGGCCCGCACCCTTTCTGCCCGCTGGGCAGGCGGTGCCGCACAGTTACTGACCATTCAAGTCTCAGAGCCAGACCAACCCGCCCCGCAACAGGTTGGTGCGCCCACGACTACGCAGCAAGCTCCGCAAACCCGCGCACAAGCGGTGTTGGCATACCTAGCCAACCTGCCAGAGGGCACGCACACGCACCAAATGAGCAAAGAGGAACTCGCGCATCTCCTCACCCCATGGCTAGGTGAGAGTAATAAAACGGCGCTGCCTCTACCCGCCGTTATAGAAGTACGTTTGCCAGAAGGGGCAGAAGTACCACCAACACTTGAGCAAACCCTTAATACCCGCATACCCGGCACGGTTGTTGAGCATAATGCAGAATGGAGCAGCCGCCTGCGTGCCCTAGCCGCCAGCCTGTTAGCCTGTGCAGCTTTGGCCTTAGCCACCGTTGGCGGCATTGCCACCATGATAACCGCCTTAGCCACCCGCACGGGCCTTGCCACCCGGCGCGATATTATTGAAATTCTGCACGGCCTTGGCGCGAGCGATAGTTATATTGCAGGCCGCTTTGCAGGGCGCACCGGCATTCTTGCCCTAGGCGGCGGCCTTGTTGGCACCATACTGGCTATAGCCCCGCTCGTGCTACTTTTTAGAATGGCAGCCCCCTTTGCGGTTTCTTCGCTCCAAAGCACAGCGGCTACCATGCCAGACTGGCGCACCCTGCCCAGTATGCTGCCAACAGACCTGCTTATAAGCCTTATCGCCTTACCTTTTGCCGCAGCATTCATTGGCTGGGCAACCACACAAACCATGGTACGCCTGTGGTTACGCCGCCTACCATGAGCCCCCGTACACAAGTCCCGCAGCCTAGCCCACGCAAAAAAGCAGGCTTACTTATTATCTTACTACGTTGCGGCTTTTTATGTGGGCTTTTGCTTTGCCTAGGGTTTTGCTGGTTCGTGTACGATGCCTTGCAACCCGCACAGCCCCACCCACACACAGATGGCATTGTGGCACTTACTGGCGGGCAAGGCCGTATAGAAGCCTCTTTGCGGCTTTTAAGCCAAAACCAAGGTGATAAACTGCTTATCTCTGGCGTTGCCCCACAAACGGGCAGCAAAGCACTTTTGCCCCCTATGCCCGCAGAGCTTAAAAACCGTATAACCCTTGGCTACCAAGCCCGCTCTACCATAGAAAACGCGGCCGAAACCGCCGCTTGGGTGGCAGACAACCATATTTACACGCTTACTGTTGTAACCGCAGGCTACCATATGCGCCGCGCCATGCTGGAACTTGGGCGCACCCTGCCGGGTGTAACGCTTTACCCCTACCCCGTTAAACCACCGGCCCTTACGCGGCCCCTTACGCGGGTAACCTTACGGGTACTGCTTACAGAATATAGTAAGTGGCTTGGGGCACTGGCCGGGTTTGTGCACAACCCTTCGCACAGTTAAACACCGCATAAAACAACACAGAGCACGTGTTTGGTGCACATAGTTTATGCACCACCGCCTGTCAGTAAACGCGCATGGTGGCGTATATGCTCTGCGGCAAAACTTTGCACAAACCAGTAAGAATGGTCGTACCCTGCGTGTTCTCGTAAGGTCAGGGGTTGCTGGGCCTTGTGTGCTGCATCACGCAAATGCCACGGCTGGAGTTCGCGCTCTAAAAACTGGTCTGCCAAGCCTTGGTCAACCAAAATGGGGTTGGGGTGGCGGTATCCATCTTGCAGCAGGCACACGGCATCGTAAGCACGCCACGCCTGTTTGTCTGGCCCAAGGTAGTTGGCAAAAGCCTTTTGCCCCCACGGCACAGCCGTAGGGTGCACAATAGGCGCAAAAGCCGAGACAGATTTCCAAACCTGCGGCGCCCGCAACCCATGCACCAACGCACCATGCCCCCCCATTGAGTGGCCCATAATACCCCGCCGTGTACCATCTAGGGCAAAGTGGGCCTCTACTAACGCCGGGAGCTCTTGCGTTATATAGCGGCCCATACGGTAATGGCTGCTCCAAGGCGCTATGGTCGCATCAAGGTAAAAACCGGCTCCGGTGCCAAAATCCCAGTCCGTGTCTTCCCCCTCAATGCCTGCCCCACGGGGTGATGTATCTGTGGCCACAAGGGCTACCCCTAAGCGGGCTGCCTCTTGCAAGGCATGGGCTTTAATAAAAAACGTTTCTTCTGTGCAGGTTAGGCCTGCAAGCACATACACCACTGGCACCGGGGCGTTAGCAGCCGCATTGGGGGGCATAAACACCGCAAAACGGGCCTCTAACCCCAATGCGGCAGACTGATGTGTATAAAACCCAACCCGGCCACCATGGCACACACTCTCAGAACGCACGGTAAAAGGTGGGGCTGCCATTGGGTTTCTCTCCGTCATTTGCCGGGTCATACAGTGTCAGAGTGCTGGGGGCATGCCTATGCTTTTGTCGTGCAATTTCACGTTTCTTTCACGCCTACCCCATAGAAAAAGCGTGAGAAATAAGACTAATATGCACCACAGGCATGGTTGGAATGCAAAAACAGAGGTAACATCTTGCCTTGCGCCCCACAGCACTACCCAAGGCCTACCACGGGGCAACTCTCTGCAACCCTGGCAGTTAACAGAACCACGCGTATAGAAATTTAGAACAAAGATAGTAACGGAGACTGTTTGGATGATCGTTGACCAACGGGTCGGCTTACGCATTATCGGTAAAGAAATTCTAGGCGTTATCCTACTTATGGCCGCGTGGGATTTTGCAGTGGTCATCCTGTTTCAGGTGTTCCACCAAGAATGGATGGAACAGCCAAGCCTGCCCACCTCTCTTATTGGCTCGGCACTGGCGCTGTTCATGGGGTTTCGGAGCAACAGCGCTTATGCCCGCTGGTGGGAAGCCCGCACCCTGTGGGGGGCCACAACCAACAACTGCCGCTCTTTAGGCCGCCAAATTGGCACTCTACTCGGCGACAGGCCAGACCTTATGCTGGCAACTGCAGCCTACCCCCACGCCCTGCGGGGGGCCTTGGGCAATATTGATGTTTCAGAAGACGTAAACCGCCTTTTACCGCCAGAAATGGCCAAAGCCATTGTTGGCTGGCGCAACCAGCCCAACGCTATTTTGTACCAAATTGGTCTGGGTGTAAGCGCAGAAGTTGCCAAAAAAGGCATAGATGGCGCGGTACATGGGCAGATTGACCGTATTCTCTCAGACCTTGCCAACGCGCAAGGCGGGCTTGAGCGTATTCGTAACACACCTTTGCCCATGCAGTTTTCTGCCCTGCCGCGTACTTTGGTGAATATTTTTTGTATCGTTCTGCCGCTGTCTATGGTGCAAACGCTGGAATGGATCACCCCGCTCGGGTCATCTTTGGTGGGCATGCTCTTTCTGGTGCTCGACAAAAGTGCAGCAGACCTGCAAGAACCTTTTGCCAGCACCCCCCACGCCCTGCCTATGGCCACAATGGCCCGCACGATTGAAATTGACGTGGTGCAAGCAACCGGCCTGCCAACCCCACCACCCACAACAGTGGTAAACGGCATTCAAAGTTAAGAAAAAGCGCTTGAAAAACCACACCGGTCTGTTTTGCATGACGCAAGACAGACCGGCGTTTTTGTGCTATACACCTTAGTTATGAGCACATTCAGAACCACCCCTAAAGGCGGCGTAACCGACGCAATGGCCCGTACCGCCGCAGCGACAACCGCTGCTCAGGCCAAAACCAAGGTCAGAGATGACGACCCCTTCCAAGAAGGGGATGCTATTGTTTACGCAGCCCATGGCGTTGGCCGCGTAGACCGCATTGGTGTTGATGAAATTGCTGGCACCAAGCTGGAAGTCATCCAGATTTCCTTCCCCGGCAACCAGATGACCCTGCGTATCCCGTTAATGAAGGCCCGTAAGGCTGGCCTCCGCAAAATCGTATCACGCGAAATTGTAGACAAAGCCATGGCCATTATTAAAGGCAAGCCGCACGTCAGCAAAGGCATGTGGGCACGCCGGGCTGTAGCCTACCAAGAAAAAATCAACTCTGGTGATCTGGTGCAGATCGCAGAAGTGCTGCGCGACCTGCGCCGTAACGTTGATAGCCTTGATGGCAGCTTTAGCGAGCGCAAACTGTTTGAAGCCGCACAAGAACGCTTTGTGGCAGAAGTTGCCGTGCTTGAGAAAAAAGACCCGGCAGATGTTCTGACCTCCCTGACCGAAGTCATGAAAGCCGCCTGAAGCCTCACTTCAGCGCTCTCTGTGTATTCTCAAAAAGCCCGACTAGCCTGCGTAAAGGCCATGTCGGGCTTTTTTGTTTTTACGGGCCAATAAAACGTTTCCGAATCATGACGTAAAATTTATATATAGGGTATGACTGTTCATGCCCAAGCCCCCACCCGCCCAGACCAAACCTTTCTGCGTCGCGCATGGGCTGAGGCCAAACTGGGCCATTACAGTGCCACATTGCAGGCCCTTACACCCTACCAACCCAACAATACCGACCAGATAGACCTACTACGCGCCACCTGCTTAGCTGCCACAGGCCGCATAAAAGAAGCAGCCAGCCTGTTTTGCGCCCTTGCCAGCAAGGCCCCGACAGAGCAGCACCCCCTGCATATGCTAGCAGACCTGCTTATCCCGCAAGAACGCCGCCATGACCTGCTACCAGTCTGCCGTGCCGCTTTAAAATTAACCCCGCAAGATGCCCGCCTTTACGACCTGTTGGGTGATATCTTGCTGCAACTTGGCCAGTACGATGCCGGTATAGAAAACCTGCGCCACTCTGTTACCTTACGGCCCGACAATAGTACGTCTCTCAACCTACTGGCCATGGCACTGTATGAGCGCGGTAAAAGCGATGAAGCCTTAGCGCTTCTTAACAACACCCTCACCACCACCCCAGACCACGCAGGCACCCTTTCTAATATTGGCTGCATTCTCTCAGGCCTTGGCCGCTTGCAAGAGGCTCTTACTTTTTACAACAAAGCCATTCACCTCTACCCAGACCATGCACAAATTCGGCTTAACCACTCAATAGCCCTGCTTAAAGCCGGGCGTTACGCCCAAGGCTGGCGCGAGCATGAATGGCGGCTACAGCTACCCGGCCATACCAGCCTACCGCCCACAACCCTTATGCCAACACTCAGCCACAGCACCGGCCCCCAAGCCAATTTGCATGGCAAGCGCATTCTCATCACACAAGAAGAAGGCTTGGGTGATACCCTTATGTACCTGCGCTACATAGAACCATTGGCACAACGTGGCGCTATTACCCATTTATGGGTGCCCCAAACGCTGGGGGCTTTATGCCGTAGGGTTAGAGGGGCCGCCTTTGTACAAGTCGGTGGCAGTGTGCCAGAGTTTGACTGGCACTGCCCTTTTATTAGCCTACCCCGCGTTTTTAGCGCGACCTCTTACGGTATGGGGGCGGCAGTGCCTTACCTTAAAGCCAGCGCGCGAAAGGTTAAGGCGTTTGCCAAATTGGTACCGCAAAACGATAAGCTGAATGTTGGGTTGGTGTGGGGTGGTGCCCCCCGCCCCAATACCGTTGGCCCCCACATGACAGACCGTAAACGCTCTATGCCGCTGGCTACCTTGGCCCCGTTGGCAAAACTGGCCGGGCTTAACCTCATTAGCCTGCAAAAAGGCCCCTACGCGCACGATTCTGCCCCCCCTCCGGCAGGCATGACCCTGCTAGACCCCACACCACACCTACACACACTAGACGATACAGCAGCCCTGCTTATGTCGATCGATGTTTTGGTGTCGGTCGATACATCCTGTGTGCATCTGGCCGGGGGGTTAGGCAGGCCCGTTATTTTACTTGACCGGTTTGATAACTGCTGGCGCTGGCTACACGGCACCCCAAACAGCCCATGGTACCCCACTTTGCGCATTATACGCCAAACCGAACCCCGCCAGTGGGGCCCTGTTATTGCGCAATTATGCCAAGCGCTCACGGCTATGGCCCACCATAAAAAAGACCGCACCCGTACGGCTAGCTAACTGCTGTTAGCCCCCCCCCCTCTCTGGCCCCTGCCCGGTAGAGTGTTGCCACGTTAGCGCAACAGTTGCGTAAGCTATAGCGGCACCCACGCACCACACGCACACAGGCCAAAACATATTTGCTGTGGGTTCGGGCTTGGTGCGGCACGGTGTTTAATGGCATGTTAGGGCTATAAACATAAGAAGGCACATCATAATGAATGCACCCACTGCCCCCACCCCGCGCCGCCCGGTCATGCTGGTTATTATGGACGGTTTTGGCTGGCGCGAAGAAAACGCCGACAACGCCGTACAGCAGGCCCACACCCCAACGTTTGATACGTTGTGGGCTAACGGCCCACGCAGCTTTTTGCGTACCTGCGGCGAAGATGTTGGCCTACCAGAAGGGCAGATGGGTAATTCTGAGGTCGGGCACCTTAACATTGGGGCCGGGCGCGTGGTTATGCAGGAGCTACCGCGCATTTTTACCGCCCTGCAAAATGGTGCGGTCGCAAACAGCCCTATTATGCAAGCCTTTTTGGCAACGCTTAAAAAAACCGGCGGCACCTGCCACCTTATGGGCCTTGTCTCGCCCGGTGGTGTGCACTCCCACCAAGACCACGCCGTGGCGCTGGCCCATATTGTGGCAAAGGCAGGCATACCAGTTGCCTTTCATGCCTTTACAGATGGGCGCGATACGCCGCCTCGCTCCGCCCCAGAGTTTTTGAAAAAACTTGAGGCAGACCTGCCCGCTGGTGCAAAAATTGCCACTGTTTCTGGCCGCTATTACGCCATGGATCGTGACAACCGGTGGGAGCGCGTAGAAAAAGCCTATAACGCCTTAACCATAGCCCAAGGCCCCAGCGCACCCACCGCACAAACCGTGATAACAGACGCTTATGCGGCTGATATTTCAGACGAATTTATTCTGCCCACCGTGCTAGACGGCTATACCGGCATGCACGATGGAGACGGCATTTTATGCTTTAATTTCCGGGCAGACCGTATCCGCCAACTGCTAGATGCCTTGGTTGAACCCGACTTTACTGGCTTTGCTCGCAACCGTGTTGTCTCTTTTGCCACTGTGCTGGGCATGACCCACTATAGCGATACACTGGTTGAGCGCATTTCTATTCTTTTCCCACCAGAAGAGCTTAAAAACATTCTGGGCGAGGTTGTGGCACACGCAGGCCTGAAACAACTCCGCATGGCCGAAACAGAAAAATACCCTCACGTCACCTACTTCCTTAACGGTGGGCGTGAAATGTTGTTTGAAGGAGAAGACCGCATTCTGGTGCCCTCTCCCAAAGTCGCCACCTACGACCTCCAACCCGAAATGTCTGCCCCAGAGCTAACAGACAAAGCCGTAGCCGCCATTGAAAGTGGCACCTACGACCTTATTGTGCTCAACTTTGCCAACCCAGACATGGTGGGCCATACCGGCGTACTTAAAGCCGCCATTAAAGCCGTTGAAACAGTAGATACCGGGGTAGGCCGCATTGTGCAGGCCCTAAAAAAACAAAACGGCGTGCTTCTGGCCACAGCAGACCACGGCAACTGCGAAACTATGAAAGACCCGCAAACAGGTATTGCCCACACCGCCCATACCTTAAACGAGGTTCCTTTGGTGGCCTTTAACCTTGGTGGGCGTAAACTCCGCAACGGCCGCTTGGCAGATCTGGCGCCAACCTTGTTAGACCTTATGGGCCTGAGCAAACCGGCAGACATGACCGGCACAACCCTGTTAACAGACTGAATGACCCAAGCCAGCCCTTTAGCCGTTACACGCCCCTTGGCCCCTGCGCACGCCGCACGGCAAAAGGGCTGGCCATTTTTTTTACTGGCAAGCAGTGTGGTTGCATTATGTGGCGGCACTGCACATGCCGCCCAACACCACAAAAAAACGGCCCGCAGCACACCACACGCCCACACAACCGAGCATACGGCTACACACCGCCACGCGGCACCGCATAGCCCAACTCTAACAACGCCAGCCAGTAACAACAGCAGTAAAGCCCGCTCTCAAACCGCAGCAGAGCGGCAAGCCGAGCAATCTGTGCAACATGCACGAGACGCCCTGCAAACCACCCAAGCCCAACGAGACGCCGTAAACCGCCAAAAAGCAGCACAAGCCGCAGCAGTTGAGGCCTCTCGTGCTAAAAACGAGGCCGCACAGGCTATGGCAGCCCAAAAAGCGGCTACCGCCACGGCCCTTTCAGCCGCTACGGTCACGGCCACATCGCAGCTCCAAAGCACAGAACAACAAATTTCCGACCTCGATACCCGCGTTGCAGATATCCGAAGCGAGCAAGCCAGCCTGCGTGCCGCCCTGCAAGAAGGCGGCAAAGCCCTAGCGCCTGTGCTGCCTTTGGCAGAGCGCCTCTCGCTTTACCCTTCAGACACCCTACTCGCTGCCCCCGTACCGCAAGGTGAGGCCGTAACGGGGTTTCTGGTTTTAAAAGGGCTTTCCCGAGAACTTGAGCGCAAAGCCGAAGAAATGCGTACCCGGCAGGAAAAACTTAGCGCGTTAGACACAGAATTAAGCACCCACCTTACCCAGCTTGGCAGCCTACAACACACCCAAGCCCTCCAGCGCGACAACGTGCGCCAACAAGCCCTTAAAGCCAAAGACGCCCAAAGGCAGGCCAACCTTGCCGCAAAAACAGCCGCACAACGCCTGCAAGAGGCCACAAGCAAAGCGGCCAGCCTACAAGATGCCGTAGCCCGCCTAGATAGCTTACAAGCCGATGCAGAGGCCGCGTTACAAAAAGAGATTGCCGCCGCCGAGCGCGCCCACCAAACCGCCCGAGATGAAGCCGCACGCCGCGCGGCCGCCGCACGCGCAGAGGCCGCACGCCGTAAAATGGCAGCCCTGCAAAACACCGCTGGCCCCGGCCTAAGCACCCACGGTGCAGCCAACAGTGCTGGCAACACACACAGCAGCACACAGCAAGATAACGATACAGCGGTGGGCAACGGCCCAAGCTCTGGCGTGCGGCCTGTTGCAGGCCGGCTGGTTTCAACATGGGGGGCACAAACAGAAACTGGCCCAGCCTCTGGCTTAACATACAGCACGCCACCCGCTGCCAGCGTACGCACCCCCTGCTCTGGCCGCGTAGACTTTGCCGGTGCCTTTCGTACCTACGGGCAAATGGTCATTTTAAACTGTGGGCAACATTACCGTTTTATCATGGCTGGGTTGGGCGGCTTAGATGTTGAAACCGGCCAAAGCCTGACAAAAGGCGCACCCATTGGCCATATGGGGGCATCTGGCACCCTGTTTATTCAGCTCCGCCGAGGGCAAAAAGCCATCAACCCGGCACCTTTCTTATAAGATAAACCCGCCAGACAGTTTTCCTGCACGCCAGAACCCGCTAACCTGCACCGCCGCATGCTGAGCAGGATCGGAACTGGCATGGTTTGCCACGCCCACATTGGGCCGTACTGCAAAGACTGCTACAGAATACGACCGCCCGGGCCACGCCCGACGACAGGAGACGAGATCGCATGAAGTTTCGCACAGGCCTGATGCTCGGTGCCACGTTTATGGTTAGCCTTGCCGTTGCCTCCCACTCTGGCGCATTGTCAGGCTCCAGCTTCCTTGCATCCCCTGCGCGGGCGGCCCAAACGCCAGATGCGTCACCCACAACCAACCACGCAGAAACCTACCGCCTGCTAACCCTGTTTGGTACGGTGCTCGACCTTGTACGCGCAGACTACGTTGAACCCGTGTCTGACAAAGACCTGATCACCAATGCCCTCAACGGCATGCTCACCGGTCTAGACCCCCACAGCTCCTACATGACTGAAAAACAGTACGCAGACATGATGGTGCAGATGAAAGGCGAGTTCGGCGGCCTTGGTCTGGAACTGCAACAGCAAGACGGGCATATTCGTGTTGTCTCCCCCGTTGATGGCACACCGGGCTTTAGAGCTGGCATTAAACCGGGTGACTACATTATTGCGGTAGATGGCCACCCCGTTGATGGCACCCCGCTTGATGAAGCCGTCAAAAAAATGCGCGGCAAGCCCAACACCAAAATTACGCTTACCCTTGTGCGCGAAAAAACGCCCAAGCCAATAGTGCTCACCCTCACGCGTGAGATCATTCATATCGAGGTCATTAAATCTGCCCTCTATGACCGTATTGGCTATATTCGCATTGCCCAGTTTAACGAAGAAACCGAAAAAGGCCTGCTCAAAGCCTATAACCAGCTTAAGCAACAGGCTGGCGGTAAATTGGCAGGCCTTGTGCTTGACCTGCGCAGCGACCCCGGCGGGCTGCTCAACCAAGCCATTGAAGTCTCTTCCAGCTTTATTCGCTCGGGCGAAATTGTTTCAACCCGTGCCCGCCACCCCAAAGACAGCCAACGCTGGGACGCACACGGCACAGACATTACCGATGGCCTGCCCTTGGTTGTGCTGATTAACGGTGGCTCTGCCTCCGCGTCTGAAATTGTGTCTGGCGCATTGCAAGACCATAAACGCGCTATCCTGATCGGTACCCGCTCCTTTGGTAAAGGCTCGGTGCAGTCCATCATTCCTATTCCCGGCAATGGGGCTGTGCGCCTTACAACGGCGCGCTACTACACACCATCAGGCCGCTCCATTCAAGCGCTGGGCATTACGCCAGACATTACGGTTAAAGAAACCCGAGAAGACCCCGGCTTTAGCCTGCACGAAGCCGACCTTGAGCATATTTTGAAAAACCAAGGCGGCAACCAAACCAAAGCCACCCCACGCACAGACCTGCCCGCCATTGCCAAAGACATACCCAGCGAGCCACCAGCAAACTGGCCGCAGTTTGACTACACAAAACCTAAAACAGACTTCCAACTGCAAGAAGGCCTGCGCGTCGTACGCTCCATGGCTGGCCTGCCAGCACAAGACCCCGCAGCAGCCCTGCCACCGGCCAAACCGGTGGAAAAGGACACGCCCAAAAAACCTTGAGCCTGTTGTGATAGGAAAACACCCATGAACAGCGTCTCCCACACCGCATCTCTTGTCTGGCAGCGCATGCCACCTTCTGGGCGGCTTTTTGTGCGCTTTTGGGGCGGCTGTGTTGTTGCCGTTGGTGTTATGGGTGTTGGCCTACAGCTTATGGGGCCACCCAAAATGGGCGGGCAGGATATTGATGTCGCAAGTTACGACACAACACTTGCCGGCAAGACCGATATTCCCGCCCCACAAGCCGACCTTTTGGAAAACACCGCTGGCCCCGGTGGGTATGCCCTGCCCAAGCGCGGTACACACGGGCACGTAGCCCGGCAGGTTTATGCCGCACCGGTGGTTGATGTCCCCGCGGGCAGCGCGCAGGTCGCTCTTATTCTTACTGGCGTAGGTGACTCTCACGCAGTCACAGAAGAAGCCCTAAGCGCACTCCCCAGCCCCATTTCTCTGGCTCTTTCCCCCTACACGCCAGACATGAAAAAACTGCTGGAACTAGCGCGCGCCAATAAGCACGAGACCCTGCTGGCCCTGCCCGTCCAACCAAGCCAGGCACCAGCTAAAACAGATAGCACCCCAGAGGTACAAGCTGGCCCAAAAGCCTTAAGCAGCAGCCTAAGTGCCAAGCAAAACACCGCCAACTATCAATGGGCACTGTCCAGCTTGGCGGGGTATGTCGGTGTTACCAATGCCACCACAGGCACCAGCACTGAAGACTACACCCACTCAGCCGCCTTTACCCCCATTTTAACAGATATTGCACAGCGCGGCCTGCTATACCTTAACGCGACCCCCGACACAGCCATTCAGAACACAGAAGCCACCGGCACAGCCGACGTAAACATCAATACCGATGCCGATATTGTAAATATTGATATTCAACTGCTCAAACTCCAGCAGGCTGCCCGCCGTACTGGCCGTGCCATTGGCGTTATGGGGCCATTACGCCCCGTAGCCTTAGCCTGCTTACGGGCTTGGATCCCGCATTTAAAAGATGTCGGCATTACCTTAGTACCAGTTAGTATGCTTCTGGCCCCGCTTCCGGCAGCACCACCAACAGCTAACACCGCCCCTGCGGGTAACGCAGCGGCCAATGGGGCTATGCACGTTAACCTAACCAACCCCAACGCGGGCAAACGCCAATAAACTGGCCCCCATTTGTGCGCCAGTACCGGGCGCTACGCTCTCTGGCCTCTTTTTACCTGCATGTAAGACACGCCTTCATGACTCCTGAAACCTTACAAAACCTACCCTACCGCCCCAATGTCGGGGCGCTCATTTTTCGGGCTGATGGCAAAGTGCTTATTGCACGCCGTACAGATATGCCCGGCGTTGGCGGCCCGTTAACTGAGGGCGTATGGCAATGCCCCCAAGGCGGCATAGATGGTACAGAAACCCCACACGATGCCGTATTGCGTGAAGCACGCGAAGAAATAGGCACAGACAAACTGCATATTACCGGGGAATACCCAGAATGGATTGCCTACGACCTGCCCCCCAACCTGATAGGCAAAGCATTGGGTGGCAAATTTAGAGGCCAAACCCAAAAATGGTTCACCCTCGCCTTTACCGGCACCGACGCAGATATAAATCTAAACCAACAAACCCCACCCGAGTTTGACGCCTTCCAATGGGTAGAACTCGCAACACTCCCCGCCCTGAATGTTGGCTTTAAAAAACCAGTGTACGAAAAACTGGTAGACTATTTCATGCACAATCGCTGACCCCTCCGGCCAGCCACCAACGCAACGCAACGCAACGCAACGCAACGCAACGCAACGCAAC
>NZ_BAMX01000010.1 GCF_000963965.1 Acetobacter orientalis
CCTGTGCCCTGTGCCCTGTGCCCTGTATTTTGGAGTAACCTTTTAAAGGTGCAAGACATAAAAAAGGGAGAGAAGCTTTACCGCTCCCTCTCCCCTTTGTTTAGCTTCATGCCACACCGGCATGGCACTACCAATAAATACAGGCCATGCCGCGTTTAGTTTACGGTAAAACCAGCCCCTTATTGGCTACGTGGGCGTAAGCAGGCCACGCCATAAAACACGATAGAGGTACCAATGCTGGCAATAGCGGTCATACGCTCAGCCGGGTTAAACATCATGGCAACAAAAACAAACACCACAGCCAGCAAGGTTGCGTAATTGCAGAAAGGGAACAACGGCAGGCTAAAGCCATCTGCATCACCTTTTGCCTGCGCTTTTGTGCGGACTTTTAAGTACGAGCCAACAATCATGGAATAGACAACCAGAATAACGCCACCGCTACAGCTCAGCAAAAAGGCAAAAATGGTGTCTGGTGCCAAAATAGAGGAAAACGCCACCAGCGTGCCAGCAATGCTGCTCACCACAATCGCAAGGCGCGGTACTTCTGTTGCTGCAGAACGCGCCAGCTTAGCGGGGGCATCGCCCTGCCCTGCAAGCTCTGTCAAAATGCGCGAGGTAATATACATGCTGGAATTTAAGCATGACAAAATGGCACTTAGCACCACAATGCGCATAAGCAGACCAGCACCGGGAATGCCCATGGTATCCATTGCCGTAACAAACGGAGACTTACCGGGCACAATGGTTGTCCATGAAACCACAAGCAAAATCATGGCGACAGAAGCCAGATAAAACAGGGTTACACGGGTGCCAATGCTGCGTGTTACGCGGGCAACATTTTTACCCGGCTCTGGAGATTCTGCGGCCGCAACTGTCGCAATTTCAGACCCCATCATGGTGAACAAGATGGTGGGAATAATAGAGAGAACCGCCACAAAACCGTGGGGAGCAAAACCGCCATGCCCTAAAAAGTTTTGGCTTACCGGCACACCCGGCCCAAAAACATGAAACACATACAGCAAAGACACGCCAATAAAGGCAATAATGCTAAAAACTTTAATAAGGGATAGCCAGAATTCGCACTCACCAAATACACGCGGGGCGGCAAAGTTAATAAGTTTAAGTACGGCAATGAGCAGAATAGACAAAACCCAAACAGGTAGGCCCACCCAGTCACGCAGTAATATGGCGCCGGCTATGGCCTCGCTGCCCAGCACAACAACCCAGAAAAACCAGTAAAGCCACCCGGCTGTAAAGCCTGCCCGGTTGCCATATGCTGCACGAATATATTCCACAAACGAGCCACGGCCGGGGTCTGCCACGACCATTTCGCCCAGCATACGCATAACCAGAATAACCAGAATACCTACGGCTAAAAACGCCAGCAAAACCGCAGGCCCGGTTGCAGCAATAGCCGCCCCGCTGCCCACAAACAGGCCCGCCCCAATAATGCCGCCCAGTGCAATCATGGCAATGTGGCGGTTTCGCAACCCGTCTGTGGGGGGGGCTTGTGGTGTGCTGTCCTGGTCAACCATATGCACGGCGTCCTTTAACTTTGTTTCTGGGGCAGATCATTGGCCACACGGAAAGAAAAACCCGCGGGCAAAATTCCTGCTCAGAAATGCTTAAAAAAATAGGCCTCGATAATGCCTGAGTGGTTTGTGATGTTAGGCACCGGGTAACCACCCGGCAGGCTTGTACGGGCCAACTCTTTGCCAGAGGGGCCAGCAAAAGCCACACCACCCGCCAAAGCGGCAGATGTGGTCGCGTCTAGGGTGTACTCTGTCGTAAAGTCTACTTCGTTCGAGATATGCTTTCCAACACCGGCTAGGCCGCTTCCGGCAGGGTGGATAAACGACAGGTCATAAAAGTGTACCCCCAGCTTTAGGCTATCATCTGCTTTTAACAAGTGTATCGGGGGTGTTGCTGTCAGGTCAAATTGCTGCACGCGCAAGTTAGACAGCGGGGCAAGATACATGCCCACAATTTCACCCGGCCAGTAGCCGCCATAGGTGTAGCGCTTACCATCATAGAGAAAAAAGTTGTCGTAGCTGCGCTTAACATCGCCTTTGCCATTTTTGCCGCCACTATACTGCGTATAACGGTAAAAAAGCTGTGGCTGCCACGGCAACATTGTAAAGCGGTAGCCCGGCTCAAAAAACATGCCGTATGCTTCAACAGATTTGTAGCCGTTGCCTGCGTGGCTGTTTTGCTCTGAAACAAAGCTGCCATAAAATGTAAAGTTTTTGGAAATACCAAGCGCTTTAACAGGCAATAATGTACCACCCCAACTGAGTGACGCCACATTCATGCCGTTACGGTCTGCACGGGTTGAGTAATCATAATGTGCAGAGCCATCGGCATCACGCACGTGGAAATAGGTGAGTGTTACGTAAGCCGCACGGTCTGCGTAAACGCTTTCACCATGCCCACCCGCTTTATTGGCAAACCAGCTTACATCAAAACCCACAAATTTTGTTTTTGGCCGGTCGTAGCCTTCATCGATATCGTTATCTGAGTTGCTTTCCAGCATAAAGATATCAGCCCGGACAGGGTTACCTTCCAGCTTGATAGCCCCCGGCCCAGAAAACGCAAAACGCGGCGCATACCACCACGCCCCCCGGTTACCGGCACTATACGTGCCTTTACCAATCAAAAAACCATCATCAACCGCAAAGGCTTGCCGCCCGCCTAACACCGTAAGTTGTTGGCTATCATGGCCAATATGCACGGGCAAAGTCAGGCCAATATTAGCTTCTTCTAGGTAAATGGAATGTGGGTTACCCGATGTTTGGGAGAGCACCTGTGCATCCCCACTGCCAAGGGTTGCGGCCCCAAGCGCAGATGCACGGCCAATAATAGCAACGCCGTTACCAAAATCCCAACGACCAGAGAGAATGGGCTTGCCGTAGAACTCACCATATGTAGGGTTAGCGGTGCGGCTATAACTGGTTTTGCTTTTGTTAGGGGCATAAGACCCCGCACCAAAGTTGCCATTAGGCATAAAAAAACCAGCGCCCCCTATGTCCAGCCCACCTTGCACGGTAACGCCGCCAACAGACACCAATGTTTTTTCAGCCTGTGCGGCAGAAGCCCCCCAGATGGAAAGACCACACAGACAGGCGGAATAAAAAATACGGCGCATCGCTTTTCAGATATGCCCTACGGAACATGGTGTGTGCAGCATTTTTTTTCCTTTTTTCTTACGCTTTGACACAACGCCTTTTACCGGCTTGTAACGGCCTTCGTTCTTTTTGCTTGCAGGGCCCCTTAGCCAAGCGGCCCTACCGTTTTGCACTCTGCCATTATAGAATGCTCAACATGATATAATTTCTACATAATATTATATTGTTTTCAAGGCCGCTTTCTTTCAAAAATTATCATCATAACCGCATTATGTTTTACTTTATTTCTTAAGTAACGGGGAAGGATCATTCCGCATTCGTTGTGTTTTTGTTATTATATCGGAATATTACGATGCTAGTAAATGCGCGATATAATTTATTATAGTTATATGAACATCTTATAATTTCATGGAATAGTTTTCTTTTTCTAGGGAAAACGTTTAATCACATGAAACACAAAAAAGTGATATTCGCCTAAATAATGCAAAAAACGCATTATTTTCTTTATATCTCATAGTGTTATCAAGCACACCACAGATGCATGCGCCATAACATGCATACCCCAATAGAGCCGCGTATTATCGCTGTCCTCCACTTGAACTCACTTTTGTGTGATGGGAAATAAGCCAGAATAAACGCAGCTTGCGGCCAAGAAGACACAGCCTGACACCGCTAAACTAAGCAGCACCATACAACACTCATGCTCAATAAGCCCTGCACAGCAGGCGACAGGCTACCAACAAAGCCTAATTGTAGGGAAAACTGGAGCGGATGAGGGGAATCGAACCCCCGTATGCAGCTTGGGAAGCTGCCGTTCTACCATTGAACTACATCCGCACTACGCAGTGCGTGCGGCACTATAGGGGGTTGCACCTGCTCTGGCAACAGGCTTTATGCACCTAAAGAAAGCTTTCCTTACTGCGCCGCATTTTACTGTACCACGCTACAAAGCAGGCTACACCAAAAGGCCTCTAACACGGCATTGCCGGGTTAATCTGCGTCCATATCTGGGCTAATCAGGTCTGAAAGATGGCCTATTTCTTTTAAACTTAACCCTTCTGGGGGTTTAGTGCGTGCGCTGCCGCGCGCAATACGGCGGGGCAATACGGCGTGCTCAAAGCCCAGTTTGGCCGCTTCTTTCAAGCGGGCATCTGCTTGGGCTACCTGCCTAATTTCACCCGACAACCCAACCTCACCAAAATAGACCTCACCCGAGCTTGTGGGCACACCACTAGCTGCAGAAATAAGGGCCGCAGCTACGGCAAGGTCTGCTGCTGGCTCGGCCACCTTCAGGCCGCCCGCCACGTTTAAGTACACATCCATGCCAGACAGTTTAAGCCCACACCGGCTTTCCAGCACGGCTAACAGCATAGAAAGGCGGCCCGTGTCCCACCCCACCACGGCGCGGCGTGGCGCACCATCTCCATTTTTGGGAGAAAGCAGAGCTTGTACCTCAAGCAGCACTGGGCGTGTGCCCTCAAGCCCCGCAAACACTGCTGAGCCCGCAATATTACCCCGCCGCTCTGCCAAAAAGAGGGCCGAAGGGTTGCTTACTTCCTCTAACCCACGGTCGGTCATGGCAAAAACGCCAATTTCGTCTGTGGCCCCAAAGCGGTTTTTGGCAGCACGTAAAATGCGAAACTGGTGGCCGCGGTCGCCCTCAAAATACATAACGGCATCAACCATATGCTCAAGCACACGGGGGCCAGCCAGCGCCCCTTCTTTGGTAACATGCCCAACCAAAATAAGGCTAAAGCCCCGCCGCTTGGCTAATCGAATAAGCTCAAATGCACACGCTCTCACCTGAGAGACGGTGCCCGGTGCGCTATCTACCGTTTCCAGCCACATGGTTTGAATAGAATCAATCACCACGGCTTTTACATCAGGCTCGGCTTCAAGCGTTGCCACAATATCTGTCACGTTAATGGAGGCTGCTAGGTCTAGCCGTGCTTTACCAACTCCCAAACGTAGCGCGCGCAGGCGTATCTGATCAGCGGCTTCTTCACCTGATATATAAAGAACACGCTCGCCTTTACTGGCCAGTTTGCAAGCGGCCTGTAGCAAAAGCGTTGATTTACCAATACCGGGGTCACCCCCCACCAAAACAGCAGAGGCCGGTACCAGCCCACCGCCTAACACGCGGTCTAGTTCAACAATGCCGGTTTCAATACGCGGTGGTGGTTTGGCAATGCCTTCCAGCCCTTCCAGCTTAACGCGCCGCCCTTTATGCGCCGCCCCGCCACGGGCAGAAGACGCTGCCAGAGGCTCCACGGCCTCTTCTTCCAGCGTGTTCCATTCTCCGCAGGCTTCGCACTGCCCTACCCATTTAGGGTAAACCGCCCCGCAATGGCTGCATACAAACTGGCGAAACGGTTTTTTAGCCACGCGCGCGCTCTCCGTTACTCAACACCGGGCTAATGGCCCACATTCTGGTTGGTTATCTGGGCCAAAACCAAACGATTTCAAGGCCGCCCAACAGACTGGTACTGTAGGCCCGCGGCCCGCATGGCGGCTGGGTCAAAAATATTGCGTAAATCAACCACAACACCGTGGCGCATACGCGCCACCAGTGCCTCTGGTGCAAGCGCACGGAAAATATTCCATTCCGTCAGCACCACCAGCACATCGGCCCCATCTGCAACGCTTAATGCATCGGTGCAATATTCCACCCCCTCTGGCAGGAGGGGCTTGGCGGCGTCCATACCTACGGGGTCAAAGGCTTTAATCTGTGCGCCCGCCTCTGCCAGCCTATGCAAAATGGGTATGGAGGCAGACTCGCGCATGTCATCTGTCTCAGGCTTAAAAGTTAAGCCCAACACCCCTACGGTTTTACCCGCAACAGACCCACCACAAGCCGCAGCAATACGCCCGGCCATACCGGCTTTACGGGCTTCGTTTACTTGTACGGTGGTTTCTACCAAACGGCTGGCACTCTGGGCTTCTTGTGCAATACGAGAGAGCGCCAAGGTATCTTTGGGAAAGCATGACCCGCCATAACCGGGGCCGGGTTGCAAAAATTCGCGCCCAATGCGGCTATCCAGCCCCATGCCTTTAGCAAGCTGGTGCACATCGGCCCCCAATTTTTCGCACAGATCTGCCATTTCATTAATGAAAGAGATCTTCATGGCTAAAAAGGAGTTAGAGGCATATTTGGTCAGTTCTGCCGTTTCCAGCCCGGTAAACAGCAACGTGGCATCTGTGCTGGAAAGCGGGCGGTACACCTGCCGCAAAACAGCCTCTGCTCGGCTTGCGCGTTCTGGCTGCTTTTGGTCTAGGCCAATAATAACGCGCTCTGGGCGCATAAAGTCGCCTATTGCACTCCCTTCGCGCAGAAACTCCGGGTTAGAGGCTACGTCAAAATCAACTTCGGGGCGGGTTGTGCGAATAATCTCGGCAATGCGGCGGCTCGTACCCACTGGTACGGTCGATTTGGTAACAATAACCGTATAACCTGTTATAGCCTGCGCAATTTGCCGGGCGGCAGCGTGCACATATTGTAGGTCTGCTGCGCCGTCTCCATTACGGGGGGGCGTGCCGACTGCTATAAACACAGCCTCTGCCCCGGCAACAGCTTGGGCAATATCATCGCCAAAGGTTAGGCGGCCTGCTTGGCTGTTAGAGGCCACAAGGCTATCCAGCCCCGGCTCGTAAATAGGGATACGCCCTTCACGCAATGCAGAAAGCCGTGCGGGGTTTGTTTCAACAACTGAAACATGAATGCCAAATTCGGCAAAACAGGCCCCTGATACAAGCCCCACATACCCGCCGCCAATCATGGCTATACGCACTTGCAGCCCTCCTGCTTTGTCTTTGGCACCTTGTGTACGCGCCAGCTCTTTCTGGCCAGCCAAGGCTCTACCCCATACCAATGCCCTTAGCCGGTACGAGCTACAATGCCCCAGCCCCTAAAAACGGTTTTACCGGGTTGTGCAAAGGCTTACCAGACAGGTGGGGCATTGTTTAGCCCACTCAGGCTTTGACGCGCCTTTCGTATCAGGCTACGGCAATAAAGGTTTATACCCCCAACCCCTTCGTGCAGGAGCGGCAACCAGAGCGTATGGATACCATACTCACACTTGTGGCCAGACTGGGCCGTGCAACGCTGGCCCTTATACGGGCTGCAGGGTCTTTGGCCCTTTTTGCGTTTGAAGGGCTGTCTCATATTGTGCGCCCCCCTTTTTATGGGCGGGTGTTTTTGAGCTCTTTTATGGAAACAGGCTTTTTCTCTTTGCCTGTTGTGGCCTTAACGGCGTTATTCTCTGGCGGGGTTATTGCCCTTCAGTCTTACACCGGTTTTGCCCAATACCATGTGCAAAGTGCCATTGCGGGTATTGTGGTGCTTGCCGTTACGCGTGAGCTTGGGCCGGTACTGGCGGGCCTTATGGTTGCAGGCCGCGTGGGGGCCGCCATGGCCGCCCAAATAGGCACCATGCGCGTAACCGACCAAATTGATGCACTCACCACCCTTTCTACCAACCCCATGAAGTATCTGGTGGCCCCCCGCCTACTGGCTGGGCTTATTGCCCTACCCCTGCTGGTACTGGTGGCAGACGTGCTGGGTGTTGCGGGTGGTTTTACCGTATGCGTTATGAAACTGGGCTTTTCACCACAGGCCTATATTACCGCAACGCTTAACTCTCTTAAAGCAATTGACGTAACAGTCGGGTTGGTAAAAGCCGCCCTGTTTGGGTTTTTGATTGCCCTTATGGGGTGCTATTATGGCTATAACAGTAAAGGCGGGGCAGAAGGCGTTGGCTCTGCCACAACTGCGGCCGTAGTGGTTGCCTCTATTTTGCTGCTGGCCTTTGACTACCTCCTGACAGACCTGTTTTTCTCACAATGAGCATGACCCCCAGCACACACCCTAAAATCCGCATTCGGGATTTGCATAAGTCTTTTGGCACCAAAAAGGTGCTGGACGGCATTACGCTTGATGTGCCCCAAGGCACCTCGTTTGTTATTATTGGTGGCTCAGGCAGTGGCAAGTCTGTGCTGCTGCGCTGTATTTTAGGCCTAATAACCCCAGATAGTGGCAGTATTGAAATTGATGGTGAGAACATTCTCACCGTCTCAGACAAACGCCGCGAAGCCTTACGCAGCGAAATTGGCATGCTGTTTCAAAACGCGGCCCTATTTGACAGCCTACCCGTGTGGGAAAACGTGACCTTTGGCCTACTGGCCCGCAAACGCCTAAGCCGTAAAGACGCCCGCGCGCATGCTGGCTCTATTTTGGCACAAGTTGGGCTAGACCCATCTGTAGGTGAGC
Organism: Acetobacter orientalis; assembly: GCF_000963965.1. Lineage (GTDB taxonomy): Bacteria > Pseudomonadota > Alphaproteobacteria > Acetobacterales > Acetobacteraceae > Acetobacter > Acetobacter orientalis. The sequence goes on from NZ_BAMX01000010.1 coordinate 8,392, forward strand.
TTTACCCGTCCGAGCTATCTGGCGGTATGCAAAAACGTGTGGGCCTTGCCCGCGCCATTGCCGCCACCCCCAACATTTTGTTTTTTGACGAACCCACAACCGGCCTAGACCCCATTATGGGGGCCGTTATTGATGGCCTGATTGTTGATTGCGTTAAAAAACTTGGCTCAACCGCCATTGCCATTACCCACGACATGGCCTCTGCCCAGCGCATAGGCGATGAAGCCGCCATGCTCTATAAAGGTCAGCTTATCTGGCAAGGGCCAGCAACCTCTCTCATGAACAGTGGTAACCCAATGGTTGACCAGTTTACCCATGGCCGCCGTGAGGGGCCTATTAGTATGGAACTGCGTAAATAACGCCCAACTGCCACCAGACAGGAATTTTTAGGGCTTTTTGCATACAGCTTCTTGCCCACACGCCGCCTGAATGAGATAGAAGCAGAAACTGTGGACAGAAACAGGAAAGAGACCATGAAACACGCGGTGCTGATGCTGGTATGTGCTTTTGCGCTCTCAGCCTGTGGCTTGTTTAAAAGCGAGCCAAAACGCCTGACCACCCCCCAACAGTGGGAAAAATACGGCTACCACGACCATTTGAGCACGAGCCACAAGTAACCCGTATTTTCTCTGTTGCTATGCGCAGTGTGCTTACCCCCCCAAAGACCACGCTAAAAATAAAAGCACCGCGCCGCAAACAGTCAGAACGGAGTGCGCAAACACAGCGCCGTGTTGTGCAGGCGGCTGCGTGTTTACTACAAAGCCAAGGCTATGCAGCCACTACCGTGCAAGGCATTGCCCGCCATGCGGGCGTTAGCCTTGGTGCCATGCAGCACCATTTTCCGACCAAGGCGCAGGTTATGGCCGCCGTTTTACGGCATTACGCCCTAAAGCGCGTTAGACTGTACCGGCATGCTTTACAGCACACCACCACCTCCCCCCAAAAAATTGACGCGCTCTTTAAAGCCCTGTGGACATTACTGTGCCAAGGGCCAGAATTTATGGCCACTGTTGAAATAGAATTAGCCCGCCGCAGCGATACAGAGCTGGCCGCAGCCACCGCCCCTGTGCTGGCACGTATTGATACCTTCATGAACCGGTGGCTGGCCGCCCAAATTGCCGACATTACGCCAGACAAATTTATGCCCCTGCGCGTGCTCACCAACACCATGCTGCGCGGCCTAGCTGTTGAATTTGCCCGCGGCACAGACAAACATAGTCTTGAGCAAGCCTATGCCATGTGGGTATCTTTATTGCGGGTAGAATATATTAAAGCCTTGAACACTTAAGCAAAACCTGCGCCGTATTTTACCGCTTAACACACTGCTTTTGCTAGAATTTAGCGTAAAGTAAAAACGGTTTTTGCAACGCTTACAGGCAACCCCTTTGTTTGCTTAAACGTTTTAGCACCATGTTGTTTTTTATTGCGTAAAGAGAAAAAAATTATGGGCCTTAAGCTGTGGCGTAGTGTGTGTTGTGTTTGGATAGCAGCCTTTTTGGGGCTTTTTGCCCCCCTGCCCTTTTATACGGCACCAAGTTTTGCAGCCCCCAGCACGGCACCACAGCCCGCCCCAATAGCCCCAACAGAGCAACAAACTGCCCCTCTTATTTCTGATATTTCCATTATTGCGTCTGATGAAACGCTCGATAAAATTGGTTCAGAAATTCATAGCGTTTACCAAGATAGTTTAAAAAACTATACAAAAGGAGAAAACGCGGCTGTTTATGCAGCTCTCCTTAAACGGGCCAGCACTCTTTCTACCCGTGTTGACGCCTTGATGAGCAAAATTAAACCCTACGAGTCTGTTTACCAAAATTTTCTGGATATTTTGGGTAAAGCACCGGGTAAGGACGATACCGCAGAACCTGCCTCCATTACCGCGCAGCGCAAAGCGCTAAGCGCCAAACAACGCGATATTTCAAACCGCTTAACGCGTTTAAAACTCTACCAGCTTGAAGCCCAACAACTGGTTGATGAACTACGCCAACACGGCACAGCCATTCAGCAAGCAACGCTTACACAGCGCTTTCCCACCCCTGTTGGGTTTAATTTTTGGAGCCAGATCACCAGCACCTCTGCCGATGATAAAGGCCGCCTTAACGCCTTAGCACAAGAAACCGGCGCCGTGCTCATTCAAGCCTTTAAAGGCTACCATGCGCTTATTTCCCTCGGCGGGTTGTTGCTTTCAGCACTTTTGCTTTTTGCGTATTTCCGGTGCCACCAACCTGTCCGGTTTTTAGTGGCCCGGTTTTTACCAACGGGCCGCGTACGCCCTATTGCAGCCACCGTTATTTGTGCTGTTTTAAGTGTTATTGCGTGGGCTCTCGCATTTTATAGTGCGTGGGGTGCCCTGACCCTTAACAACCCAGCATTGGGCGATGACCTAGACACGCTGGCTACCATGGTTGCCGCACAGGTGCCGCTCTGTGGGTTTGTTATTGAGCTGGGCAGAAGCCTCTTGTCACGCAAGGCAGAATGGCGCGTGTTTAACATGCCAGACAGCCTTGCCCGTAATTTGCGCCTTTTTCCTACATGGTTTGCTGTAGCACTCATTATTCGTGGGGTATTGCGCTATGTTGATACAAAAAGCGGCATGAGCATTTTACCCGTACAATTATGTGACGGGCTTTATACATTAGCTGTTAGCCCCCTTTTATTTGCCATACCCCGCCAGCTACGCCTTTCAGCAGAAGAAGGCGATGAAAAACACGCAACCGTTGCGCCTTTCTTACGCACATTGGCCATGACAGTGGCCATTGTGTGCTGGGTTGCGGTGTTCTTGGGGTATATTCCCTTTGCCTATACCGTTATTTCCTGGATTTCGGTTATGGCCATTACCATGACAGGGCTTTTATTAATTGCCCTTTTGGCAACGGCTTTAGGTAGCAGTGTTTTTCCCTCTCATGGGCCTATGGGGCAACGGCTTGTTACACTAGGCCTGCCCATGCGGCTGGTTGACCAAGCCAGTGTGGTTATTCCCGGCCTTATCAGTGTGTTTTTGCTTGTCTTGGCATTTTCTGTTGCCACCGCCGGAGCAGACTTTGACCCAGCACAGGTTGGCAGCCGTATTCTCTCTGTTTTTAGGGGGCAAAGCACTAGTGCCTCTCAAGATAGTTTTAATATCTCGCTCGATGCCATAGTTCTGTGTGCACTCCTACCTATTGGGGGGCACTATGCCATTAAGTTTATAAAAACGTGGTTTCTACAACGTTTTTTCCCGACGACCCGGCTCGATATTGGGGCTCAAACCTCTATCCTTAACATTATCACCTACTCAGCATGGATTTTAATTGGGTTGAGCATGGCCTCTGCCCTTGGCGTTACCATGAAGAGCATGACATGGGTTGTGAGCGCCCTGTCTGTGGGTATTGGTTTTGGTTTACAATCCATTGTGCAAAACTTTGTCTCGGGCATTATTCTTATGGCCGAGCGCCCCGTTTCAATTGGTGATGTGGTTGATATTGCTGGTGCCCATGGCGAGGTAGCCCGCATAAGCGTGCGCTCAACCAACATAAAGCTGGCCGATGGCTCCACCATGATTGTGCCAAACTCTCAATTCATTACCTCAGCCGTACGCAATGCAACCCGGGCCGAAAAACCCGGTGTGTTTACAACTGTTTTGCAACTTCCTTTTTCGTCAGATATTCCAAAAGCCATGCAGGTTATGGTTGAGACCTTAGCCGCAAGCAAAAATGTTGACCCGCAGCTTGCGCCAACCGCCAGTATTTCAGCCATTACAGATGGCTCAGCCCTCCTTACTGGCACAGCCAAAGCACTTACCGGGTTTGATACAGCAAAAGTGCGCTCTCAGGCTCTATTTGACCTGTGGCAAGCTTTTCAGGAGCATAATATTCCTATTACTGTGCCCAATAACCTTGCCCCACCAACAGCCTGAACCTACTGCGGCTTGCGCTAAACTCATAAAAAAAGCAGGGCTCTATTTGCCCTGCTTTTTTATTTGTGGCCTTGTGTTGTGCTGTATCGCTACAGCACCAAAGCAAAAGGCACCTGTTGCACGTATTAACAAACCCACCAATGGCTTAGGTTTATTTTTAAAATTACACCCGCATTTCTATAGGCGCATTTTAGCGGGCATGCTCTTCATGGATATTATCCAGATCGGCAAAGCGTGTGAATTCACCTTCAAAGAACAGATGCACGGTGCCGGTTGGCCCGTGTCTCTGTTTTTCCAAAATGAGCTCTGCTTTGTTATGCACAAGGCTCATTTTACGCTGCCAGTCATCAAGGGCTGCACCGTATTTGTCCTGAGAATCAAAGGCTGTTTCTTTAGGCATACGCTGTTGCAGGTAATATTCATCGCGGTACACAAACATCACGGCGTCTGCGTCCTGCTCAATCGAGCCAGATTCACGCAAGTCTGACAGCATTGGCCGTTTATCTTCACGCGATTCAACCTGACGTGAGAGCTGAGAAAGCGCAATAACCGGCACCTCCAACTCTTTTGCAATAGCTTTAAGGCCCTGTGTAATCATTGAAATTTCCAACACGCGGCTTTCTGGTTTTGTGCCAACCGAAGGGCGCATAAGCTGAAGATAGTCAACCACCACAAGGCTAAGCCCGCGCGTACGCTTTAACCGGCGACAGCGTGTACGCATGGCAGAAAGAGAAATAGCTGGCGTGTCATCAATAACCAACGGCAGGCGGGCAAGCTCTCGGCTTACGCGTACAAAGCGATCAAATTCTTTTTGCCCAATGTCGCCACGCCTAATACGCTCGCTCGATACTTCAGACTGTTCAGACAAAATACGTGCGGCCAACTGCTCGGCCGACATTTCGAGCGAGAAAATAGCAACAGAGCCATTAGGCTGCACATTTGGCCCGGCATCTTCTGCATCTTGCAATAAGGCCCGCGCGGCCGAGAACGCAATTTTGGTTGCAAGGGCAGTTTTACCCATAGCTGGACGGCCTGCCAGAATAAGAAGATCTGAGGGGTGTAAGCCACCCGTTTTTTTATCAAGGTCTCGTAGGCCAGAAGTCAGGCCAGACACATGGCCTTCGTTCTGGAAAGCTTTTTCAGCCGTGGCAATAGCGCTGGTTAAGGCCCGGTTAAAGTCAACAAACCCGCCATCTTGCCCTTTTTCTGTAGCAAGACGAAACAGGGCCTCCTCACCCGCTGCTATCTGGTCTGGGCCAGATAGGTCAGAGGTAGAGCCAAAGGCGTTGTTCACTACGCCTTCGCCAATATCAATAAGCTGGCGGCGAATCCATGCATCATGAATGGCGCGGCCATAATCGCCAGCGTTGATAATACCCACCATAGAGGTAAGCAGCTTACCCAAATACGCCATGCCGCCTACGTCAGACAGCACGCCAGAATTTTCCAGCTCTGCCCGCAGGGTTACGGGGTCTGCCAGTTGGCCGTTTTCAATACGGCGGGCAACGGCATCGTAAATGCGGCCATTGACCTGATTAGCAAAATGCGCACCGGTCAAAAAATCTGAAACGCGGTCATAAGCGCGGTTATTGGTTAGCAACGCGCCAAGCAGCGCCTGCTCTGCCTCAAGGTTGGACGGGGGCTGGCGTAGGGAAAGCGACAGGATGCTGTCGTCAGCCTGTGCTTTGGTATCTGTTTTGGTCATGCTCACAAAGCCAGTTTAACAGGTATGGGGGTGTGCGTCTGCAACGGGGTTATGGCCCTTGCAAGTTTTGCACAAACGCAGCCGGGGCAGAGTGATGCCCCTTCCGGGTACGGGCCTAAATTAGGCCCCAAATGTTGCAATAAATTCTGCCAGACCCGTTTGGCGGCGGGTTTTTAAACGGCCAGAGGTCAGCACGGCGCGGGCCTCAAAAATTGCGCGGTCTAGGTCTTTGTTCACCACGACATGGTCAAACTCATGCCAGTGCGAAATTTCATCGCGGGCGGCAGCCATACGGCGGGCAATTTCTTCAATATGGTCAGACGCGCGGGAATGCAGGCGGCGCTCAAGCTCTGCCAAAGAAGGGGGCAGCACAAATAAGCTCACCACATCATCAGGTAAGGCTGCGCGTATTTGCTGGTGGCCCTGCCAGTCTATGTCAAACACCATATCGTGCCCGGCTTCCAGCGCGGCCTCAACCGGGGCGCGGGGGGTGCCGTAACCACGGCCAAATACAGTAGCCCACTCCAGCAATTCGCCACTGCTGGCCATGTATTCAAACTGCTCCATTGTACGAAAATGGTAATGCACGCCGTCTTTCTCACCGGGGCGGGGCTGGCGTGTGGTCACAGAAACAGAATGTTGCAACTGCGGCTCTGACGCGCGCAGAGCATTAGCAATGGTAGACTTACCCGCGCCAGAAGGGGCCGAAATAACAAAGCACACCCCGCGCCGCCTAAGACCTGCTCCGGTGTGTTGTGTGTTGTGCGCCATGCCGTATCCCGTTTTTGCCGTGTATAAGTTCTTACCGCCTAGCACGCGGTGTGCCCCTGCTTAGCGCAAAAATCACATCAGGTCTGCCCCACAGCGTGCAGCCCTTTATGCTCTCTCGCGTTAAAGCCCCACCATGAAACATGATATCGTACTTATTACAGGCGCTTCTTCTGGTTTGGGGCGCTCTCTGGCCCTTACATTAGCCCGCCCCGGCCGTACTTTGCACCTTGGCGGGCGCAACCAAGACCGCCTGCATGCTGTCGCCCAACACTGCATTTCACGCGGGGCTGCGGTTGATGTAGCCGCCCACGATGTTGCAGACCGCACGGCAATGGCCCACTGGGTAAAAAGTACCGGCACACTGGATATGGTCTTAGCCTGTGCTGGCATAACAGGGGGTACTCGTGCCCCCACCACACCAGACAGCCCCCCTTACGAACCAGACGCCCAAGTGTACCGCTTTTTTCAAACCAACTTAGAGGGCGTTTTAAACATCGTTTTACCAGCCCTTGAGGTTATGCGCAGCCAGCCCCGTGGGGCCGATGGTATGCGGGGGCGTATTTGTGCCATTTCATCTGTTGCAGGGCTGGTCTCTTACCCTGGCACACCGTCTTACGGGGCGGCCAAAGCGGCAGTTGACCGGTTTATGGTGGCTACGGGCGGCAACACCAAAAAAGCTGGTATTTTGCTGTCTTCTGTGGTGTGCGGGTTTTTAAATACCCCCATGACCGCCAAAAACCGCTTTCCCATGCCGGGCATGACCGATGTTGATAACGCAAGCCGCCGCATTTTACGTGGCTTAAAGCGTAATGAGCGGCGTATTGTGTTTCCGTTATGGCTTGCCGCGGGGTCTCGGTTTATGGATCTTTTACCCATTAAACTGGCTGAAGCGTATTACACCCACCAACCCACCGGAGCCGCAGGCAGCATGCCAGAGCCTGACCTGTCTTAACCTGCCCCACCCGCCACAAGTAAAGGAACGCCCCTGGCATGAGCCACCCCCCTTCCCCCGCGACCACAAAACCCGCTGGCCGCCTGATGGAAGAACTCTCTAGCGCCTCTGTACGCGAGCCCGTGCCCGATGCCCTCAAAACCATGCGGCTAGACCGGGTATTCTGGAGCCATTTTTCTCCCAACCTTGGCCCCGGTGGCTGGGTTACTGGGGCGTTACTTATAAGCATGGGGCTAGATTTTAGAACGGGCGTGCTGGCAGTATTGGTAGGCAATCTTATTGGGGCTTTACCTGTTGCCTTTGCCGCAGCCATTGGGCCTGCCACCGGCCTTACACAAATGGAGGCATCGCGCCGGGCGTTAGGCCGCCTAGGTGTACGCCCTCCGGCTTTTTTAAACTGGGTTTACTGCGTAGGGTGGGACGCCGTTAATAACGTACCAGCCGCCACCGCCCTTGTAGCCCTGCTGCTTATGGCGGGCGTTAGCACACCATTTTGGCTGGCCCTTGGGGTTTTGGCCTGCCTACAAATGGTGGCCTCTATTTATGGCCACCATGTTGTGCAGCTTTTACAAAAATATTTGGGCGGGCTGTTGTTAGTCACCTTCCTGCTTATGGGCGTTATTCTCGCTTTTCAGGGGGTTACGCCTGTGCACACGCACCACCCCGTAAGCTGGCAGACCTTTTTGCTGGCTACTGGGGTGTTGGTGAGCTTTAACCTCTCATGGGCCTCATATTCTTCAGACTACACGCGCTACCTGCCTGCCAACACCAGCCCAACCAAGGTTGTGGGGCTGGCTCTAGCTGGGCTGCTTGGCTCGGCCATTCCGTTTCAAATTTTGGGGTTACTGACGGCAGTCAGTGTTGCAGAGCCGTCACCCACGGCGGTTATTGCCTCTTTGCAAAACGCTATGGGGCCAGTGGGGGCTGTAGCATTAGCGGCTATTGCGCTGTCATCTATTACTGGCAATGCGTTTAACGACAACACTGCCAGCTACAGCCTTATTTCAGCCGGGCTTAACGTACCCCGCATTGCTGCTGCCATTTTAACTGCAAGCCTTGGCTATGTGCTGGCCGGGGCCGGGGCCGGGCGCTACACCACACTTTATACAGACTATCTAATGGTAACCATGTACTGGATTGCCCCATGGGTGGGTATTGTACTGGCAGACTGGTATTGCGGAGACCATAAAGTGCACGCCGCCCCTCCGGGCTGGACATACGGGGCAACCATTTTTGCCGTAACCTCTGTGCTAACAATTGCCCTATTTTCTACCAGCTCAGTTTATACCGGCCCCGTGGCCCGTTGGTTAAACGGGGCCGATATTGGCTATTACGTAGGCTTTTTGGTGGCTGCTGGCTGGTACGTGCTGGGCATGCGTACACGGGCCAGTTCATAAAGCCCAACGGCTGCGGCAACAGACACGTTCAGGCTTTCCATATCTCCGGGCATGTAAAGTCCGGCCACTTCATCACAACTTTCACGGGTAAGGCGGCGCAGGCCTTTGCCTTCTGCCCCTAACACCAAGGCGACACGGCGGCCTTCAAAAGAGGGGCCGTTCAGCAGGCCACCCCCCGCATCTAGCCCTACTGTCCAGCACCCACCTTTTTGCAGGGCCTCAATAGCGCGAGACAAATTAACCTCTCGCACCATTGGCACAGTTTCCAGTGCGCCAGAGGCCGCTTTGGCTAATACGGCGGTTTCTTCTGGTGCGTTTCTGTCTTGCACCACAAGGCAGGCTGCGCCAAACGCTGCGGCAGAGCGCAAAATAGCCCCAATATTGCGTGGGTCTGTTACTTGGTCGAGCACCAGCACAGGGCCGGGGCGTTCTAATGCTTCTTCCAAAGACAAGTTGGGCAGTTGCTTAACGAGAGCTGCTACCCCTTGGTGCACTGCCTCTGGGCCGAGCAGGTCGTCCAGCTTGGCACGGGGGGCCTGCTCTGGCTCAATGCGCAAGTTGGCTCCTGCCTCTTGGGCGGCTGCAAACACTGGGTGTTCAGCCTCTGTTACCAACAAACGCTGGAAAACACGGGCTGGGTTAGCCAGAGCTGCCGCTACGGCATGCGTACCAAACAGCCAGACACTGCCCACAGGTGCCCCCCCAGCATCACGCCCGGCAGAAGAGCCAGAACGTGGGCGGCGGGCGGGGCGGGCAGAACGGGGATTACGCATGGTAGCCTTACTACTTTCTTCTAAACGTGCCCCTTTCCCTACAGCATGTGCCAGGGGTGGAGCTATCCCCTTTTTGGGCTCCGCCCTCTGGGGCCGTATTTCAAGTCTTGCCTAAAGGTTCTGATATGCCCTGCCCCTTAGGGTACGGGGGGCAAGGTGCTATCAACGGTAATGGGTTTATCGCTTTTCAGTAACGCCTTAACTTCTTCCTCACTCGCTACGGCGGGTGGGGAGCCACGCAAGGGTAAGCGGGCCGTTTCTTTCACGCTTAGCATGGTAATAATACCAATAAAGGCTGCCCCCATAAGGTAGTAGGCAGGCATAAGCATGTTGCCCGTGCTTTTAACCAACCATGCCGTAATAAGCGGGGTTGTACCCCCAAATAACGAGACAGAAACATTAAACGCCAAAGACAGCGCCGTATAACGCACCGGCGTATAAAACAGCGCAGGCAACGTTGCAGGCATGGAGCTTGTAAAACACACCAAAGCCAGCCCCAGCAGCATAAGCCCTAAAAAGATAAGCCAGTCATTTTGGCTCTGCACCAACAACAGGCTAGGGATAGAGAGCAACAGCAGCGCAAGGCAGGCCCCAATAATCATGGGGCGGCGGCCCAAGCGGTCGCTAAAAAGGCCCCCTACAATGTTAAGCGGCATCATGACCAGCATAACCAGAATAATAAGTAGCAGCCCTTTGCTTTCTGGGTAGCCAAGGGTCACGCTCAGGTAGCTGGGCATGTAGGTTAGCAGCATGTAGTCGGTTACGTTAAACACCAACACAAGGCCTACACATTTGAGCAATTGCGGCCAATGCACCGCAAACAGGTCTTTCCAACCCGGCTTGTCGTGTTCGTTTTTTTCGGCCTGCTCTGCATAGGCTTGAAAGGCTGGGGTTTCTTCCAACTTCATGCGCATATACAGGCCAAGCAACCCTAAGGGGCCTGCAATCATAAAGGGTATACGCCAGCCCCATGCCAGCATTTGCGCCTCTGTCAGGCTAAGTTGCAGGGCGGTAACCGTACCAGCCCCTGCCACGTAACCCGCCAGCGTGCCAAACTCCAGCCAACTGCCCATAAGGCCGCGCTTACGGTCTGTTGAATATTCCGCAATAAATGTTGCGGCCCCACCGTATTCGCCACCGGTCGAAAACCCCTGCACAAGCCGAGCCAACAACAGCAACACCGGCGCACCAAGGCCAATACTGGCGTATGAGGGAATAAGACCAATAGAAAACGTACCCAGCGCCATAAGCACCATGGTAAAAGCCAGCACTTTCTGGCGGCCATATTTATCGCCCAAGGGGCCAAATACAGCCCCGCCAATGGGCCGCACCAAAAATGCAACGGTAAAAGTGGCAAAGGTTGCCAAGAGCTGTGCCGCGGCATCCCCCGATGGAAAAAAGACACGCCCGAGCGTTACGGCAATGTAGCCATAAACCCCAAAGTCGAACCATTCCATGGCGTTGCCCAACGCTGCGGCCCCTACCGCACGCTTGAGCATTTCTCCGTCTACAACGGTAACATCATCGGGGTGGATATGGCGGCGGCGTTTAAACCAACCAAAATGGGCGTGAGCCGAGTCAGGCTCCGGCATGCGGTTTTTCCTTCTTTCTCTTTTTTACACCGTCAAAACGCAGCGTGCGCACACTTGCACAAACAGCAATTTACCCGTTTTGAAGTCAAAACGAGAACAGCCGCACGACACTCAGGCACTATGATGAGTATATTTTATAACATAAGTTTCCTGAGAAAGAAAAAGTGATAACAAAAAAGCCACCACCACCCCCAGTCCACTCTTGAGTATGCGCATTATTACAGGCGCGATTTTTTCAAATGCTAAAAACTCTCAAAAATATTTTCATAGCCCAGTATGTTTCTTGCAAACTATATTCATAACCACAGGCTTTTGTAGCGCAGATACTCAGCACACGCCCCAAAGCCGCAGAGAAGCCCTCTGGCAAGAATGGACATTCCCTGCGCCCGGCTGTATCGGTCTCAGCCACGCTAAACCGCAAAATATGGAGCAGGTCATGAACATGCCTTCCGGCTCATCTGATGGTGCCATCACCCTTCACCGGAACGACCTGCCAGACGGGCTGACCTTTGGCAGCTCTGTTGCGGTTGATACAGAAACCATGGGCCTTAACCCCCACCGCGACCGCCTGTGCCTTGTGCAGCTTTCTGCGGGCGATGGTACGGCACATCTGGTACAAATTATTCCTGAAAAACTGGGCGGTAAGGGCTATAACTGCCCCAACCTTAAAAAAGTGCTGGCAGACCCCGCTGTCACAAAAATTATGCACTTTGCCCGCTTTGATGTGGCCATTTTGCAGCACGCTCTTGGCATTACCGTAAGCCCGGTTGTGTGCACCAAAATTGCAGCCCGCCTTGTGCGCACCTTTACAGACCGCCACGGTTTGGCCGCTTTGTGCCGCGATATGTTGGGGGTTGAGCTCAGCAAACAGCAGCAGACATCAGACTGGGGAGCCAAAGACCTTAAGCCCGAACAACTGGCCTATGCCGCATCTGACGTTTTGTACCTACATGCTTTGTGGGCCAAAATGGACGCGCTACTTGAGCGCGAAGGCCGCCGTGAACTGGCGCAAGCTTGTTACGACTTTCTGCCAGCGCGCGCCCGATTGGATATGCTTGGCTACGAAGACCCAGATATTTTCTCTCACCGGGCATAACCCGCGCCACACCGGACCAACCCCTGCATGACAGATGCCCGCCAACCCCTAACGCCCCCTACCCCTCAGGAGTTTACAACCCTGAGCGCAAACGCAGTTTTGGTGCTCCAAACTGAACAAAACGGGCTGGCAGCACTGGAGCATGCCCTGCGCGACCCCAACGGACTAGGCGGTGCGTTTGCACAGGCCGTGCTGCTTATTAGCAGCCTGTCTGGGCGGTTGGTGGTAACGGGCATTGGCAAGTCTGGGCATATTGCCCGCAAAATTCAGGCAACTTTAGCCTCTACCGGCACGCCCGCTCTGTTTGTGCACCCCGCTGAAGCCTCTCACGGAGATTTGGGCATGGTGCAGGCAGGCGATGCCGTGCTGGCCTTTTCTAACTCTGGTGAAACAACAGAGCTGGGTGATATTGCCGCCCATACACGCCGGGCAGGCCTGCCCCTGCTGGCTGTAACCAGCCGGGCAGAGTCGTCTTTGGCGTGCGCGGCAGATATTGCCCTCACCCTACCCGCCATGAAAGAAGCCTGCCCCATGGGGTTGGCCCCAACCACCAGCACCACCATGCAACTGGCGTTTGGAGATGCTCTGGCCGTTGCCCTGCTCCAGCAAAAAGGCTTTACGGCGTCAGACTTTGGTACCTACCACCCCGGCGGCAGGCTGGGTATGCGCCTGCGCACCGTGCAAGACCTTATGCGCACAGGCTCCGCCATGCCCCTTGGCCAGCCAGATATGCTGATGCGCGATGTCATTATGGAAATGACCCACAAAGCCCTAGGCTGCATAGGCATTCTAGATCATAATGGGTGCTTGGCAGGGTTAATAACAGACGGAGACCTGCGCCGCGCCCTTGATCTTGACCTCGCCACAACGCAGGCAAAGGATGTCATGAACCGTAAACCTCTTACAGTCGGGCCAGATATTTTCGCCTCTGAAGCGGTGCGGATCATGAACGAGCGTAAACGCCCTGTTACCTCGCTTTTTGTGCTGGATACCGCGCAAAAGCCCCTAGGGGTTGTTCATATGCATGACTTGCTGCGGGCTGGTGTTGGATGACAGAGCCCACACCCCCACGCCCCCCACAGCGTGATGACTTCTCCCGCTCTGAAGAACTAACACGCCAGCACCGTGAGCGCCTTGCGGCCTCTACCCAACGCCGTAACGTGCCCGATGCCGCAGGCCTTGCCCGCCGCCGCACCCTGCTGCGTTGGGCTAAATGGGTGCTGCCTTCTACAGCCTTGCTTCTCCTTGCCTCCATTGCTGTGTGGCCAGAGCTTGACCGGCTCATGAACGCCAACAACGCCATTTTGCGCGACATGGCCAAAGTTAAAGTAGAAAGTGGCAAACTGGTAGGCGCCACCTACCGCGGGGTTGATGACCACAACCGCCCATTCATGATTACCGCCGAAAGTGCACACCAGATTACGCCAGAGCGTATGAACCTCGTTGCCCCCACGGCTGATGTCTTGAGCCAAGGCAATGACTGGATGATGGTACGGGCCTATAAGGGCGTGTACATGCAACATGACGACATGCTCGACCTAACCGGAGAAGTAACCCTGTACCGAGATGATGGCCTGATGATGCGCAGCCCCGTGGCTGACATTAACCTAAAAAGCGGCATTATCGCCTCCAACTCTTGGGTGCGGGCCGAAGGGCCATTTGGCGTGCTGGACGCAAAGAGCTATCTGTTATCCCAACATGATGGCGTGGCCCAGTTTCGTGGGCCGGGCCGCCTCATTCTTAACGACGACCACGGTAGCCACCCACAGGAAGGAAAAGCCTCCTGACCATGCTGCATGCTGCTTTTTTAACGCTGCGCCCCCGGCGCAGTATGGCCGCGCTCCTGCTTAGCTCTGCACTGGGTGCCTTGGCCCCAGCCTGCGCGCACGCCCAGTCCATAGACCTCTCACACGGTGGGCAAATTACCGTAACCGCCCAAGGTGGGTTTGACTGGGACCAAAACCAGAAAAAAGTCACCGCCTACGAGCAGGCCAAGGCTGTGCGCGGTGATGTTACTGTTACTGCTGATAAACTGATTGCCTATTACCGCAAAAAGCAGCCAGAACCCGGCAGCACGGCTAATACTGCCCCAAACGCTGCCCCCCCTGCGGCAACGACTACGCCGGCAGATAAAGCGGCAGACGGGACAAGTGCCGGGCCAGATTCGTCTGGCTCTAACGAAATTTTCCGGCTTGAAGCCATAGGCCACGTGCATATTTACACCCAGACCGACCAAGCCTGGGGCGATAAAGCCGTGTACGACATGGATCAGGCGGTACTGGTTATGCATGGCAACGCCATGAAACTGACCACACCGCAAGATGTGCTCACGGCCCGTGACTCTATGGAATATTACTCCCAACTGCGTATTTCCATTGGGCGCGGCAATGCCACCGTAACCACCAACGACGGCCGCCAAATACGCGCAGATGTACTGGTGGGCTACAGCGCCCCGCCCGATAAAACACAACAACCCGCCACCAAAACAGACACAGCCCAGCAAGATAAAAAAGACACCAAAGGCGACCCGTTGAGCGGTGGCTCTGGCAAACTTGAGAAAGTAAATGCCTTTGGCCATGTGTGGGTACGCACCCAAACAGAAACCGTAACCGGTGAGCGCGGCGTGTACGTGCCCGACACAGGTATTGCCCGCATTGTGGGTAACGTGCACATCACCCGTGGGCCAAACCAGATTCAGGGTGCGGCGGCCATTATCAATATGCACACGGGCCTTGCCACCATGACAGAAAACCCCGGTAGCCGGGTTAGTGGTGTGGTGGTTCCCAATAATAGCGACGGGTCAGACAGGAAATAAAGATGACTCAGGAAATCACCTGGACATCAGAAGAAACAGTTACAGAAACCATTACCGGGCCTGACCCTGTTTCTCAAAATCCACTTCATATTCCGGGCCATGGGCTTTTTGCGCATGGCATTGGCAAGTCTTACAAAAAGCGTGAAGTGGTTAAAGGTGTCTCTATTGAGGTGCACAGGGGTGAAGCCGTGGGCCTGCTTGGCCCTAATGGTGCAGGTAAAACCACCAGCTTTTACATGATTGTAGGCTTGGTGCAGCCAGACACAGGCTCCATTACCCTAGATGGTGCAGACATTACCCAACTGCCCATGTACCGCCGCGCCCGCCTAGGCATTGGCTACCTACCGCAAGAAGCCAGTATTTTCCGTGGCCTGAATGTTGAGCAAAACATTATGGCCGCACTCGAGGTGGTTGAGCGCGACCCAGACAAGCGCGATGCCATGCTGGACGGCTTGCTGAGCGAATTTGGTATTTCGCACCTGCGCCGCTCGCCCTCTCTGGCTCTTTCAGGGGGGGAGCGCCGCCGTTTGGAAATTGCACGCGCCCTTGCCAGCCAGCCCAACTATATTTTGCTGGACGAACCCCTCGCCGGGATTGACCCCATTGCCGTGGGCGAAATTCGTGACCTCGTGTCGCACCTTAAAGACCGCGGCATTGGTGTGCTCATTACCGACCACAACGTGCGCGAAACCCTAGAGGTCATTGACCGTGCGTATATTATGCACAGCGGCCAAGTGTTGATGCAGGGCGTGCCAGAGGAAATTGTTGCTCACGAAGATGTGCGCCGCGTTTATCTGGGTGAAAGCTTCTCGCTCTAACCCAAACCTCCCCCCTTTAGTGCAGGTTAAGGTGGGGCGGTGGTACCTCTATGTGGGGTGCGTCTATTAAGGGTACAGGTGGGGCTGGCGGGGCTTTGCCAACCTTAATTGTGTCAGACACCACATCTACCGGTATCAATACGCGCTGCATGAGCACGCGTGGCTTAGTATGGGTTACGTGCCACATAAATGCGCCGTAAACCCCTACCAACACACAGAGTATAGCCAATTTGGCACGCCACTTGCGGCGCATTTTGGGCATGTTGGCGGGTGGGCTGGAGCGTAACAGCATGGCATCCTGTCTGGGTTGCAGGTCAGTTCTGTGTGTATGCGCTGGCAGCCCCTTATGCAGCAACCCCCAATAGGCCCTTTTTTAGCAGAATATGGCCTTTTCTGGGCGGCGGGAACCATTCCACCAAGGCTGCATTAAAACTGTAACAAAAGCATGGACAGGCACCCCCAAAGCGTGCCCAAATGCTTGTCAGGGCGTTAACAGACTCCTTACTCCTGTTAAAACCCTAACGTCACAAACCGCCTGCGCCTGTCTTAGAGGTCGCATTATGGTCAGACACTCTTTTTCAGGTGCGACGGTCCTGCTTGTAACTGGCAAGGAAGGACATCCCGAATGCATATTCATGTTTCCGGTAAACAGATTGATCTGTCCGATGCACTCAAACATCGGGTCAATGCCCACCTCGGCAACCTTGCGGAACGTTATTTTGACAAGGCCCTAGAAGCCGACGTGACTTTCAGCAAGGCGCGCTCTTTCTTTACGTGCGACATTAACGTGCATGCAGGCCGCGGCCTGACCCTGCGCGGAGAAGGCGAGGCCGCAGATGCCAACGCCGCCTTTGATGACGCCGCCGAGCATATTGCAAAACGCCTGCGCCGCTACCATAGCCGCGTTACCAGCCACGCCCGCACAACCCAAAAAGACGTAGCCCCAGAAATTGGGCGCTCTTACGTCCTAAGCGGCGCAACCGAAACCCCACGCAGCAAAAAAGGGCGCGGTGCCACCGCAGCCCCGCCCGAAGCGTATGATGAGCAGGAAACATTTCCCGCCATTATTGCTGAACACACAACCGATATTCCGCAACTGAGTGTGAGTGAGGCTGTCATGCGGCTAGACCTTGCCGCCTCGAGCATTTTGCTGTTCAGAAACCGTAAAAACCAGCAGATTAATGTGATCTTCCGCCGTGAAGATGGCAATATTGGGTGGGTTGACACAGGCCCGTCCTGACCACCCCCGCTATGGACGGGTTATAGAAAAGGCCAGTGCACACCGCACTGGCCTTTTTGTTTAAGGCAGCTTTTTTAAAGCCACAAAATTACTGAAGGCTGGCGGGTATCATGTCGTTTTGCAAAATAACCCCCCATGCCGTTTCCATATCTTCCACTACGGCCAGAGGTGAGCCATCTGCGGCATGAATAGCGCAGCCTTCTTCACCATCATCGGTTAGGGCTGGGCGAATATACGCCACGTTAGACAAACCCAGTGCCAAAAACTGGTTATCGGAAAGAGAATGGACATCGAGCGGTTTTTCCGCCTGATCGGGTGCAAGAACCACACGTCCGTCTTGGGTGGTGACTCTCATAATACCTCCTTCCCTATTAGGGCCATGCGCCCTAACCAGCGCCTTTAGGGGCAAAGGCGCAGGCAATACGTTAGTTGCTCTCTATGTCTTCAACCCGGTGCAGCATTTGCGTTGCACGGGGTTTAATAGCCGGAGCAGAAGCAGCAGGCGCTTGGGTCTGCGCGGGCTGCCTTATTTCTATACGCTTTACGCGCACCTCAGGTTGCGGCCTAAAGAGGTCTATATGCAACAGACCATTATCAAGCCATGCACCCCCAATTTCTATGCCTTCAGCCAGCACAAAGGCTTTTTGAAACTGGCGTGAGGCAATGCCTCGGTGCAGGTAAATACGTTCTTCACCCTCTTCAACCTGCCGCCCCCGAATCACCAACTGGTTGTCTTCTTGGGTAATTTGCAGGTCGTCCATTCTAAAGCCTGCTACAGCCAGCGTAATACGCAGCTTGTTAGAGGCCATTTGCTCAATGTTATAGGGCGGGTAACCATCGCTGGCCCCTTTACTGGCGCGCTCGAGCATTTGTTCCAAATGGTCGAACCCCAAAAACATAGGGGAGCCAAAAACTCTGCCTGACATATGGGCCTCCTCCTTTCTGAGCGAGACAAAACCAGGCCCGTTATGGCACCCGGTCTTGGTAACGATATGGGACACACACACCAAAACGCAAGCCGGACACCCCTTTAACGCATGGCGCACCGGCACAGTCTGCCCAAAAGTGCGACATATTTCACACGCTCTTTGGCACACCTTATGCATGTTCCCTCTGGCATCTCGGGGCGGGTAACGCTACATCGTGCAGTATGACAAACGCAGCCCAGACAGATGCAGCCATAGCCGCTGCTGCGGCCGATGCCGTACCCATGCCCATTCTTGTTGCGCCCCACCCGGTGTTGCGTGCCAAAGCGCGTGACGTGCGCCCAGAAGATATGGACGAAATTCGCCGTGTTCTGCCCAGCATGTTTGCCGCCATGTATGAGGCACCGGGCATTGGGCTGGCCGCCCCCCAAGTGGGCATTGGCCTACGCTTTGTTATTGTTGACCTAGGCGAGCCAGAAGCACGTGAGCCTATGATCATGATCAACCCCAAGGTCATTGCCGAGGCCGAAACACTGGCCGCGCGTGAAGAGGGCTGCCTGTCTCTGCCTAACCAGTACGCCGAGGTAACCCGCCCCGAGCAGGTGCGCGTACAGTGGCAGTCTGTTAATGGTGATGTGCTGGAGCGTGATGTTGATGGCCTGCTGGCAACCTGTATCCAGCATGAAATAGACCATCTTGAAGGTGTTTTGTTTGCAGACCACCTGTCTACCTTGCGCCGCAACATGCTTTTGCGCCGTTTGGCCAAAGAACAGAAGCTCAAACGCAAATAAAGCCGAAAAGGCCCAAAACCATGCGCCTTGTTTTTATGGGCACGCCAGACTTTGCCGTACCCGCCTTGCAAGCACTGCACACTGCTGGCCACGACATTGTAGCGGTTTACTCCCAACCCCCACGGCCTGCCGGGCGGGGCAAGGCACTAAGGGCTTCCCCCGTGCAGCACGCGGCAGAGCAATTGGGTATTGAGGTACGCTGCCCGGTTTCTTTGCGCAAAAACACACAGGAGTGGGAGGCTTTTGCGGCCTTGCAGGCAGATGCCGCCGTTGTGGCTGCCTATGGGCTTATTTTGCCACAAGTTATGCTTGATACCCCACGCCTTGGCTGCCTGAACATTCATGCAAGCCTTCTACCGCGCTGGCGTGGGGCATCTCCCATTCAAAGCTCTATTTTAGCAGGTGATACCCAAAGCGGCGTTACCATTATGCAAATGGAAGCCGGGCTGGACACTGGCCCCATGCTGCTGCGTGAAAGTGTACCCATTACCGCCCACACAACCGCTACAACCCTGCACGATGCCTTAAGCGCATTGGGGGGCACTTTGGCCGTACAGGCACTAGCTGGCCCGCATGCCGCCGTACCCCAGCCCGAAGCAGGCGTGACCTACGCCCCCCGCCTAACCAAAGAAGATGGCCGCATTAACTGGCACGATAGTGCAGAAGCCATAGACCGCCGCATTCGTGCTCTTACCCCGTGGCCCGGCACCTTTACGCAACTGGCCGATGGGACAGTGCTTAAAATTGGCAATGCCCAGCCCAACCCAACGCAGCAGCATAACGCCCCCCCCGGCACAGTTTTAGATGGCACCCTAACCATTGCCTGCGGCACCGGTACCCTGCGCCTACTGCAACTGCAAAAACCCGGACGCGGCATGATGGAAGCCGATGCCTTTTTGCGTGGCTTTGCGTTGGATAAAGGCACGCTCCTGCATAGCTTACCGGTAGAATGACCCTTTCGGACACACACACACCTGCTGTACCCACTGCCACAGCAGAACTGCTAGAGCACACAGCCACCACCATGGCAGAGCCTACAGCCTACCAACGTTGGGCCGTAAAGCTGGAATATGATGGTACCGGCCTTGTTGGCTGGCAACGCCAGCGTGAAGGAACATCTGTGCAAGGGCTGCTAGAGCAAGCAGCAACCCAAATGGCCAACGGGCGGCCTGTTAGCAGTATTACCGCAGGGCGCACAGATTCTGGCGTACATGCCACCGGCCAAGTAGCCCATCTCGACTTTCCCGCAGATATGGCGCTCCTCCCCCACCGCGTGCGCGATGGCCTGAGCTACTACCTTAAACCCCACGCCGTTGTGGTGCTTGATGCGGCCCCCGTAGCCCAAGACTGGAGTGCTCGTTTTTCTGCCACATGGCGCTCTTACCGCTACCGCATTCTCAACCGCCAATCGCGCCCGGCCCTTGCCGCTACCCACGTGTGGCATATACGCGGCCCGCTTGACCTGGCACTTATGCAAGAAGGGGCCAACCACCTTATTGGCACGCACGACTTTACATCTTTCCGAGCTGTGGCCTGCCAAGCCCATAGCCCCATACGCAGCCTAGATACCCTGCGTATTGAACGCCACGATGATGAAGTCTGGATTATTGCGCAGGCCCGCTCGTTTTTACACCATCAAGTGCGTAACATGGTAGGCACACTCAGCCTTGTAGGCCAAAAACGTTGGAAGCCTGAGCGTATTGCCCAAGCCTTAGCCGCACGCTCGCGCTGTGCAGGTGGCCCCACCGCCCCGCCTGACGGCCTGTACTTAACCGGCGTTGGTTACGAGCCAGACCCCTTTGCCTGACCACCCGACAAAACCCGCCGTACGCATTTTTATAGATGCAGATGCCTGCCCCGTGCGCGATGAAACCTACCGCGTAGCTCACCGCTACAGGGTACACACCTTTGTGGTGGCCAACCAACTTTTAGGTGTACCCGCCTCTGCCCTCATAGAGCGTGTTGTGGTGTCTGAAGGTATGGATGAGGCAGATAACTGGATTGCCGAGCACGTGCACGCGCATGACATTGTTATTTCCTCAGACATTCCGCTCGCTGCCCGGTGCGTTGCCAAAGGAGCCTGTGTGCTTGATGCCAAAGGCCGTATTTTAGATGAAAACGCCATTGGTATGGCTCTGGCTGTGCGTAACCTAATGGACGACCTGCGCTCTACCGGGGTTATTACACAAGGGGGACGCAGCTATAGCAAAAACGACCGCTCCTCTTTTCTCTCAGCACTCGATACCGCTGTGGTAAAAGCCCGCAAACACGCTCTTAACCCTTTAAATAACCGCTTACGCATGCCCCCGTCGGGCCTTTGAGATTTAGACAAGACAGAACGCACTTAAAGCCCGTCTTTAAAAAGCATGGTGAGCCATGCCGTGTTGGCAAAAACGGGACACCCACTTTTAACGTCTTTTTGTAAATGGTGCTTTAGGGGCTCTTATAAAAACAGCCTAGGCTAACCTCGGCCTGCTTTTTATACCTGCAAGCGCTCTCTTTTTCCGCTGATACATCGGGCATTGAGACTACAAGGCTGTCCATACCGTCACAAACAACCTACCAGCCTCTTCCCCCAAATTTTAAAACGGCGGCTTAGCCCGCCTTCATGCTAATGGCGGGCTGCAACAGGTCATTGAGTACCATGTAATGGGGGGGCAACAGGGCCGCCACGGCGTAAAGCGCAAAGGTTGCCAGTAACACAGCCGCATACAGCACAGCCGCACGCAGGCCACTAAGCCCCAGCCCTGCACGGGCCACAAACCACTGCAACCACAGCTCATACACGGCGGCCACAACCACAAGGGCTTTAATAAAGCCAGTTTGCTCCAACAGTGGCGGAAACAAGATAGCCGCCAGCAATGTAGCCACGAGTGTAACCAGCAGTACAATCCAGTTGCTCCATGTTGCTGCGGTAATATAGCGCAACCACAAAGCCCCTCTGCCCCACCGTTTAGCAAAAAAATGCGTGACAACAGCAGGCAGCAAAATGGTGCATAATGAGAGCACCACCTTGGTAGCGCCCATAATTTTATCTGGCACAAAGAAAAGCTGAAAAGCCCCAACCAGCAAAAAGGCCAATTGGGGTGCTAAAGCCGCACCAAATGAGTCTGGCGTGCCAGAAAAATTCTGTATGCCTTCGCGCCGCCCACTAGCGAGCAGCAACATACCCTGAAAAATTTTACGGCCATTACTAGACTGCGTTGAAAAACGAGACATTACGCCAGAACCCCTTCCAGAAAGGTCTGATAAATCTGTGTCAGGGTTTCAAGGTCGGCCACATCAGTATGCTCATCAACCTTGTGAATACTGGCCCCTACCAACCCAAATTCTGAAACCGGGCAGTAATTGGCAATAAAGCGCGCATCTGACGTACCGCCCCCGGTATCGAGCTTGGGGTTCCGGCCGGTAATTTTCTCAATGGCCTGCACGAGTGCCGTTGTTTCTGGCCCCGGTGCGGTCAAAAAAGATTCGCCGCTAATTTTAATATCAACCTTAGCTTTGGGCGCATGCTGGCTGCATATAGTTTGCACCCAACCACTCAGGGCCGCCCCTGTGTGCAGGTCGTTAAACCGGATATTAAGGCGCGCCTGTGCGCTTGCCGGTATAACATTGGTAGCCCCATTCCCAACATCAACACTGGTAACCTGTAGGCTTGAGGGCTCAAAATAGTCAGACCCGTTATCAAGCGGCTGAGCCTGTAGGGCTGCAAGAATGTTTAATAAACGGTGTACCGGGTTATCTGCCCTATGGGGGTAGGCAACATGGCCTTGTACGCCCTCAACCACAATATGGGCATTCAGGCTGCCACGGCGGCCAATTTTAACCATATCCCCCATTGCGGCAGGGTTGGTGGGCTCACCCACTACGCAATAATCAGGTATCTGGCCTTCTTGGGCCATCCATTCCAACACTTTTTGGGTGCCGTAGGTGGCCGGGCCTTCTTCATCACCCGTAATAAGAAAGCTGATAGAGCCAGCAAGCAGCTCTGTTTGTGCAATAAGGCGCGCAACAGCAGCTACAAAAGCAGCAATGCCGCCTTTCATGTCGCAAGCACCGCGCCCGTATAGCACACCCTCGGTTATATGCGCCGCAAACGGCGGGTGCGCCCAGAGCGCCTCGTTACCGGGGGGCACAACATCTGTATGCCCAGCAAAACAAATGTGGGGGCCTGTATGCCCGCGCCGTGCAAAAAAATTAGGGGTACGCTCGGCCCCTTCCCCATAGGGTAGGTGCCACACAGTAAAGCCCAACTGCTCCAGCACGGCACCAAGTAAGTGCTGTGCCGGGCCGGGGTCTGGGCAGACAGAAGGCTGGCGGATCAAAGCCTGAGCAAGTGCCACTGGGTTTGTTGCTACAGGTAAACCCTGCCCTTCACCCATGCTCTCGATGGAGGAAAGGCCAGAAGAAGATCCGCTCATACTTTTGTCTTATGCCCTAACAATTAATCGCGCAGCAGGTCGTTAATAGACGTTTTGGAGCGAGTACGCTCGTCAACACGTTTCACGATAACTGCACACGCAAGCTGTGGGTTAGGTTTGCCATCTGGCCCAACGGGGTTAGAAGATGGCAGCGTACCCGGCACCACAACAGAGTAAGCTGGTACGCGGCCCATAAAGATTTCGCCGGTTGCGCGGTCAATAATCTTGGTTGACGCGCCCAAGAACACACCCATAGACAGCACAGAACCCCGCTCAACAATAACGCCTTCTGCCACTTCAGAACGGGCGCCAATAAAGCAGTTGTCTTCAATAATAACAGGGGCTGCCTGCAATGGCTCAAGCACGCCACCAATACCAGCGCCACCGCTAATATGGCAGTTGCTGCCAATTTGTGCACAACTGCCTACTGTAGCCCATGTGTCTACCATGGTGCCGCTGCCAACATGGGCACCAACATTTACAAAGCTCGGCATAAGCACTGCACCCGGCGCAATATGGGCGGAGTAACGAACCACTGCCCCCGGCACCACACGGAAGCCAGCTTTTTCAAACCGGGCCTGATCCCAACCCTGAAATTTAACGGGCACTTTGTCGTAAGCTGGGCCACCAGCAGCGGCACCCGGCACAACAACGCTATCGTTCAGGCGGAAAGACAGCAGAACAGCTTTTTTCAGCCATTCATGCACAACCCAACCGTTTTCGCTGGGAGCTGCAACGCGCAAACGGCCAGAATCAAGTGCTTCAAGCACTGTTTCAATGGCTTTGCGGTCTTCACCAACGGTGGCGGAAGAAACACGGTCACGTGCTTCCCACAAAGTTTCAATATGCGCGCGGAGAGTTTCTTCAGTCATAGAACACCGTCAGACAAAATGAATATTTACCGGGGCACAACACCCCCGGTACGAAAAAAGAAGGCTGCAAACCATGCGGACAGGGAGTGCTCCTGTCAACGCATGCCTGTGCAAAAGGCACAGCACCATGGCTGATTGCGCATGGTTCTAACCCCAGCCTTGCCCGCTCTAAGCACCCAAAGGGCCTAGAGCAGCGGCAGGCGCTTATTCAGCCCTAATAAGCGTGCCAGAGCCAGAGGCCGTAAACAGCTCAAGCAAACAGGCATGGGGTATGCGGCCGTTAATAATAACAGCGGCTTTAGCCCCTGCCTGCACAGCCTCAATGCAGGTTTCAACCTTTGGAATCATACCACCCGTAATAACGCCATCTGCAATGGCTTTACGGGCCTGCTCGGCAGTGAGTTCGGGAATGAGGTTGCCCTCAGCATCCAGCACGCCGGGTACGTCAGTTAGCATGAGCAAGCGCGTGGCATGCACGGCACCAGCAACGGCACCAGCCGCTGTGTCGGCGTTGATGTTATAGGTTGCGCCATCTTCACCTAAGCCAACCGGGGCAATAACCGGAATAAGGCCAGAGCCAGACAGGGCATAAATAACACGGGGGTCAACCTTTACCGGCTCACCTACAAAGCCTAGGTCAAGCACGCGCTCAATCTGGCTATCTGTATCGCGCACGGTGCGTTGCAGCTTACGCGCAGTTATGAGCTTGCCGTCTTTGCCAGAAATGCCAACAGCCAGAGCCCCTGCTTGGCTAATAAGCTCCGCCACCTCTTTATTGACGGAACCAGCCAGCACCATTTCAATAACATCAACCATATTGGCATCTGTTACGCGCAGGCCATCAACAAAATTGGAGCGGATATCAAGCCGCTTGAGCATGGCGTTAATCTGTGGGCCACCGCCATGCACGACAACTGGGTTAACCCCTACCAGTTTCAGTAACGCAATATCGCGGCCAAAGGTGTGGGCCAGTTCTGGGTCGCCCATGGCGTGTCCGCCATATTTCACCACAATGGTGTCTCCGGCGTAGCGGCGCAGGTACGGTAGGGCACCGGCCAGAATGGCGGCCTCGTGGTGTGGCTCCATAGGAGGGTATTTGGCAAGGGTCATACGCGAAAGATCCTGCTGCTAAAATCTGCCCACAAAAGGCGTTCAGGAAGTCGGAAGGGCAAAGCCCGCAAGCTCGGCACGCAGTGCCTCTATCCCTTCCCCAGCCTCACTGCTGGTCAGAGACAAAAAGGGGCAGGCAGCGGGGTGCTTGGCGGCAATAGCCTGCATGGCCTCCTGCTTACGCGCCATGGCCTGCGGCTTAACCGCATCACACTTGGTAAGCACAATCTGAAAACTCACTGCCGCCCGGTCTAACAGCTTCATCACGTCTATGTCTGTCTGCTTGAGCTCAATACGGGCATCAAGCAGCAACAACACACGTTTAAGCTCTGGGCGGCCACGCAAGTAGTCAAACATCATTTCCTGCCAGTCTTCCTTAACAGACTTGGCAGCCTTGGCGTACCCATAACCCGGCATATCAACCAGCATAAGCCGGTCTGCCAGATTAAAGAAATTAAGCTGTTTGGTGCGCCCCGGCTCTGACGACGCGCGCGCCAAGGCCTTACGCCCCGTAAGCGCGTTAATCAGGCTCGATTTACCCACATTAGAACGCCCTGCAAACGCAATTTCTGGCAAAGTTTGCGGGGGCAGTTGCCCCAGCTTTTGCGCCCCAAAAATAAATTCGCAAGACCCGGCAAAAAGCAGCCGCCCTTCCTCAAGGGCGGCGGTAATCTGGCTCTCGTCTTTCAGCTCTCTAAAAGAGTGTACGGCATCTGGCATTAGTTTTTGCTCACCACCGCTTTTTTATCAGCTGATTTAAAGCGGCCCATAATAATAACCTGCTGCAAGGCGGTCAGAATATTGCTCCAGCTATAGTAAATAACCAGACCAACAGGCTGATGCGCCATAAAGAAGGTAAAGAGCAGCGGGATAAAGCTCATAACCTTCTGCTGCGCGGGGTCCATGCTGGTAGCGCTAGAGCTGATGCGCTGCATCAGGAACATGGTGCCACCATAAATGATTGGCCAAGCCCCAAGAGACAGCAAAGCCAAAAGCTGTGACGGATCAAACGGGATAAGACCAAACAGGTTGAAAATGTTGGTCGGGTCTGGCGCAGAGAGGTCTTTAATCCACCCAAAGAACGGCGCATGCCGCATTTCAATGGTAACATACAGGTCTTTATACAAGCACCAGAACACAGGGGCCTGAATAAACAGCGGCAGGAAGCCACCAAACAGGTTCACCCCTTCCTCACGGTAAAGCTGCATCATTTTCTGCTGCATCACCATCGGGTCGTCTTTGTAGCGGGCGCGTAGCTGGTCAACCTTTGGCTTCAGACGGCTGGTTTTCCATGTCATACGCATTTGCTTAATGGTAAGCGGCAGAAAGGCCAGCTTCACAATCACGGTAAAGGTCAGCAGGGCCAGACCAAAATTACCCATCATGGAATACAGCCAGTCCAGCACAAAAAACACCGGACGGGTCAGGAATGAGAGCCACCCAAAGTCTACCGCTTTCCAGAACATAGGCACATGCAGCGCCTTCTCGTACTGGTCAAGCAGGCGTACTTCTTTGGCACCAGCAAATACATGGGCCTGCACACTCGCACTTTGGCCTGCGGCAACCTGCACAGGGGCTGTGGCAGTAAAGCCTACCTGGTACATGCCGTTTTGCGGCTGGTAGCCATAGGTGCCCACAACTTGCTCAGTTTGGTCTGGCAGCACAGCCATAAGCCAGTATTTATCTGTAATACCAGCCCAACCACCTACACCTTGGTGGCTCCATGCAACATTGTTGGGGGGTACACCATCAGCCTTAACAGACTTGTAAGACCCTTCGTTCAGGCGGCCATCAATAACGGAAATGGGGCCTTCATGCACCAGCATGCCGCCGTTAGTTTCGGGCGTATAGCCACGGTTTACACGGTAGTACGGGTAAAGCGCTACAGCTTGGCCGGTCTGGTTATGCACGCTCTGCGTAACCGTGAACATAAAGTTCTGGTCAATGTTCAATGCAATTTCAAAGGTCAGACCCTGCCCGTTATCCCAGCTTAGGGTTACGGGGTGGGTTGCATCTAAACGGGTGGCATCTGCTTTCCAGAGCGTTGTGGCATCAGGCAAATGCACGGCAACATCTGCCGGCGCGCGCCAGCCAAAATCAATATAGTCCGGCTTGGGCTGGTTGGCGTGGCTAAGCACCCGCACATCTGGGCTGTTGGCGTCTGTTGTTTCACGGTAGTTTTTCAGTACCAGGTCATCCAGACGGGCACCGCGCAGGCTCAGGCTCCCTTGTACGGCGGGGGCATCAATTACCACACGTGTCTCTGGGCCATCTGGCTGGCCAGAGGCCTCTACGCTTTGTGCAGCCGTTGCAGGCTGAGCAGCCTGCCCTTGCGCCCCTGTGCCTTGGGCGGCAGGGGCCGAAATATTTTGCTGAGGGGCTGACGCAACAGGCGCTTTAGGTGCCTGCGGAAAGAAATAGTCAAACCCGATAAGAACCGCGGCTGACAGCAGCGTTGCCAGTATAAGACGTCTTGTATCCATTGCTGGCCAGCTGGCCCCCTTGCACGAAACCTAAAGATTAACACCACCGTAAAGCACGGAGTCTTAACGGCACTCTGGTTGCAGCGCAGGATGAGAAGAAATGCAAGCCGAGAAAACAGACCCCCACCATAATCCAATCTGGATTTATGTTATTTTTGGGCTGTGTGTGTTTTCCTGTCGGCTTCGGCAAGGCACTGAGTTAACGCCTTGCGAAAATCCGCCACCAGGTCCGTAAAAAGACGTTCACCCGTAGCAGCACGACCTATCAAAACAAGGTCAAGACCATTGAGCGGCATTTCGGCTTCTACCACTCTTACCACTTCACGCAACCGGCGGCGAGCCCTGTTGCGTACTACGGCGTTCCCGACCTTTTTGGTAACCGTAAAGCCTACTCGTGCGGCTTCCGAATCTTTGCGCCGGAAAACTTGTAGAACAAGACCCCGCACAGGTGCTTTACGCCCCCGCGCAGCCAGAAAGAGAAACTCTTTGCGTGTTTTCAGGCGCTGGGAACGTTCTAACGGCGCCCCCGCCCCTTCTGGGCCTTTATTCCGGTGCATGATACCGGATAACCGGTAAAGACTTAAGCAGAAAGACGCTTACGGCCTTTAGAACGACGGTTAGCAATAATACGACGGCCACCAACAGTTGCCATACGTGCACGGAAACCATGACGACGTTTGCGAACCAGCCGGGACGGTTGATAAGTGCGCTTCATTACAGCACTCCCTTTTTACTATAGAGGACATGCAGGCAGCACTAAACCACCTACCCAGATCAGGGGCGGCTTATACTGTTCAGACTTGCACCCGTCAATCATAAGGGCAGAGTCTTGGCACTGCTTTTATCGCTTAATTCTTAAAAAGAGTGTTTTCTATGCGCCATACAGCTTCTTACTCCGCCATTTTGGCCTCTCTTTTCTGCCTGCCAGTTCTTGGTGCACTGGTTTCTGGGGTGCTGGGCCTTTCTTTTCCTGCAGGGATACTGCCCGTTGTTTTGGCCGCCCTTATTGGCGCTGGCATTGGGTATTTTTTACACACAAAAACGCCCCCACAAATGCAGGAGTCGCACACAGCCACGCCTCCGGTTCAGGCTCCCGCTCCCATCACATCTGCGGCACTCAGCGGGGCTGAGCCAGACCCCAAACTCCGCCACGATATTAAAGGCATTATTTCCCCCGCCATGTTGGCTATTGAGCAGCTAGAAACCAGCACAGACCCCACGGTGCAAAAAGCTGCCACAACCGTAAATGCCTCTTTTGACCGGCTATTAGCGCGGCTTAAACAACGCTCATCCTAAAAAGCATCATAAAAAAAGCCGCCAGACTATACTGGCGGCTTTTGTAAGCAATAGTGCACAGGCAGTGGTTATTCTGCCCGCTCTATCAGTTCTATTTTATAACCATCGGGGTCTTCAACAAAAGCAATAACCGTTGTGCCAAATTTTACCGGCCCAGCCTCTCGCGTTACCTTGCCTCCCCCCTCACGCACACGCTCAACAAGGGCAGCGACATCAGGCACCCCTATGGCAAAATGGCCAAAGCCCGTGCCCACATCATATCCGTTATCCTGCCCCCAGTTATAGGTCAGTTCAATTTCTGCCTGCCCTTGGGCATTATCGCCAAAACCTATAAAAACCAGCGTATAACGCCCTTCTGGCACGTCTCTACGGCGCAGTTCATGCATACCCAGCAGCCGGTAAAAGGTGAGACTTTGCTCAAGGTTACGTACACGCACCATAGTATGAAGGTAGCTTGGCATTTTGATACCCTTTCTTCTCAGCTCTCTTTTGCACGCAGATCATTTTCAAACGCAAAGTAGGCGTTCACAAAACGTTTGCGCGCCCACGTAGAAAATTTGGCGCCCACCCAGCCCAAAGGCCACGCATTACGGCACACACCTGCGCCCCTGCGGTCAGGAGAAACATGCGTAGCGCAAACGCAGCCAAAAGCCAGACCAACCGCTCACACAGCAAAATGTGTTGGGTCGATCGCTATTAAAAACAGTCCAGCTTTATCAGCCTCGGCAATACAGCCGTCTCGGTCTGTCATAAGGGTGTTAGCAGCTTCAAACGCTACCCCTCGCAAACCTGCCTTGCTGGCGTTGCGTAAGGTTGAGGGGCCGATGGTTGGCATATCTGCCCGTTTGTCTTGCCCTGGCTTTAAAAGCTTCACCAGAACCCCCCCAGCGCCGGGCTGGTGGCACTCGCCAGCGCGTGCAAGCATTCGGTCTGTTCCTTCCATGGCTTCTACCGCCAATACAAGGCCATTTTGCACGACACACCCCTGCCCTATATCCAAGCAGCCGAGTGCCTGCACCACCTCTATACCGCGTTGAATATCCTGCCGTGCAAGGCTATCTGGTGCGACGCAGCCCAATATACCGGGTTGCGCTACAGCAGCCGATAAAAACTCGTGCGCGCCACGTACTGTAAAACCTTCCTCGCCCAAAATACGCACAAGGGCGGCCAAAAGCCCATCATCTCCCGCAAACAAAGCACGCCCTAGGCGCGCAAGAATACGCGCCCCTTCCGTATCTGGGCAAAGGCTCCGTAAAGACGGGCGGCGAATAGGCCCAATCAACACCAGATCGGAACATTTATGGGTATGCAAAAGAGAGAGCATGCGCCCAGCAGCCCCCAACCGCACCATTTCATGCGGCCATGGGGCAAGTTGCTCAGGCTCTGCAAAGCCATCAAAACCAATAATAAAAACAGAGCGCCCTTGCGCACGGGCGGCCTCTGCTACCTGAGCTGGTAACGGGCCACCTCCTGCCAGAATACCAACCCCACCCACAGCCCAGCTCACGCGCCTTCGGTTTCTGCCGTACTATAGTCACCCCGTGCAATACGCACTAAACCACGCCGGCTTGGGGCATCAATAAAGGCCAGAATTTCTTTAATGCGTGGGTCTGCCCCAAAGTCACGCCGCACTGCTTCAAGCCGTGTTGCAAACGTGCCCTCTTCGTCCACTTTCGGGTAAAGTGTAAAATACGCCTTACGCATACGGTGGATCTCAGCAGATTGTACACCGTTACGCCGCAGCCAGATCCAGTGTAGGCTAACCAGGCGCGCACGGTTACCCAGCACACTGCCGTAGGGGATAACGTCTGCCTCTACCCCGGCAACGCCCCCCACAAGTGCTGCATGCCCAATACGCACAAACTGATGAATAGCCGCAGACCCCATAATGCGCGCATCATCATCAATGACCACATGGCCCCCCATAACCACGTTATTGACAATAATAACGCGATTACCCAACCAACAGTCGTGTGCTACATGGGCATTAGCCATAATGAGCACATCATCACCCACATGGGTAAGACCACTGCCTGACGCTGTACCACGGTGAATGGTCACATGCTCGCGCACAACAGTCCGAGCGCCCACCTCGCACCGAGTTGGCTCGCCTTTATATTTTAAGTCCTGCGGGGCCATACCAATGGTGCAAAACGGAAAATAACGAGACCCCGCACCTAAGCGGGTATGCCCATCAACCACTACGTGAGAAATAAGCTCTGCGTTGTCTTCAATGACTACGTGCGGGCCAACCGTGCACCATGGCCCTATAGAAACGCCCCTGCCAATTTGGGCCTCTGGCGCAACAATGGCAGTGGGGTGAATGACGGTTGCCCTGTTTTCCTGTACGGCATGCACCATCTCAACTCCTCTTATGCCTGTTTTGCATAGTTCGACATGTACCAGAAAAATGCAAAACAAAGTTGCGCAGAAAACAGGCGCTTTCTGGGCAACCTATTGTAATATGTCTAACAGAAGCGGAAAAATCTCCCACTTTTAGCCCATAATCATGGCACTAAAAGAAGCTTCAGCCACAGTTTGGCCGTCTACCTTGGCTTCCCCACGGAATTTCCAAACATTGGCACGGTGGCGTTCTTTTTTGACATGAATACGCACTTGGTCACCTGGCTCTACCGGGCGGCGGAACTTAGCGCCATCAATCGTCATAAAATAAACCAGCTTACCTTCAAAAGCTTCACCCAGCGTCAAGACCACAAGGGTTGCAGCGGTCTGTGCCATAGCTTCAATAAGCAGCACACCTGGCATAACTGGGCGCTCTGGAAAGTGGCCTTGAAAGAACGGCTCATTAACCGAAACATTCTTAATGCCAGTCGCCTCTTCTCCCAGAACAATATCCACCATTCTGTCGATAAGAAGAAAAGGATATCTGTGCGGAATCGCTTGCATAATGCGGTTGACATCAATTTTGTCGATTGTCTGCACGCTCTGCTGCGACTCTTGTTTCGTCTCCACGTCCCCTAGACCACCCTTCTCGGCCAGAAAAATCTGGCGTTTGTTTACGCTTTATCCGAACTGCCTTGCGCAGATCCGGATGCTTTTTTAGCCAATTTACGCAATACTGCAACATTGCGGAAAAATTCACGGAAAGGCATAGCTGGGCTGCCTATAACATCTGCGCCGCTTTCAACGTCAGACATTACACCACACTGCGCACCAATGCGGGCTTTTGCCCCTATACGAATATGGCCAATTAAACCCGCTTGCGCCGCAACAGTCACAAAGTCTTCCAGCACGGTAGAGCCAGAAATACCCGCCTGGGACACCACAATACAGCAACGCCCCAACCGGGCATTATGCCCAATCTGCACCAAATTATCGAGACGAGAGCCTGCCCCAATAACCGTATCGTTCACCGAACCGCGATCGATAGTTGTATTGGCTCCAATTTCTACATCGTGCTCGATAACAACCCGGCCAAGCTGTGGCACGCTTTCAAAGCCATCTGGCCCGACAGCAAAACCAAAGCCGTCTTGCCCAATACGCGCCCCCGGTAACAAAATAACCCGCTCACCCAATACAGCATGAGAAAGCGTTACATGGTTACCAATGCGGCAGTCTGCTGCAATTTGTACACCCTGACCGACAACAGTATGAGCGCCAATAATGCTGCGCGCACCTATCTCTGCCCCTGCACCAATAACGGCAAACGGCCCGATTTCGCACGACGGATCAATCTCAGCTGTCGGGTCAACGCAAGCTGAGGGATGAATACCCGGCTTAGCAGGTTGTAAGGGGTGGAAAAGCCGCGCAACCCGCGACCACGCCAAATATGGCGAAGATGAAACAAGTGCCGCACAGTGTGCTGGCACTTTTTCTGCAAAAGCAGATGCAACAATAACCAGACCTGCCTGCGTTTGCTCAAGCAAGGGCGCGTAACGTCGGTTGTCTAGAAAACTGACATCACGCGGGCCTGCGCTTTGTAGCGGCGCAATACCGCTAAAGCTTGCCCCATCCAACTGTCCCTGCTTGGGCAGCTGGAGCGTCGCCCCTGCTGCTTGCGCAAGTGTTTGTGCATCAAACGGCCCAGAGCGCACAAAAAAACGTGCATTCGCTGGGCCCGAAGGAGAAGGCTGGGGCGCTGCCATGCTTATTTTTTCGGGCTAGCAGCAGGTGTCACCGCTGGTGCCGGGCCAGTAGCGGGTAGTTGCTGTTGGTCAGCATCTGCCGTTGTCGGCATTTTACCAGATTTTGCCAGCTCTTCTGGGTCAACATTCGCTTCAGGAATGAAAACGGCAGGCAGGATCGTATTTAGCTGCTTTGCCACTTCATTCGTAATATCTTGCCCATCAACATGCAAAGCAACTTGCTCGCTATGCAGCACAAGGTTCATACCATGTGCACTGGCCACTTTCTGGATAACCTGCACCAACTCACGCTCAATCTGCCCCAGAGAAACCTGAGCCGCTTCCTGAATAATACGGTTGCGGTTTCTAAACGTCTGCTGAGCCTTCATAACACGGCTTTGCAGGTTACGCTCACGGGACTGGATCTGGTCAGAGGTCATAGACTTAGCCTGAGCCTGCAATTTCTGCTGCTCATCACGCCAACCAGCCTGCTCTTTTTGCAGGTCTTGTGCCAGTTCATCACGCCGAGCACCAAGAATGCGCTCAACCTGCGCTGCAGCAGAAGACTGGCGCATAACGCCAGAAACGCTGATCACCCCAATAATAGCCTGTGGTGGGGCAACACTTTTAGGCAGCTCAGGTGCGTTAGGAATAGGCGGCAGTGGCAGAACAGGTGAGCCCTGCTCTGCTTCTTCGCTATCCGTGGCCGGGCCAGGCACCCCAACCGGCGCTGTCGCGGCTGCACGATGCTGAGGGTGTGCCGCAGGTGCTGGCGCTGGCTGAGAGGCTTTCGGTACGAACCAGCCACCGCCAGAATTTTGCGCCTGCGCAGAAGGTGTTACGACAACAGAAAAAGACAGGAGAGCCGCTCCGAGAAGGGCCTTTCTGTATGAATAGGGCATTCTTACCTCAGAATTGCTGGCCGAAGCCAAAGCGAAGAAGCTGTGTACGGTCATTATGGCTGCGCATAACAGGCACACCAAGGTCAATATTCAACAGCCCAAACGGGCTCTGCCACGAGAAGCCTGCACCCGCACTTACACGTGGGTGCAAGGTGTCACCACTTACTGGGGTATAATCGGGTTGGTCTGTCACAGGGTTGGTCAGGCGGCGGCGTACACGCAGCCCGGCAAGGCTCCCTGAATCTACGAACGCGCGCCCTTTCACACCCATGTCAGACAACATTGGAATGGGGAAATTAACCTGAGCAGACGCCGTATACATAAAGCGACCACCGATAAGATCTTCTGCTGAATGGCCAGGATTTGAACCAACGCTTCGGGGGCCTGCACCACCATCAAGGAAGCCGCGTAGGTTGTTACCACCCAGATAGAAGTTATCGATAATATCGTGTCGACCACCGCCCCAGTCTGCCATGTAGCCAACGCCACCACGGAAAGCCACAGTCCAGTCATGGTTATTCATCAGGTTATCGAGCGGAATGTAATATGCAACGTTGGCCTTGCCACGGACGTATTTTTCATTCCCGCCAAGACCGGCGAAGTCTCCACCGAGAGACACCATATAGCCGCTATGCGGGTTCATGTGGTTATCACGGCGATCATACATCAGAGTTGTACCGATCTGGGAAAGGGTAGAATGCCCTTTCTGATCAATAACATACCATGAAGATTCATCCCACACGCTGCCCACATTACGGCGGGTCAAGGTATAGTTCCAAGACTGGGAGAGGTAACGGTTATAGGAGTACCCCATACGCAGGGTAAGACCGTACCGACTTTCAGAATAGTTCTGATACGTCATATACTTGTTCTCAATCCCGAACAGATCGAGACCTACAACCATATTTCGTCCCAGAAACGCGGGGTCAGTCACTGAGAAATCTGCCTGTTTCTGCCACATAGACATTGTGCCAGACAAACCAGCATCTACCCCGGTACCAAGCAAGTTATGCTGCTTTAAGCCAATATTACCAATAACGCCTACGTCTGTTGAGTAACCACCACCCAGCGAGAACTCACCGGTCGGCTTTTCAACAACGTTAACAGCCACGTTTGTCCGATCCTGTGCAGAACCGGGCGTTTCATCAATAGAAACAGTTTTAAAGAACCCAAGATCTTGCAGGGCTGCCTTGGCATATTTTTTGTAGCTTGGCGTATAGGGGTCGCTCTCGGCAAACGGAAGCTGACGGCGTATGACGTTATCCTGCGTTACGGTGTTTCCGTTTACATCAATACGTTCAATGTAACGACGTGGGCCTTCGCTTACGTCAAACAGTAGGTTAACCACGCCTTTTTCAGGGTTACGGGCAATTTCTGGCCGTACCATAGCAAACGGATGCCCCTGCCCTTGCAGGATCTCTTCCATATCCGTTGCGTTGTCTTGCACCGCCTTACCATCGTACCACTGGTGGGCAAACAGCTCGACATACTTACGCAAAGACTTAGCCGGAACATGGCGCAGGCTTGAGCGAATATCAACCTTACCTAAACGGTAACGTGGACCTTCATCTACCGTAAAGGTTACGTAAAAAGACTTACGGTCGGGAGACAATTCGCCTGTGGCATTTTTCACCTGAAAATCAACATAGCCGTTATTCAGGTAAAAATGCCGGAGCAGTTCCGCATCGTATTTCAGACGGTCTGGGTTGTATTCATCAGCCGAGGAGAAAAAGCGGAACCATGCTGTTTCTTTTGAAGAGACAACACCTGCCAGCTTATTTTCGCCAAAGGCTTTATTCCCGACAAACGCAATTTTACGGATAAGGGTTTGCGGCCCTTCTGTTACCTGAAAAATCACATCAACGCGGTTATGGGCCAGCTTAACAATTTGTGGCGTTACAACCGCCGCATAACGCGCTTTTTGGGCATAAACTTCCAGAATTTTCTGTCGGTCATCTGCCGTGCTTTCTGCCGAGAAAACCGCACGTGGCCGCAAAGAGATAACCTTACGCAGGTCTTCATCTTTAGCAGCGTGGTTTCCTTCAAATACAATACGGTTCACGATCGGGTTTTCAACCAACCGCACCTTGAGAATATTCCCTTCGCGGCGCAGGGTAACGTCTTTAAACAAACCCGTTGCGTAAAGTGTCTTCAAAGAGCGGTCGAGATCGTCTTGCGCAAAGGCATCTCCTTCACGCACCACCATGTAAGACAGTACGGTATTGGTTTCGATACGGGTATTACCAGAGACCTCAATCTCTTCAATAACACCACCTTTCGGTAGCCCACTGCTGTGGGCCGAGGCAATTTCTGTGCTGGTAAGCCGCGCCCCACCATGCCGCACAGCGGACACCGCTGAAGGCGGGTGAGCCCGACCAGAATAATCTGCTGCTGTCGCGGCAACGGCATGACCTTCCTGAAACAGGAAAGGAACCATGCAAACAGACACAAAAAGGGCTGAACGCTTACCCGTCAAGATTTGCCACCCTCCATCCGGGTCGTTCCATAATCAGGAGTCCATCTCCTGATGGTATTTCGCCCACGATGGGACGTATCCGATAAAGCTGTTGTCACGCAAGTTCTTCCGTTCCAACCCAGCCGAACCTTAGCTTACTAAAGACGCAACCCATTTGAACAACCCAAAGCTGGAAAGGTCATTAAACGTGGAAAACAGAAAAAGACCAGCCAGAACAGCAAACCCGGCCTGAAAACTCACTTCCTGCACCCGTTTAGAAACCGGACGCCCCCTTGCTGCCTCTATCGCATAAAAGACAAGTCTTCCACCATCAAGAAGCGGCACCGGGAACAAGTTTATTAGACCCAGATTAACAGAAAGCAAAGCCATGAACGACAGCAGACTTGTAAAACCGTACTGCGCCACTTTACCCGACATTTGGGCAATTTTAAGCGGCCCGCCTAGGTCTTTGGCCGTATGCTGCCCTGTCAGGATTTGCCACACACCCTGAAGGGTCTGGACAGAAACTTTCCAAGTTTCTTTTACACCGGCCACAAAAGCCTTGTGTAAGGGTAAAGGCTTGCCAAACTCTGTCGCGAAAAGCACGCCAATGCGGCCATGCGGTGCAGCACTACCCGAATCGGTTACACTGCCAATGGTAAGCGGCAGCACAACATCTTGCCCATTACGACGCACGGTCAGAGTGGTTTGGGCACCCGGCTGAGCCATAACTGTTGCTTGAACATCTTCAGCATTTTTAAACGCATGCTCACCAACCTTGAGCACCTCATCGCCTTTTTGCACACCAGCAA
The DNA here is from genome assembly GCF_000963965.1 of Acetobacter orientalis. Taxonomy (GTDB): domain Bacteria; phylum Pseudomonadota; class Alphaproteobacteria; order Acetobacterales; family Acetobacteraceae; genus Acetobacter; species Acetobacter orientalis. The sequence continues at coordinate 45,599 of NZ_BAMX01000010.1, forward strand.
CAGCGGCGGCACTATTGGGGAGCACCTGCGCCACATCGTTACGCACTTTAGGCTGCCCGCTTGCTACAAAAATAATTGTAAACAGCACAATGGCGAGCAAGAAATTAAAGACCGGCCCCGCCAAAATGACGATAGCCCGAGACAAAACAGATTTATCGTGGAAGGTACGCCCCGCAATCCAAGCTGCTTTTTGCTCAGGCGTTGCATCCTCAGGGTCTTCAAACCCATGCGGGCGTACAAACCCTCCTAACGGAATAGGGCAGATACGCCATTCCGTGCCACTTTTGTCGTACCAGCGAAACAAGGCTGGCCCAAACCCAAGCGAAAATACCTCCACATGCACCCCACGCCAGCGGGCAGCAAGATAGTGGCCAAGCTCGTGAATCGTAACAAGCACACCCAGCACAAAGGCGAAGGAAACAAACGTACGGAGGTATTCGTGTATCATGATAATCCGAATATCGGCGTTTCAGGTACCAAACTCAAGCCACAGTGGCAGGAATAAGGGCGCGGGCTTCCCTGCGAGCCTCAGCGTCCCAATGCAGTACGGCATCAAGCGTATCTGCTGGTGGGGCACCAAGTTTGGTCATAACCTTTTCAACCACCCGGGCAATATCCAGAAAACCAATTTGCTCGTGCAAAAAGGCTTCTACCGCTATTTCATTGGCAGCAGAAAGAATAGCCGGGGCAGCACCGCCACTCCGCAAGGCTTGACGGGCCAACCTTAGAGCCGGAAAACGCACCTCGTCTGGAGCACTAAACTCTAGCGTTCCAAAAGCGGCCAGATCAAGCCGGGGCGATGTTGTGGCCATACGCTTGGGCCATGCCAACGTGTGCGCAATGGGAATACGCATGTCGGCCGAACCCATCTGGGCAATCAGGCTCCCATCTGTGTACTGCACCATGCCATGCACAACAGACTGCGGGTGCACCAGCACATCAATACGGTCTTCGGTCAGGCCAAAAATCCGTGCGGCCTCAATTACTTCTAGGCCTTTATTGAACATAGTGGCAGAATCAATGCTGATTTTTGCCCCCATGCTCCATGTTGGGTGCTTAAGCGCCTGCGCAGGTGTTGCGGCTTCCATCACCTCAAGTGACGCTTTGCGGAATGGGCCGCCAGAAGCGGTGAGAATAATTTTCTCAACCTGATCGGCCTGCCGGTCGGCCATAGACTGGTAAACGGCATTATGCTCAGAATCGACCGGTAGCAACGTAGCCCCAGCTTCTGCCACGGCACGCAGCATCACATCGCCCGCACACACCAAGGCCTCTTTGTTAGCCAATGCAACAGAATGACCATTTTTGACAGAGGCCAATGTTGGCTCAAGCCCCGCAGCACCGGTAATGGCAGCCATTGTCCAATCTGCGGGCAAACCTGCGGCCTCAATAACGGCCTGACGGCCTGCCGCAACACGCGTTTGCGTGCCTGCCAGAAGGGAGCGTAGCTCCTCAAGCCCGCTTTCATCAGCCAGCACGGCCAGTTCAGCGTTTAGGCCTTTGGCTTGCTCGGCAAGGCGGGCAACATTTTTGCCCCCCACAAGCGCCCGTACCCGATACTGGTCGCGTGCCTGTTCAAGCAGATCGACTGTGGAGCAGCCAATACTGCCGGTGCTTCCCAGAACGGTTACGGTTCTCATATACCTTACTCTTTTAACCCTATGCACCGCAAAAACAGGGCCTGCGGCACGCACCATAATTTACCCCGGCAGATGACCTGCAAGAGCCGCGAACACGGCATGCCAACCAGCCACCCAAAAAGGGGCACCAGTAGGCACGCACAGAGAAAGAACTGCAGCAACGGGTGCCGCAAACACCAAGCCATCAAAACGGTCGAGCAAACCACCGTGGCCGGGCAGTAATGTACCGGAATCTTTTACGCCTAAAGCGCGCTTCATGCCACTTTCTGCAAGGTCACCTGCTTGCGCAACAATACCCAGCACAGCGCCCCATAGCGCTGCCGTTGCAACACCACCCTGCCCTGCATAGGTTGCTATCAGCGTGCCGCACGCCAAAGCACCAACCAACCCCCCAACAGAGCCAGACCATGTTTTACCGGGAGAGATACGAGGTGCCAGTTTAGGGCCACCAATCATGCGCCCTGTCAGGTAGGCGCAGCTATCGCTTGCCACCACAACACAAATAACAAACAGAACCGGCAAAACACCTTCTGGGCGCAGCCATAGCAACGCGTTACCTGCCAGCACAATAATGCACATAATAAGGCAAAGCGGCGCACCAAACACCAAGGCTGAAATACAAAAAGCCGGAATAGCCTCCCACCGGCCCGTTGCTGCAGCAAGCCAAGCCCCCGCAGCCCACAGCATATACAGGCTGCCACGCCATGAGCGCGAGGCAAGACCAAACAGCACACCAGCCTCGGCAGCCATACCAACCATAGCGGCCAGCACCAGCGCTTTATAAAACCAGCCCCCAAGCCCAATAGCGGTACCAGCCACAATAACAAGCACAAGCGCTGAAATCAGACGAGCTTTAAGGTCTCGCCACGCTGAGGGACGGGCTGTGGTCATACTGTTGGGCGCACCCCAAAGCGGCGCTCACGTCGGGCATAATTATCTAACACTGTTGCAAAATGCCCTTCGTTAAAATCAGGCCAGAAAATATCTAAAAACATCAACTCAGCGTAGGCACTCTGCCACAACAAAAAGTTGGATAGTCTGTATTCGCCACTTGTCCGCACCACTACATCAGGATCAGGCACGCCTGCTGTCCAGAGCTTATCGGCAAACAGGCTTTCGGTAATCTGCTCGGGTTGCAGGTCACCACTCTTAGCGGCCTGCGCCAAGCGCCGGGCGGCTTGCACAATATCACCCCGCCCCCCGTAAGAGAGGGCTAAAAGCAAGGTGATACGCTTATTATCCCGCGTTTTGGCTTCAGCCTTGGCCAACTCTTCACGCAAGCTTTCATCAAAACGTGCGAGGTCGCCAATAAAGCGCACCCGCACGCCTTCTCGGTGCAATTCAGACACTTTGTGCCGCAAATAATACCGCAGCAAGCTGGTTAAATCTGCAACTTCAGTTGGCTCGCGCGACCAGTTTTCAGACGAAAAGGCGTAAAGCGTTAAATAGCCAACGCCACGGTTAATAGCGGCCCGCAAGCACCGCGTAACAGCCTCGGCCCCCGCCTTGTGACCAGCCAGCCTTGGCAAACCACGCTCAGACGCCCAGCGCCCGTTGCCGTCCATAATAACGGCAACATGGGCTGGCACTATGGGTTTTTTGTCTGCTTTTCCGGCTGACATTATCGGTACTGATCCACCATCACGAACCAAGGAAAGCAAACCTGAAACCACGCAAGCCTAGACCTGCTTAATTTCACGTTCCTTATCAGCCAGCATGTCATCAACTTTTTTCACATACTGGTCTGTCAGCTTCTGAATAGCCTCAGACCACGTTTTCACGTCATCTTGGCTAATATCGCCCTTCTTTTCAGAGGCTTTGGATTTATCCATCCCGTCGCGGCGCACACCACGCACGGCTACCTTAGCCCCTTCGGCATAACGTGCAGCCGCACGCGCCAACTCGTTACGACGCTCTTCGGTCAACTGCGGAATGGGTACCCGAATAACCTGACCATCAGCCGCAGGGTTTAACCCAAGACCCGAATCACGAATAGCACGCTCAACCGCCCCAACCACAGCACGATCCCATACCTGCACGGTCAGCATACGGGCTTCTGGCACAGCAATGGAGCCAACCTGCGTAAGGGGCACTTCACTGCCATAGGCTTCTACACGCACAGGCTCCAGCAACGCTGGGCTAGCACGGCCAGAACGCAGGCCAGCAAAGTCACGGCGCAGGCTTTCCAGTGCGCCATCCATACGGCGGGTCAGGTCGTCCATCAGGGCATTCAAGTCAGACACGGTTCAGTTCTCCCGTTTCCCGAGCGGTCACGTTATCCCGCTCTTCTTCATCAAGGTCAGGTATAAGGCGCTAGGCCCTCAAGAGGCTTCGATAATTTGTGTAAACGGCCCTTCACCACGCATAACGCGCCCAAAGGCTCCTGCTTCCCCAATATTAAACACAATAATGGGCAGCTTGTTCTCGCGTGATAGGCTGATGGCAGCCGCATCCATCACGTTAAGCTGGTTTGCCAGCACATCCATATAGGTAAGCTGCTCGTAGCGCTTGGCTGTGGGGTCTTTTTTCGGGTCGGCAGAATAGACGCCATCAACCTGTGTGCCTTTAAGCAGCACATCGCATTCCATTTCTGCGGCACGCAGGGCTGCGGCTGTATCTGTGGTAAAGAACGGGTTGCCCGTACCAGCGGCAAAAATAACCACACGCCCTTTTTCCATATGGCGTACAGCGCGGCGGCGAATATATGGCTCCGCAATAGAAGACATATGAATAGCAGACATAACGCGCGTTGCAATCTGCTCACGCTCTAGGGCGTTTTGCAGCAACAGGGCGTTAATGACGGTAGCCAGCATACCTGCGTAGTCACCCTGCGCACGGTCCATCCCTTTGGCAGCCGCGGCAAGACCACGGAAAATGTTACCGCCACCAACAACCAGGCAAACTTCCGTACCGCTACGCACCACATCAGCAACATCAGATGCAATACGCTCAACTGTTTGCTGGTCCACCCCAAAGGCTCCATCACCCATAAGGGCTTCACCTGAAACCTTAAGCAACACGCGTTTGCGGCTTGGCGTTTCGCCTTTGGAAGCAATCATTGGCCCTCGATCATGCAGACAGTCTGAAACACCCCTGCTTACTGCGCAAGCAAGGCAGGGTGCCCTCTCTTATCCTTCATAGCCTCAGGCGACAAGCGCCAGAGCGTGCTTAAGGCACATCATCCAGCCCGATAGCACGCAGGCGGGCACGTTCTTCGTCCCAACCAGAACGCTCTTTTACGTTGAGAAACAAATGGCACTGCCGCTCTAGCAAAGAAGAAAGCTGCTTGCGGGCACGCTCACCAATCTGGCGAATTTTCTGCCCACCTTCCCCAATCAGAATAGCTTTATGCCCCGCACGTGAGACATAGATGGTTGCATCAATCCGCACAGAGCCATCCGGGCGGTCTTTGTAGCTTTCAGTTTCTACCGTTGCACCGTAAGGCACCTCTTCGTGTGTCAGCATAAAAATTTGCTCACGCACCAGTTCAGCCGCCAACAAGCGGTCTGGCAGGTCTGTTAGGTCATCTTCTGGATACAGGTATGGCCCTTCCGGCAGGCTGGCAGCCAAGTTATCCAGCAGGTCATCAACTCCCTTACCAGAGCGCGCGCTCACCATAAACACGTGCTCAACTGCCAGTTTTTCGGTAATAGCGGCGGTCAAGGGCAGTAAGGTTTCTGGCTGCACAAGGTCTGTTTTGTTCAGCACCAGCCAAATTTTACGACCAGCACTGGCAAGACGCTCCATAATTTCCTGCACAGCTTCGGTTAAGCCCTTTTGAGCATCAACCAACAGCAGGGTTACGTCAGCATCGTCCGAGCCAGTCCAAGCAGCCGCGACCATAGCACGGTCCAACTTACGGCGCGGGCGGAAAATTCCGGGCGTGTCCACCAGCAAAATCTGTGTTTGGCCACGCATAAGAATGCCCAAAACCCGAAAGCGCGTTGTTTGCGCCTTGGGGCTAACAATAGACAGCTTGGCACCCGCCATGCGGTTAAGCAGGGTTGATTTGCCCGCGTTGGGAGCCCCCACAAGGGCTGCAAAACCGCAGCGTGTCGTTTCAACCATGACGCGTCTTTCCTAATTCTTCCAAAAGGCTGGCGGCAGCAGCACTTTCTGCCGCCCGTTTACTACCAGCGCGCCCCTCGGCCCGCTGGCCACCAGCCTGAACTTCAACAACAAAAAGCGGAGCATGAGATGGCCCATCAGCCCCGATAGTTTTATAAACAGGCAAGGCTTGCCCACGCCCCAACACCCACTCCTGCAAGGCAGTTTTGGGGTCTTTGGGGGGCTTGGCTTGCGCGTCTAGCAGCGGTTTCCATGCGGCACGTACAATTTTACGGGCAGGGTCTAGGCCACCATCAAGAAAAACAGCCCCCAGCACGGCTTCCATAGCGTCAGCCACAACACTGGCGGTTGCCTGCACGCCAACACGCGCTTCATGTACCGCTACGGTTAAGCTGGTAGCAATATCCAAACGCTCAGCCACATCAACAAGTGTGGTGCGCGAAACAAGATGCGCAAGCCGGGACCCTAATGCGCCTTCCTGCTCTTCTGGAAAACGTTCAAGCAACCATTCGGCCATTAACAGGCCAAGCACACGGTCGCCCATAAATTCCAAACGTTCGTTAGATCCAGCGCCCTTAGCTTTTTGGCCGCGGCGGCGCCCCCCTGCATTTTGGTACGCAGCAGAGCGGTGCGTTAACGCCTCTAGCAACAAAGCCGAACGCTTAAACACATACCCTAAGCGGCGCTGTAGTTGCTCAACCTGCGGTGCAACCGCAGGTTCTGCGCCTAAGCGGGTCACGTCACGCTCCGGAATAAACGACCCCACCGAATTTCGGCTGGCCAATGCCAAAACTGCCAGAATGGCGCCACCGAATCTGCCGAGAAAAACACAAGCTGAGCTTTGCCCACCAAATTTTCCATGGGCACAAACCCTAGGTCTTTGGGGGCATCGCCCATAAAGCGGCTGTCTGCACTGTCGTCTCGGTTATCGCCCATGGCAAAGAAATAGCCTGCGGGCACCACATATTCTGGCGTGTTATTTTGCTGCCCGTCATCCATGAGCTTCAACATGGCATGCTTAACGGGGGCATGGCCGTTGCTGCCGGGCAAAACCTCTTCACAGGCTTCACCCTCCATTGCAACGTGCGATTCATCAATGGCGGTATAGGGGTGCACATCAAGGCAAGGCACTTGTTCACCGTTAAGGAAAAGATGCCCGCCCGTAACCTGAATATGGTCTCCCGGCAGCCCGATAACGCGCTTCACGTAATCAATTGAGGTATCTTTTGTGAAACGGAACACCGCAACATCACCCCGGTGTGGCGCACCCCCCCAAACACGCCCCTCAAACAGGTTAGGAGAGAACGGGAGCGAGTATTTAGAGTAGCCATAACTATATTTGGAAACCCAGATATAGTCCCCCACCTGCAAGCTCGGGATCATGGAACCTGACGGAATCACGAAGGATTCAAACAGGAATGTCCGGACAAATGTCACCACAATAGCAACAGTTATAATTGTCCGGGCATATTCAAGAATGATCTGCCCCGTTGATGCTGGACGATCCACGCCTGCCTTTGAGGGAGGATGTTCCGGTTTGGTCATGTCCTGCATCGCCTGTGTGAAAGTGGTTCCGACAAAAGAAAAACGTCCAAAGTCAAACCGTGGGGCCTGTCGTGTGTCAACCCGCACGGGCCGAGATAATCACCTCGGCAAAAGCATATGGCGGTTCATCCGTCATACTTAAAAGAATATGCGGCTCATACCCTGCGGGAACAAGCGTATGCAACCTTAGTAATGCCCCACCTTGCAAAACCAGCGTTGGCTGCCCCGTTGGCAGGTTTTCAACCCCGATTAAGCTATGGGCCACACCTTGCGCAAAGCCGGTGCCTAAAGCTTTAGCCCCGGCCTCTTTCGCGGCCCAACGTTTTGCATAGGCGCCAATACGCGCAGCCCCCGTGCGGCGCTCTGCCCGTGCACGCTCTATGGGGGTAAAAACCCGCTCCAAAAACCGTTCACCAAAGCGCTCTATGGCCCGCTCTATACGGCGCATATCGCACAGATCGACCCCTACCGCGATAAGACTCATACCCATTCCTTACCGCTGCACTGCCCACCCATTACGAGCGCGCCCTGTCTGCCTGCACAATACCAGACGCCGCCCGCAACCCGGCAATAACAGAAGAGAGGTGGCGCAGGTCACGCACTTCCACATCTACCAGTATTTCCATGAAATCGAGCTGCCGGTTTACAATTTTCAGGTTCACCATAGAGGCATCACATTTTGAAACCGTGTTGGTAACCGTTGCCAGCACAGATGGCTCGTTATCTGCCACCAGGCTAATACGCCCCACCCGCAACTCGCCCACACCCGCGCGAGACATGGCATCGTAGTCCCAGTCCACGTCCAAAAAGCGTTCTGGGGTGGCTGCAAAGCTTTCCAGCGTTTGGCAGGTACGGGTATGCACCGTAACGCCACGACCCGTTGCGACAACACCCACAATACGGTCACCCGGCAAGGGGTGGCAGCATGCTGCAAAATGCACAGCCACACCCGGCCCAAGCCCCAAGAGCGGAATAGCCCCACCAGAGCGGCGGCCACTCGCTGCCCCCGGCGCAGAGCGTGGGCGCGGGCCAGCCGTACCCAACACACCGGGCAGACCCGGCACCATACGCGGCGCACGTGACGCACGACGTAACTCTGGGTAGGCAACAGACACAACATCGCGCGCGCTCAGGTTGTTGTTGCCAATGGCCACATACAGGTCTTGCAAGCTGGCTTGCTTAAGCGTTTTGAGCGTAGGCTCAATCACTTTTTCAGACCCATCGACCCCTTCCTGACGGAAGGCTTTAGCCAAGGCCGCGCGCCCATTATCTAAATAAGTTTGGCGCTGCTGGGCGGCCACATAGCGGCGAATACGCGCGCGCGCTTTACCCGTAACAACAAACCGCTCCCACGAGGGAGAGGGTGCGCCGCCACGGGCGGTCATAATTTCTACTTGGTCGCCATTTTGTAGTTCATGCCGCAGGGGCATCAGGCGGCCGTTAATTTTAGCACCTACGCAGGCGTCACCAATCTGGCTGTGTACAGCGTAGGCAAAGTCAACCGGGGTTGCGCCGCGCGGCAGAGAAATAAGCTGACCTTTGGGGGAAAAACAAAAAACCTGATCTTGGTAGAGTTCAAGTTTCGTGTTTTCCAAAAACTCATCTGGCGCAGATGATGCCTCCAGAATTTCAAGCAGATCCTGCACCCAGCGTGGCCGCCTAAAGGCTGCTGGCCCGCTTTCATCTTCTGCGGTGCCGTCTTTATACGCCCAGTGCGCTGCCACCCCGTTTTCTGCCACGTCATGCATGGCAGAGGTTCTAATTTGCACCTCAATTTTTTGGTTACGGGGTGAGCGCAGCGTCACACCCGTATGCAAACTTTGATAACCGTTGGCTTTTGGCGTTGAAATATAGTCTTTAAAGCGCCCGGCAATAACGGGGTACGCCGCGTGCACAGCGCCTAGCGCCATATAGCAGTCTTCTCGTGCATCAACTAATACCCGAAAAGCCATGATGTCTGACAACTGCTCGAACGCCACATTCCGACGCTGCATTTTCTCCCAAATAGAATAGGGAGATTTTTCACGGCCAGACACATGAACGTTTTTCAGTCCGGCTTCGTGGCACAGGCGCAGCAACTCACGCCGCACCTCTTCAATAACATCCGCCCCCTGCCCGCGCAGATAGTTTAAACGAGCACGAATGGTGGCATCGGCCTCGGGTTCCAACTGGGCAAAAGACAGGTTTTGCAACTCTGTCTTAACCCGGTCCATACCAATACGCTCGGCCAGAGGCGCGTAAATATCGAGCGTTTCACGAGCAATCCGTTGCCTACGGTCTGTGCGCTCCACAAAATGCAGAGTGCGCATGTTGTGCAGGCGGTCTGCCAGCTTGACCAAAAGAACACGAATGTCTTTGGACATAGCCAGCACAAGCTTACGGAAGTTTTCAGCCTGCTTGGTACGGTCAGACTGCAACTCAAGCCGGGTTAGCTTGGTCACACCATCAACCAAATCGGCCACAGTGTCGCCAAACTGCTTACGCAGTTCGTCTTGCGTTATGCCGGTATCTTCAATCGTATCGTGCAGCAACGCCGTCAATAAAGACGGCACATCCAGCCTAAAGCCAGCCAAAATCATGGCTACGGCTAAGGGGTGGGTTATATAGGGGTCTCCGTTATCACGGAGCTGGCCTTCGTGCGCCTTTTTGGCGACAGCAAAAGCCCGGCGGATAAGGTCCATATCCGCCCCGGGTGCGTACTCACGCACCACATGGACAAGGCGCTCACAATTAACATCACCACGCAGCTTTTCAGGCCGCGTAGGAGCGATTGTTACAGCGCCTTCTTGCGTTGCGGGCGGCAGGGCAGCCTGTGCATCTATCTGTGCCGGAATACCGGCACTGCTCAGATTATCGCTACCCGCCTGCGCCACACGCTCTTACCGGCGACCGCGCCCGCTCAGGGCAGCTTCAACCGCACCGGCGTCGTCAGCAGCTTCTTCTTCAGGAGAGACTTCCTGCAAGCCAAAGATATTTTGCTCTGTTGGCACCAGATCCTGCACTTCTTCATCAACAGGTTCGGGTTCAGGCTCACGGGCCTGAGAGCGGATAAGATCATTGCGCAGTTCGGGCAGTTTCACGGTTTCGTCTGCGATTTCGCGCAGGGCAACAACCGGATTCTTGTCATTATCCCGATCAATGGTAAGCTCTTCCCCGCGGGAGATGTTGCGGGCACGTTGGGCCGCATACAGCACCAGCTCAAAGCGGTTAGGGACTTTCTCTACGCAGTCTTCGACGGTGACGCGGGCCATTACGAAGAGCCTCCAGACAATTCAGCTAAAAATCAGAAAGAGCATTCTAGCGCATCAGCCCCCAACACGAAAGGGCTGTTTAGGGGATTCTCCTGATTTCCTGCCCAGAAACCCCTTCCAGCAAAGCATCCACCCCCACACCAAGGCTTGGGTGCACCCATTCTGGGGCCACATCGTGCAAGGGCAACAAGACAAATGCACGCTCATGCGCACGGGGGTGTGGCAGAGTTAGCTTAGGGTCTGCCTGGCACAAAGCGTTATAGGCTATAATGTCCAAATCAAGCGTACGCGCGGCATTAGGCACAGAACGCTGCCGCCCGTAATCTGCCTCAAGTTTTTGTAATATATTTAACAACTGGTAAGGCGGCAGATCCGTTGCAATGCGCACAACCCCATTAACGTATGGCGGCTGCCCAGACGGCGGCATGGGCGCACTTTCGTACCAGCGCGAAACAGCAATAACATCAATACCTTCCACCGCACGCAGTGCCGCAACCACCTCTTGGCAGGTTGCAAGTGCTGCCTGCTCGCCCAAGGGTAAATTTGCCCCCACCGCGATCAGTACCATTTCTGTCCCCTTCCAGTTTTTCATGTTTTGGGATATATCTTTTTACATGCAACACTAGTATAACTGATGCGTTGACATGTTATGACACCATGAGATGAAATAATTTTTAACAAAATTTCACATGCTCTGTTGGTTCTATATTAAAGGGTACAAAACAAATGAACTTAAAAAAAGATGAAAGAACATGTCTTTTTATAGATGGCTCAAGCCTTTATTCTACATCAAGAAGTCTGGGCTTTGATGTTGACTATAAAAAACTGTTAGATTTTTTCACATCCAAGACCCACATTATTCGTGCTTATTATTACGCTGCCATACTGGATACAGAAGACTATTCTCCACTTAAGCCTTTAACAGACTGGCTTTCCTATAACGGTTATTTCTTGGTCACCAAACCCGCGCGTGAATTTACCGACGCAACCGGTAAGCGCCGCGTTAAAGGGAACATGGAAATAGAAATTGCTGTGGATATGCTGGAAATGGCACCCCACATCGACCATGCGATTCTCTTTACAGGCGATTCAGACTTCCGCCGCGTGGTTGAAGCCGTGCAGCGCCAAGGCACACGTGTATCTGTTGTCTCTTCCATGCGCTCTAACCCACCTCTGATTGGTGATGATCTGCGCAGGCAAGCAGACCAGTTTCTTGAACTGGCAACACTGGGTGCCAACTTTACCCGCCGCCAGACAGAAGCCCCGACTCGCCCAGTGCGTGCTGCGGCCCCTATCCGGCATCCGGCAGACCAGATGAGCGAGCCTGAAGAGGAAGATCCACTCCTCTAAGGTTCTACCTTTTGGTATAAATCTGGCGTATGGAACGTGATGATCTTTTAAGTAAGGTCATCACGTTTTTGTTATATAAGTCGCGTATTCCCTCTTTACCTCTTTGATAAACCAAATAAATTTCTAAAAAATTTACTTTAAAAAAATTTTTAGAGATGTGGAAAGAAAAGAGGTGTCATGCGTTTAAAGCAACTCTACTATGATGGTCATCGCGTCCATCATGGAACGGATGGCCGTTTTATTATCTGGAGTTAATTCATGCCCACATGTTCTGAAGCCCGATCCAGCCTTATCTCGTTGCTTCGCGGCGTTGAACATTTCAATACTGAGGTGTTCCCAGCCAAAGAGCGGCTCTTTGCCAGCCTTGCTGGCGGGCAATCCCCCGATGCGCTGTTTATTGCCTGCGCAGACAGCCGTATTAACCCCAACCTGATTACCCAGACCGAACCGGGTGACCTGTTTATTTTGCGCAATATTGGCAACATTGTCCCTGCTTACGGCGAAATGCTGGGCGGTGTCTCTTCTGCCATTGAATACGCCGTACTGGGCCTTGGTGTGTCTTCCATTATTGTGTGCGGCCACTCAGACTGTGGCGCCATGAAAGCCCTTATGGCCCCAGAAAAAGCCGGGCTGGATAAAATGCCCACCGTTGCCTCATGGCTGCGTAATGCAGAAGCAGCACGCGCCGCATTGGGCGACTTCAGCGCAGAAGATGCCGGGCCAGCAACAGTACGCAGCCTGTCAGAACAAAACGTTCTGCTCCAGATTGCTCACTTACGCACCCACCCTGCTGTTGCCGCAGGGCTAGCGCGCGGCACGTTGTTCCTGCAAGGCTGGTTCTATGACATCGGCTCTGGTGAGATCAGCATTCTGGATGAACAGACACGCACAACCGTTTCCATTGCAGACAGCATTGCAAATCTGGAAGCGACAGAAGCAGAAAAAGCCTAAAACTACTCTGGCAGAACACATCTGTTCTGCCAGCTCCACATGCCCCCGCCTTACTTTCTTGCGCATCGCTGGGGCATGCGGGGGTGTGCTGGCCTTTACTTTAGCCTGCACACCCCAAGCCACCGCACAGCCCTTAAAATTTGCAACATGGAATATGGAGTGGCTGCTAGATACAGCAAGCCCCCTTAGCGCCACGGCCCCGGCCGATATTCCGCGCCGCACCAACCAAGACCTTGCAGCCCTTGCAACCTATGCCCAGCATTTAAATGCAGATGTTATTGGGTTTCAGGAAGTGGCAACACCAGCCATTGCCGCCCGTGTTTTTACCCCCACAAACTACCAAATTTTTATGACGCAAGACAGCGTCTTACAACGCACAGGGGCCGCCATACGGCTTGGCTTAAACGCAACACAAAACCCAGACTTTACAGCACTGGCTCTTAACCCAGCACTTACACCACACCCGCTTAGAAGCGGCCTAGACCTTACCCTACACAAAGGCAAAACCAGCCTAAGGCTGCTTGTTGTGCATCTTAAAACTGGGTGTTGGGACAATGCCCCCACTGAAAAAGGGCACTCTTGCCCCCTACTGGTGCAGCAATTTGCGGCTTTACATACTTGGGTTGCCGCACGCCAAAACGCGCACGAAGCCTTTGCCATTATGGGTGACTTCAACCGCCGCATGACCCCACACGACCCGTTTTTTCAAACTCTTGTGCACGACACCCCCCTCACACTCGCAACCGCCGGGGCAGCAAGCCCCTGTGCGGGTGGCAGCTATTTTATAGACCATATTATATTGGGCGGGACAGCAAGCGCGTGGGCTGCGCCATACTCTTTACGGGTTATGGTTTACCAACCAACAGAAAAAGCCGTTCTGTCAGACCACTGCCCGGTTTCTGTTCTTGTAAACATGCCTGAATACTAAAAAACCGCCCCAGAAGAACTGAGACGGTTTTAGTATTTTTAAACAAACAAAAAATAGGTTTTAGCGTGGCCCTGCCGCAGCACGGCCACCGTGGCCACGCCCACCGCCATTCCCACGGCGCGGTGCACCACCTTGCGGCCCACGGCCACCACCACCGCCACCGGGGCGACCACCGCGCGGCGGGCCGCCACGACCACGGCCGCCACCCCCCAGAACGGGAGGGCGCTGCGTAGAGTTTTCTGCATCAGCAGAATGCCAAGGGTGGTCACGCACAACAGGTATTGGCTTACCAATGGTCTTTTCAATATCCCGCAACCAAGCGCGTTGTTCCGGGTCGCAGAAAGACACGGCCCAACCATCGCGCCCTGCACGGGCAGTACGGCCAATACGGTGCACATAGCTTTCTGGCACGTTGGGCAGGTCGTAGTTAAAGACGTGGCTTACTTCATCCACGTCAATACCACGGGCGGCAATGTCTGTTGCCACCAGAACTTTTACGCTACCGGCTCTAAAGCCTTTCATGGCGCGCTCACGCGCACCTTGTGACTTATTGCCGTGAATAGCCTCAGCCACAATGCTGTTTTTATTCAAGAACTCAGCCACTTTATTGGCTTCGTGCTTCATAAGCGTAAACACAACAGCACGGGCAACTTTGGGAGATTCAACCAGCGTGAGCAGTGCATCGCGTTTGTCTGGGGCATTCACAAACATAACAGCCTGCTGGATACGATCCACCGTGCTTGAAGGTGGTGTCACCTCAACCTGTGCGGGGTTATCCAGCAAAGACCCGGCCAAGTCTGCAATGCTGCGTGGCATGGTGGCAGAGAACAGCAATGTTTGCCGTTGCTCTGGCAGATAGGTCATAATACGGCGAATATCGCGCACAAAACCCATATCAAGCATACGGTCTGCTTCGTCCAGCACCAGCACTTCGAGTGCTGATAGGTCGATATGCCCTTGCCCGATCAGGTCAAGCAAGCGGCCCGGTGCAGCCACCAGCACATCTACCCCACGGCGCATGGCTTCAACTTGGCGCCCTTGCCCAACGCCACCAAACACCACAGCTTGCGAGCATTTCATATGGCGGGCGTAAGCCTTAAAGCTGTCGCTAATTTGCGAAACCAGCTCACGCGTGGGGGCCAACACCAGAACACGTGCTTTTTTAGGGCCAACGGCTTTGGGGTTTTTAAGCAAATAATCAAGAATAGGCAGAGAGAATGCTGCGGTTTTACCTGTACCGGTCTGAGCCAACCCCAGCAGATCACGCCCTTGCAGAAGGTGCGGGATAGACTGCGCCTGAATAGGCGTAGGGGTTTCGTACCCTTCTTCGGCAAGTGCCTTTAAAAGGGGTTCAGCAAGTTTCAGGTCAGAAAACGTAGTCATCAGGGCGAAAACCTCTTTGCGCCACCAGAACCAAAAGCAAAGTTTGCTTTTTTCCAGTTAAGCACTTTTATTTTCAAGGCACGCACCCCGGCAAACCACTGGCATAAGCAGGCACACGCGCGCATGGAGTTTTAATAACGTTACTTGGCAGCGTCGCCAGTTTTGGAAACCCAATGAAACCCTGCCCTCTGTGGTTCGTATAAAAGGACTTTTTTAGTCCTGCAAGCCTTCCGTACCATATTAGTCCTGTAATAAACCACAAATATAACCCGACATATACCGGTTGCTCATATGGCAAACGTAGAAAGATTTATTTTAAATGTATGTTTTAAAAGCATTTTTTTATGTTTTTCTAAAATAAACATTTTGTTGCGTTACGTCTTATTTATCAGAGTAACTAACAAATTTTTAAGAAGAAATTTTTGTTTAATGAAAGCATTTTTGGTTTTGAGAGCGACATTTGCCCCTCTTCTCTTCATACACTCCTAATAAAAAGTTTTATTTACGTGCTGGCTGACAGTCTTCTTTACGGCCCAACAAGAACAATGCCTGCTCACCAAATAAATTTGCTAACCGGATAGAGCGGCGCCATGGCGCACGCTCGCCATCTTCATCAACTGCCATCCATTGCTGCACGCAATACCCTTCTTCTTGGCACAGGGCCAAAAAGTCCCGAATGGTGCAGGGGTGAATATTGGGGGTTTCGTACCACGGCGTATGCCAAACAGAGGTCATGGGCATGCGGCCGCTAAACAGCATCATCAATCTTAGCCGCCAGTGCCCAAAATTAGGGAAAGAGACAATGGCATGCCGGCCAATACGCAACATTTGGCGCAATACCTCACGCGGGCGTTCTACTGCTTGCAGGGTGCGTTGCAGCACCACATAGTCAAACGCACCATCGGGGTAGTGTGAAAGGTCATGGTCGGCATCGCCGTGCACTACGGGCAAGCCATGTGCAACCGAGCGTGTGACCTCACGCATGTCAATTTCAATGCCCCGCGCATCGCAGCCACGTAAGCGAAAGAGATGGTCAAGCAAAGCACCATCTCCGCTGCCAATATCAAGCACACGCGTGCCGGGTTCTATCATGTCGGCTATCAGCCGTTGGTCAAGGCGCATTAGGCAAGCCCCGCATGGTCGGCAACGCCGCACAAAAAGCCGCGTACAGTGCGGTCAAAATCTGGTTCGTCCAGCAAAAACGCATCATGGCCTTTGTCGGTCTCAATTTCGACAAACGACACATTGGCCGCCGCCTGATTAAGTGCGCGCACAAGGTAGCGAGAGCTAGACGTTGGAAACAGCCAGTCTGATGAAAAAGACACCACACAAAACCGCACCGGCGTACCTTTAAAAGCATTAGGCAGTTCACCATCATGCTCGGCAGCAAGGTCAAACCAGTCCATGGCGCGGGTAATGGTCAGGTACGAGTTGGCGTCAAACCGGCGCACAAAGGCAGAGCCTTGGTAACGCAGGTACGACTCCACCTCAAACACATCACTGAACATAGACAGTGAGGCCTCTGGCGCTTGGGCGTTAGAGGGGTCTTTGCGCACCCGGCGGCCAAATTTGCGGGTTAGAGCTTCTTCAGACAGGTAAGTAATATGGGCCATCATACGCGCAACAGCCAAGCCACGAGCCGGCACAACATCATGCTGCCAGTACCGGCCACCATGCCAGTCTGGGTCTGCAAAAATGGACTGGCGGCCCACCTCGTTAAACGCAATATTTTGTGCCGAATGGTATGGTGCCGTGGCTATAGGCATGGCTGCCAGCATCATGTTGGGGTAGGTTACAGCCCACTCCAGCACCTGCATGCCGCCCATAGACCCGCCAACCACCGCAAAGAGCCGTTCTATACCAAAATGGCGCACCAATTTGTATTGCGCGCGTACCATGTCGCGCACGGTAACGGGCGGAAAGTCAGTGCCCCACCGTTCTGTGCCATCACCCACGCCATCTGTACGCAAAGAGCGCGGGCCGGTACTGCCCATGCAGCCCCCTAGCACATTCATGCAAATAACAAAAAAGCGGTTGGTATCAATAGGGCGCCCCGGCCCCACCATACGCGACCACCAGCCGGGTTTGCCCGTTAGGGGGTGCTCTTCGGCCACATACTGGTCGCCTGTAAAGGCGTGGCACACCACAATGGCATTATCTTTTGTGGGAGAGAGTGTACCGTAGCTGCAATACGCAACATCAAGTGCGGCAAGATGCACCCCACACTCAAGGTCTAACCCCTCGGGGAAGGTACAGTGCTGGTGCTCTCCAACATCGAGAGGGGCTGTGCTGTTCATGGCTTACTCGACAACTCCGGCAAGATGAACCCGACATAAGCGCACAAACAGGACTTAGCAAGTACGCTTTAGCGTGGGTGCTGGTTTGCGCTCAGGCACGCAACGGCAAAGCAGGAGCATGTAACACGCCCCTGCCCTTTTATTTTAGCCATCCATCTTGAGGGCAGCAAGGAAGGCACTTTGTGGAATTTCCACCTTACCAAACTGCCGCATGCGCTTTTTACCTTCTTTCTGCTTATCCAGCAGCTTGCGCTTACGTGAAATGTCACCACCATAACATTTGGCCGTCACGTCTTTGGAGAGTGCGCCAATGGTTTCACGCGCAATCACTTTGCTGCCAATAGCGGCCTGAATAGCAATTTTAAACAACTGGCGCGGAATAAGGTCTTTCAAGCGGGCGCAAATAGCGCGCCCACGCGCTTCTGACGCAGATCGATGCGCGATGAAAGACAGCGCATCTACCGACTCTTGGTTGACCAGAATAGAGATACGCACAAGATCGCTCTCTTCGTAGCCGTCCATCTGGTAGTCAAAGCTGGCATACCCGCGTGTGAGAGACTTCAAACGGTCATAGAAGTCAAACACCACTTCGTTCAAGGGTAGGCGGTAAACGGCCATAGCCCGGTTGCCCACGTAAGTTAGGTCAACCTGCACACCGCGCCGCTCTGTGCACAACGTAAGCACAGCGCCCAGATACTCGTCTGGCACCATAATGGTGGCTTTGATCCACGGTTCGTAAATCGCCTCAATCTGGGACAGGTCAGGCATATCAGCCGGGTTATGGAGTTCTTCTTCAACCCCGTTGGTCAGGGTCAGTTTGTAGACAACCGATGGTGCCGTCGCAATCAGGTCAAGGTCGAACTCACGCGATAGGCGTTCTTGAATAATTTCAAGGTGCAACAGGCCCAAAAAGCCACAGCGGAACCCAAAGCCCAACGCGGCAGAGGTTTCTGCCTCATAATGGAACGAGGCATCGTTCAGGCGTAGTTTGGCAAGGCTGTCGCGCAGTTTTTCAAAGTCATCTGCCACAATGGGGAAGAGACCACACCACACAACCGGAATAGACGGCTTAAAGCCTGCCAGTGCCGTTTCTGCCGGGCGGCGGTCGTCTGTAATGGTGTCACCCACGTTACAGTCAGCCACGGTTTTAATGGCGGCGTTAATATACCCCATCTCACCCGGGCCAAGGCTTTCAACGTTGGTCATGCGTGGGGAGAACACACCCACCTGGTCAACCAGATGCACAGCGCCGTTAGACATCATGCGAATTTTCATGCCGCGCTTCAGCCGGCCTTCTTTGATTCGCACCAGCACGATCACGCCCAGATAGGGGTCGTACCAGCTATCAACCAGCATGGCTTGTAGGGGCTTTTCAGCATCACCTACCGGTGGGGGCAAACGGGTTACAATGGCTTCCAGCACGCCTTCAATATTCAGGCCGGTTTTGGCAGAAATTTCCACCGCATCATCGGCCGGAATGCCAATCACTTCTTCAATTTGGGCTTTAACGCGCTCTGGTTCTGCTGCGGGTAGGTCAACTTTGTTGAGCACGGGCACAATTTCGTGGTTGGCATCAATGGCCTGGTACACGTTAGCCAGTGTTTGGGCTTCTACCCCTTGAGAGGCATCAACAACCAACAAAGACCCTTCACACGCCGCCAAAGACCGACTGACCTCGTAGGCAAAGTCAACATGTCCGGGGGTGTCCATCAGGTTCAACACATAGGTGTTGCCGTCTTTGGCCGGGTAGGTCAGACGCACGGTCTGGGCCTTGATGGTAATACCCCGCTCTCGCTCCAGATCCATGTTATCGAGCACCTGATTAGACATCTCGCGGGCGGTCAAAGCCCCGCAAGCCTGAATTAGGCGGTCAGCCAGTGTCGATTTCCCATGGTCAATATGGGCGATAATCGAGAAATTGCGGATGAGCGAAAGGGGTGTGTCGGTCATGTTGCTCCCTTTAAGCGATACGGAAGCAAAAGTCAGCCGCTTACAGAAGGCTTCTTTACGCTTTTCGTGTAAATTTTTACGCAAATACGGTGTGTGCTGCCTGATGTACCCCTTAAAGGGTCATCATCACAATACGATGCACCCATAACCCAGATGTATTTTCGGGCACAACAATGCTCTGCAACTCGGCTGAGGGGTCGTAAAACGGGGTAATAACCGGCGGCAACCCGGCTTGCCAGATTCCCACAACAGGGGCCTGCCCCTGCCGCACCAGCAAAACCCTGTCTGAGCGGCGCAAAGGGTGGTCTGGCAAGAGCACAAGAGAGCTGCCCTCACGCAGGGTGGGTTCTAAGGTTGGGCTGTCTACCCGCACGCTATAGGCCTCGGCTGGTAAACTACTGGGCAGCATAGCGTGCTCCCACTTTAGGCCCACTGGGTAGCCTTGCTCATCATACAAACGGGTTTCAGAAAGCCGAGACAAAGGCAGGGCTGGCGCTTGCCTTACTGCATGGCGGTGCTGCGTAGGCGCTGGCGCACCGAGCGCACTCCCGCGCAGGCCCTGCGCCTCTGCCCCTTCTACTTGTTGCGCAAAAACAGACCACGGCACATGCAAAACAGAAAGGGCTGCCAGCAAACTTGGCATAGCGGGCCAGCGGTACCCGCCATGACCACCCACACGGCGTGAAGGGTTAAAGGTTGTTGCATCTAACCCAGCCGCTTTTGCCAGAGCCGAGGGCGTTAGCCCCCGCTCAAAAGCCAATGTGTCGAGCATATGCCACACTGTCTCTGGCTGGATTGTAACCACTTAGCTACCAACGCCCGGCTTAAGGGGGGCTTTGCGTTTAAGCACCTCTTGCGTATGCCGGGCCTGCCCCTCTTCTGTTATGTAAAAGCGGCCTTGGGCAGAGCGGGTTACAAACCCCATACCCTGCATGCGTTTAAGGCAGGGGTCGTCTTGCAGGCCCTCCGGCCGCCCTAGAGCGCCAGACAGGCACAGCCTGTGCAGGGCAGAGCGGCAGCAGGTCTCTAGGTAGGGTTCTTTCCAGACTTTGCTCAAAATACCCTCTTTTTTCACCCGTTTGGCTGCGTTTAATGCAGGCCCGGTGCTTCCTGCCCGGTGCGGGCAACGTATTCTGTATAGCCACCACCATATTGGTGCAGCCCATCTGCGCTGAGTTCAAGCACGCGGTTAGAAAGGGCTGCCAGAAAATGCCGATCATGCGAGACAAACAGCATAGTGCCTTCATAGTTTGCCAAGGCTTTAATCAACATTTCCTTAGTGCCAATGTCCAAATGGTTGGTGGGTTCGTCCAGCACCAGAAAATTGGGCGGGTCAAACAGCATAAGCGCCATAACCAGACGGGCTTTTTCACCACCTGAAAGCACGCGGCAGCTTTTTTCAACCTCATCACCCGAAAAACCAAAGCCACCAGCCAAAGAGCGCAAAGCCCCTTGGTTAGCGAGCGGGAAAGCCCGCTCAAGCGTTTCAAAAATAGTTAAGCTGCCATCAAGCACGTCCATGGCGTGCTGGGCAAAATACCCCATTTTCACGTTACTACCTATTGTAACGGTGCCCGCATCTGGCTGGGTTGTACCCGCTATCAACTTAAGCAGGGTTGATTTACCAGCCCCATTCACACCCATAATACAGCACCGCTCACCACGGCGAATAAGCAGGTCTAGCCCTTTATAAATAACCTTACTGCCGTAGCTTTTATCGACCCCCTGCAAACTGGCCACCACATCGCCCGAGCGCGGCGCAGGCGGGAACTCAAAGCTCATGGCCTGCCGCCGCTTTGGTGGCTCTACACGGTCAATTTTATCCAGCTTTTTTACGCGGCTTTGCACCTGCGCGGCATGAGACGCACGGGCTTTAAAGCGCTCAATAAAGCTCACCTCTTTAGCCAACATGGCCTGCTGGCGCTCAAACTGGGCCTGCTGCTGTTTTTCGCTTATGGCGCGTTGCTGCTCGTAAAACTCATAATCGCCTGAGTAACTGGTCAGCGTACCGCCATCAATTTCAATAACTTTATTAATAATACGGTTCATAAACGCCCGGTCGTGCGAGGTCATGAGCAGCGCACCATCGTAACCAGACAAAAACTGCTCCAGCCAGATCAGGCTTTCCAGATCCAAATGGTTGCTTGGTTCGTCAAGCAGCATAACGTCTGGGCGCATCAGCAAAATGCGCCCTAGGGCTACACGCATTTTCCAGCCACCCGACAAATTGCCAACATCGCCATCCATCATGGCTTGGCTAAAGCCGAGCCCATGCAGCACTTCACGTGCTTTGCCGTCTAGCGCGTAACCGCCTAACTCTTCAAAACGGGCCTGCACCTCACCAAATCGCTCCAAAATGCTTTCAAGCTGGTCATACTGTTCTGGGTCGGCCATGGCGGCTTCAAGCACGGCAAGTTCTGCCGCCACCTCAGACACTGCGCCCGCCCCGTTCATGACCTCTGCCACAGCAGAGCGGCCAGACATCTCACCCACATCTTGGCTAAAAAACCCAACGCTTACGCCGCGGTCTACCAATACCTGCCCTTCATCGGGCTCTTCCTGCTTGGTCATCATACGGAAAAGCGTTGACTTACCGGCCCCATTTGGCCCCACAAGCCCTACTTTTTCGCCTTTTTGCAACGCGGCTGAGGCTTCAATAAAAATGACGCGCTGGCCGTTATGCTTACTAATATTATCAAGGCGGATCATACGTAGGGTCTTTCTGGCTTATGGTGCGGCCACTTATTCCCGAAGCGAGCAAGAAGGTAAACCACCAAGGTGGGCAGCATGCCAAGAAGAGCGCGTTACACGCTCAACCAGCCCGCCTTTTTACCCAGCCACCAAAGGCGGCAACGCAGCGCGCATATAGTGCATTAATGACGTTGCCCCTTTATGCGGTGCATCTGGCTGGGCGTAACGGTTGGCCACAAAAATCTCTGTCATGTGTGCGTAAGAGTGCGCTGCCTGTTCTGAAAAACCATGAGAGCGGTAGTAACTCAGCCATGCCTCTGGCGGCACCTCGTTCACTTGCACCGAGCGCCCTAAAACCTGCTCCATATTGTGCGCAACTTCTGCCGGGGTATAACGCTTAGGCCCTTCAATAAAATAAGTGCCAACCTGCTCAACCGGAGCAGCCAGCAAGTGTGCCGCAAACTGCCCAACATCGTGCGGGGCCACCATGGCAACCGGCACAGTTGCAGGCAGCACGCTTGAAAGCACACCATTTGCCAGCACCTGCGGCACGGCCGCACACCAATTGCTCATGTAATAAGCCGCACGTACGCAACATAGGGGTATGCCAAGCTGTTGCGCACCTTGTTCAAATTCATACAAAACCCCAAGGTCTGCACAATGGGCACCGGCTTGCGCCCCGTAGGTTGACTGCACGACTATTTTTTCAAGCGCCACACCGCGCAAGGCGCTTAAAATGGCGTGTACGCTTTGCCGCTCCAGCACATCTGTATTACCGCCTACTGCGGCAGGTGGGTTAAGTAAAAAAGCCCGCTTAGCGTGCTTAAAAACAGTTTTTAGGGCTTGCGTGTTGTGTATGTCCAACACGGCTGCTGCCGCATTTTTGTGCTGCCACGCGGCTGTTTTGGCCGCACTTCTAGTTACCACAGTAACGCTATGCCCTAACGCCAAAAGCGTATTGGCTACAGCAGCCCCAACATGCCCACCAGCGCCCAAAACCACATACATGCCAGCAAACCTTTCCATACCCGCAAAACAAGAGGGAAAAGGCTAACAGAGCAGGCACTATACAGCACCCCATAAAAAAACGCCTGCATGGTTACAAACCACACAGGCGCATATTTTAAAGGCTTGTTTGTAACAGGTTTAACTTAAGCCTGTTCAATATTGTCCTGCTTAACACCCTGCACAACGTAACCGCCCATAAGCAGGGCTGGCACCACAAACGCAAGGCAAAATGCGGGAAAGCTCAGGTCGCTCAGCTTTGTGCCTACCAGCATCAAATCTACACCAAAAACGACAAGACTTGCATAAACGCCCATTGGGTCTGACCTTTTTTCAAATAGTATGCCTGCATCAGAACTTTTCAAAAAAACTGAGCAAGAATACGCCTAAATGAGTGAGAACTGCGGCCCACATTGTTAGGCAACACTCTCTTGCCAGACACCCTACTATTTTGATGTAAAAAGTCAATTTATTCTTGACGAACACTAAGAGAACCGAATTGGTCTTCTTTAAATTTTCAATCTATACTGAACAGAATAAATAAATATAGTTTTTTGATTTATAGTTTCTATATATTTAAATTTTGCATGAAACATATAGAAAGAGCAGCATTTCCGCCATTTGCCTTCCCGCTCACACGGCCCATCGTAGCCCTCACCCACAGGTCAATAGCCGTGCTCTAATGCGGCATTAAGCCAGCAGCACAATCATGCTATGCCCGCATATCGCCCACTCAGCCCTAAGGAACCGGCAATGACTCGAGAGATTTTCCCGCGCGTTGGGTGCGGTGCAGTGTTACTTAAAAACAATGCACTCTTGCTCGTGCATAGAAAACGAGACCCAGAAAGCGACCATTGGGGGCTACCCGGTGGCAAAGTAGACCCGTTTGAAACCGTGCCCCAAGCCGTTGTGCGCGAAATTAAGGAAGAAACAGGCGTGCACATTACACACCTCCGCCTGCTCTGCCTTGTTGACCACATTGCACCAGACCACAGCGCACACTGGGTTGCCCCAGTCTATTTGGCAGAAAAATTTGAAGGCAAACCCAGCGTAAAAGAGCCTAACGCCTTAGCTGGCGTTAAATGGTGCCCCCTTAACGCCCTACCGGCAAAACTAACCTATGCCACCCACATTGCACTAAAAGCACTGTATGCCCAAAACATGGTAGTTCAGGCTTAACGCTACAAAACCCAAGCCTACGCATTAGCTTTACGGTTTAGGCCGGAGCCGTAAAACTAAGCTGAGCTCCCCCTCCCTACAAGTAGAGCCAAGGCGTTGAATGTAAGGGCTTATTCACATTCTGCGCTTAGTTGCCGCTCACGGTTTTCTTGCTTTGCACCATACGCCACATAAACACTCATAAGCACAATTGGGAAAATAAACGCCGCAGAAAACTCCGGAAATGTCAGGCTATTGTATTTTAGGCTAACAAAGATGATATCCAGCCCAATAAGCGTAAAGCAAAGAAACATACCCATTTTCTTATAAACTCCAGAAAATATAGGCTTTTGCGCTGCATTGCATAAACCACGGTTGCGCAACACCCCAATATTCCAAAATAAATTTGCAGGAATATTTTCTAATTTCATTTGGTTATTATTTTATTTATTGAGTCAATATAAATAAAAATGTGATATATAAACAAACATTATAGAGTTTTATATTTTATTAAACACCCACACTGCAAGCCCAGCTTTACAGCCCAACAAACCAGCAGTGCGCATGCCGTATTCTCTCATAAAGCTGCCATTTTATCACCACATAGTGCGCTCTACTCTGCTTGCACAGGGAAACCCATTTTGTGGGTTTTTCTCTTTGAATGACAAAAAAGGCATTTGAAATGAAAAAGGCTTTACTGGCCACCGCCCTGACATTTGGCATGCTGAGTGCTGCTGGTTCTTTGGCACGTGCAGAAGATGCACCACAGCCACCAGCTCCACCGCCGCATGGCATGCACGGCATGTGCCACCACCACGGGCCTATTCTTTCCCTTGATGGTGTTAAACTTACCTCTGCACAAAAGAAAAAAGTGCAGGCCATTCTTGATGCCAATCGCCCAGACCCCAAAGCCGACATGGAGCAAGAACGGAGCTTTCACCAGCAAATCCGTACCCTGCTAACCAGCCCCGGCCCGGTTGATACCACGCAGCTTACTGCGCTTGAGCAGCAAATAACCACATTGCACAGCCAGCGCGAGGCCGCACGCCTTAACACGCAGGTGCAAATTCATGACGTGCTGACCAAAAAGCAGCTTAAGCAAATTGCAGACAAAGCAGAGGAAGAACGCCCCTGCCCGCCCCCACCACCACCGCCGGGTGCAGATGGCAACCCACCGCCGCCCCCTCCGGCAGCAGAGAAATAATACAAGCCAGAAAAGGCCACCCAAACCGGGTGGCCTTTTTTATTGCCTAGCCCTACCACAGTTCACACTCCCGTGAAGTATGCCAAAAAAACGTTCATAATTCCCTACCGCCGGTTGCACTCCTGCCCAATTTAAACAAACTCTGGCACGGAAGCAGGAGACAGCCTGAACCGGCCGACCTCCTGTATCATCGTCGCAACAAGAGTTAAGGAGGAGCACATCATGGCTTGGACAACACCACAGGTTACCGAAATTCCTTTGGGCGCAGAAATTAACAGCTACGTCTGCGGCCAAAAGAAATAAGTGGCCCTTTGTGCCGCCAGAAGTGGCCCCCTTTGCGGGTTCCCTCTGGCGGCATTTTTAGTTTAGAAGCTGTTACATGCTTGATATTATTGTCCTTGGCGCAGCCGCTGGCGGCGGTTTCCCACAATGGAACTCTAACGCCGCAGCGTGTAACCGCGCCCGTGCACAAGACCCTAAAGCCCCTGCACGCACGCAGGCCTCCTTAGCGGTAAGCGGCGATGGCGTGCATTGGTACATTCTCAATGCCTCGCCAGATTTACGCACCCAAATTAACCAGACTCCGGCCCTACACCCCAAAACCGGCCTACGCTCTACCCCAATAAGCGGTGTGGTGCTAACCAGTGGTGAAATTGACACCATTACCGGCCTGCTTACCCTGCGCGAAAAACAGGCTTTTGCCCTTTACGCCGCCCAGCCCGTACTGGCCCAGCTTGACGCAAACCCAATATTTGAAGCCCTAGACCGCAGCTTGGTGAGCCGCTACAGCATGGCGCTTGGTCAGCCATTGGCCCTAACGCCTGCCGGTTTTAGCATCACCCCGTTTGCTGTACCCGGCAAAGTGCCATTGTATGCCGAGCAAGGGGCAAACCCCGCCGAAATTAAAATGGACGGCGAATTTATTGGCCTCGATATTTCAGACGGCCAGCGCCATGCCCTGTTTATTCCCGGTTGCGCCATGATGACAGATCCCCTCGCCCAAAAAATAAACGGGGCAGATCTTGTCTTTTTTGATGGTACACTCTGGACAGATGATGAAATGGTGCGCGCAGGCCTAGGGGCTAAAACCGGCAAGCGCATGGGCCACATGTCTGTGGCAGACACACCAGATGGCACCCTAGCCACCTTTGCACCCCTGCATGTTGGGCGTAAAATTTTTATTCACATCAATAACTCCAACCCTATCCTCATTTCAGACTCGCCCGAGCGGCAAGCCGTTGAGCAGGCAGGGTGGGAGGTTGCTTTTGACGGCATGAGGGTAACGCTATGACCAACCGCCTTTTAACCCCAGATGAGCTTGAAGCCGCTTTACGCGCTATTGGGGCCGAGCGTTACCACAACCTGCACCCTTTTCACCGTGCGTTGCACGATGGCAAATTAACCAAAGGCCAAGTGCAGGCATGGGCTCTTAACCGCTATTATTATCAGGCCAGCATTCCCGCTAAAGATGCCACTTTGCTGGCGCGCCTGCCTACGGCTGAACTGCGCCGCGAATGGCGCCGCCGCCTGATAGACCATGACGGCACAGAACCCAACACAGGTGGGGTGGCCCGCTGGCTAAAACTCACCGATGGTTTGGGCCTAGACCGCGCTTATGTAGAATCGCTCGAAGGGCTTCTACCCGGCACCCGCTTTGCGGTTGAAGCCTATGTGCATTTTGTGCGCGAACGCTCCATTTTAGAAGCCATTGCCTCTTCGCTTACCGAGCTATTCTCTCCCACTATCATCAGCGAGCGTGTTTCTGGCATGCTGCGCAACTACAGCTTTGTAACAGAAGAAACACTGGCCTACTTCAAACCACGCCTTACCCAAGCCCCGCAAGATTCTGCTTTTGCCTTGGCTTACGTTAAAGAGCACGCCCGCACGGTTGAGCAGCAAACTGCCGTGCTCAATGCGCTTAAATTTAAATGTGGGGTGCTATGGTCTATGCTGGATGAGCTAGATTACGCCTATGTAGCCCCCGGCAATATTCCCCCCGGTGCCTTTAGGCCACAGGTGGCGGTATGAGTGACACCACAGCCACCACACCTTTTAGCGAAACAACACTACTGCGTTTTGCGCGTGGTAACCGCCTGCAATATGACCGCGTGCGCGAGCAATGGTTTATTCAAGCCCCAGAGCGCGCCTTTATTGCAGACCCCAACGCCGCAGAAGTTTTGCAACTTATAGACGGCAAACGCACTTTAGGTGCCATAACAGATAAACTGCACCAAAAGTTTAACGCCCCGCGTGAGGTCATTCTGCGCGATACTTTGCGCCTCACGCAGGAACTGGCCGACAAACAGGTTTTAACGGTGGTATGAGCAATACCCCACCACCACCGATGAGCCTATTGGCAGAACTTACACACCGCTGCCCCCTGCAATGCCCGTATTGCTCCAACCCCCTCCAGCTTGATGCCCGCACAACAGAGCTTAGCACCGCAGACTGGCGGCGGGTGATAGAGCAAGCGGCAGAAATGGGAGTGTTACAGGTACATTTTTCGGGCGGTGAGCCTATGGCCCGCCCAGACCTGCCAGAACTGGTAGCCCATGCGGTCTCTCTGGGGCTTTACACTAACCTTATAACCTCTGGCATTTTGCTTAACCCAAAAACGCTTAAAGCCCTGAGCGATGCTGGGCTTGACCATGTGCAACTCTCTTTTCAAGACGCCACACCCGAGCAAGCTGACTATATTGGCGGCATGGCAGGGGCTCAGGCCAAAAAGCTCGAGGCTGCCCGCCTCATTGTAGAAGATGGGCTGCCACTTACCCTTAACTTTGTTATTCACCGGCAAAATGCAGAGCGCGTACCCGCCATGCTGCAAATGGCCGAAACTTTAGGCGCACGCCGCGTAGAAATTGCCCACACGCAATATTATGGCTGGGGCCTACTTAACCGAGACGCCCTGCTGCCCTCACGCACACAGTTAGAAGAAACAGAGCGGGCCGTTGCCCAAGCCCGCGCACGCTTTGGCACCCGCATTGCCATAGATTTTGTAACCCCAGACTACTACGCAGACCAACCCAAACCCTGCATGGGCGGGTGGGGCCAACGGTTTTTAAACGTATCTCCCTCTGGCAAGGTGCTGCCCTGCCACGCGGCAGAGAGTATTCCCGGCCTGCATTTTCCGTCCGTACAGGAGGAAACACTGGCCGCTATCTGGCAAAATTCACCACTTTTCACGCTATACCGTGGCACAGACTGGATGCCGGAACCCTGCCAGTCTTGCGCTTTTAAAGAGCAAGACTGGGGCGGCTGCCGCTGCCAGGCCCTTGCCCTAACAGGTAATGCCAGCGCAACAGACCCAGTGTGTGAACGCGCGCCGGGCCACAGCGTTATACAACAAGCCATAGCCAACCGCCCCGCTGTGCCACCAGCGTTTCGGTACCGGCGTTATGGTAACGCGGAGACTGCCTGAAGCACATTACGCCCCTTCTCTTTTAAGGGGCTAGTCACTCTGCTTTCCCGCACGCGCTACATTTCGGAAAAGAGAGGCACGGCAGCATGAAACACCCCCTAACCACCACCCTGAGCCTGCATGTTGCTTTAAATGTGCTGTGCGTGTCCTTACCAGTTTTTTACACTTGCGCTTACGCACAAACAGAAACGCTAGATGTGCATGCCCCCCGCCAAGTGCAGGTGCAACTGTACCAAAAGGTGGGCCGCTTTTACCGCCGCTTTGCGCAACTGCCAGAGCAAGACCGGGCGGGCTTATCTCTTAACGTCATGGGGCGTGTGCAGCCCTCTAACAAACCCTTGCCAGACGCCAACCTGCACCTACAAACCCAAGCAGGCAGCCTGCCCTTATCGCAACCGGGGAGTGATGCCTTGCGCTTTCCACTTTCAGATGCGCTATGGCAGGAAAACCCACCCATTATGGCAACGCTTGCTCCAAACGAGCATATCCATTTTACATTTCAGATTGCGGTTAAACCCGCGCAGGCTAACAGTTTTAGCAATGCACAAGCTAAAACATGGCTTAAACAGCTCGATTTTTGCGTAAAAGACGTTGTCGGTACTGTTTTTTCTTGGTTGGTGCCACATGCCAAAATTGTAACGGTCACTCTCGCAGCCCATAGCACGCTAACTGTTACAAATAATGACCAGCCACAAACAATTTTTGAAAATACGCAAAATACACCACAAACTTACGCGCTAGAGCCCAAAAAATTTGCGCCAGAAGCAACGTTTACTTCCACACAGCCCTTTACGCACATTATGCTCACCATGCCCGTTAATTTGCATGCAGACTTAAAACGTAAAAGCTGAGAACACAGCACCAGAGGTTAGCCTGATGACCCGTAACGCATAGCATGCTGGAGCCATAAAAATAAAGGCACAGCAACCAAACGCAAAATATGTTTGAAAAATTTTTTGGAGTAGCAGTCTCTTTTACACCTTACGTAAAAGAGACTGCTCTTAAGCCTTAGTTAGCGGCCTGTATTGGCTTTAACCAGCCCAGTGACAAACTGCCAGCCACGGCAGGTGTTACGAATAGCTTTGGCAATAGCAGGGGCGGTTGTAGGCCGCAGCAGGCGGGAATCATAGCCAGCAAAACGCCGGTCATCTTCAGCCAAGCACAGATCCATAAAGTCGGGCAGGTCTAACTGCACGCTGGAAATATCTTTAGCCCCAGTTACGGTAAAGTTGTTGTCCTGTGTATGGACTTCGCCTTTATCATCAACCGTTTTAGCAAGGCTCAGGCGCTCATACCCAAGGAAAGCCCACACGGCCCATACCTTGAGTTCAAAGAACGGGCGGCGATACCACGCCATATCTGCCCGGTACCAAGCCAGCCAGTTAGAAAACAGCAAAATATGGCGGCATTCTTCCTGCATAACAGGCTCGAATGTTTCGATCAGCTCTGCCGGGAAAAAGTTTGAGCGCTTGGCCAACTCAAACAGACCAAACGCAAAAAAGCTGTCAACACACTCAGAAAAACCGGTAACCAAATAGGCCCATTCTACATCTTTGGGTTCAATGTAGGGTGGTTCTGGTGCCATCGGAATATCATAGGCAGCTACCAGCTTGGACAGCACTTCCTTATGGCGGTTTTCTTCCCACGCATTGCGTGAAATGGCGTCTTTAATATCCGGGTCTTGCACAAGGCGGGCGTAGGCTGCCATGCGCAGGCGGGCTTTGCCTTCAGTCTGTACCGCAATATCCCAAATTGGCAGAGACACAACCCGCTTGAGTGTTTCAGGGTCGAGCTTTGGCCACGCAATAACCGAGGGCTTGTAGGGGTTAAACGTATCTCTGAACATCTGGGCCATAGCCCGTTTATGTTCAACAGACCCCGGCACCAAGGGGCCTTTATGGCTGCTTACCCAATGCCGCGCACGGTAGTCGGCTTCAACTACGGCTTGCTCGTTAGGGGCCTGCGGCAGATCATCAACATTATCTGGCAAGCGTGAATAAATATCAGAGAGAGAACCCATAGCAGGAACCCGTTAGCTGTGAGCGCATCCCCTTCCCTCCGCATACACTGTGCGAAAGGCAGGAGAAATGCCCGGTAAAACAGAACGCCCTGCCCTAACCCGTTATGGGCCAAGGGCAGAACTGCTCCCCCCTTTAGTGGAGGTCTGAAAGCTGCGAAATGATCTTGGTCACTAAGCCGTAATCAATCGCTTCCTGAGCAGACATCCAGTAATTGCGGTCTGTGTCTTTTGCGATTTTTTCGTATGTCTGCCCGGTTTCGCGGGCAAAAAGACGGTTCAGACGCTCACGCATCTTGATAATTTCGCGGGCTTCAATGTCGATATCGGTTGCAGGCCCGCGTACACCGCCCATGGGTTGGTGCAACAAAAAGCGAGTGTTGGGGAGGCAAAAGCGGCGGTCTTTATGCCCTGCGGCAAAAATAAGAGCCCCAGCAGAGGCAACCCACCCTGTGCCAATCATATTCACCGGCGCCATCGAATCGACAAAGCGAATCATGTCATGAATAGTGTCACCACTCTCAACATGTCCACCGGGTGAGTTTACGTACACATCAATCGGCTTATCAGACTCGCCAGCCAAAGCCAGCAGGCGGCCTGTTACGTCACGCGCCACCTTGTCGTTAATACCGCCAAAAATCAGCACTTTACGCTGCTTAAACAGCTTGTGCTCCAGCTCTCCGGCGGGTGCGCCGGGGGCTTTGGGCTCGTCTTTTTCCGGAGCGTCTGGGGCATCTGGCCCTTCGTCATCCAGTCTGATGGGATCGTGTTTGAAAATACCCGTCATGCCTGTCTCCGCATGGTATGTGTCTCGTGTCATGCCTTATATCCTGCGCTGCCTGCGCGTTTGTGCCAAGGGGCAAATAATGCAGCAGTGCTGCCACAGCACCAGATGACCTCGCCACAACGGGCGTAAGACGGTAAGGTGGCACATAAATTTTTCTTTTGCCTGCGGAGCGTCCACCCCACCATGCAGCCAGAGTGCCCAGAGCAGCCCCAGCTTACCCCGCAACGGCCACGCCGCCGCACCCTGCTATGCCCCACCTCCAGCATGCTGCGCCTAAGCGTGTTTATGGCTGGCAGCCTGCTTAGCCTTGCCGGGTGCCAACAACACAGAGACTTTGTTGATAACACGCTGGAATGGACACAGCGCATGCGCGGCGGGGTTATTGCCGCACAACGCCCCCCACCGCCCGGTCAATACGACCCCTACCCCCATGTGGGCCTAGCCCCCACCCAAGCCCCCGAAATGCCCTCTGTGCAGGCCCGTACCCTGCTAACACAGCGGCTGGTGCGCGACCGTAACCTGACCTACCGTACCGTGGCGGCCAACGGCAGCTTAACGCCTGTTATTCCGCCCCCACCCAACGCTGCAACTGCTGCGGGTAAAGCCACGACCTTGCCAGACAACGCCGCTGGTGCGGTTATGGACGCAGCCGACGCCCCACCACCGCCTACACTACCCAACCCGGTGGCCCCCAAACCAACGGCTACCCCAACCACTAATAGCACCCCCAAAGCGGCTACCCCCCAAACCGGTACGGGTGCCGAACTCGCTATGCCCGAAGTTGGGGAAAAAGCTCAAAAACCACCCGTGCCAGAAAGCGCCATACCGCAAATTCCCGAAGGCCCGCCTGAGCCACCAACCTTCCCCGGTTTTAGCACTCCGTCTGATGCCCACCTTATCAGCGGGCCAACACCTGACTATGACCTGTCTGACCCCAAAGGCACGGCACTACATTTTGTACCGCAGTCAGACCAGCTCTCCAGCGGGCAAGACGCAACACTCAACAAAATTATTAGCCAAGCCCCTAAAGGGCCCTTTTATATTCGCGGCTTTGGCAACGCTCCGTCTTTGAGTACGCAAGACCAAGCCGATGCCGTACAACTTGGGCTGTTGCGCGCGCAACGTGTGGCCAAGGCGCTGTTGAGCCGTAACGTACCTGCCACTGCCATTCATATTCGGGGGGATGCCTTTGGTACGGGGGCACGGGTCGCAACCACCCCTTAACGCTGTTGTCGGGGCTACGCATTGGGGCCTTTTCTGGCCCCCACCCCTGCTTTTCACCCCAAGAGTATAAGAAAGCAGACAACAGGGAGTTGCCTGATCCGTTTCTGCCAGTAGTATCACTCACCCCGCCATCCTGCGGGGTATTCACTCTTTCCCTAATGTAGGGTTTTTAAGTATCCATGACCGAAGAATTCCATCGCATTCGCCGCCTGCCGCCCTATGTCTTTGCCTCTGTTAATCAGGCCAAAGCCGCGGCCCGAGCGCGGGGCGAGGATATTATTGACCTTGGCATGGGTAACCCAGACAGCCCCACCCCGCCGCATATTGTCGAAAAACTGGTTGAAAGCGTGCAAAACCCACGTGCGCACGGCTATTCGGTCAGTAAGGGTATTCCGGGCTTGCGCCGCGCACTGGCTGGCTATTACGAGCGCCGCTTTAACGTAAAGCTAGACCCCGAGCGCGAGGTCATTGCTACCCTTGGCTCCAAAGAAGGGTTGGCCAATCTGGCCTCTGCCATTACCAGCCCCGGCGACACCATTTTGGTGCCTAACCCATCGTACCCCATTCACCAGTTTGGCTTTATTATTGCGGGTGCGTCTGTACGCTCTATTCCCGCAACGCCAGATGACAACATGCTGCGTGCACTAGAGCGTGCCGTGCGCCACTCTGTACCCAAGCCTACGGCCCTTATTGTCAACTTCCCCTCTAACCCCACGGCTTACTTGGCTGACCTAGATTTTTATAAAGAACTGGTCGCCTTTGCCCGCCGGGAAGAAATTTTCATTCTCTCAGACCTTGCCTACGCCGAAATTTATTTTGGAGATCTGGTACCCCCGTCCATTCTGGCCGTGCCGGGCGCAAAAGATATTGCGGTTGAGTTTACATCTCTGTCCAAAACCTACTGCATGGCTGGCTGGCGCATGGGCTTTGCTGCGGGTAACGAGCGGCTTATTTCTGCCCTAACCCGCATTAAGTCCTACCTTGATTACGGGGCCTTTACCCCCATTCAGGTTGCCGCCGTTGCCGCCCTTAACGGCCCACAAGACTGTGTGGCAGATATTCGGGCGCTCTATAAAGACCGGCGCGATGTGCTGATCCGTGGCCTGCACGCCGCCGGGTGGGACGTACCCTCGCCTGAAGGGTCTATGTTTGCATGGGCCCCTATTCCAGAACCCTTCCGTGAGTTGGGTAGCGTTGAGTTCTCCAAACTTCTGCTTAAAGAAGCAGGCGTAGCCGTAGCCCCCGGCCTTGGCTTTGGTGAGCATGGTGAAGGCTTTGTGCGTATTGGGTTAGTTGAAAACACCCAACGCCTGCGCCAAGCCACACGCGCCATTCGCGGTTTTCTTTCTGCCCATGGTGTTAAACCTGCGGCCCCTTCCTCCCCGTCTTGCAAGCCGGAGCCTGTCTAGTCGTGAGCGCATCTACTTCTTCTCCCCTTCGTCTTGGTATTGCTGGGCTTGGCACTGTTGGTGCTGGCGTTATCAAACTGCTTGAAACCAACAAAGACCTCATTACCGCCCGTGCTGGCCGTGCTTTGCAGGTTGTAGCTGTAAGTGCGCGCAACCGCACCCAAGACCGTGGGGTAAGCCTTGAAGGCCTACGGTGGTACGACAACGCCATTGACCTAGCCGCAGACCCAGAAGTTGATGTGGTGGTAGAACTCATTGGTGGGGCAGAAGGCCCCGCCCGTGCATTGGTTGAAGCCGCCCTTGCCGCAGGCAAAGCGGTTGTAACCGCCAACAAAGCCCTTATTGCCCTGCACGGTGCCGCTTTGGCCCAAAGCAGTGCCGCCAACACTGCCCCATTGTTGTACGAAGCAGCCGTAGCTGGCGGTATTCCGGCTATTAAAACCGTGCGTGAAGGGCTGGCGGCAGACCGCCTGCTGCGCATTGGCGGTATTCTAAATGGCACCTGCAACTACATTCTTACCGTTATGCGCGAAACGGGTAAGGACTTTGCAACTGTGCTGGCCGATGCCCAAAAGCTGGGCTACGCCGAAGCCGACCCTTCAACCGATATTGACGGCTGGGACGCAGCACACAAGCTGGCCATTTTGGCGGGTTTGGCTTTTGGCCGCCCCGTTGCATTTGAGAGCGTGCATGTTGAAGGTATTCGCCACATTGGTGCAGCAGACCTCGATTTTGCCCGCAAACTTGGCTACCGCATTAAGCTGTTAGGGCTTGCCCGTATGGGTGATGCCGGGCTTGAAGCCCGCGTAACCCCCTGCCTTGTACCAGAAGATGCTCCCATTGCGCAGGTTGATGGCGTATTTAACGCCGTTGTGGCCGAAGGCGCCTTTGCTGGCCGCCTAATGATAGAAGGCCGCGGCGCTGGCGAAGGCCCAACCGCCACCGCCGTCACCGCCGACCTGATTGATATTGCCCGTGGCAACACCATTCCAGTGTGGGGCGTGCAGAGCGCCACCACAGAAGTTTTGCGTGCGTGCCCTCTTTCTGCCGGAAAAGGGGCGTTCTATCTGCGCCTGCGGGTAGAAGACCGGCCCGGTGTTATTGCTGACATTACCGCTGTCCTACGCGATTGCGGGGTTTCTTTGCGCAGCATGCTCCAACCCACACCTGTCCGGAACGAAACCGCCCCGCATGTTCCGCTGATTCTGGTAACCCACCAGACATCAGAAGCCGCCATGCAGGACGCCGTTGCCCGCATTGACACATTAAGTGTTGTTGCAGACACACCGGTTGTTATTCGGATTGAAACGGACTGAGCGTGCCAAGCAGCGCCAGTTCAACGCCTGAATTGAGAGGATCTCTTTTGATGTCTGATACTCGTGAGCCAAAACAGTTTGTGGTTTCAGACCGCAATCTGGCGCTCGAACTGGTGCGCGTGACAGAAGCCGCAGCCCTGGCCTCTGCCCACTGGACAGGCCGCGGCCAGAAAAACGATGCAGACGGCGCGGCAGTAGAAGCCATGCGCATTGCCTTTGACACCGTGGCCATTGACGGCACAGTGGTGATTGGTGAAGGCGAAATGGACGAAGCACCAATGCTTTATATTGGTGAAAAAGTAGGCGCTGGCGGCCCGGCAATGGATATTGCCGTAGACCCGCTTGAAGGCACCAACCTGTGTGCCAAAGACATGCCCAACGCCCTAACCGTTGTTGCACTGGCCGAAAAAGGCAATTTTCTGCACGCGCCAGATGTGTATATGGACAAAATTGTGGTTGGCCCCAACCTACCAGACGGCGTGGTTGACCTTGAAAGCAGCATTGAGGCCAACCTGCGCAATCTGGCAAAAGCCAAAAACAAGTCTATTTCAGACATTGTTTTGTGCACCCTAGAACGCGACCGCCACGCTGAACTCATTGCCAAAACCCGTGAGGCCGGTGCCCGCGTGCGCCTGCTCAGCGATGGTGACGTAGCCGCCGCTATTGCCGCCTGCATGGATAACAGCCAGGTGGATATTTACGCAGGTTCTGGCGGTGCGCCAGAAGGTGTGCTGGCTGCTGCTGCCGTGCGCTGCGTTAACGGCCAGATGCAAGGCCGCCTGTTGTTTGAAGATGACGCACAACGCCAGCGCGCCCTTAAAATGAACCCCGGCAAAGACCCAGACCGTAAGTTGGGCCTGCATGATATGGCCGCAGGGTCTGTACTGTTTTCTGCAACGGGGGTTACATCTGGCTTCCTGCTGCGTGGCATACACCGCTACACCACCCACGCTGTTACGCATTCTTTGGTGATGCGCTCTAAATCTGGCACTGTCCGGTTTATTGAAGGGCACCATAACTTCAACACCAAAACCTGGACCCCGCAATAAGCGGGGCTGGCACCCAACATTTTGTCTGACATGAACGTTATTCTGCCCCAAGAGCCTGCTCTGCCTACACAGCCCCACCTTGCCCTTGGCGTACAGGCCAGCCTGTCTGGCCGGCGGTGGGTATGGCGCAGTGGGGCAGATAACCCAGACATTCAACGTTTAGGTGCCGCTATTGCCCAACGGGCAGGCCTGCCAGAAATTGTAGGCCGCCTTTTGGCACTGCGTGGTTTATCGCTAGATGGCGCAGCAGATTTTCTCGACCCCAAATTACGGGCCCTTATGCCCAACCCCTCTGTTTTGCAGGATATGGATAAAGCCGCCGCCCGCATGGCGCGCGCTATACAACACGCCGAAACAGTGGGCATTTTTGGGGATTACGATGTCGATGGGGCCTGTGCCTCTGGCATTTTAGCCAGCTTTTTTGAAGAAGCAGGCTGCGCTGTTCATACTCATATTCCCGACCGTATGACCGAGGGTTACGGCCCTAACGCACCAGCGCTTGAAGGGCTTATTGCCCAAGGTGCCTCCCTTATTATTTGTGTAGATTGCGGCACGGCCTCGGCTGATATTTTAAACCCGCTACACAGCAAAGCTGACATTGTGGTGCTAGACCACCATAAGTCTGAAGATGCACTGCCAGCTATTTTGGCAACGGTTAACCCCAACCGGCCAGACTGTACCTCTGGCCTTAACCATGTCTGTGCAGCAGCCCTCGCTTTTTTAGCTGCCGCTGCCACCGTGCGCGACCTACGGGCTACCGGCTGGTTTGAAAACCACCCCGCCCCCGACCTTTTACGCCAGCTTGACCTGGTGGCGTTAGCTACCGTGTGTGACGTCATGCCCTTACAAGGGCTTAACCGTGCTTTTGTAACCCAAGGGCTTAAAGTTATGGCCCGCCGCCAACGGGTGGGCCTAACCGCCCTGCTTGAGATTGCGGGCGTTACCAAAGCACCCGATGCATTTTCTTGCGGGTTTGCACTTGGCCCCCGTATTAACGCCGGTGGCCGCATAGCCGAGGCAGCGTTAGGCCTACGCCTGCTCCGGTGTGAAGACACGCACGAAGCCAAACTGATGGCGGAAAGGCTCGATGCCGTAAACCGCAAACGCCAAGGGGTAGAGGCCGATATTCTTGACCTTGCCATGCAACAAGCCGCAGCACAGCGCGAGGCTGGCCATGCCGTTATTTTGCTGGCTGGCAAAAACTGGCACCCCGGCGTGGTTGGTATTGTGGCAGGGCGTATTAAAGAGCAGTTTAACCGCCCGGCGCTTGTTGGTGCAGAGTTAGAAGATGGCGCAGTTAAAGGCTCCGGCCGCTCGGTACCGGGGCTAGACCTTGGCACCGTTATTATTGCGGCACGCCAAGCCGGTTTGCTTACCACAGGTGGTGGGCATGCCATGGCCGCTGGCTTCTCTCTCCCCGTTAGCAATGTTGAAAAATTTCACGCATTTTTAGATGCCCGCCTAGCGGGTGCGGCTGAACTGCCTAACGCGGTTGACCTTGATATTGATGCGGCCCTTGCCGTAAGTGGCGCTACGGTTGAACTTGCCCAAAGCATGGCCACACTGGCCCCCTTTGGCGCAGGCAATGCCGAACCTTTAGTGGCACTTTCTAACGTACAAGTTGTCAAATCAGACCGTATTGGCCGAGACGGCAACACCTTGCGCCTGCTCTTACGCGGTGCAGACGGTGGGCGCTTAAAAGCCTTGGTGTTTCGGGTAGAAAACAGCCCCCTTGCCCCCATGCTAGAAGACACAACCCGCCCGCCCTTGCATCTGGCTGGCTACCTCCGCGCTGAAAGCTGGAATGGCCGCACAGACGTAACCTTCTTTATTCAAGACGCCGCCCGCGCGTGAAAGGCATCATCTCAGCAGCGCATGCAACCCGCCTTGCCTTTTTTATTGGTGGGTTTGCTGTGGCATGCTGGGCCCCCTTGGTGCCTTTTGCCAAAGAGCGGCTACACGCTAACGATGGCTCTATAGGCGCACTGCTTTTATGCCTTGGCACAGGCTCTGTACTGACCATGCTGCTAACGGGGGCGCTTAATAGTAAATTTGGCAGCAAGCCACTTATTGTTGCTGGCAGCCTTGGGCTTATCTTAACCCTACCCGGCTTAGCCTTTAGCCACGCGGCCCTTACTTTGGCCTTAGTCCTGCTTGGCTTTGGGGCAAGCCTTGGCGTGCTAGATGTCGCCATGAATATTCATGGCGCAGAGGTAGAGCGCCTAACACAACGCGCCTTAATGGCAGGGTTTCATGGGTTTTTCAGCATTGGGGGCTTTGCTGGCGCCATTGCCATGACCGCCCTGCTTTCTGCACACATCACGCCTTTTTATAGCACGCTCGCCTGCTCCGCCCTTATGGGGGTGTTGTTGCTCGTGGCGTTCCCAAGTTTTGTAAAAACCAAGCAAGCAGAAAACGAACCATTTCTTGCCGTACCCCACGGCATTGTGCTGCTGCTCTCATTTTTGGCTGCCATTGCGTTTTTGGCAGAGGGTGCAATGCTAGACTGGGGGGCGCTCTTTATTATAACCGCCAAACTGCTGCCCGTTGCACAAGCGGGTATGGGCTACATTCTCTTTTCTAGCGCCATGACAGTAGGCCGTTTATTGGGTGATACAGTAACCCATAAACTCGGTGCCTTGCCCATGTTGGTGGGCGGCTCTGCCCTTGCTATTTTGGGTATAATTACCCTGCTGCTTGTACCCATACCGGCCTTTGCCCTCAGCGGCTTTGTCCTGCTTGGGCTGGGTATTGCTAATATTGCCCCTATTTTATTCAGGCTGGCAGGTAAGCAAACGCTTATGCCAACCGGGCTGGCCATAGCCACCCTCACTACCATTGGTTATGCAGGCGTATTGCTTGGCCCCGCAGGCATTGGCTTTGCGGCAAGCTTGCTCACGCTTAAAGGGGCATTTTGGCTGCTGGCCGCCCTACTGGCCATTATACCACTATGCGCACGCCGCGCCGTACGCACTCCTCATTAAACGCCCTTTTGGACATTCTGGATCGCCAAAATGAGCAAAGCAATTCGCAGTGCGGCCAACAATGCCCCATTGTTGTGTGAAGCAGCAGTAGCTGTCTGCTTCACACAAGAGCCGCATAAGGCTGGGGGCAAGCACCATGGGTATGTTCCGCAAGGTTTATTTAACGCCAGATTGTGAGGGCCTCTAAAGACCTTGAGCGAGGCATTCCCACTACCGTCTAGGCTAGTTTAGCTTGCCTTTTTGCTCCTTCAATCCGGCGGGCTTTAGGCCCCCTTGCGCATCGCGCTGCGGCTACAAACTACTGTGGCATAACACATGCCCAACAAGGCCGTGCCACGGCCCTGTTTAAAACAACCTCTCCGCTTTTAGCGTTTAAGCCCGTGCAGCAAATGCATTTTTACCGCGGGCCATTCAGCAGCTACAATGCTATACACGCAGGTATCCCGTAGTGAGCCATCGGGCATTCTGGTATGGCTGCGTAAAATACCGTCCAGCTTTGCACCTAAACGCTCAATCGCTTTACGGCTTTTCTGGTTTAAAAAATGCGTTCTAAACTCAACACAGTGGCAGCCCATGCTCTCAAACGCATGCGTTAAAAGCAGCGTTTTGGCGGCAGTATTGACCCCCGTGCGCTGTGCGCTTGCCGCATACCATGTTGAGCCAATTTCTACACGGGGCACGCTGCGGTCTATGTTCATATAAGTGGTCATGCCCACAACCGTGTTGTCTGCAACGCGCACAACATAGGGCAGCATACTACCTGCGGCTTGCAACTTTAAACGGCGCTCTATTTCCTGCGCCATGCCCTCGGGCTTAGGGACAATAGTGCACCAAACCTGCCAAAGCTGGCCATCTTGCACAGCATCTTGCAAGGCACGGCAATGGCTATGCTGCAAAGGCTCTAGGCGTACGCTGGCCCCCTCTAAAAGCGTGGGCTGGTTGGGTATGGACACCATTGGTCTTTCTTCTTTCTCACAACAAAAAAGGGAGGCCGAAACCTCCCTTTTGCAAAACTGCTTTACCTGAGAGTGCTAACCAAGCGTTTTATTGGCCCGCTTGAATAGCCCCACGGCGTGCCTCAACTTCCTTCTTCATAGCCGCCTGCACTTTTTCAAAAGCGCGCACTTCAATCTGGCGCACGCGCTCGCGCGAAATGCCATATTCGTGGGCAAGGTCTTCAAGGGTAGAAGGCTCGTCTTTTAAGCGGCGCTCGGTGAAAATATGCTTTTCACGCTCGTTAAGCATAGACATAGCAGAAGAGAGCATGGCTTTGCGGCCAGACATTTCCTCATTTTCAGCATAAACCTCTTCTTGGTTGTGTTGGTCATCAACCAAGCGGTCTTGCCACTCGCTGCTTTCGTCTGTGCGCATGGGCGCGTTCAAGCTGTGGTCTGGGGCCGCCATACGGCGGTTCATGTTCACCACGTCTTGCTCTGGCACGCCCAGAGTGGTGGCAATTTTGTTCACCTGTTCAGGCTGTAAATCACCATCTTCAATAGCCTGCATCTGGCCTTTAAGACGGCGCAGGTTAAAGAACAGTTTTTTCTGGGCGGCCGTGGTGCCCATTTTAACCAAAGACCAGCTATGCAGAATATATTCCTGAATAGCGGCGCGTATCCACCACATGGCATAAGTTGCCAAACGAAAGCCTTTATCGGGGTCGAAGCGGCGCACGGCCTGCATCATACCCACATTGCCTTCGCTAATCAGTTCGTTAATGGGTAGGCCATAGCCACGGTAGCCCATGGCAATTTTAGCAACCAAAC
The DNA here is from genome assembly GCF_000963965.1 of Acetobacter orientalis. Lineage (GTDB taxonomy): Bacteria > Pseudomonadota > Alphaproteobacteria > Acetobacterales > Acetobacteraceae > Acetobacter > Acetobacter orientalis. Next base: position 86,993 of record NZ_BAMX01000010.1, read on the forward strand.
GCAGGTGAGAGGTCACCAGTGTATGGGCTGCCTGCACATCGCCTTTATCTTTCCATAGGTGGGAAAGGCGCAGTTCTTCCTCCGGGGTAAGGAGGGGGTATTTACGGATGTCCTGAAGATACCTTGACAGATTGTTTTCAGAACCAACATTGATGACAGAAGACACCATGGTAGCACTCCTCTGAACTGGAAAACTCCCTGTCTTGCACCTGAAACGGCAGGGTTTTGGCGCAATGATGAAAAGAGGCGAGCTCCAGCCAAAAGTGGTAGGACTTAACGCCCTCTTTGTCGGCCCCCAATTTGGGCAGTCGAGAAAAGAAGCGTCCATTTTCAGCAATGCATAAAGCACGCCAATTAGGTTTGGGCAGGGTGCGCCGTAAATTGCGCTATGTCAAGAAAAGCAGGGTTTACCCCCGTTTAACGTTCTTGGGGGCAGCAAAGTTCCCTTTGGTTTCTGCACTTTGCCCCATTTTGCGTCTGTTTTCCCTTATTGCCGAGTCTCTCATTTGCCGCTTTGCATCATATAATAGCGCTATACCGCGCCAAGAGGGCTTTATGCGCCTTCGCGTGCTGCTGTAGCGCGCATTTTTAACCAGCCAATAGCGCTTAAACAGGCTAAGGCAATGGCCCCCACTCCAAGCTCTTTTCTGCTGTCTGGCATGCTTAACATTGCCACCAGCGCCGTTGCCAAAAGCACAAGGGCTAACCACCCTTTCCATGCTTGGGTTTTACACAGCCGCAAGCGGCTCCACACTATCAGGCTGTTATAAAACATAATGCATGTCCCAACGATGGACACCAGAAACGCAAAAATAAGAGTGGGCGAAATAACCGCCAGCGTAGAAATAGCCAAGGTGGCGCAGGCGCTGGCTATAACGGCCCGGCGTGGTAGCTGCCCGCCTGTGCTGGTAGCCTGAAAAAAGCGCGGCATATCGCCCCGGTGCGCCATTTCCAGAATAATGCGTGAGGTTGCGTACAGGCCAGAATTAAGCGTTGAAAGCGTTGCCGACAAAATAACGATCGTCATTAAGCTGGCGGCATATGGCACATGAAAGCGCTCTAAAACAGCCAAAAAAGGCGAGACCCCACGCACCTGATCCGACCACGGCATAACACATAAAATAAGCGTTAAAGAGGTAAGGTAAAACAACAAAAGCCGCACGGCCACGGTGCGCGTAACACGGGCAATATTGCGGTCTGGCTCGTCTGTTTCTAGGGCGGCAATGGTAGCAACTTCACTCCCGGTCATGGAAAACAGAGCTGTGGGCACGGCAGCCAAAAATGCAAAATACCCATTAGGGGCCAGCCCGCCATGCCCAAACACATTGTTTGCAACCGGCATTGCCTGCCCAGCCAGCAAATACACAGCCACCCCAATAAAGCTGATAATCGCCACAATTTTTATCATGGCCAGCCAATATTCAAACTCGCCATAATGCCGCACAGAAAGCAGGTTAATGGCGGTAATACTGCCTAAAATAAGCAACTCTATTGCGGCAAAGGGCAACGGCACAAAGGGGGCAATAAGGGTCGCTGCGGCAATAACCTCTACCCCCAAGGCGGTTATCCACACCAGCCAATAGACCCAGCCCGCAACAAAACCCGCCAATGGCCCCAAGGCATACTTAATCTGGCCAATAAAAGACCCCCGCCCCGGTGCTGCGCGGGCAATATCGCGCAGCATAACATTCACCAAAAACATAATGCCGCCAGCCAGCAGGTAAGACAGCAACACGCTTGGCCCCGCCGTAGCAATAGCCCCACCAGACCCCACAAAAAGCCCGGCACCAATAACACCACCCAGAGAAATCATGCTGACATGGCGGGCTTTTAAAACAGAGTTTTGCTGCTTACCCGGCTGTGGTGGCAAAGCCTGCCCTGCTTGCTCTGTTGAGCCCTGTTGCCCCATGCCACCCGCCTTTATTGTGCTACTTGCCACTTAAAATTCCATACAGGCTGCTACGGGCACCCCACAGACCCAGCCACTTTAACCTAACTGACACATAATGTGCGCTGTTCATAAAGCAGTGTTTTAGCGCTGTCTTGTGCCAAAGGGCCAAAAAGCCGCTTTCTACACATCAGATTATAGCGAATACTCACCCCACCAATGCATTATCAGGCCTTTTTACGCGCCCCTCGCATACGCCCCACCGTGCAACGCTCAGGGTTTGTGGGGGGTCTTACTTCTTGTCATTCTCGTTTTGCAGGCGTTTGTCCATGTCCTACCTTACCCCTCACCCAGCCCCAAGGCGCTGCCGCCCCGCTATTTTTATGCGTTTTGCCTGTTTATTTTTTGCCGGAGGGTTACTGCCCAGCATGACCATGCCCCATACAAGCCATGCCGCCACCTTTTTTAGTGCAGAACCCTACGGTAGCCTCCCTAACGGGCAAAAAATAGAGCGCTATACACTGCGCAATAAAGCGGGCCTGAGTGTGCAGTTTATCTCATACGGCGGTATTATTACCGCCATTGACGTGCCAGACAGGCACGGCAGGTTTAGCAACATTGCCTTGGGCTTTCCCGACCTTGAAGGCTATGTGGTCAAAGACGCGCAGGCCAATATCTGTTTTGGCGCACTTATTGGCCGTTACGCCAACCGCATTGCCAACGGCACGTTTACGCTAGACGGTGTGCGGGTACAGACTACCCGCAATACACCCCCCAACACCCTACATGGCGGGGCAAACGGTTTTCATAAAAAGCTTTGGCATGTACGCCGCCTTATGGGCCTGCCCCATGCCACCGGTGCAGAGCTAACCCTAACCAGCCCAGATGGAGATGAAGGCTTTCCCGGCACGTTGCATGTAAGTGTGCGCTATATTTTAGACGACACAAACCGCCTAACCCTGCAATACCGCGCCACAACAGACAAACCCACTGTGGTCAACCTTACCAACCACACTTATTTCAATTTAAACGGCGAGGGCTCTGGCTCGGTTGAAAACCACCACCTACACATTAATGCAGACCACTTCACCCCTACCGACGCAGCCTCCATTCCCACCGGCAAGCTGGCAGATGTAAGCAACACCCCATTTGACTTCCGTACGGCCCATAGCATTGCCCAACACCTGCGCGATACCAACCCGCAGCTTCTGGCCGCACATGGTTATGACCAAAACTGGGCAATAAACGGCTATGACGGCAAAACCCTAAGGCCCGCCGCCACCCTGACAGACCCCGCATCGGGCCGGGTTTTAACAGTTTTAACCCCCCTGCCGGGCTTGCAGGTTTATACTGCCAACGGCCTTAACGGGGCCTATGCGGGCACATCTGGCCGTATTTACCGCCAAACAGATGCCGTCGCACTTGAAACCCAATTCTACCCCGATGCCCCAAACCACCCCAATTTTCCTAGCGCCACCTTACGGCCCGGTGTTGTTTACAATCACACCACCGTTTTTGCCTTTGGCACAGACAGCACCACCCAAACGCCGTAAGGCATAAAAAAACGCGGCCCCCAAATGGGAGCCGCGCTTTCTGCCTTGGTCTTTACCGAAAAGGGTAAAGATTAGACGGAGTAGTACATTTCAAATTCAACTGGGTGTGGTGTGTGTTCAAAACGGTACACATCTTCCCACTTCACGTTCACGTAGCTTTCGATCTGGTCTTTGGTGAACACGCCACCAGCCAGCAGGAACTCGTGGTCAGCCATCAAAGCTTCAAGCGCTTCACGTAGAGAACCCGCAACAGTTGGGATCTGCTTCAGTTCTTCTGGGGGCAGGTCGTACAGATCTTTATCCATGGCATCGCCAGGGTGGATCTTGTTCTTGATGCCGTCCAGACCAGCCATCAGCATGGCAGCAAATGCCAGGTAGGGGTTTGCTGTGGGGTCGGGGAAGCGCACTTCAACGCGCTTGGCTTTTGGGTTGGTTGCGTATGGAATACGGCAAGAAGCAGAGCGGTTGCGGGCAGAGTAAGCCAGCAGCACTGGGGCTTCAAAACCCGGAATCAGACGCTTGTAAGAGTTGGTTGAAGGGTTGGTGAAAGCATTAAGCGCTTTAGCGTGCTTAATAATACCACCAATGTAGTACAGAGCCGTGTCAGACAGGTCTGCATAGCCGTTGCCAGCAAAGGTTGGTTTGCCGTCTTTCCAGATAGACTGGTGAACATGCATGCCAGAGCCGTTATCGCCATAAATTGGCTTAGGCATAAAGGTGGCTGTTTTGCCATAAGAGTGGGCAACGTTGTGCACGCAGTATTTGTAAATCTGCATAAAGTCGGCAGAGCGTACCAGCGTATCAAACTTGGTGCCCAGCTCGTGCTGAGACTGCGCCACTTCGTGGTGGTGCTTTTCAATGGGCAGGCCCATTTCACCCATGGTCGCCAGCATTTCTGCGCGCAGGTCAACTTCGCTATCAATCGGCGCAACAGGGAAGTAGCCCCCTTTGGGGCCTGGGCGGTGGCCCATATTGCCTTCTGGGTAGTCTTTCAAAGACGCACCAGGGCCTTCAATGCTGTCGAGCTGGTAGGTGCCAAAGTTAGGGCCGGTACCAAAACGCACGCTATCAAAGATAAAGAATTCAGCTTCTGGGCCAAAGAAAGCCGTATCACCCAGACCAGAAGACTTCAGGTACTGCTCAGCCAGTTTAGCGGTAGAGCGTGGGTCACGGTTGTAAGGCTGGCCGGTTGAAGGCTCGATAATGTCGCAGAACAGGATCAACTGCGGGCGGGCAGAGAACGGATCCATCACGGCTGTTTCAGGGTCGGGCAGCAGCACCATGTCGCTTTCATTGATGGCTTTCCAGCCAGCAATGGAAGAACCATCGAACATGAAGCCTTCTGTGAAGGTGTCTTCTTCAATGGTGGTTACGTACTGGGCCGTGTGGTGCCATTTGCCGCGTGGGTCGGTAAAGCGCAGGTCAACCAGCTCAACCGAATGTTCCTGAATCAGGTCAAAAACCTTGGCGACAGCCGCAGCTTTTGCATCACCCGCAGATGTTGTTTTCTTAACCATTCTCTCTATCACCTACAACCTGTTGCGTACCGGAACCGTCCGGCACAGCTAGGATTATCAAATGCACGCCGTGCGGCAGAGCAGTAGGGCTCTTCTGCTAAGCAGCCCCACGCCCTCCCTCAGATCGCGTCTTCCCCTCTTTCCCCCGTCCGGATGCGCACCACATCCTCAACCGGGAGAATAAAGATTTTACCGTCACCGATTCGTCCCGTGCGGGCTGCTGCCGATATTGCCTCAACCGCCCGTTCAACCAGATTGGCCGGACAGACAACCTCAATTTTCATTTTGGGCAGAAAATCAACAATATACTCAGCGCCACGATACAGCTCCGTGTGCCCCTTCTGCCGTCCGAAGCCTTTTGCCTCGATTACGGTAATCCCTTGCAAGCCAAGCTCGTGAAGGGCTTCCTTCACTTCGTCCAGCTTAAAGGGCTTTATGATGGCCTCGATCTTTCTCATGTCACGTCATCAATATATTACTGCTGCACCCTGTTTGAGGGGTCCGTCTTTTGTGCAGCCATGCTTTTGCAGCATGAGTGCCCAAGCCGAACCCGGGTAAACTTGCACGGGTTGGCCGTGTGGGCAATCGGTCAGATACGAAATAGTATCGATAAAGCACTGACCCACCCCTTGCATTAAAGGCATCTGGCCCTTTTTATCACGAACATAGCTGCTGCTCGTTTAAGGATTACTGACATGACAAAACCACTCAACCCACTGCTTGAAGCGCAGCCAACCACCATTTTTACTGTCATGTCTGCTCTGGCCCGCCAGCATGAAGCCATTAATCTGGGCCAAGGCTTTCCCGATACGGAAGGCCCACACGACATGGTGCAAAAAGCAGCCGATGCCCTGCTTGATGGGCAAAACCAATATGCCCCCCTTACTGGCCTGCCAGAACTACGGCAGGCCGTTGCCGAGTCTAACGCCCGCTTTCAAGGGTTAAACATTAACCCCGATTCTGAAGTGATTGTGACCTCTGGCGCGACCGAGGCTCTGGCCGCCTCTCTCATGGCTTTGCTTGAGCCGGGCGATGAAGTGGTTTTAATCGAGCCGCTTTATGACACTTATCTACCAATTATCCGCCAGCTTGGCGCTGAACCCCGCCTTGTGCGCCTACAACAACCAGACTGGACACTCCCGCAAGACGCTTTGGCCAAAGCTTTTTCTGCCCGCACCAAGGCCATGGTGCTTAACAGCCCCATGAACCCCACCGGCAAGGTATTTACGCGAGACGAGCTTACTTTCATTGCCAGCTTGCTGCGCCACTACAATGCCTACGCCGTATGCGATGAAGTGTATGAACACCTAACCTTTGGTGCCCCGCATATTTCCCTCATGACCCTGCCAGACATGCGTGAGCGGTGCATACGCATTGGCAGTGCTGGCAAAAGCTTTTCGCTTACCGGCTGGAAAGTGGGCTATATTACAGCCCCCGCCCCCCTTGCAGGCGTTATTGCCAAAGCCCACCAAAACCTTGTGTTTGCCACAGCCCCCAACCTACAACGGGCCGTAGCGTTTGGCCTGCGCAAAGACACCACCTACTTTGCCACACTGGCAGCAGATATGGCCCATAAGCGCGATATTTTGTCTGAAGGTTTACGCAGTGTGGGGCTAGAGGTTCTACCCTGCCACGGCAGCTATTTTGTTATGGCCGATATAGCGCCCCTCGCGGCCGGGAAAGACGATGTTGCTTTTGCCCACCAACTCACTATTGAGGCAGGCGTTGCCACCATTCCCGCCTCTGCCTTTTATGACAGCAGCAACGGCACCCCACCCCGCCACCTGTTACGCTTTGCCTTTTGCAAACAGGAGCACATTCTGCGCGAAGCCATTGCCCGCATTGCCGCATGGGCCAGCAAACGCTGACTTTTTTATACCTCTATGCAAACTACCCCTTGACGGACACAGCGCTGTTTACTAAACGACCCCTAGCTGTGTGGCGGACGTAGCTCAGTTGGTAGAGCGCCGGTTTGTGGTACCGGTTGTCGCGGGTTCGATCCCCGTCGTTCGCCCCAGCCATATATTTCCTTTAAAAATCAATACGTTACCAAAGCCAAGCGTCATAGGGCTGTAGTCGTGCGTCATAGGTCTAGCGTCATACCCAAGCAGAGCGCCAAGGGTAAGCATGACATGCAGAACATGACTAAACGGGGCAACGTTTACTACGTCCGTTTTATCGTACCTAAAGAGCGTTGGCATGATGTTGGTATGGTGACAGGTGCCCGTAACGGGACACGCAAAGACATTACCAAGTCTCTGAGCACCAAAGAGTATCGAGAAGCCCTTGTTAGGCGTGACGCAGCCCTTACGGTAATCAGGGAAGAAACGAATGCGGCACTAGCCCAGCACAAGCTCCCTCCGTTGCACGGTGATTGGAAGCCTTCTTGGGGCAGCTTACAGCAACAGCTTACAGAACAAGCCCTAGAAGCCCGTAAAGCACTAGAAGAAGCGGATACATACCGCACGCCTTACTATGAGAATGACGACCCACACACGGGCCGTATTGTCGCAGAGGCTATTTCAGACCAAGACTTTGGTACCGATGTTGTAAGGGAAGAACTCTGGGCAACCGCGCAGAATATCGAAACACAAAGCACAGACAAACAAAACGGGCTAAGACAGGCACAAGCAGCCTATGAGCAGGCGTTAGGCATTGCTACGGGCACTGCAACGCCCCTTAGCGTTCTCCTTGACCGCTGGTTACCCCAGCTAGAAGGGCACGTTACCCAAGAGCTGATAGATAGACACCACAGGACTTTACGCCGTTTTGGGGCTTATCTAGCAGAAGCACACGGCTTGCAAACAGACGACCCAGAGAGCTATGCCAGAAGTACACCGATAGAAAGCATAGACAGAAAGACAGCGGGCCTATTCAGAGAGTGGTTAGAGAGACTGCCCAATGTTGGCCCCCGCGTAGTAGGCTTTCATCTTTCAACCATGAATACATTCTGGAAATGGGCACAGGACGTTGGTTATGCAGAGGTTAATCCGTGGGAGGGAGCAACACGGGGCCTTAAGAAGAAGATTGCCAAGGCTTCCAGAGTACGAGGGGAGAAACGGCCCTATACCGATGCCGAATTGATAGCCCTACTCACACAAGCCAGAGAACGCCTAAAACAGCCTAAGAAATGGCCTTGGGCACGGGTTATCTATGACATGCTACGCTTAGCCCCGCTTACAGGGTGCAGGCAAAACGAACTAGCCAGCTTAACGGTAGATCGCGTTATCAAACCAACACAACCTGAGCAGCTTTGGCGTATCTCTGTCACTGAAGAAGTAAGCAAAACACGCTCTTCTACTAGAGAAGTGCCGCTACACCCAATAGCTCAGGCGGTTATTGCGCAGCGCCTTGCAGAACTACCCGCAGAACATACCCAAGACGCACCGCTATTCCCTGAGTGTAAACCCGGAGGGCGTGACAATAAGCCGGGGCATTACCTGTCTAAACGCTACGCCACCTTTCTACGCTCTGTGCTCGGTGAAAACCCCGAGATCGACTTTCACAGCTTCCGTAGATGCTTTTCCACCTTCATGGCTACGGCAGAAGCTAACGGAGCACAGCACTGCCCTGAATTAGTGCTAGAGCATCTTATTGGGCACAAGCCTGTCTCGCTCGCGCATAACACCTACGCAGCAAAGCGGTTTGATTGGTCTGTATATGACAATGCAATCATGGAAATGGTCAGTAAGGGTGTAAGTGAGCACGTTCGCGACTCCATGAGTATTGTATGCTCTATTTAACTCCACTTAGCCAAAACCAGCACACCCAACGCTGCCCCGGATAGTTTACATACTAACTATCTTACCCAAGGCACCTTTTTACAGCCGCAGGAGTCCACTCAGTCTTCCTTCGGCTAGTCCTAACCCCCATAGCCTCTAGACGCCCTGCTATGGCCCGTAGAGACAACCCTTGACTGTGTAAAGTGGCGATGGTTGGCCCCACCCTTTCCTTGAACCCTTGCGCCTTCTCTTGCAGTGCTAGAGTGCCTTTCTGGTTATCTGGTGCGGGGCCACCTTTATACCCACCCAACACAACCCCACGCTTCTTTGCCGCAGCAAGAGCAGCTTTGGTGCGTTCGCTAATTACACAGCGTTCTTTCTCAGCCATAGCGGCCCATATGTGCAACATAAAGGGATCAGCATCTTTGCCTAACTCAGCCACGATAAACGGAACACGGTTAGCCATAAGCCCAGCTATGAACGCCACATCACGGCTAAGGCGGTCTAGCTTGGCTACCAGCACAGGGCATTGCATGACCTTGGCCTTATCCAATGCGGCAGAGAGCTGGGGGCGCTTAAAGAGAGCATCACTCCCCTTGCCTGTCTCAACCTCTGTAAACACTTCTACTACGTCAAAGCCCTCCGCCTGAGCAAAGCTGTGTATGGCTGCAAGCTGTGCTTCCATTCCAAGGCCACTTTTACCCTGCTTGGTTGTGCTTACTCGGATATAGGCAACAGCTTTGGTCATAGTGTTTCATTCCAGACAATGAACGTTGTCTGTTTTGATACAGAGTAAACGGAGGGCCAGCCACACTCAATTCTGAATCCGTCCTATGCCGTTCATGAATCAATACAGGGGTTGGGCTGTAAATCGTGTTTCTCCTGATTTAATCAAGCATTTATCAGAAAACCCCTAATTAGCGGCCTCATTAGAGAAGCGCCCCTAAAAGATACCACAGACAACCACGCCTATCACAACCTTGCGGGACTCAAAACGGGTACCCTTGCCCCACGGTTTCATGGTCACCGATCGACTTCAAGAAAGGGGGCTTAAGCCGTTGTTGTTGTTCAGTGGCAGACCACGAAAACATTCTCAGGGAAAACTCTATAAATGCACAGAATTAAGGGACCCCTTTTGGTTACCTTTTGGGGCCTTTTTAGGGTCTTAGACGAAACTATGAATTTTATAGGTTTTTCAATGGGTTACGGTGAAAATAGGGAATTAGCGGCCCCATTAGAGGAACGCCCCTAAAGGTAAGGGTATAGAGGGAGAGCGTTCACCCACTTCTAGCCTTGCCTAGGTGTACGTTTACATCAACCAATCAATAATAATCACTTAGGGGAAATGCATGCTCTTTAATACCATAGTAACCCGCCCACTGATGATAAGCGGTAGCAGCGTAATAAGCTCAGCCGAATATGATGCATCAATCTTAGAGCTAACAATCACATTCAGGCGGGGTCAGACTTACACCTATTCTGGCGTTAGTCTCAAGGTGGCGGAGGGCTTAGAAATGGCTACTTCCCCCGGTGCTTACTATGATGCACGGATACGTGGTCACTACACACGTAGCTAGGGAATTAGTGGCCCATTAGGGGATACCATAATCACCTACCCCTTAATCTGACTGTGTTGTGGTTAAATAGACATTGTTTCCACCCTGCCTGTTTAGCCTGAGCACAGCCGTGCCAAGCTCAACTCATAGCGTAGTACATTAGGCACATCTACAAAGGTACAACATAACAGTTTGATACCAATAATGATAAGAACAGGAACTAATGGGAAAAAGTAAGACTAAGACAACTACAGACGCAAGCTCACAGACAAAGCCCCTAGACTGGCAAGAGGGGCCACTTAAGGGTGCATTTAACACTGCGCAGGGCATCTACAACCAGCAAAGCTCAGACCCTAATCAGCCTAACTGGAATGTCTATTCCACCCTTAATGACACTGAGAAGGCGGCCTTATCTAACGCGGGCACAAACAGCGTAAACCAGAGCAATATGGGCAATACCCTTATGAATACTGGTACAGGTCTGTTAAGCAATAGCACCTCTGGCACCACAAACATGGGAACAGCAGCTAATACAGCAGCACAGTTTGCCAATGGTGGCTTTAATCAGGGGTCTACAACAGCCTCTAATGCTGTAGCGAGTAATGCAGGGGCTTACGGTAATCAGGGCTTAACCAACCTTCAGAATGCCTCTAATTTAGCCAACACAGATGCTACGGCTCAAAATACAGCCGATGCAACTGCATATGCGAATTCTTCAGGTGTTCAGAATGCAATCAAAGCAGCTAACGCCTATGCTGACCAGATGTACCAACGTACAACAGGTACAGACCTGAATGCACAGGCAGTTGTGGGTGGTAACTTGAATAGCTCCCGTGCTGGTGCTGCAAGCGCTGTGTCTCAGGCGCTTCAGAATGCCCAAGATGAAAACAACGCAGCCACCATGTATCAGAATGCGTACAATACGGGTCTTTCTACGGCAGAGCAGGCCCGCCAGAGCAATATGAGCGGTCTACTTAATGGAGCTGCCACAGGCATCTCAGGGGCAAACTCTGGTGTTGAAGCGCAGCAGGCAGGCAACGCTCAGGTTAATGCTAACAATGCTACGCAGCAGAATGGGGCCTCTATCCTGAGTAATATCGGCTCCAATCAGGTTGGAGCGGCGAGTACAGGAAGTAATATAGCATCTCAGGGGGTTACACTTCAGAATATTGCTAACACAGCAGCATACAATGCAGGTAAAATTGCCCAAGACGACCAGAATAACGCCAATAAAGCTGCTGTAGAGGGCTATCAAGCGCAAAACCAAAACCAGTGGACTCAGCTTGATAACCTTTACAATATCATTGGCGGAACCACTTGGGGCGGGAACTCTACCGGCCATTCCACGAGCACAGTCGTTCAGACCCCTAGTACCATGTCCATGATCCAAGGTGCTATCGGTACTGTGGGTAGCCTAGCAGGTGGTGTTGGCCTGTTATAAGAGCGAGACCAACACCAAAAAGAAAATACAAATACACAGAATAGAATCTGATTTAGTGATTTAGTGATTTAGTGGGTTAATTGTTTCTCGCTCTATTACACAATTTAGTAAAAATTACTATATTATTATTTTCGATACGAGCCATTCTTGCTTGCCTATTGCGGCTAAACTCTAGTTTAAATACCCGTCTATTGCCCATCAACTGCAATAGAAGGTGTCGGTATGACCCCGCCCGCTTACCCCTCCGAAGAAACCACAGACATAATTACAGCGGCAGCCCTTGGCCGGATAGAGCCAAGCAATCTCGAAGAGCTGGCCCAACACTTCATCAATGAAGCTCAGTTTCTCAGAAGCGCGGCGCAAAGACTTACACAGCGCGGCCTAATCTCAGGGCACCACTAACAAACCTTCATGACTAAACAGAAAAGGCAGGAGCCACTCATGAACAAAACAAAACCACAACCCCAGAAAACCAATCAGGAAAAACGCCGTGTACTAGAGCATTACCTAGCCATACCTGATAACCATAAGACTGCTACGCGGCGGCTCATGGATAAGGTAGACACTAATGGGCCTATTCCAGAGCATCGCCCTGAGCTTGGCCCATGCTGGCTCTGGAAGGGTGCCACGAACGGCCTAAAACCCCCGTATGGTAAGTTCCCCATAAGAGCAATAGACCAGCAACCAAGGGCGCATGTTGTTTCCTACCTGCTAAGGAACGGCGTTACGCCTGAAAACCAACCAGTTATTGACCACCTGTGTGGCAATACAATGTGCGTAAACCCAGACCACCTAGAAGCAGTGACGCAAAAAGAGAATATGCGGAGGGCTAAGAAAGTGAAAGCGCAGCCCCCTATGGATTCCGCAAGCCGTGATGCTCGGGTTTTTGAAGCCGTCTCATATGAAATAGAAAACTTAACCATCTCTCAAATAATGGAGAAGACGGGTAGGTCACAAAGCAGCGTAAGCAGCCACCGTAAGGCTATAAAGGAGGGGCCGCTGGGGCGTGTGGTGGAACGATCTAAAAAACAGAGAAAGCTGCTTTTTCAGGCCAAGGCAGAGATTGCCAAACTTGCAAGCGCATGGCGTGCCGACCCCACCCCAAAACTAGAACGCCTGCCCGCCGATCTTAAACACAAAGCACAAAAATATTACACCACTGAAGGGCAGCCCAATCATGACCAGTAAAACACCCATCGCACAGCTCGCCTCTGTATTGGAGGCCATACCGAGCGAGTATGCTTCGTATCTGAACGTGGGAGACCTACGCGCCCTTGTACGCCTTAGCATCGCCCCAGAAGCAGCTAGAAGCTCTTATCTACCAATCGTGGACACCCCACGGCTGTGTAATATGTCAAAGGGCCGCTTTCGCTTCGTCAAGCTACTTGCAAACGAAGAGCGTAACCTTGAAGCCTTCAGCTTAACAGAAGAAGGGCTTAGACTAATTACAAGCCTATCTAGAGGCATATAGCCCTCAGAGACTCGCAGGAGACCACACAGGGCCTTCTAGGTTTACCTTAATGCACCACACCAGCCTAGCACCACAGACCACTCTAGGGCGGCATTTTGAGGGATTTAGCATCATGCTGTTTCCTTTGAATGCTGCCCTTTTGTTTTGGCTCTTGCCTATCAGTTCTCGACTCTGCATGATGGTTTGCAAGAAGGGTATGCGGGTCAGACGTGCCGATACAACCGAAAACGCTACAGGTTTTTGATATAAGCATCTGATTTATAACGGTTTTATATGATTAGGTGTAGAGCCCCGTCGTTCGCCCCAGCCATATATTTCCCTTAAAAATTAAAACGTTACCAAAAACCAAGCTCTTTGGCTTTAGTCGTGTGCCATAGATCTAGCGTCATGCCCAAGCTGCGTGCCAAGGGGGCGCATAATCAGGCAGAGCACGAGCAAGTGGGGTAACGCTGAATTAAGGTGGGGTAACGCTTAATTTAAGTAAGCCAGCTTTCTTGTCTCTCACGCGTAGTAGCATGAGGTGTGCGCACTCTCCATCATCACCCTACCATCCTCATTGCTCGCAAAGCGGCATCGTGTTCTTTTTTATTTAAAAATGATCACTCTTTCCCATTATTCCAGACAACACACGGCAATAAGGCTCTCTAAATCCTTAGCATATAGAGTAATGTGTGGGAATTATGCATTTTACGATTACATCATAACTCCTCTCTTCTTCTCTTTACATTTAAATTTGAAAAATAACCCTTTTTATACAATCCATCCCTTCAAATTTACCGGATTTTCGAGATAGTCATTCATTTTCTTTATAAAATATCGTATCTGTTATGCACTTTCCCTCAGATATTGATGGTTCTTCTGCATGACAACATCACCACCCCGCTCTGGGTTGCCTGTGACCCTTACCGTAATCCTCTTTCTTATTCTTGGGCTTTTTCTAACCCTTGGCGGCGCATGGCTGGCCGTTTTAGGGGGCTCTTACTTTTACCTGTTTAGTGGCGTTGTGCTGCTGGTTACCGCGGTGCTGCTGCTTAAACGCTGGCGCGAGGCCCTGTGGCTGTACGCGGCACTGGTTTTTATCACGCTGGCTTGGTCGGTATGGGAAGCCGGGTTTGACTTCTGGGCACTCGCCCCGCGGGGTGATGTTATTTTGCCGCTTGGCCTGTGGCTGTTGTTACCGTTTGTCTCTCGCGCGTTATTACCGGCCAGTACACTTAACCGCATACCACTTGCCGCAGGCATTGTAGTGGGCCTTGGGGTTTATGGCTTTGCCCTAACCCAAGACCCGCAAGATATTGCTGGCGTACTCCCCTCCGTTACCCAGCAAGGCGGTGCCTTAACCCCGGCAGATAGCGCAGAAGCCCCAGCCGCAGACTGGCCAGCTTATGGCCGCACGCAGTTTGGCAACCGCTACTCCCCGCTCGCGCAAGTGACACCAGCTAACGTAAGCAAGCTCAAAGTGGCATGGGTTTTTCAAACACATGACCTAAAAACCCCTAACGACCCCGGTGAAATTACCGATGAGGTCACACCTATTAAAGTGCGCGACACGCTCTATCTGTGCTCGCCCCACCAAATGGTGTTTGCGCTTGATGCCGCAACGGGCAAACAAAAATGGAAGTTTGACCCCAAAATTGCATACAACCCCACCTTTCAGCACATGACCTGCCGCGGCGTGTCTTACGCTGAAACCCACGAGGGTGACGTAACAAGCGATGGCACACCCGCACCAACTGAGTGCGCGCACCGCATTTTTCTCCCTACAAACGATGGCCGCCTGATTGCCCTGAACGCAGACACGGGTGCAACCTGCCCCAGCTTTGGCAACAATGGCAGCCTAGACCTGTCTGATGGCATGCCCATGCACGAGGCTGGTTTTTACGAGCCTACCTCTCCGCCAATTGTGACCCACAAGGTCGTTATTATTTCTGGCGCGGTAACAGACAACTATTCAACACACGAGCCATCAGGCGTTACCCGCGCGTACGACCTCTATACCGGCCATCTGGTCTGGGCGTTTGATGCAGGCAACCCCAACCCTAACGAACTCCCCTCTGCCACCCACCATTACGTGGCAAACTCCCCCAATTCATGGATTACGTCTGCTTATGACGCTAAACTGAACCTCATTTATATTCCAACCGGCGTTGCAACCCCAGACATCTGGGGCGGTCACCGCTCTGCCGACCAAGAACGTTATGCCTCTGGCATTTTGGCACTCAATGCCGATACGGGCGAGAAAGTCTGGTTCTACCAAACCGTGCACCACGACTTGTGGGACATGGACATTCCCGCCCAGCCAAGCCTTGTGGATATTCGCCAACAAGATGGCTCCATTGTGCCTGCCCTGTATGCCCCAGCCAAAACCGGCAATATTTTTGTGCTAGACCGCCGCAACGGCCACTTGATTGTACCAGCACCAGAAACCCCCGTGCCACAGGGCGCTGCACCGGGCGACCACGTCTCACCCACGCAGCCTTACTCTGCCCTTACCTTCCGGCCTAAAAAGAACCTGACCGATGCAGACATGTGGGGCGGCACCATGCTGGATCAGATGGTGTGCCGTATCATGTTCAAAAAACTGCGTTATGAAGGGCCGTTTACCCCACCCTCTGAGCAAGGCACGTTGGTGTTCCCCGGTAATTTGGGCATGTTTGAATGGGGTGGTTTAGCGGTAGACCCTGTGCGGCAAGTGGCTTTTGCCAACCCTATTGCCATTCCGTTTGTGTCTACGCTTATTCCACGTGGGCCTAAAAACCCGGCACAGCCAGACCCAAATGCAGGGCCATCTGGGTCAGAAAGTGGTGTGCAGCCACAATACGGCACACCCTATGGGGTAGACCTGCACGCCTTTCTGTCTCCACTCGGTGTGCCGTGCAAACAGCCGGGTTGGGGGTATGTGGCAGGCATAGACCTAAAAACCAACACCATTAAATGGATGCACCGTAACGGCACCGTGCGCGACAGCTCCCCCCTGCCCTTGCCGTTTAAAGTTGGCATTCCCTCCCTTGGTGGGCCACTTACCACAGCGGGTGGCGTTGCTTTCCTGACCTCAACAGCCGATTATTATATTCGTGCGTATGATGTCACGACCGGCAAACAGCTTTGGCAAGACCGCCTGCCCGCTGGTGGCCAATCTACCCCCATGACCTACGAAGCCAACGGACGCCAGTTTATTGTAACAGCCGATGGTGGCCACGGATCTTTTGGCACCAAACTGGGTGACTACATTGTGGCCTATGCTTTACCAGACGGCACACAGCCCTAAAGCAGCCACAAAAAGGCATGTGGTTTTCAGGTTTTTACCAAAACTGTGAGATCACATGCCGTGCCTTTACAAAATACAAGGCCGTTAAACACGCCAAAGTAAAAGAGTGTGTGAGCATGAAAGAAAAAAGACACCATGCCCACACGCCCTTTTGCGCGTTGACGCCTTAGGGCATCACACGTAAAAGTCCGCTTTCCTAAACAGCCAAGCCCCACCAGGCGCAACTTTACTGAGCGCCGGAGGCGCCGCTTGACCATGCCCACAACATTTGCAGACCTCTCTTTAGCCGCTCCCATTTTGCAAGCACTGGCAGAAGAAGGTTACACAACCCCTACCCCCATTCAGGCCCAGTCCATTCCGCTATTGCTTGAAGGGCAAGACCTGTTGGGCATGGCCCAAACAGGCACAGGTAAAAGTGCGGCGTTCTCTCTGCCGCTCTTGCATCGTATGGCCGCAACGCCTCGCCCTGCCCCCAAAGGGGGTGCGCGCGTGCTCATACTCGCCCCCACACGTGAGCTGGTATCGCAAATTGCAGATGGGCTTGAAAAATTTGGCCGTCATCTGTCTTTCAGTGTCACCACAATTTTTGGGGGTGTCAGCCAGTTTCACCAAATTAACGCACTCGCAAATGGGGTGGATTTTATTGTCGCCACACCGGGGCGCTTGTTAGACCTTATCTCTCAAGGCCTGTGCGACCTGTCTCAGCTTGAAGCACTGGTGCTTGATGAAGCCGACCAAATGCTGGACATGGGTTTTGCAAAACCCATTGAGCGCATTGTGGCTATGCTGCCCAAAGACCGGCACACCCTGCTGTTTTCAGCAACCATGCCAAAATCTATTACGGCACTAGCTGAAAGCCTGCTGCGTAACCCTGCAAAAGTTGAAATCAGCCCGCCCTCAACCACGGTTGAGCGTATTGAGCAGTCGGTTATGTTCCTGAACGCAGCTGATAAAAAAGAGGCCCTTCTGGCGCAACTTAAGGCACCGGGCATTGGTCAGGTTGTTGTCTTTACGCTGCAAAAAAACATTGCCAACGAGGTCTGCTCCTTCCTGACCGAAGCAGGCATTACGGCAGAGGCCTTACACGGCAATAAGTCACAAGGCCAGCGTGAGCGGGCGTTAGATGCGTTCCGGGCTGGCAGTGTGCAGGTTTTGGTTGCAACCGACATTGCCGCACGCGGTATTGATGTTGATACCGTAACCCATGTTTTTAACCACGACCTGCCCCACCAGCCTGAAAGCTACGTGCACCGTATTGGCCGCACGGGCCGTGCCGGGCGCACCGGCTTTGCCATTACCCTATGCGATGCCGAGCAACGGGCATGGCTGCACGCAGTAGAGCGCGAAATTGGCCGCGCCCTGAGCATTGATACAGACCACCAATGGCACTCAGATGAGGCACAGCACTCAACCCTGCCAGCCCCTGTTTTAGGGGGTGGGCCGGTTAAGCAGGTCAAACCGCAGCAAAAACGCGAACGGAAAGTCTGGACTGAAGAAGAAAAACAAGCAGCACGCGCTGCTGCAAAAGCAACAGCTTAAAACAGCTTATTTTTTCGAAAAAATTACAGGTCTGGCGCATTTTTATGTGCCAGACCTTTTTTACTCTTGCGCGGCCAAAGCTTGCCCAAGTTGTTGCATATCTTCGGGCATAGGAGCCTCAAAGCTCAGGGTTTCGCCCGTGCGGGGGTGCTTAAACCCCAAGCGGGTTGCATGCAAAGCCTGCCGCGGAAAGTCTAAGGCGGCAGCCCGTGCATCTGGCGTTAAACCCTTTGCCGCTGCGGGTACACGGCGCAAATAGACAGGGTCACCTATTAACGGGTGGCCATGAGCTGAAAAATGAACCCGTATTTGGTGGGTACGGCCCGTTGCCAACTTGCAGGTTACAAGAGCGGCCCCCATCGCAAATGCTTTAAGCGTGCGGTAATGGGTTAAAGCCCATTTGCCATTATGCGTTACAATGGCCATGCGCTTACGGTCGCGCTTATCACGGCCAATATCTCCCTCATAATCCCCCTCGGCTGGGTTGGGGCACCCCCAGCAAAAAGCCAAATAGGCACGGTCTATACGCCGGGCCGCAAAGTCTTCTGAAAGCGCCAAATGCGCTTTTTCTGTTTTTGCCGCCACCATTAAGCCAGAGGTATCTTTATCCAGCCGGTGCACAATACCGGGCCTGCGCTCCCCCCCAATACCTTTTAGGCTACTGCCACAGTGGGCAATAAGGCCGTTTACCAATGTGCCTGTTTCATTACCCGGTGCCGGGTGCACCACCAACCCTGCGGGCTTGTTAAGCACAATCAGATCATCATCTTCGTAAAACACATCAAAGGGCACGTGCTCGCCTTCAGGCACGGCCGGGGCGGCGGGCGGTATGTGCAACACATAATGCTGGCCCGCTTTCACCAGTTCGGCGGGTTCTGTTACGGTTTTGGGGCCGCAACTCAGGCAGCCTTCTTCAATAAGGGTTTTAACGCGTGAGCGTGACAGCCCACCAGAATGGGCTGAAACAAAGCGGTCTACCCGCTCGCCACCTTGGTCTGACAGCACCTCAAAAAACAATGTGGTGCCTTGCGTGGCCTTGGCTTGGTTGGGGGTAAGAGAAAAACCAGAATCTGTCACACGCTCTGTCCTGCCACGTTTATAAAAATAGGCTTGGGCTTAACGCCTGCCTGCCCCTGCTTTGCCTTTGTGCACAAAGCCTACTCCCCCCTTAGCCGTCAAGCATAGCACGCCAGCACCTACGCTGTTGCGTGCCTTTAATAGGCTTTTAGCACGCGCTAACTATTTCCCACCGTGCATAGCAAGTGCTAGGCAGGCATACTCAGTTCTGCCACGCAGGCTCTGCCGTTTTACACGCCTAAACCAAGAGTGCTTTGCCCATGCCCCACCCGCCAGCTTCTGGCCCCCACCAAGGTGCTGCCTCTGGCTTTAGGCCCGATGCACGCCTAACCGTGCAGGCCATTCAAGCAGCGTACCGGGCAACATTGCGCAAACGCTGCCAAAAGCTGGCCCTGCTGGTGCTAGCTATTATTGCGTCTTGCATGGCAGACTTTGCCATTGGGCCTGCGGGGCTTTCACCCACAACCATACTGCACGTGTTGCTCCACCCGACTACGGCTCCAGCAACACAAAGCATTATTATTTGGCAAATACGCCTGCCTTACACGCTTATGGCTGTGTGTGTTGGGGCAGCCCTTGGCCTTGCCGGGGCTGAAATGCAAACCATTTTAGCAAACCCGCTTGCCAGCCCGTTTACACTTGGCCTTTCTGCAGCCTCTGCCTTTGGGGCATCACTTATTATTGTGCTTGGCCTACAGGCTGCCGGAATTTCTGAAAACTTACTTATAACAGCAAGCTCTTTTTTCTTTGCTCTTATATCAGCCTTATTGCTTGATGGTGTAAGCCGCACACGCCAAGCCAGTACCAGCACAGTTGTGCTTTTTGGCATTGCTTTGGTTTTTAGTTTTCAAGCGCTTGTGTCACTCATGCAGTTTTTAGCCAGTGAAGACGCCCTGCAAGACCTCGTATTCTGGACATTGGGCAGCTTAACGCGGGCCACATGGCCAAAAGTTGGGCTACTTGCCAGTGTTGGTGCGCTTATAAGCCTTTTTTCTTACCGTGCGGCATGGAGCCTGACCACCCTACGCATGGGCGAAGAGCGCGCCGCAAGCCTTGGGGTTGATGTGCCCCGCATACGCCGGGCCGCCTTACTACGCATAAGTTTGCTGTCTGCACTGGCCGTATCTTTTGTAGGTATTATTGGCTTTGTGGGCTTGGTAGCCCCCCATATAGCCCGCCGCCTACTGGGGGAAGACCACCGCTTTTACCTACCCGGCAGCATGGCGGCGGGGGCACTTATTCTCTCCCTTTCAGCCCTAGCGGCACGGGTATTGGTGCCGGGTATTGTTGTGCCCACAGGTATTGTCACCTCTTTGGTGGGCATTCCCTTTTTTTTAGCCATTGTACTCCGCCGAGAAGACGGGGTGTAAAATATGGTTATGGCCACACCCAGTTCCACCCCCTCCTACCCCAACGCCTTATTGGCCACGCATGTCAGCGTGCGCTATGGGCACAACACCATTTTGCACGATGTGACTGCTGGCCCGTTTCAGCCTGGCAAAATGAGTGCACTACTTGGCCCTAACGGCAGCGGTAAATCTACGCTCATGCGGGCCATAGCCGGACTTGCCCCCATTACGGGGGCAGCATGCGTTACCCTTGGGGGCCCCCCCCTGTCTGGCATGCCCTTGGCTAAACGCACACAACACTGCCTGTATTTACCACAAGCTTTACCAGCCCCAGCACAACTGCCAGTGCTAGAAGCCCTTATAGCCGCCCGCCATACAGGGGCACTCCCCCCTTCTTGTTTACAGGAAGATGACGTGGAAGCCGCTATGAACTGGCTAGAAAAATTCGAAATTGCGCATTTAGCCATGCGTAACATGAGCACACTTTCAGGCGGGCAACGACAGTTGGTGGGCCTAGCCCAAGCCCTAAGCCGCAACCCTAAAGCGCTCTTGCTCGATGAGCCCTTAAGCGCCCTAGACCTACACCACCAATACGCCGTTATGGCGCTGCTACGCCGCGAAACCACACAGCACCAACTTGTAAGCGTACTCGTTTTGCATGACCTCAACATAGCCCTCAACATGACAGACCACGTTGTTGTGGTGCACGAAGGCCACCTAAAAGCAGCAGGCCCACCAACAGACGTGCTAACCCCCGCTTTGCTACGAGACGTTTACAAAGTAAACGCTCATATAGAGCAAGGGTCTGACGGCAAATACTTTGTAAGTGTTGACGGTATATCCTAAAAGTTTATCAAAACAGACATTACCCTTACCAACATTATGCGCTGGCCAAAAGCTTTAGACCACACAAACAGCGTTAAGGGCCAAAACGCCCTTACGTACCACAAAAAGTATGCTCTACCACCTCATGCGGTTGCGCTGGGCGTGCATACTGCGCCCGGCCTGTCTGTTCTTGGTATGGGTTTGTTGTTACTGCCAACAAGGTTTCAAACGCGCTATCATCTTCTTGTCTTATAGCTTTACTAATCATGTCTTCAACCAAATGGTTGCGGGGAATATAAAGGGGGTTTACCGCTTGCATTGCCGCTGCTCGCGCGGCGGGTGTAACCGCCCCCTCTTGCGCAAGCCTATGCCGCCATGCTGGCAACCATTCGGCTAAAGCGCTTAGCACTCTATGGCTTGCAGGTAACTGTGCACCAACGGCTAGGGTATGCTCGGCAAGCTCTGGCGTGGGCTGCATCACTTCAGTTTGGCTCAAGGTTCTAAAGGTTTGTGTAAAATCGAGCCTGTTTTTGTGCATGACGGTTAGTAATTTCTGCACCAACGCACCATCTTCAGCCAAGGGTTGGGTTAACCCAATTTTGGCCCGCATACCTGCCAAATACGCGGTTTGAAATTGCGCCTCAAACTGGTTTAACGCCTTTTGGGCCAGTTCAATGGCGACAGTCTCTTCTTCTGCCAGCAAAGGCAGTAGGGCTTCGGCTAGGCGGGTTAAGTCCCACAGGGCCATACTGGGTTGGTTGGCATAAGCATAGCGGCCGCGCTCATCAATAAAGCTAAAAACCGTGCTAGGGTCGTAGTGTTCCATAAAAGCGCATGGGCCGTAATCGAGCGTTTCACCCGATATAGCCATATTGTCTGTGTTCATCACACCATGAATAAAGCCAAGGTTCATCCATTTTGCCACCAACTGGGCTTGGGCGATAATAACGCTTTCTAAAAATACTAGATACGGCATAGCACTCTGCGCGGCCTGCGGGTAATGCCGTGCTATAGCGTAGTCAGCCAATAACCGCAGGCCAGCATGGTCTTCTCGCGCGGCAAAAAACTGGAACGTACCCACCCGAATATGGCTTGCCGCCACACGCGCCAACACGGCACCGGGTAGGGGTGTTTCGCGGTAAACACGCTCGCCCGTGCGTACGGCGGCAAGGGCGCGCGTTGTTGGCACGCCAAGAGCCGCCATGGCCTCGCTCATCACATATTCACGCAGTACCGGGCCAAGGGCTGCGCGGCCATCCCCCCTACGAGAAAAAGCCGTGCGCCCTGCCCCTTTAAGCTGAATTTCGCGCACATGGCCGCTTGCGTCTGTTACATCTCCCAACAGCATGGCGCGGCCATCACCTAATTGGGGTACAAAATGGCCAAACTGGTGCCCGGCATAGGCTAGAGCTATTGGCGTTACCCCCTCTGGCATGGTGTGCCCGGCCAGCATGTTTATACCCTCAGCACTGGCAAGCCATACTGGGTCTAGCCCCAAGGTTTGGGCCAAAGGGGTATTGAGCTTAATCAAACTTGGGCTGCTCACAGGGGTTAGGCTTGCGGGCGCGTAAAACCGCTCAGGCAAGGCGGCATAACTTTGGGTGAGCGTAAAATGTGTCATTCTTCTTTTTATCCCAGCTTGAGCAAAAGCGTGTCCGGTGCTGCCGGGCTGCCCACACTCCCTTTTCTAAATAGGGTGGCAAGCACGGCAATACTAGGCACGAAGGCTGCCAAACAGGGGGCTAGACTGACGCAGCCCAGCAGTAAACGGCACTAAAACCGTGCAACGCTGTGCTTATCGTTGTGGCTCTGGCCCTGCCTGTATGATCATGTTAGGGTTCGGCCCCTTAAAAAGGCTATTGTTACCCTGCTACCATATAGCCCCCAAATAAACCGGACACTCGTCCAGCCCCTAAGGCCGCGGAGACGCCACACGTTATGAGCACGAAAAGAGAGACTGCCTTTAAAATTACCCCAAAGGCCGATGCCATTTCCGCCACAGAGCGCGCAGCTCTGTTGGAAAACCCCGGTTTTGGCCGCGTCTTTTCGGATCATATGGCTGTTGTAACCTACACAGAGGGCAAAGGCTGGCACTCAGCCGAAATTCTGCCCCGCCAGCCCTTGCTGCTAGACCCCGCTGCCTCTGTACTGCACTACGCGCAGGAAATTTTTGAGGGCATGAAGGCCTACCGCGCTCCTAACGGCCAGCCGCAGTTTTTCCGCCCAGATGCAAACGCCCGCCGTTTCCGCAAATCGGCTGAGCGTATGGCTATGGCACAAGTGCCAGAAGAACTGTTTTTGGACGCGGTTAACCAGCTTGTAAAAATTGATGCTGGCTGGATTCCTGACCCAGAAGTAGGCACGCTCTATCTGCGCCCCTTCATGATTGCGACCGAAACCGCATTGGGCGTTAAGCCATCTTCTGAATACAAATTTATTGTTATTGCGTGTGCTGCTGGCGAATATTTCTCCAAAGATGCAGGCCCGGTAACAGTTTGGGTTGAAGAGCGCACCGTGCGGGCTTCTCGCGGTGGAACGGGTGAGGCCAAATGCGGTGGCAACTACGCCGCAAGCCTTACCGCCCAGCAGGAAGCCAAAGCCAATGGCTGCCACCAAGTGCTCTTTCTTGACGCAAACGAGCGTAAATGGATTGAGGAAATGGGCGGCATGAACGTAATGGCCGTTATGGATGACGGCTCGCTCATTACCCCCCCCCTTGGCGGCACCATCCTGCCCGGCATTACCCGTGACTCCCTGCTAACACTAGCACGGGACAAAGGCTTGAGTGTACGTGAAGAGCCCTATGCTATTGAACAGCTCTATGCTGATGCAGCCTCTGGCCACCTGCGCGAGCTCTTTGCCTGTGGCACAGCAGCCGTTGTTACCCCCATTGGTACGCTAAAAAGTGCAGAAGGCACGCACCAGATTAGCAACCAAACCGGCAAGGTTACCGCAGAACTGCGCAAAGCCCTGTGCGACATACAGTTTGGCCGTGCGCCAGACCCGCACAACTGGGTACACACAGTTGGCTAATAGCCTGTGCCTACACTGCAAAAGAGCGTAACCTCTTTTGCAAGCTTACAACGCCCGGCCTTACCGCCGGGCGTTTTTGTTATGGGCTGGGTGTTAAAGGAGAATGGTGCGCTGCATCTTCCTCTATCGCGCAGGTTTGGGCATCGGGTTGAGTGCCGTGGGCTTTTAGGATTGCCAATTCTGCTCGGGCTGCCTCCATATCAGCACGGAAGTCTGCATCACCGTGCATGGTGGCAATTTCTGCCGCCCCAACAAGGTAGCCTTCCTGCACATCGCTTACCCAATGCACACCGCATATAATCCGGCTTTCGCCGTACACACGCCCCCGCTGGAGCAAAGCGGTGCTCCGTTCTGGCAAAAGCTCAGACAGCACCAAAGCTGTACTCCACCCCCATGTTGTATGCCCAGACGGATACGCCCCAGAACTTGAAAGCCGCCACCTATCACCTTCCGTGCAAACGGCTTCATGCGTACCCACAAATGGGCGCGGGCGCTGCCAATGGTCTTTGGCCAGCTTAACATCTGCCTTTTCTGATTGGCGCACTTTATGCAGTAGCGCTACAAGATGGGGGGCTTTGTCTGCATCCAGCACAAAACCTGCCGCGCAAGAAAACCCTTTAAGCATAGCCGGAATATGCTCAACAGCATCGGCTTGCGCTAAAGCCCAGCGCGCACTGCCTTGTAGGGCACGGGTCTGGGCAAATACGGTATCATCTTCTTGTTGGCGGGCGGTACCGGCAACAGGGGGTGGGGGCAAATAAGCCGTAGCATCAGGTGCCGTATCAGCAACATGGTAGGGCGCAGTATGACGCACCTGTGTTGGCTCTAATACTGTCTGGTTTTGTGCACGCGCAGCATACAAGCCGCCGCTTAAAGCCGCACCGGCTACAACACACAAAAGCATCAATCGTTTAGCGTGCATGCTGCTCTTTTTCACCCTTTACTCTGTAATCTTTTATTGCTGTGCCAGTTAGCCTAGCAAACGCACAACATACCACCCAATGACCCTACTGGCTGCAGCGGTTATGGGCCACGCAAGTGTTTACGCATACAGCACTCAAAAACTTAAGCATGAAAATACCTCAGAAAAGGCCTTTTCATAAAACTGTCACATGACCTTTATTTATAAAAATTTCTTTAACTATAAAAAAACTCTAATAAAACACATAAATAACTCCTCCTTTAGTGCGTACGCGAAAACAAATTAATCACCAAAACACCCGCCATAATAAGTGCTATTCCTATTATAGCCGCCCAATCCAGAGATTGCTTAAACACAAAAAAACCAATGAGAGAAATAAGAACAATGCCAACACCCGACCAAATGGCATACACAATACCTGTTGGAATTGTTTTCATGGTTAGAGACAACAAATAAAACGCGCAGCAATACCCAATCACACTCAGCACTGTAGGCCATAGGCGGCTAAACCCGTTACTGGCTTTAAGGCACGACGTAGCAAACACCTCGCTCACTATGGCTCCGGCCAGGCACAGGTAGGTTTTATCCAAAACAGGGCTTTCCTTAAAAAGACAGGCGTGAGTGTAGGCCAAATATCAGCTCATCAGCCACTTTATGGCCCGGCCAGTTACTATTTTCCAACCCGCCAGATGGGTTAAAAATATACTGAAAATCTGGCTGCAAAACAAACCACGGCTTTACCTCTGCTTGGTACGTAACTTCTAGGTGGTTTTCCGTACCCGGTGGCCGCAAACCCTGCGTGCGGTAATACATACGTGCACCATAGCTACCACGCCCAAGCCCCCAGCCTAAACCCAGCGTGTCGTTCTCGCGGTTGGGGAAAGGGGCTTTCAGGTTTACCCCGGCATCTACACCGTAGCTTATTAAGTTACGGTCGCCCTCATTACCGGTAGCCCGCGCAAAAACACCCAACGATGTTGGAGATTTTCGGTAAGGCCGCCACACCATTTGGTCTATAATGCCATAAAGCAGCCAATTACCCCGCACCATGCGGGGCTGTACGTTTTGCCCCTGTGCATAGGCAGCACCCAACACTTGCCCTGTGCTGGTATAGCGCCAGTCTGGAAAGCGGGCCGTGTCATAATACCCACCCAGCTTATACACACCGGGCAGGCCATGTGCTTTGGCACTCCTGCCCTCTGGCGCATCATGGCCTTCTGCATTCAGGGCGTATTGTATTTCACCCATAAGCAAAGCCCCTGTGCCCATATTAAAACGGCAGCCACAAGCGTTATGAGTATTCTGGCTTGTGGGGTCAGCCACATTGCCTAGCCCACCATTTTGCGCATCAAACGAGTTCCAACGGTTGCCCGGTGGGTTGTCATCTGCTGCGGCAAACATCAAGGTTAGGTTGGTTGCGGGCCTATAACGCACCCTCACGGCAGGAGAGGCCAACGGCCACGAAGGCCCGCCCGCATATAAATTGGCAGATGGCCCCATAGGCCAGCTAAAATTGGCGTTAAGATACAAAGCACCATACGTGCTTATAACAAATTCTGTATCCAGATCCTGCTGGCCAATTTTAATATCCAGCTTATCGTCCCAAAAACCTTGTTCGTACCACAACTCAAACAAACGGGTGGAACGGTCTGCCTCAATACCGCTTACCGGGTTGTAGTTAAACAAACGATCTTGCGTAATTGAACGCCCATGAATTTGCAGAGCGCTCACATTAAACACGCCGTCTTTAAGGCCAATTAGTTTTTCAAGGTCAACAGTTAAAGTGGGCATGGTTACGCCATTAAAGGCAGGGCCTGTGCCAGCCCCCCGCCCCCCTGCAGGCGGCACGCCGCCAGTCAGGTTGCCCCAAAGCTCATCTACTTCCTGAATATCCAGCGTCACGCCATAATGGCTTAACCACGGCCTAAGCCCCCAGACAGTGCCTAATAGGGTGTCATCTGTATCTGAGTCTGTATCTGTTGTTACGTCATTATCTGTATCGGGCGCAGGGGGCGGTGTGGGCAGCGCGTTTTTACCCCGGCCAATGCGGCCTTGTGTGGCTTTGCCCGGTGCAAGCCCAACCCCACGCTGCGCCCCTGCCATACGCCGCATACGCATAGAAGCCGGGCCTATTCTTTGCACGGCGGGGCCAGAGTCCCCCAACCATTCTTGGTCTATAACAACCACGCGGCGGTCTGGCCGGGGGGCAAGCATGCGAGCGGGTATTTCAGGCGGGATCAGGGGCTCAGCCTCTACCGCGCGGTCTTCTGGCTGCACACCTTCTGGCGGTAGGTCTTGCGTGCTCTCTTCTGGGGGCAACGTTTCACGCACGCTTAGGCCAAGCCGCGTTGTCTGGGCCAAGCCACCTAGCGGGTATAGACTTACGCTGCCCCATAAACACACGGCCCCCAGCACGCGCATATGCCCGGCTATAACCCTGCCCCTTATGCGGTGCGGTTTTGCTCTGCTCCCGGCTGTGGCGCTCATTACGCGCGTGGCTCCTTCTTTCTAACGCTCTTCAAACACTCACTATTCTCCTTAAGTGGGGCTTTGTTCAGCTTCCTGTCAGGTTGGTGCGGTATGTCTGCCCCTACCCTAAACAGTTTAACCCCATGCAGCCTTCCCTAAAGGCTACATACCCCACATAAGGTTTGAGCAGGACATGAGGCTGCCCGCCCGCTTTTACCCCTTGCTTGCGCTTATTTATGGCATGCCGGGTTTTGGCATGCCGCTACCAGCCCATGCAACAACATGGCAGGTAAGCAGCCTTACCGTGCAACCCGCTGCAACAGCGCCCCTGCCTTTTACCACAGCTTTGGCCCAAGCGTGGCAGCTTGACCCCAACCGCACCACGCTCACCACCAACCGCAAAGGGGCAGAAGCCCGCGCCCGCGCCGCAGGCTCTTGGTTTGCTGGTGGCCCAAGCCTAAACGGCTCTTATTTTGATGACCACGCCATAGGCAGCAACGAAGGCTACACCACTTACCAAGGCGAGGTCAGCGTACCTCTTTGGCTACCCGGCCAAGGGAGTGCCACAAAAGCCGTGGCCCAAGCTGAAGCAAACACAGCCGAAAAACGCGCCGGCATGGCACATATGGCGCTTGCCGTAAACTTGTTAGGGGCAACATCAGCCGCGCTCCTCGCCCAAAAACGCCTTGCCACAACCCATGCTTATTACACAAGCACGGCCCAAATTTGTGCAGACGTAACCCGCGCCACCACTGCGGGTGAAACAACACAGGCAGACCTGCAACAAGCCACTGCCACCCAAGAAGCCGCTTTGGCAGACAACACCGCAGCCCGAGAAGAAGCACAAACAACCGCTGCAACCCTTGAGGCCCTGCTTGGCAGCCCCGCCATACCCGATATTGAAAATTTTAGCGCAACAGAGAGCGCTTTAAACACGCTTAGCTCTCTGCCCACCCTAGAGAGCAACGACCCCCGCCTGCAGGCAGCCAAAACTGAAAGTGCCGCAGCACAAGCCGCCCTAAAGCTGGCACGCCGCTCTTTTATGCCCAACCCAGAAATTGGCGTTGGGGCCATACACGAAAAACAATATGGCAGCCCGTGGGACAACCGGGTGGGTATTTCTTTTACCATGCCCCTACCCAGCAGCGTGCATAACGCCCCGCTGCTTTCTGCTGCAAAAGACCGCGTAGCCGCCGCAGATCAGCAAGAAATTTTAACACACCGCATGATAAAGCAAGAGGCCGCACAAATTAGGGCACAGCTTATTGCCGCCACACAAAACCTTAAGGCCACCAAAATAGCCGCAACAAACCTGCTTAACCGCGCCACACTGCTAGAACGCTCATGGAAACTGCGTGAAACCCCATTTGATGACGTAGCCCGCGCCCGCCAAATGGCCTACACCGCCCGCCTAGCCCAAGATAAAGCCGAAATTGCCTGGCACACCGCCATAGTGCGCGCCCTTATTGCAAGCCAAACCTTGCCGGGGCTGAGCACACTACACGCCAGCACAGCCCCCACGCAGGCACCCACTCTGGCCATACCCGCCGCACTCGACAGCCTAGAGACACAAACCCCCGCGCCATGACCCGCCATACCGCCCCCCACCAAAAAGAGAGCCGCACAGCAGTGTTTACCCTGTCACACGCTATAGGCACAGCACGCGCCCCGGCTCCTTGCGGGGCAAAGCGCTTGCGGTCTTTAACGCCCCCCCAACAGGGCAACCACGCCCCCCTAAAACCCTACACAATGCCGCGCATGGCACAGACAGTGTGTGTTCTTTTGGGGCTTACTGTTTTTATGGGCAGCATACCTAAAAGCCTTTTTGCACAAACAGCGTTTGCGCCGCTCACTCTTTCTGCCCAAATAGCAAAAGCCGAGCATATTTCTTATACTACCGCCACCACCGGCACATTATACCGCATGCTGCCCACTATGGCGCGTGTGCAGGCAGACACAACACATACCGTGAGCATTCAACCCGCAGGCAGCGGCAAAGTGCTCGATATTTTGGTACTGCCCGGCCAAGCCGTACAACAAGGCCAAGCCCTGCTACACTACCAAAACCACAGTTTGCATATTGCCCGCCTACAAGAAACCCAAACACGCACAGCCTTGGCAGCAACCCTTGCCACCCAGCAAGAGGCCAGCCAAGCTTACACCCGCGGCAAAGCCCTTGCGGGCCAAACCGTATCTGTTGGTGAAATGCAAAAAAGGCTTGCCGCCTTGCAACAAGCCAAAGAAAACGTAGCCGCCCGCCAAGCAGAACTGGCTGTACTCAAACACAGATTTGACGAAGAATATACCTCACCCACAGAGCAGCACGCCACACAAGACGAAACATCAACCCTTGTAGCCCCTTTTGCGGGCACCATTACCCGCCTAAACACAGCCATCGCAGCAGATGTAGACCCAAACCTGCCCTTACTCACGTTAAGCGATAGCCAGCATGTTTGGCTGGTGTCTGACATTGCCCCTCAAGAAGCCGCACTGTTAGCCCCCACAGGCCAACAACTTACCACTCTACCCGATGGCACAGCCACACAACCGCTCCATACCGTTATAGAAACCATTGGCGCAGTAGCAGACCCCACAACAGGGTTGGTGCCTGTGCTCAGCCGGGTTGATAACAGCCAAGGCCATTTACGCCCCGGCATGGTGCTTAATAGTTTGCTACAAACCACACAAAGCCAAAGTGGCCTTCTTGTGCCAGCCGATGCTGTGCAAACAGTTAACGGGCAAAACGTTGTTTTTCAGACAGTGTCAGACACCACTATACGCCCCACCCCGGTTGAAACAGGGCTAGAAGAAAACGGGCAAATTGTTATTCTGTCTGGCCTACAAACCGGTGCACGTATTGTGCAACATGGCAGCTTGGCCCTAAAAGCCATGATGGTGCTGCCCGCCATGGATGCGGAGTAAGCCGTGTCTGGTTTTTTCAATAAACTTATACAGGCACGGTTTTTACTGCTTAGCCTACTGGCACTCGTTATTGCAGGCGGCATTGGGGCCACACTTGGTTTGCCAGTTGAGGCCGTGCCAGATATCTCCCCCCAGCAGGTATTGGTGACTGCTATTGCACCGGGCCTTGCGACTGAAGAAGTCGAAAAATTCATTACTTTCCCTGTAGAAAGCAGTATGGCTGGGCTGCCGGGCATAAGCGACCTTCGCTCTATTTCCCGCTCGGGCGTTTCTGTTGTTTACATTCAGTTTGACGACAAAACCGATATCAACCTTGACCGCGCGCGGGTAAGCGAGCGCATGGCGCAAGCCAAGGCCCTTATTACCATGCCCAATGTAAGCCTTAGCATGGGCCCACTCAGCACTGGTTTGGGTGAGATCTTTCAGTTTCAGCTTAAAGGGACAGGTTATAGCTTGATGGATCTGAACAGGCTTATGACCTGGACAGTCGCACCACAGCTCAAACTTGTACCCGGCGTGGTAGATGTTAATATTGGTGGCGGCGCTGAAGAAACATGGGCCATAACCCTAGACCCCACCCGCCTGCAGGCTTACGGCCTATCCATTGGTGAAGTTTTTCAGGCCATAGAAGCCAGCAATGCTGCCTCTGGCGGTGGCTGGATAGAACACCACGCAGAACAGCAAATTGTTGTAGGCCGTGGCCTTGTGCGTAACCTGCAAGACTTTGGGGCCATAGCCGTTAAAGTGCGGGCAGGTGCCACCCCCATTTACCTACGCGACCTAGGCCAGATAAGCACCCAACCCCGCACCCGCCTTGGTGCCGTAACCCGAAACGGCACAGGTGAGATTGTAACAGGTGTGGTCATGATGGAGCGCGGCGGCAGCTCTAACGCTACACTGGCGGCCATACAGGCAGCGCTGCCCAGCATAACCCAAACCCTACCTGCCGGTGTAACGCTGGAGCCATTTTATACCCGCGCAGCCCTAACAGAGCGCACGCTGGACACTGTAAAAGAAAACTTGCTGCTAGGTGCAGCCCTTGTTGTAGTTGTGTTGCTTGCCGTGTTGGGCAGTATACGCGCCGCTTTGCTTGTGGCCTCGGTTATTCCCTTCGCGCTGTTGTGCGCCATGACCGGCATGCGCCTGTTTGGTATTTCTGCCAATTTGCTCAGCCTTGGCGCCATAGATTTTGGCATGATTGTTGATAGCTCTTTGGTTGTTATCGAGCATATTCTCACACGCCGTAAACGCGAGGGCACCGTGCCCTTTACAGACCTTGTTGTGTCCTCCACCCAGCAAGTTGTACGGCCCGTTAGCTTTGCCATTCTTGTTATTATGATGGTGTATCTACCCATTTTAACGCTAGAGGGCATAGAGGGGCATATGTTCCGCCCCATGGCGCAAACTGTTATTATGGCACTAGCGGCCTCTTTGCTGTACTGCCTGCTCTGGGTGCCAGTGCTAAGCGCACTTGTGCTCTCCCGTTTGCCCGCATTGTCAGAAACTAGGCTGGTTGCCACAGTGCGCCGGTATTATGTACCTCTTTTGCAAAAAAGTGCGCGTAGGCCACGCATTGTATTTAGCTGTGTGGGGCTTGTGTGTGTGTGCGCGCTCCTACTCGCTGCATCTTTAGGGAGCGAATTTGTACCCCAGTTAGAAGAAGGCGCACTGGTTGTACACAGCATGCGCCTGCCTAGTATTTCCTTGGCCAGTGCGTTGGAAAGTGTCACGCAGGAAGAAACAATTTTAAAATCTTTCCCTGAAGTTAAAACCATCATTAGCAATACAGGCACAGCCGCCATACCCACAGACCCCATGGGGCAAAACGAAACAGACAGCTTTATTATTTTAAAAAATGATGGCCATGGCCGCTCCCAGTCTGAACTGGTCGAGGCCATGAACACCGCCTTACAAGCCAACCTACCAGATGCGCTTTATTCTTGGAGCCAACCTGTGCAAATGCGCATGGACGACCTACTCTCTGGCGTGCGCACCCAAATTGCCATTTCCATTTACGGAGAAGACCTACCCACCCTTTCCCGCTTAACAGAGCGCGTGGTTAAAACGGTGCAGGGTGTACGTGGTGCAGCAGATGTTATGGCCGGAGATGACGGGCAGGTGCCGTTTATACAAATTACCATAAACCGTGAAAACGCGGCCCGCCTCAGTGTGCGTGAACAAGATATTCATGACACAATAGAGGCCATTGGTGGGCATATTGGCCGCCCCGTAACCCAAGGCAATGCCATGCTTGCAACCCAAGTGCGCCTGTTGCCCGCCTATACCACATCAGCCAATGCCATAAAACATTTAACCGTGCGCCAAGCTGATGGAAAAGGCGTTGTGCTGCTTTCTCAGGTGGCAGATATTGCCGTACAAGATGGCCCGCCCCGCATTAGCCGCGATAGTATTCACCGCCGTATGGTAGTTGAGGCCAACGTGCGCGGGCGCGACATTGCCTCTTTTGTAACAGAAGCCCAAAAAGCCGTGCAAAAAGCGGTACCACTCCCACGGGGTTATACCATTAAGTGGGATGGCCAGTTTCGTAATCTACAATCTGCCTCTAAACGTTTAGCCATTGTGGTGCCTATTGCTTTGGCGCTTATTTTTATACTGCTGGTAGCGGCTCTTGGCTCTGCACGGTTAGCGGGCCTTGTGTTTTGCAATTTACCCCTTGCGGCTTCTGGCGGGGTGTTTGCACTGGTGCTCCGTGGCCTGCCCTTTAGTATTTCTGCCGGTATAGGGTTTATTGCGCTCTTTGGGGTGGCTGTGCTCAATGGTGTGGTGCTTGTTAGCACGGCAGAGCACATTCGCCAGCGCGGCGTTGGCCCCTTACGGGCTGGGTTAAGTGCCGCGCATGAGCGGCTACGCCCGGTTATGGCCACCGCACTGGTAGCAAGCCTTGGCTTTTTTCCCATGGCGTTTTCTACCTCTGCCGGGGCAGAAGTAGAGCGCCCTTTGGCCAGCGTTGTTATTGGTGGGCTTGTTACCTCTACTCTGCTCACATTGCTGGTGCTGCCACTCCTGTATGGTCGTTTTGCGCCCAACAAAAGGGCAAAACATGGTGCGCAGGCCAGTGGCCTTCCCTCCGGGCAGGAGGGCGCGTAAAAAGGTAGTAGCCCGCCTGCACCCAACGCTGCATAAAGGATCATCTCTGCCCATGCGTATATTGGTTATTGAAGATGAACCGCATCTTGGGGCCGCCGTGCAAGAGCATGTGCAGCAAGCTGGCCACACGGTAGACTGGTTTACAACCCTAGAAGAAGCCCGCGCCGCCCTTGCCGCAGTGCAATATGACTGCCTACTGCTTGACCTAGGCCTGCCCGATGGTCATGGCCGCACCTTGCTGCGCGAAATAAGGCGCACCAACTCGCCGCTTTCCATTCTCATCACCACAGCCGAAAACCAGATTAGTGACCGCATAGCGGGCTTGTCTGAGGGGGCTGATGACTACCTGGCCAAACCCTACAACCTAGATGAACTATTGGCGCGTATAACTGCCGTAGGCCGCCGCTACCGCCCCCTTATTGATAACCGCCTAAACGTAGGTGAGAGCGAAATAGACCTTGAGCGCAAACGCCTAACACGCAATGGCCAATTAATAGACCTAACCGCCCGTGAATGGGCCTTGGTTGAACTGTTAGCCCGCAGGCCCGGTGCCATTTGCTCCCGCCAACAAATAGAAGACGCGCTTTATAATCTAGAAGAAGAAATAGACAGTAATGCCATAGAAGTTTTTGTAAGCCGTGTCCGTAAAAAATTAGGGGCCGATGCCATTCGCACAGTGCGCGGGCGGGGCTATTACCTTGAAAACACGACGGCTCCATGAGCAATACTTTTTTAGCAAACCCCCAACACCCCCCAAAAGCATGGCGGCTTTCTACCCGGCTGTTACGCGGTGTTACCGGCATCGTTGGCGGTTGCCTGCTTATTGTTAGCCTTATGGTCATTGGGTTTACAAAATTTGAGATAGCAGAAAGGCTTGATGATTCTTTACAAGAAGTAGCCGAGCGCCTGCAATTTGCAGTCCTTCTGCTTAATCAGCCCGGCAATGTACAGGCTGTGGCGCACCTCTCGCACATTACGCCGCTCTCTTTGGCATACCAAATTACAGATACACAGGGCCATGTGCTGCTCCGCTCAGCCAATGCACCGGTTGAGGCCTTTGTAACACCCATACACGCCGGGTTTTACGGGCAAAAAGCATTTCGGGTTTATGTTATGCCTGCCGCCCAACCAGACCGCTTTATTTTAGTAGGAGAGCCCCAGTTCCACCGTGCGCAAGCAACGCACCATGCCATTTTTATTGCAGTGCTGCCTATTTTAGGCGCCATTCCGTGCATTTGGGTGCTGGTTATGTGGCAAGTGCGCCGTAGCATGGCCCCATTAGTACGCCTACAAGATGAAATAAAAGAACGGGGCAGCGGTAACCTTAACCCCGTGCCTAACCTTAACCTGCCAACAGAGCTGGCCACCATACAAACAGCGGTAAACCTCCTGCTAGAACGCGTGCATAAAGCCCTAGCCGCAGAGCGCGCCTTTGCTGCCAACGCAGCACACGAACTCCGCAACCCTATTGCCGCGTTATTAGCCCAAGCCCAAACACTACACAGCACAATAACGGCATACCCTGCCACCGACCAAACCAGCGCTATAGCGCAACGCCTTACAACCATGACCGAGCAAATACAGCGCTTGGGCCGTATTACAGAAAAACTGCTCCAACTTTCACGTGCAGTAGCTGGCACTGGCCTGCAACGTAACCGGTTTGACATGCTCTCTGTGCTGCATGTGGTAGCAGATGAGCTAGACCCACCCCACAACACAACGCCCCAGCGGCTCGTGCTAGAAACAGGCGCATTTACCAGCCTCACCGTTATGGGAGACATGGACGCAACAGGCATTTTACTGCGTAACCTGCTTGAAAATGCCTTATGCCATAGCCCCACAGGCTCTGCGGTGCACGTAAACCTTTATGCCGAAACACCCCAAAACCAAACCTGCACGACGCAGCAACACACCACGCTACAGCATACCGCCAAAACAACGCCACCTTTTGCACCAACGCTAAAAACTATTTTACTTACTATAGAAAACCAGTCTACCGCCCTCTCACCCACAACCCTTACCGCCCTGACAGACCCGTTTGTACGCGGCTGCACACAAGCAGAAGGGAGCGGCCTAGGGTTGGCCATTGCCCGCACCATTAGCAACCATATGGGCGTACCCATGCAGTTATTCTCGCCTATACCCGGCCACAAAACAGGTTTTATGGTGCGCTTATCTTTTCCTGTTGTTACTGAAAAAACGTAAGAAAAATTAAGCAATACTCTTTTAAGGCGTTACTTAAAAACGATAGACTTAAAAGGTTGCTCGTTATTTTTATGGTTGATTAAGCTGTTTATTACGGCACTACCGCATCTACACAAACAACAATACATTTCAACGCAAAAGAACTGAACAAACCAAGGTATTTTTGAAATACCCTACGCACTTCACCCTCAGATTCAAAATTTTGAAGCTGAGGGTAAGCTATGCACACAGGCTTTAAAGCATTTACTTTGTTTGGTCTGCAACCGTATCGGGCAAAGTAATACGCACCAGAATATAGGGGCGCTCTTGCTTATCTTGCCCGGCATTAAATACTGGTAGGCGTGACCACTGGCCAACGGTTAACAGCAGGCTGTTACCATCTTGGGCAATACTATCTGGTGCAATAAGTCGCGCATCTTGCGCCACGATAGACAATTTACCATCTGGCGCACGGCGTATAATAGCGTGGCGCTCAATATCGGTTAGTAGCAGGCTACCATCTGGCGCTGTCGCCATACCGTCCATAATGCCAACCTCGCCCTCATCTTTCACCGCGGCTTCCAACGCAGCTTCTGGCGTGTTCCAGTCTGCCAACACGGCTGTGGGCGCACTATAAAGCCTGCGCGATGAAAGGGGCGACCAATAAAGCCGCGTAGAATCTTGGCTCAGCGCCACGCCATCTACCCCGCCTTGGGCCACTATAGGGCTTGGGTCTGTGTCGCGCCCCAGTTTGCCATCTGCCTCTAACACCAAGCCCGGCACGGCACTTACCGAAACAGTTTCGGGCAGTATGCGGCGCATTTTACCGCTGGCTAGGTCAACCACTATTAAAGCTGGGTGTGTGGTTTGTGAGGTATCACTAACAAACGCCGTGCCTGCTGCGCCGTGGGTTAGGTCAATACGCACATCGTTTACATGGCTGTCTGGCAAAACAGCGGGCGCCACAAAAGGGTAGCGCTTAACTATTGTGTTTGTGCTTGGGTCTATATGCAGCAATGCCGGTTTGGCTTTAGCTTTACTGCCCGCTTTTACCCCTTCATCTAGCAGCCAAAGCTGGCCGCGTGTATCAACCGTCATGCCTAAAGGGGAAATAAGCGTGTGCTGTGCCTGCGCGCTAGGGTAAGGCGTTAAGCTACCGGCCTGCCATACAGCCAAAACCGGGCCGGGGTGGCGTTGCGCACTGGTGGGAAAAGACAACACAACCCGCCCATCTTGCAAATGCGCAATGCCAGAGGGTTGGGCTTTCATAAAGCGGTCAACCACGGTCACGTTGCCTGTGCCCAAAGACCCATAGTCAACGCTTTCTGCCGCCCATAGGGGGGCAGAAAGACTACCCAATAGCACACTTACCAGTGCCATTTTCAAAGAACGGTGCTGCATGGTTTCTCCTCTTCATTGCCACATTATGACGCATGGTTAAGCTACCCACGCCAAAGTGACAGCACCCTAACACACTCTAACCGCCAACCCTGCCCCTTAGCATAATAAAAAATATCACCTTATCACGACGCAAACCCCCTTAATCCATTTCTAGAAAATATTTATAAAATCATCATTTATCTTAATTTCTCATTCTCACCACCACTCACCGTTTTAGGCATAGCCAAAGCATTTTTTCCAAACATGGAGAAAACCCTTCCATTTCGTCACTTGATTATGCAAATGATTCGCAATATCGGAAGCTCCCATTCTCACCGCATAAGAGTTTTTTCACATGTGCCCGGATACACGCCGCAGTAAAATACTTTACGCCCTACCCCTCTCCCTCCTTGTTAGTGGAGAGGTCTGGGCGGCAGATCCGGAACATAGCGCGCCCTCCAACACCTCAGCCTCCTCATCCCACGCGGCACAAAAAGCGGCAAAAAACGGCAAAGCAGCTTCAGAAAGTGTTGAGGTACGCGGTAGACGCATTTCAACCATTGCGTCCTCTGCCACCAAGTCAGACACACCATTGATTGAAACTGCACAATCGGTCACGGTTATTACCCGCAACGAAATGAACATTCGTGGTGTGCTTAACCTTAACCAAGCTATTCGGTATGCGGCCGGTATTACATCAGACCTACGTGGTGGGGGCGTAGGCACCCGGTATGACCAGTTCCAGCTCCGTGGTTTTACTGTACCCACTTTTCTG
The DNA here is from genome assembly GCF_000963965.1 of Acetobacter orientalis. GTDB lineage: Bacteria > Pseudomonadota > Alphaproteobacteria > Acetobacterales > Acetobacteraceae > Acetobacter > Acetobacter orientalis. Next base: position 124,992 of record NZ_BAMX01000010.1, read on the forward strand.
GACGGCTTAAAATTACAACCCAGCACAGGGTATGCCACAGCCCAGACCGATACCTCGCGCCTTGAAAGGGTAGAGGTGCTTAAAGGCCCCTCCTCCGCTTTGTATGGCCAGTCTAGCCCCGGTGGGTTGGTAGCTCTGTCTAGCAAAACGCCCCTAGACCAGAAATTTTATGGTGACATTGCCGCAACAGGGGGCAGTTTTGACCTGTATAGGGTTGATGCAGACGTAGGCGGGTACGCCACAAAAGATGGCTTTGTGCGCTACCGTCTATACGGCACGGCCAACGGCCAACATAGCCAGCTAAGCCGCACAGGTAGCCGCCGTTTTTCAATCAGCCCTTCTTTTTCGTTTGGTGGCAACGGCCCCACAACACTCACACTTATTGGCAATTACCAATACGACCCAGAAAACGGCACTTATGGTGGTGCACCTTTACTTGGCTCGCTTGTACGCGCACCTTTTGGCTACCTACCCCGCAATTTTTATGATGGTGACGCCTCTTTTGAGAAGTTCAACCGCCGCCAAGGGGCCATTACTTACATCTTTAATCACCAGTTCAACAAAGACTGGAGCTTTTCAACCCGTGGCCGCTACGACGATATTATGGCACAGTACCGTAGCGTATATGATAGCGGCTACTATACTGGTCCCACAACGCTGGCACGTTCTGCCATTCAAACAAACGAGCACACCCACAATCTAGCCTTTGACAGTGCGTTTAAAGGTAAAGTGTATACAGGCCCCCTCACACATTCCATGATGTTTGGGTTTGATTACATGCAGCAAAGTGCCTCAGAAGTAGGGCTTTATGGCTCAGCCGAGAGCATGGACGTACTGCACCCCAACTACCACATGGCCTACCCCACCCTCTCGCCATGGATAAACTACCAAACAGATTCTCATCAGATTGGTGTTTATGGACAAGACGAAATTCGATACAAAGGTCTGGTATTAACAGGCAGTTTGCGTAACGACTGGTACCGCTCCAACCAGCTAAACCGCGCAAATAACGAAACCACCAAACAAGCCCCTAGCCAGATAACATGGCGCGCTTCTGGGCTGTACCACTTCAACTTTGGCCTAGCACCCTACATTAGCTATTCAACATCTTTCCAGCCGCAGTCTGGTCTTGTTTCAAGCAATGGTGGTGCAAACTTACGGCAGGCCGACCCATCCTTGGGGAAACAGCTTGAAGGTGGGTTAAAATACCAAATACCTGGCACAAGCGTACTCTTTACGGTTGCAGGGTTCCATATTGAGCAGTCCAACGTTTTGGTGCCTGTAACGGGGCAGGCGTATAACACCCAAAGTGGCAAAGTACATTCTGACGGCTTTGAATTTGAAGCCCATGCAGAACCCTACAAGAACTTTGACATCACGGCTTCTATCAGCATTCAAAAAGTTAAAGACACCTCAACCGGCAAACCACTCATGCAGTCGGGTAAAGGCAATGCGGCCTTGTTTGCCTTCTATACCCTGCCCTCCGGCCCAATGAAGGGCTTTGGGTTTGGTGGCGGCATGCGCTACACGGCAAAAGCTTATGCGGGTGAAAGCTCATACGGCCAAGGCAGCGTTTGGGTACCACAATATGCCGTGTTTGATGGCTCGCTCCGTTATGACCTATCGCAGCTTTCGCCCTCTTTGCACGGCTGGTCATTGGCGGCCAGTGTACGCAACCTGTTTGACAAAAAATATATTGGCAACTGCATGAGCTATGCCAGTTACGGTCAGGCATGGTGCTATTATGGCGAACGCCGCAACGCACAAGGCACCGTTTCTTTCTCTTGGTAAAAGCCTAGCTTTAACCACCAATACCAAAAAAAGGCGGCCCATTATGTGGCCGCCTTTTTTAGTGCAATAACCCCGTATGGTTACGCCTGTTGTTTCAAACGGGCTTAGGCTTCAATACGTTCAAGCCCACCCATGTAAGGGCGCAGCACATCAGGAATGGTGAGTGAGCCATCTTCGTGCTGGTTGTTTTCCATAACCGCAATAAGAGTACGGCCCACAGCCAAGCCAGACCCATTAAGCGTGTGCACAAACACTGGCGCCCCACCGCCTTGCGGCCGGAAACGCGCATTCATACGGCGGCCCTGAAAGTCGCGCGTATTAGAGCAAGAAGATATTTCGCGCCAAGCCCCTTGCCCCGGCAGCCATGCCTCCAGGTCAAACGTTTTGGCAGCACCAAAGCCTGTATCCCCCGCACACAGCAAGACACGACGGTACGGGATGTTGAGTTTCTCAAGCACTTTCTCGGCACAACGGGTCATGCGCTCATGCTCGGCATCACTCTCTTCTGGAGTAGTGACAGACACCATCTCCACTTTTTCAAACTGGTGCTGGCGCAGCATGCCACGCACATCACGCCCGGCAGAGCCAGCCTCGCTTCTAAAGCACTGGCTTAGGGCGGTCATGCGGCGCGGGAGTGTTGCTGCCTCTAGAATATCCCCACTGACAGAAGCCGTAAGCGGTACTTCTGCGGTAGGAATAAGCCACCGGCCATCTTCTGTACGAAAAGACTGATCAGAAAATTTAGGCAGCTTATCTGTGCCGTACATAGCGGCATCATTTACCAGTACCGGCACCTGCGTTTCTGTGTAGCCGTGCTCATCACTATGTAGGTCGAGCATAAACTGGCCCAAGGCACGGGCTAGGCGCGCCAGTGCGCCACGCAGCACCACAAAGCGTGCGCCAGAAAGTTTGGCCGCTGTACCAAAATCCATCAGCCCTAATGCTTCACCCAACTCAAAATGTTGGCGGGGTGTAAAACTAAAGGTTGGCAGGGTGCCCCACTGGTGCTGCACCACATTGGCCGTTTCATCTGGCCCTTCTGGCACGCTGGGGTCTAAGCGGTTGGGCAGCGTTTCAAGCAAGGCTGTGCTTTGGCCTTCAAGCGCTGCAACCTGTGCCTCAAGCGCCTCCATATCTGTGCGCAGGGCAACGGCTTCGGCCTCTAGTGCCGTTGTATCTTCACCATTGCGTTTTAGCGGGCCAATTTCACGGGCCAAGGCTTTGCGGCGGCCTTGTTTTTCCTGCAAGGCGGTTTGCGCCTGACGGCGCTCTTCATCCCATGAAAGGAGCTTTTGCGCGACAGGCTCTAACCCACGGCGGGCAAGGTCAGCATCAAAAGCGGCCGGGTCTGCGCGAAGGGCGCGAATATCATGCATGGGGTGGTTAAACCTCTACTGGTAACGTGGCAGAATGTATTTTATTCGGGTTGGCTGTTTTCAGGCTCAGTTGGCGTTTTAGGCTCAACCAGCCGGGCCGAGAGAATAGAAACCTCGTAAAGCAGCACAAGTGGTACCGCCAGCCCAAACTGGGTTATGACATCTGGCGGCATAACAACGGCAGCAATAATAAACGCGCCCACAATGGCATAGCGCCTAAAGCGCTTAAGCATGGCCGAGGTAACAATACCCACACGGGCCAGCAACGTGAGCACGACCGGCAGTTCAAACGAAATACCAAAAGCCATAATCAGCTTCATAACCAAAGAGAGATATTCAGACACTTTCGCCTGAAGCTCTATTTGCATACCCCCCGCCCCAGCAGGAGACTGGAAGGACAGAAAGAACCGCCACGCAATGGGGAAGATAAAGTAATAAGCCAATGCCGCGCCAAACAAAAAGAGCAGTGGCGTTGCAATTAAAAACGGTGCGAAGGCTTTTTTTTCTGAGCGGTACAGCCCCGGTGCAATAAAAATCCAACCCTGTATGGCAATAACGGGAAAAGACAGAAAAGCGGCCCCAAAAAACGCCACCCGAATATAAGTAAAAAATGCCTCATACAGGGCTGTATAAATCAGGTGTGGCTGCTCGCCCTGCTGGCGCATAATATCGCCCAATGGCTGGGCCAGAAACAGGTAGAGATTGCCTGCATAATGATAGCACAGCGCAAAACACAGCAAAAAAGCTGCGCCTGACCATAACAACCTGCGCCGCAGCTCAAGCAGGTGGTCTATCAGCGGCATGGGCTGGTCGTGTATGGGGTCGTCTTGCAGGGGGGGCTGCTCCGTCATGGGTGGGCGTCCGGTGTGGTGGTGGGCGTAGTGCTGGTATTGGGCGGCATGGCCTCGCTCAGGTACTCGCTCTGGGCTGGGCTTGCTTCTGGCGGCACAAAGTGCGCGTGTTGTGGCGCGTCTGCCGTATCGCGCCCCGGCCCTGGCATAACACGAGCGCCCCCATGCAGCACCCGTACTGGTGGTATAATAGCGGGCGGGAAAAGGTGCTCACGCTCACGCGCAATACGGCGCACAATACCCGGCGGCAGCTCTGGGGGCGCGTCTAGCACTGCGGCATCTAGGTCTGCATCGTTCTGGTTTGGGTCTAAATACGTGCTGGGGGGTAGGCTAGGCAAGCCAACGCTACGCTCTTCCAGCATAGGGGTAGCCCCACCACCCTGCCCCGCCATAGGCGGTGCATCTAGCGCGCGCGGCCCAGCGGGGGGGCGTATAACCGGCCCATCTAACGGAGAGCTTTCAAACGTGCGGGCCAAAGAGCCATCGGCATCAATGGCTTTCATCAAACGGCCACGCACGTTCAGGTTTCTGAAATCCCGCACATGGTCGCGTACCTCAGACAGGTCTGCCTCGCGCACCATTTCATCAACATGGGACTGAAACTCACTCGCCAGCCCCCGTGCCTTTTTAACAGCCTTGGCCAAGCCCCTAATAGCCACGGGTAAGTCCTTGGGGCCAATAACCACAAGGGCAACGGCCCCTATCAGGGCAATTTCAGACCAAGCAAAGTCAAACATTTATACGCTCTTGTGGTTAGGCCTGCGCGACCAAGCCCCCTTTGCACGGGCAAACGGGGCTATTGTCTTTCAAAGGGTCTACCACGCCCACCGCCATGCGCAAACAGCCAGCGCGCTGCCACGACCACGTGTAGGGTGTTAGACCTCAGGCTCTTGCGTTGGGGGGTGTGCGTCTTCTGCCCCTTCTGCATCCGCGGCTTGGCTTGTGGTGCTATCGGTTTTTGATGGGGCGGGTGCCAAATCTGGTACATCCACCAGCAATTCTTCACGCCGGGGTAGGTCAGACAACGCACGTAAGCCAAAACAGCGCAAAAAGTCAGGCGTTGTGCCCCATAAAACCGGGCGGCCAGGTACTTCTTTACGCCCTTTAGGGGCCACGAGCGAGGCCTCTATCAAGGTATCAAGCACATTTTGGCCAAGGCTTACGCCCCTAATTTCTTCTACCTCTACGCGCGTACAGGGCTGGTGGTAGGCAATAATAGCCAAGGTTTCCATAACCGCACGGGGCAACCTACGGGGCCGCTCCAACACACGCGTTAAAGCCGGGGCCAAGTCTGGGGCGGTACGAAACTGCCACCCCCCGGCTACCTCTACCAAAGTAACGCCACGCCCGGCATAACGCGCTACTACCCCGGCAATAACAGCTTGCACGTAAGTGGTCAGGTTTTCTATGCCATCTGGCACAAGCTGGCGTGTTTCAAGCACGTCTGCCACACGGCGCAGGCTTACTGGCTCTGTACTGGCAAAAATAAGTGCTTCGGCCAGACGCACAGCTTCATCTGGTACATTTTGTGCCTCAAGCCCTGTTTCTGGCACATGTGCGAGTGCAGCAACGACCGATGCCACAGCAGGCTCTGCCCCGTTGAATGCTGTAGTCTGTTCTGGCTGCGCGGTGTGCTCCGGCTCGGGGGGCTGCGTGTTATCAGTGCTCATAATGGCTCCCGCTCTGTGCTGGTGCACCCATGCGCTTGTGCTCCGCCGCTCTAAGCATGGTCATCGTCCGCTTCATCACGTGGGGTGGCAGCATGGGGCCGTAGGAGTATCTGGCCAAATATTTCATCTTGCCTAAGTTCCAACCGCCCACTTTTGGCCAGTTCTAAACCTGCTATCAAGGTGCCAGCCATAGCTGCACGCCGCTGGCGTAGCGCGTCTTCCCCCACTGCCATATCGGGTAATGTCTCTGGCAAAAACGCATCCAGACTATTCCAGCCCGGTGGGGTTTCACCCAACAAGCGCGTTAAGCGCGAGAGCGCGTCTTGCACTGTCCAGAATCGTATGGTGCGGGGGGCATAAATACGCTTACGCGCCGTGCGCCGCATGGCCGCCATATAGGCCCGCATAAGCTGTGGCATATCAAGCAACAGGCCAGAGCGGTCTATTTCAATTAACGTTTCTGCCTCGCCACGCGCCCATACGTCTCGGCCTAAACGGGGGCGGGCTTCTAGCCAGCGGGCAAGCTCGCCCATGCAGGCCAGTTCAATAAGCCGCTCCTGCAAAAGCTCGGCAGCGTCTTCTCCCTCGGCTGCAAGGTCATCTTCTGCGGGCAACAGCAAACGAGACTTAAGCCATGCCAGCCACGCTGCCATAACCAGCCAATCGGCTGCCAGTTCAAGCCGCACACGCTGGGCAGACTCAACCACAGCCAGATACTGCTCAACGAGCTGCAAAATGGAAATACGGCTTAAATCGACCTTTTGTGCCCGTGCTAGGTCTAGCAGCAGGTCTAGCGGGCCTTCAAACCCGTCTAGGCACAACAAAGGCACCCGCAGCGCATCCTCGCCCTCCGGCGCTGGAGCCACAGACATGTGTGGCTGGGGGGCCGCCCCTTCAGCCACGGGCAGCGGCTCAGCCGTAGCGGGCTGGCGCTCCTGCTCTTGCGGGGGCAGAGGGTCTTGCACCATGGCGGCGGGCTGTGCGGGTTCCATTACCGTGTAAAATCCTGCCTAAACGGCCATTACTCTTATAAGGGCAGCACGCAATGCCATGCTGCCCTTAAAGCCGCTTATTGGTGCACCTGCGCGCACGCCAAGCCCCGCTCCCGCACCGCACTGCAAAACGCGCGTGTTTCGGCAGTTGAGGCAAAGCCTCCTACACGCAGGCGGTAAAATACGGCGTTATCACGCTGTATTTTTTCAACCACTGGTGTGCGGTCACCAAACAAAGCGGGGTAGCGCGTTTTTAGGCGGCTCCATTCCTGCTGGGCCTGTGCCTCAGACTGTAACGCAGCAAGCTGCACACGGTACTTGCCACCCGTGGGGGCGGGCACAGGTGACGGCGGCGGCAGTTGTTCCGCCACGGCCTTGGCCGGTGCGCTAGGGGCAGCCGCAACCGGGGCTTTAGCAACAGCTTTAGGGGGCGTTACCGTGCGTGCTGGTGCTGCCGGCGGGGCCGCAGCAGCCGCAGTATCACCAGCGGCAGAGTCATCATCGCTCCCGCTGCCTGCTTCTGGCAACGTGGTGGGTTGGGCAACATCAGCACCTGCTTGGGCTGGTGCTTGGCCATCTGGGCTTGTTGGGCCAACTTGGCCTTCAGCCCCTTTCGCTGCACTATCAGCCCCGCCCTGCCCCGCAGTACCGGCAGCCGCAGTGGTAGCAGCTTGCGGCTGTGCTCCTGCTGCGGCAGTGGTTGCGGCATCTGTTTTGGCTGCTTCCTGCCCGTACTGGGCAGCTAATGCTGTGGGGTTAGGTTTTTCTGGGGCGGGTACGGGGTGGGCCTGCCCGTCATCTGCTTCTGGCATGGTTACGCCATCAAGCTGCATACCGCCGGGGTCTACTGGCTTTGTGCGCATAGCAACAGGGGGTGGGCCAAGTACGGGTATGCCACTTTGGTGGTGCCCCACCAAAGCCCAGCCGCCAATACCCACCAGCAAAAGCCCACCAAGGCCCGCAGCGCCATAAACCAGCCTGCGCGTACCTGTGTCACTATTTAAAAACTGGCTTAACGCTTGCGATACGGCTCCACCCGCAGGCGGAGCTGCACGGCCTGCCGCCGGTGAGCGGCGGGGCGGCGTATCATCATAATCCGCGCTCATGCGCTCGCGCGCACGCCCTCTGTTTGCGTCAGAGGGGAAGCGGTCTTCTGGTGCATCATCATTCATCAGCGCATTTCCTCCACGGGTTCAACACCCATGACAGCCAGCCCGGAACGGATAACCGTAGCCGTTGCGGCAACAAGCGCCAAGCGGGCCTTGCTGGCCTCTGGCGCATCTGGCTGCAAGAAGCGCAGGGTGGTATCATCACGCCCGCGGTTCCACAGCGAATGGAAGTCTCCGGCCAGTTCGGCCAGATAGAAAGCAATACGGTGCGGCTCACGCGCGTGGGCGGCCGCTTCTACCAACCGGGGCCATTCTGCAATACGGCGTATCAGGGCCATTTCTGCATCAGAGCTTAGGGCGTCAAGCGCTACTGGGGCCAGTGCTTCTGGGGTTGTGGCACCGTAAGCCCCATCTTCCTGTGCGGCACGCAGCACGGAGCGGCAACGGGCATGGGCATATTGCACGTAAAACACGGGGTTATCGCGCTGCTGCGCTACAACCAAATCAAGGTCAAACTCCATCTGGGCGTCACTTTTGCGGGTCAGCATGGTAAAGCGCACGGCGTCTTTACCTACTTCGTCAATCAGGTCGCGCAGGGTTACAAACGTGCCCGCCCGTTTGGACATTTTCACCGGCTGGCCATCACGCAGAATATGCACAATCTGGCACAGCACCACTTCAAGCGGCACGGTGTCGTTTGTAACAGCGCGCACGGCGGCTTTCATGCGTTTAACATACCCGCCGTGGTCTGCACCCCAGATGTCAATCATCACCTGTGCGCCACGGCCTGCTTTGTCTGCATGGTAGCCAATGTCGTTTGCAAAGTAGGTATTGGTGCCGTCAGACTTTTTAAGCGGGCGGTCTACATCATCCCCAAACTGCGTAGAGCGGAAAAGCAGTTGCTCGCGCTCTTCCCAGTCATCTGGCAGTTTGCCTTTGGGCGGCTCCAGCACACCTTCATAGAGCAGGCCTTGTTTTTCAAGGCGGTCGATGGCCGCTTCGACTATGCCATCACGCAGCACCTGTGCTTCAGACGTAAACACATCGTGATGTACGCCCAAAGCGGCAAGGTCTTCTTTAATAGCGGCAATCATGTGGGCTACGGCAAAGCCGCGCACGGTTTCAAGCCATGTTTTTTCTGGGGCGGGGCGGGCACCATCTTCTGCCAGTTTGCCACCAAATTCTGCCACCAGCGCCTCGGCCACTGGTATCAGGTATTCGCCTTTATATTGCAGGCCGTTGGGGGTAAGGGCTGCAAATTCCTCTTCGCTCAATGTTGTGCCAAGAGCTTGCAGGTAGCGCCAGTATGTGGCCCATGCCAACGCCTTAACCTGTGTACCAGCATCGTTAATGTAGAATTCTTTGGTAACGTCAAACCCGGCTTTGGCCAGCAAGTTTGCCAGGGCGTCACCCACCACAGCACCACGGCAATGGCCTACATGCATTGGCCCTGTGGGGTTGGCAGACACATATTCCACATTGGTGCGCACGCCCTGCCCGGCTTGAGAGTTACCATAAGCCTCACCCACGGCCAGAACCTGTGGCAGCACACTACGCAGCACAGCGGGGCTCAGGGTTATATTAACAAAACCGGGGCCAGCAGCCGCTACCTTGGCAACGCCTTCTACGCCCGCCAAGGCTGCCACAAGGTCTGCGGCAATATCGGCTGGTTTGCGGCGGGCCGCTTTAGCCAACAGCAGGGCCGCATTAGTTGCCATATCCCCATGTGAGGGGTCACGGGTGGGGGTTACTTCTATACGGGCCAGTGTTTCTTCCGGCACGTCGGGCAACAGCCCCTGCACGGCGGCCAGGACATGGTGACGGTAACGCTGGAACAAACACTCAGACATACGCATAAAAATCCTACACAAAGCGGTTAAGCCGCGTTTTCAGCCTGCTATTGATAGATCAGTCAACCGGCGATGTTCTTCAATCGCAAATCTATCGGTCATTGAGGCCACATAATCTGCCACTGTGCGGCGCATTGCGGTCTCATCTCCTGCGAGTGCAGGGGCACGCCACCGGTCTGGCAATAGCTTGGGCGACTCCACCAAAATAGTGAACAGCTCTGCTGTAACGCGCTTGGCTTTATACGTCATGCGGTTAACACGCCAATGCCGGTAGAGCTTGGCAAACAGAAATTTTCGTATGCCTTTATTCGCCTCTGCCATGGCGGGGCTAAATGCCACTACCGGGGCAGAAGCCCCACGTACCTCTTCCACCGTTTTGGGGGCAAGGTCTTGCAGGTTTTGGCGCGTAGTCACGAGCACATCGGTGGCGAGTGCATGAATAACACGGCGCACCATCTCGTGGCGGATACGCTGCGCTTTTTGCGGAATATCAGTGTAACCCGCAGCCAAGGTGCGTACCTGCGCCAGTATTTCACCCACCAAAGGTACGTCGTTCAGGTCATCTAGGCTAAGCAAGCCAGACTTTACCCCGTCATCAAGGTCATGGCCGTGGTAGGCAATATCATCGGCCAATGCTGCAACTTGCGCCTCGGTTGAGGCATAGCTGAGCAAGTCAAGCGGCCACTGGGCGTCAAAGTCACGCAGCCATGTGGCGGGCTTTTTAACGGGGCCATTATGCTTGGCCAGCCCTTCAAGCGTTTCCCATGTTAGGTTTAGACCATCAAAGGCAAGGTAGCGCCGCTCAAGGGCCGCCACTTGCCGCAAAGCCTGTGTGTTATGGTCAAACCCACCCCACGGCTGCATAAGGGCTGCCACGGCTTCTTCCCCCGCGTGGCCAAAGGGGGTGTGCCCAAGATCATGCGCCAAGGCCACGGCCTCGGTCAGGTCTTCATCAAGGCGTAAAAACCGCGCCATGGAGCGTGCAACCTGTGCGACCTCAAGCGAATGGGTAAGCCGGGTGCGAAAAAAGTCGCCTTCGTGGTTAATAAACACCTGCGTTTTATATTGCAGCCGCCTAAAGCCGGAAGAGTGCACCACGCGGTCTCTATCACGCTGCCATGGTGAGCGGGTGAGAGATTCGTCTTCGGGGTACAATCTACGGCCGCGCCCTTCTGCGGGCTGCACGGCGTAGGGGGCAAGGTCCATATGGGCGGCCTGTACGGGCATCTCTGCTGCGTCCTGCTCCAATCACGGCCCTGCCAAAACGGCAGGTGCCAGAGAGCCACCACACTAAGCTATTGAATGAAAATTGACCATCTCTGCACTATGGCCCCTTCAAACTGGCCCTGCTGCACGCTATCTACACCTGTATGACCCAGCTCCAGACCTTTTCCGTCTCTGATGCGGCGGCTACGCGCATTGCAACGGTTCTTGCCAACCGCAAACGCTCTGCGGCTGAGCAAAGCACAACACCCCCCGCCGCCCTACGCGTGGCGGTAGAAGCAGGCGGCTGCAACGGCTTTCAGTATCAGTTTACCCTGATACCCCAAGACGCCATTGCCCCAGATGATGTGCATTTTGAAAAGGCTGGCGCTTTAGTCGTGGTTGACCCCACCAGCTTAGACCTACTGGCCAATGCCCAGCTAGATTTTACAGACAAGCTGATGGGCGCACATTTTACGGTTAAAAACCCCATTGCAGTTTCGTCCTGCGGGTGTGGCACGAGTTTTTCTGTCGCATGAAAATTGCTACATGGAACATTAACTCCGCCCGCCTGCGCCAGCAGCTTATTCTGGACTGGTTAGAACGCCACAAACCCGACGTGCTGATGCTGCAAGAAATTAAATGCGAAACCGCACACTTTCCGGCTCAGGTTTTTGAAGACGCAGGCTACCGTTGTGCTGTTGTTGGCCAAAAATCTTATAACGGCGTTGCAACACTGGTTAAGGGGGAATGTGAGGTAACAGCCGAGCAGCTACCCGGCTTTGATAACTCCGCCGCCCGGTACGTTGAAGTGCAGACCCAAAACCTGACACTAGGGAACCTCTATTTACCCAACGGCAACTCCGGCGGAGAGGAAGGCTATGCAACCAAACTTGCTTTTTTTGAGGCCCTTGCCGCACGTGGCCGCACATTTTTACAAGCCGACAAAGACTTTATTTTTGCTGGCGACTATAATGTGTGCCCAACCCCCGAAGATTGCGCCCCCGGCGCATTAAGCCCAGATGACGCCTTAGTGCGCCCCCAAACCCGCGCAGCCTTTAGGCGCTTGCTCTGGCTTGGCTTAACAGACGCTCTGCGCGCCCTGCACCCAACAGGCAAAGCCTACACATTTTGGGATTATCAGGCAGGCGCATGGGACAGAGACAGCGGGCTACGCATTGACCACGCCCTCCTCTCCCCCCGGGTAGCAGAACGCCTGCTCAGCGCAGAACCAGATAAGAGCGAACGCGCCAAAGAGCGCCCGTCTGACCATGTGCCACTGGTTATTACCTTACAAGACCTCCCTCAGGCCACAGCCTGAGGGGTTTTAACATCTGCTTGCAGCGTGGCCGAAACCGGGTGCCCAATATCGCGCAGGCGTTCGCCACGCATCAGGTTATCTTCTATATCTTCTAAAGAAACACCTTTGGTTTCTGGCACAAACACAAGTGCCACACCTAAAAACACAAGGTTAAACCCGGCTAGCATCCAAAATGTCAGGCTGTCACCCAGCACGCTCATGCAGGTTAAAAACACGCTGCTAATAAGCCAGTTTGTTATCCAATTGACAAAAGTGGAGCAGCCAATAGCGAGACTTCTCCCTTTAAGGGGCTGAATTTCTGAACACAGTGTCCAAGGCAGGGGGCCTTCCCCCAAAGCATACCCCAACACAAAAAGCACAAGTGTGCCCAAAACCAGCACAGCGCCCCATGTGCCTGCCACATGCAGTTTTAAAACAAACCCAAACAGCACAAGACTGGCACAGGCAATAAGGCAACTTGTCACCAACAGCGGCCTACGGCCCCAACGGTCTATCAAAAACAGTGCAATAATAGTGGCAACTAGGTTTGCAGCCCCTAAAAGCGTTGTGGCCCAAATAGCGGCAGAACTCCCAAAATGGGCACGCTCAAGCACTTTAGGTGCGTAATAGAGCAACACGTTAATGCCTGTAAGCTGCTGCAAGGCCTGCAAAGACAGGCCCAGCGCAAAACTTTTACGGAAAGGCTTGCTGGTTTTAAGCAGCTCAAACCCGCCAGTCTGGTCTTTATTAACCTGTTTTTGGATACGTTTTAGTTCAGCACGGGCTTTTTCGCGGTTGTCACGCAGCAGACCCAATACAGAGGCAGCCTCTTTGTGCCGCCCTTGTGTTACCAACCACCGGGGCGAATACGGCACAATGAGCGTGCTTAACAAAAACAACAGCGCTGGTACGGCTGGTATGCCCAGCATCCAGCGCCAGTGCCCGCCTGCGGCCAGCAAACTGTCTGAAAAATACGCCAGCAACATACCAATAGTAATGGCCATTTGGTACAGCGAGATCATACGGCCACGATCTTTTTGGGCTGTAATTTCTGAAATATACAGCGGGGCGGCAAAAGCAGCCAAACCAACCCCTACCCCCAAAATAAACCGCCCCACTAAAAGCACAGGCACAGAATGAGCTAAACAGCAGGCAGCCGTACCCACCAAAAACAATACACCGGCACAAGACAGCGTGACACGCCGCCCCCACTCCCGCGCTAAAAAAGAGGCAAGCAATGCCCCACCAGCGGCCCCCAGCATAAGGGTTGAAACAATCCATTCATCAACCATGGTGGTTGTCTGGAATTCGTGCCCAATAAAATGCAAGGCCCCGGCTATAACGCCCGTATCCAGCCCAAACATTAACCCGGCCAACCCTGCCGCAACGGCAAAGAGAGAGGCATGCCCAAGCCATGAGGGCGCATTTTGCTCGTCCCCCTGCGCGGGTTCAGCATGAATGGGGGTATGAGGGCCTGCATCCTGCACAGAAGCTGCTCCGTTTGTTATTGTGTTTTATCAACGCAACAACGCACTAAACTGCCCAAGGTTTTTAAATTTTTACAAACGGTGCATGCTGTAAAACCAAAGCAACAGCCTTTACTGTGCGGAGACACCTTATGCCTGCCAGCCCTCCCCTCTCTTTACTTGCTACCGCGCGTGCTCTGGCGCAGGGGCACACAACAAGCCTTACCTTGATAGAGCAGGCTTTAGCCCGCATTAGCGCCCCAGAGGGAGAAGGTGCGCGTACTTTTACACAGGTACACACGCAAGCCGCCCGAGGGCAGGCGGCTAAAATTGATGCCCACCGCAAAGCAGGCCACCCCCTGCCCCTGCTGGCCGGTATTCCCATGTCTGTGAAAGACCTGTTTGATGAAGCAGGCAGCACAACCACTGCTGGCTCTGCTGTCTTAGCAGGTAGCCCCCCCGCCCAACACGATGCCATAGCGGTACATAACGCCAAACAGGCTGGCCTTATTTCTATCGGCCGCACCAGCATGACAGAATTTGCGTTTTCTGGCGTTGGTATTAACCCCCATACAGGCACCCCCGCCAACCCGTGGCAGCGTGACCAACGCCGCATACCCGGTGGGTCTTCCTCTGGGGCAGCCATTTCTGTTACCGATGGCATGGCCCATATTGCGTTAGGCAGCGACACAGGCGGCTCTTGCCGCATTCCCGCTGCGTTAACGGGGCTGGTAGGCTACAAACCCACTGCAAGCCGCATTAGCACAGTAGGCACAGTGCCCCTGTCTTTTACGCTGGATTCCCTTGGCAGCATTGGCCACACCGTTGCGTGTTGTTGGGCAACAGACCAAGCCCTTACAGGCACGCCCCCACTCTGGACAGACTGCCCAATACCCGAGCAAACACCCGCCCCCCGCCTTGGCATACTGCAAAATTACGCAACAGATGGGCTAGACAATACAGTAAGCCAAACCTACCAAAATGCTCTACGTACGCTAGAAAAAGCTGGGGCCAGCCTGCACGATGTCACACTCCCTGAGCTCGCAGAGCTACCCCATATTAACCGCCTTGGGGGCTTTCCCGCTCCAGAATCTCTCACATGGCACCAACAGCTTATTGCCACAAAAGCAGAGCTATACGACCCCTTTGTCCTTAAACGTATTTTACGCGGCAAAGAGCAAACAGCCGTAGACTATATTACCCTTATACAAGCCCGACAGCGCCTTATTGCACAGGCCACGCAACGCCTTGGCACCTACGATGCTATTGTAATGCCAACCGTACCATGCGTTGCGCCCAAAATAGCCGATATGTCTGACGACACGCTTTATACACGCACCAACCTTGCTTTGCTGCGCAACCCAACCATCACCAATTTTCTAGATAGTTGCGCCATAAGCCTACCCTGCCACCCACATGGCACAGCACCTGTTGGCCTTATGGCTATGCAGTTTAACAACAAAGACGCACATCTTTTCCGTATTGCTACGTGGTTAGAGCACGCTTTAGCCCCCTCACGCGGGTAACACTGTTTTAACCTTGGGGCCGGATGCAACCAACCACCATAGGGTTATCCGGCCCCCTACTTTACATTTTTATGACTTACGGATGCCTTTCATTTGCACTTCAATGCAAAAGTATTTTTTAAAATTCCACTATAATTTTAATAATGCATGGAATTTTTATTACTTTTAAAACAACCTTATTATAAAATGAATTTATAGAATTTTATCCCATAGAAATTCTGTGCATTTTTCCTTCTTTTTTCTCTTCTCTTAAAAAAATCTGAAACCTCTTTCCCAAAAACTTGTTGAACAGGGCAAGATATCCTGCGGCGCAGGGTTATTTTCTTTTTTGTTTAACAGGAGCCCCCCATGGCACAGACCACAGAAAACACATTCCTGACCGATGTGCAGACCCTGCGTGAACGGGCTAAAAAATCTATTGAAAAAGGGGCCCTTACCCCAGCTTACGAAGGCAACGTGCAAACCGCCATTGACCTTTTGCAAACTGTTGTCGCAACCGAGCTAGTTTGCGTTTTACGCTACACCATGCACTCTATTTCTGTTGAGGGCCTAACCAGCGAAAGTATTGCTGAAGAGTTTGCAACCCACGCCAAAGAAGAACGTACCCACATGCTGGCCGCAGCAAACCGTATTGACCAGCTTGGTGGTGTGCCAAACTTCGACCCCGAAGGCTTAGCCACACGTTCTGCCAGTGAGTATGGTAAAGGGGGCAACCTTGTAGAAATGGTACGCCAAAACCTTGTGGCTGAATGCCTAGTAATTGAACATTACCGCGAACTGATCCGGTATTTTGGTGATAAAGACCCAACAACCCGTATTATGCTTGAACATATTTTAGCGGAAGAAGAAGAACACGCTACAGATATGCATGACCTGCTGGTTGCGCATGAAGGCCGCCCTTTCCTGAAAGAATAACGGTAAGGCGGCAACATTTCCGCAGCGTGCTGTCATACAAAAAGGGAGTGGTATCGTGTCACGTCAAACCATAGGCCGTGTGGCCAATAAGGTTACTGTTATTACCGGGGCTGCACGCGGCATGGGCCGTGCCACAGCCGAGCGTTTTGCCCAAGAAGGTGCAAAACTGGTGTTGAATGACCAAGACCAA
This sequence comes from Acetobacter orientalis, assembly GCF_000963965.1. GTDB lineage: Bacteria > Pseudomonadota > Alphaproteobacteria > Acetobacterales > Acetobacteraceae > Acetobacter > Acetobacter orientalis. The sequence goes on from NZ_BAMX01000010.1 coordinate 141,231, forward strand.
GCCCCGCTTGATGAACTTGTGCAAACGCTTAACGCCAATGGGACAAACGCCATTGGCGTTGCGGGCGATGTTGCCAGCGAGGCCGATATAAAACGCCTTATCCAAGAAGCCGTTAGCACATTTGGCGGCATTGATATTCTTGTGGCCAATGCAGGCATTATACCCGAAGCGGATCTTGCCTCTGCCACCGCAGACCTGTGGGACCACACCATGGCGGTTGATGGGCGGGGTATGTTTTTGTCTTGCAAATATGCTGCGGCAGAAATGGTCAAAGCTGGGCGTGGGGCTATTGTCTGCCTGTCTTCTATTTCGGCTTTTGCCGGGCAAAAAGGGCAGGCTGTTTATGGCCCGGCAAAGTTTGTGGCTTCTGGCCTTACCAAGCACCTCGCCATAGACCTAGCCGATAAAGGCGTGCGCGTTAACGCTGTGGCTCCGGGCACAATAGACACCCCGGCCGTTGCAGGTTTAGGCAAGGAAGGCATTGAAAAAGTTGTCAGCCTGCACCCGCTGGGGCGCATCGGTAAGCCTGAAGAAGTTGCCAACGCCATTCTGTTTCTCGCCTCAGACGAAGCCTCTTTTATTACAGGGGCAGTACTACCGGTAGACGGGGGCTATTTGGCGCAATAAAGGCTTGCACGCTTTTAAAAATAAGGTTTCCTCAAAAACCTGCCAAATACACTGTAAAAACGTAATACCCTAACCATTACGCACCTGAATACAGGGCACTGCGCTCGCTCGCAAAACTTGGCACACCCCCGCAGCTTTTGTGCTCCCCAGCGCAACAAGCTGCGCCCGATAGAGCGGCTTACCCGCCACCGAAACAGAACTAATAGAGGGGGCTGCTTGCACTGCGCGGGAGGCCAAAACCCGCGTGCTTTTCTCTGCCACACGCTTGGCCTCTGCATAGGTTGAAAACGCGCCTACCTGCACAAGCTTACGCCCATCTGCCTGCGCAAATTGTACGGTTTTTGGCAAACTTACTGTATGCGGCACAGCAGGGTGCAAAGAAAGCACATGTGCCCCCTGTGGCAACGTAGGCGCCGCTTTTGCCACCAGAACCCCATTAGACACCCTGCTAGGCTGCAACACAGGCTGTAATGAGACACGCTCAACCCGCACGGCTGGGGCTGGGGCTGGGGCTGGGGATATCGTAGCAGCGGTTTTATAAACAGGCGCAACCGTTATTGCTGGCCCCTCTGTGCTCTCTGCTGGTGGTGCGGCATCTGCCACCAGTGTGGTGGCCTGCGGTTGTGGCTCAGGGTCTGGGTGGGGGGTGTCTCTGTCCATCAAACATGGGGCAGACGGATCATACGCTGCGTTGGGGTCGCGCAGGCAGCCATCTGCCGTGCGGGTTAGGTCTGTGCGCGTATAATACGAGTCTGGCTCAGTAACAGCCGCCCCAGTTTGGCTGAGTGGCACAGGTGCCCAATTACCGCGCACCGCCACCCCACCCCCTAGGTGGGGTGTAATAGCCGCAACATAATTCACGGTCTCATCGGGCAAGGAGCGACCACTATTTAAGTAATCATCAACCCTGTTAGGGCCTGCATTATATGCTGCCAAAAACCCGGGGGCACCATATCGGTCATACATAAGCCGGATATAAGCAGCCCCTGCCTGAATATTATCGTGCGGGTCGTAGGGGTCTGAGCCAAGGTTATACTGGCTTTGCATATCTGCATACGTGGCGGGCATAAGCTGCATAAGGCCCATTGCCCCTGCGCCAGAGGTTGTTAGCTCCCCATTTAAATACTGCTTGCCACCAGATTCCTGGTGCATAACTGCACGGATCCATGTTTCAGGAAGCGAGAAGCGCTGGGCCGCATCCCGAATATACGGCCCCCATGGGTCGTTACTCGGGCCGGGCGCACGATATGTGGGCGAAGAGGGCCGTGCAACAAACCCACGCGACGCCCAAGCCTGAGACACCTCACGGTATAACCGGTAAGACGCAGCCCCTGCTGGGTAAGGGGCAACACCCACGCCAGCCAACAACACAGTGCTTAGCGCAACAGAACAGCTTAACCGGCACCGTGCCACAGGGCGCAGCGCAACACGCACCATGGCGGAGTGAATAACACTCTGTCCGTGCTCTACCAACACTCTGCTGCAAGAAGGACGATACATGGTTTTATGCCTGCCTTGTCAGAAACTCTCCTCTGACAAGACATTCCGGCATTTTTTCGGCAACCACTACTCTGTAATTTTTCCCACACCCTAAAGTAGGGGAAAAACCAACTAACCCATTTGTGGATCTGTAAAAGACGGCTGCCCGGTTTCTACCCGCCCAGCAAAGTGCCGCACAAAGCTGGCATGTTGGCGGTCTGTTACTTTTACATCGTACCACATGTGGCTTTTGCTTAAAGGCAGAGTAAAAATTTTGCTCTGCCCGGCAGCAAGGCTAAAGGCCACTGGCCGCGCCCCGGCAGCCTGCTGGCACACCACCTCTCGCACAACATGGCCCATATTCTTAACACGCACAGTCAAAGACGCTGTGCGGGCAGATACAGCATTTACGCTGGTGGTTACTTCTAGCCCCGCAGTATCGGCCCCACCACCAAAGTGGCGGTAAAAGCCGTTGGGGGCGTGTACATCAATGTCATACTGCCCATTTTCAAAGTCAGACAGCATAAAGGTGGGGTTCAGGCTCTCACCCGCGGCTACGGCGTATGTGCCAGCCTGCATGTCTGAGCGGCCACGCAGGTTACGGCAATAAATGTTAAACGGCGCACCGGCTGAGCGCGCACCGTGCTGTTTTTGGCCAACAGACAGCGCAATTTCAAACTGGGCGGCATCGGCACTTACGTTGCCTTCACAGGTTAGTTCGTATGGCAGAGCGCACGCTACACGTACCCCCGGCTCTTGCCAGAGTTTGTGTGCCAGTGCGCCCGGCTGGGCACGCAGTTGCTCTGCCTCTGCGCTAGAAACAAGGCTGTAGCCTGTTGGCAGGGGCTTGTTTTTAGCGGCCTCAATGGTGCGCAAAAATGCATCGCGGTTGTGGTAGGGCAGCGCTGGCACGGCGGGGTCATAGGGGCGGAAGCAAGACGTTAAATCGCCTGAAATTGCCCGCCGCCATGATGAGATATTGCTCTCACGCACCGGCTTGCCAAACTTACCTGCCACAAACTGCTCTAAAAAACGCAGCGTTGAGGAGTGGTCGAAAAGCTGAGAGTTAACCCACCCGCCCCGGCTCCAAGGTGAGGCAATAACCATAGGCACTCGAAAACCCAACCCAATAGGGCCAGAGCGTGCTTGCTCTGGCGTTACGCCGCGGGCCTCTTCTTCTGCCGCAGTTGTATATTCCAACGCCGCATCTGTAATGCTGGCTGAAGACTGGCCACTTTCTGGCTGCTGGGGGTTAGGGGCCACGTAAGAGCAGCCATGGTCAAAATAGCCGTCATTTTCATCGTAGGTCAGAATGAAAATGGTTTTTTTCCAAACCTCTGGGTTCTCGGTCAGAATATTCATGACCTCAGACACGTACCAAGCCCCAAACCATGCAGAGGTCGGGTGGTCAGAAAAATGTTCGGGCGCAGCCAACCAAGACACAGTTGGCAATTTGCCCTGTTTTACATCAGCCCTAAACTGCGCAAGCACATCGCCCTTAGGGGCCTGCATCTGGCCATCTGCTGTGCTTATGGCTTCAAGGCTTCTGTAATCTGGGTCAATTTTATTGGTCACAAACGCTTTTTCAAACAGCCCTTTTTCTTCAGCTGTTAAGTCTTCAAACGTTTGACCGGCTGCTTTTTTACGTTTTTTAAGAATTTTTAAAAGTTCAGAGGCTTCTTTCATCTGCTGCTGTTTTTTTTCAGCAGACAGCATTTCAAGCCCTTCCAGCTTGTCTATATGGTGGTGGCATTCTTCAATGCGTTCGTCTATCCAAGTATGGAAGCCGCTATTGGCATCAACCCTGAATTTATCAAAACATTCCAGCACATTGCACGAAAAGTTAGACAGCCACGCACGCTCTGCCCCACTCAGACCGCCTGTCTGGCTAATTTCGTTTTGGTAAAACTTCCATGGCACGCCAGCCTGTTCCAAACGTTCAGGAAAGGTTGTCCATGTCATGCCGCCTTCCAGAATTTCTGGGTTACGCATGTACACATTTGACCCAACCTTTTGCTGGTCTCGCACTGTGCCAGTCCAGAATATCAACCGGTTAGGGGTCGTGCTGGTCATGGCGCCGCAATAATTTTGGTCGCACACGGTAAAGGCATCTGCCAAGGCATAGTAAAATGGCAGGTCTTCACGGGTATAGTGGCCCATGGTTATGGGAATATTCTGGTAGCTTTTGTAGTGGGGGCGTTTTGCGTCCAGCCAGTTATTATGCTGCCCGCCGTTCCAAGCATCTACTTGGCTATTGCGGGTATGGGGTATCGACCCCATCCAGGTAATACGGCTGTCCTGAATATTCATGCGCCATGGCGTATATGTTTCACCGTTTTTGTCAGTTTGTACAAAAACAGAGTTACCATTGCTCTGGCGCAAAGCCCGTGGGTCTTTAAAACCACGCACACCTTGCAACGCTCCAAACACGTGGTCAAAAGAGCGGTTTTCCTGCATCAGAATAACCACATGCTCGGCATCTAAAAACGTGGTGCCCGGCTCTGGGGTTATAGCCGCAGCGCGTGCAATAGCGTCTGGCATGGCCCCTGCCACGCCTGAAGCCAGCGCGTATTTTAAAAAACTGCGTCGTGTTGTCATAACCCGCTCCGGTGTTGGCTTTGCCCTTTTATACTGCCCAGATACGCCCCTTGCCCACACCCACGAATACGCTGTAAGCAAACGGTTTTCTGTACTGTAATGGGCAAAAATTTGGGCGTGTTATAGCACCGCATAGCCCAGCTTTTATGACGTTTTGATGATATATTAAGCCCTCTGACTTTTATGTGACAAAGCCATAAAACACGGCATAGCCGCACTCTACCGCCATAATTATTTGGCCACCCACCCCACCGGCTTACACCACACCAAAACGTGAGGTGCCTGTTTTTGCATAGCAGCCATTATATCAATGACCTTCCTCTTGCAGGAAGTAACGTTGTCTTTTCGATGTAAAGAGCCTGCCATGTTTGCCCAGCCTCTTGTACCCGTAGGGAACAATCTTGTTCTCTCGTTTTTGCTTGCTGCTTCTCCTATTTTTGTCACGCTTATCATGATGGGGGTTTTACGCCGCCCGGCATGGCAAGCTACGCTTGGCGGCCTTGTTATAGGGCTTATCATGGCGGTAGGGGTATGGGGGCTGCCTGCAAAGCTGGCGTTTGCCAGCATGACCAACGGTATGGTCTTTTCTCTTCTCCCCGTTATGTGGATAGCGCTTAGCGCGCTGTTCCTCTTTAACGTTGCCATGCAGACAGGCCGTTTTGACGCCTTCCGTATGTGGATTTTGCAGCACCTGCCCAACGACCGGCGCGTTATGCTGGTTGTGCTCGGCTTTTGCTTTAGTGCGGCCCTTGAAGGGGTAGCAGGCTTTGGCACACCCGTTGCCATTACCAGCGCGTTGCTCATTATGCTGGGCTTTCCAGCACTTGAAGCCCTTACTTATGTGCTTATTTTTAACTCTGCCCCGGTAGCGTTTGGTGGTTTGGGTATTCCCATTACCGTTCTGGCCTCTATTACAGGCCTGCCAGCAACCACTCTCAGCAGCACCATTGCCCTACAGCTTGCACCCTTTGCCTGCCTTATTCCGTTTTACGTTATGGCGCTTTATGCGGGCTGGCGTTCTATTAAACAGCTTTGGCCAGTTTTACTGGTTGCCGGTGGCAGCTTTGCGCTTACCATGGTGCTGGTGGCTACGTTTGTCAGCTACAACCTCAGCAATGTGCTGTCTTCTAGCGTTTCGCTTATTTCTACCATTTTGTTCTTAAAAATCTGGTCACCTACACCAGACCCTGCTTACGCCATTGAAGAAACCCACCTTAAGCAAGCCCCCGCAAAAGCCGGTGCATGGCAAGGCCCACATTGGCAGGGCTGGATACCGTGGGTTGTGGTTATTCTGGTGGTTATTGTGTGGGACTCTCTGCATATTGCCAAAATTGGTGCCACCCCCATTCATTGGCCCGGTCTGGACAAGCAGGTCTTTATTTCTCTGTATCAAAAACCCTATGCTGCGGTCTGGAATTTTGAACCCCTTGGCACAGGCACCGCTATTTTTGTCTCTGCCCTGCTGACTGCATTGGCAACCAGAGCCACTGGCCAGCAATTTATGGCGGCATTACGCACCACAGCCAAACAAGGCTGGCTGGCGGTTATTACCGTAGCCTTAACCATTGGCCTTGCTTTTCTCATGAACTATTCTGGCATGACCTACACATTAGGCTATGCAGTGGCCTCTACGGATATGGTCTTCCCGCTTGTGTCTGTCTTCCTTGGCTGGATTGCCGTTTTCCTGACCGGGAGCGATACATCAGGCAACGCCTTGTTTGGCAACCTGCAAGTAGCAGCAGCACACCAGCTTTCGCTCGACCCGGTTCTGTTTGCTTCAGCCAACTCTGCCGGTGGGGTTATGGGTAAAATGATCTCGCCGCAAAACATTACAACCGGTGTGGCGGTTACCTCTCTCAAGGGGCAAGAGGGGGTTGTGCTGGCTCGTACATTCAAACACAGCCTTTTCCTTACCTTCCTTATGGGTTTGGTGGTTGTGTTCCAACAATATGTGCTGCACTAGGTTTTTATAAACTCATAGCAAAAGGGGTGGGGCCACATAGCCCCACCCCTTTTTTGTAAACAGCTATAAATGCCGCCCTAAAGCACGCGCGTATTAGTCAACCAATGGCTGCAGAATGTTTACGCTTAGCGGCTCTGCCACGCTGTCTTTCAAGCTATCAGCCAGTTTTTTAAAATGGGGTGTTTCCATGTGCTCTTGCAAAGCCTCACGGCTGGCCCAACGCTCAATAAAGTAAAATACCTGTGGGTCATCCAAATCGCGGTTTGGCACGTACTGGAAGTTTGTTGCCTCAGCACGTGATTCTGGCACACAGGCCACCATGGCAGCCGCAACGGTCTCTTCATGGCCTACTTTTGCCTTAATACGGGCAACGACCGTAATTTCTTGTGTCATATTCGGTTTTATCCCTCTTGCTAAGACTTAAACAAACTTAGCCTAAGGCAAACACCGTGCTCTGGCCACTCCTACCAGCTATCTTGTGCGCCACCGCCGCCTGAATCACCCCCGCCAGACCGAAAACCGCCACCAGAGCGCCCAGAACCACCACCTCTTGTCTGTAAAAAAATAGCAAGAATGTTCAGCAGAAAATTCAACCAAAACTCCCACCCCGGCCCGCTTGCTTGTGTGGTTGGAGCATTATAGCTGGGCTTTTGCAAAACCTGCCTGCGTGCACGACGCATAAGGTAATAAGGCAGCACAACCAAACATAGCACCGCCACGATAACACCCACGATACCTTTTAAGGCATCTTTTTGCTCTGCATCTGCAGTAAGTGTTGGCCCGCCTTCTGGAGCTTGTGCAAGCAAGCCTGCCACGGCACTTACTATACCATTTAATGCTGTAGCATAGTGCCCGGCTTGCAACGCGGGGCGGTTAGCACGCAAAATATCACTACTTTGTAGGTCTGTTAAAATGCCTTCAAAACCGTAACCAACCTCTATCCGGGCCTGCCGCTGTGCTATGGCCAACACAATCAGCACCCCGTTATCATCCCCTTTACGACCAAGGCCAGTGGCATGGAAAACATCGTTTGCATAGCTGGCTATATCTGCAACCTGTGCAGGTAGGTCTATAACAATTTGGGGGGCGCCCGGTAGTGTTTGCGACAGTTTCTGTAAACGTTGGGTAAGCGCTATTAGCTCAGCATCGCTTAACACATGTTGCGGGTCTGTTACCCAGTTTTGTAGCTTTGGGGGGTAGGGCACTTGGGCATAACCCAAGCTCCCCCCTATCAGCCATAGTGCCCCCACCACGAGCCCTATATATTTGGCCAAAGCCCGCCACCAAACACGATAACAACCCATTTTACCCACCTTTAGCGCCAAAAAAGGGTGCATGGCTTAGTGTTTGGAAAAATCAACAACAGGCGGTGTTTGGGCTGTGGCCGCAGCTTCGTAATAAACACGGGTATGAAAACCCATAAGCCCAGCAACCATGTTACCCGGAAAATGCGCAACGGTTTGGTTGTAAGCCAAAATAGCTTGCTGCAAGCGCTGCCGGGCCACTGTAATCCGGTTTTGAGACCCTTCTAACTGCGCCATAAGCCGGGCAAAATCTTGGTTAGCCTGCAACTGTGGAGACTGCTCAACCACGGCGTTAATGGCTTTAATTTCTTGCGCGTTGCGGGTCTGCGCATCCAGAATTTTCTGCTGGAGGGCGGCATCCCCAATTTTAGTAGGGTCTAGCGTATTTAAGGCAACCTCACCCGTGCGGGCCTGTGCGTAACGGGTGAGAGTATCTTGCTCATGGGTTGCGTACCCTTTTACGGTATTCACCAAATTGGGAATAAGGTCAGACTGGCGCTGCACCTCATTTTGCAACTGGCCTATCTGCTCTTGCACACTTTGGTCTGCTCTCATGAAGCGGTTATAACTAGAGCCCGCAACAAAAATGAGACCAATAAGGATTACCACTGGTAGAAGAAATTTTTTCATTAAAAAATCCCTAATTTATTTATGGAACTTGCAGAATAAATACTCAAAAGAACCATAAATTTATTTCAAGAGAGAATTTTTTACCAAACTGTTTGGTAAAAATATCTTAAAATGAAAAAATTATTTATACCCCCACCCAATACAGCAGGAAAACACCCAGCCATCTTGGAGCAAACGGCGCATCGCTTTATAGTCCGCCCAACTCTCTTTGCTGTTCTGTTCAACGCCTGCCTTTTTTCTTCCCTGCCTTACCCGGATATTAGCCTGCATGCTGCCTGTTTTGCTCTTTCCACAGTTTGACCCCGTATTGGTACACCTCGGGCCGCTGGCCATTCGGTGGTATGCCCTCTCTTACATTTTGGGCATTGTGCTGGGCATTACCCTGTTACGCAGGCTGGTTGTGCTCGCACCCCGTGTCGGCACCCCAGAACAAGCAGATGACTTTTTGGGGTGGGTTACACTTGGCGTGCTGTTGGGCGGGCGGCTGGGGTATGTGTTATTCTACCAACCCGGTTATTACCTTACCCACCCCCTCCTTATGCTTGAAGTCTGGCATGGCGGCATGTCGTTTCATGGTGGGGCGCTGGGCGTTATTGTGGCCATGGCGCTTTTTGCATGGCGTAACAAGCTCAATTTTCTTGCCTTTGCAGACCGGGCAACGGTTGCTGTGCCCATAGGCTTGGGTTTGGGCCGTATTGCCAACTTCATTAACGGAGAACTCTGGGGCCGCGAGGCCCCAGCCAGCCTCCCCTGGGCCATGATTTTCCCTGATGCGGAGGGGATCCCGCGCCACCCCTCCGAACTGTACGAAGCCTTAACCGAAGGGCTTTTGCTGTTTGTTGTTATGTTTGCTGCCTCTCGCAAATATAGCCTGCGTGAGCGGCCCGGTTTTCTAGCTGGGTTGTTTTTAACCGGCTATGGCTGTGCCCGCAGCTTTTGCGAGTTCTTCCGGGAACCGGATTCCTTTTTGGGCTTTTTACCCGGCGGCATTACTATGGGCCAACTATTGTGCATTCCCATGATTATTGCAGGCATTGCGCTTATGGCCCACGCACGGCGCACACCCCCTTATGCCGGCTTACCAGAACCCGACAATGCAGACACCAAACAGTCATAACCCTTCACACCCCCTATCCGCTGGGGCCGAGCGGCTTGATGTGTTTATGGCACGCGCCAATGCACAATATTACGCAACGCACCCCCTGCTATCTGACTTTGTTACCGCGCCAGAGCTCTCTCAGGTTTTTGGCGAACTCTTAGGCGCGTGGGCTGTTGCTGTCTGGCAAAGCATGGGCAGCCCAACCCGCCTTATTTTGGCCGAAGCCGGGCCGGGCCGAGGCACCCTTATGGCCGATGCCCTACGCGTTATTACCCGCCTTGTACCGGCAATGGCGCACGCTATAAACGTGCATCTGGTCGAAACATCACCCCTTATGCGCGCAGCACAAGCGCAAGCATTGCAGCCATATTGCACACCCCTATGGCACAGCCACCTTGAAACGCTGCCTAACGCCCCGCTTATTTTGTTTGCCAACGAGTTTCTGGATGCCTTACCCATACGCCAGTTTGTATGCTCCCCCACCACAGGGTGGCAGGAGCGTTATGTGCATAACGGTGCATTTATATGCCACCCCAGCCCCGCCCCAACCCTGCCAGATGGCAGAAAGTTTGAAGACGATACCGTGGTTGAAGTGTGCGAACCCGCTTTGCACTGCGCCCAGTTTCTGGCGCACCGCTTTACGCATACCCCCGGCGCCGCCCTTTTTCTCGATTACGGGCATTTTTCCTCTTTAACGGGTGACTCCTTACAAGCCCTGCGCCATACAAAACCCACCAACCCGCTCAAAACAGTTGGCGAGGCAGACCTAACCGCCTATGTTGACTTTACGGCATTTGCAGCAAGAGCCCGGCACGCAGGGGCCAGTGTTTACGGCGCCGTTACACAAGGGGCATTTTTACGCACACTTGGGCTTTTAGAACGCACAGAGCAACTGGCCGCCAGCACAAACGCCACTATGGCCAGCAAGCTCCGCACTGCCGCCCATAGGCTGGTTGCACCAGAACAAATGGGGCATTTGTTCAAAGTTCTGGCCCTTACCTCTCCTACCCTGCCACCGCCACCCGGCTTTATAAAAGGATCGGCTGCATGACCTCTGGCCCAGCTTCTGGTTTGCCCACTGGCGCGCCACCCCATAGCCAACAGCCCTCGCCCCTGACCAGCCCTTTGCTGGCGGGTACGCGGCACGGCTTCTTCACGCGTGAAGGCGGCGTGTCTGACGGGCCTTATGCCAGCCTTAACTGCTCTACCCGCTCGGGCGACGCGCCAGAAAATCTGGCTGAAAACCGCAGGCGTGTTGCCCATACGCTGGGTGTGCCAGCCACTGGCCTTGTCGGGGTTACCCAAGTACATGGCCCCCGCGTTATAACCGTAACTACCCCATGGCCCGCCGGTGCAGGGGCCGAGGCCGATGCCATGGTTACCACCCAACCCGGTGTAGCCCTTGGCACCATAACAGCAGATTGCGCCCCCGTGCTGTTTGCCACCACTAATGGCCAAATGGTTGGCGCAGCCCATGCTGGGTGGCGCGGGGCGTTAGCAGGCGTGCTTGAAGCCACAATAGACGCCATGCAGGCTTTAGGGGCAAACCTGTCTGATATTCGTGCCGTTGTTGGCCCCTGCATTGCCCAAGAAAGCTACGAAACGGGAGAGGATATGCGCCACGCCATTACCTCTGCCCAGCCGCTGGCCGCACGCTTTTTTGCCCCCGGCACCCGCCCCGGCCATTTTCAGTTTGATTTAGCGGGATGGTGTGTTTTCCGCCTAGAGCGTGCAGGCATAGGCCATGCTGCCGCGTTAGGGGTAGATACCCTGTCTGACGAAAAACGATTTTTTAGCCACCGGCGGCGTACACTGGCCGGTGGTGGCCCACTCGGCCACCAAATTTCTGCCATTACACCCGGAGTTGCGCCCTAATGCCCCGCCGTTTTTTACAGCAAAGCACCTTCCCGCTTGGCCTTTTGGTTTTACTCGCTGGGTGTATCGACGTACCACACCCCTTCTCCAAACCCGACAAAACAGCCCAGCAACTTGCTGCTCAAGCCCCCCCTGCTCGGCTAGACATACCCACCCCCACCACAGCCCTGCTACCAGAGGCAGGGGCGCAGGCATGGGCAAAAATGGTATCTGAGCAGCTTTTGCAGCAAACCATACCGGCCATGCCACAAGCCGTACGTAAAGGTGACTGGTGGCTGCAACTCCGTGCTGAAGTACGCGGCGATACGGTCGTGCCGCTTTACACGATCATGACCCCCAAAAACACGCCGCGCACCACACAAGAGGGCACGCCCGTTCCAGCCCAAGCATGGTCTAGCGGCGACCCCGCCATGCTCAACGCCGTAGCGCTTGATGCAGCCCCCCGTATTGCGGCAGCCCTTACCGGCATTCAAGCCGATGATATGGAAAAAGACCCACACAGCCTAAAACACCGCCCCGCCCGTGTGTATTTCCCCGGGGTTGTGGGCGCTCCGGGCGATGGTAATATTTCACTCGCTCAGGCTTTTACGTCTTTTTTCCGCAAAACGCCCGATACGCTGCAAAATTCGGCCGACAATGCAGACTTTACCGTAAAAGCCCATGTAACCCTGACAGATGGCCCAGCAGGCACAACTGGGCACCCACAACAACATATTGAAATAGTCTGGCAAGTGCTCGACAAAACCGGGAAAGAAGCCGGTGCTGCCACACAACTCCATGATATTGACGCCCACTCGCTCGACCATTTCTGGGGCGATGTAGCCGTAGTGGCCGCACAAGAAGCCGCCGCCGCAGTAGACCAAATTTTAGATCGGTATTCGGGCCGGGGTAACGCCCCTTTGGCTGAAAAGCCTAAAACAGACAGCACACCCCCCACACCGACCACCCCACAAAAACAATAGGCTTATTGCCTCGCACATAAGCAAAACCCCTGCTGGGCACGCTCGCCAAGCGGGGGTTTGGTTACCTGCAAAACTATTGTCAAACAGTGAGACATGTGTGCTGGCACACAGAGCTTGGGTTGAGCTAACAGCCCATTTTACGGCCCAAAACTCAGCAAAAACCCGAACACCCAGCACTCACCTTCAACCCCACACAACACGCACAAGCATGGTGTATTAAAAGGCTGCCGCACAAGTTGGGAGAAACAGCCCCAATAGTCGGGTTCGCTAGTAGCGGGTTACAATTATAGCCAGCAAAAACTACGTTTAGCCCCGGCAACGCAACGTAACCACCGTTACCCGCTCCACCGCAAAGCCACCTCTAGCCAGTACGCGCATTAAGAACGAGAGGTAGGAGACACCACAACACACCCGCTCAAACGGCGGCAGGCGGCCACTGCATCATCATGAGACAGGTTGGTAAGGCGCGCACGGTACAAGCGGCTTTTTTTAACCTGTACGGCAGCAATCTGCGCTTTAGCTGAAGAGAGCGCGCTGTTGGCCTTACTGCGTGCAGAACCGGTTGCTTGCTGCGCTAAAGAGGCAGAGCCAAATGCCCCAACCTGAATGGCCCAGTTACGCGGTTGGGCCGCACGGCTTTTGCTGCTTTGCAGCGGTGCTGGCTCTGCCATAGCGGGTGATACCAGATGCAAGCTCCGTGTAGGCGCTGTGGCCTGCGGTGCCTTTGTTACTGCTGCAACGCGCAAAATGGGGGCAGACAGCGTATCTTGCTCTACTGCGGGCGCATTGCTTTGCACCGTTGTCTCTTCTGCTGGGTTAGGTACGGGGTCAGAGGCATCGGTGGCTTGTGCAACCTGCACGGGTTGAGACGCCGTTGCTGCTTTTTCTGCTGCTAAACGCTGCGCCCAAACAGAGCTTACACTGTTGCTGGCAACAGCCGTTGCTTGTGCATGGGGCATGGGGTGCCAGTCTGCCCCATAACCATTCCCGCTTTCTGCTGTGTCAGAGGTAACTGGGGCAGATGTGGCTGGGCCAGACCCACCCCCCCCACGGTTAGACCAAGCCAAACGCACAGAATCCGTCTCGGAATTGGTTTGTATTGGTTTGTAAGACTGCGCCAAACTATCGTGGCTTGCGACAAGCAGGTCTGCCTGAGAGCGCGATGCTGGAGAAATGCCCACAATTTTGCGGCCAATAGAAGCCACATAATTGCGCGTCTCACGCGGTAGGGTACGGTTACGGGTTAAAAAGTCTTCAAGCCGCCCCGGCCCGGCGTTGTAAGCGGCCAAAAAGCCGGGCGAGCCATACACATCATACATTTGCCGAATATAGGCCGTACCCGCCATAATATTATCGTGCGGCTCGTAGGGGTCATCCCCTAAATTATATGTCGCCCTAATTTCATCGTAAGTGGGGGGCATAAGCTGCATAAGGCCCATAGCACCGGGTACCGAGGTAACAAACTGGCCGTTATGGAACAGCCTGCCACCAGATTCTTGCTGCATAACGGCCCGCACCCATGTTTCGGGCACGTCAAAACGGTTAGCGGCTTCTTTAATATACGGTCCCCATGGGTCTTCTGGCGGGCCGGGGGGAGCGTAATATGAGCGCGCATGCGCCCGGTATCGGGCGGCTTCATCTGCCACGGGCACACCGTTGGGCCTAGGCTGGCCAGCACAGGCCGCTAAAAGCATAAGCAGGCCCAAGGCGGGCAAAGTGCTCGCCACACGCCGCGCGGCCTTACGCCCAGAACATACAGGCTGAGAAGACAAATAAGACTGGAACCCGGCTTTCATGGCTACTATCCGCCCTGAGCTGTCAGTAACGAGCCCCGGCTTAAACAGAGTTCGTTTTGAGCACACATAAAAAGACAATCTACCCAAGGTGTATAACGCTCCGTTATGCCATGCAACATCTCTAAGCCCCCGCACTCTGCTGGGGTCTGTAAAACACAGCGGTAGCCCACCCCTGTTTGGTTGGCCTTTACGCACACCCCCGCGCATAATACGGCATACTCAGCCACAACAACCGGTTTTACGCTCACCTGTTTGTGCCCTAAGCTGCCAAAAAACACAGAGACCAACCACACGTGGTTTGATGCAGCGCCTTACCTTGTGGCTGTGCGTATTCCCTAATTCCGTTAATTCTATGGCAGGCTGTGCATGCTTCTTCTAAAATCTTTGCTTATTTATATTATTGCTGGTTTTGCTGAAATTGCAGGCTGCTTTGCAGCGTGGCTTTGGCTGAAAGAGGGGCGCTCGGCATGGTTATTGGTGCCGGGGCTGTGCAGCTTAGCCCTTTTTGCCCTTATTTTAACACGCATTGAAGCCGAGAGTGCGGGCAGAGCTTATGCCGCTTATGGCGGTGTTTATATTACCGCATCTCTTATCTGGATGCGTCTTGTAGAAGGCCGAACGCCTGATAAATGGGAACTACTCGGAGCTGGCATTTGCCTTGCCGGGGCGGGTCTTATTCTTTTTGCACCAAGAAATTAGGCTTTTAGAGCAACAGGGTGGGCACCAAAGCCCCCACCCTGCACCGTCTAAACTTTACATGCTCATAACGTAAAACAGAACCGCACCAAGGGTAATGGTTACTGGCAGCGTAAAGAGCCAAGCCAACCCAATTTTGGTTAACATAGCTGGGTTAATACCACTTCCAGAACCCACCATGGTGCCCGCAATACCTGCGGTAATAATGTGCGTGGTAGACACAGGCAGGCCGGTGTACCCCGCCGTTGCAATCAGGCCAGCACCCACCAACTCGGCAGAGGCACCCTGCGCAGGTGTTAGGTGTGTGTTACCAATTTTTTCGCCCAGTGTGTGCACAATGCGTTTGTAACCAATCATGGTGCCAACGCCCAAGCAGAGTGCGCTCAAAAGACGAACCCACCACGGTGCATATTCAACCGTTGGACGCAAAGTATTGCTAATGCTTTTGGCTGTTTTTTTATCTTCTGCTGGTGTTTGCGGGTTTACAGAAACAGCTTTTAGGCCCGCAATAACTTCATAAATATCGGCACGAAGCTGAGAGGGCACAACCTTGGCGGGGTCTGTGTTTTGCAAGCGCGCAACAGAGGCCACGGCTTCTTCACGCAGGCCGTCATGGTCGTATTTCTCAATTAATGGGGCAGCAATAACAGCCTGTGGCGCCACCTGTGCAATATGCGGCGCAGCATTGGGGCTGAGCGCAAATGTAGCAGGCAAAATACCAATAATGGTGAGCATAATCAGGCCAATGCCTTTTTGCCCGTCATTGCTACCGTGTGAAAAGCTAACGCCTGTGCAGGTCAGAATAAGCAGGCCACGCACAAAAGCATGTGGTGGTTTTTCGCCCTGTGGCGGTTGGTATAGCTCTGGGTTTTTCACAAACAATTTCATGAGTGTGTAAAGCACCCCAGCGCCAACAAGCCCCAGAATGGGAGAAATGGCCAGCGTGGTCAGAACTTTCCAAACCTGCGTCCAGTCAACACTGTTGCCCAAAGAGCGCGTGTGCAGCCATGCATCACCAATGGCAATACCAATAAGAGCGCCAATAACGCAGTGCGAGCTGGAGTTGGGAATACCAAACCACCAGGTAAACAGGTTCCATGCCAATGCTGTGCCAAACAGCGAGATAAGCATGGGTACGGCGGGGTCTCCGTTGGGGGGGGAGAGCACATCAGCCGGAAGCAGTTCAACAAGGCCGTAAGCCACGCTAATACCGCCCGCCAAAACCCCGATGAAATTCATCATCCCAGACCACATAACTGCGACCTTGGGCTTGAGGGAGTGCGTGTAAATAACTGTCGCGACAGCGTTTGCTGTATCGTGAAAGCCGTTTACGAATTCAAACACGCACACCAAACAAAAACAGACGGTGAGCGCTATGATAGAAAATGTTGAGTAAGGAGCAAAATGCAGCATGTGGAACCATGACCGTAGTTAAGACCCCTGTATTAAACGCAGAAGCACTCGCGTTTCACCTACTCCACACGGCATTTCATAAAACATTAACCCTCATACTATTTTTGTTACAAAATAAAGACACGCCGCAATGCTACCCAAAACTATATACCGCGCAAAATATCCCGCTTTTTTAAAGAATTAGTTTGGCCCTACTCTATAAGAGCAACACGTAATGCTCTTACGCCTACACAGCCACCAAACACGCGCACACTCTCTCCTAAAAGAAAGACTCCGCGTTTTAGCGCGCAGACATGGAGCAGATTGTACAGGGCTTTCAAAATTTCAGGCTGACGAGCGGGCAGCGGCTTAGCCGCGCACCCGTTCTCTCATAAGGCCGTATTTTATGGAAAAAAGAGCGCGGCACTAAAATCGCGCAAATACCAAGCGCCGCTTGGAGCAGCTGCCGCTACAGCAGTTTTGTCAGCTTAAGCACAAACCATGTGCCCAGCATGATGATGAAGCAAAGACCGCCTGCTTCTACCGTGCCCCAAGAACCATCGGTCAAAAACATACCCCCTGTGTTCATACCAAAAAAGCCGGTTACAAACGTAGCCGGCAGCATCAAGGTTGTACCAACAGACACAATGTACAGGCGCCTGTTGGTTTCTTCTGCCTGGTTAGACGTTAGTTCATCTTGCAACGAGCGGGCGCGGTCTTGTAAGGCCAAAAGGTCATCAAGGGCAGCATGAACCTGCCGCTGCGAGCGGTCGCGCAGGTCATCTTCTGCCCATTCTGGTAGTTCTAATTCTTCATCACGAAAAATACGGTCTACGGGGGCCAGCACACGCCGCAATTCTGTTGAGCGGCGGCGCACAAGGCCCAAAAGCCCGCTCATGCGGCCTAGGTCTGTGTCTCGGTCGAGCATCAGCAACACGTCTTCAGCGCGGTCGAGCTGGTCGTCTAGCCGGGCAAAGTCACGGCGTAGGGTATCGGCAAATTCAAGCAGGGCCCGGTCAACCAATTTAGCCGGAGAGCGCGGTATAAGCCCGCGTTGCAGCTCATGAAACACAACACCCAGCGCCGGTATTGGGTGCCTGCGGGTTGTTACCAACAGGTCTGGTTGGAGCGCAAAACGCCACGTGCTGACGTTGCGGTCATCATCGGTTGTGGTGTCGTCAAAGGCAGGCAGAGCACCAAAAACGGTTTCTTCCTCACTATCCAGCCGGATACTGCGTTCAAGGTTGGTTAAAACCTGCCGCACTTCTTCCTGAAAGCAGGGAATACTCTCAATTTGCGCACGCGAGAGAGTGTGCACAATGTCAAAATGCAGCCACGCCCAGCCTTCCATCTCTGCATAGGGTGCAGGGAAAGTGCCGGTTGCAAGGCGGTGCATCACCACGTCACGTTCAAGTTCAATGGGGTCTTGGCCGGGGCGGCAGTAAATAGCCCAGATCAGGCCATCACGCAGCAATGTGCCGCCTTCAGAGACAAGGTCAGGCATGGGGGATGAGGTGGTTAAGGCCATCACTCAACGTCCTGCTTCTCGAAATGATGACCCGGCTTGTAAGACTGGTGGAGCGGGTACGTAAAAACGACCAACTCCTTACCAAGCCTTACAGATTCGCTCGCTACATATCACGGGCTGCCAGAGTTACAAAGTAGAGCGTGCTCATACTTGCTTTAACGGGGCCGCACAGGGCGGCGGTTTTGCCCCGCCGCACCCGTAGCAGAGCGCGGGGTAGCTGGCCGGGCAGACTTAAGCGCTGGTGCAGCTGTCACTTCGGCCTCAAGCTGGGCAATACGCTTACGCACGCTCTCCTTAAGTGCCGGAGAGGTGTGTGACTTCATGGAAGCCAAGGTTTCTTTCAGATCACGCAACTGCTTCTGTTTTTCAGCCAAATTCCGACGAATGGGCTGATTATCAGAAAGCTGGCCATGAAAGGCGCGCATGGGACAAACTCCATCTCTCAAAAAACTTTCCCAGCATCAGCAATGCCATACAGAAAGCACACAGAACAAAAACCCCCTGCCCGCATAAAACCAGCAGGCAGAAGGCAACGATCACCCTGAGTATTGGTACAGAGCACACGCAATTTTGCCCCTCTGCCATACTCGCGGCAGAGAGAGAAAAAAGCAGGTGTTCAGCTATTGCGGTGCAGGATGTCCCGCAGGGCTGAGAGCAGCATGTCGCATTGCGGATCGGTTCCGATCGTAATGCGCAACCACGACTGTGTACGCTCACCCCGCAAATGCCGGACAATAATGGCGCGTTCCCGCAGGTTTGCCGCCAGAGTTGCCGCATCGCGGTCAGCGTGGCGAGCATAAACAAAATTCGCCTCAGATGGCAAGACCTCGAACCCAAGTGCAGCCAAACCCGCACTCAAGCGCGTGCGGGAAGCCATGACCTTACCCACACTTTCTTTAAAATAGGCTTCATCTTCTACCGCTGCGGTAGCACCTGCCTGCGCTACGCGGTCTAGCGGGTAAGAGTTAAAACTGTCTTTAATGCGCACCAAACCCTCAATCAGGTCTGGTTGGCCAAAGGCAAAACCAACACGGGCACCAGCAAGTGCCCGAGATTTAGAGAACGTCTGCACAACCAAAAGATTGGGGTAGTCTTGCACTAAAGACACCGCACTTTCGGCCCCAAAATCTACATAGGCTTCATCAATCAGCACAACGCGGTCTGGGTGCATGTCCAAAAGTTGGCGAATAGCCCCAAGCCCCAGCGCTATGCCGGTGGGTGCATTGGGGTTAGCCAGCACCACGCCACTGCACGGGCCTGCGTAGTCTTCAATACGCACCTGCATATCGTCTGCCAAAGGCACCAAGCGGTATGGCAGGTCAAACAAGCCGCAATACACTTTATAAAAGCTGTACGTTACGTCTGCAAAAAGCAGGGGGCCTTCGTGCTCAAAAAAAGCTTTAAAGGCGTGCGCCAGCACCTCGTCTGAGCCATTGCCAACAAACACATGGTCTGGCGTAAGCCCTACCCGCTTACCAAGGGCCGTGCGCAAAGCCAGTGCCTCTGGGTCTGGGTATAGCCGCATAGACGAATCTTCTGCCGCAGCACGCATGGCCGCCAGCGCCTTGGGAGAGGGGCTATAGGGCAGCTCGTTGGTGTTGAGCTTAATAAGATCCGCTATCTTGGGCTGCTCGCCCGGCACGTACGGTGTCAGGCGGTGAACAATGGGGCTCCAGAAACGGCTCATGCTTAACTATCCGCGGTAGAAAAAAAGGGGCAGCGCGTCATGCGTGCTACCCTTCTCCCCTAACGCAAGGCATGAGTGCTGAAAACCCTAGGCCAACGCATAGTGGCCTCTTCGCGCTTAAAAAAGAATGCTCCCCGCCTGTTGGCAAGCAGCATGGCACCCCAAGAGCCGTTAGGCAGCAGTGCCTTTTTCCTTACCCTGCATAAGGGCAAGGAGAGCCGCATTACCCTGCCGCTGTGCCAGATCTATCGCACTCAGGCCTTCGCCATCGCGGTGTGTGGGGCTGGCCCCTGCTTTTAAGAGCAGGCGGGCCATTTCATCACGCCCAAACATAACTGCAAACATTAAGGGGGTGCGGCCTACACCATTGGCAACGTCAACCCCGGCCCCGGCCTCTAGCAGCAAACGGGCTATGGGCAAAAAGCCTTTAAAGGCAACGCCCGCCAGAGCTGTTGCCCCTTTATCATCTTGCAAATCTGGCTTTGCACCGTGCTTGAGCAGCACAGACACGGCATCTGTGTGGCCATTATAGCTGGCCAAAATAAGCGGAGTGTAGCCTTTTTCAGCCCTAAAATCGGGCTTCATGCCAGCCTCAAGAAAACTGGCAAGCAGGTCGGCCTCCCCTTCACGGGCGGCATTTAAAAACAGAGCTTCAATCTGTTGTGGTGTAAATTCACCCACACTCGCCTGAGTAGGGCCCTGAGTAGAAGAAGAAGTCATGAAACAGGCTCCGCGCAGCAAGGACGTTGTAGGACGTAAGGAGAAAACACAGGCCGTTCAGGCTGGGTCTCTTCCTTCACATAACTCTTGGTATAGCGCAAACGCCTAAAACTGTGCAGCGTTTCGCGCAGTCGTTACCCGTGCATACGGTGCAGCCCTGCCGCCCCTCACTTATCTGTGATAAGCGGCGCCGCGCGATAACGCTCTTGCCGAGATGTCCCTGCCCGTGTGATTGTGCGCCCGTGGCGGGCTTTCAGGCTGTTAGTTGCAAAAACAGTCCTGTATGCAATGCCCTCAAATATTTTTGCGGGCCGATAACGCCCACTTAACAGAGGATTAGGTCAGTATGCGCGCCTTATTTCCCACCCCTCTCCGCGCGCCGCACGATGCGGAAGCTGGCGGGACGGCCACTCTCGACACGTTGTGCATCAACACCATTCGTACCCTTTCAATGGACGGTGTGCAAAAGGCTAACTCAGGCCACCCCGGCACTGCTATGGCGCTGGCCCCTGTTGCCTATACTTTGTGGCAAGACATACTGAACTACGACCCAGCAGACCCGCTTTGGCCCAACCGAGACCGCTTTGTGCTGTCTATCGGCCATGCGTCTATGCTCATCTATTCTCTTATCTATCTAGCCGGTGTGCGGCAGGTTACCGCGGGCAAAGCCACAAATGCCCCTGCGTTGACACTGGAAGACCTGCAACAGTTCCGCCAGCTTGATTCCAAAACCCCCGGCCACCCAGAATATGGGCACACAACCGGCGTTGAAACCACAACCGGCCCGCTCGGCCAAGGCTGTGGCAACTCTGTTGGTATGGCCATGGCCGAAAAATGGCTGGCCGCACGCTATAACAAGCCCGGTTTTGAATTGTTCAGCCACCATGTCTACACCCTGTGCGGTGATGGCGACATGATGGAAGGCATCTCAAGCGAAGCTGCCTCTACCGCTGGGCACCTTAAACTCGGCAACCTCGTCTGGATGTACGACGCAAACCGTATTTCCATTGAGGGGTCAACCGACATTGCCCTTACCGAAAATGTAGCTGAACGCTTTGCCGCTTACGGCTGGCAAGTGCTGGAACTGGCCGATGCCAACGACACCACGGCCCTAAAAGAGCTTTTGGCCCAAGCCAAAGCAGACACCACCCGCCCCACCTTTATTCTGGTGCGATCGGTTATTGCATGGGGTGCACCTAACAAAGCTGGCACCGCCGCCGCCCACGGTGAACCACTGGGCGCAGACGAAATTCGTGCCACCAAAAAAGCTTATGGCTGGCCAGAAGACAAAGAATTTTACGTACCAGATGGCGTTTTGGCCCACATGCAAGACGGCCTTGGCGCACGTGGTGCCAAAGCCCATGCTGAATGGCAGAAACTCTTTGCGGCCTACCGCACAGCCCACCCCTCAGAAGCGGCTGAGCTAGACGCAATCTTTAACGGCACCCTGCCAGATGGCTGGGATTCTGCCATTCCCACCTACGAAGCAAGCGAAAAAGGCACAGCCTCACGCGCAAGCTCAGGTGAAGTGCTCAATGCTGTTGCCAGCAAACTACCGTGGCTGCTTGGTGGCTCTGCCGACCTCGCGCCGTCCACCAAAACACTGCTGAAGGGGGAAGAGAGCTTCCAGCCTAAGGAATGGAACGGCTCTTACTCTGGCCGCAATTTCCATTTTGGTGTGCGCGAGCATGCTATGGGGGCCATTGTAAACGGCATGGCTCTCTATGGCCTGCGCCCCTTCTGCGCTGGGTTCCTTATTTTCTCTGACTACATGAAAGCCCCCATTCGTCTGGCGGCCCTCATGAACCAGCCCGTAACCTACGTGTTTACCCACGATTCTATTGGCGTGGGTGAAGATGGGCCAACCCACCAGCCTATCGAGCAGCTTGTACAGCTCCGTGCCACACCGGGCATGACCACCATTCGCCCCGGTGATGCCAACGAAGTGGCCGAGGCATGGCGCTTCCTTATTGCTAAGCAAGATGGCCCGGTTGCACTCGCACTCAGCCGCCAGAACCTCCCCACGCTTGACCGCAGCCGTTATGCCCCAGCCGCTGGGGTTGCCAAAGGTGCTTATGTTCTGGCGTCTTGCACCCAAACGCCCAAGGTTATTCTCATTGCTTCTGGCAGTGAGCTGTCTTTGGCGGTTTCTGCCTATGAAGCCCTAAGCGCAGAGGGCGTACCTGCCCGGGTTGTGTCTATGCCAAGCTGGGAACTTTTTGAGGCTCAGCCACAATCCTACCGTGATGCAGTGTTACCGCCTTCTGTTACGGGGCGCGTTGCTATTGAAGCAGCCTCCTCTATCGGGTGGGACCGCTATACCGGTTTCACGGGCGAAATCATTGCTATGCATGGCTTTGGGGCGTCTGCCCCGGCTGGCAAGTTAATGAGCAAGTTTGGCTTCACACCAGAAGCTGTCTTAGCTGCGGCCCGCCGTCAGGCCCGGTAAAACCTGGCGTGGTTTACCACGTTACAGTGTTGGATTGCATAGATACAGGTTGCCCCGCCTCACACGGGCAGGGCACCGGCAGAAAAGGACGTCGTGTATGACTGCTTCGCACACCAAAGGGGTTAACCCGGTTCAGGCTCTTGCTTCAGTTCAACAGTCTCCGTGGCTCGACTTTATTCGTCGCTCCTTTGTCGAAGACGGCTCACTCGCACGCCTTGTGCAGGAAGATGATGTTCGTGGTGTAACCTCCAACCCCGCCATTTTTCAAAAAGCCATGGGCGAAGGCACAGAGTACGACGCACAGATAAAATCTATCCTTGCGCACGAGATTGTCTCGCCCGGTACGCTGTATGAAAAACTCGCGGTGCAGGACATTAAAACAGCCGCACACGTACTGGCCCCGCTTTACAAAGCCACCAACGCACAAGACGGCTTTGTCAGCCTAGAAGTCTCGCCTTATTTAGCGCGTGACGGGCAAGGCACCGCACATGAGGCCGCCCGCCTGTGGGCAGACGTGTCTGAACCAAACCTAATGATTAAAATTCCGGCCACCCCGGAAAGTGTGCCTGCCATTCGCCAGACTCTGGCCGCAGGCATCAATGTTAACGTCACACTTATTTTTGCACTTTCTGCTTATAAAAATGTGGTTGAGGCATGGCTTGGCGGGTTGGAAGACCTACACAAACAAGGCAAAGACCTCTCACGCGTGGCCTCTGTTGCGTCCTTCTTTGTCAGCCGTATAGATGGCAAAATTGATGCTGAAATAGACCGCCGCATTAAAGCGGGCGATAAAGAGGCAGACGCCCTTAAAGCCATTCGGGGCAAGGTGGCTATTGCCAACGCCAAGCTGGCTTATGTGTATTGGCAAGACATTATCCAGACCCCACGCTGGAAAACCCTAGAAGCCGCAGGGGCACAGCCTCAACGCCTGCTGTGGGCCTCTACCGGCACCAAAGACAAAGCCTATAGCGATGTGTTGTACGTAGACAGCCTGATAGGCCCGCACACCGTCAACACCGTGCCCCCCGCAACGCTTGATGCCTTCCGTGACCACGGCACCGTAAGCGTAACCCTGACCAAAGGCGTAGCCGAAGCCCGCCATGTGCTGGCAGAAGCTGAGCGCCTTGGCCTGAACCTTGATGGCGTAACCAGCACACTGCTGGCTGAGGGTGTAACATCCTTTGAGCAAGCGTTTGATACACTGCTTGGCTCTGTTGCGGCCAAACAAACCGCTTTACTAGGGGATAAACTCACCAGCCTTAAAACCGCCCTACCCGCAGACCTTGAGGCTGCTGTGCAAAAAGGGCTGGAAAACTGGCGTGAACACGGCACCATTCGCAAACTCTGGGCTAAAGACGCCGCAGTCTGGACAAATGGGCCAGAAAGCAAATGGCTCAAATGGCTAGACTGCGTTGAAGAGCGGCTGAGCCACGTTGCAGAGCTTGAGCACTTTCAGGCCGAAGTCAAAGCCCGCGGCTTTAAGCAGGTGCTGCTTATGGGTATGGGTGGCTCCAGCCT
The DNA here is from genome assembly GCF_000963965.1 of Acetobacter orientalis. Taxonomy (GTDB): domain Bacteria; phylum Pseudomonadota; class Alphaproteobacteria; order Acetobacterales; family Acetobacteraceae; genus Acetobacter; species Acetobacter orientalis. The sequence goes on from NZ_BAMX01000010.1 coordinate 165,554, forward strand.
TGGCCCAGAAGTGCTGGCAGAAACCTTTGGCAAACACGAAGGCTTTGGCCACCTGTACGTGCTAGACAGCACAGACCCCCAGCAGGTTGCTACGTTTGCAGGCAAAATAGACCCAGCACAGACGCTGTTTATTGTTGCCTCCAAATCTGGCGGCACGCTTGAGCCTAATATTATGCTGGCCTATTTTCATGACCTTGCCAAAAAGGCACTGGGCGCAAAAGCAGGCACGCATTTCGTGGCCATTACAGACCCCGGCTCCAAGCTGGAAGCGCTGGCCACCAAAGAAGGCTTTTGGAAAATTTTTGCAGGCGAGCCTGAAATTGGTGGGCGTTTCTCTGTCCTGTCCAACTTTGGTCTTGTGCCTGCCGCAGCATCTGGCGTTGCGCTTAAGCTGTTTTTAGAAGACGCCCTGCGCGGCGTACGTGCGTGTGATGCCAGCGTACCCCCCGCAGAAAACCCCGGCGTTGTGCTGGGCACCCTTATGGGTGTTGCCGTAACCCAGTTTGGCCGCGACAAGCTAACCGTTATTGCCACCCCACAAATTGCAGAATTTGGGGCCTGGATGGAGCAGCTTATTGCTGAATCAACCGGTAAGCACGGCAAAGGCATTATACCCATTGATGAAGAAACACTGGGTGGCCCTAAACGCTACGGCACAGACCGCCTGTTTGTGTACCTGCGCCTTGCGCCAGAACACCGCCACGAACAAGACGAGGCCATTGCCACCTTAATTGACGCAGGCCAGCCTGTGCTTACCATTACCCTGCACACCAAACGCCAAATTGCGCAGGAATTCTTTAGGTGGGAACTGGCAACAGCTGTTGCAGGCACATATCTTGGCATTAACCCGTTTGACCAACCAGACGTTGAAGCCAGCAAAATTGAAACCCGCAAGCTGACAGAGGCCTACAACAAAACAGGCAGCCTGCCCGCTGAGCAGCCTTTTGCAGAGTTTGGCCCCCTTGCCTTCTTTGCTGATGCAAAAAATGCGGCAGCCCTAAAAGGCAACAGTGCCGAAGCCGTGCTAAAAGCACATTTTGACCGGGTAAAAGCCGGCGATTACGTGGGCCTGCTGGCCTATATTGAACGCGATGCCGCAACCCGGGAATGGATACAGCACACCCGCCTAAAAATTAGGGATGCAAAAACCGTTGCCACAGCCGCAGAGTTTGGCCCACGCTTTTTGCACTCAACTGGCCAAGCTTATAAAGGCGGGCCAGATAGCGGTGTTTTCCTGCAAATTACCGCAGAAGATGCCCACGACCTGCCCGTACCGGGTGAGCGTTACAGCTTTGGCATTGTAAAAGCCGCCCAAGCCCGCGGAGACTTTGACGTGCTGGCCGAGCGTGGCCGCCGTGCCCTGCGCGTGCATATTCGTGGCAGCTTGCAAGATGGGCTGGCAGCGCTGGCCAAAGCCATACACGCGGCAGTGTAATAACCAGACAAAAAGGATAACAGGATGCAAATCGGCATCGTCGGGCTTGGTAGAATGGGCGGCAATATTGCTGTCCGCCTGACACGACACGGGCATGATGTTGTGGTCTATGACCGCGATAGCGCCGCAGTAGAAAAAGTGGTAGCCCGTGCAGAAGCTGGCCGTGCAATAGGGGCCAGCAGTCTGGCCGATGTTGTGGCCAAACTTGCAGGCCCTAAAAAAATTGTCTGGTCTATGTTGCCCGCGGGCGCCATTACCGAAGAAACCGTTATGTCTCTTGCTGGCCTGATGCAAGCTGGAGATATTGTTATTGACGGTGGCAATACCTACTACAAAGACGATATCCGCCGGGCCAAAACACTGGCCGAAAAAGGCATCGATTATATTGATGTTGGTACATCTGGCGGCGTGTGGGGCCTAGAACGTGGCTATTGCATGATGTATGGCGGCGCAAAAGCCGCGGCAGAGCATATTGACCCCATTCTGGCAGCCCTTGCCCCCGGCATTGGCGATATTGGCCGCACCCCAGGGCGCGATAACGGCAAAGACCTAGACCCCCGCGCCGAGCAGGGCTACCTGTATTGCGGCCCGGCTGGCTCTGGCCACTTTGTTAAAATGGTTCATAACGGCATTGAATACGGCATGATGCAGGCCTTTGCTGAAGGCTTTGATGTTATGTACCGCAAAGACTCCCCCCTTCTGGCCGAAGAAGAACGCTTCTCGCTTAACATGGCAGATATTGCCGAAGTGTGGCGGCGTGGCAGCGTGGTGTCTTCTTGGTTGCTTGACCTCACGGCACAAGCACTCACCAAAAATGGTGACCTGTCAGAATTCTCCGGTCAGGTGAGCGATTCCGGCGAAGGCCGCTGGACGATTGAAGCCGCAATTGAAGAAGCCGTACCCGTACCAGTTATGACCGCCGCTTTGTTCACACGCTTCCGCTCACGCTCAGAGAACACCTTTGCAGAAAAAGTGCTCTCGGCCATGCGCTTTGGCTTTGGCGGCCACGTTGAAACCAAAGACTAATTAGAACGTACCATAAAACGTTCAAGCAGGAAGAGAAACGCCTCCCTTGTCGGCACTGCTGCTGGGGGTTACGGTTCTCTTCCTGCATTTTTCTGAAGGAGCACGGGCCTGCATGACACTTCAAACACGCCCCGGCCACTCCAACAGGCCAGACCCTGCGGCACATATTAAACTTGTTGTGTCAGATATGGATGGCACTCTGCTTACACCCCAAAAGCAAGTTACCCACCACACGCTCAATGCCATAACCGCACTCAGGCACGCTGGGGTGCCCGTCTGCCTTGTGAGCAGTCGCCCTGCCTCGGGCATAGAAATGTATCTTGAAGCGCTTAAGCTCGATACACCTTACGGCGCGTTAAATGGCGGCAGTATTTTCAACCCCGACCGCTCCCTGCGCTCACAACTCACTCTTCCTACAGATATCGTGCAAGAAGCACTGGGCCTCTTACAGGGGCATAATATTGATGCCTGGCTCTTTCGTGGGCATGAGTGGGTTATTACTAACGCGGCCAGCCCTTATGTAGAGCCAGAAAGCCGGGCCATAAAACAAACGCCCAATATTGTACCCTCTTTTAAAACTATGCTGGCAGGGGTGGGAAAAATTACCGCGTCTTCTAGCAATTATGATGCCATAACCCAGCAAGAAGCCGAAATTGGCGCGCTCCTAAAGGGCCGTGCCTGCGTTGCACAGTCTGCCCCGTTTTACCTTGATATTACGCCACTCAATGCCAACAAAGGCTACGCCCTGCACCAGTTGGCAGACTTTTACGGCATAGCCCCGCACGAAGTTGCCTGCTTAGGGGATATGAACAACGACCTGCCCATGTTTAAAGCCGCAGGTATGGCCATTGCCATGGGGCAAGCTACCCAAACTGTTAAAGACCAAGCCCATTTTGTAACAGCCGCCAACACGGCTGAAGGCTGGAGCAAAGCCGTAACAGAGTATATTTTGCCACGCGCTGCCAAGGCCGACTAAAGAACCAACTGGCACGCCTGCGTGTTGTTATGCAGTTAGGCTCCTGCGCATTTTGTATTGTGTTGTAGTTGACATCATGCCGCCACAAGCCAACAAAGCGGCTTACGGCCATTGCCGCGTGCTGTATGCCAAAATAAGGAGCCACCATGACCGGACAGAACACCCGCACAGCCGAGGTTCAAGTTTTTGCCGACAGGGCGGCCATTACCCACTATTTGGCAGACTGGCTTTTGCAACAAGCCGTAGCAAAAACCAGCGGCCCCTTTGTTATTGCTCTCTCAGGCGGCAGCACACCACAAGCCCTTTATAGCCTTATGGCGCAAGAACCCTACGCAAGCCGTTTTCCGTGGGCACGTATGCAGTTCTTTTTAGGCGATGACCGCTTTTTACCGCATGACCACCCAGACAGTAACTCTGGCATGCTACACCGCCTACTGTTCTCACGCGTGCCGGTACCCGCCGCCAACGTGCATGCCATGCCCGCAACTGGCACCCCAGAAGATGCCGCCCATGCTTACGAAACACTGCTTAAACAGTTTTACGGAGCAGACAGGTTTGAGCCAAACCGCCCCCTGTTTGACGTAAACCTGCTTGGCCTTGGCGCAGATGGGCATACGGCCTCTCTCTTTCCCGGCCAGCCTGTGTTGCAGGAAAAAACCGCTTGGGTTGCCCCGTGCATACCACCGGCAGCCCCCTATACCCGCCTAACGCTTACTTACCCCGCCATTCATGCCAGCCGCCACGTTGTGTTTATGGTAGAGGGTGCGGGCAAAAAAGAGGCCCTTGCCAAAGTACGGGCACAAGACCCCACCTGCCCGGCAAGCGCTATCACGGCTATGGGTGATGTACGCTGGTTAATAGACACCGCCGCAGCACCAGCCCTTTAAAGCACCACCCTAGCTACGCTCATAAAAAGACCACCCCTTAAGGAAAACACGCCACCATGACCGGCCAAACCCCAGACCCCGCAGCCCAATTTAAACAACAGGCAGCAGAATATGCCGCAGCCTTTGTAAAAGACGGCATGGCCGTTGGCCTTGGCACTGGCTCCACCGCTAAATTTGTTGTGGCAGAACTCGGCCGCCGCATGCGCGAAGAGGGATTGCGTTTTTGCGCCATTCCCACCTCAGACGCCACAGAAGCTCAAGCGCGTGAGGAAGGTATTCCTCTCACCACCTTTGCCCAGCACCCCTACCTAGATCTGGCAATTGATGGCGCAGATGAAATTGAGCCGGTCACCCTTAATCTGGTTAAAGGCCGTGGTGGTGCGCTCCTGCGTGAAAAAATTGTTGCCGCCGCGGCCAAACAGTTTGTTGTGGTGGCAGATGCCAGCAAATATGTAGACCACCTTGGCATGCTCTGCCCCGTACCGGTTGAGGTTGTACCCTTTGGCTGGGAAAGTGCCGCTGCCCGCTTGGCAGCACTTGGCGCACAGGTTGCCCCACGCAAACATGCCAATGGGTCTTTTTATCTCACTGATGAGAAAAACCTAATTATGGATTGCATATTTGGGCCAATTACAGACCCAGATGCCCTGAGCCGCTCTATTTATGCTATTGTTGGCGTTATTGAGCACGGCCTGTTTTTACACATGGCAACCCAAACCATTACCGCAGGGCCAGAAGGCATCAAGGTACTGGACGTTTCTGGCTCTTCAACACAAGGCTAAAAACCATGTCCCCCACGCAACCAGTCGCACACAATATTCCTAAAGAGCTTCTGGTTGTTATGGGGGTTTCTGGCTCTGGCAAAACCACTATTGCCAAAGGGTTGCAAAACGCTCTGGGCTGGCCCTTTCAGGAAGGGGATTCTCTGCACCCCGCCCAAAACGTAGCCAAAATGGCATCTGGCCAGCCCCTTACAACAGAAGACCGTTGGCCATGGCTTATTGCCTGCCGCACATGGCTAGAGCAATGCGCCACCCAGCAAACCGGGGGCATACTCACCTGCTCTGCCTTAAAACGCGACTATAGAGACCTGCTGCGCGCTACAGGCCTAACACCCATTTTTATATACCTGCACACCAGCACAGATATTTTATTAAACCGCTTAAAAAACCGCCAAGGCCATTATATGCCTGCAAGCCTGCTACCCAGCCAGCTTGAAACCCTAGAACCACCCATGCCAGATGAGCGCACACTCACCATAGACAGCGCCACCCCGCCGCCCCAAACTATTGCAGAAATTATTAGCCATCTTTCACGCCGTTAACCCATATACAGGGTTTATTGCGGCACGTTTGCAGGGGGCATCTTATGGGCCATAATTACGCAAAACCATTATCATCTGGGCAAAAACTAGAGCGGCTTTTAGCCCGTATTCCCACCCACTGGGTTATTAAACTAGAGCGCCAACCGGGTACTGCCACATGGCGCGCCCTCACCCACGCCCCAGAGCAAGAAGGGCAATGGAGTGCTACCCACCAAGACCCGGCAGACGCCCTAGAAGATACATGGCGCAAAAACAGAACGGTTTTGGCCTAACCTCTGGCTAACCCAGCTATTTTACAAACATTGCTATAACTTATGGTTGTACCGTAGCGGCACGCCACCCCTTTACCCCACTCCAACACGGGCTACCACCCTGCTGCTACCAAACCACCTAGGCCACTCCACACACTGGCTAGGTAAGGCTGCCTGCTATGGCGCGGCACTCTGTTATTATTAGCCACAACGCCATGTGGCACATGCGGCGTAAACACACCCCTTAATACCAACCACAACCACGCAATGCCCCCACACAAAACATGCGCTGGCGTGTTGCCCCTCTCCGTTCTATATTTTACCCTATACAGACCAATTTTATACAAGGGTGCTTCATGCGGTTTTCTCTGTCTTTGGCAAGCATGTGCCGTACAACCGCCACCAAAGCGCACAAAGCCAGCCTTTTGCTCTGCTGCACGCTTGGTCTAGGCTTTGCACCCTCTTTTACCCCGGCCTTGGCCCGTAACGTTACGGATATGTCTGGCACAGTTGTAAACGTGCCAGACACCCCTACCGCCATTGCAGACCTTTGGTTTGCCCATAACGAAATTTTGGTCATGCTCGGTGCCGCCGCCAAAATTAAAGTAACGGCTGAAAACCCCAAAGACAGCCCGTGGCTGTTTAAAGTGGCCCCCGTGCTGCTAAGCGCACGCACAGGGGTACGCCCAGAAAGCGCCAACCCAGAAGACCTGCTGGCCCGTAAAATTGATCTGGTTTTTGTACCGCAACGCGCCACGGCTGAAACCTTGCGCCATGCCAGCCTACCCACGCTTGATGCGCATTATGCCACCTTACCAGACATGCTGCGCTCTCTAGACATGACAGCCCAAGCCCTTGGTACGCCAGAAGCCCACAACACAGCACATCTTTACCGTAGCCAGATGGAGCATATGCTGGCCCTGCTGCAAAGCCGTACAGCCCCCCTGCCAGCCACCGCCCGCCCAAGAGTGCTACACATAGCCCGCCTAAACCCTTTACAAATTGATGGCACCAACACACTCATTGATAGCTGGATCACGGCCGCAGGCGGGCAAAACGCCGCCACAGTTTCTGGCAACCATAAACCCACAACGTTTGAACAAATTGCAGCGTGGAACCCAGACCTTATTATACTCGGGGCCACCGCAGGCTTACCCGCACAAGACGCGCCGCTACGCAGCCTGCCAGCTTTTGCAAAAGGCCACTGGGCCGTTAACCCCCAAGGCGTTTTTTCATGGGACCGATACGGGTGTGAAGAACTGCTCCAGCTTGAATGGGCCGCCAAACTCTTCCACCCCACCCTTTTTACAGACCTTAATTTACCACACGACGTAAAAGCGTTTTACCGCACGTTTTTTCATTACACGCTCAATGACGATGACACCGCTCGTATTCTGGCTGCCCGCCCTCCGGCTCCATAACAGGGCCGCTTCCTCTTTTTAAAAGCCGCACAGACTACAGGTTTGTGAAACACTGCCCTTTTGCACAAAAACATCTTTGCCTGCACCCATAAGTGCAGGCATGATACGCACGTGACACACCAACTGGCATATATTCTGCCTGCTGTGCAGCAGCCATCATGACCGGGCTGCTAGACCACATGCGCACCCACGCAACACCGCCCCGTTTTTTGGCGGCCTTGCGGGCTTTGGTACGCACAGACTCTCTTTGGCTTATTGCCCTTGCCGCCATAACTGGCATTCTTGCTGGCTGTGTTGTAAGCGCCATGACCGCCACCACTTTACTGGCCCACCAACTTTTAGCGCCCGGCGCAGGCCGGTTGTCTGGCCTAAAAGCTATAGACCCAGTACGGGCTTTACTGGTGCCCACTTTGGGGGGGCTTTTATTAGGGGGCGTTGGCGCACTGCTCGCCCGCAACAGGCGCTTTACCCCAATAGACCCCGTAGAAGCCAACGCCTTGCATGGTGGCCGCATGTCTTTGCGCGACAGCTTGCTGGTGGCCTTGCAAACCGTTCTCTCCAACGGCTGTGGGGCATCTTTGGGGCTAGAGGCCGGGTTTAGCCAGTTAGGAGCAGCCTTTGGGTCGCGCATTGGGCGGCAGTTGCGTATGCACCGGGCCGATGTACGCCTGCTTGTTGGCTGCGGTGCCGCCGGAGCAATTGGGGCCGCGTTTGATGCCCCCCTGGCCGGAGCTTTTTACGCGTTTGAGCTTATTATTGGCACGTACACCCTCTCGGCCCTTGCCCCTATTGCGTTGGCAGCCATAGCGGCCCTTGGTGTTGTACATGCCACGGGCATGGTTACCCCCTCGGTTCTGGTGTCAACGCCTGTGCGTATTCCGGCCGTTGCTTATGTGCCTATTGCTGGCCTTGGTATTGTTGCAGCCTTTGTGGGTATTGCCCTTATGCGCGCTGTCACCTTAACCGAGCAGGCCATGCGCACACTACCGCTACCAGAGTGGCTTAAACCTGCCTTGGGGGGCTTGCTGGTTGGGCTGTTAGCCCTCATCTCGCCCTCCGTGCTGTCTTCTGGCCACATGGCCATGCAAATGGGGCTTATTAGTACGCCACCACTGCTTTTGGCCGCCGGCTTGCTGGGGCTTAAAGCCTTGGCCTCGGCCATTTCTATTGGGTCTGGCTTTAGAGGAGGGCTGTTTTTTGCGTCTCTTTATCTAGGGGTTTTAACAGGCGCTGTTTTTGCCGGGGTGCTGGCCCCTATTATGGCGTTGCCGGTTTCGGTTTGCTCTGTTGTGGGCATGTGCGCTCTGGCTGTAGCCGTTATTGGCGGCCCCATGACCATGATTTTTCTGGCTCTTGAAACAACCGGCAGCCTCCCCCTTACCAGTGCGGTTATGGTCTCGGCCATTTTATCTTCCATGACCGTGCGCCGCACTTTTGGGTATTCCTTTGCGACATGGCGCTTTCATTTACGCGGTGAAAATATACGCTCTGGCGTAGATGTTGGCTGGATGCGCAGCCTAACCGTAGCCCGCATGATGCGTACCGAAGTGCCAACCCTACCCGCCACGGCTACCGTAGCCACAGCACGAGACACCTACCCCGGCGCAACCCCGCGCTACATTATTTTGCGCGACGCACACCGCCGCTATGTAGGGCTTATTGAAAACACACAACTACATGCCCGGCACTATGCAGACACAACCCCCGTCACCGCCTTAGTGCAAACTGGGGATGAAACCCTCTCGCCTGATACATCACTGTCCTGCGCGTTAGATAGTTTTGAGCGCACCACCCGCCCTGCTCTAGCTGTTACAAACGAAAATGGTATGGTGTTGGGCTTATTAAGCGAGCGCTACGTTTTGCGCCGCTACGCAGAAGAGCTTGAACGCACCCGCCGCGAACTAGCCGGCGAAAAACACAAACATTGAAAACCCCCATGAGCCTCAACACCGTCTCCCCCGCTATCAAGCACGATGTTGCACAACGCCTTAAAACGCTTGAGCGACAAGAAAACATGCATATTCTGTTGGCCGTTGAATCTGGCTCTCGGGCCTGGGGTTTCCCTTCCCCCGACAGTGATTACGATATTCGCTTTGTGTATATCCGCCCGCGAGATTGGTATCTTCAACTCCACCCCGGCCGAGACGTTATAGAAACCCCAATAGAAAATGATATTGACCTAAACGGGTGGGACATACGCAAAGCCCTGCTGCTTTTGCTCAAGTCCAACGCGGTTATAAGTGAATGGATAGATTCCCCCATTCGCTACCTGCCAGACCACCCCGTTGTGCAGCACCTCAGCCAACTAGCCGACACCGTGCTCAATGCCCGCGGCCTCGCCCACCATTATGCAAGCCTTGGCAACAACGCAGCAGAGCGGTGGCTTACTTCTGACGGCCCCGTGCCCGTTAAAAAATACTTTTATGCGCTCCGCCCGGCTCTTGCCATACGCTGCCTGCGCCTAGCGCCCCACAGCCGCCCGCCCATGAACCTGCAAGCCCTTGTTGAACGCGCCACTCTTACCCCCGCCCTGCAAGAAGACATAGCCACGCTGGTTGCTGCCAAAGCCCGTACAAACGAGCGCCACAACACAGCCCGCCTACCGGCCCTAGAAGCCCTTATTAAAGACGAACTTCACCGCGCACCCGAAATACCAGCCCATACCACCTGCAATGCCACACAAGCTCTGGCACAAAGCAATCAGATTTTTCTTGATCTCGTAAACAGCTTCCCGGCATCGTAGAGGGCACACGAAAAAGGCCAAAGCCCAGACAAATTTCTGACGCCTGGCCTTTAAGGCCTTACCCTTTTAACCCTTGCCAGCAACAGGATTTCCCCATGTCCATCAACACCTCTTCTGATGGGCGTCTTGTGCATTTTCCCGGCAAAACGGTGCTCTCTCGGCAAGAGGCTATGCATTATTTAGGGGTAAGCCGTATGGCATTTTTGGCCCTACGCACCCTACGCTGCACCCCCCGCCCCCGCCAGCTAGACGGCCGCTCTGTCTACCGGGAAGAAGAGCTGGAGCGTTTCAAAACAGGGTTATTGCAGGCTGTGGGCGTAAGCCAAACAGATACCCCTTACCAACAAACGCGACACACCCCACACTTGCCCCCTTTACAAGCCCAGCCAGCCCCCCAAACACCGCCCGCACCCCATATTGACCCGCTTATGCAACTGCTAGCCCGTGCGGCTATACGGCACAGGGTTGTTTTGCTGGTATTGTGGGGCATGGTTTTTGTTGGTGGGCTGTGTACGCTCATTTTATTTTAACCCTACGCACATACCCCACCTACCAAAGACGTGAAGGCCACCCCCCTTTAGGTTGGCAACAAATTGCGGCTTGATACACTTGGTTTTGCACACTCTAAAGAACCGAGCCATGCCCACACAAAGTCTGCCCCACGCCACCATGCAAGCAGTATGCTACACTCAGCCCGGCGCGGCTGAGGTTATGCACCTAGAAAGCCTGCCCGTGCCCCAACCCGGCCGGGGCGAGGTCTTGGTACGTGTCTTAGCCGCAGGTGTTAACCGGCCAGACCTCATGCAACGCCAAGGACTTTACCCGCCACCGCCCGGTGCCAACCCCCGCCTTGGCCTTGAAGTAGCAGGCGAGGTTATAGCCACAGGCCCAGCACTAGAGGGCCAACACATGCCCGCATTAGGTAGCCGCGTGTGCGCTTTGGCCAATGGCGGCGGTTATGCCACCTACTGCCTAGTGCCCGCTGGCCAGTGCCTACCGTGGCCAGAAGGGTTTGACGCCATACAGGCTGCCGCCTTGCCAGAAACCTATTTTACCGTGTGGTCTAACCTGTTTATGCCCACCATTATGGCACCGGGCACCCGCGTGCTTATTCATGGTGGGGCAAGTGGTATTGGCACAACCGCCATACAGCTTGTTAAGGCGTTTGGCGGGCACCCGTTTGCAACCGCTGGCAGCACAGAAAAATGCGCTCTCTGCACAAGCCTTGGGGCCAAGGCCATAAACTACAAAGAAGAAGACTTTGCAGAACGCCTACACACCCTTACCCAAGGCCGCGGCGTTAACCTGATTTTGGATATGATTGGCGGCGCCTATCTCGACCGCAACCTAAAAAGCCTGTCACCTGATGGGCGCCTGGTGATTATTGCCCTGCAAGGCGGCGCCAAAGCCGAAAAAGCAGACTTGGCCCGTATCATGACCCGCCGCCTTACCGTAACCGGCAGCACCCTGCGCGCCCGAGATGCCACAGCGAAAGGCCGCATAGCCCGGCAGTTACAAGAGCATGTCTGGCCCTTACTGGCTGAGGGCCAAGTGCGCCCCCTTATTCATGCCGTGTTCCCGCTTTCACAAGTTGTTGCGGCCCATAAGGCGTTAGAAGAAGGGCAGCATTGCGGTAAAATTATTCTGGTGCCAGACCATACACAATAAGGCCCATAAGGCACGAATACCCCCTACCCGGTAGAAGGGTGCCTTTTCTTTGCAGGATCAGCTAGAGTAAACGTTAAGCCTATTCTAGCGAAACTGCACCGTTGGGTGCAGTATGCGTTGTTTGCCTCTGACCTCGATCTATGAGAAGTCCTGTATTGTTATGGTGACACCCTCCGCTCTGGTAGACAGACTGGCGCAAGTGCGCGCTCAGATCGAAACCGCCGCACGCCACGCCCACCGAGACCCCAACGCGGTCACGCTGGTGGCGGTCTCCAAATTTCACCCTGCCAGCAGTGTGCAAGAGGCACTGGCGGCAGGCCAGCGTGTATTTGGTGAAAACCGGGTGCAAGAAGCCGCCGCTAAATTTCCCGCCTTACGCGCCCAATACCCAGATATAAGGCTGCACCTTATTGGCGGCCTGCAAACCAACAAAGCCAAAGACGCCGTGCAGCTGGCAGACATGATAGAAAGCCTAGACCGCCCTGCACTGGCAGATGCCCTCGCCAAAGCAGCAGACAGCGTGGGCCGCATGCCCGACTTGTTGATAGAAGTAAATACCGGCGACGAACCCCAGAAATTTGGTGTACCAAAAGAGCAGGCAGATGCGTTTATACGCACCTGCCGCCAGCGTTTTGGCACCAGCCTTAAAGGGCTTATGTGCATACCCCCCGCAACCCAAGACCCCACGCCCCATTTCCAGCTTTTGCGCAGCATGGCGCAAACACATGGGCTGCCCGTGCTGTCTATGGGGATGTCGGCAGATTACCCGCAGGCTATTGCCCAAGGCGCTACCCTTGTGCGCGTTGGCACCGCCATTTTTGGCGCACGCCCTGCCACGCCTTAACATAAAGCCCTAGCCAATCATGCATTCCCTTTCTGTTGGCAGCACTGTAAACCCCGCCACCACATGCCCCCGTTGCACCACTTGGAGCCAGAGCTAACATGACCGACCCTGCCAGCACGTCTGCCGAGGCCGATTCACACACCACAGGCTCCAACGCCGCACAGGCGGAGGGCGCAAGCGCCCAGCACAACCCCCGCCACATTACAGACTTTGATGCAGACCAACCGCAACATACTGCGGCCCCTGTCGGTTTTGCCGCCCTACTGGGCGTGCTCGGCGTTGTGTACGGAGACATCGGAACAAGCCCGCTCTACGCCTTTCGCTCTACGGTAGAGGTTATTTCAGGCCACCACTCCGTTGCCCCATGGGAAATTTTAGGTGTTGCCAGCCTTATTTTCTGGACACTTATTCTCATTGTGACCGTCAAATATGTGCTGCTCATTATGCGGGCCGACCATAATGGTGAGGGCGGCATTCTGGCTATTTGCTCTTTGGCGCAACGTACAACGGCCAACCCGCGTGTAAGGCTTATGCTGGGGCTGGTAGGCATTATAGGGGCCTGCCTCTTTTTTGGAGACGGCATTATTACCCCAGCTATTTCCGTGCTGTCCGCCATTGAAGGGGTAGAGGTTAGCGTGCCTGCCGCGCATGACTTTGTCATACCCGTAGCCATTGTGGTTATTATCAGTCTCTTTAGTGTGCAGTGGGTAGGTACGGGCAAAGTGGGCACCATATTTGGGCCTGTTATGCTGCTCTGGTTTGGTACTTTGGGGGTGACAGGGGCGATGGAAATTTTCCACCACCCCGGTATCCTCATGGCGCTTTCCCCCACTTACGCGCTTGAATTTGTGTTTTACCACGGCAAGCTCTCGTTTTTAGCACTAGGCTCTGTGGTGCTGTGCGTTACCGGGGCCGAAGCCCTCTATGCAGATATGGGCCATTTTGGCCGCGCACCCATTCGGTATGCGTGGCTGTTTTTTGTGCTGCCCATGTTGGTACTAAACTATTTTGGGCAGGCTGCTCTGGTTATTGCAGACCCCAAAGCACTGGCTAACCCCTTCTTTTTGCTATGCCCGCACTGGATGCAAGGACCAATGGTTGTGCTTTCAACCTTTGCAACGGTTATTGCCAGCCAAGCCGGTATTTCGGGTGGGTTCTCTTTGTGCCGCCAGCTTATCCAGCTTGGCTATATGCCCCGCCTGCGCATTACCCACACCAATGCGGAAGAAGAAGGCCAGATTTACCTACCAGACTTTAACCGCTTTCTGGCCGTGGGGGCTGTGCTGCTTGTGGTGGCCTTCCGCAGTTCAGACGCTCTGGCATCGGCTTACGGCATTGCGGTTACGGGTACATTTATCTGCACGTCTATTCTGGCCATTGTGGTGTTTCGCCGCCACTTTAACTGGTCTCCGTACCAAGTGGCTGCGGTATTTGGCAGCTTTCTACTGCTTGACCTCACCTTTTTCTCAGCCAACGCGCTTAAAATTCCTGATGGTGGCTGGGTGCCCGTCCTGCTGGGCTGCGTCCTAACCCTTATGATGACCACATGGAAAAAAGGCCGTGGCCTTATTGTGGGCCGCCAACGCCAAGACAGCCTGCCCATGGGGTCTTTCATTGCCCGGCTACCACAATCGCGCATTATCCGCGTGCCCGGTATGGCTGTGTTCATGACCGGCACACCAGATTTTGTGCCGCCCTGCCTGTTGCATAACTTGCGCCACAACAAAATTCTGCACGACCATGTGTTGTTTGTAACCGTACAAAACCTAGACCAGCCAGAGGCAGACCGTGGGCACCGCGTTTCTGTTGAAGAGTTGGCCCCCAATATCTACCGTATCATTCTGCGGTATGGCTTTATGGAAATGCCCAACATTCCGCGTGCACTTGAAGGGCTAAAAGCCAACGGAGTAGATTTTGATGCGCTGCAAGCCTCTTACTTTACCTCACGCGAGTTAATTACCCGCTCTTCCGTGCCGCGCATTTCACACTGGCGTATGTCTCTGTTCCTGTTTATGGCGCGTAACTCTACCTCCAGCATGGAGTTCTTCCGTATTCCACCAGACCGTGTGGTGCAGTTGGGCGTTAAGGTGGCAATCTGACCTACAGTAACGAACCCCTCGCCCTTTATATTCACTGGCCGTTCTGTCTGGCTAAATGCCCGTACTGTGACTTTAACTCACATGTGCGGGCCCACATGCCAGAGGCCCGTTTTGCCAAAGCCCTGCGCACCGAGCTGGCACACGATGCCGCACGGCTTGGTAGGCGTAAGCTGGGGTCTATTTTCTTTGGGGGGGGCACGCCCTCCCTCATGGCACCAGAGAGTGTGGCCGCTTTAATAGCAGATGCCACAACCCTGTTTGAGCCTCTACCCAATATGGAAATAACACTGGAGGCCAACCCCACCAGTGTTGAAGCCGGGCGCTTGGCCGCCTTCAGGCAAGCGGGCGTTAACCGGGTATCTTTGGGTATTCAGGCCCTTGATGATACAGCTCTTAAATTTCTGGGCCGCGAGCACTCAGCCCCGCAAGCTCTGGCTGCGCTGGAAACTGCGCGCAAGCTTTTCCCGCGTATTACGTTTGACCTCATTTACGCGCGCCCCGGCCAGTCTTTGGCCGACTGGCAGCAGGAGCTTAATACGGCCCTCAGCCTCGTGGCAGACCATGTGTCTCTTTACCAACTCACCATTGAGCCGGGTACAAAGTTTGAAGCCCTGTACCGCACAGGCGCTTTTACACTCCCCAATGAAGAAGAAGCCGCGGCTCTTTACGAAGAAACAGCCAATATTACCGCCCGCCACGGCTTGGCTGGGTACGAGGTCTCAAACTACGCAAAACCCGGCAGCGAAAGCCGCCACAACCTTACCTACTGGCGTTATGGAGACTATGTGGGCCTTGGCCCCGGTGCCCATGGCCGCGTAACAGAAGGCAACGCTCTTTTTGCCACCCGCCGCCACCGCGCGCCTGAACCGTGGGCTGAGCGGGTAGAACAAACGGGCACAGGCCAAACATCGCAAGAAGCACTCAGCCCCCAAGACCGTGCACGTGAAATGCTGCTTATGGGCCTGCGCGTTACAGAGGGCATTGCTCTACCCCGCTTTAACGCCCGTACAGGCCTAACGCTTGAGCAGGCAACGAACGCTACAATTTTACAAGCCGCCTTAGAAGAAAACTACCTGGAGCTTACCCCAACCACCCTACGCGCCACCCCAGAAGGCCGCGTAAGGCTAGAAGCCCTGCTGCACGCCTTGCTGGTGTAGCAACGGCTTTGCACGGCATCATGGTAGGCTCTATCGGTGCTACTATTGTGGTGCAATAGCCACTTTTGCCACCACAATACGGAACATTACGGCACGCTCGTAAAGCCCGCTTCAAAGGTCACCTGTTCAGGCACAAAAACGCCTGCTGTTTCTACCTTTAAACCCAGATTTTTTTGACGCAGCCTGCACCGTAGTCAAGCAAGTAAAAAGGTACCCCTCTGGCGGCAATATTTTTTCAGCAACACTCTCGTTCTTGCCCTATAAACAACCCTCTGTTGCCAAGAACTGGCCTGCTATGGCCCCTTACTGCCCGAGGTCTTTTATGCGCCTAACTGCTCTCTCCCGCTTTTTCTCGTTAGGTACATGTACCCTTGCCGTAGCATTGTGCACAACAGCCCCAAGCACCTACGCTGCAAGCGCTCAAGACCCGGCATTGGTTATTGAAGACAACGACTTTCTAGGCCCCGGTGGCTCAGACATTCAGTCTACCATTCCGCTCTTGGGTAACCCGCATATTAAGGTATTAGGCTTTACCGTTACTACCGGCGATGACTGGGAAAATGCCGAGTCAGCCCACCTGCGCCGCTTTCTTGAATTTGCAAAACGCACAGATATTCCAGTTGCAGAGGGGGCCGTTTACCCCTTGCTCAACACACCTGCCCTTATGAGACTACACGAGCAGGAGTTTGGCCGTATTCCATGGAAAGGCGCTTGGGGCGGCCTAGGCGATGGCACCACCGTGCCCGAAACACAACCAGCCCTCCCCAAGTTGCCAGAAGGGCTACCCAGCACCCCTGCGGCACAA
Source organism: Acetobacter orientalis (assembly GCF_000963965.1). Lineage (GTDB taxonomy): Bacteria > Pseudomonadota > Alphaproteobacteria > Acetobacterales > Acetobacteraceae > Acetobacter > Acetobacter orientalis. The sequence continues at coordinate 182,190 of NZ_BAMX01000010.1, forward strand.
GAGACTGCTGCCTTATTTCTTATCCGTGCGGTGCATGAGCACCCGCATCAGGTTACTATTGTGGCGGCTGGGCCACTTACCAATTTAGCCCTCGCCATTAGGCTAGACCCAAGCTTTGCCGCTACGGCCAAACACTTAGTGTTTATGGGGGGCTTGCTTGATACAGACCTTATGTCTGTTACCGGCAACGCCAATTTTGCCTCAGACTTTAACATGATTTTCGACCCCGAAGCCGCACACATTACCCTTACCGCCCCGTGGCCTGCTATTACTGTTGTTGGTAATATTTCCAACTCGGTCGCAATGACCAAAGCCTACATGGCCCGCATTACGCAAAAATCTACCCCTGTTACGCGCTATCTAAGCCAGTATATTTCGCCCCTCCCCATGTGGGACGAAATGACAACCGCCATAGCCGCAGACCCCTCTTTGGTCACCCAGTCTGTTAAAGCCTATATGGATATTGATACGAGCCAAGGCAGCCATTACGGCCATGCCCGTGTATGGCCAAAAGACTCAGCCCCCCGCACCCAGCATGTGCGTGAGGTTATACTTGTGCAGAAAATAGATGAAGCCCGTTTTCTAAACAGCTTTATGCAACAGGCACACTCACTCTAATACCCAACACCAAATCTTGCTGCCTTCAAAAAGAGGGCAGCAACAGCGCCACCACCTGCACCTAGCCTTGAGCTACAAGGCCGCACAACTTTATGAAAACAGAGTAGGCGCTGTGCCCATTTTGTTCTAACCTAACGCTATGCTTAACCTCATCAAGCTCGTTGTTGGCGTCTCTTCGCTTGAAGAACTGGCAGAACGCCAAAAGCAGTCTATTAACTGCCGCCTACACCCTGAGCACGGGCCCTTGCCTGTTGTGCATACCCGCTCTTACCCCCGCCGCTGCGACGAAATTTTAGACGGGGGCTCACTTTACCGCGTTATTAGCGGGCTTATTTTATGCCGCCAGCCCATACTAGATATTGTGTCCGAAACCCGGCCAGATAGCACACAGGGCACGCTTATTCTACTTTCGCCACAGATTATTAGGGTGGAAGCCCGCGCCCTACGACCATTTCAAGGCTGGCGCTACCTAGAGAGCAAAGACGCCCCACCCGACCTTGGCACGGGTGCAACCACCCAAGCAGCACTCCCCCCGGCATTGCAAAAAGAGCTAACATTACTGGGGCTATAACACGCGCACTGGTACAAAAAGCCTGCCTGCCCCCCCCTGTCGGGCCGCACGCGCTCCTTTAAAAACTCTTGTAATTGATACAGAAAACTCGGCGTGTATCTGTTTTCAAGAAAACGTCACACGAGCATATCTGAAATCGCGGTAAGAGAAACAGGCACCTCATTTTAACGGGCATAGAGCTTGTATTATGGGGCGCTTAGTAAGGGCTTCCCCGCCTTTGGTCTGGTCTCTCTCACAACGAGCTTGCCCCATGCCTTACCCCTCTCGCACACCGCTTGCTTTTCAAGATCGCTCTACCCCGCGCGACACCGCAACAGAACGGTGGCTAAAAACCATACGGCAAAAGGTTGAAAATACCCCCACGCAACCGCGTGTGCATTTTCAACGCTCCCCCCTACGCCCGGTTGATGAAGAAGGCACATTGCGCGATTTTGAATGAAACCGCCCCGCTTCTGACACTTTCTCTTTCTAACAAGTAAAGAAGACGTGTTGCACAAAGCGGAGCCATACCATGACCCTGCCTATAAGAGCGTTTATAAAAATAATGTTGGTGGCCACGGCTTTACTGGCCTGCATACCACAAGCTTTTGCAGAACGGAGCGTGCATTACACCGGCATTTTTAAAACAATGCACAGTAACCACGCCTTTGCCAACACCACGTTTGATGCGCTTTTTTACCCCGCAGCGCATGTGTTGCGCTACACAACCACGTGGCCTACCACGAGCAGCCCTGTTACCGCTGTTTTGGTCAATACCCCGCTAGCTAAACCCCATAGCGGCACAACAGAGCGGAGCACGGCTAACAGCCTAACAGGCAGCGTGTTACTCACAACAGAGCAAGAAAGCACGCTCCAGCAAAACCAACTCTCCCTTACCCTCAGCACCAAAACCTTTCCACATGGGGCTGCAAAAGTGTTGCTTACGCACTAAAAATATACTGTAGCTTTACCGCAACTCTGTAAGCAGTATACTCAAAGCGCTACATTTTTGTTTATTGCCCCACAAAACCTCTCTAAAAAGGCCGTCCTTTAGCCGCAACTCCTGCGACCAGACGCTGCATTTCTGCTTATTTACACACTATATTGGCTACAACATTGCACTGTTGCTGCATTAGAGTTTTGGGCAGCCTCGCGCGCCCTATCATAACCCAGCACACGCAACCTCTCCGCCATTACTCCGTTAAAAATGAATCGTCTTTATTAGAGCGTGGAGTATTAGGGTATGCGTTTTTTAGCCTTTGCAGCACTTCCGGCCTTATCTTTTCTATACCTTAGCACGGCTGTAGCAGCCCCAGCCCAGCAACACCTCACACTAACCCCTAACAACACCCAAGCCCGCCTACAGGCTAGTTCGGCTGTGTCTTCCATAGATGGCACATTTGAAAAAGTTAGCGGCTCTCTCAGTTATAATCTGGAAGAGCAAAGCTGCCATGTAGACCTAACCATGAACGTAGACAGCCTTAAAGTAGGCAGTGCGCTTATAAAAGGCGTTATGCTCTCTGGCCTTATGTTGGATAGTGATTCCCACCCTACCATGCATTATGTAGGTGATTGCACACCTAAAATAATCCATGGCAAGCTCCATACGCAACTTGTTGGCACCCTCACCATGAGAGGTCAAACACACCCTCTTACGTTTGCCGTGCAAATGCATTTTACGGGTAACACGTTAACCAGCATTGCCAGTAACGCCGAGTTTGACCAACGAAAATGGGGGTTAAGCACCCTGCTCCATACGGTTGACCCTATGGTCAAAACCCAAACCCTTATTACCTTACCCGCACCCAACTCAGCCACTGCGCCCTAACACCACAACTTTATATATTAAGCACGGGCTACAAGTTTGCTGCACCACAAATACACAAACAGCCAAAACTATTTTGGTTTTCTGCATGAACGAAGTGTGATGCTCATCATCAATCAGATCAGAACACATTACGCTCTGCACGTTTCACTAAATAGGCTGCCGCAAAAGTCAGGCAAGTCGATCTTATGTGCCGTTTGAGACATGCAAATATGGCTGCGTCACTTCAATAAAGCGGGCATCGTGGCAGCCCTCTCGCGCCTTTAGTCTTAGCAATACACAACCAGAGCGTGATTATAGTTCTTGAAAATAACGCTATGCTTAAAAGTTTTTAACGATGCAGCAAAACACGCCACTAAATATGAGGGAAAACGCTAAACGCCTGCATGGCAGCGCCTCAAAAACGGCAGCACCATGCAGGCATAAATTAAGAACGACCCATTAGCACTTTAAAACTGTGCGTTTTCCTGTGCTGGGGCTTTAGCGCCCTCTTGCTGGGCGGGGTTTTCTGAGGTCAATTTACCCGGCGTGGTTGAGTGCTCAACATCGTACGCCGTTGCTTTTTCCTGATAGGTGCCTTTTGCGCCGGGGTGTTCCTTATCATACAAGGCGGCTTTCTGCTTGGCTTCCTTACGGTATTCGTGGCGGCGGTACATGCCAGTTACGCAGCCCCCTACTGCCCCAAGCACACCGTGGTTCACCAAATGGCCACCAACCGCACCAGCCGCACCATATTTTAGGCACCCGCCGGGTTCAGCCTGCGCCACCGTACCCGTGGTAAGGGCAACAGCGGCAACAGCCGCCAAAAGTGTAAACTGCCGCATAAACTCTTTTTCCTCACACTACCGTTCTCAGCTAACGGCTCCAGTCTTTCAATATAGTCACGCGGCTGTGTTCTCACAATGCCAGCATGTTGCAGGCCGTCACCCACGTAGCTAGCAAGACCCGCCTTACACATAACCAAGATGCGACACTTAACTTACCAGTACAAAGCATAACGCCTTGGCTTGCACACTCTCATTGCTCATTCGAAAATTCATAATTCAAGAATCAAGAGGCTGTTTTTGTAAATAATAAACAATTTTTCTGCCATGATGCACTCACATCGTATTAGCACACCCAACAACGCGTTCAGGCCACTAGAAGGAATACCGGCCCCACTTAAAACAATATTTACAACGGCGCTACGAGCGCGCTTCAAGAGCCGTCAGCCGCCCACTAAGGGCTAACTTACTATCTCGAGGCTACCCACGCGGCCTTTGTACCCCGCAACAGCAGCATCGTGGCTGTCGAAATACCTAATTTAAGCACACACGCCCTTACAAACAGGGACACTACTTTTTTGCAGCACTTTTGAAGGTATTTTTTGACAGGCCTCTCTCAGAAGGTCGTCCCCTTACAGGAACAACACTGCCTCACCTCGGCTGAGAGCCTGCACCACCACGTCCAAAACGGCTTCAAGCAATTTTTGCTCTGCGGCACCAAAGCGGTTTTTAAGGGGGCTATCTAGGTCAAGCACCCCCAATAAGGTGCCATGGAGCAGTACAGGCAGTACCATTTCTGATGCAGATGCCCCATCGCAGGCAATATGACCGGGAAAAGCGTGCACATCTGGCACAATGCAAGCCGTTTTGCTTTGTGCAACCGTACCACACACACCCTTACCCAACGGAATACGCGTACACGCCACCCGCCCCTGAAACGGGCCTAAAACAAGCTCACCATGCCGTAGCAGGTAAAACCCCGCCCAGTTCAGGTCTGGCAAAGCCTCAAACACTAAAGCTGAGACATTCGCCAATGTTGCAATCAGGTCTGTTTCATGTGCCGTCACCCCTTTAACTGCGCTCAGCAGGTCGTCTGGGGTTAGGCGTTGGGCTGGGGCACTCATACGCGCAAAACCGTTCTTATTTGGTGTTTAACAAATCTGGCCCACGCAGCGCAGAGCGGCTGCACACTGCGGCCTGCAAACGCGGCTTGAGTGTTGTAACATCAAACATTGTGTTTTTATCGAGCATAAGGCGGCCTACACCACCCCACGCATAAGCAGGGTTAGTGCTTACGCCCGGTTTGCGCGCAAGTTTACGCCCTAACACACGTACTGTTGTATCTGTTGTCAGGTTATGCCCGTAGCAATACGCCATAAGCCCCGCCACATTCGCGGCTGAAGCACCCTCAACTGTTGGAATACCATCATAGTCCAGCACGCCGGGGGCGGCATTAGCTGCTGTCATGGGTGGGGCTGTTCTTGGCACCACCAGCTTACCGGGCGCGTGGCTTGGCACGGGGGGCTGTGTGTCTGTCTGGGCATGGGCTGGTGTGCCAAGCGCTATAAGCCCTACGCAGCTGCTAACAGCCAGTGCTGCTGCCAGCTTGGAAACCAGACAAGATCCAGACATATGGTAATTCCTTAAAACAAAAGAGACGCTACAGACTTAAAAACACTTAGCCACAGGCGGCAAGCCACTTAGCCTGTTTTACTGCCATGCCCCCGGCACCAAACGCTTGCACACAAAACGCCCATAAGGTTGCCCCCGCTCGTATTTACCCTTGGCAGCCTGCGTGCTTTGCGCTAGGGAGAAGGCCACGGACCCGTAGCTCAGCTGGATAGAGCGTCGCCCTCCGAAGGCGAAGGTCACGCGTTCGAATCGCGTCGGGTCCACCAGCTCAATTCTCCAAATATGCTCCAATATCTCTTTAACGTATAGCCGCGCGCTGTTGCGCAGTGCTGTGCTCATTTGGCTCTGTGGCAAGCGGCTTTTGTGCGCAATACACCACGCCCACTTACGCCATCTCGTCGGGTTAAGGCCCCACTAAACTCTCTAGCCGGGCTGGCAACAAAATGGGTAACTCCTGCTTGCCATAGCCTAACTGGCCTTGTTGGCTGGCAAACCATAGGGCTGCGGCACTGTCCCCACCCGATGAGAGCCAATGGCTGGGGTTAAACATCCAGCTTACTATGTCTTGCATAAGCAGCGCCCCATTACGGTCGCGGAGCAAAAGGTGGTGGCCACCGGGTATTACGTCCAAACGTGCTTTTGTTAAGGCTTGTATTTGCGCCATTGCCTGCCACGCCTGCGCCATAGCGGCGGGGGGCACAAGTTGGTCTTTATCGCCATACGCACAAAATACAGGCCCATGCAGGTTTTTGGCAGCATGGGCCGCTTGCCGCATAAGGGTAACCAGCCCTTGCAGGGCTTCCCAACGGGTGGCGTGTAGCGTTAGGGGGTTGTAGTATAGCCGTATCAGCGCGGCCATATTATCGCTTGCAACAACATGCACAGGCACGCTGTGCTCCGGTACCAAGGCGTGGGGGGCCAAGGTGCTAAACACCCCCAATGGCGCGCGCGCCACGGCTCCCAAATTCCAAACAGCAGGCGCAAGCAGCACCGTGCCGGCTACGTTTGGTGCATCGGGCTGGGCCATAAGCACCATTAACACAGCGCCCCCCATGCTTTCTCCAGCCAAATAAAGCGGTGTCGTGGGGTGCTCATGCTGCAGGTGGGCCACAATATTGCGTATATCAGCCACCATGCGGGGCGTACCGGCCCAAAAGCTCCGGCCGGGGGCTTGCCCAAAACCTCTTTGGTCTGGCGCTATAACCGTTATGCCGTGTTGGGCAAATTGGGCGGCTGGCACCTCCCATGCGTCTCGGCTGTCATTAAAGCCATGCAGCGCCAGCATAAGGGCGCGCTCTTTGCCCTGTGCGGGCCAGAGCCGTGCGGGTAACACGGCACCATCAGACAGAGTAAAGTGTAACTGTGCAGGCACAAGGCGGGCAGCCTCACGCCATTGTGCAGGTGGCTTGGGCGCGGGCGGCATAACGGTGCTACATGCCGCCACCATAAGCAGCAAACACAGAGCCAGTACACGTTTTAGCACCATTAATTCTGCACCCTTTTTAACGCAGCTTTTGCGCCTTACCCGACTGCTCACGCTGATGGGATAACCCAGCACATAGCAACACACCACACACAGAGTTAACATGCCTTTTGCGATAAACCAGAGTCGGTTTTAATGCCTGCCTTTTGGGCTTTGAAGGACGTGTTACATGCTCATCCAGCCGCAAAACCCTGCCCCACGCCCCCGGTTGGGGCATGTTGAAACCATAGTGGTCGATACTCGTAAAATTGCCTGCGATGGGGGCTTAGGTGCACTGGGGCACCCACGTGTATGGCTTAAAATAGCAGACCACCAAACGGTATGCCCCTATTGCTCGCGCCTGTTTGTGCTGCAACCAGACACCCCACACACGCACGACCATTAACTCTACAGTTCTGACAGCCCGCGCTAGCCAGAAGCCTTACGCAGCAGCACACTCTCATAGCCCTACCCAACAAAGGTATATGCGTTATAGAGTAGGGTATTCCCGTAAAGTGGTTTTTGCTCTGCTTGAAAGACTGCATGCATGCGCATTTTCTCCCGCTCCTTTGTTACGCGCCTGTTTGCTGCTGTGCCGTTTGCTGCCAGCATTGGGTTAGCTACCACCCTACCCAATGCTGCCCAGGCAAAAGAAAGTGCGGCTGTTAGCACTGAGCATTCCCAAGCCACTCTCATTACCGCATTAGACAGCACAGATGGCTCTGCCCCCCTAGCCGTTGCCCTTCGGTTACGCTTACAGCCCGGCTGGCACACTTACGGCCAAAACCCGGGAGATGCGGGCGAGCCAACGGCCGTAACCCTAACCGCACAAGGGGCGTTAACCGGCCAGACCGACCATATTACATGGCCAACCCCACGTCGCATTAGAGAAGCCTCTCTCATGTCGTACGCCTATACTGGTGATGTTGTGTTGCCTTTGGCACTGTCTCTGGCACCAAGCAAAAACACGCTTACAGATGGCAGCCGCAATACGGTTTTAAACGCCCACGCCACGTGGTTGGTATGCGCAACACTCTGTGTGCCAGAAGAGGCAACTTTAACACTTACACTCCCCTACGGGCCGCCTACCCCTTCAACCCAAGCCCCTTTATTTGAGGCAGCAAGCCAAGCCACCCCTGTGCCCTCACCTTACCACGCCACCATTGCCCCCAATGGGGCATTGCATCTGAGTGGGCCAGATCTTTCCCCCGTTGCGGTTAAAAAGGCATGGTTCATGCCTGACCAGTCTGGGCTTATAGACCAACCCGCAGAGCAACCACTTACTGTGCACAACGGCTCTCTCACCCTTAAACTTAAGCGCTTGCCAGAATTTGGGCCACAACAGCTGCTTTCTGGTACACTGGTTTTGCAAGATGCTGCGGGCAGCCAACATGCTCTTGCCCAAAAAGCAGAGCCTACCAGCACCAACCCACCCGATGAGACTTTAGAGGCAGAACCAGAAACCGGCTTATTCAAACTGGTTTTATTTGCCTTTTTGGGTGGGCTTATTCTTAACCTTATGCCGTGCGTTTTTCCTATTCTGGCCATGAAGGCGCTTACCGTAGCCCGTTTAGGTAAAACTGAACGCCGCATCCAAACCTTAAGCGCTCTGTGCTATACTTTTGGTATATTAATCACGTTTTTAACCCTTGGCGGTCTGCTTCTTGGGTTACGTATGGCGGGTAATACAGCGGGCTGGGGCTTTCAGTTTCAGTCACCGCTGTTTGTTACACTCGTTACGTGGCTCCTGTTTGTTATGGCGCTTAACCTGTTAGGGGTTTTTGAGTTTTTACCCGTTAATACAGGCAGTAAAAACCAAACCACCCCACAGCATGGCCATTGGCACGATATTCTAACCGGCATTTTGGCCGTTGTTGTTGCAACCCCCTGCACAGCCCCTTTTATGGGGGTTGCCATTGCAGGGGCACTCTCTGGCCCACCGGTTATAGGGCTGGGTATTTTTGCCGCTATGGGCCTTGGCTTAGCGGCCCCCTACCTTGTGCTTACCCTTGCTCCCGGCCTAGCCGCACACCTACCCCGCCCCGGCGTATGGATGCAGTATTTACGCCAGTTTTTGGCCTTTCCACTTTTAGGCACCTGCGTGTGGTTGCTGTGGGTAGCCGCGTTAGAAGGCGGGGCAAATGTTGTGCTGCTGCTTTCAACCGGGCTTGTGTTGTTGGCTTTTGCTGTATGGTTGTACGGGGTAGCGCAGGCGCGCCTTATACAACATGGCCATAGCCGTGGTACGGCAGCGCTGCACGGGCTTGCACTTTTGGGGCTTATAGCAGCCCTTGCGCTGGCACCTGCTTTGCACCATTTGGCAGGGCAACCACCAACCAATACCACACAACCTGCTACACTCCCCAAAGGGGTAGAAGCGTTTACCCAAGAACGCTTTGAAAGCCTAAAAGCCCAAGGCAAACCCGTTTTTGTAGATATGACAGCCGCATGGTGCATTACCTGCCTAGTAAACGAGCGCGTGGCGCTTGATACAGCCAGCATACAACAGGCTTTTGCCCAATATGGCGTTACCCTACTGCGCGGAGACTGGACAAACCACGCCCCCGCCATAAGCGCCTTTTTAAAAGCCCACCACAGAGACGGCGTGCCACTTTACATTTATAATGCAGGCCACGGCCCAGACCAGATTTTACCCCAAATTTTAACACCGGGCTTGGTGCTAAAAACTATTACCCCTTAAAAACAACTCGACCTGCCGCCCTTTGCAAAAAGCTTAATGGCCCAAGCAATAGGGTGGCAAAACCGCGATAGGAAAGTGCCTCGGTCGCGCATTAAACCGCAACAGCGCCGCAGCACTTATGCGCACCCTACATAAATGTTATGTTATATCATTTTACTCTTTTTAAAAATTTATTTAATCTGGCCAGAACAAAAATAACAGTCTGGAACTATGCACCGTGCCACGGGTCTTTTTACCACCGTCTGACACCACGTTTTTGTTTGCTCTGCTGCTAACAGCGGCCTTAACCAGTTTTGGCGGCATGGCAGAAGCCGATACCGCGCCAGAAACACCCCCCAAACAAATAAAAGACCAAGAGAGCGAGAAAGAAGACCCCCGCCCCCCTTCTGCCCATGGGCCGGAGTATGTCACTGTTAAAAGCAGCGCCACGGCAGATGGCACAACCCACCACACACCCGGTGGTGGGCTTATGCCGCCCCAAAAAGCACCACGCGCCCAAAGCGGTATAACCCGAGATTTTATCGCACGCCAAAGCCCGACCGAAAGCCCTGTTGCCCTCATAGCCAACCTGCCGGGCGTTATTTACGCCGCAAACGACCCCCTTGGCACAAACGATGACCAACAAGGCCTTTCTGTCAGAGGGTTAGACCAAACTGAAATAGGCTACCTGTTTGAAGGCGTACCCGCGGCCCCACCGCTTTTTTTAACACCCTACACCTCTGCCACGGCAGATACAGAAAACATTCGCAGCATTACACTCACTCAAGGTTCGTCAGATGCCACTGCCTCGCTTTATAATGCCGTAGGGGGGCAATTAAGTGTACAAATGGCACAACCCGAGAAAAATGCAGGGGGTTTTATAGACCTCTCTTACGGGTCTTACGCGCTCAATCGCGAATTTTTGCGGCTTGATAGCGGTGAGATAGGCCATAGTGGCATAACCAGCTTTGCCTCTTTTTCATACCGAGATGCCGCCCAATGGCGCGGGGCCGGGCATAGCCCGCGCTATCATCTTGACAGCCGCCTCGCCAAAGAATGGGGCCAAGGCAGCAAAACCTCTCTTATTTTTTCGTATAACTGGCAACGGCAATTTTACCTGCGCGCCCCTACCAAAACCCAATGGCAGGCCAACGGTACCCACTTTAACTACACCAGCCACTACACAGACGGAGACACCGCTTATTACCTGTTACAAGAAAATGCACGGGCCCAAACTTTTATAGCTGCACCAACAGAATTTGCGCTTACCAAGCAGTTACACCTCTCTCTTAACCCCTATTTTATTTACGTAACGGGGTATGATAGCTACGGCACAACGCTAGACCCTACAGGCAGCTACCAAGGCAACCAACCAGCAGGCACCTTACAGGGCGGCACTATTGGTAAAAATGGCCTTATTACTGCAGTTGCAACCGACACGTTTAAACAGGCCCACTCTGGCATTACTGCGTCTTTACGGTGGGACTACGGGCATAATACCCTAACTGCGGGCACTTGGTATTCTTACTACGATTTTTCAAACCCATCCCGCTATGCCGCGGTTAACGCGCAAGGGGGGGGCCAATAATATGCAGGGCCACCAGCCTATTTTAACCCAAACGGGTGAGCCACTTACCTCTTACAACTCGCACTTGGTACAACAAGTTAACGCCCTTTTTGTGCAAGAGCGCTTTCGCGCCCTTTCCAACCGCTTAACACTGTCTGCGGCCTTTAGGGCCATTATGGTAACGCGCACCATAAGCAACGCTTTACCGGGGGCACGATACAGAAATGGTGCCAGTTATTTTTCACCACAACCACAGGTTAGTGCCAGTTACGACATAACCCCGCACGACCAAGTTTTTATAAACGGTACAACAGGGTTTAGGGCACCCTCTGGTATTTCTAACTACAATGACCGTTTTAGCGTAAGCACCGGCAAACAAAACCGCAGTGCAACAGCAGACACAAAACCCGAATATTCAATTGGGGAAGAGTTAGGCTACCGCCATACCGGGCCGGTCAATATTGCTGCCTCTGTGTTTAACTACAACTTTACCAACCGCCAGATTAGCACCACCAGCAGCTTAAACGGCGTTATGGTAACAGAGTCCATTAATGGTGGGGGCCAAACAGCACGCGGTGCCCAGCTTGAGGTAGGGCTTAGCCCGTGGCACCATTTTAGCCCTTACGTGTCTGGGCAATATATTCATGCAACGCTGGATAATAACCTGCGCTCTGGCACAGATTACGTGCCCACCAAGGGCAAAAAAGCCATCCGCACACCAACTTTTTCGGGCAGTATTGGCTTGTCTTATGACAATGGGCACGCTTTTGGCCAATTTAGCCTCAACTATGTTGGCCCCACTTATTCTACTTTTATGAATGATGAGCGTATTCCCGGTTTTACAACGGCTAACCTCAGCATAGGGTACCGGCTTAAACAGGTGGGGTTTGCACGCTCTCCGCAAATTCAGCTTAACCTTATTAACCTTGGGCAGCCGGGGTATTTGTCTGGAGTTAACAGCGTGTCTTTCAATGCCAAAAGCACCAAAGGTATTTATGGCTCTACCATAGCGGGCCGCGCACCCACTTATTTTGTAGGGGGTGGCTTTGCGGGGGTGGTGTCTGTTTCTACCGGGTTTTAGGGCTTAGGCTGCTTGCTGGGGCAGCCTTTAGCATAGGGCTGGGTAACAAGTCGGTGCTGGACATCGGGGCTAAGGGCGCATATCCCAAACCAATGCTTTTCTTCTCTGCACGGCTGCACCCGGCAGCCCTGAAGCCGGTAGCCTGACCATGACCCAATCTGATACCCCCCACCTTGTTCTGGTAGATGGCAGCGGGTTTATTTTCCGCGCGTTTCATGCCCTGCCCCCCATGACCAGCCCCGATGGTGTGCCGGTTAACGCGGTCTATGGGTTTACCAACATGCTTGCCCGTATGCTGCGCGAGCATGTGGGCACGCATTTAGCGGTTATTTTTGATGCCGGGCGGCACACCTTCCGCTCCGAAATTTACCCCCAGTACAAAGCCCACCGGCCCGAGCCACCAGAAGATTTGCGCCCACAATTTTCCCTTATCCGTGATGCCACACGCGCCTTTAACGTACCCAGCATTGAACTACAGGGGTGGGAGGCAGATGACCTGATAGCCTCTTACGCCTGCGCTGTGCGTAAAATTGGGGGCACGTGTACCATTGTCTCATCCGATAAAGACCTGATGCAGCTTGTGGGAGATGGCGTGTGCATGCTTGACCCCATGAAGCAAACCCCCATTGGCCTGCCAGAAGTTGAAAAGAAATTTGGCGTACTCCCCGAAAAGGTAGTTGAAGTGCAGGCCCTTATGGGAGACTCCACAGACAACGTGCCCGGCGTACCCGGCATTGGCCCCAAAACGGCCTCTGCCCTTATTAACGAGTTTGGCACCCTAGAAGCCGTGCTGGCCGCCGCCCCAGACATGAAAAAGTCTAAACGGCGCGATATGCTGATAGAGCATGCAGAGGCCGCGCGTATTTCGCGCAAGCTGGTTGAACTGGCCTGTGACGTACCCCTGCCCGAACCCATAGAAGACCTACGTGTGCGTGAGCTAGATAAACTCACGCTGGCAGACTGGCTGGAGAGCATGGGCTTCCGCTCCGTGCTCAGCCGCCTTGGTGTTAGCCACCCTGCGGGCGCACATGCGCACCGGGTAGCACATGCAACAGCACATGCCTCTATTAACGGGGCGGCTCAAACTGCGGCTACCCCAGCCCCTTCTGAAAGCACACCCAACGCTGCCCTGCTGGCTGCCCCCTATAGCGGTTACGAAACTGTCCGCACCGCAGAGGCCCTGCAAAAATGGGTAAGTGCTGCACAAGAAGCCGGGCTATGCGCAGTCGATACCGAAACCGATGGCCTAGACCCGCTTAATGCCAACATGGTTGGCCTGTCTTTGGCCACAGCACCGGGTAAGGCCTGTTATGTCCCCCTACGGCACGAAGGCACATTAGAAGAACCCGCAGGGGAGCAGTTAAGCGTACAAGCCGCTCTAGAGCTTATACGCCCGCTACTTACAGACGACACCACGCTTAAAATCTTCCAAAATGCGAAGTTTGACCTGCTGGTGTTTGACCGCGCGGGGCTGGATTATGCCAGCATTACCGCTGTCGATGACACTATGCTTATGTCTTACGCCCAGTCTGCCGGGTTGCATGGGCAAGGTATGGACGAACTTTCAACCCTGCACCTTGGCCATACCCCCATAAGCTACGACAGCGTAACCGGTACCGGCCGTAACCGCGTGCCCTTTGCCCAGGTAGCCGTAGCCCGCGCAACCGAATACGCCGCAGAAGATGCAGACGTAACCCTGCGCCTATGGCACGTTTTACGCCCCACCCTGCGCACCAACCAAGCCTTGGCCTTGTATGAGCAGATAGAGCGCCCGCTCTCGCCCGTGCTGGCCGGTATGGAAAAAGCAGGCATTGCCATAGACCGTGCCGAGCTGGGCCGCCTGTCTGAAGACTTTGCTGGCCGTATGGCGGTTATGGAAAAAGAAATTCACGCAGCTGCCGGGCGAGAGTTCAATGTGGCCTCCCCCCGCCAATTGGGTGAAATTCTATTCGATGAAATGGGCCTAAAAGGCGGCAAGCGCGGCAAAGCTGGCGCGTGGGGTACAGATTCGTCTGTGCTGCAAGACTTGGCAGACCAAGGGCACGACCTGCCAGAAAAAGTGCTGGCATGGCGGCAACTTGCCAAACTTAAAAGCACCTATACAGACGCCCTGCTGCGCCAAGCCTCAACCGAAGATAGAGTGCACACCTCTTTCCAAATGGCCATTACCACTACGGGCCGTTTGTCTTCTAACGAGCCAAACCTGCAAAACATTCCTATCCGTACAGAAGAAGGCAGCCGCATACGCCAAGCCTTTATTGCGCCTAAAGGCAAAAAACTTATCTCGGCTGACTATTCTCAAATTGAGCTGCGCCTCTTGGCAGATGTCGCCAATATTCCCGCCCTGCGAGAGGCTTTTGCCCTTGGGCAAGACATTCATGCCCGCACAGCCTCTGAAGTGTTTGGCATACCCCTAGAAGGCATGGACGCCCTAACCCGCCGCCGGGCAAAAGCCATTAACTTTGGTATTATTTACGGCATTTCTGCCTTTGGCCTAAGCCGCCAGCTTGGCATACCGGCGGGTGAGGCCCGGTCTTATATTGATGCGTATTTTGCCCGCTACCCCGGCATACGGGATTATATGGAGCGCATGCGCGAGCAAGCACGGGCACAAGGCTATGTGCTTACACCCTTTGGGCGGCGGTGCTACGTACCCACCATTAACGAAAAAAGTGCCGCCCGCAGACAATACGGAGAGCGACAGGCCATTAACGCCCCCCTACAAGGTGGCGCCGCAGACATTATTAAACGCGCTATGGTGCGCCTGCCCCAAGCCTTAAAAGACGCCGGTTTTTCTGCCCGTATGCTGCTACAAGTGCATGACGAACTGCTCTTTGAAGCAGAAGACCACGAAGCTAAAGCCGTAGCCGCTTTGGTACGTAACATTATGGAATCCGCCGCTGAACTGTCTGTTCCGCTGGTGGTCGAAACTGGCATTGGCCACAACTGGGCAGAGGCACACTAACCATGACACCTAAAGGCAAGCGTATTCTCCTTACCACCGCAGCCATTCTCGCGGCATCGGGCCTTGGTGTGTATTTTACAACCAGCTTGGCCCTACACCACGGCCCTACGTTAAACAGCTATGGTAACGAGGTTGGCGGCTCTTTCAGGCTTATGGACGCCACAACCGGCACCATGACCGACCAAACCTTTCATGGCCGCTGGATGGTTGTGCTGTTTGGCGCCAGCCACTGCACCCACGATGCGTGTGAACCCGCCCTGCGCGCCATGTCTGAGGCCCTCGATCGTGTAGACCCCACCCGCCGCAACGCGGTTATTATTTTTGTAAGCCTAGACCCCGACCGAGACGATGCCGAGCGCCTACACCAACTTGCCACCGCTATTGGCCCACGGGTTGTGGCGGGCACGGCATCTCCCCACGCGCTGGTTGACCTGGCCAAAGAATACCAAGCCCCCATTGAAAAAACAGATGACCCCGAATGGTCTTATACCATGGGTATGTCGCCCCACTTTGTCGTAATGGACCCCAATACGCGCTACAAAGGGGTTATAGATGCCTCTCAAACCCCAGAGGCCATGCGCATGCAACTTGAAAAACTCATGACTCCTGAAAAATAGTTTCAAATACGCCATAACACCAAAGGTTACCGCGCATGCCCAGCACTGGCTCTTCTCTCTCCAATCTTGTTACCCTCTTTGCCAGCCGGGCAGCGCAATACGACCACTCAGGCACCCTTGCGCAAGACAACCTGCAAGACCTTAAAAAAGCCGGGCTTTTAGCTTTAACTGTTGCCCCCCAGTATGGCGGCGACGGTAAAACCCTGCGTGATATTTTGCCCTTGCTTGAAACCCTCGCACAGGGAGACCCCTCAACCACCCTTATTTTGGCCATGCAGTGCTTACACCACCACAGCATTGCAACCGCGCACCACTGGCCAGAAGAGGTACGCAAAATGGTGTCTGTTGCCGCCGTGCAGGACGGCGCACTGCTTAACGCCCTGCGCGTAGAGCCTGAACTAGGCACCCCCTCACGCGGGGGCATACCGGCCACACGGGTTCAATACCATAATGGCCAATGGGTGCTTAATGGCTACAAAATCTATTCAACCGGTTCTACGGCGTTGCGCTGGGGTATTGTCTGGGCCGCTACACAAGAGGCCGAGCCCCGCCTAGGCCATGTGCTCGTACCCCTTAATGCACCGGGTGTACGCATAGACCCAACATGGAACCAAATGGGCATGCGTGCCACCGCAAGCCACACGATTTATTTTGATAACGTGGTAATACCAGAAAGCTTTTTGGTTGACCTGCGCACACCAGAGGGTTGGAAAAACTCTGGCACAGACATTATTATGTGGCACGCCCTGTGTATTGCCAGTTTATATAATGGGGTAGCTCTTGCCGCCAAAGACTGGCTGGTTAGCTTTTTGCATGCCCGCAAACCAGCAAACCTTGGTGCCTCTTTAGCAACGCTACCGCGCTTTCATACCTTAATGGGTGAAATTCAAAGCCTGCTTTCAACGAACCAAGCGGTTATGGCAGAGTGGCTCACGCACTATGAAAACGGCACCGCCACCCCAACAACGGCCAACCTTGCAAAATATATCGTAACAGAAAACGCTATTGCCAGCGTGCAAAAAGGGGTAGCCGCCATTGGCAACCCGGCCCTATGCCGCGATAACCCGCTTGAGCGCCACTTACGGAACGTGCTGTGCGCCCGTATTCATACCCCGCAGGCAGACACCGCTTTGGCCGCCGCAGGTAAAGCCGCATTAGGGGGAGTGTAACGCTGCTGCTACTGTGCAGGGTGCCCAACAAGGGCCTAACATGCAGCACGCCCCCACTCCATTTCATTACTCTTACGAAACACGCTTTACCACAGCCCCCATGCAGCCCCATAAGCAGAGTATGATACCCAACACCGCCCCCATTGCACGCGCTACATATGGCTAAGCCGCCCACAGACCACGCACGCCCCATTGGGCCATGGCGCCGGGCCATACGGGTGTTGCGGCATAACCGCGCCGCCATGCTGGCGCTGGGTGTGCTCGGCTGTATGGTGCTTTGTAGCGTGTTGGCCCCATTTTATGCCCATACCATTGCCGGGGTAGACCCGTTTACGTCTAACGTGGCAGGCAGCATTACCCTTAACGGGCAAGAGGTTGATATTATGCAACCCAACGACAACCCGCTGCACCTTGGCTTAACCCCCATTGGCCCCACTGGCCACACTACATACCTTTTAGGGGCAGACAGCCAAGGGCGCGATGTTGCCGCCCG
Source organism: Acetobacter orientalis (assembly GCF_000963965.1). GTDB lineage: Bacteria > Pseudomonadota > Alphaproteobacteria > Acetobacterales > Acetobacteraceae > Acetobacter > Acetobacter orientalis. Next base: position 199,613 of record NZ_BAMX01000010.1, read on the forward strand.
CCTGCTTTATGGGGGGCGCAACTCTCTCTTTATTTCTGCTTGTGCGGCCAGCTTGTGCCTTATACTGGCAGGCGTTGTGGGTATTGCCGCTGGCTTTTTTGGCGGGGTGGTAGATAGCGTGCTCTCCCGCATGATGGATATTATGTGGGCGGTGCCCGTCTATTTGTTTGCCATTTCGCTTTCTATTGTTACTGTCAGCCAAGGTTTGCACATTGGCCCCTTTGTTATTGAAGCCAATAACCTGCTTATTCCCATATTTATTATAGCGCTTGTTTACGTGCCCTATGCTGCCCGGCCTATACGCGGGCGCGTTATGGCCTTACGGCAAGCGGAATTTGTAACGGCCTCCCGCTGCCTTGGCGTGCCGCAATGGCGCATTGTGCTGCATGATATTTTGCCAAATGTCATGACCACACTTGTGGTTATGGGGCCACTCCTTATGGCGCTTGCTTTGCTGGCAGAGAGTGCGCTCTCGTTTCTCTCCATTGGTGTGCAGGCTCCTGCCGCATCGTGGGGCACCATTATTCAAGATGGTGAGGGGCTTATTTACACCCGCCCCATGGTGGCCATTGCACCGGGGCTTGCCATTGTTATTGTGGTGCTGGCCCTTAATATTTTAGGTGACGGCCTGCGTGATGCACTTGATGTGCGCGACAGCGCCCACCGCAACCAATAGCCGAGAAGGAAAGCCCATGCTCCTGCCCCTTCTCCGCCGCCTTGGGCAAACAGTATTTGTGTTGTTTGGTATTTCGGTTTTGGTCTTTGCTGTGTTTTTTGCAACACCGGGGGCAGACCCTACAGCCCGTATTGCCGGGCGCAATGCCTCGCCACAAACCTTAGAAAAAGTACGGCAAGAATATGGGTTTAACCGGCCCATACCGGTGCAATACGCCACCATGATGAAAAAGCTTTTCATCACCCAAGACCTTGCCTCTTACGTAGACCGGGGCGAGCGCGTTGTGCCTGAAATTATGCGGGCAGCCCCAGTCACCCTTTCGCTTGTTGGCGGGGCTGCTCTTATCTGGGTTGTGGCCGCCATTACCATGGGCACACTTGCCGCAGCTTTTAAAGATACATGGGTAGACCGTACCCTTATGCTACTGGGGCTTATTGGTATTTCTATTCCAGTTTTCTGGCTTGGGCAGGTTACTAACCTTGTTACGCAAAGCCGTTACCATAATACATGGCTGTTTTCTTGGGTGCCGGGGCTTGGGTACATTCCACTCAGCCAAGACCCGTGGGGGTGGTTTAAAACGCTGGTTACTCCGTGGTGTGTGCTGGCTGTTATGTTTATTGGCATTTATAGCCGCGTTTTACGGGCAGATCTTGTGGCTCTGGCTAACGAAGACTTCATGCGTACAGCACGCGCCAAAGGTCTTTCACCCACACGTATTTTACTGCGCCACGGGCTACGCACCTCTTTGGTTACGTTTGTCTCGCTCTTCGGGTTAGACTTTGCCCAGCTTGTTGGCGGGGGCGCTTTATTAACAGAGGTCGTCTTTGGCCTACCCGGCGTTGGGCACCTCACCTACCAAGCCCTTACCAACCTTGACCTGCCGCTTATTATGGCAACGGTCATGTATTCGGCAGTCTTTGTCGTCGTGGCCAACGCGTTGGTTGATATGCTCTATCTTTTTCTAGACCCCCGTGTGCGTGATGCGCGCTGACATGCCACACACTTCCACACAACCGCTATTGGTCGTGCAAAACCTCAGCGTGCACGTACCTGCACAAGGTCAGCTTATTTCTTTAGTCGAAAACGTCTCTTTTACTGTTGGCGCACAAGAAATTGTGGGGCTAGTGGGGGAATCTGGCTCGGGCAAATCTGTAACCGCAATGGCTCTTATGGGGCTGCTAGATAGCCCCGGTGTGCGCATAACTGGCTCTGCCCGTTTTAAAGGGCAGGAACTCGTAGGTATGCCGCCCCGCTTACTCCGCCGCCTACGCGGGCGCGACATTGCCATGATCTTTCAAGACCCCATGACGGCCTTTACACCCGTTTACACAATTGGCTGGCAAATAGAGGAACAAATACGCGCTCACACCAGCCTCTCACGCAAACAAGCCCAGCAGCGAGCCATAACCCTTTTGGCAGAAATGGGCGTACCAGACCCCGCCCAAATGGCCCAACGCTACCCCCACCAGCTCTCTGGTGGGCTACGCCAACGCGCCATGATTGCTATGGCTCTGTCTTGTAATCCCTCACTCCTCATAGCCGATGAACCCACCACGGCACTTGATGTCACTGTGCAAGCGCAAATTCTAGAATTAGTCAGGGGTTTACGCAGCAGCCACGGCTCATCCGTGCTGTTTATTACGCACGATATGGGGGTAGTTGCCCAAACGTGTGACAGCACATTGGTGCTCTATTCTGGCCGCATAGCAGAAACCGGCCCCACAGCAGACCTGTTTGCCCACCCTAGCCACCCTTATACGGCCGCTCTTCTGGCTTCTATTCCACCCATAACTGGCCCACGCCCTGCTCATTTGCCCACTATTGCAAGCGCCCCGCCAACCCCACACACCCGGCCTGTAGGGTGCGCTTTTGCACCACGCTGCACGTATGCGCACACCCCCTGCACCACCAGCCAACCCGCTCTTGTGCCTATAAGCGCACAGCACGCTGCCGCCTGCGTGCTCCCAACCGAAGGTACGCCCCTACCACCCCGCCTTGGTACGGTACAAACCGCCCAAGCCCATAGCGCACCACACCAAACCGGAACCACCCCGCTATGAGCACCTGCGCCCCCACGCCCCCTACCGCAGCAAATGCCACACCCCCTTTGCTAGATGTACGTGGGCTTTATAAAACTTACGCATTGCCACGCGGGCAAAAGCTCAAAGCGGTTGATGGTATCTCGCTTAGTGTCACCCACGGCGAGGTGCTCGGACTGGTCGGAGAATCTGGATGCGGCAAATCAACCCTAGGCCGTTGCCTGCTGCGCTTAACAGATGTTTCTGCCGGGCAAATTCTGTTTAACGGGCAAGATATTACCAAACTACCCGAGCGCGCTTTGCGCCCCTTACGCCCCCACATGCAAATGGTTTTTCAAGACTCATACGCGTCTCTCAACCCAAGGCGGCGTATTACAGACCTATTGGCAGAGCCATTGCGCGTACACCCCACAGCTACTGGCCAAAAACGCTCTAGCAGCGCCATTACAGCCCGCCTGCACGAGCTTATGGAGCGTGTAGGCCTACCCCTGTCTGCGCTAGAGCGTTACCCGCACGAATTTTCAGGCGGGCAGCGCCAGCGCATTAATATTGCCCGCGCCCTGGCCCTTTCCCCCAAACTCATTGTGGCAGACGAACCCGTGTCTGCGCTAGATGTTTCCGTGCAGGCCCAAATTATCAACCTGTTTGCAGACCTACAGGCACAGCTTGGGCTCACTTACGTTTTTGTTGCGCACGACCTTGCCGTCATACGCCAAATTTCCACGCGGGTAGCCGTTATGTATCTGGGGGCCATTATGGAGTTAGGGCAAACAGACACAGTGTTGCACAACCCAGCACACCCCTATACGCTGGCCCTTACCCAAGCCGTGCCGCAACCTGTTATAGGGGCCATACGCCCCCCACCCTTGCGGGGTGATATTCCAAGCCCTGTCTCACGCCCTGCGGGCTGCCGCTTTCATACGCGCTGCCCCATAGCGCAGCCCCTCTGCCGTGCAGAAGAGCCCGCTTTACGCCAAATTTCAACACACCGGGCTGTTGCCTGTCATTTTCCGCTGGCATGATCCGCATAGGGTCAGTATGCCCCTTCTCAAACCCATGCGCCCCAGCAGTGAGCCAGCCCTTCTATGCCCCGCCTGCATTTTCCTAAAATAAGCCTGCGTTTTTATGGCTCTTTGCTTGTGGTTGCTCTTATTTTTCTGGCACTCGACACAGGCTCTTTTTTATTACGCCACGGCCTGCCAGACACACCACGCCGCCGCACGCTGGGGCGTAGGTGGCTTGGCTTTATGGCACGCTTAACCGTAGGCTACCTTGGTCGCGTTGGTATTTTAGACTGCAACCTTCAAGCCCTTAAACCCCTACAACACGAAAAAGGGCTTATACTGGTTGCCAACCACCCCTCACGCCTAGACAGCCTTATTCTGGCCTCTGCCCTGCCGGGTATGGTGTGCGTTACCAAAGCCTCCATCTGGGAGCGCCCAACACTGGGCAGCACATTACGCACAGCAGGCTACCCCCGGCATGACACACTCTTGCGGCTGCTCGGCCCGGCCACCACAAGCCTGCATGAAGGCTGCCAGCTTTTACTTTTCCCCGAAGGTACGCGCTCCCGCGCGGGTGAGGCTCCTAGCGCTTTTCAAGCTGGGTTTGCCGCTATTGCACAACGTACCCGTGCTGCCGTTCAACCAATTCTTATTGAAACAACATCACCTTATCTGTCTCAAGGGTGGCCATTTTACAAACAGCCGCCCTTACCCATGCGCTATAGCGTAAGCCTACCCCCACGCTTTAGCGCACCCGCCCGAGACGAAGCCAGTGGCCGCGCCCTTGTCGGTGCTGTTGAACGTATTTTTCAAACCACTACACGCTAGACTTTAAGCAAGGCACAGTTGCCTCTCACGCTGGGTTTTGGCTTCTATATACAAGCGTATTAAGCTGCTCTGGGCTGTAAAGTTTTATACACTCGTTGCTCTCAACCCCCTCAAGCACACGATACGCCCTGCGCGATAGCGCCCGCCCAAATACGCCAGAACCAGTTTTATATTCTGGGTAAAGATGCTTATGCTTGTAGCAGTTTTCGTATAAAATGAGTAAACACTCTTGCATAAAGCCGCTTTGCTGCGTTGTGCCAAAAAAGCAGTCATTCACGCGGCACTCTGGTGTTAAAAATAACGCCACATCACTTTGCTCCTGCAACACAAAATCTAGCGCGTTTTCTCCTGCAAGGCGTAGAGTTGTGTTCAACCACCAGCCTCCATACAAATTTGTTGCGTGTAGCTTAAAAAAATTAGCGGCTTCTGCGGCACTGCGCATAGAAAGAAAAAAATCTCGCGCTTCCGTGCCATAAAAACGATACAACCAGTCTACAGCCTCATCATGATTAAAAATTTTCAAATCCAAATCAGGAATACCCTGATGAAAATAAATATTTTCCATAATTTCAGTGGGGGGCTCTTTATCCCAATATAAACACAATAGAGGAGGGATAGCCCTTACTGTACCCTCATGCCCAATATGCCGCTCAAATACGCTGGGCTGCACCTGCTTGGCCTGCTCTAAATAGAGCTGGTCAATTTCTTCCCCACTCACAAATTCTTCAAACGCATTGCCCATACCGCGCAAACTTTGCGCAAGGTCAGCCGCTTGGCCACGCCATATAGTACGCATAGTGGCAACATAACGCGCATATACCGGCGCTTGCGCTGCTAATAGGTGCATATCGTGCTCGGGCAGTTCTTTCCCAGCTTTCAAAAAACACAGTAAGCGCGAAAGCAATAGTGTCGACGTATCAGGAAATTGTTTTTGGCTTTTAGAATGTAAGCGATAACATAACCCATATAAACAAGCCGCTTCATAGGGTTTTTTACGTCTCACTAAAATTTCTGCCAGAGCAAAGGCATGTATGCACTCTTGTGCGCCGTGCTCGGCATAATAAGCACGGGCTTCATCATCGCTGTTGATGCACCCTTTCTCAAACTGCGTTGCTGTACGTGGGTAGGTTTCGTGCGTATTACCAAAAATATCTTGGTCACTTTGGGTATGCACAAAATTTGTTTCAGGCACCAAATTACCTTGTTCTTCTACCATGTTGCCCCCACTTTAGCCAAAGAAGTCAGAAAAAATAATGTTTCGCTCGGGCGCATATTAACCCGCCAATTCGGCATGCTTTTCCACAAGGCTTTGCCGCAACATAGCCTCAACATGCTCTGCTACACCTTGAGAAACATCGTGGTTTTCAACAGACTGCACACGGTTATTTTCAAGAACAACCACAATATCCAGCGGCCTTATACCAATGTAGCCCTTAACAGTATTAACAAGGCAAATACGGTAATTCCCTTTCATGCTTTTAGGAAAACCAGATTTAAAGGTGATATCAGCCTCAAACCCAACACAAAGCGGTGCATCTGCAAAAAAACCACTTACATCGCTGCGCACGCTGCGCTCTGTGCCAAAAAAGAAAATTTCCGGCTCATTCTCAGCAACACAGGCAACAAACAGTTTTCCCGCAGCACGCAGGTTATGTAAAAAAGCCCAACCTTTTAAATAAAAACCGGTAGGGGTAACCTCTGGCGCAGGGTCACCAATTAGCCCGCTACAGGCATCAATATAATATTCCAGATCACCTTCTTGGTAAATTTCAAGTGGGTTTCTGCTTGCCTTGGGTTGTTTTACACCCCGCAATTGCCCGTCTTGGTGGGCAACCCGCTTAAAGTCAGACATAACCCGCATAGCAGAAGGCATAAGCTGCATAATTTCAATAATTTTACCGCCCTCAACTTTTATCTGGAAAGGGGTAAGGGCAAAACTACCGCGGCCACTTATAATATTAACTAAACCAATTCTAAAGCGCCCCTCGCACCATTTGCCCCGCAAGGCAGCCTGCCCTGCAAAACCCGAGCGCCTTGGTGCATCTGGATAGAGCGACATAACATCGGGTCGAGACTCCCGAATACAAGGTAAAAAGATAACAGGCTGGTCTGGCTCACCCAGCAAAACAGTATACAAATTACCCGAGGCACTAACACGCGGCACCATGTGCCACCCACGAATATGGAATTCGTAAGCCTCATTAAAATCTGCTATACTTTTTTCTGCAAAAACAAGGTGGCATATATCATCAATATAATATTCTGCATCTTGAATAGCGAACCAGTCAGATACAGGTTCAGGCAATTCAACGGCAACATCTCGTGTTGTCGGTGGGTCAAAAATATGCCGTGGTGGAGCCTGATGCCGCCATGAGGCATGTGGCAACAAATGTACCTGCCCTGCATCTATCTGCATTTCTGAAAAACCAAGCCGTTTAAAGGGTGCCACGTTTTGGTAAATTTCTAGCAATTTTTGTGCATAAACCTGCCCATCTGCCCATAATACGGGAGAAATTGCGTCCATCATGGTTTTACGTAAAGTTTCTGAAGAGCGCAGCAATTCAAGCCGTGCCAACACAACTGAGGGGTTATTAAGCGGCACAACAAAACCATTAACACCATCGGCTACCCGGTCATGCAATGCCCCAACATCTGTTACAATCGGGATAAGACCATTCTGCCATGCCTCAGAAAGAGAAATACAGTAGGTTTCGGGCCAAATACTCAGGTTAAGCGCTACATCAGCTACTTTCAGGCTCTCTATATTCCCCATAGAATATTGGCCGTGCAAGGTTACATTGGGGCATTTCAGGTTTTCTAAAACCTGCTTATATTCAGGGTGAACTGCCCCAAAAATATGAAACTGAAAATGCTCCGGGTGTGCAATTTCAATAAGGTTTAAAATAGTATCTGCACCTTTAGTGCGTAAAAAATTGCCAACAATTGCCACACCCAGCTTTCTCCCTTCCAAAGGCTCATATGCCTTACGTGCGACAGGCAAAGTACTTTCAGGTGAGGGAATACCCAAAACAGCACAATTTTTCTGTTTTAAAATAGGGTAAACTTCGCTGGTTAAAGTGTAAGAGTGTTCGGTTCCAAACAAAAAAGCATCAACTGAATGGAGCATAGTTGCCACAAATGCCCGGCGCGTTTGCTCTCCTCCATACTCAACATTTTCTGCATTTTTTAAAATAATATCGTATGCAACAACAGATTTTGCCTGCTCTTCATCATATCTAAAACTCTGGTCGAGCAAATTGTAACGAGAAGAAATCAACCAGAAATCGTGCGCTGAGAAAACAACACCAACCCCACAGGCTTTAGCGATACGCAACAATGAAAGCGCATGGTGCCCTAAGTGCTGAAAATGTACGATATCAAAATTATAATGGCTTATAGCATTAGAAAACGCCACTTCTTCTGGGGCGTCACACATTGCATCTGTCCAACCAACTTCTGGCACTTCAAAGCGTTCTATTTCTTCTCCATCAGCGGTAAGAAGGCGGCATTGGTTGCCACGCCTTAGCCAATAATAAAAATCAACATCTCGGCCCAAGAGAGAGCAAAGCGTTTCTTGGTACACTTCTACCCCACCCCATGCAGCTTCATATTTAGTAGAATGTGTGCACATAAGCACACGTAAACGCCGTGCAGGCACAACTGGCGGTGTGGCTGTACGGCGGCTGAATTCTGCCCCAGTTATTTCTATAATTTCACGTAAACGATGCTCATAAAGATGACTCGCTTTAATTGACTTTTGTGCAGCCTGCGCAGCTCTATGCCGCAAAGATGGGTTGGTAAGAAAACTGTCTATTGCGGCAATAACACCCCCAACATGCCGGGCTAGGGCAATACCTTTTACATCATCAAAATAGGTGCTGGCCATTGCTTCTGGGGCTTCAATAACCTGTGCTGTACCGGCCAGCCCAAGTTCATAAAAACGTGGCCCCGGTGCTGTTGCCTGGCTTGTATCTCCATGGCTTGCATAATCACGGAACATGGTGAGCGTTACTGTGCTGGCATTGGCAAAATCTATAAACGCTTCATGGCTAACAGGGCGCTGAATAGCCAATTCAGCCAAGTCTGACGGTAAAGGGGGTAAATATTCATTGCCGGGGCAAATAAGTTTTAACCGTGCCTGCGGAAAAGCCGTAATAATATGGCGCAGTGTCTCTACTCTGTTTGGCCACATTGTGCCTGCAAAAAAGATATCATAATCTAGTTCTTCAACAGGTTTGATACGCCTTTCATGCAACGTAAGGGACGCCGCGAGAGGCAAATAGTGCCCTTTGGCACCATAACTTTCTGCACAAGAGGGGTCGTTGGTAAAAACATAATCAAAAACACTTGCGTTCCCTACATTAAAATCTTTCATGAAGGGGTCTTCAAACGTCCAGAGAATAAGCGTTTTAAATGCTGGGCGTACACGTTGTAACAAAGGCAGGTTAATGCGCTGGGCATCTATACACAGCAAAGTTTCATGCTCACCCCGTGCCGCCAAAGCAGCTAAAGTGTGGTTGTCAGCCACCACAACCTGATCTGCCCCTAAAATGGCTTTTGCTGCGCGCTCTACCGCTAGCGTTAAATAGGAGTTGGGGTTATGCGTATAATTGGTATTGTAAATAATCGCCATTTGATCCTCTGCTTTGTGCACACATACAGCAGGCGTTTACCCAATAAAAAGAATGAATTCTGAACGTTTTATAAAACCTTACAGAATTCATTCTTTTTATTTTCATAACGCGCCAATTTTTAACAGTAAATACACATCTACACTTTAGAAAATGTTAAAATAGACCTTATGGTTTCAATATATTTCTCTGTATTATTTTCCACGACAATACGCCGCAAAGCATTACGGCGCACGCGCTCCCAAAGCTCTCTATTTTTGTAAAGCTCTTTTATACACTGTGCAAAATCAGCAGGGTTACCTGTCTTAGCTGCTACAATATCTGTACCATTCACCCACCCCACCTGTTTGCACAATATGTCAGACGCAACAATGGGTAAGCCATTTGCTGCTGCCTCATGTAATTTATACGGGATACCCGCAGCAAACCGCGTAGGGGCAATAAAAATACGGTGGGTATCATAATATGGGCTTATATCTTCAACACGCCCTACACACTCCACACGCGGGTGTGCCAAAAGCTCTGGTAAATCTATAGTCGGGTTTATGTAGCCGCATACACGCAGTTTAAAGTCTTCTTGCAGAATTTGTTCCAGCACAGGCAACACGTCTTTAACAAACCAAAGCAAAGACTCGAGATTAGGAGACTCCAGATCATGAATTGCGCCCACAAAGAGTATATCATGCCTATTGGTATAGCCGGGGGTAAAACGGCGCACCTGTTGTTGGTGTCCCAAAATGTTAACCTGTTCCAGACCAAGCGTGCGCAGGGTTTGTGCATCTTGTGCACTCACGGCAATAAACTGTTGCGCTACCTGTGCGGCACGAAATTCTTTTTGCAGCATTTCTTCTAAGCTATGCTGTGGTGTTTCGCCTTGCAAAGCCAGTTTTTGCATCGTTCTGCCAGCAGCCACAGCTTCTGTATCCAAAACAACAGTTGCGCGCCCAAGTGCCGCAGTAAACTCAGCCAAAATAGGTTTTAAACGCTCTGCATTGTGGGTGCGGGCTATCCACACCACATCATAATAACCGGGGCGAGAATGCAAAAAGGCTGCAAGATCTTCCAGCCCTTTGTTCCACATCACTTCGGCCCTATCGGGAAAAGCCGTGTATGTGTCTTCCACCATACCTATGGGCCTAAATACGGGGTAGAGCGTTACATCACAGGCCAACTGCTCAACCATGCTTGTTACAATATCATGCGAGCGCGTAAACCCAGAGCCAAGGTGACGAAACGGCAAGTAGTCTTCAATAAATAAAACCCTTTTTGTGGGGGTGCGTGTGCTGCGCGCCTTTACTATATTATGCTCAGACCGTTGTAATTTGGTTGCAATATATGTGTTATTTTTCTCTTTAAATTTTTGAAAATTTATAGCCATCATTTGCCCACTCTCATGGTTGCCAGATGTACCATATTCGTAATGCAGCACCACTACAGCGGGGTCATACACAACCTCCATATTATATTTATTAAGGCGCACACAAAGGTCAGTTTCTTCAAAATAGGCTGGGGCGTAGTCTGTATCAAACCCGGCAAGCTCTTTTAACAGGGCTGTGCGCACCATCAAAAATGCGCCAGAGCAAAAATCGACAGACCTTACATAATTTGCTTCTGGTATATCTGGCATTTGGTCACGCAAATACCCAACCACGCCGCCATCTTGCCAGACTATGCACCCAGCTTCTTGTAATAACCCATTTGTACGCAAAAGTTTTGCGCCAACCGCACCGGCTTTAGGTTCTTTTACAAACCGCGCCAAAGCCCTATCTATGGCATGCGGCATAAGCTCAAGATCGTTATTCAGGTAAAGCGTAAAGTCAGCTTTTACATGTCGCAAGGCCTCGTTACAACCCAATAAAAACCCAATATTACCAAGAGCGCGTATAACATGCGCCCCCTGCACGTAACGCTCAATATGGCGCACTTCATCAGACGAGCCTGAATCAACCAGTATAAGCTGTATACTGCCTTTATAATTCTCTCTTAATGAGAACAAAGCTGAGAGTGTCATGGCAAAATTATTATGCGACACTATAATAACGCTTATATCCGGGCTTGTATAAGTGAAGTCTATACCGGCACGCATTAGCAATGGCAGCCGTGCGCGGCACATACTCTGATAAACAGATTTAGAGATATATTCGACCTCTTCTTCTGTATAACCTGTCTCATTTACCATGCCATCATGCGCCATATAATGCACAAAAACACTTGGGTATTTTTGTGCAGCCACTTCGCTCTTTACTTTTGGGTTTTCTATATACTGTCGCAGCTTTACATCAGGCGCGGGCTGTCTAAATTCATACTGCCCAAATTTTATAAAATGCTCATAGCAAGAACGAAACGCGCCACTTACAACAGCAGCGGCAACATCCTCATATGTTTGCCTATAAAATTTTTCTGAAAAATACGGGTTGGGGTCATAGTTTTCTGGGGTGGTATTTGCCAAATAATGGTGCAACGGCCCACACCATGCCGCAGGCTCTGCCGCATAGTCTGCATAGTGTTTTGCGTACCATGCCGGGTCAAAATACCATGAAAGCCGCGTATGTTGAAAACGTGGCTCTGAAAGACATCGTAAAAAAGCTATAAACACCCCTTCTTCTACATCAAAGATAAACTCTGGTTCTTCTTTCAAAAAAAAGGCTGGATCAAAAAATAAACATGGTTGGCTAAGAGAGCGCGCCCCTTGGTTTAAATAGTGGTCATACCCATTTCGGAAACCATTTTGCGCAAGCATAGCAGAAGAGGCATCCAAGACAGTGCGTTTGTAATAATCTTCGTCAAACAACCAGTGTGGGCTGTAGCTTTCAAAGCCTAAATTTTTATAATGCTCAAAACCACTTTTATAATCACCCGATGCAATAAGAGTTTGTACCGCTGGGTAGCGTGTTAAATACCATTCCTCATCAAAAAACATATTAGGAGAGTGCTGAAGAGCAGCCCCATAGTGCTCATAAAAATTGTGCACATCGCTGTCAGCGTCTACTTCAAAAAAAGAGAGAACGGAATGGTAGGTTTTTTTGTACCATTCGCTATCAAATACTGACCAGTCAATTTTAAGGCTCATGTGACAGACAGTACCTTTGTAAAATGTTTTATATAAATAATAAGGTCTTAACTCTCTCTTTATGCCGCCATAAATCCTTCTTGTTGCAAAATATTAACAACAGTGCGCACTCTATGGCCGTATGTATGCTCGGCCAATGTGCGCTCTTGTGCACAGCGTGTTGCATCTGCCCGTTTTTGCGCATTGTGTAGATAGTGCTGCACTAACCCGTCAAAATCTCGTTTATTAGAAAAAGAGGGTATTTCTTTTGCATGGTAATAACGGCGCAACTCGTACGTATCTTCATGAAAAATTTGGAAAGCACCTGCTGCTGCAGCCTCAAACGTCCGTGGCCCGGGCGTAGAAGGGGCTATCATGAAGCGCTTGTTCTCGAAATGTAAAGAACGTCCGAGATTTAAGACAATTTTAGAGCGTTGATATAATTCAACCAGTTGATTTTTTTCAATGCGCGCATCTGAAAAACCAATACCAAACTCCCCCCAGCCGGGGCCAATAATGCGCACATTCAACTGGCGCAAGGTTGGCATAAGGGTGCGCACTATATCTTTACGGCTGGTAAATGCTACGCCGCAAAACAACACATCTATACTCCGTTCAGCCTCGCCTGTTAGGGGGGCATAATGGAGCTTACGGCTGGCCGCTAAAGGAAGATGATAAACGTGGTCTCTCAAGTAGAAATTATGGCCCCATCTATCGCATGAGAAAATAACGTCAAAATCATCTGCAATACGGTAGTTGGCGTCTTGCTCGTAGGGGTCTTCTGTTGCCCAGAAAACCGTTATGGCCCCTATTTTTTTGGCTTCACGGCACACCTCACCAAAATAGGTGCTTTCAGGTAAATAAGAGCCAATAGCAAAAACAATGGTGGGTTTAAGGTGCGCAATAGACGCGGCTGCACCACTAATATGCACGGCTGTTACGTTTTCTTCTCCAAAACATTCTGCCCAGCCATCCATAATAGATTCACGAATTTGAGCATTGGCCTGCGATTCATAACGCCCGCCACTACAAACCAACACTCTCTGATTTTTACAGAGCGGGGCTACGGAGATATTGTCTTCTGCAAGAGCGCGCATAAAATTGTATCCACAAGTTCGATAAGCCCGTGTGGCTTAGTGTGTGTACAGTTTAGAAGAATATGCAATATTATTTTCACTCTACGCAACACGCGTAAAGTTTTTACTTTATGAATGCAGTTATGTTTGTATTTTTATAAACAAATTCTGTTTGATATTAAAAAACGCGCTAATTTTTACAAAAGTAATTCGTAATACTCTCTTAACCCCAATACGTTAAAAAGCCTCCCCCTGACACTTTTCCTTTTTGTATGAAGCCTTTAAAGTTTAGCCATGTCGGTTCATACGTCTCCTCCTCCGCTTATGCGCTCTACTCCAGACCGCATACGCCATGCTTTGCTCTTTGAATGCCTGGCTTTAGCGCTTGTTATTCCTGTTGGTTCGCACCTGTTTGGCTTACAAACTGAGCAAATGGGGGTAATTGGTGTTGGCAGCGCCATAACCGCAACGGTGTGGAACTACCTTTATAATTTGGGCTTTGACCACGTGATGCACCATTTAGCTAGCAGCACGCGTAAAAGCATAAGCATACGTGCTCTCCATACCTTACTCTTTGAGGCGGGTTTACAGGTTGTGCTGCTACCCGCCATTGCATTGTATTTGAAAATTTCCATCATGGCTGCTTTTTCCATGAGTTTTTTAATTGCACTTTTCTATCTTATTTATGCGTTTTTGTTTAACATGGCTTACGATTTTATTTTTCCCATTAAACCCGCATATTCGCAGCAAAACTAAGCCATTTCTCTGGCCAATACGTGTGTACATCCTTCCCCGTTATCCACATAGATGTACACAAGACGCGCCTACCTATAGAGAACCACCATGCTTGACGTGAGTAAGGGTGCCTTCACTTTGAAGAACCTTTTTACGGACTTTGAGTGACCTCCCCCAAACCATAACAAAACGTTAATTTAAAACGCATACTTGGCTTGCAAAAAACATATTGCGAATAATTCTCATTACTGTATAAAGACTCCAGCAACCTAAAGAACGGGACGATCTGTGCATGGTCATCTGCTCTTGTAACCGCCTGACACATAAAGACGTTGAAGCCGCTGTTGAAAGCGGTGCGACCCGCCCGCGTGAAATTTACGCCTCTAAAGGCTGTAAAGCGCAGTGTGGCAACTGCGTGTCTGGTGTTGTGTGTATGCTGCGTGAAGCGCGCCTTAAAAAAATGCAAGCTGCTACCATACCAGCCCACCTAGCCGCTTGTGCCCAAACGGTTGCAAGCGTTTCGGCGTAACACCCCACAACACAACCCGGTGCTTTTAGCCCGCAGTTACTTGCCTGTTTGTATGCTTTCTGGCACGCCTTTGCCATGACAAAGCGTATTCTTGTTATAGGTGCTGGCGCATGGGGCTGTGCCCTAGCCCTACATGCCGCACGCACGCAGGTACAGGTACATTTATGGGCGCGTAACCCTGCTGGGCGGCTACCATCGGGTGCTATGCCCCGCCTGCCTGATTTTCCCTTACCAGACAGCATTACAGTTTCAGATAAAATACCAAGTACGGTCAGTGCCACTTTGGTGGTTGTGCCGGTACAGCATTTGCCCTCGGTTTTGCCCCTCATGCCCGCAGCCCCTACTTTGCTGTGCTGCAAAGGGGTTGAGCGCAATACACTTGCCTTCCCGCTAGAGGTGCTGGCACGTATGCGGCCAGATTTATCAGGCGGCATTCTCTCTGGCCCCAATTTTGCACATGAAATTGCCGCAGGCCTACCAGCCGCCGCAGTTATTGCGGCACAGGCAGAACAAAACGCCCAAGCACTTACACATTTGCTGGCTACCCCCCTTTTTCGGCTTTATGCCAGCACAGACTGCATGGGGGTGCAGTTAGGCGGAGCCGCCAAAAACGTTATTGCCATTGCCGCAGGCACAGCTATTGGCGCAGGTTTAGGCGAAAATGCACGCGCAGCCCTTATAACACGGGGGTTGGCCGAAACAGCCAGACTAGCCGCCGTACTAGGCGGCTCTGCCACAACACTCGCCGGACTTTCTGGCATGGGAGACCTTGTTTTAACCTGCACGGGCACCTCATCTCGCAATTACCAAATGGGGCTGGCCCTTGGGCGCGGTGCACAAACAGACGCGGCTCTTGCGGGCCTGCCCGGCGTGGCTGAAGGGGCAACAACCGCTGGCGCTCTTTTAGCGTTAGCGCAAAAACATGGCGTTAGCGTACCAATTATTGAAACAGTGTCTGACCTACTCACGCAAAAGCTTTCTCTTGCGCAAGCGCAAGACAGGCTCCTTAGCCGCCCTTTAAAACAAGAGTAACAGCCAAAGTAACAGCTTTGTGCTGGGCCACATGCCGTACAGAGTGTGTTTGTAGCTCATAGCTGCTCCGCCACGGCTTGCATGCAACAAGCGGCTACCTATGTCGTTAAAGGTGAAACGCCACACCATGTGACGCAACATTGCACCCTTAACGCAAAGGACTTGTCCATGAGTAAAGCACCATTAGATGCCAAAGCTGCTCATATTAAAGAGTATTTAGGCACCCCAACAGACCTGAAATCTGCCGATGTGCACGATATTGCCATTGGTTTGGCCGACACACTGGCCGATGTTTTTGCCCTGTATATTAAAACCAAGAACTTTCATTGGCATATGAGCGGTCGCCATTTCCGCGACTACCACCTGCTGTTAGACGAGCAAAGCAACCAGATTTTTGCGATGACAGACCCATTGGCCGAGCGGGCCCGCAAAATTGGTGGCACAACGCTGCACTCGGTCGGTGAAATTAGCCGCCGCACACAAATTGCCGATAATGACACCCTCTATGTTACCCCAGAAGATATGCTGGCAGAACTTCGTGACGATAATCTGGCCTTAACCAAACGCCTGCGCAAAGTGCATGCTTTGTGTGCAGAAGCCAACGATGTTGCAACCTCCAGCCTCATTGAAAACTGGATTGACGAAACCGAACGCCGCACGTGGTTTTTGTTTGAATCAACCCGCCCGGTTTTTGGTAAAAACGACTAATATTAACGCACACCCGGCTACCATGCAGCTAAAACACGGCGGCTCCTTTGGGCCACCGTGTTTTATGGTGCAACACACAGCCCAAATAAGTGTGAAATTTAAACACACCACCCTATAAAACAAACAAAGCCTTGCCCTAAACGGTTGCATAATTTTTGGCATGCACACATACACGCTGCTGTCTTGTGCGGGTGTGCCAAGGCCGCAGCGTGTTTGTTCCCGCTTGAATGGGCTGTCATTTCTCTCTGACCCAGCGCGGGTTTAGCGCAGGAAGACCAGTGCTTTTATGCGGTTGCCGCAAGGGGTTGGTCTTATTTTTTACTTTTTAACAAAAGCTGTTTTTTCAAAGTCTGGCCGTTACAGCTTTATGTCAAGCCGTACGGTACTTACCCTTGGCACCACTTTGGGGCTAGGCCTTACCCCCTTTACAGCTTGGGCAACACCCCATGCAGTGGCACAGCCTGTAGTAGCTAACCCTCTGCTCCGCCCAGCACCAGCTCAGAGCACTGCAAGCAAACATACCCCACACCAACGCATAACACCCAGCACCCATAAAAGCACCCAAACCACCAGCCTAGATGTAAACGCCCGCCGCCACGACTTTGCCTACCCAGAAGCACAACACGAGCCAGACGCCACAACACACCTAACTGCCGAGCGCCTGCGCGCGCGTGATGTAACAACCATACGCGGGCTAGAGCGCGTGGCCCCTAACCTGACCATTCAGAGCATTAACGGCACTGCCTCTACTAATTTTTATTTACGCGGCATTGGCTTTAACGACTTTACGCAAAGCAATATGGGGCCAGTACTGACCTATATTGATGACGTAGCCTACCCGTATTCTACCATGGCCAATGGCCAAATGTTTGACCTCGCGGGGGCCTCTGTCACGCCGGGGCCAGTGGGCACAGAACACGGCCAGTCTGATACGGGGGGCGAGGTACATATACACACCAACACCCCAACAGACACATGGCACTTTGGGGCAACGCAAGATATTGCCTCTTACGCCCGTAGCCGCAGCGAGGCCTATATTTCTGGCCCGCTGGCCCGTGGTTTAAGTTTTCGTTTAGCGGGCCAAACCCTGCATGGTGGCGGCTGGCAAACTAACCCCACAAATGGTGACCATTTAGGTGATGCAGACCTGTGGGCCTTACGCGGTAAACTGCAATGGAAACCCGATAGCCACACAACCATTTTGCTCTCTGGCCATTTTACCCAAGACAACAGCGAGGTAGTGACCAGCGTACCCGTAGCGCGGCTTATTGGTAAACAGGCTATTCCACATTTTGGTTCATGGCTGCAGGCACAATGGTCTTCCCGGCCAGAATTTGCAAAACTGTTTGGCCGCAAAGCAGGTATTAAACCCAGTGAGCATAACCAGTTTTGGGGAGCAGACCTTCATATAACCCACGATTTTGGCCCGGTAACATTAACAACCATAAGCGCGTTTGAAACAGAGCGTGAAGGCGAATACACAGACCAAGACGGCACAGCAGACGCACAAGCCGACACCTACCGCACGGTTGATGCCAACAGCTTTACGCAAGAAGTACGCCTTAATAATTCTAACACGCATGATAGGTTGCAATGGGTAGTAGGCGCTTATTACCAGCGCACCCGCATGAACCAACGCTTCTTTTTTGATTATACAGACTACACCGCACGCCGTTACATGATGGCCACCACCTTTGGCCTTAACCAAGAAAGTGTTTCAGAATTTGGGCATGTCAGTTACCGCCTACCCCATGGCATTACGCTCTGGACGGGCCTGCTGCACGAACTGGATGACAGATCTATTACCGGCCTTAAATCAGAAATTTTTGGCGGTGCCACCCAAAATTTCCATGCTGAAAGTACAGCCTCTAACCAGTTTGCTGGGCAGGTAGGCATTTCGTGGCAAATGGCCCAACATGCCCTACTTTATTACAAAATGAGCAAAGGCTTTAAGCCCGGTGGTTTTACCGCCAATAACACCCAAATTCAGGCCCAGCTTGACCCCTTTAAGCCAGAAACGGTGCTTACTTACGAGCTCGGCTTTAAGTCTGACCCCATACCCAACCACTTACGGATTAACGGGGCCGCTTTTTATAACGACTTCCATAACCAGCAAATTTTGGGCACCGTGCTTATACCAAACTATGGACCACTGAGCGAAATTACGAATGCCCCTAAATCTGAAAGCTGGGGGTTTGAAGGCACTATAGAAGCCCACCCCTTTAGCCACTTATTTATCACGCAAAACTTTGGCTGGCAGCGCGGCAATTTCCAAGATTTCCCGACCGTCAACCGTGCCAAAACCAATGCATATTATGCCCAGCACCATGTCTGGAAAGCCATTAACGATAATTTTGCAGGCGTTGATAACGGCCAACCCAAGCTCACACTCAATGGCTCGGCAGACTGGCGGCAACCTATTGCACGCGCTTATGCGCTAGAATTTGGCCCAGACTGGCAATACCGGGGCAGCCAAGCCATAACACCGGGTGGCACAGGGTTTTACCGCTTACCCCCTTATTTTCTACTGGGTGCACATGTTACGTTCCGCTCCCCCTCTGGCCATTGGGAGGCCACGGTATATGCACGTAATATCCTTAACCGCCGCTATGCAGAAAGTGGTGGCCAAGCAACCACAACTTACTTCTACATTCCCGGTGAACCACGCTTTATTGGAGGGCGCGTCTCCTACGGTTTTTAAAAAAACTGATTTAGAAAAGCTGTTTGAAAAATATATTCGTTACTGAATCTCAAGCGCTCGCATTTTTCGGTATAAAGTAGCGCGGCTAATATTCAGGCTTTTGGCGGCCGCACTCACATTGCCTTGTGTTGCTGCCAAAGCTGAGCGTACCACGCTTTCTTCAGCTTTCTTAAAGCTAATTTCTACCCCGGCTTCCAGTTCTGTCAGCAGGTTGGGGCGTGTGCATAACCTGTCTTCTGTCCAGCCCATAAAGGTGCGTGCCCCATGGGTGGCCCCCGTTACCTCTCCGGCTTGGTTAATCGCAACTAAAAGAGACGAGCTTTCTTCTGGCATACCCAATGTCAAAATTTGCTCACCCATGTGGCAATTACGGAAAAGGGTTTCTTCTATACGCCTACTTGAAAGTTTTAAGGTTTCCATAAGCAGGTTTGCATAAGGGCGGGTGGTATTACCTGTCATGGCCGCAAGGTTGAGTGCCCCGGCCACATGCCCTTGGGCATCAAACACAGGCACGGCGTAACTAGCCAGTAAAGAGAAACAAAAGCGCCAATGGTCGCCCTGCCCTAAAAACACTGGCTGCTTGTCTGCTATACAAGTGCCTACACCATTTGTACCAGCCGATGCCTCGCTCCAGATAGCACCTTTGCGCAAGTGCAGCCTACGGCAAACAGATAAATGCGTTTCATCAACACAGCGGGCCAGAATAGTAGAGTTAGGGTCTGCCAGAATAACCATAAGGCCCATACCTTGCACCAGCTCAAACAGGCGGTGCATTTCACCCATGGCAGATTTTAGAAAAATAGCAGAACGACCACTGACATGGCGCAACTCTGCACCAGACAGAATATCAGGGATCCACCCTTGTGCAGGGTCAAGATGATACGCAGACAGGCACCGCTCCCAAGATTGCTCTACTGCGGCTTTTGCAATGGGGAGTATTTGCACCTCCGACCGTGACAAAGGCTCTTTTTTGCCAGAAAGACTACGTGTCACATGTGATCCTGCCTATACGTGTTATGCACTTATTTTTATTGACCTCCTTTTACTCTATTTTTCCAACATCTTTAAAGTAAATTCCACATAACCAGTTATGGCGGGGGCTTAACTGTATGAAAGTTTACCAAGCGTAAACAAATTTCATGTAATAAGCGTTTGTTTCTGGTGTGTTACGCCCTTCAAGCGAATGCGAATAACGCGCTGTAACAGACACGCTTTTAGAGAGGGTAAACATTAAACCCGGCCCCATAGCCACTTCGCGGCTGCTTGAATTATCCATATATTGGCGGGCGGTATTATCGTACGTGCCGTTTACGTTTTGCCAGTCAAACGCCAAAAACGGCTCAATGCGCGATGTCGCTTTCCAGCTAAACCGTAGGTTTGAATAAAACACAACGCCGGGTGCGTAGCTGTGCTGGTTTTTAACATGCTTGGTAGACCCGGTAACGGTACCAATATCGCCATCAAAGCTAAAATGCTTCCACTCGTAGTCAAAAATAATACTAGAAATATTTGACCAGTAATTAGGCGATGTAGCATCACGCGTGCCAACTGGCGTTTGCATAAAGGTCTGAATACCTAGGGTGCTATGGGCGTTAGGTTTAAACCATGCGGCTGGCCCCACAATAGTTGGCCCCAAGCCACCATAATCTGTGCCATTTGCCAAAGTGTAGCTTTCACTCTGGATAAGTTCGAAGGCAAAGCCTACATGCGGTATGGCCTCAAAACTACGGAAATGCACATATTTGGTCATGCCTGCCCACGTATGGCTACCACCACGTGCTTGGCGTTGGCCTGTGCTGTTGTAGGAATTGCCTGCGGCGTTTCCATCACCATATTGCACCAGCACGTTAAACGGCTTGAAGTCTACCGGCAGGTCATATTCATGGGGGCCAATGATGCCCAATGTAATGTCTGCCGCATGCGCTGATGAGGCATACACAAGCAATACACCGGGCACAGCAAAACGAAGCAGGGTACGCAGCCGCCCTGCCTTTTCGATCAGATGCATGATGGTATTTCCGTCAAATAAAGAAACGGGGTTTCAGGAAAAACCCGAAACCCCGTCTTTTAGTGCTTGATTACTGGGCTTGTGCGCCCGGAGCATTATCAAGTGTGTAGGCTATAATGTAGTCACCGCTGCGGGTGCCAAGGCCACCGTGCCCACCAGCAGCCATAACGACATACTGCTTGCCGTCCTGCTCGTAAGACATAGGCGTTGCTTGCCCACCTGCTGGCAGGCGGTCACGCCAGATCACTTTACCTGTCGCTAGATCAAAAGCGCGCAGGTAGTCATCTGCGGTAGCGCCCATAAAGACCACGCCACCTTTGGTCACAATATTACCGCCAATGTTATACATGCCGGTTGGCAGCGGCAAGTTATTGTGCGTGCGCATAGGCCCTGTGTCACGCGTGGTGCCAACGGGGTGCTGCCAGACAATCTTTTTGGTCACAAGGTCGATTGCCGTAATGGTGCCCCATACTGGCCCTTTGCAAGGAATTTGCAGTGGGTTCAGCCAAGGGTTGGTGTAGGCAATGTAGGGCGTACCATAATCAGGGGAGACAGACAGAGCGTCACCCTTGGCAGCTGGTTCTTCACCCTTACCATCCCATTTTGGCAGCGTGCCATCTTTTTCAAGCACGTGGCGGTGCTCAAGACGAATACGGAAAGGCAGGTAACTTGCATTAGCCAGCAGCAATTTGCGCTGCGGGTCAATGGTAATACCCTGCCAGTCAACCACACCATAGAAGGCTGGGTAGACAATGGTTGTCTTACCAACATGCGGCGGGGTGAACTGCCCTTCGTAAGCAGACTGACGGTACTCGATACGGCAGATCATCTGGTCAAGCAGGGTAGCACCCCACATGTCAGATTCCTTGAGGTCGGGTGGTGTCAGAGAGGGCATAGCCGTTGGGTATGGCTGCGTAGGAGATACGCGGTCATCTGGGGCAATACCGGCTGTTGGTACGGGTTTTTCTTCAACGGGGTAACCGGGCACGGGCTGGCCGGTGCGGCGGTCTAGCACAAAAAATTCACCACGTTTGGTGCTTTGCACCAGTGCGGGAATGTTTTCGCCGTTCGGGCCGGGCAGATCAACCATAGATGGGCCTGAAGGAATATCCATATCCCACAAGTCGTGGTGCACGGTCTGGTATGTCCAGCGGCGCTCACCTGTTTCAATGTCCAGTGCAATGGTTGCAGAAGACGTTGCATCATCAAACGGACGGCGTGAGCCACCCCAGTTATCTGGCGGGGAGTTACCTGTAGGAATGTAAACCAGACCAAGGTTAAGGTCTGCCGTGTAAACGCCCCACGCATTTGGGGTGTCACGCGTCAGCTCATCATCTGCGCCGGGTTTCCATGTTTCAGGTGTGTGGCCTGCATCCCATGCCCATTCAATAGCGCCGGTAGTAGCGTTAAAGGCACGGATAGCACCAGAGGGTTCAAAGTTGGCTTGGTTATCAAACACCCAGCCACCTGTAATAACCCGGTTTTTAGCCACCATGGGTGGAGAGGTTACAAAGTGGAAGCCATGCGGCACATGACCAAGGTATTGACGCAGCGAGATAAACCCGTGGTCGCCAAAGTCATCGCAAGGCTGGCCGGTTTCTGCATTCACAGCCACCATGCGTACGTCTGCAACGGGGGAGTAAATACGGTTACGGCAGCTTGTCTGAATGTCGTCTGGAATATGGTAGTAAGAGACACCACGGCATGCGAGATAAACGTTTTTATCAAGATCAGCCGTTGCCGGTTTAGGGTCAAATTTCCATTTAACTTTACCGGTTTTTGCATCTAGCGCCATCACCCAGCTGTGCGGTGTGCACATATACAGGGTGTCGCCCACTTTAAGGGGGGTTAGCTCAAGGTTGAACTCGTGCCCTTGGTCTGGGCCAGCAACCGTGCCCTCACCATCTTGCTGCACGTCACCCGTGCGGGTAACCCACGCGCGTTTAAGGTGGCTGATGTTGGCTGGCGTAATCTGCCCAACGGGGGAGTAACGGTCTCCGCCCACTGTGCCACCATAAGCAGCCCAGTCTTGCGGCACTGTGCCCTCAGCCGCGCCATCAGACTGGCCTTGAGCCGCCATACGGTCTGCTGGTACCGTGCCATCGATGGAGTAAGACGAGAAGCAGCTTGCCACCACCACAAGGGTAGAAACCACGACAGAGCCAAGCACTTCGCGCTTGTCTGTTAGCCAGTTGTCGCTGGTGCGCCATACCCATGGCAGGAGCAACCAAGCCCCAAGGCCAATAAGAGTAAAGAGGCGAACTTCCAGCCCCCAGATGTTGAAGCCAACCTCAACAACTGACCAGATCGTTGCCAAAAGCAAAAGGGCTGCGTAAAGCCGCGCTGCCAGCTTAGGGTTTTTAAAACCACTAAACGCAGCGGCCAGCATAACGCCGCCCGCCAGAATGTAGAACCATGAACCACCTAAAAACAGCAGTTCAGCCCCACCAAAAAACAGGAATAGTCCGATAAGAGCCAGTAAGGCTGAGGTTATAATTGAAAATAACCCCTTATTACTCTCTCGCATGTTGCGTGTCTCTCTGAATGTGTTCAGTGACCGGCAGCGTTGGGGGCGTGTTAAACACAATCTACCACCAGCCATTTCACCCTGTGAACAGCACCTGCCAAAAAATTGCCACTGTTTATTGGGTGTGCCTCACACATCTTTGTATCAAACAACACAAACTGTTTCAGTTTTGAGACAGTGCACCGATTTCAAGTATGCAAATGGTGTTAGAGTGCTTGTAACGCACAGAATTACATGCACGTCATGAAATAGTATTTTATCTTTAAATTAGAAGTAAATATCTTGTTTATAAATTGAAATATTTCTCTAAAAATAAACCCATAAATATAATAAAAACCCCTTACATTTATATATCTATATACTAACAAATATAGATAGCCATTTTACGCAAAATCCTTACTCTCACTATAGCGATCAGCCTTACATTTTAGGCCGCCAGAGCATACCCAGTGGCATAAATTCTCCAGCACTATTTGAGAGCACCCACCTAATAGGGTGGGTGCTCTCAAATGCAGGGTAAATTATACCCCAACCATAACGTCTGACGCCTTAATAACAGCCGTTGCAGGTTGCCCAACAACCAAGCCCAAGTCTGCCACGGCTTCATTGGTAATAGACGCCATAACAACCGTACCAGCAGCCAGTTCGATACTGACATGAGAAGTTGTAGCCCCCTTCTGAATGGCAACAACCTTACCTTGCAGTTGATTGCGTGCGCTAAGTTTCATGATCTTTGCTCCTCTCATAAACAAGTTACTTAGAGAGTAAGCGATTTACGCCTGCAAGCCTCTATTCTTTTATAACGGGTCAGTTAAGTTTGCCGCGCGCAGGTTGCTGTTTGCGCCGCATTTCATGGTGTAATTGTAACCCTTGCATAAGCCGGTCTGCATCTAGTGGGGGTAAGACCAAGCCCACAGGCCCATAGGCGGGGTGTTGAAACGCCAAAAGCGAGCCATCTGTGCTGGCTTCTGGCTGCAAAGCCCAGCGTGTTCTTACAACAGGGTTAAAGCGTGCCCCTTCAATGGGGGGCACTTCTTCATCTTTTAGTAAAGTTTCGCGCACATGCCCCAACACTTGCACCAACTGCGTCACCTGCTCGCGCGTTAGAGACACCGTAATGGGGGCATCAGGGGCTTCATCGTTTGATAAAGTCATAGTTACTGACTGCGTGTCTTCAGATACGGTAAAATCTATTTTTGAAGACATGGCGTTCCCTCTGCACACGAAATTTTAAGACAGTAAAGCCCAAGAAAAATAGCGTAGCAGAGGGGGAATATTATTCCTAATATTAGAAATATTCTAACACTTACTGTTTGCAGCCCACAATTTCACCACCCCACACCCACCACTCTGGCTGGGTTTGTGCTAAACGAGCCGCAGCGTGCCGGGCCGCTTGCACAGTTGGGAACAACGCAAAACAAGTTGCACCAGAACCGCTCATACGCGCCAATAATACCTCGGGCAGTGCCTCAAGTTCGGTCAGCACCTGTTGCACGGCTGGGCAAACTTTACAGGCCGGCTCTTCCAAGCTGTTGGTTTGCGCTTGCAACAGGCTAATAAAATTCTGGAGGGTTGCCCACTGTGCGGGCAGGTCTGCCCGTGGGTGAAACGCCCCCTGCCGGGTACGGAACACGTCTGGCGTAGAAACACCCACCCCGCAATTGACCAAGACCATACCACACTCTGGCACCGGGGCGGCTGTAGAAAGCTGCTCACCAATACCCTCCATCCGTGCTGTCTGGCTGGCAAGGCAAACCGGCACATCAGCTCCCAAAGTCTCGGCAATGCGTAACAACGTGGCGTGTGGCAGGTCGGCCCGCCATGCACGGTTTAACAAACGCAAAGCGGCAGCGGCGTCGGCTGAGCCACCACCAATGCCAGAAGCTACAGGCAGCTCTTTATCCAGCACCAATATACCACCCTGCACCACAGCATTGGGGCCACATGCAGCTTGTACGGCTGCGGTCGCTTTCATAACCAAATTATCTGCCCCTGCGGCATCTGCCCCTAATGTTGGGCCAAAGCGGCCAGCCAGCTTAAGGCGTAAAGGGGTTGGGCCGGGGGTATAATGCAGGCGGTCTCCTGCCCCGGCAAATACCACCAAACTGTCTAGCAAATGGTACCCATCTGCCCGTTTGCCCGTCACGTGCAAATACAGGTTAATTTTAGCAGGTGCGTTTTCTGTAAGGGTCTGCTGCGGAGACAGTTCCTGATGAAGCGTTGCGGACATTACGGCGTTTGCTTTCCTTCTGTCTGGCCTTGGGGGGCTGTGGCCCGCGGCGCATGCTGTATTTCTTCTGCTTTTTTGTCGCCTGCTGCTGCGGCCCGATCAAGGGCTGCACGAATCAGGGCTTCATCATGGGGTTCTGGTTTTAAGCCAAGGGCTACGTTCCACTGGTCTACCCCTTCGCTATGCCGCCCGGCACGCCAGTAGGCTTCTCCTAAATGGTAGTTTACCTCTGGGTCTTCTGGGGTTTGCTCTGCGGCATGCTCCAGTAGGGCCATGCCCTCTTGCAGGTCTCCTTGCTCTACCCGCACCCAGCCCAAGCTGTCGCGTATTGCGGCATCGTGCGGGTCTAGCTCTACTGCGCGGCGCAGCAAACGTTCTGCCTCTGGCAGGTCTTCACGGCGTTCCGCCATGGAGTACCCCAAAAAGTTTAGGAGCAGCGGCTCATTGGGGGCTAGAGCAAGAGCGGCTTTCAGGTCTGCTTTGGTATGGGGCCAATCGTTCAGTTCGTGGTATGCAACAGCCCGCAAAAACAGCAAAGACCAGTCATCTTTCTTTTGCGCCTGCGCTAAATCATACGCCTTATTATAAGTTACTAAAGCCTCTGGCCAGTTTTTCTGGCCTGCATAGGCGTTAGCCAAGGCCCGCAGGGGCAAAAGCTGGTCTGGGTTTTCTTGCACAAGCTGTACGAGCTTTGCCTGCGCCTCAGCCAAGTGGTCTGTTGCACTATCTACCAACGCCAGACGGAACGCTGCCACGGGGGCCATGGGGTCTGTTGGAGCTATGCGCAGCAAGGTTTCACGCGCAGCGTCCTGATGGCCTTCATCTTCCTGAATTTCTGCCAACATAAGCCGCGCTTCGGCCAAGTGCGGGTCTAGCCCCAAAGCAAAGCCCAACATAAGGCGAGAGGCTTCATCAAACTGATGGTCTGATGGGCCATTACGCCCATTATCTGGTGTTTGCTGGCGTGACTGTTGCCGCAGCAAAAAGGCCGTTAGCACATAAGCCCGCGCCAACCCTTGCTGCGGGGTTGTAACCGGAAAATGGCTAATTTCTGCCTGTAACTGCTTGCCCGCCAAAGCCAGCATGGGGTCTGCATCTATCATGCCGCGCAACAGGTCGCGGGCTTTGCTTTGTTGGCCTTGTGCCCAGTACCACGCAGCAAAAGAGCGCGTAAGCAACAGGTCGTAACCCGGCATAAGCCGCGCGGCTTGGGTAAATAATGTGCCCGCCAAGTCTGGCTTGTTAGAAACCTGCGCAATAAGCGCGGCATGTACCGTATAAAACGGCACTAAAACTGAGCCTTGAATATGGGTAAGAGCGTTTACTGCCGCATCTGTATTATTTTGGGCCTGCGCACACCATGCCTGCAATAGCGGCATAATAAGGTGTGCCATTGGGTCTGCTTCGGCTTGGTGGTAAAAGCTAGACGCGGCTTTCCAGTCTCCACGCAAGGCGGCATTGTTACCCAGCACCAAAGACGAAATAATGGTCTGGCCACCCGGCAGCTTGGCGTTGGCGCGCGCTAAGGGCACGGCCTCGGGGTCGCCCGCCATTACGCTTCTTACAAAGGCTTGCCGCAATAATTCTTGGTGTGTGGGGTCTGCCGCTGCAGCCGCCCTAAAAGACTGGGCAGCCTGTACGTCATCTCCGTTATGGGTTGCGACAACGGCAGAAAGAAAAGCCGCCGAATCGATCTTACTTACCGTAGTGGTTGAGTGCGCCGTTACACGCTCAAGGCTTGGGGCCTGTGCAGCCCATACTGGCTGGGTTGCAAACTGGGCTGTAAAAAGCATGGTCGCAGAAAGCAGCAGAAAACCCGTAGGCAGAAGACGACAAAATAGCATAATGACCCTATTCAGGAGCAGCGAAGGCCCAAAAGCCATCCACACCCACCTTGTTCCGGTAACGACTGGGGAGAATGACATGAACGGCACCTACCTCTCTACCCTGCCAGCGGCCAACCGCCAAACTGCGCACTGCGTAGCAGGGTGTGCCTGAATGAATGCCGCGCTCGATCTGCTACGCCTTTATAGTGAATGGGGGGTAGATGTTGCCGTTGGTGACACCCCGCTAGACCTGCGCCGCGCCTACCTTACACCGTTACCTGCGGCCCACCGCCCGGCAGCAGAGCCTACTGCACGGCAATACCCCAACACCCCGGCACATAGCGCGCCCCCACCAACGCACGCACAGCCGCCCGCGCAACAGGCGCCAACCCTGCAGCGCCGCCGGTTGCAAACACAGCCTGACGCCCCCCCGATTCTCCCGCAGGAATGTATTGAACTGGCCCAAGCTGCGGCCATGCAAGCCACCACGCCAGAGGCTTTGCATGCGGCTATGCAGGGCTTTACGGCATGCTCTCTGCACAAAACAGCCATGCATACCCTCTTTCCGCAGGGGCCGCGCGGTGCCCCGCTTATGATAATAGGGGAAAGCCCCGATGCAGATGAAGACCGAAGTGGTACGGTTTTTGCAGGCTTAAACGGCGACCTGTTAGCGCAAATGCTCAGCCCCATTGGCCTAAAGCGCGAAGACCTGCTTTTAGCCACGACCCTACCATGGCGCCCCCCCGGTGGCCGCCCCCCAACCGATACCGAACTACAAGTGTGTAAGCCGTTTTTACAACGCGCTATTACGCTTTTAGCCCCCCAGCGGCTGTTGCTGTGTGGCCGGTTGCCAGCACGTTTGCTCACTGGCTCTACCACCCCCTTGCCACGGCAGGCATGGCACCCCCTTACCCTTGGGGCCAACACTGCCCCCCTACCCGCTATGGTTATACGTAACCCCTTGCAGCTTAGGGCCAGTCCTACTGCCCGCAAAGATATCTGGCAGACGCTTTTGGTTGTTGCACAAACGCTACAGCTAAACAGTTGAAACACACAAATTTGCACATGTTAAACATATCAACACAAGAATAATTACACCCCAATATCGGGCTATTTTCCTTATCGTTTACAAGTAGTTCTCTTGCGTTTTAGTCTACTCTGCCTTGTTTTCTACCCAAGTTGCCCAATTATGGCTTTTCCATGATTAAGAATTCCCAAACTTGATTTTTGGAGCAGAACCTCATAGACCCCGCCAGCCATGCGAGTGATAGGTCACATATCTCATCAAATCGCGGCGAAGGCCTTTTTGGCTGGAGCAGCTTTGTTGGCTAGCGCAACCGTCGTATCGACGCGAGCCCATGCCAAGCCGCCTGAACCGGGCCAGGACACGCACAGCGAAGAGCTGGCGATGGTGCTGCCCAGACAGGCCTTTCCGGATGGGGACGATATCCCTCTGCCCAAACCCCTTCCACCCGAAATCAGCACACAAATTCGCGCTATCTTCCGGCTTCAGCGCCAAGGTGCTTTTGCTGAGGCCATTAACAGCACGACCCGCCTAACAGACTCCACCCTATTGGGTGATATCGAGGCAGACCGTTACCTAAACCCTGCCTACCACCCCGGTGCGACCGAACTGCGGGAATGGCTTAAAAAATACAGCTCCTACGCAGATGCAGCCGCTGTTTGGGGCCGCCTTGCGGCTTTAGCACAGCGCGGTGGGCCGCTCCCGCCAGCCCCGGCTACGGCACGCCTTGCGCCAGACCACGCCACTATTCCGGCAGACCCCCTTACCCACGACTACACACGTAATCCGTTGTTAGATAAGACCTTACGTGAGCGCACAGGGTGGGGCCTTAAAGGCGTGCGGAGCGCGTTAAAGCTCATTGCAGACACACCGGGCATGACCCCCGCCTACGCGGCCCAGTTACAAGCTGAAACCGCACAAGCCATGCTGGCTGCGGGCGAGACCGATTTTGCGCTTGAAATTGCCCGTACCAGCCTAGAACGTGCCCACGGCAATAACGCTCTGGCTGGCATGGTGGCCGGGTTGGCCCTATGGCAGCAGGAGCAATACGCACAGGCTGCCCCTTTCTTTGAAAAAGCCTCCCACGCGCGTAATGCCACACCAGACATACGCGCAGCCTGCGCTTTCTGGGCCGCACGTGCGCACGACAAGCTGGGGCAAGAACGGGCCCGCCGCCTGTGGCTGCAACATGCTGAGGCCTTCCCCAGCACCTTCTACGGGCTACTAGCTGCGCGGCTTGCCCACCCGGCCAGCGCAACACACGGCAAAGAGCACACCCACAAGATTAACTTTGCCCCGCTTGAAAAATCATCCTCTGTCTCTGCGCCGGTTTTGACCGAAATTGATATTGAGGCCGTAGGCGGCACAGATATTGGGCGGCGGGTTTTTGCCCTGCTACAAGTTGGCGAGCAGGAAAAAGCTGAAAACACCATTCGCCGTGCTTGGCCAGACCTGCGCGACGTAACTCTTGCGCGCTCTTTCCAACTGGTGGCTGAAGCTGCAGGCCTACACGACCTTGCAGCCGAAATGTCTGACGCACTGGCCGCGCATACAGCACAAGGGCAAGCGCATGATGACATGCCCCTGCCCCTGCTTAAGCCCCGCCACGGCTTTACAATGGACCCGGCACTGGTCTACGCGCTCACCCGCCTTGAATCGAACTTTGACCCCAAAGCGGTCTCTGGCGCTGGGGCACATGGTCTTATGCAGATCCGCCCGTTAACCGCAGATTTTGTGGTGAGCGATTCTCCTGCCACCATGACACGCCGCTTCCAAAACGCAGCCAGCAGCCTGCACGACCCAAGCCTAAACCTAGAAATTGGGCAGCGTTACGTGCAGTATTTAGCAGAGTTAACCCGCCACAACTCGCACCTTCCTATACGGGGTGGCGACATGATCCGCCTTTTGGCAAGCTACAATGCTGGCCCCTCTGCCCTAGCCCGCTGGGAAAGAGAAGCCGCACAAGCTGACGACCCCCTGCTATTTATGGAAATGCTGCCAAACAAAGAAACCCGCGACTATGTGCACCGGGCTTTAACGTACCTTTGGCTGTATGCGGGCAAACTTAAACTACCGACACCCTCTCTCACCGCTCTGGCACAAAACGACTGGCCAGACTTTGCAGATGAGCAGGCGCTGGCCCACACCATTAACACCGGGGCTGTGCATTAAGCGCACACGCGGCTTAACAAACCACGACCCTACTCTTGCTTGGCTTTTTAAAACGCGGCTTTGGCCGCGTTTTTTTATGGCCTAACGCAGGGCCTGTACCTCTCGTATAACAGTGTGAATATAGGCCAGTTTTTCTACGACCCCTTGTGTCAAAACAAAGGGGTAAAAATCTGCCATGCCCATAGAGCGGTTAAGGCTATTAACGGCATAGGTGAGCGGTAGCCATGACTGAATAATGTCATCAAAAGAGGTTTCTGTGTACGGGTTACCCCTGTGGGCTGGCCATGCGGCTGGCCCGCTGGCAACCGATGGGCTTACCGTAATGCCGTATGCCCACGCGGTCTCCAGTGTAGAGACAATGTGTAGGTAATGGGCCCATGTCTCGGCAAAATCTTCCCACGGGTGCGATGTGGCGTACACACTCACATGCTGCTCACGCCAGCCTTGGGCGGGCGTGCTGTTGTAGTAGGTTTGCAGGGCCCCTTGGTAGTCTTGCCTCTCATCACCAAACACAGCACGGCAGGCCTCTAACCGGCCACCATCGCGTATCAGCATATTCCAGTAATAATGCCCAATCTCATGCCTAAAATGGCCAAGTAGGGTACGGTAATACTCTCCCATTTCTACACGCATACGCTCGCGCCGCTCATCATCGGCTTCTTTCACGGCAATGGTAATAATGCCGTTATTATGGCCGGTTAAAATAGGGCCAGAGCCATCGGTTGGGTCGTCTAAAAAGTCAAACGCCAAGCCATTGTCTGGGTCTTCCTGCCGGGTTTTCATGGGTAGTTTCAGGCGTTGCAGGGTATAAAAAAGCCTATGTTTGGCGGCCTCCAATTTGCGCCACCGCTCCAAATTACCCTGCACCGCAAGGTTGGGAATGGTACGGTTATACCGGCACGCTACGCAAAACCCGTGGTTGCCCTCTAACCCCGGCGCAGTAAGCCAGTTACACACACCATGTGCATGGTTAGCGCAAAAGGCGAGCTCTGCCCGGCGTACAGTACGCTCCAAAGGCCGCCACAGCCCGTTATCTAGTGGGTCTAGCGCGGTAAGAGAAAACAGACCCGGCAAATACCCCAACGTGTGGTGGCACCGCTCGCATGATGTATTTTCGAAAAAAACAATTTGTTCGCAGGACTGGCAGGTAAAAATCCTCATAAACAGCCCTTTCTTCTGGCATTAAGCGCAGAGATTATAGTCTAAACCCCATATTAGGCACAATTTCTCAAGAACAACCGCTCAGCTTGCATACTCACATCAAATGTGGCCTCACAGTGGTCGAGCAAGCCAGAAACCGGCGCGGCATCTTCTGGGGTGGGGCTGGCCGCCAACGCAACATGCGCCTGCGCGGTTAACAAGCCAGAGGTCGTGTCAAACCCAACCCACCCGGCACCGGGCAGATAGGTTTCTGCCCATGCATGCAGGTCGCAGGTCAGCACGTCTTCTCCATTCGGGCTTTGGGTATTTTGTATCAGGTAGCCAGACACAAAACGGGCGGCAAAACCCATGCGGCGTAAAAGAGCCACCAACAGCCATGCGCTATCGCGACAGGAGCCACTTTGCTTGGCCAGAGTTTCTTCCGGGCTCCAAACCCCCGGCTCCATGCGTAGTTGGTAACCAACATGCGCAGCTACAGCTTTATTTAACGCCACCAGCATAGCCACGGTTTGCGTGGGGGCTTTAGGCAGCCAGTGTGCAAGAAAGCGCTCGCACCTAGCCCCGGCATGGCAGGCATCTTGGTATAAATGTAGCGGCGTATTGGCTGGGGCATGCACATAAAAGGGCTGCACCATGGCCTTACTCTTTTGCCCAAACTCGGGCTGCTGCCAAACAGTTGCATCTGTGTGCAGGTCAAATGCAAAGGGGTCGCGCGGTGTAAGGTCGGCCTCAAGTTCTATGGTAATATCAAAAAAGGTCACACGCTCATCAAAAATAACCTGCGCAACCGTATTACCGTGCACATCGTGCTGCCATGTCTGGGTGGTATAAGGGGGGGCAATATGGAGGGCATAGGTCTGGATATAAGGCTGCGCCACTGCCATAGGCTTTAGGCGAATTGTCTGCGGGCCAAGCGATACCGGGCGGTCATAACGGTAACAGGTATGGTGACGCAGCAAGACATATGAACTCATGGTGTGTAGCGCCTGTGCCCCTTTATCTGGCAGCCCCACACCATAAAGGGGGCTACATCTATGGCCCGGCACATGCCTTAGGGTGTGCGAGCGCCGTTACGGTAACAGCATAAGCCGCACAGAAGAAAGCCCTTATGAAATTAATTCCGAAAAAATAACGAACTGCCGTTTTCCCGCTTGGCAAAGTGGTATTTTCTTGCTCCGTTAGTGCTTATTCGTAACGAAACAACAGCAGTCGGTTTGGGCACCTTTTACACACTACGCCGTTAAAGATGCCAAAACCCGGGAGCAAGGGATGACCCACACAACCACAACCGCCCCCCTGCACATGCCCGGCCTGTTTGCGCCTTACCAGATACCTGATTTTTTTTGCGAACTCCTAAACCGCAAAGAACCAGCCCCCCCAGCCCTGCAAGATATTTTGCACCGCATAGATGGGTATAGTTTGGAAGAGCTACGCCACAGGGCGGCATCGGCTGAGGCACAGCTTTACAAAGCGGGCATTACATTTACCGTCTATTCAGACAGCAAAGCCATAGACCGCATTTTACCGTTTGATATTTTGCCCCGCGTTATTACCGCCAAAGAATGGGCACATATTGAGGCGGGCGTACAACAACGTGTGGCAGCCCTTAACCTCTTTTTGTACGATATTTACCACGACCGCGCCATTTTGCGCGATGGTATCGTACCAGCAGAGTTGGTGCTGAGTAACCCTAATTATTGCCAAGCAATGGTCGGGTTAAAGGTGCCCGGCGGTGTGTATGTGCATATCAATGGCACAGACCTCATCCGTGACCAAAGCGGTCGTTTTCTTGTGCTGGAAGATAACGCCCGCACTCCCTCCGGTGTGTCTTACGTTATTGAAAACCGGCACATGATGCTGCGCCTTATGCCAGACCTTGCCTCTGCCCTGCCCCTACGCTCGGTTGATGAGTACGGCCTAAAACTGCATCAAAGCCTGTGCGAGGTCTCTCCCCACGGCGTAACAGACCCACAAGTTGTGCTGCTCTCACCGGGTATTTTTAACTCAGCCTATTTTGAACATGTATTTTTAGCCCGAGAAATGGGCATACCCTTGGTAGAAGGCAAAGACCTGCTAGTTGAAAACCACCGCGTTTATATGCGCACCGTTATGGGCCTACGCCCCGTGCACGCCATATACCGCCGCCTAAATGACGATTTTTTAGACCCGCAGGTCTTTAACCCAACAAGCATGCTTGGCGTACCGGGTTTGGTAGAGGCTTACCGCCGCGGCAACGTGACCATTGCCAACGCACTCGGCACCGGGGTGGCAGATGACAAAGCCATTTATGCCTATATGCCACGCATTATACGCTACTACCTCAACCAAGACCCCATATTAGGGAGCGTACAAACCCATATTTGTGCCGAGCCAGAAGGCTTGGCTTACACACTGGCCAATATGGACAAGCTGGTTATTAAACCCGTGGGCGAGTCTGGTGGGTATGGGCTTATTATTGGCCCCCAAGCCACCAAAGCAGAGCTAGAGGCCTTCCGTACCCTGTTGGTAGCCAACCCCAGCAATTACATTAGCCAGCCCGTTATTAACCTCTCTGTCTCGCCCACATTATGCCCAGACGGCATTGAAGCGCGCCACGTTGACCTACGCCCCTTTGCCGTAACAGGCCGCTCAACTTGGGTTTTGCCCGGTGGGCTTTCTCGGGTGGCCCTGCGCAAAGGGTCTTTGGTTGTTAATTCCTCACAGGGCGGTGGCTCAAAAGATACATGGGTGCTGGCATCATGATAAACGCATCAACCTCCTCCTGTGGTGTGCTGCCGGGGCTAAACGGCCTGCTCTCACGCTATGCTGAAAGCATGCTGTGGCTGGCCCGCTATATGGAGCGCATTGAAAACCTTGCCCGCCTGATGGAGGTCACCGAAGCTTTTGTGCGCGGGCCAGACGGCCAAACAGGGTGGGACTCCATTATTCAGATAAACTCTGATGAGGT
The DNA here is from genome assembly GCF_000963965.1 of Acetobacter orientalis. GTDB lineage: Bacteria > Pseudomonadota > Alphaproteobacteria > Acetobacterales > Acetobacteraceae > Acetobacter > Acetobacter orientalis. The sequence goes on from NZ_BAMX01000010.1 coordinate 234,516, forward strand.
AGCGTTTTACGCCCTGCACACAAAAGCGACCGAAGCAGATGTGCTGGCCTTTTATATTACCGAGCAAGCCAACCCTAACTCCATAAAAGCCATGGCCCACGCCGTGCGTGAAAATGCCCGCTCTGTACGGCCCCTTATTTCTACAGAAATGTGGGCACACCTCAACATGTTTACCCGCTGGATGCTTGACCTGCAGTTTGCTGATATTCGGCTTGATAGCCTTTCCAACATTTGCAACCGCTTAAAGCAGGAATGCCAAACCCATTACGGTATTACCGAGGGTACCCTCTACCGTGACCAAGCATGGTTGTTTTACATGCTTGGTAAACAGCTTGAACGCAGCGACCAGATTACCCGCCTTATAGACATTCGCTACCACACGCTTTTACCGCACGGAGAAAAAGCAGGCTCAGACCTAGATAGTAGCCAGTGGGCCTCTGTTTTACGCTCTGCCGCCGCGTACCACGCCTTCCGCCGCTTGCAGCCCGTTACGACTACGCCAGAAAATGTGGTGGGGTTTTTGCTCAAAAATGAGGGCTTTCCACGCTCTCTCGCCACCAGCCTCAGCACGTTTGACGCTTTGCTCGCCATGCTGGCCGCCCATAAAAGCCTGCGCAGGCAGTGTATTCCTGTACAAGAGCGCGCGGCAGAGCTGCGTGTTACCCTGCAAGAACAAACCGCACAGGATATGATTGTGCGCGGCCTGCACGAATATATGCAGTGGATTCAGACCCAGATACACCACATTCAAAACGATATTGCCGCAGCCTTCTGGCCGCCAGCCGCTCCTCTCGCCCCGCCCCCGCTTTCACAGACACAGACACAGACACAGACACAGGGCTAAGCACTCCCGGCTCCTGCTTGCACGCAGTAAAAACGAAAGACTGTTTAAGACGCTCAAAATTTAGGTCTGGTTATACGTTTTTACGCCTGAAAAGGAGCTTTACAGTCACGGTGATACTTTACGGAGCAAGATGGCAGTGTGTGCTGGTTAGAAGCCACACGCCAGCCCCGGCAGAGTGATTTTTGAAACGGCGCCTAAGAGAACTCAGCGCCAATCAGCAACTATCACAAAACAAGAGACGACTGAGTTTTCTCGTAACCCAACACCCAGCGTTATGCGCCAGCGCTGTACTACTGCAGTATACAAGTTAAGGCTTGAGCGCACTTGGGGGGCTGGGGCTTTAAATCCGGCCTCCCCCAGCGGCACAAGCAAAGGGCGCTCACCCTTTACCTGTTGCTTTAGTTTTCGGCCAGAATTTGGCGGCTGGCCCGTACGCGTGATACGCGGCGACCTTCCATATCAACCACTTCAAACAACCAACCAGAATAGGCAACTTTGTCACCCACCGCAGGCACACGCCTAAGCAAGGCAAGTACCAAACCGCCCAGTGTGTGGTAGCTGCCTTCATCTGGCAGGGCTTTTAGACCCAAACGGTCTTTCACTTCATCGGCTGAATCTGTGCCGTCTAGCAGCAACACATCGTCTTGTGCGGCTTCGCGTGGATCGTTGGTGGTTTGTTGTGCCTCGTGGTTGCCTTCTCCCACAATGGCGTCAAACAGGTCAGAAGCGGTTACGATACCCTCAAAAGAGCCGTACTCATCAAACACAAAGGCCACCCCTAAAGAAATACTGCGCATACGCTCCAGCATATCAAAGGCAGAAATGCTGTCTGGCACCACAACCATCTGGCGCAGCCCTGCTTCTATAGAAACAGGCATACCATCAAGCGTACGGTCGAGCATATCTTTGGCCAGCACAACCCCAACCGGGTTATCTACCCCCCCTTCACACACCACAATGCGGGCGTAAGTGGTTTGCTTAAGGGCTTTAATAAGGGCCTCACGCCCGGCGTGGCGGTCTATCCAATACAACTCGTTACGCGGGGTCATAATGGCACGTACCGGCCTATCTGCCAGGCGTAACAGGCGCTCAATCATGGTGCGCTCTTCATGTTCAAGCACCCCTGTGCGCGCACCTTCGGCAATATAGGCTTTTAGTTCTTCTTCTGTCAGGGTTTGGCTTACTGCATCGCCCGCCCCCATAAGCCTAAGCACAAGGTTAGAAGACTGGCGTAGTACCCACACAATAGGCCGTGTAATATTAGCCAGCACTTCTAAGGGCAGTGCCAAACGGGCCGCCATAATTTCTGGTTGGCGCAAGGCAAGCTGTTTGGGCACCAGCTCACCTAACACAAGCATAAGTGCGGTTATAATAAGCACCACCAGCACCATAGACACTTGCCCGGCCACGGGCCGTAGCAGGTCTATTTTTTCCAGCATGGGGGTAAGGTGCGCTTCAATTTGCACCCCGCCAAACGTACCTTCCAAAATAGAAACAAGGGTCATGCCCACTTGCACGGTGGGTAGAAAAATCTGTGGGTCTTCTGCCAGCCGCATGGCGCGGTCTGCCCCCCGCAGCCCTTGCTCGCGCAAAATAGCCAGACGCGGTGTTCTGACCGAAATCAGCGCCAATTCACCCATAGCGAAAATGGCGTTGAGAAAAATAAGGAGGAAAATAACGAGAATAGAAGCGGTCATGAAAAAGCAAATGCCCTGCAAGACGGAGAATTGACACAACACGTTACGGCAAGCGGCCGCCTATAACCAGCAACCAGACTATTATATTCTCTGCACAAAACGCCGTACCGGGTTTGTAACCCCATTTAATGCCCAACCTGCACATGCAGGCACCGAATATCTGCCAGACCAAAAAACAGACTAAATTAGCCCTCTTTCTTTCGCACGGTACAAAAAAAGCGGCCCCTATGCAGGAGCCGCTTTTTTATAAGCGCGAGTCGCAAAGCCTAAAGGCTTAGTCTGCCGCTGTTGCCTCAACCGGTTCAGCGGTCTCAGCTTTGGCTTCTGTCCGAATAACCTTAACCCGAGGGGCCTTAGCAGGCTTGCGGGCAGCAATATCAGCCATCTGCTCTTCAACCTGCTGCGCAAACACATATTGTGCAGGGCGCTGGTTAGCGAGAGAGATTTCAGGTGCCATTGGTTTTTCGGTTTCAGGCCCGAACAACGCAACCTTGGCAATGTGCCATGGGCGGCGCACAGCATCCATAACGGCGGTAGATTCGTAACCAGAATGCACCATGCAGTCAGCGCATTTTTCGTAGTTACCAGTGCCGTAATCGTCCCACTTGGTGTCGTCCATCAGTTCTTTGAAAGACTTGGCGTAGCCTTCACCCAGCAGGTAGCAGGGGCGCTGCCAACCAAACACGTTACGCAGGGGTTTGCCCCATGGTGTGCAATGGTACTGCTCGTTACCAGCCAAGAAGTTCAGGAACAAAGGAGACTGCGTAAAGCGCCATTTTTTGCCTTTACCAAGGCGGAAAATGTCACGGAACAGTTGCTTAGTTTTCTGGCGGTTCAGGAAGTGTTCCTGATCAGGCGCACGTTCGTAAGCATAGCCCGGTGCGGTCATAATACCGTCAACACCCATTGCCATCACTTCATCAAAGAAGGAGGCAACGCGCTTGGGGTCTGCGCCGTCAAACAGGGTGCAGTTAATAGACAAACGGAAGCCACGGGCTTTAGCTTTTTTAATAGCCGCTACCGCACGCTCATAGACCCCGTCTTGGCAGACAGAGGAGTCGTGCATGGACTTATCACCATCCAAATGCACATCCCATGAGAAGAACGGAGAGGGTTCGTACTCATCCATCTTCTTTTCAAGCAACAGCGCATTGGTGCACAGATAGACGTACTTTTTCCGGGCAATAAGACCTCGGATAATCTCTGGCATTTCTTTGTGCAGCAAGGGCTCGCCACCGGCCACAGCAATAACGGGTGCGCCTGCTTCTGCATCTGCATCCAAGCATTCCTGCACCGTCATACGCTGGTTCAGAATAGCTGCTGGATAGTCAATTTTACCGCACCCGGCACATGCCAAGTTACAACGGAAAAGCGGCTCAAGCATCAGCACAAGCGGGTAGCGCTTCCGCTTTTTGATGTGCTGTGTGACGACATATTTGCCGACCCTGACGGCCTGCATTATCGGTACGGCCATAAACCCCCGCTCCGGCGTTTTAACTCTAACGCCCGTATCTTAAAGACTGGATAAGACTTTTGTGTCAAAAAACGTGATCATGCCAACCATACCGGTTTAGCCCGCCACTTTTATGGCAGCCGCAAGGGCACGGCGCACAGTCACGCATTAAGGAACTGTTGGCGTGCATATAGGTCGCACTGTTTGTCAAGCTCAAGTGTTTTTACTGTTGTGTGACAAAAAAAACACAATCACGACTTAGTTTAATCACAACCCTTGCTTTAATGGAAGAAACATTAAACCAAAATGACAGTTCGCGATGTCCGCAGACATGTAGCGCGACGTAAGACACGCATAAAAGCACCGCTCCCCAGCTTACGGCTTTTGTTGGAAAGCGCTCTGCTGCAAGCAAAAAGATGGAAACGATCGCATGGACAGCTCTTCTTCTAAAAAAGCAGCAACACTCTCTGCCATAGCTTCCAACCCCGTGGCCCCGCAAACTGCGCCCCCCTCTATCCCGACCCTTGGCCGTTTTCCTGCGCTAGATCGGGTGACCTACCCGTCTGACATGCGCAATTTTTCAGTTGAGCA
>NZ_BAMX01000009.1 GCF_000963965.1 Acetobacter orientalis
GTCTGAACGTGGGTAGAAGCCTGTGCAGCTTCAGCAACGATCTGGCGTGCACGTGCGCTCAGGACAGATTTATCCCAATCGAAGAACACGAGGTAAGAGCGTGCTGGCAGCGGAGCGGGTGCTGCGACAACAGGTGCTGGTGGTGGTGGTGGTGGTGCTGTGTCAAACGCATAGCGCAGACCCAGAATGAACTGGTGGTTAAAGCGGTGGTCAAAGTTGGTGTTGCCACGCCCTTTAGCACCGTTTGCATAGTTGGCTGTAGATGTGAAAGAACCGTCAGTGAAAGAGCCGGGCTGGCCGATCATGCGGTATTCTGTCGTAATCTGGAAGCCGGGAATGCCCGTGTCGTAAGCGGCACCAACAATACCCTGATAAGCAAAGCCACCATTTGTACCGCCAAGGCGGCTAGTGTTAACATTGTTGTAGGTTGTAGTTGTGGGGTTATAATGCTGCCACAGGTAACCTGCACCAACGCCAACAAACGGTGTAACAGGCGCATCAATACCGAACTGTTTCAGGTCGATATCGTACAGTACGTTGATAAAGCCGCCGTAAGACTGGTCGCTACCACGGGTACGGCCTGGTACAGATGTGCCACCCTGATGGTTGATGTTGGAGTAGTTATAAACCCCTTCAACCTCAGCGCGCAGGCCATTGCCAAAGCCCCAGCCAAATGCACCAAAGCCAGTAAAGCCTGTGCCGTGACGGAACTGAGAAGACGTTACGTTTTCGTTGGAAGACGCGCCACCACCAAAGCCGGAAGTGTGGGCGTGTTGGTTCTGAACCAGATTGTAACCACCACCTAGGTCAACGTAGGGGCCTGTGATTGTGGTTGCAAATGCGGCCGCCGGAGCCGCTGCCATTAGTGTTGTCGCAAGTAACGCGGTACGGAGACGCATGTTTCTGCCCTCAATATTTCATCTGTTCGACTGTGTCGTTAACCATTTAGCGATCAAAGCCAGCAAGATGCCTAAAGCCGTATAAAACGAGAGGTTCCCTCAGAGAAACCATAACCTGTGCATTGGGTGCGATTAGGCGGAGTGACCGTGGTGTATTTGCAACAGTTTATAGCGGTGAGGCGATGCGCTGTTGCAGTATTGTGTAGTATTCGGGCGGCCACGACTTGTTAAGGAGAGAGTATCTAGCCAATGCAGCGCCCCATCTCTTGCGTAAATACGGCTAAATTAGGGCGCTGCAACGTCTGTGCAACGTAGTGTGTTGTAAATGCAATGAATTTAGGGTTGGCACCCATCGGCCAGCAACACGTCTTGCACTGCTTCTGGTGGAACATCACGGGTTGTGAAGGCCTGACCAATGCCGTGCGTGAGCACGAAAGACAGCTTGCCATCTTGCATTTTTTTGTCGCGCTGCATGTGGGCCATCAGGCCTTTGGCGCTGAAAGTATGGGCGAGGTCACGAATATGTGTGGGCATTTTAAGGCGGGTTAAATGCGCCGTGACTCGGTCTAGGTCGGTTTGGGGGCATAGGCCCAACCGTACAGAAAGAGCAAAGGCAAGGTTAAGGCCTATGGCCACAGCCTCACCATGTAAGAGGCGGCCATCGTAGCCCAACTCGGCCTCAAGGGCGTGGCCAAACGTGTGCCCTAAATTGAGCAGGGCGCGACCATTACTACTTTGTTGTTCACGCTCATCTGCGGCAACGACACAGGCTTTAAAGGCGCAGGCTTGCCGTACGGCTTCAATTTGTGCCTCTGGGTCTCCGTCTAGTACGGCGGCACCGTTTTTCTCGCACCATTCAAAAAGTGCGGGGTCACCAATTAGGCCGGACTTCACAATTTCAGCGTAGCCTGCAACCAGTTCGCGCCAGGGGAGGGTGGCAAGGGCGGCTGTATCAGCAAGTACGCAAAGCGGTTGATGAAAGGCGCCAACAAGGTTTTTGCCCCAGCGTGTGTTAATGCCCGTTTTGCCGCCAACTGAGGAATCGACCTGAGACAGCAGAGTGGTGGGAATTTGCACAAATGGCAGGCCGCGCAGGGTTGATGCGGCAATAAAGCCAGCAAGATCGCCGACTACGCCGCCACCAAAGGCAATAATGGTGGTTTTGCGCTCAACACCACTTTCCAGAATGTCGTTAACCAACCTTTCATAGGTTGCAAAACTTTTGGAGTGCTCGCCCGGCTTCACCACGAGTGTACGGAAGGTGATGTTGGTCTCTGAGAGCGAATCGTGCAGTTTGGGGAGGTGTCGTGCCGCAACGTTTTCATCTGTGATGATGACAACGTTTTTCTGTGGCAGAAGCGGGGCCAGAAGAGCACCCGCGCGGCTGATAAGGCCAGTGCCAATAACCACATCATACCGTGCGTTGCTAAGGGTAATGGGTAGCTGCACTGGCCTGCGGGAAAGGGCTAGGGCTTCAATAACGCGCGTCGTGCTGTAGTCCACGTTGTGCTCTCCACAATCAACAACAATATCGGCTTCGGCGTAGAAGGGGTGGCGTATCGTCATAAGGCGCGCCAGCACATCCCGCGGGGAGGCCTCGTTTAAAAGGGGGCGGTGGCTGCGCCCTTGCACGCGCCGCAAAAGCACGGGCAGGGGGCAACGTAGCCAGATGGAAATAGCCCGCTCGCGCACTAAAGCGCGGGTGCTGGCATCCATAAAGGCACCGCCGCCAGTGGCCAGTACCATTGGGGGGCCTTCAAGCAGGCGGCGGATAACGCGCCGCTCGCCATCTCGGAAGGCAGGTTCGCCGTAGAGTCGGAACACATCAGCAATAGAGCAGCCAGCGGCGCGTTCTATTTCCACATCGGCATCAACAAAGGGCAGGCCAAGGCGTACTGCCAGCCTGCGGCCAATGGTGGTCTTGCCCGCGCCCATAAGGCCTACAAGAACAATGGTGCGCCCTGAGGGAATAAGCCCGCCACTATGGCGGCGGCCTACCCTTTCAAGGTCGAGGGGAATGGGCGGGGGGTCCGCCGTGTCGGAGGAAGGTGACGAGATACGTGATGACATGAACCGCAGCTTACCATAGAGCAGAAAGAACACATCTACCTCTGTTAGCAGGGAGCTTAAAGTATGAGCCGCATGGTTCTTGTTATTGTCGCGGTGGTTTGCATTGCTTTTGTAGGCGGTATTGCGTCTCTTGGTCTGTCTGGCCATGCGCCGGTGCCACAGCCTGTGCACCGTGATATACCGCTGCAAGCCCCGCAGCAGGCTGTGCAGGCCCCAACCACACCTGTGCCCCCGCCCCCGCCAGCCCCCCTTGTAACCCCGCTTAGCCCTGCACCGCAGGGAGCGCCCGTTACGCCGGCCCCCGCGGCGCATTAATGGCTGTAGGGCACGAGGTTGAACTGTTTTTGGAGATGCTGGCGGCAGAGCGCGCGGCATCGCCTAACACGCTTTTAGCCTATAGTGCTGATCTGGAGTCCTGCACGGCATTTTTGGCAGCGCAGGGCGTGTTGCCTGTCTATGCCAAAGCAGAGGAACTGGCCGCGTGGTTGGCAGATTTAAGCCTAGATGGCCAAAGCCGCCGTACGGTGGCCCGCAGGCTTTCATGCTTAAAGCAGTTCTATCTTTTTTTGCTGCGTGAAGGGGTAAGAAAAGACAACCCGGCCGCAAACCTAGATGCCCCCCGGCCTGAAGCAACGCTGCCGCATTTTTTATCCGAATCCGAAGTGGTGGCGTTGCTAGAAGCCTGTAGCGCCCCAGAAGGGGCGAGTATTGCCCAAAAGCGTAGGGCGCTGGTGGCCCGTGCAGCGCTTGAACTGCTTTATGCTTCTGGCCTGCGTATTACGGAGTTGCTGACTCTACCGCGTGAAGCCCTGCGGGCAGATAAACCCATGCTCCTGATTCGCGGTAAAGGGGGGCGGGAGCGACTGGTGCCTATTTCTGAAAGCGCGCGTGAAGCTGCCTTGGCCCTTTATGCGTGTGATGCATGGCGCGAAAGCCCATGGCTGTTTCCGGGGCGGGACGCCAAACGGGCTTTAACCCGCCAAGCCTTTGATAAAATTTTGCATGAAGTGGGGTTGCGTGCGGGACTCGACCCGCAGCGTTTGTCTCCGCATGTTTTACGGCACTCTTTTGCTACGCATTTATTGGCGCATGGGGCCGACCTGCGCGCCCTGCAAATGCTGCTGGGCCATGCAGATATCGCCACAACCCAGATTTACACCCACGTGCAGACAGAACGGCTGAAACAGGCGGTGGAAGCCTATCACCCCCTCGCCACACAGCCAGACAAAACAGCGCAAAAAACAGGCTAAGCGCCTGATATCTGCATTTGAGATGCACGAAGTCTCTTGGTTTTATGTGTGACTGTGCTATCCGCTTTGGCCATGCGTCAGTTCCTGGATTTCGAAAAGCCCGTCGCCGAACTTGAGAACAAGATCGACGAACTGCGGCAAATGACCGACCCGCACGGGGTCAATATTGCAGAAGAGACCGCCCGCCTTCAGGATAAGGCGGAAAAGCACCTGCGCACCATTTATGCCAAGCTTACGCCTTGGCAGAAGGTACAGGTTGCGCGGCATGCTCAGCGCCCCCACACGCAGGACTATATCAGCACCCTGCTGACCGAGTTCACCCCTCTTGCGGGTGACAGGCTCTATGCTGATGATAAAGCTATTATTGGCGGTATTGGCCGCTTTGATGGCACACCTGTGGTGGTTATTGGCACAGAGCGCGGTTCTGACCTTGAAACGCGTCTGGCGCATAACTTTGGCATGGCGCGCCCCGAAGGCTACCGCAAAGCGCAGCGTCTGGTGAAGCTGGCTGGCCGTTTTAAGCTGCCTATCCTCACCTTTATTGACACAGCAGGCGCGTGGCCGGGTATTGATGCAGAAGAGCGCGGGCAGGCCGAAGCCATTGCCCGCTCTATTGAGGTCTGCCTTGAAGCCCCGGTACCCTTAATTGCGACTGTTATTGGTGAAGGTGGGTCTGGCGGCGCTGTGGCGCTTGGTGCGGGTGACCGCGTACTTATGCTTGAGCACGCAATCTACTCCGTGATCTCACCCGAAGCGTGTGCGTCTATTTTGTGGCGTGACCCCAAACAGGCCAGCACAGCAGCAGAAACCTTGCGCCTTACCGCCCAAGACCTGCACCGTTTGGGCTTGGTAGACCGTATTATTAGTGAGCCAGTTGGCGGTGCGCAGCGTGACCCGCAAAGCGCGCTTGCGTCTGTGCATAAAGTGCTGGCGGAGGAACTGAAGGCTCTGCTGCCTTTAGCGCCCGCTCGCTTGAAAGAACTCCGCCGGGAGAAATTCTTGGCAATGGGGCGCGATAACCTGACCTGATTTGTAACAGGTCAGGCTTTTAAGGCCTTAGGCGCTCAGGGCGGTGGCTCTCCTTCAAGGGGGGCGCCGCCTTTTTCTTTGAGCAGCGTATAAATGGCGTGGGCGGCTTGTTCGACTGCCTCTTTGTCCTGCCCTTTGGCCACAAGGGCCACGCCGCGCCTGCCATCTTCACGGTGGAAAGGGTAAGACCCAAGATCTAGCTGGGGGTAGGTGTTTTGAATGGCTTCCAGCCCATCAGCAATGGTGCCCTCAAATAGGTTGAGTGTGTGCCATGTGCGTGAAAATACGGGGGCACCCTGTTTAAGAGTAGGGGCCAGCTCTTCAAACATGGCGCGCATAATGCGGGGTACGCCCGCCATAACGTGCACATTGCCAATAGAAAAACCCGGTGCACGAGAAACAGGGTTGGGTATGGGGGTGGCCCCGCGTGGCAGCTTGGCCATGCGCTGGCGGGCTGGGTTGAAGTCTGCCCCAAACTGTTCTTTGAGCATGTCGTACGTGGCGGGGTGAAATTCCCACGCAACACCAAAGGCTTCGGCAACGCAGGGAGCGGTTATATCGTCGTGCGTGGGGCCAATACCGCCTGTGGTAAACACTTCATCAAAGCGGGCGCGTAGGTCTGTGACATTGGCCACAATAGTTTCGCGAATATCTGGAATAACCCGAATTTCATGCAAGGGTATACCGAGCTCGCCAAGGCGGGTGGCCAGATATTGAATATTGTCGTCTCGTGTGCGGCCAGAGAGAATTTCGTTGCCAATCAAAAGAAGGGCGGCGGTACGGCGCATGAAAAACTGTCCTTTCAGCAACACCCAAAAGGGGTAACGTGTGCTTTGGCAGTAGCATGGGCTGCCCCTTAAAACGGGTCAATGGTCTGAAAAATATCAGGCGGAAGGGTTTTACGCTGTTTTTAGATTGACCAAGTGCGGTGCAGTTCATAGCTTCCGCCCCATGTCAGATAGCCGTACAGCACCCGAACCCACCCTTCCGCGCGCCTGGCCTTTTGAGGAGGCGCGCAAACTTGCCACTCATGTAGAGGCCCGCACGGCCAAAGCGGGTGCCACCGATGATGCGCGCCCCGCACTGCTAGAGACAGGCTACGGCCCCTCTGGCCTGCCGCATATTGGCACGTTTGGCGAGGTTGCCCGCACGTCTTGGGTGCGGCAGGCTTACACCGCCCTTACTGGCCGCCCCTCACGCCTGCTGGCGTTTTCTGATGATATGGACGCATTGCGTAAGGTGCCAGACAATGTGCCCAACCGCGATATGCTGGAAAAATTTATCGGTCAGCCGCTGTCTCGTGTGCCAGACCCCTTTGGCACCCACGACTCGTTTGCAGCACACAATAATGCCCGCCTGTGCAGCTTTTTAGACAGCTTTGGCTTTGATTACGAATTTGCCTCTTCTACTGCGTATTATACTGGCGGGCGCTTTGATGCCGCATTGAAGCGCGTGCTTGAAGTGCATGAAGACGTTGTAAATGTTATTGCCCCAACATTAGGGCCAGACCGCCGGGCAACCTATTCCCCCGTATTGCCGCTGCACCCGCGCACGGGTGAGGTCATGCAGGTGAAAATGGATGCCGTAGACCCTGTAGCTGGCACTGTACGCTGGACAGACCCTGCAACGGGGGAGGTGTTTGAAACACCTGTAACCGGTGGCCACGCAAAAATGCAGTGGAAAGCCGACTGGGCCATGCGTTGGTATGCGTTGGGTGTTGACTATGAAATGTCAGGCAAAGACCTGATTGATAGTGTGCGCCTGTCTGGCAAAATTTGCCGTATTCTGGGCGGTGAACCACCCTCTGGTCTGACCTACGAGCTGTTTTTGGACGAGCAGGGCCAGAAAATTTCTAAGTCAAAAGGTAACGGCCTGTCGGTTGAGGAATGGCTGCGTTACGCGCCGCAGGAAAGCCTTGGGCAGTTTATGTTCAACCAGCCCCAGCGCGCAAAACGGCTTTATTTTGACGTTATTCCCAAAACGGCAGATGACTATTTGGCCCACGTTGAAAAAGCCAAACAGCTTCAGGCGCAAGACCCCAAAGGCAACGACCTACGCGCTAACCCCGCATGGTTTATTAATGGGGGCGACATTGCCGCAGATGCAGGGTCTCCAGTTTCTTTTGGCATGTTGCTGAACTTGGCCAGCGTTGCCAATGCTGAAACACCAGAGGTGCTGTGGGGCTTTATACGCCGCTACGATGCCACCGTATCGCCTGAAAGCCACCCTATGCTGGCGGGCTTGGTTAAGCATGCCATTGCTTACTACGCAGATTTTGTACGCCCGGCCAAAACCTTCCGTGCGCCAAGCGAAAAAGAGCGCACAGCCTTGGTTGACCTAGCCGAAGCGCTGCGTGGTTATGAAGGGGAGGCAGCAGATGCCTCTACTTTACAGAATTTGGTTTTTGAAATTGGTAAGCGCCACGAGTTTGAACCGCTTAGAAGCTGGTTTGGCTGCCTGTACGAAGTCTTGCTTGGCCAGAAAGAAGGCCCACGTTTTGGGGGGTTTGTTGCGTTGTACGGCGTGGCAGAAACCGTAGCCTTGATAGAGGCAGCCCTTTTGCGTGAGCAGCACTGAAACAGGTTAAGGTTGGCATGGTAGAAAACGGGCAGGACACACGGCAGGGGCAAGTGCCCAAGCCGCAGGGGTGTAAGCGGTGGCTTAAACACCTGCCGCACCTACTGGGCCTGTTGCTTATGGTGGCCGCTATTGTTGTGGTGCAGCACGAGTTGCGGCACCTACGGCTGGCAGAAATTAAGCAGGCCATAAAAGCCATACCCACCAAGCAGCTTGCTTTAGGGGTGGCGTGTACCTTTCTGTCTTATTTTGTTTTGTCGTTTTACGACCGGTTGGCGGTTAGGCAGGTGGGCTATGGCCACCTGTCTTTTAAGCGCACGGCGTTTGCTGCGTTTTGCTCTTATGTATTGTCGCACAATTTAGGGTTTTCTGCGGTTTCTGGCGCTGCGGTGCGGTACAGGCTGTACCGTAACTGGGGCGTTAGCTCTTTTTGTATTGCCCAGATTATTGCCTTTTGCTCTGCTACCTACCTGTTGGGTGCCGCCGTGCTTATTGGCGGCGTGCTGGTGTGGGAGCCATCAGTTATCCCTATGGCGGGTAGCCATATACCCGGTGTTGTGTTGGCGGGTATTGGCATACTGCTATGGGCCTGCGTGCTGGCCTATATTGGGCTGGCCTTTAAGGTGCGTACCTTTACCTTTAAACGCTGGACAATAGACCTGCCATCGCCCCTTATGGCGGTGCTGCAAACGGTTGTTGCGGCAGCAGATGTTGCAGCAACGGCAGCTATTGCCTTTGTGCTGCTGCCGCCTGGCGCACACATAGATTACGGGTCTTTTCTAGCAATTTACATTGCCTCTTACACGGCAGGGCTGGTGGCAAGTGTGCCCGGTGGCCTTGGGGTGTTTGACGGGGCCATGTTGTTGGCGCTTTCACCTTATATGCCCGCGCCCCAAATTATGGGTGTGGTGCTTATTTTTAGGCTGTTTTACTACATTATTCCGCTATTTATGGCGGGGGTTATGTTTGCCGCGCACGAGCTGTTTTTGCGCGGAGATGACGCCTTGGCAGCCAAAAAACAGCAACAGGCCCAAAAGCCGCGCCGCGTCAGGCCGAGCCAATTAGTGCGCGAGAGCGAGGCCGGGTTTTCGGTCGCTGTCGCAACGGGCACCGTGTCTTTATGTGGCATTATGTTGATCTGCCTTGTGCTGCTAGACCCGGTAGCCAAATTTGCCGTTGTTTCTGGCCCCTTGGTTGCGTGGTCTAGCGCTATTAGCACGTATCTGCTCTCTCTTATGGGGGTGGGGCTTATTGGGCTGGCTATTGGCCTTTCTCAACGCGTAACACTGGCATGGCGGGCAACACTGGGGCTGTTGGTGCTGGCCGCAGTTATTACCTTCTTGCGTGGTAATACTGTGTTTGTGCCGGTTATGCTGGGCTTGTCTGCTTTTTTGATAGCGCCTTTCCGCTCTTGCTATTACCGGCGGGCCCGGTTGTTGAGCGAGCCACTTTCTACCCCCACTTTACTGTGCCTGTTGCTGTTGTTTGGCTGCGTTATTGCGCTGGCCTCTCGCCATGCAGGTGGAAGCTGGTGGGAAATGGTGTTTGTGCTGCCTTATTCCGGCGCTGTGCGCTGGACGGTTGCTTTGTCTGTGGTGTTAGCTCTTTTGGTTATTGGCCGCCTTATGTTGCCGGGCCGCATAAAGGTAAAACCGTGGGACAATGCTGCGTGGCAGCACTACCAAACCCTAGACCACGCTATGCCAGCCCTGCCTAATATCTCCCCCGATGGATACGTAACGGGTGAGGGCGGAGAGGCTGTTATACCCATATGTTACAGGGGTGCGTTTTTAGTTGGGTTGGGAGACCCCGCCGGTGCTGAAGATGACAGTGTTTCAGCGATATGGCGCCTGCGAGACCTAGCCTGCCAAGACGGTTTAAAGCCTGTGTTCTGGCAAGTGGGTACACCGTTTTTGCGTATTTATGATGATATTGGCCTTAATGTATGGCCGCTGGATGAAAACGGAGATTTGAATTTCTGTTATCCGGCAGAAGATATTGCTCTGGCATCGCGTTTTGTTGCTACGTATAAGGACGGCAACGCAGAGCCTTCTGTTCCTGCGTTGTAGGCAATGCACGCAGGGGCCTGTTAAGCGCGGGCCTTGGTGGTCGGGTTTGGGGTTATTCCGTGCCGTTTACGCTCTCGTTTTTGCAAGGTAGCGCCATCTCTTCTGCCACAGTGGCTTTTTTGTTGGCATTTCCGGCGCTGTTTTCCATTGTTAACCCCTTTGGGGCCTCTCTTATTTTTGCGCAGGCAACAGCGGGCCGCTCCCAGCGCGAAATTCTGGCGCTAAGCAGGCTTGTTGCCTTTTACTCGTTCATGATCATTCTGATTTCTGTCTGGTTGGGCGGAAAGGTACTGGTCTTTTTTGGTATTACCGTAAGCGCGTTACGTGTGGCTGGTGGGTTGGTTGTGGCCGTGCGTGCCTGGAACTTGCTGCAAAGCCCCGAAACGATGGAAGCCAAAAAAGAAAAGCAGGCTTTGCAGGGCGGTAAAACCGTTATGGCCCCCAACTGGTCAGATTCGGCATTTTTTCCGTTGGCTATGCCTTTTACGGTGGGGCCGGGTACTATTGCCGTGGCCATTGCCTTGGGGTCTGGCTGCCCACCAGACCAGCCTTTTTTGCCGTATGAGCTAGGCGTTACATTCGCGGCCGTTTGTGTGGTGGCTATTGTGTGGGTCACCTATTCCAGTTCAGAAAAACTGGTGTCCTTTTTAGGGGTTACGGGCACACGTATTGTCAGCCGTATGGCGGCGTTGGTGCTGTTGTGCATTGGGGTGCAAATTTTAGCAGCTGGTGTGCAGGGTTATGCACTCCAAATCTGGCATGCCATGAAGTAGTGGCCACCAAGGCCACTACACCTGTGCTGTGTCGCTTTTTCTGCAACATAAGCTTATGTTTTGTACCCAATTAAAAGCCGCCTAAAAGGGCGGCCTTTTTTATTCGGGGCTTATTTGCGTAACACTGTAGTCTTGCGCGTGCAGCACTGTTTTAAGGCGTGCCAGTTGGGCTTCTGCCTGTGCGGCAAAGCCAAAAGGCGGCTTTATGACCAATAGCCCAGCCCCGTTTAGGGTTGTGGGGTCCGTTGCGGGTTGCATGAGTAATTCAGCGGCCAGCATGTCGCGCACACCAGCATCTTGCAGGGCTGTAAAAAAGGCCCGTACAGGCGTGCGGTGCTTAATAGGGTACCAAATAGCAATAATGCCGGTTGGAAAACGGGCCTGTATGGTTTGTACGGCTTGCTCCAGCCGGCTAAATTCATCGGGTTCTTCAAAAGGGGGGTCTATGAGCACCAAGCCGCGTTTGGCTGTTTTGGGTGGGAGTAGGCCGCGCAGGGCCTCGTAACCGTCGCGCTCATGCACCACAACATTGGGCATGCGGGTAAAGCGACCATAGAGGGTGCGTTTATCTTCGGGGTGCTTTTCGCAGCAAATCAGCTCATCTTGCGGGCGCAGCATAAGGGCGCTGAGTAATGGAGAACCGGGGTAAATTTGCGGCCCGCCAGCTTTTTTTACCAGTTCCAGCCACGGGGCTAAGGGGCTATCTGGCCCTTCATGCGTAAGCAAGCCAATGCCGCTTTGCCATTCCTGTGTTTTTTCAGCCTCAAGGCTATTCAGGTCGTAACGGCCAATGCCTGCGTGGGTGTCTAGCACCACAAAAGGGGCGGGCTTGCGCAAAAAACTGCCTAGCAGAGAAACCAACAGGGCGTGTTTCATGCAGTCTGCAAAATTGCCTGCGTGGTAGGCGTGGCGGTAGTTCATGCAAGCGTATCCTGTGGGGGTGTAAAGCGTTGGGCCATATCTTCTAATGGCCAACGGGGGCGGGGGCGGGTTGTGCTGTCATCGGGGTGGGGTAGGCCACGGGCGGCTGCCTCTTGGCAGGTTTCTAGGGCGGCCCAGCCCACCATAACGGCGTTGTCTGTGCACAGGCGTAAGGGCGGGGCGGCAAAACGTAAAGAATGGGCTGCGGCTACCTCTTCCAACCGGGCGCGTAGCACTTTGTTGGCGGCAACACCACCGGCACATACCAAAAGCTGGGCCTCGGGCATCATGTTTAGGGCGTGCTCTATGCGGTCTGCCACCACATCTGCCACCGCTTGCTGGAAAGAGGCGGCAAGGTCTGCGGCAAATTGGCGGGGTAGGGCCGTGTGCCCATAAGGCGCTAGTTTTTGAGAGAGCGCAGTTTTAAGGCCAGAGAAAGAGAAGTCACACCCCGCGCGGCCTAGCAAGGGGCGGGGTAAGGGTATGGCTTTGGGGTCTCCCTCCTGTGCTAGTTTTTCAAGCTCTGGGCCACCGGGCCACCCTAAGCCTAGCATTTTGGCCACTTTATCAAATGCCTCACCTGCGGCGTCATCTATGGTGCCACCTAGCTTGCGGTATTGGCCAACGCCTTCAACGGCAATGCACTGGCAATGCCCGCCAGAAACAAGCAGCAGTAAATACGGAAAAGGGGCCCCACCGGCTACAAGGCCGGGTAAGCGGGCGGTTAGGGCGTGGGCTTCAACATGGTTTACGGCCACAAAGGGTTTACCCAATGCCAAGGCCAGCCCCTTGCCAAAACCAGCGCCTACAATAAGCCCGCCAATAAGCCCCGGCCCGGTACTGGCGGCTACAAAGCCTATTTGCTCTGCGGTTAAGCCTGCATCGTGCAAGGTGGCCTGCACCAAGCCGGGTAGCAGGGCCAAATGGGCACGGGCGGCAATTTCTGGCACAACGCCGCCAAAGTCTGCGTGGCCATCTTGGGAGACAACGCGTTGGGCTAAACAGGTGCCATCGGGCGAGAGAATCGCGCAGGCGGTTTCATCGCAAGACGATTCTATGGCTAACACAGGCCCGTAAACACCGCTTTTCTGCTCTGGTTTGGTTGCAGATGTTTGGGGCGCATGGCTGGTGGTCGGGTTTGTAGCCAAAGGGTCTGGCGTGGCGGTGTGAGGGGTGCCGGGTAAGCCTGAAAACTGGCTGCTGACCGCCATCATACTGTGTTCTCTCCCGTATTTTGCAGCAATGCTGTATAAGGGCAGGCTAAAGCGTTGCGTGTGCGCAATGGCACGTAACGGGGCACTATGGCCACCGGGGGCGCAAAGTTTTCAGACCTGCCGGGCATCATGGCTGCTTGTCCTTTTATCATTCCCGGTAATAGACACATCTTATGGACTCAGCCTACCCTTCCTCTCCCGCCCTCTCGCCCGCGTTGCAAAAAGTTGCGGCGGAAGCGGCGGCACGCCAGAAAAAGACAGCCGGGCATTCTACCCGCCGTCATCTGCCCCTCCGTGTCGGAACCCGTGGGTCTCCGCTTGCACTGGTTCAGACGCGTGCGTTTCTGACCATGCTGACACGCTTTTGCCCGGTATTGCGCGATATGGGGGCTTTTCAGGAGCACCAGATCAATACCACAGGCGACCAGGTGCAAGACAGACGGCTGGCTGAAATTGGCGGCAAGGGCCTGTTTGCAAAAGAAATTCATGAAGCCTTGGCAGATGGCCGCATAGATTTTGCGGTACATAGCCTTAAAGACCTTGAGACAGAACTGCCCCCCGGCCTTGTGCTGGCCTGCACCCTAAAGCGTGAAGACGCGCGTGATGCGCTGATACTTGGCCCAGACCTAGCCCAGACCGACCCAGATGACCCGTATTCAGCTCTACCACAAGGTGCTGTGGTTGGGTGCTCATCTGTGCGAAGGCAGGCGCAAATGCTGCATGCCCGCCCCGACCTTAAATTTGGTTTGCTGCGTGGCAACGTTCAAACGCGAATCGATAAACTGGCAGGCCGCCAGTGCGATGCCACATTGCTGGCTCTGGCTGGGCTACGTCGCCTTGGCATGGCAGAGCGGGCCGATATTGTGCTTGACCCTACCGTTATGGTGCCCGCCGCAGGCCAAGGTATTGTGGGCGTAACCGTGCGCGAAGACGATATTGAACTCCGCGAACTGCTCTCAGCCATTGAAGACTACGAGGCTCGTGCTGTTGCAACAGCAGAGCGTGCTTTGTTGGCCGAGCTTGATGGGTCTTGCCGTACCCCTATTGGCGGTTACGCCCAGCTTATTCCCGTTGTGGCAGGTGGCGAGCCAGAATTGCACCTAACAGGCTTGGTCGCGCGGGAAGATGGCTCGTTTTTGCTGAAGCGCGCCGTTAGCGGTGCGCCTGCCGATGCTGCACGCCTTGGGTATGAGTTGGGTAAAAGCCTGCGGGCCGACAGCCCGGCGGATATTTTTGAAGAGAACTAACATGCCCCGCTGGCTCAAGCGTGTTGTAAAGTGTGCTGTGGCGCACCTACAAGCATCATGAGCCAGCTTTTACACCCATATAAAAGCATTGGTGTTTTGGTAACCCGGCCAGAACCGGGCCTGTCTGAAACACTGGTGGCGGTACAAAAAGCGGGCTGGCAAGCCTATGCCTCCCCCGCGTTAGAAATTAGTGCGCATATACTGCCTCCCTTAGCAAAGCCACCAACGGCTTTGGTGCTTACCAGCAGCCAGGCAATTGCGTGTGCATGTGGCATGGTTGCCAAAAACCTACCCGTTTTTGCCGTGGGCGCGCGCACTGCCCAACGTGCGCAGGCGGCAGGCTTTACGCAGGTTTATAGTGCTAACGGCAATGCGGCAGATTTGCAGGCGTTGCTTGCGCGTATGGTTGTGCCTGAGCAAGAGCGGCTTTTACTATTGTCGGGTGCGGGGCAGGGGGTAAGTCTTGCCACCCAGTTACAGGCTTTGGGCTTTACTGTTACGCGGCAGGTGGCTTATGCCGCCCGGCCTGTGGCCCAGATAGAGCCAGCTATTGTGCAGCAGCTTAGGACTGGGAGTATTGGGTACAGCCTGTTTTTTTCAGCCCAGAGTGCCAAAGCATGGGTGCAAGCCCTGCCGCCCGATGTGCTGCCTTTTGCCGCACAGACAACGGCTTTAGTATTGTCTGGTGCAACAGCCGATATAGTGCGCGCCGCTGGCTGGCAGCAGGTACATGTTGCTGTACAGCCCAATGCAACAGCGCTTTTGGCATTGTTGGGTACACGCCCTGCTTAAGTCTGTAGTTGCTTGCATATAAGCCATAAAAAAACGGCCCACTTGGCATAAAAGCCAGAGGGGCCGTTTATAAACGCATAAAAGCAGGTAGGTAAAAGCCCACCTGCTTGTTGTGCGGTTTAAACTTAGGCGTTGCCAGCCGTTTGTGGGAATTCAGCGCGTTTGGCCTGCCACAGTGCAACAAAGTCGATAGGTTGAAGCACGATAGGCGGGAACCCACCGTCACGCGTGACATCGCTGATGATGTTGCGAGCATAAGGGAAAATAAGACGTGGTACTTCAACCAGCAGCATAGGCTCAATAAGCTCCTGCGGCGGGTTGGTAAGGGTTACAACAGCTGCATAAGCCAGTTCTGCAATAAACACAGTACGGCCCGGTACGCCACCTTCGGTTTCTGGTGCTTCTTTGGCTTCTGCCTTGATAGCCAGTGTCACTTCGTAAACAGACTGGTCATCTTGCAGGCGGCTTGCTTGCACATCAATGTTCACAGCAATGGCAGGCTGAGAGCGCAATGTTGCAAAAATTTCCGCACCAGCTGGCACTTCAAAGGAAAGATCCCGTGTGTATTGCAGGTTAACGGCAAGCGGGAGTGCAGGCGGGGTGGACTGGTCGGTTTCAGACATGGAAAAAAACAGCTTTCTTGTCAGGTCACACAGAAATTGGTCGGTCAAATGATCACCCCGGCCACTCAGCGCGTGGCTTGCGGTGGGGTGGTATAATACAGGGCACGTCCGGCGCGGCTCTGCAAGGGGAAAGCGGTTAAAATTTATTTGCTAACAGAAGGCGCAGCGTCTGCTGCGGTGGGCTTGCATGGGGTGGGTGGTTTTTGCGTGGACCATTTAGGGTGCCTTAAAGAGGGTAATGCCGCCATTCTCCGTTTTCTAAACTGTCACCACACAGGCCCAGCAAAAACCACCAATGCGACACAACAAGCGTCTGCCCGCTGTCTGGGCTTTGGCGCATGCTGGCTAAAAACGTTTGTACGCGGTGCTGCATATGGTGGTCTGGTTCTGGCTGTTCAGACCACCAGCGCTGTGAAAGCGCACTAAAGTCGAGTTGGGGCCATGCGGCCTGCAAGGTGGTGGGGCAGGAGCCTTCATCGCAGGAATAGAGCCCGCGCTCCCGAATAACGGGGGTGATTTGGGGTGTTAGGTTAAGGACGCGCGCCAGCGGGGCGGCAGTTTGCAGCGCACGGGTAAAGGGCGAAACCACAATACGGGTAATGGGTAGCCCCGCCAGTTGGCTTACAAGATTTTGGGCCTGCGCCTGCCCTGCAGCAGAAAGGGCTGGGTCTGCCAGATTGGGGTCTCGGCCTGTTTGGGTGTAAAGACGGTTGAATTCGCTTTCGCAGTGCCGCAAAATAATCATGCTCTAGCAGATAGAAAAAAGAAGGCCCCAAGAGCAAGGGAAATACGCTAAAAATGAGACATTGACGGGGCTGCTCATTGTATCAGGCGGCTGCCTTGTCTATGTGTAAGCAATGCCCATTGAGAGTGTTCTCTGCCTGCGGGCGGGCACGTAAAAATAATGGACGTGTAAAAATGGATTTTTCTTTCGACCACTTTCCGGTCGATCTTGTTCTTTTCGCTCTTGTTGCCGCTTTTTTGGTATTGCGCCTGCGCAGTGTGCTGGGCCGTAAAGTTGGCATTCAGCCCCTACCAATGCCGCTCCCACAGCAGGCCGAAGCCCTTAAAAAGGCGATAGACGCCAAAGCGAATACGACCGAGCAAAAGGCTGAATTTAGTATTCCGGCTCCGGCTACACGTGTGGGCCAACAGCTTGAGGCCATACGCCAGCAAGACGCAACCTTTACCCCCCAGCAGTTTTTAACCGGGGCACAGGGTGTGTTTACTGAAGTTGTGACCGCTTTTGCCGCAGGCGAGCGTACCCCGCTTGAAAACCGCCTGACACCGGCTGTTTATGCGTCTTTTGAGGCCGCTATAACGGCGCGCGATGCCGCGGGTGAAAAACAGCGTACAGAAATTAAAGCCATTCGTTCTTTGGCCATTGAAGATGTGCGCCTGACCCAGCTTGCAGCCGGTACCGGTGCCGCCATTGATGTGCGTATTGTTTCTGACCAGATTAGCCTTGTCACTGGGGCAGATGGCCAGCCTGTTACGGGCATGGACGCGGTAACCGAGTTTTCTGACCTCTGGACATTTGAGCGCCTGCTGGGTGTTGCTGGCAGCACATGGCGCTTGGCATCGGCCCGTAGTGCGTGACAGCAAAAAAGGGTTCGAAAGTCTCTGTGGCGGCCGTACAGTCTCGGCGCTACAAAGTGGGCCGCCAGCACATTGTGCGGGGCGACTGCCTGCGTGTGCTGGCCCGTATGCCCGCAGAGACAATAGATGTTATTGTTACCTCACCGCCCTATAATATAGGGCTGTCTTACAAAAGCTACCCCGACCGCAGAGACGAAGAAGACTATCTGGACTGGATGATGACAGTTGCAGAAAGTCTGAAGCGTGTGCTCAAGACAGATGGGTCTTTTTTTCTGAATATTTCTGGCTCATCTGCCCAGCCATGGCTTCCGTTTGAGCTGGTTGTGCGCCTGCGTGAGCTGTTTGTGCTGCAAAACCATATTTCGTGGGTTAAGTCCATTTCGGTGGGAGATACCAGTTTTGGGCACTTTAAACCCATGAACAGCCAGCGGTTTTTGCACCGAGGGCATGAGCACCTGTTCCATTTTACCCAGCGGGGGGATGTGTCTATCGACCGGTTGAGCGCTGGGGTGCCGTATCAGGACAAGTCAAACATTGCCCGGCGTGGCCACCAGCAAGACAGGCGTTGCAGGGGGGATGTCTGGTTTATTCCCTACGAAACAGTGCGTGGCCGGTCTGAAAAGTTTGACCACCCCGGCACTTTTCCCGTTGGGTTGCCAGAGCAGTGTATTAGGCTGCATGGCCGGAAAAAAGCCAAAGTGCTTGACCCCTTTATGGGCACAGGCACCACACTTGTTGCCGCCCAACGCATGCACTGCGAGGGCGTGGGTATAGAAATAGATGATGACTACGTGGCCATTGCCCGTAGGCGTTTAATGGAAGACTGGCTCGATCAGTAACCTGTATTTGCCCAATAGAGCGTAGGTTTTGCGTAGGTAATCTGGCTTTTAAAACAGTCTGTTATCTATCTTGATCGATTTTGTTAATAATTTATTTGAAAATAATCTATTTGACAGTTTGATATGTATCAAACACAACACAGATCAGACTGAGTAAAAGAACGAATAGTTTTTAAAAACGAGCGGGAGTTTGTGTGTTGCGCAGAGTTATAGTGTCTTTGGTGGGGGTGGGTATTCTTGCTTATGGTGGAACAATTGCGTTTTTAACGCATTTTGACCATTCTACAGCACCGCAGCTTTCTGCCTCATCTCCAACTAAACAAGACCCGGTAGCTCTTGCAGCCTATAATGTGCTGGCAGAAGCACGGTGCGATTACTGCCACGCAACGGGGCGTAACTTGCCGTTTTACTTCAAACTGCCAGTTGCAAACCAGTTGATGGAAAAAGACCTGCACGAAGGCTTACGCCACTTCCGTATTGAGCCCGTGCTGAGTGCTTTTGAGCAAGGCAAGCCCCCAACGGAAGAGCAACTGTCGCGCATTGAAGAGGTTATTACCCAAAACCGTATGCCGCCCACCATGTATTTGCTGATGCATTGGCACGCGCATTTGTCTGATAGCGAGCGCCAAGCTGTGCTGCATTGGGTAGAAGAAACCCGGCGTAAATATTATGCAGACACAGGGGCTGCTGCCAAATTTGCCGGTGAGCCTGTGCGCCCTGTGCCAGCCAGTGTGCCGGTAGATGCTGCTAAAGTTGTGCTGGGCCGCCAGTTGTTTTTTGATAAAAACCTGTCTGGTGATGGCACCCTGAACTGCGCAAGCTGCCACGACCTGAACCACGGTGGGGTAGACCACTTGGTAACGGCTACAGGCATTGGTGGCCAGAAAGGCCCTATCAATGTGCCAACAGTTTATGATGCGTATTTTAAAATTGCGCAGTTCTGGAATGGCCGTGCGGCAGACCTGGCCGCACAGGCTGCTGGCCCGGTTATGAACCCGCTGGAAATGGGCTCGCACGATTGGGCACAGGTTGCGGCTAAATTACAGGGCAACCCTGAATATGCACCGCTGTTTCAAGCCGCATTCGGGGCCGATGCCAGCATTGACCAAAACACCATTACCACGGCCATTGGTGAGTTTGAAAAAACACTGCTGACCCCAGATAGCCCGTTTGATGATTACCTGAAAGGCAATGCCTCTGCCATTAGTGAGCAGGCAAAGCGCGGCTACGACAAGTTTAAGAGCATTGGCTGCTCTGGCTGCCATAGCGGTATTGCCTTGGGTGGTGGTGCCTACGAAGTTATGGGGCTGGAAGGTGACTACTTCAAAGACCGTGGTGGTAAGCTGACAGCAGCTGACACAGGGCGATATGACGTAACCCATAAAGACGAAGACCGCTCACGCTTTGTGGTGCCAACCCTGCGTAACATTGACCAGACTGGCCCATACTTCCATGACGGTAGCGTAAAAACGCTGGAAGATGCCGTGCGCAAAATGGCCCGTTACCAGACGCCAGATAGCACAATTTCAGACCAAGATGTGTCTGACATTGTGGCTTTCCTGAAAACCCTTACGGGTAAATATCAGGGCCGTTCTTTGGCTGATATGGCGCAGTAAAAAGCCAGAGGTTAGAAAAATAGAGGTTTTTCAAGACTTTTGATCTGAACCTTGAAACAAAACCCACCCACTGGTGTATAACCTTGGGTGGGTTTTTTTATAGGGGTTTGGCCAGTGGCAAGGCGGCGACAGCTACAGGATGAAGAAAAAATGCTGTGGCAGCACGTCATGCGTGATGTGGTGCGCCTGCATGGAGCCATTGACCCAACCTCTACGACTTCACCTGCGGTAGAGCCCGAACAGCCCGCAGCCCCGCCGGGTAAACCAACGCCACGCCCGCGTAAACAACCCCGCAGGGCAAAGGCGCTGCCAGAGGTAGACTTTGCGCTTTTTGTACCCCCAGCCAAACCGGTTGTGCAGGTGCAGCGCACGGTGCACCCTGTAGAAGAAATTGGTAAACGCTACCCCGGTGTGGATAATTACAGTTGGCGTACTTTTTCAGAAGGGGCCATGCGGGTGCAAGGGCGGTTAGACCTACACGGTCTGGTGGCGCAAGACGCGTTTCGTCGCCTGATGGATTTTATGGATGTGGCCCATATACGTGGCTATCGGTGTGTTGAAATTATAACCGGGCTAGGGACAGGGGTTGAAGGCGGCATTTTAAGGCGTGAGTTGCCGCACTGGTTGGCCCGTCCAGAAATACGACACCGTGTTTTGGGGCTGGCATACCCCCACGCCGCTAATAAAGGTTCGGTGCGCGTGTTGCTGCGCCGCCGCCGTGCGTAAATTGGTTTTGAGGGGGAAGCGGCAAACA
Source organism: Acetobacter orientalis (assembly GCF_000963965.1). Lineage (GTDB taxonomy): Bacteria > Pseudomonadota > Alphaproteobacteria > Acetobacterales > Acetobacteraceae > Acetobacter > Acetobacter orientalis. The sequence goes on from NZ_BAMX01000009.1 coordinate 20,273, forward strand.
CCCCAGAGCTAAGGAGTGGGCCGGTCTTTTTTGGTAAACTTCAGCGGCTTTCTCTTACCCGGTTTTGTAGCGTGTTAAAGAGGCGCAGCATTTGGGTAAAAAAATTACGCTAAACTAACCTAAATATTCTTTAAAAGACCTTGTTAAAGGCGGGGCTGAGGGCGGTCGCGCCATTTGGGAATGTTAAGGGCCAGCCAACGGCGGAGGGCCATAATACTGCTCACATCTGGCATCATGGCGGCGTAAGCGGTTGTGCAGGCCGTGCTGGTAAGCATGTATTCGTTTTCGTCACGCGCGTGGGTGCGTAGGTCTGGTTGTGTGGCCGCAAGTTGGCAGGCATGCCGCCATTGCGAGATGTCTGCTGGCGTAGAAAGAATAGGCAGCATAAGCCCAGCTTTCATGTTGCAGGCAGCACTTATGGCACCCCAGACAGTATAGTTCAGGGCATTGGGCATGCGCCTGCGTTCTTGCTGGTAAATGGTTGTAAAATCTGGTGGTAAGCCCCTGCGTAAAAACGGGTCTTTAGGGAACGCATTAGAAAAGAGGGGCTCAAACCCTTCTTCTTGCAAGGTGGCGGCGCGCTCTGTGTAGTCTGCATCAAAGGGGAGCTGAATAACATCAACCGTCCCGGCCCGCAGTGCGTCTATGGCGGCGTTAGGCTGGCCAAGCCCCGGTATGGGCAGGGGGTGCAAGGCAAGTAGGTCTAGGGCAAAAACAGTGGGTAGTTCTGCCCCGTTATAGCTTGAAACCCCAACGCGTAAGGGGCGGCCATTAATCATGCTGGCTAAGGAGCGGTGTAGCGATGCACGGCCTAAAGCAACTGTGGGCTGGTGGCTTAAAAACGTGGGCACCCAGCGTTGGTAGTCGTAATGCACGCGGGAGTCGCCGGTCATGGCGGCTAAAATGGCAGAGCCGGGCACCATAAGGGCGGCTGGGGGTTCAACTTGCTCTTGTTGTGTTTCGAACAGGTTGGCACCGGTAATGCCGTCCCACCCGGTTGTGGTGGTAAGGGTAAATGCGGGTTTGTGGAGTGTTTCTGCTAAATTTGGGGCCAAAAGGCTGGCCCACTGGCCGCTCAAACTTTCAGGCACCCCAGCCACAATAAGGCGCGCTGGCCCATTGGCGGCATTGCTTTGCACAGCTTGAGCACTCCGCCCAAACGCCGAGAGCGCACATAGCCCAGCCGCAGCCCCCCCTATAAGCCCACGGCGGGAGAGGGGGGCAGTGTGTTTACTGGGTGTTTTCTGGTCTCGGCACGGCACGCGGGCTAGCCCCCTGTTGGTCATCCTTCGCAAGGCTGCTGTTTTGCTGGGCGGCTTACAGCGGCACTTGGGTCACACTGGCATGTTTAACCATTCTTCACGGCAAAATAAGGGCCGAAGTTTAGGGCCACTTCACTTCTGGGGGCATGCTCATCAGAATTGCTTCTGTGTTGCCGCCGGTTTTAAGGCCAAACAGGGTGCCTCGGTCGTGTAGCAGGTTAAATTCTACATACCGGCCACGGCGTATCAGTTGGGCTTCGCGTTGCTCGGTTGTCCAGGGTTGGCCCATACGTTTACGAATAATGGCGGGGTAGGTTTCAAGAAAGCCAAGGCCCACATCTTTGGTGAAGGCAAAGTCTTGTGCAATGTTGCCACTATCGAGCCGGTCATAAAAAATGCCGCCAAGGCCGCGTGGTTCGTTACGGTGGGGCAGGTAAAAATACTTGTCGCACCATGCTTTAAAGCGTGGGTAATACTCTGGGTTGTGGCGTGCGCAGGCGTGCTCAAAACCAGCATGGAAGCGGGCTGCATCGTCAATTGCTTCAGCAGATTCCGGAAACATGGGGGTAATATCGCCCCCGCCACCAAACCAGCCTTGGGTTGTAATAATCATGCGCGTATTAAAATGGGCCGCAGGCACAACTGGGCTGCACATGTGCGCCACAAGGCTAATACCTGTTGCAAAAAAACGGGGGTCTTTAGAGGCGCCGGGAATGGTGGCGGCAAATTCTGGGCTAAAAGTACCTTCAACGGTGGAGACGTTTACTCCCACTTTTTCAAACACGCGGCCACGCATAAGGCTCATAACGCCACCACCACCGGGTGTGCCATCTTCGTTCTGGCGGTTCCAGCTTTTGCGCTCAAACGTGCCCGGTTGCTCATGGCCGGGTAGCACTTGGGTGTTAGCCTGCACGGCCTCTTGCTCAATGGCTTCAAAAGCAGCACAGATTTTGTCGCGCAGGGTTTCAAACCATGTGCGGGCTTCTTCCTTCAAAGCAGCGTGTTCGGGAACCGAGTGAACTTTGGTAGGGATCATGCCGGGGTCTCTGTTTTGATGTCTCGCGCAGTAACTGCCTTGTTCATTGCGGTCTATGGCCGTTTTGTAAAGGCGTGCGGGGGTTAGAAAAGTGTTATAAGCACGCTTGGCGCATGGCGGCCTTGCACGCATAACACACGCAACGTGCTATAGAGCACGCCAATGGCCCGGCATAAGCACGGGCTGCACGTTAAGGGCCGCTTGCGTGCCAGAGGCAGGAGAGAGACAGCAGCGTATGTCTGGCACACCCTTACCCCCACAGCATACCGTAAGTGCTCTCGCTCCAGACACGCAGCCACCGGCGCAAGGCTTTTTAAGCCATACATTGAGCCTGCGCCTACCGCGTGACCTGAATATGCTCTGGACAGTAGGGGCCATGCTGCTTGTGGTTTTGGCACTTATGGTTGCCAGTGGGCTTACGCTTGCCCTGTCTTACACACCCGATGCAAATTTGGCCTTTAGCACGGTTGAGGCATTAGAGCGCAGGGCGCCCTCTGGCTGGTTATTGCGTAGCCTGCATATAACAGGGGCCAGCTTTTTTATGCTGGCGCTTTACCTGCATGTTTTTAGGGGGCTGTGTTACCGTTCTTACGCCCCCCCAAGGCGTGGGTTGTGGCTGGTAGGGGTTATGCTGCTGGTTATGGTTATGGTGACCGCTTTTGCGGGTTATGTGCTGCCGTGGGGGCAAATGTCTTACTGGGGGGCAGATGTAGCGGGTAAGGCTGTAGGGGCCATTCCGCTTATTGGCCCCTTGCTTGAAAGTGTTTTTTTAGGGGGCGATAGCCCCGGCACACCAACATTGCACCGTATGTTTGTGCTGCATTTTACGCTGGCTTTTAGCATTGTAGGGGCGGTTATACTGCATGTTGCTGTTTTGCATGCCAAAGGTAGCAACAGCCCCTCTGGTATAAAAGGGCAGGCTGCGGCGCAGAGCTTGCCCTTTCACCCTTATTTTACCGTAAAAGACCTGCTGGGTGTGGTGCTTATGGGCATGGCGTTTACGGCAGTTATGTGCTTTTGGCCGCAACTGGTAACAGAGCCCGCCAATTACCGGCCAGCTAACCCCTTGCATACCCCAGCCGATATTGAGCCAGAATGGTACTTTCTACCCTTTTACGGCATGTTGCAGGCTGTGCCGTCTAAGTTTTTTGGGCTGCTTATTTCTGGTGGTGCCGTGGTGGTTTTATTGTGTGTGCCATGGCTCGATAACCGGCAAAATTCTAGCCCTATATGGTTACGGTATGGCCGTGTGGCCGGGCTGGCTTTGGGTATGCTGGTTGTCTCTTTTATTGTGGCGGGTCTTGCCGGGCGGCACCATGTGCAAGGGGGCTGGTTGTGGGCTGGGCGTTTAGCGACGTTTGGCTATTACGCCTATTTTTTAGGTTTTTTACCGTGGCAGGCCCGCGCAGCCCGTAAAGGGGTAAGCGCATGACCGGCACCTTTACGGCTCTACCAGCTTTCTTTTTATGCGGGCCTAAAAGAGGGCCAGTTGAGCAACCTTTTTTACAAGTGCAGCGCACTATGGCGCGTGTGTTTTTGGGTGGCTTGCTGGCTCTAGGGTGGTGCGGGCAAAGCTATGCACAGTCTTTAATGCCCGATAAAGCGCCCGTGCAAAATTGGTCTTTTAATGGCCCGTTAGGGCATTTTGACCTTGCTGCCGTGCAGCGTGGTTATGGCGTATTTGCAGGTGTATGTGCAGCCTGCCATAGCCTTAAAGATGTGCATTTTGCAGACATGGCGCAAACTGGCCTAACGCCAGATGAGGTTATAGCTCTTGCCGCATCATGGAAAGTGCCGGTAGCTGTAGGTTCGGAGCGGTTACGCAAAGGCCTGCCAGATGATGCGTTTCCCAACCCGTACACCACGCCAGAGGCCGCGCGGGCGGCCAATAATGGCGCGGTGCCACCAGACCTCTCACGCATAGGCGTACTGTACCCGGGCGGGCCAGACCGTATTTTTGCGCTGTTAACAGGGTATGACACAGGGCCAAAACAGGCCGGAGGGCAGGGGGCAGCTCCCCCCGGTTTTGCGAACCGCTACGCCATAGCTCACCGCACCGCCATGCCCCCGCCTTTGCACCAAGATGCCGTGGTGAATGCAGATGGCACCCCCGCCACCGTTGAGCAGGAAGCCAAAGACGTAACCACCTTTTTGGCATGGGTTTCTGCCCCTCATGCAGACAGCAAACGCCGCTTGGGTGTTGGCGTGGCGCTGTATCTGTGTTTTCTCGCCATTCTACTTGTGATCCTGAAGCGGAGAATCTGGTCTCATGTCGCAAAATGACGTTGTTGAGCCTGTTATTGGCCTTATTGGTGGCTCTGGCCTGTATGATATTGAAGGCTTGGAAGAAAAAGAGTGGCGGCATGTTGAAACGCCGTGGGGCGCACCATCTGACCAGTTGTTGTTTGGCCGGTTTGAAGGGGTGCGCTGCGTGTTTTTGCCCCGCCATGGCCGTGGGCACCCCATTCCGCCCTCACGCTTGAACTACAAAGCTAATATTGCAGCGCTCAAAATTTCTGGCGTAACCGATATTGTCTCTCTCTCCGCTGTGGGGTCTTTGAAGGAAGAACTGCCACCGGGCCATTTTGTGATTATTGACCAATTTATTGACCGCACCATCTGGCGCGAAAAAAGCTTTTTTGACACAGGCTGCGTTGCCCATATTTCTATGGCAGACCCGCTGTGCCCCCGCATAGGAGATGTGCTTGAAGCCAACACCAAAGCTCTGGGCATAAGCGCTACCCGCGGTGGTACGTATCTGGTTATGGAAGGCCCGCAGTTTTCTACCCGTGCAGAAAGCGAGCTGTACCGCACATGGGGCTGCTCAGTGATAGGCATGACCAACATGCCAGAAGCGTCTTTAGCGCGTGAGGCAGAAATATGTTACGCCACCGTGGCTATGGTAACCGACTATGATTGCTGGCACGAAGAGCACGATAACGTGACCGTAGACAGCGTTATTAAAACCATGCAGGCCAACTCAGCTAACGCAAAAGCGCTGGTTAAAGCCGTTATTCCGGCATTGGGCCAAAAGCGTGAGTTGTGCTCTGCCGGGTGTGACCGTGCCCTTGAGCACGCCATTATTACCGCGCCAGAGGCCCGCGACCCCGCCCTTATTACCAAGCTTAAAGCTGTAGCCGGGCGGGTGCTGGGCGCTTAATTTTAGGCCATCCCTTGCATGGAGGGGAAAAGACGTGGATGCTAACCCAGTTCTAAAAATTGGTTCTGTTTGCCCCTATGTCTTTTTCTTTCCTATCTTCTGCTAATGCTCGCCCTGTTGCCCTGCTTACGGGGGCAGCAGGTGGTATAGGTACGTGCCTAACCAGTAGGTTGGTTGCTGCGGGCTACCATGTGCTGGCGTTAAGCCGCAAAGGCGACACCCCAGCACAGGCGCATGTAAGCGCTCTTGCCTGCGACCTAACACACCCTGCCCAAAGCGAGGCTATTTTTACAGCCCTAAAAGCTGATGGCGTGAGCATACGGGTGCTTGTGCATTGCGCTGGCGTTATTACCCCCCAGCGTATGGGCGCGTGCGATACAGCTTACGTGTCTACCCAGTTGGCTGTTAACCTTGAGGCCCCAATTTTTTTAACCATGCAGGCACTGGCTCTTATGCCGCGTGGTGGGCGCATTGTGTTTGTAAACTCCATGGCGGCTTTGGTGCCTTTGGAAGGCAGTAGCATTTATACGGCCAGCAAGTTTGGCTTGCGCGGGTTTGCGCTGTCTTTGGCGCAAGATGTGAGAAGCCGGGGTATTTCTGTCTCGTCTGTTTTTCCGGGGGCGGTTGATACGCCTATGCTCCACCGTGAAATGGAAAATGGCGGTTCTGTTCTTAATTTTGTGACGCCGCCAGCCACAGCCGATGATATTGCCCAAATTGTTGAAAAACTGATTAAACGCCCACGGCTAGAAGTGTTTTGCCCAAGCGCAGATGGTGTGCTGGCGCAGTTTATGCTCATGATGCCGCGTGTATGGCGGTTAATTTTGCCTATTTTGTTGAAAAAAGGCCTTAAAGGTAAAAAGAAGTATCTCGATAAAAAAAGCAAATGTGGGTTTTGAGAACCTCATTGCTTGTGGCGTAGTGGCTAACAATTGGTTTTAAAAATTGTTTGGTGAGGGCTTTCTGCCTGAAGGTTTATTTTCTCTCCTTCATAAGTTCTGACCTTTTGAAAAAAACCCGGCTTACACTGTAAGCCGGGTTTTTTGTTATGTAAGCGCCACTCTGTTTTAGAATGTTACTGCAGAACGCACGCCTATAATATTACCGCTATTAGAGCCGATATATTTGCCTGTTCTATTGGTTACATCGGCATGGGTGTAGTTAAGCATAATGCGGGCAAAGCTGAGCAGGTACCAGTTAACACCCACGGTTGCTGTCCAAGCGCGCCCGCCTGTTGGTAGGCTCGAGGCATCTATCCAGTCTAGCCGTGCTGCAAGCTCCCACCCGCCCCAGCCATCTGCTGTCATGGGGTGTAAAATGCGTGGTGTGGCCCATTGGCCTGTATGCGCAAAATAATTAGGTGTTTCGCCTGTCAAAAAAATACCCGTTTGCACACTTACGGCTTTTTCTGTGCCAGAGGCGCCTGCATAGGCCATGTTTGTTGAGGGCAGAGGGGCCGTATCACGCAGTTTGATATGGCGTACGCCACCTTCAGCTAAAAACCAGGCAGATTTCCAGATACCAAACAGTTCCAACCCGCCAGCCAAAGAGTTGGCTATAGGCATGGTGGGGCCAAACTGGAGGGCAAAGGCATCATCTGTGCGGGCAAGCAGTCTTATGTTTTGAGAGAAAGACGTTGCGGGTTTTACATCTTCATAAAAGCCCCATGCGCCCAAATGCAGCAACGATGTTTCGTTCCGCCACGGAATATAATGTGTGCGCAGCATGTAGGTGATGTCGTCGCGTATGTTATTGGTTTGGTTGATTGTATTAACATCGTTACCCGTAATTTGGGTGGCAACGTGCCAGTCTTTCCCGAATATTTTGAAAGCGCCCCCCATGCCGTACCAGCCTTTCACGGGGAGGAGGGTATTGGCTACACCATCGCGGTCAAGGAACACGGTTTGGTCTGAGCCTGTTGAGCCATCAAAACCGCGTTCGTTGAATTTGTTGCCTAGAGAATATTCTACGAGGTGGCCTGCCATTTTGTCGCTCCATGTTACAAAAGCGCTCATGACAGAAAGCTGGTTGTTAGAATAATCACCTTCTAAAACCCAAGAGAGTTGGTGGGCGTTCCCTTCAACCCCTATACGGGCGGCACGCATAACCGTGCGCGAAATATTGTGCTCTGGGTAACGGCTACCAAAACCGCTGCCGTAATCTGCCAAAATACGCCCACGCATACGGAAAGAATAGGCGTTATCTGGTGTGGTAATTTGTGGCAGGCCCTTACCCCATTTAAGTACCAGCCCCCCAATAGTTGTGCTGCGGTTGGAGGTAGGAATTTGCGATGCCACCCCCATAACCGGCGCCGAGCCAGACGGCATGTTAGACACCGCCCCATAAGACCCCGGTGCGGCAGCTAAAAGCGGGTAGGTTGTTTGTGTTTGCGCTGCCAGTTGTGGTGTGTCCCCCCCAAAAGCAACGGGCTCTACGGGGCCAGAATGCAGGGTGGGGGTGTTAGTCCGTGCTACAGACGGTGGTTTGACTGCATTTTGCGCGGTTTGGGTTGCTACAGTGTGTGGCGTTGTGTGTTTTTCAACTTTGGCCAAACGAGATTGCAGGTCGTGTATTTGTTTGGACTGTTGTTTAACCAGCCGAATAAGTTCCTGCACTTCTGGGTCGGCTGAGGTTGCGCGGGCGGTAGCCGCGTCTAGCACGGTGCCAAGTGTTAGGCTGATAACCAAAGAGCTATAACGTGCAAGCCGTGCAGGCCGGGACGGAGCAAGGTGTTGGGTCATGCTTTTTTACTGTCGTAAGGCTGGGCCACAACGCTGGCAATAAGGCCGCAAAGTGCTGCAAATGCCAGCCATAGGCCCGGCATGGCGCGGTTACCTGTTGTATGGATAAGCCATGTGCACAACGTAGGCGTAAACCCGCCCACACAGGTTGCCAGACTATATGCCAGTGAAAAACCTGTGGTGCGAATACGCGGCGGCACAATTTCAGTGAGGTAGACAACTGCGGCACCATTATAGGCGCTGTACAGCACAGACAGCCAGAGTTCTACGCTCAGCAGGCGCCCAAACGATGGTGCACTCACTAGCCAGTGCATAGTGGGGTATGCGGTAAGAATGGCCAAAGCAGTCGCCCCGGTAAGTAGGGGTTTGCGGCCAATTTTATCTGACAAAGCGCCAAAAACCGGCACGAGCACAAAGTTGCTTAGGCCCACGCATAGCGTAACCACAAGGCTAACATGGGCAGAAAGATGCAGCACAGCACTGCCAAAAGACGGCGTGTAGGCGGTGATAATATAAAACGATGTTGTGGTCATAAGCACAATAAACAGGCCGGTTACAATAACGCGCCATTCCTGCTGTATTGTGGTAAGGATTTCTTTAAGTTTGGGTGGGCTGTGTTGCGTGGCAAAGGCTTCTGTTTCTTGCAGGTGGCGGCGCAGAAAAAACAGAACTGGCACAATAAGGCAGCCAATAAGCAGCGGGATACGCCACCCCCATGCTGCCATATCTTGCGCAGAAATAAGCGATGCCAAGCCAACGCCAAGTGCAGCGGCAACCATAACCGCAATTTGTTGGGAAGCAGACTGGAAAGAGACAATAAAGCCCTTGTTATAAGGCTTGGCAATTTCAGCCAGATAGACAGAGGTTGAACCAAGCTCTACCCCCGCTGAAAAGCCCTGTAACAAACGCCCAGCCAGTACCATAAGCGGCGCCAGTAGCCCAATGGCAGCGTAACCCGGCGTTAAGGTTAGGGTTAAGGTGCCAATAGCCATAAGGGTAAGGGTAAGAATAAGGCCTTTGCGGCGGCCTATCCGGTCTACATAGGCACCAAGCACGAATGCCCCAAGTGGGCGCATTAAAAAGCCAGCCCCAAAAGTTGCAAAAGAGAGCAAGAGCTCAGCATACGGGTCTGATGATGGAAAGAAGGTACGGCCAATAGCGGCGGCATAATAGCCAAACACCATAAAGTCGTACATTTCCAACATGTTGCCGCTAGCCACTTGGGCGGCAGCTTTCATGCGTTCTCGCGTGGTTTGTGGTGGGGCCGGGGTTACGCTGTGGGCAGCGAAAGTATCGGCCCCATCAGCCTGATAGGCCGGGGGTGTGCTGCTAGGGGTCATTTGTGCATATTCTTGTTGTTGGTTTTTATTAGAGAGCCCTCACCACGTAGGGTGATCAGCCATATAAGCACAATTAGCAGTATGTGGGGTTAATATGGATAAATATTTTTCATAAAGAAGTGATGTTCACGTTTTTATAAGGCCGGGAACCTTAATCGTTACTTGGCCGGTGCATCTGGTGTTAGGCTTTTACGAATATCTTGGGAGTATGTGTCTTGCGGGGTTGCGTTATCTGGCCGGGTAATACGGCTGTGGGCTTTAAGCTGGGCAAAGCTCATACCGTTGGTGTTAAGCAGGCCTAGGTCATACGCTAGTGCAGCCGTATGGCCGCTTAGGAGCACACGCCAGTCTAACCTGTAGCGCAGCTTGGCTTGTGCCCGTGTTAAAATGCCAGTGGTGCAGTTATCTGTTAGCGTATTGTACCATGCGGGGTGGCTGTTAAGTTTATGTATTTCTTGCAAATAGCTAACAAACAACCTTTCGCGAGATTGGGCGGAAAGCGCAAGGTTATATAAATAAACACGCTCTTTACGAATATCGGTGCGCACACCAATAAGGTCTCGCTCATCTGCGGTTACGTAAAACGTTTCGTAATGATGGAAAAAACCTGCAATGGCTGAATAGTCAAAGCGTTTTTGCCGCCGGGTTTCAATAGACATGGCAAGGTGCCTGCCATCTTTAAAGCCAAAGCTTAGAAACACATGGGCTATGTTCTCCCCTGCCCAGTAAGAGGTCACTAGGTCAAGAGATGTCAGGTCATCTAAGGCGTAATCGGCGGTGTAATAGTGGGGGGTGTACTCTTCTGTTGTGCGGTAGGTTATGTTGCGCACATTAGTAACATGGGCCACACGGTTTGTAAGGGTGGCATCTGCTGTTATGGCATATTCTTTGGCCCAGTCACGGTTATTGCGTGGTGGGTCAGTTAGGTACCACGCCAAAAATACGGCAAACAGCCCCCCGCACACAGGTTTGCTCCACCGTTTTTTGCGCCACACAATGGTGGTCATAATGCCGGCAGGAAAAGCGCAGGTTAGCAGTAGCCTTAGTGCGGTGGGCTGCACGGTAGAGTAATAAAAAGCAGCAGCAGCAAAAGCCGTTGCCAAGACAAGAAAGAAGTACCCCGCCCAAACGAGCAGCTTTGACCACACTGTTTGCATGTTACAGCCCTTGTGCTTGTGCTTGTGCTTGTGCTTGTGCTTGTGCTTGTGCTTGTGGGGTAGGGGGAGTGGCTTTGAGGGGGGCTGGCTGTGTAGGCTCGTAGTGGCCGCCCATGCTTGTTATGTCTTGGCGGGTAATATGCTCATCGGGCGTTTGTGTTTGTAATTGCTCCAGCAAAATACGCCGTACTTCTGCAATGGTAATGGGGTTGGATTGTGTAGAGTGGCCAGAGTGGCGCACCACTAGCTCCGATCGTGCTTCGGGAATATGGGCACTTTTATAGGCCACAACGCCGTCATCAGCATTTTCGAGCGCGCCGCTGCCTAGTACCGGAATAATAGAGTGAGCTGTTACATCTGACGTAACCGGAATGGTAGCGAGTGTGCGCATAAAGGCGCTCCGTGGCGACATGCCATACACGCTGCCCACACGCCAAGGTGCCATGTTAAGGCGGCGTAAGGCGGGGTCGCTGGAGAGCACGGCTTTGGTCGCTTCTGTTACCGTAAGGGGGAAGGTAACCATACGGCCTATCATGTGTGCGATAGAAAAACCGGCCAAGTAACTGCCGTGCTGCGGGGTTGAAATAAACACCACACTTTTAACTTCTGGCAAAGGTGTTGGGAAAAGCACTTCGTGCAAAAAATCTTTATATTTTTGAGAAATTTTTAAAGAGTCTAACGGGCGGGGCACCATACCATTCCATAACGTGTCCCCTGCATTAATGGTGAGCAGCTTTATCAGTAACCCGCCTTGGCTGTGGCCTATTAGGGTCATTTGATTAAGGGCGGGGTCAGACTGTGTGCCGCCAAGTTGCTTAACTGCCTGCTGCAAAGCGCGGCGGAGTTGCAGGGCGGAGTAGGGAATGGGGTTGCCTGTGGCGTAAGAGAAAAACCAGAACTCGTAATTTTGCCTAATGGTGGGGTCTTCCATCAGGTCATTCACCATATTGGCCCAGCGCGCCGCACTGGATGCCGTGCCGTGCACCAACACAACCGGTCTGTGCCCGTATTGGTGGGGGTCTATGGTGAGTAGTTGCGGGGCTTGGGTTTGGTCAAACAGGCGGCCATCTAAAAAGCCTTTATATTCGGTTGACCAGTCCATGGTTTCGTTCAGGCTTACGGCCCGGGCGGCAGTTTGGTTATATTGTAGGGGTACGGGGGTTGGGCCGCCCTCTACTGTGTGTGTCGCTGTGTCCATTGCCGTAAGGGTAAGGGTGGCCTGCACGTGGGGTGAAAGCACTTGCTGGCGCGGCATGGTAAATTGCAGTTGCAGGTTAAGCGGCACCCGCAGTTTGTCTGATATTTGAAAAGAGTCGCGTTCCTGCTGTGAAAGGCGCGGCAGACCGCCCACCGGCTCTCCTAAGCCCATATGGCTGTAAACATTTTCAAACCCGCTTACAGACAGGCGGGCTAAGGGCCGCAGGTCTGTAAGTGGGTGGTCGTGCCATTTAAAGTCTTGCGGGGTACCGTTTACAGATAATGTGCCAAAAGGGAGCGCCCATTGCTGGGTTGTTTGTAAAATGGGCGAGCCAAAAGCTTCTGTCATGCCAAACATGTACAGGTCACACGCTTGCCTAAAATGCGGGTCAAACGCGCTTGGTTTTTCAGCTTCTGTGGCGGTTGGGTTAAGGTAGGCGTAAGCATAAAGGGCCGCGGCCATAAAATAGGCGCGGTTGCTGGTTTTGCGGGCGTGTAAATAGCTTAGCTCAGAAAGGGCAAAAAGCTGGTCTGCCAGACCTTGGGCATAAAAATGCTGCTGCGTCATGGTGCGGAGCTGGGCAAGAGCATTTGTTGGGTTTTTACGCCATGTGTCTAGCAGGTTTAGGCGGCGTAAAATGCTTAGGGTTGTTGCACTTGGGGTTTTGCTATTGAGCGCGCTCTGGCTTTGTTGCTGGTAAGCCTGTGGCAAAGAAAGTTGCCTTACTGCAACAGGTGCCGCACATGCCGAGAGTAACAGAAAAGAGGCGCTCCATGAGGCACACCGCACAGAAGAAAAAAGGCTTTTTGACACAGGAAACGTCTTAACTTTCTTTGTGCGCGGGCGCGAAAATATGCCGTGTATGGCGCTGTGTGTCAGCCCGCGTTTCTGCCACCAGTAGTGAGTTAATGTGTAGCATGAACTGCCATGGGGGAAAAATAGAAAGACCGACGTATAGGGTAACGGCGCCCGTGTAGCACTAGGTTGTGAGGTAGAACTGCGCCAAAAAGAAATTTGGCGCTTACAAAGCGGCAAAAGCGAGCACTGGGTTGTAAAAAACGGCTGTATAGGCCTGTTGGGGGTGCTTGCGTGCAGCCTCCTTAAAGAGTTGCCGTATGCCCAAAAAAAGTAGAGCCTTTTATAACATAATAGAAAATATCTCATTTTTTATTGAATATAAGACACATTGCACGAAACTATAGAAAACGAAAAAACGGCTGAAAGCAGAGTGTTATGGCTTTTGCAGAATATCGTTTACGCCAAAAGAGTGTGTGCTCTTTACGCAAAGTAAGTTTGTGTACGTTGAGTGCGCTAGGGCTTATGGTATTGCCCGCGTGTGTACCTACAAATGAAGAAGCCGTAGCGCCCCTTAATGTAGAGCAATTTAAACCCGGTGCAGACCGGTTGTCTGTTATGCAAGTTGTGGGCCAGCCTGAAAGCACAGCGCGGCAAGCAGGCCGCCAGTGTGACACATACCAAGTTTACACCAAGGGGTTACGCGCAGAGACCCCGAGTGTGCTTGCAGGTGCAGCACCCTTTGCAGGGCAAAAGCAACAAGGGCAAATGGATATACAGCCAACGTTGCATAAATTGGTATTTTGTTATTCCGCTAATGGGGTTTTGTCTGATATTTATGACCAAAACCCAACCACATCGTTACAGCCAGTGCATAGGGTTTTTAGTGTGCCCTACCAGCAGTCTTCTCAGGCGGTAACATTAACTGTGGCACAAGCGCACCCGGTTAAAGCGCAAATTGACCATATGCAAAGAGACCCGGCTACCGGCCAAATAATTATATACCAGAAGGCAGCGTTACCAAAACCAAGCGCACAGGCTGGCAGCATTACCCTTAATACTGTCTCGCAGGAGGCAACAAATGGGCGCCAGCAGGTTGAAACCGGGCAGGTGCAGGTTTCTACGCGCGCTACAGCCGATGATCTTAACACAGTCAGTCAGCAGAAAGCTCAGGCTGCTAATCAGGCTACTTTTGCGCAGGCAGCGCAAGCCCCGTGGCGTACGCCAGCCAATACTGCGTTGGGGGCAGGTGCAGAGTAAAAGGCGGTATTTAAAACAGTCGTGTAAAAAATTTTTGTATAAGATCAGGTAAAATATGTGGGCGTTTAAAAGCCCCACACACCATTATGGGTGTGTGGGGTTGTTTTTTAGGCTGCTGAAAAACGTGCGCTAATAGCGGCAATACGTTTACCGTAAGCGACAGCCGTATCGAGGTGGCCTTGTGGAATTTCATCAACGCTTGCATCGGCTGGGCTTTGTACCAACAAGCCAACTGAGCCACCAAGGGTGTTGGGGTCTGTGGGCTGTGTGGCTTTTGTGTTGCTGGGCAACTGGCCAAGGCTTACCCACAGCCCACCATGTTGTGAGGCCAGTGTTTGCAGAGCAGACAGAGTTAAGCCTTTGTCCCCCACTGGGCTTGCGCTGTTGGTGAAGCCACCAAAAATTTTATCCTGCCAGCCGCGGTTGTACCAAATGCGCGATGTGGCATCGGCAAATTTTTTAAACTGCCAGCTTACGTTACCCATATAGGTGGGGCTGCCAAAAACAATGGCTTTTGCGGCATTAAGCTTTGCCCAGTCTGCCTCTGTTAGTTCACCATTTTCTGAAATGGCAACCAGCTCTGCTGCGGCACCTTGTGCGACATGTTCGGCCACTTTTTTGGTGTGGCCAAAGCCAGAGTGATAGACAACAATAATATCAGCCATGGTCTGTTTCCCTGCTTTTAGGTGGGTAAGGCGTTTCTGCATTGCCCTATTACGTATGGGGTGGAGCATGGCTTAGCTTGGTGTGGTTGATAATCTGCTTTGTGGGAAAGTCATCTCACACTCACAGTATGAAGTTGGGGTGTGCGAATAGGTATTGAAAAACCATGACCAACATAGGCACACTGCTTTTAGGCACATGACTAGAGACGTGTTGAAAAAGCAGGATACAGCAAAACCATGGCACACAAGATAAACACCACCCCACGGCGGTTGTTAGGCGCGCTGGCGCTTACTAGCATATTGGCCGGAGGGGCTTTAGTCGGGAGCCTAACCGCAAAAACCGCTTATGCGGCGCTGGCACAAGGTGCACAGGCCCCAGCCTTTACGGCCCCCGGCGCAAAAGCCGGTAAGCCTGTTACGTTTGAGCTGAAAGAAGCCCTTAAAAAAGGGCCAGTTGTACTTTATTTTTTTCCAGCTGCATTTACACCCGGCTGCACGCTTGAGGCACATGCCTTTGCTGATGCCACAGACGAGTTTGCAAAGCTAAAAGCAACAGTTATTGGCATAACGGCGGGCAATGTAGAGCGCTTAAAAGCGTTTTCTGAAGAAGAATGCCACGGTAAGTTTGCCGTTTTAGCAGACCCCAAAGCCAAAATAGCCACTCTGTACCAAAATACCAGCACACACGGCCTGAGCGTGCTCTCTGACCGAACCTCTTACGTTATTGCACCCGATGGCAAAATTCTGCTGGCCTTTACCAGTTCAGACCCGCAAGCCCATGTAAGCCGTACCATGGCGGCTGTTACCGCATGGTACGCGCTCCATTCTTAAAAAATGCCTTTAAATTTGCACGATTGTTGAGAAGTCAAAACTCTGCCCTTTGGGGTTTTCACCCAAACGTAGTGTTGTGGGGGTGGGCATAAAATAGGGGGGTACCGGCAAGTTGTACGGTGCGGGTGCCCCTTTAAACACGCGGCCTGCAAGATCAAATTTAGAGCCATGACACGGGCAGGCGTAGCCACCGGGTGGGGTTTCTTGGCTTATAGGTTTACCCGCCCCTTCTGCTGCGGGTGCTGGTACATTGCCCGCAGCGGCTGGCGCATAGGCGGGCACGCAGCCAAGATGGGTGCAAATACCAACATACACCCCGTATTCGGGCGTTAAAGAGCGGTGCCAGTTTTCAGCATAAGGGGGCTGTTGGTGCTCTTTAGAGGTTGGGTCGCGCAGGGTGTCTGCCTGTGCAGCGTTTTGCAGCTTGGCAATATCTTCTGGCGTGCGGCGGAGAATAAACACAGGCTTACCCTGCCAGACGACAGTTGTTTGTTGCCCCGGTGCCAGTTTGGACAGGTCAACATCAACCGGCGCATGGGCAGAGGCACTGTCTTGCGGTTTAAGGCTTTCTAGAAACGGAATGGCACAGGCAGCGGCCCCGGTTACGGCCCCCGCAGTTGTGACCATGCCTAAAAAGTCGCGGCGGTAGGGTTCCTGCCCGGTGGGGGTGTGCTCTGGTGTTTGGGGGGGCGAGGGGGGTGTTTTATCCATGGTGGGTCAGGCTCCTCCGTGCAGGCGTTTCCAGATTTTCTTCTTCCATGCAAATGCCAGCAGAAGCAGAACAATAAGGTAAAGCACAACCCCCTTGCCAATATGGTGGCGTGCTGTGCGGTGTGGGTCAGATGCCCAAACCAAGAAAGTGGTTATGTCTTTAGCTTGCTGCTCTACCGTGGCGGGTGTGCCATCTGGGTATGTCAGGGCACCGTTTACAAGCGGTGGGGGCATGCCAATAAAGTGGCCATCGGCCCAGTCGTTGTAAAATTTGCCCGGTACGGCGGCTACACCGGCAGGGGCGGGTATGTGGTAGCCGGTTAAAAACGCATACAGCCAATCTGCCCCGTGGGGGTGAATAAGTGCTAAGCGCGACTGGTCTGGCGGGGCAACGCCCCCCATCATAGCGGCGGCTGCGGCATCGCTCGGGAAAGGGGCTTTAAAGTGGTCGTCTGGGGTGCCGGGGCGGGTTGTGGGTTGGCCGTCTTCATCGACCGGGCCGGGAAACTGCTTGCTATGGGCTAACGCGCCAATAGTTTGGGGGCTTAGGCCAATGCCTAACAGGTCGTTATAGGTTAGGCTGCGCATACCGTGGCAGGTGGAGCAAATATGGTCATACACCATAAAGCCGCGTTGCAGGCTGGCTTGGTCAAACGTGCCAAATGGCCCGTCAAAACTCCATTTTTGGTGGGGTGGGGCTTTGGTGGGTTCTGTTTGGGCGTAAGCATGTTGGGGTAGGGCTACGCTGGCCCCTAAAAGGCTTAGGCCCAGTAAAGTGCTACGCATAACTATAAAACGTGGGAGCGTTGCAGGCATTAGGCGTCTCCCTGTGCGGCGGCAATAGACGTGGGCAGCGGGCGGGTTTTTTCAAACCGGGTGGCAAGTGGCAAGAGCACTAGAAAATAGCAATAATAGTAAAGCAGAGCAGCCCGGCCCAAAAGCATCCAGCCGCCTTGGGCGTGGTGCTGGCCCACAACGCCAAGCAGCACAAAAGCCCCAACAAGCCCAATAAGGCCAACCCGGCACATGGGCCTAAAACGGGCAGAACGCACGGGTGAACGGTCTAGCCACGGCAGAGCAAACAGCACCAAGAGCGAGCCAGCAGCCGCAACAAGCCCCCCAAATTTAGACGGCACAGATTGCAGCATGCCGTAAAATGGCAGGAAGTACCATTCAGGCTCAATATCTGCCGGGGTGTGCATGGGGTCTGCCGGGGCGTAGTTGTCTGGCTCAATAAGCAAGCCCGGCCAGAAAAACAGTAAGAGTGCAAAAATAAGAGCAAACAGCACCAGCCCAAACAGGTCTTTACTGGTAAAATAAGGGTGGAAGGGCACGGTGTCTTTTGGGGTTTTAGGCTCTATGCCCAGCGGGTTGTTAGAGCCAGTAACATGCACCGCAGCAACATGCAGGCCCACAACCCCGACAACCAGAAAAGCCAGAATAAAGTGAAGCACAAAAAAGCGATGCACAAAAATATCGCCCAGATGGTCGCTGCCTGCCAGCACATGCTCTAGCGTGTCGCCAATAACAGGCACAGCGCCTACGGCTTTGCTAATAACATCTGCCCCCCAGTAAGACATTTGGCCCCATGGCAAAATGTACCCGGCAAAAGCAGTAGCCATAACCATAAGCAGCAGCACCAGCCCGGTAAGCCACAAAATTTCACGTGGGGCTTTATAAGACCCGTAATATAACCCACGGAACAAATGCACATACAAAGCGGCCAAAAACAGGTTGGCGCCTACCATGTGCATGGCGCGCAGTAGCCAGCCACCGGGTAGCTGGCGGTCTATGGCCTCAACCGACAAAAAAGCATCGGTTGCGGTGGGGGTATAGTGCATGGCTAAAAAGGTGCCGGTTGCCAGCATAAGCAGCAGCACAATGGTAAGAATAGCCCCAAAATTCCAAAGGCCGTTCAGGTTTTTGGGCATACGAAAGTGAATATATTCGGCTTTAAACCCGCTAATAATGGGTAGGCGCTGGTCTATCCACCCGGCAAGGCCGGTGCTTTCTTCTGTGCTTGCGCAGGAAGGGGAATGCTCCGGTGGGGTGGGTTTGGTCATTGTTTTTCCGTTTTTAGGGGTTTAACGCCCGGCAAGAACCAAAAAACATAAATTAACCGGAATAATTTGCAAGCCAGTAAAGGGCATGCGCCTTGCCCAGTGTGGGGGAGTATCCTGAGTGCGCCATGTTGGCAACAGCAACCCGATGCAAGTTGGCAACAATTGCTGCAAAAGCGCACAAAAGAGGCAGAGTTTGTCTTTCCTTTCTGTGTATTTTTTGTCCTAAAGCAACGCCATCACGAACGCTTTTTACTTGAGGGCACAGCACGTCAATGGTTCCCACTAAAACACAGCACGGCCGGTTTGTTGCCGCCATTCTTAGCAGCACCTTCCTGTTCTGTGATTATGCTTATGCTGCAACACATAAAACAGCGGCCCGGCAGGGTGGGGCATCTGCAAAACTGCACAAGCAAGCTCGTGCAGCAGCGCGGCCAGCGGCCCACCGTGCCACAGGCCCGGTGCAAAGCCACGGTGCAGAAGAGCTAGACGTTGCTGTAAACCGTGCAGGTGGTGGCGGCATGATGCGCCATGAAACCGCGCCCCATGCGGTGCAGACCGTAACAAAGCGTTTTATTGCCATGCAAAGCCCAACCAGCACCGCGCTGGATTTGGTTAAAAACCTGCCAAGCGTGAGCGTTTCTACCAACGACTCATCTGGCATTTTGGGGGGTACGTTGAATATTCGTAGTCTGACAGATTCAGACATGGGTATTTTGCTTAATGGTGTGCCAGTGGCAACGGCCTATTACCTGAACCAGAATGTGGATTCAGAAAACCTTGACCATGTGAGTGTCACCCCCGGCTCTGCCGCTATTAACCTGCCAGTTACCACAGCGGCAGCCGGTGTGATGGATGCTGGCACTATTACGCCAGACCATAAATTTGGCGGCATGACCGATTTTTCTTACGGCACCAACAACATGTCTCGCGAATTTTTGCGGGTAAATAGTGGTGATATTGGGAATACTGGCCTGCGTGGCTATTTGTCTTTCTCGCACGAGCATGCCCGTAACTGGATGGGGCCGGGCGTTAACGAGCGCCGCCACCTAGATTTCGGTGCCCGCAAAGACTTTGATAACGGGTCTTTCATTAACCTGTTTGCAAGCTGGAACCACCAGTTTACCTCTATACCGCTCTACCCAACGGCCCAGCAGTTTTTAGATAAAAAACACGGTAACGGTAGTTTTTCATACTCGGCCCAATATAACCCGCAAGCGCCGTCTCAATATGTGGGGCTGGTTGGCAATATGTGGGACCAGTTCTTTATTACGGCCCCCGTGCATGTGGTGCTGCCTAGCCGCTTTAGTTTCGATTTTAAGCCGTATTACGTTTATAACGGTGGGTATTCATACAACGGCTCTTTGTTTGATGCGAACAGCACCGCCGTAACGCTAGGGCCCAATGGTGGGGCATTAAGCGGGCAGGTGCCTACAACATCAACCTACAGCATTTACCGCCCCCATGCCGGAGCCATTGCGCAATTAAGCTACCAAATTAACCGGCATAACACTGTGTCTTTGGGGTATTGGTTCGATTATCAGGATAATCAGGTTAACAACCTGTATTCTGTTGTTGGGCCAGAGGGGCAGAAAAACTATCCGTATGATGCAAGCCACGGTCTGTTTCAAAACGGTGCGCGGTATATGCCTTATCAGGGTGATTCGGGGTGGTATAACCACTCTCTCTTTGTGCGTGATGTAAGCCGCTACTTCGATAACCGCTTGCAGGTTGATGCTGGGTTTAAAGTCTCAATGATTAACCGTTACAGCCGCAACTACGCTAACGGCGCCCCACAAATGCAGGAAAACACCGTAGTGCCCCTGCCGCAGTTGGGTATTGGCTACAAAATAGACGATAACAACCAGATTTATATTAATGCCGAGGGCGATTACCGCATGCCAGACCCCGGTGCGCTGTCTTCTGTGTATGATGCGCAAACAGGCCGGTATGTGGGCAACCCTTATAACGCCAAACCCCAATACGCGATTAAAGAAGAACTCGGCTGGCGCTTTAACAACAAATACCTGATGGTTGACCTAAGCCTGTTTAACTACTCCATTACCAACCGCTTGGTAGATACCAGCGTGTATGTGAATAATCAGGCGGTAAGCACGACCATTAACGCTGGTAACCAGACCGCCCGTGGGTTTGATGCCATGATTGCGGCACACCCCATTCATCACTTCAGCCCTTATGCGTCTATTGAGTATTTGAACGCGTCTATGGATTCTAACATGCCAACAACGGGCACGCTTAACGGCACTACCGTGGCAGACCTGTTGCAAACAAAGGGCAAGCGGGCGGTTATGTCACCGCATGTATTGGCCAATATTGGCATGACCTATGATGACGGTAAGCTGTTTGGTAGCTTTGCCGTGCATTATACATCCGGACAGTACACAACGTTCTTAAACGATGAGAAAATGCCCGGCTACTTTACGGACTCCATTGCTGTTGGGTACCGTTTTCCGGGGTTTGGGTTTGTGAAAAACCCTATTTTCCGTCTCAATTTCAATAACATTACCGGTAGCCTTGTGCGTACAGGTGCTTACGGCCTAACCAATAATGCCCACGCCACAACAGGTGTTTATGGCAGTGCGGTGAGTGCAAGTGGTGCGCCTAGTTATTACCTGTACCCACGCTTTAATATGACCGGCACGCTCTCGGTTTCTTTCTAACAAGTTTGCGCTACCCGGCCCTTGGCTGGCCGGGTTTGTGGCGGGTGTTAAAAAGGTAATTTTAACACCCGCAAAAGAGTGATGTGTTTCTCTCTTGCACTTTCATCGTAATATCCTCATATTAACAAATGCAGCCGTCATTTATGGCGGGTGTGATGTTCTCAGGGCAGGGTGCAATTCCCTACCGGCGGTAAGTGGCCTTGGCCATAAGCCCGCGAGCGCCTATTTTTGGTAGGGTCAGCAGATCTGGTGTAATTCCAGAGCCGACGGTTACAGTCCGGATGGAAGAGAGCAGCCGTAACGCAAGCCGTTGCTGTGCCTTTTGCTATAAAGGGGCAAGCTAGGGTTTGTGCATGCGCCTCTGTGCCCAAAGTGCATCTGTTTTCATACAGAGTAATGGGTTTTTGGGCGTGCAGAACTCCCCTGACAAAATTGCCGCGTTTGTGCCAGAGCAGGTGAAACTTGCGTTTCAAGCTGCTGTAGCAGAAGCATGCCGTTTTGTAGGGCAAACTGCACCCAACCCGGCTGTTGGCTGCGTGCTTTTGAGTGCAGAGGGGCAGGTGCTAAGCCTTGCTGCCCACCATAAAGCGGGCCAGTTGCATGCAGAGCGGTTGGCGTGTGAGCAGGCGCGGGCGGCAGGTGTGCTGCACCGGGTGTATACAGCCGTTGTAACGCTTGAGCCATGCAACCACACAGGCCGTACCCCCCCCTGCACCGAAGCCCTGCTTGAAACCCCGGTTAAAACCATTTGGATTGGCTGCGCAGACCCCAACCCCCGTGTGGCTGGGGGCGGTGCGGCCCGGTTGGTGCAGGCTGGGCGCACAGTGCAGTGGCTAGAGCATGCGCCCAATGGGGCCGCGCTTTTTGCCCTATGCCGCGCGTTGTTGGCCCCATTTGTGCAAAAAACCGTACACGGGCGGCCTTGGCTTACCGTAAAACAGGCGCTCAATAGTGCGGGTACAATGGTGCCACCTACTGGGCAAACCACGTTTACGACGCCAGATTCTCTTACCTTTGCGCATAAGTTACGCCGCGTAACAGATGGCATTGTAACTGGCACAGGCACCGTGCAGGCAGACCTGCCCAGCTTTACCGTGCGGCATGTAACAGACCACCCAAACCGCCGCCGCTTGCTGGTGGTGTGCGGGCAGGCAGCCCACGTACCACAGGCGTGGCACGCTAAGGTTGAGCAAAAGTTTGATGTGCTGCTCTGCCCAGATGTAGCCATGCTGCCTAGCCTTTTGGCCAGCACCGATGCCCTGTGGCTGATGGTAGAGGCAGGCCCCACCCTTTTAGCAACCCTGAAAGCCCAAAACCTTTGGGACGACTGGCTGAGCATTCGACAAAATGCTGCAGGGGTTGACCATTTTTCAGTTTCAACACGGCACGATGTAACCCCCCTTGCTCTGTTTCCGGAGTGGGCACGGTGCACGCAGGAGCAAACATGTTTTCCGGAATAATTGAATCCCTCGGTCATGTTCTCACGGCACAAACCGGCGACAAGTCACTGGTGATAGACGTTGATACCGGCCTGAAAGACATTGCCGAAGGCGAAAGCATAGCCGTAAACGGCGTGTGCTTAACCGCTGTAGCCCCTGCCGCTACCGGGCATGCCCGCTTTTTTATAAGCAGCGAAACACTGGAGCGCTCAACACTTGGGGCTTTGGTTGCAGGCAGTCGTGTTAACCTTGAGCGTGCCGTTACCCCAGCCACGCGCCTGTCTGGGCATATTGTGCAGGGCCATGTTGATGGCACAGCGCATTACACGGCCTGTACCCCCTCGGGCGATGCCCGGCGTGTTGAGTTTAGCGTGCCAGAAAGCCTGCGCCGCTACATGGTGGAAAAAGGTTCCATCACGCTGGATGGCATTAGCCTGACACTGAACGAAATTGGGCCGGTGGAAAACAGCGCGTTTACCATTGCCCTCATGATTATTCCGCACACATGGGCCCACACCACACTGGGCACCCTAAACGTGGGTGACGCCGTGAACGTGGAAGTGGACGTAATTGCTAAATATGTGGAGGTACTATGCCAGACCAAGTGAATATGGCGGCCGTAACGGCACAGCCTTCTGTGGCGCTGGTACGGGCTGTTGCAGCCCTGCGGGCGGGCCGCATGGTTATTATGGTTGATGACGAAGACCGCGAAAACGAAGGCGATCTGGTTATGGCCGCCCAGTTTATGACCCCGCAGGCCATGAACTTTATGATAACCCATGCCCGTGGTTTGGTGTGCTTGCCGCTAACCCCACAGCAGGTTGAGCGTTTGGGCCTGCCCCAAATGTCGAGCAATAACACCGCACGCCATAGCACCGCCTTTACGGTTTCTATTGAAGCCAAAGAAGGCGTGACCACTGGTATTTCTGCTGCAGACCGCGCCCATACTGTGCTGGTTGCCGCGTCTGAAACCGCAACCCCGGCCGATATTGCGACACCGGGGCATATCTTTCCGTTAAGGGCAGAGCCGGGTGGGGTGCTGGCCCGTATTGGCCATACGGAGGGCTCGCTCGATATTTTACATCTGGCTGGGCTGCGTCCTGCCTCTGTCATTTGTGAAATTTTAAACGAAGATGGCACCATGGCGCGCCGCCCGCAGCTAGAAGTATTTGCGGCCCGTTACGACATGCCCATTATTTCCATTGCTGAGCTAGTAGAGTGGGTAAAAGCCAATGGCTTAACACCATTGCCCGAACAAGGCGCACAAACAGCACCAGAGCCAGCCGCACCAGAGGAAACACTGGCTGACCTAGCCGAGGCCGCTTTACCCAGCGCTTACGGTGGGGAGGACTTGGTGATCCATGCTTTCCGTGACCGTTTGGGAGTTGAGCATGTGGCTTTGGTAAAAGGCAACCCCGGCGCGGCTAATGCCGTGCCCGTGGTACGGATGCACTCTGAATGTGTAACGGGTGATGCCCTTGGGTCTTTACGGTGTGACTGCGGCACGCAATTGCACGCCGCCCTTAAAGCTATAGGGCAGGCAGAGTGCGGTGTGCTGGTATATGTACGCGGCCACGAAGGGCGCGGCATTGGCCTTGCCAACAAAATACGCGCCTACGAATTGCAAGATGCCGGTTTAGATACAGTAGATGCCAACCACAAACTTGGCTTTGCAACAGACGCCCGAGACTGGACAGCGGCTGCCGCCATTCTGCGCGAACTGGGCGTGGGCCAACTCGATTTATTGACCAACAACCCAGACAAAGTGCGCGCGCTAGAAGCCCGTGGCTTTGTGGTACGGCAAAGAATCGGGCTTGAAACACCAGTTAACCCCTTTAACCGCGCGTACCTGCATGCCAAGCGGCAACGTATGGGCCACCGGCTGAGTAACTTTTCTGTGACTGATGCCCCTGCGACAGTGCAGGCGTAAGTTTGTTTTTTTGAGACTAAGGACTGTTTAATGAGCACGCATTTACCGGCTTCTTTCCCGAACCTGAAACTGACCCCCGCACCACGTCTGGCTATTATTGTTAGCCGTTTTAATGAAGACGTGACAGGCGGCCTGCGTAATGGTGCGCTGGAATGGCTGGCTGAACATAATATTAGCGTTTCCGAGCAGGATGTTTTTGCTGCCCCCGGCGCGTTTGAAATGCCCCTTTTGGCGCAAACCCTTGCAAAATCAAACCGTTACGAAGGGGTTATTTGCCTTGGTTGTGTGATTAAGGGGGATACCGCGCATTTCGAATTTATTAGCCTTGGCACCACTATTGGTATGATGCAGGCCTCTTTGGCCACAGAAGTGCCAATCGCTTTTGGTGTTTTAACAACATATACCGACGAACAAGCGGAACTTCGTTCGCGTTCTGACATTCATAACAAAGGACGTGAAGCTGCGGCCGCCTGTGTGGAAAGTCTTGCACTCCTGCGCCAGATCAAGGTCTGATCAGGGGCAGGGCTGCATACCCGGCACGGTGTGCAGCCTTGCAAAGCAGGGGGAAGAATGAAGCGGGTTGCCATTATAGCTGGGGTAGTGGGGCTGGGCCTTACAGTCTGGATGCTGGCGCAATTTGGTGCTGGTGCCATTCTCTCGCTTATTATGGCTGGTGGCTGGGGCATTCTGGCTGCTGTTCTTTTCCATACCGTGCAGGTTGCCCTTTCAGCGCAGGCGTGGCGCGTTATTGCTGGCCCGCAGGTAACCCCATTATCTTCCTCTACCCCTTTAAAACTTAAAGACTATTTTGCCCTGCGCTGCGTGCGTGAAGGGGTAAATAACTTGCTGCCTGTAGCCCAAGTGGGGGGCGAGGTCTGCTCAAGCCGCCTTTTGGCGCGGCGTGGCCTTGGCACGCGGCATGCCGCTGCGGCAACTATTTGTGACCTTACGCTAGAACTCCTGAGCCAAGTGGTTTTTACCCTGAGCGGGCTGGCCATTTTGCTGCTGCTGGTTAAGCGCTCTGCCATTACAGACGAACTGGTAGAAAGTGCGTTTGTGGCACTCGCTATAGGGGCCGTGTTATTTGCCAGCCAATGGCTTGGGGCTTTGGCTTTAGTTGAGGTGATTTTGGCAAAAATAGCCGGGCATTTAGGCTGGAATGGCGTACAAAGTATGCGCGGCCTGCATGAGCAGGTGCTGGCCCTTTACAAAGCCAAGGGTAACGCGCTTTGGGCTTTTTTTCTGCAATTTGTGGCATGGGCGCTTGGCGCGGTTGAGGTCTGCCTTATCCTCCATTTTTTAGGGCATGGCTGCTCTTTGTGGGTTGGGTTTGTGATTGAAGGCGTAGGCGAGGCCGCAAAGTCTATCGGCTTTGCCGTACCGGGGGCTTTAGGCGTTTCAGAAGGCGGGTATGTGCTGGTGGGTGGCCTGTTTGGTGTGCCCCCACAGGTTGCTATGGCGCTTTCTCTTATTAAACGCGTGCGAGAAATTGTGTGGGGCCTGCCGTCTTTGGCGCTGTGGCAATGGCTTGAGCACAAATGGTGCGCCACCCCAGAGCCCGAAGATGTGCGGCCCACGCACCATGCCTCTTTGTGCCAAAGCACAATTTCCAGTACCAGTTTATAAGGTGCGTCATACGCCTTTGGCATATCGTCACTTGCAAGATGCGGTATGGTTGGGCCAAACGAATGCAGCGTCTGGCCATTGGGCCATTACATTTTTCGGGAACTGATCGCCAGCCATGCTCTCAGCCTTTATCGGTCGCTTTATTACAGTCTGCGCGCGCCATGCTTATGCGGTTATTGCGCTCTTCTTTGTGCTTTCAGCTGGGGCGGTGTTTGCCGGGGCCAATTATCTGGGGGTTACCACAGATACCAGCAAAATGCTGTCTGACCGTCTGGCATGGAAGCAGCGCTCAGATGAAATGGGGCGGCTGTTCCCGCAGAAAGAAAACCTGCTTGTTGCCGTTATTGAAGCAGATTTGCCAGAAGAGGGGCGCGAAACCGCACGCCTTATGGCCGAACGCCTAGGGGCAGACCATAAAAATTTCGACTTTGCCAAACGGCCAGATGCCAACCCGTATTTAGTACGCAATGGCCTTATGTTTCTGGACACCCAGCCTTTAAGCAAAGTGCTGGATGACACCATTGCAGCCCAGCCTTTTTTGGCAGCCCTTGCACAAGACCCTTCAGCCCGTGGGTTGTTTGGTGCGCTCTCCCTTATTGCTGAGGGTGTGAAAACAGGGCAGGCAGATTTAGGCGGTTTTCAACCCGCTTTGGCTGGCTTTGCTGACAATATGGAAAAAGCCGTAGCAGGCCACCCCCAACCTCTCTCGTGGGAGCGTTTGCTGGGCGGTCAGTTGTCTGACCTTGCCGGGCAGTACCAGTTTGTGGTGACCAAGCCTAAGCTGGATTACGGGTCTTTCCAACCCGGTGGAGACGCGGCAGCGGCTATGCGTAAAGCCGCAGAAGGGCTTGAATTTGTGCGCGATGGCCACGCCAAAGTACACATGACAGGCCAAGTGCAGCTTGATGATGAAGAGTTTGCAACCGTAGCAGAAGGCATGGTGGCAGGGCTGCTTGGGTCTTTGGCGCTGGTAACGTTGTGGCTTATGCTGGCTGTACGCTCTTGGCGTGTGGTGGTGCCTATTGTGGTTACTCTTGTGGTGGGGCTGCTGCTTACAACAGGCTTTGCGGCTGTCGCTGTGGGCACGCTTAACCTTATTTCTGTTGCGTTTGCTATTTTGTTTGTGGGCATTGCGGTTGACTTTGCCATTCAGTTCTCTGTGCGCTTTAGAGCGCAGCACCAAGATAGCAGTAACGAGCGCGGTATTCTGGAAGCTTTGGCTGAAACCGGGCGTGAAACCGGGCACCAGATTTTGGTGGCAGCGCTTGCAACCTCTGCTGGCTTTTTGGCCTTTACGCCAACAGCCTTTTTAGGTGTTGCACAGTTAGGGTTAATTGCTGGCATTGGCATGATGGTCGCTTTTGTGTGTACCACCACGCTGTTGCCCGCTTTGCTCAAAGTGTTTCACCCACCGCTTGATTGCCCAAGCATGGGTTATGCTTTCATGAAACCGGCAGATGTTAAAATTCGCCATGCCCGTAAGCCCCTTTTGCTTGTGTTTGGGGTTGTTGCTTTGGCGGGTATTATACTGGTACCTAAGCTACAATTTGACGGCGACCCTCTGCATACTAAAAACCCTAATTCTGAGGGTATGAAAGCGCTGCACCTGCTCATGACCAACCCGCAATCTTCGCCCTATAGTGCGGAGCTGCTGGTGAAGTCGCTTGATGATGCGCAAAAAGACGCCGAAAAACTCTCAAAAGTACCCGGCGTGCACGATGCCATGTGGCTTGGTTCTTTTGTGCCAGAACAACAGCCTGAAAAGCTGGCGCTTATTCAGGACGCAGCCAATATTTTGCTGCCAACCCTTATTGTACCAACCCCCAAACCAGAGCCAGATGCACAGGCTTTGCGGGATGCTGCACAAAATACCGCAACAGCTCTTGGCGGGATTTTGGATAAACTGCCCACCAACGACCCATTGCGCCGCATTCAGGTCGCATTGGCTAAATTGGCCCAAGCACCAGACAAGATTGTGCTTGATGCCAACCACGCACTGGTACGTTTTTTACCCCAAGAGCTAGACCAATTGCGGGTTATGCTACAGGCAACACCTGTAACGCTTAAAGACGTACCGCCAGAACTGGCAAACGACTACCTGCTGCCAGATGGCCGTGCGTTGGTAGAAGTGCACCCAAATGGGGTTATGTCTAACAGCGGTGCCCTGCGTAAATTTGTAACGTCTTTACAAAAAGTAGAGCCAGATATTGCAGGCAGCGCGGTTGATATTGTTGAGAGTGCGCGCTCTATCGTGAAAGCCTTTGAGCAGGCAGCCATTGCAGCCATTATCATGATTGCCATTATTCTGTACCTGTCTTTGCGCCGCTTAACCGACATGGCATTGGTGCTGGCACCGCTTATGCTGTCTGCCCTCATGACCGTTATTTTGGTGGTATTGCTGCCAGAAACCCTAAACTTTGCAAATATTATTGCTTTGCCGTTGCTGCTGGGTGTTGGGGTGTCTTTCAACATCTATTTTGTCATGAACTGGCGCGATGGGGTAAAGTACCCGCTGGCGTCGCCCACGGCACGCGCGGTGCTATTTTCTGCTCTTACAACGGGCACGGCTTTTGGGTCTTTGGCGCTGTCGCACCACCCCGGTACGGCCAGTATGGGGCGGCTGTTGCTGCTGTCTTTGGCCTGCACCTTGTTGGCAACATTAGTGTTTGTGCCAGCCTTGCTGCCCAAACGAGAGATTGATGAGAAATAAGCCAAGAAAAACGCCCCTTACTGGGGCGTTTTTTTATGGTGCAGTGTGTATGTGGTTAAGGAGGGAGCAGAGGCTAAGCTGTAAACTGCCAAAGACAAGGGAGAGCATTTTGCACCTACAAACGTTATGGTTTGCAGTAATGCTGCGCTATGATTGCTGCAAAAATAGCCTGTTAGAGCCAACAAATATCTTGCCAGCCCGCAACGCATAATTTTGAATCAGCCAATCAGCCAATCAGCCAATCAGCCAATCAGCCAATC
>NZ_BAMX01000008.1 GCF_000963965.1 Acetobacter orientalis
TGCCAGTGCCAGTGCCAGTGCCAGTGCCAGTGCCAGTGCCAGTGGGCAGGGGGGCTGGGCTGCTTTCTGGTTGTATGGCTGGGTGTGGCTCAGGTTTGGGGGGGGCACTCGCACTCTGTGCTTTTAGTGGCACAGGTTGGCACACAATAAGCGTGATGATGAGAATGCACGGCAGCACATGTTTAAGCGGCGGCACAAAACGCAGGACGGTATTAGTGCGCATGAGGGGGCACAGCCAAAGTAAGAGTACCGCGCGCGGGGTCTGTTGCTTTTAGCACCACAGACAGCACATCACCCTTTTGAAGCGACGCTCCAAAAGGGACCGGGGTGCGTGTTGGGTGCGAGTCGTCATACATTCCTGAATCATCCGCAAAGGCGTTGCGGAAAAGGAAAGACGGAGTTCCCGTATTCGTCAATGTCAGGCTAAGGCCGAGCCGTGTTGTTCTGGCAACATACGCCTGTAACACCGTGCCGCAGGCTGGGCTAAGGTAAAGGGCTGCAAAGCGGTTCTGGCACATTTGTGCGGCAGACGCTGCGCGGCGTTCGGTAAAATGCAGGTGTTCCGTCAGTGCGTGCAACGTTTCACATCCCTCGGGGCCAGATATACTTAACGGGGCGGCGGCCTTGGGGTTCTGCATTGTTTGAGAAAATGTGGCGAGAAGGGCACGGTGTGTTACCAGATCAGCATAGCGGCGAATGGGGCTGGTAAAGTGTGTGTAAGTATCTAACGCAAGCCCTTGGTGCCGTGCAGGCTTGAGTGCATAGCGCGCGTTTGAAGGGCGGTTGGTGTGCTTGCTACCGGCTTCTGGGTGAATACGAAATAGGCCCGGTGCCCCCTTTTGCTGGAGTGTTTGCGCTGCAAAAGAATTGGCGGCAATCATGGACCGGGCCACAAGGTTGTGCGCTGCCAATAAGGGGCGTGGGGTAAAGGCAATGGGGGTGCCTGCGGCATCAAACGTAATGGTGTGGGGCTCTGGGCCGTACTCTTCTTGCTGCGTTTCACCCCGTGCTATGGCAGCACTCTGTAGGGCTGCGGCTGTGGCTGCCAAGCTAGGCAGCAAGTCTGGCGGGAGTGTTGCTGGCAGTGCGGCGCTAGGTGGGGCTGGGCTTTGGTCTAGGTGGTGTTGCACCTGTTTATAGGTAAGGCGGGCCGCGCTACGCATAATACCGCGGCCAAGTGTGCCAGCCACAAGCGTGCCTGTGTGGCTTACGTTGAACTCAACATAAACGCATAGACGGTCTTGATGCTCTTTAAGAGAGCACGCCCCGGCAGAAAGGCTGGCGGGCAGCATGGGGAGGCAATGCCCCGGTAGGTAAACGGAGTTGCCCCGTAGCCGGGCCTCCCGATCCAGCGTTGAGCCTGCTGGCACATAGCTTGCGACATCTGCAATAGCGACAATAAGGTGAAAGCCCGTGTCTGTGCGTTCGGCCCAGATGGCGTCATCAAAGTCTTCTGCTGTTTCGTCATCAATCGTAATGAGAGGGAGCGCTCGCAGGTCGCGCCTGTGGGCAAGCTCTGCCTCAAGCGGCTTGGTTGCTGCCTGTTGGGCTTGTTGCTCTGCTTCTTTTGAAAAAATGCTGGGCAAAGCATGCGTTAAAATACTGAGCGTGACAGCCATACCCGGCGCAGTGGGGCTGCCAAGGTTGCTAACCAGTTGCACTGTGGCAGATGTATCTCGTGTGGCAGGGGTAAGTTCTGCCAAGGCCACGCACCCAACACACCATACTGGGTTTTGGGGTATGTGGCTGGGCAAGCGGGCCTGTAGGGGCAGGTCTATACGGCTATCGCAGGGTTGCAGGGTTGCAATACAGGCTCCATCAGGCTGCGCTGTAAGTGCCGTAATACAAACAGGTAGTTGCCTGCTGCCTTGTGTTAGCAACCGAATAGGCCGCCCCTCCCGCCGGAGGTGGGGCGCGATATAAGGGCGGATACGCACCAGCACATCATCGCCAGGCAGCAAAATGGTGCCGTCTGGTAGGCCTGCTACTAAGAGTAGGTTGATATCTGGTGCCGTTGTTAGGTGGGCATAAGCGGCGCCATCTGCCCGTAGGCGCGTTACGGTGGCACGTGCTATTTCTGGCAGGCCCGTAATGGCCTTAAGCCGCCCGGCGGGCAGGCGTGCTAAAACCCCTGCTAACGCCATGTCATGCAGGCTGGCCCGTAAGGCGGTTTTAAGGTGGAGGGGCAGCCCGAGGGCGCGGAGAATATCCGCAAGCCCCATGGGGGCGTTTCCCTCTTCTAGTATACGATAAATAACCTCGTGCCCGGGCAGGGCCGCAGCAGCCTTGCCCTTACGCACGTGTTATTCTGCCTTTTTCTTCCGTGCTGTGGTGGCACGGGTTTTTTTAACAGCCGCACTCTCAGAGGTTTTGGCTTTGGCAGTTTTTTTCGCCTTTACGGGGGCCTCTTCCCCTTCTGCCGCTGTGGCTGCTTTGGTGGTTTTTTTGGTAGCCGCTTTTTTAGGGGCCGCTTTCTTTTTAGCCGCCGCCCCTTTGGCTTTTAGGGGCTTACCTTTTTCGGCCAGCAGGGTCAGGGCTTCATCGAGCGTGACCACGTCCATATCTGTGCCACGGGGTAGGGTGGCGACAATTTGGCCATGTTGCACATAGGGGCCAAAGCGGCCTTTGCGCACCATAACGGGCTCACCGTCTTTGGGGTGGTTACCCACTGTACGGATAGAGGCCAGCTTTTTAGCCAGTGCATCTACCGCGCGGTTTAGGCCAATGGTTAGAACGTCATCATCTTTATCGAGCGAGCCATAAACCGCACCCATTTTTACATAAGGCCCAAAGCGGCCAAGGCCTGCGGTAATGGGTTCGCCCGTTTCTGGGTGGGGGCCAATAAGCCGTGGCAGAGAGAGAAGGCCCACCGCCTGCTCAAGCGTAATTTTGTCTCCGTCTAACCCTTTGGGCAGAGAGGCACGCTTGGGTTTGGCTTTTTTATCTTCAGGGTCTGGCTCGCCTTGCTGCACATAGAGCCCCCAAGGGCCGTGGCGCACTGTAATATCCTCACCCGTGTCTGGGTGTTGGCCCAGTACGCGCATGCCGTCTTTTAGGCTTTCGCCACCTTCTCCGTCTTCTGCGCTTTCAGCAGAAAGGCGGCGGGTAAACTGGCATTCGGGGTAGTTGGAGCACCCAATAAATGCGCCATAGCGGCCGAGTTTTAAACCAAGGCGGCCTGTACCACAGGCCGTGCAGTGGCGCGGGTCTGAGCCATCTGGCCGAGGCGGGAAGAAGAAAGGCCCGAGGTCTTTGTCTAGCGCATCAAGCACATTGGTAATGGTCAGGTCTTTGGTGTCTGCCACGGCTTTGGAGAAGTCGTGCCAGAAAGAGGCGAGAACCTCTTTCCACTCTGCCCGACCATCTGAAATATCATCAAGCAGGGCTTCAAGGCTGGCGGTAAAGGTTGTGTCTACGTAGCGTTCAAAGAATGAGACCAAAAAGGCTGTCACCAACCGGCCACGGGCTTCTGGCACAAAGCGGCGGTTTTCAAGCATGACATAGTTACGGTCACGCAGCACGGTAAGGATGGATGCATAAGTGGAAGGGCGGCCAATGCCGATTTCTTCCATTTTTTTAACCAAAGAGGCTTCAGAATAGCGCGGCGGTGGCTGGGTAAAGTGCTGTTCGGTCTCTACCTTTTCACGCTTGATGGGGTCGCGCTCTTGCATGGGCGGCAGCATGCGGGACTCGTCATCTGCTGCTTTGTCGCTGTCGTCTCGGCCTTCGGTATAAAGGCGTAAAAAGCCGTCAAAAGTAATAATGGAGCCATTGGCACGCAGCACGGTCTGGCCAGAAGGGCCAGCAATATCAACCGCGACTTGATCTAGTGCGGCAGATTCCATTTGGCTGGCAACCGCACGTTTCCAGACCAGTTCGTACAGGCGGCGTTGGTCTTGTGTCAGGTGGCTGGCAACAGATGACGGCGTGCGGAACACATCGGTAGGGCGAATAGCCTCGTGTGCTTCCTGCGCGTTTTTGGCTTTGGAAGAATAATGGCGTGGCTGGGCTGGCACATAGTCTGGCCCAATCTGTTTGCCAATATGAGAGCGAATGGCCCCAATGGCTTCTTGTGCCATCTGTACGCCATCGGTTCGCATATAGGTAATAAGACCAACCGTTTCGCCACCCAGATCAATGCCTTCGTAAAGCTGCTGGGCGGTGCGCATAGTCACTTGCGCCCCCATGCCCAGTTTACGAGAGGCTTCTTGTTGCAAGGTAGAGGTGGTGAAAGGGGGCTGTGGGTTACGCCGTACCTTGCGCCGCTCAACCGAGCGCACGGCAAGGGTTTCGCTCTCTACGGCTTTGCGGGCCGCTTCAGCCAGTTCGGCAGTGTTGAGGTCAAACTGGTCGAGCTTTTTGCCGTTTAAGTGGGTTAGGCGTGCGGTAAAGGGCGCGCCAGCCGGGGTGGCAAGGGCTGCGGTAACAGACCAATATTCACGCGGTTGGAAAACCTCAATCTCGGCTTCGCGCTCACAAATAAGGCGCAGGGCGACAGATTGCACACGCCCGGCACTGCGCGAGCCGGGCAACTTGCGCCACAAAACGGGGGAGAGGGTAAAGCCCACCAGATAGTCAAGCGCGCGGCGGGCCAGATACGCCTCAATCAGCGGAAAATCCAGCTCGCGCGGGTGCGCCATGGCGGTTTTAATGGCGCTTTTGGTAATTTCGTTAAAGGTGACGCGCTGCACCTCTATGCCTTTAAGCGCCTTTTTCTCTTCCAGCATGGAGCGCACATGCCAAGAAATCGCTTCGCCCTCGCGGTCGGGGTCGGTGGCCAGATAGAGCGTTTTGGCCCCTTTAAGTGCCTTGATGATAGCAGCCACCTGTTTGGTGCCACGTTCATCAGCCTGCCACGACATGGCAAAGCCTTCATCTGGGCGCACGGAACCATCTTTGGGCGGTAGATCGCGCACATGGCCGAACGAGGCCAGAACGGTGTAATCATTGCCCAGATATTTGTTGATCGTTTTCGCTTTTGCTGGCGACTCGACCACCACAACGTTAGTCATACTCTCTCCGACCTGCCGGAAGCAGCACTTAATCACCCATCTTACTGGTCAGGAGTTGTGAGAATGACGCGCCCTCCGGGTAGAAGGCTGACACGCCCGGCAAGCTCCAACTCCGTTAACACAGTCAAGACGGCGGAAGCTGAGAACTGACAGTGCCTAACCAACTCGTCAACCGGTATGGGTGTAAAGGAAAGCAGATCAAGTAAATTTTCGTGTAATTTTTCGGGTTGCTGCGGGGCGGCATGGGAGGCTGGTGGTGGGGGCTTGGTACCCGGTGTAAAAGGGGGCGTATGCACCGTTTTTGCAAGGCTTGCCGTGGGTTTTGGTGTGGTAGGGGTAGGGGCGGCAGATGGGGGTGGTTCTGCCCATAACTGGGGCTGCCCGTCTTTTTTTTGTGGTGTGGGTGTTTTTAGAGAAAAAGAGTCGCTTTTGGGCATTGGTGGCAGGTGGGGCAGAATATCTGCAACGCTTTCTGTTAAAATAGCACCCGTGCGTAGCAGGTTGTTACTGCCCCTGTAGCGTGGTTCTAGTGGCGTGCCGGGTACGGCAAATACCTCGCGCCCGTATTCTGCGGCTAAACGGGCGGTAATGAGCGTGCCAGAATGGGGCGCGGCCTCTACCACAACACAGCCCAGCCCTAAGCCTGCAATAAGGCGGTTACGGCGTGGAAAATGCCGGTTGGTGGGAATGGTGCCCAAAGGCGCTTCTGTTACCACCACGCCGCGTTCAGCAATTTCGGCTTGTAATGTGGCGTTTTCGGGCGGGTAGGGGCGGTCTAGGCCACCGGCAATAGCGGCTATGGTAAGCCCTTGGCGGTGCAGTGCCCCCATATGAGCGGCCCGGTCTATGCCGCGCGCTAGGCCCGAAATAACGCTTAGGCCGGACTCGACTAACTCTGTGGCCAGCGCTCCGGCAAAGCGTATGCCGTGGGCAGAGGCATTACGGGCCCCCACAACACTGACCCCAGCCTGATGCAGGCAGCTTACTTGGCCCAAAACAGATAATACCGGCGGGGCGTCTGGGCAGTTGCGGAGCAAAAGGGGGTAGGTGTCATCTAGCAAGGTTACAAACTGCCCACCCAGCCGGTAGGTGGCGTCTATTTCTTGCTCAATATCTGCCACTGGGGGTGGGGTAACCGCGGGGCGGCCTTTAGGCCGTAGGCTAGGCAGAGCGTCTAGTGCGGCTTGGGGGGTATGGTAGCGTGCCATTAATTGCCGCCAGCGGGTTGGCCCTATGGAGTCTGTACGGGCCAAGCGCAGGCAGGTAATGAGGGTATGCATGGCTACAGGGTCATTTAGGCTTGCGGGCTACCCTAGGCTCTGTGCCGTTAAGCAGGCGGGTAATATTGGCGTGGTGGCGGGCTAACACCAATAAGCCAATAAGGAGTGCTGCCATGGGTTTGGGCGAGGTATGAAAACTAAACCCATACAGGCCCAGCATAACGACAGGCATAACAACAAAGGCGGCTAAGGCTCCGGCGGATGAAATACGGGTGAGCTTGGCAACACCAAGCCACGCTGCACAGCCCAGCAAGCCAGTAATGGGGGAAAGCGCGAGCATTGCCCCAAGCCCGGTTGCCACCCCTTTGCCACCCTTAAACCCCAAAAAAATAGGAAAGCAGTGGCCAACCACAACAGCCAGCGCTGTAACGGCGGTAATATTGGCTGCAAAGTCTGGGGGGGTCATAACCCATGCAATAAGCACGGCCAGAAAACCCTTGGCGGCATCAAGCGCTAACGTGGCAGCCGCAAGGTCTTTGCGGCCTGTACGTAGCACATTGGTGGCCCCAATATTGCCAGAGCCAATTTTGCGCAGGTCTCCCGCGCCCGCTAGGTTGGTGAGAATAAGCCCAAAAGGCACGTTACCCAGCGCGTAGCCCATAAAGGCCATGGCGGCCATAAGCCACAGGGCATAGCTTGGCATGTCCTGCATCATGCTGGGGTGGCCTCAAACACGCGGTTGCCCGCTTTCCATGTGCCCAACACTTTGCCTTCTAGGGCGCGGCGGTCGAAGGGGGTGTTTTGGGCGCGGCCCGGCAGTTTGCCGGCTTCAACCAGCCAGCTTTGCTCTGGGGCAAACAGGCACAGGTCTGCGGTGGCGCCTTTGGCCAGTGTTCCGGCATCAGACTTAAGCAAGCCTGCTGGCTTATGCGTAAGCAGGGCCAAGGCTTGTGGCAGGGTAAGTGTGCCATCATGCACGCGGGCTAGTGTAACCCCAAGCAGTGTTACCATACCGGTACCGCCGGTGGCTGCCTGTGCAAACGGCAGGCGTTTGTCATCAGCATCACGCGGGAGGTGGTCAGAGGCGATGGCGTCAATAGTGCCATCGGCCAAGGCGGCACAGACGGCTTTACGGTCTGCCTCTGCCCGCAAGGGCGGGGAGAACTTGGCGTAAGTACGGAAGTCTCCGATAGCGTTTTCGTTCAGGTCAAAATAGTGTGGGGCCGTATCGCAGGTTACGTTAAGCCCACGCGCTTTGGCTTGGCGGATCAATTCCAGCCCTTCAGCCGTTGAGACATGGCCAAAATGCAGCCGCCCACCGGTGAGTTCTGCCAACCTAATATCACGTGCAATCATGATAGATTCTGCAACGGTCGGGATACTGGGCAGGCCCATACGGGTTGCCAGTTCACCCGCTGTTGCGCAGCCCGAGCCAGCCAGAGAGGGTTCTTCTGGGTGCTGTACCACCATAACGTTAAAGCCGCTGGCATATGTCAGGGCTTGGCGCATAAGGCGGGCGGGGTCTATGGCGCGGGCACCATCGGTAAAGGCAACGGCTCCGGCCTCGTTAAGCAAGCCAATTTCGGCCAGTTCCTGCCCTTTGCAGCCTTTGGTAAGGGCACCGTAGGGCAAAATGGTAATGGCCCCGGTTTCCTCCCCACGGCTGCGCAGCAGGCGCACCAGAGCGGGGTTGTCTATGGCGGGTTCGCAGGTGGGTAGAATGGCAATGGTGGTAATACCACCAGCCGAGGCCGCACGAGCGGCAGAGGCTATGGTTTCACGGTATTCGTGGCCGGGTTCACCAATTTCAACGCGCATATCAACAAGGCCGGGGCAGAGTACTGCGCCGTGCCCGTCTATAACCTGTGCGTCTTCAGGCTTGCCTTCAGCGCCCGCTTTGTCTGTGGCCTCAATAACACCATTGCGCACCAATAAGCGGCCGGGTTGGTCTAGCTCGGCTGCGGGGTCTATTAGGCGCACATTTTCAAAAAGGAGGGTACTCATGTGGTGTGCCTGCTCCTGTTGCGTGTCAGCCTATCCAGCACGGCCATGCGCACGGCAACACCCATTTCTACCTGTTCCTGAATAACGCTTTGGTCAGAATCAGCCACTTGGCTGTCAATTTCTACACCACGGTTCATGGGGCCGGGGTGCATAACCAGTGCATTAGGGTTGGCAAGGGCCAAGCGGCGGTTGTCCAGCCCGTAAAAGCGAAAATATTCGCGCGCACTGGGTATAAGGCCCGCAGACATACGCTCACGTTGCAGGCGCAGCATCATGACCACGTCTACCCCTTTCAGCCCTTCTTCCATGGTATGAAAGACTTCTACACCCAATTGGCGGAGGGAGGCTGGAACAAGCGTTGGCGGCCCTACAACACGCACACGGCTGCCCATGGTGGTAAGCAGGTGAATGTCTGAGCGTGCCACGCGGGAATGCACAACATCGCCACAGATGGCAACGGTTAAGCCTGCAAGGTGGCCGCAATGGCGGCGTATGGTCAGGGCGTCTAAGAGCGCTTGGGTAGGGTGCTCGTGCGTGCCGTCGCCTGCATTAACAACGCAGGCTTCAACCTTGCGGGCCAGCAGGGCTGGTGCGCCAGATTGAGAGTGCCGCACCACCAGCAGGTCTGCCTGCATGGCGTTAAGGGTAGCTGCGGTATCAAGCAGTGTTTCACCCTTGTTTACCGAAGACTGGGCGACAGACATGTTAATAACGTCTGCCCCCAAACGCTTGCCCGCAAGCTCAAACGAGGTGCGGGTGCGGGTGCTGTCTTCAAAAAACAGGTTAATGAGCGTGCGGCCCCGCAGTACGTCCCGCGAAACTTTGCGGGAGCGGTTGAGCAGAGCATAGCTTTCGGCCAGATCAAGCAACGGCTCGATCTGGTCTGGCGTCATGCCTTGCAGGCCAAGCAGATGCTGGGTGTGCCGGCCGGAAAAGCTAGCCATTGAGCACGGCTCCTATTCTGGCCAGTGTTTCATCTTTGCCAAGGGCAAACAACGTGGCGTCGATACCGGGGGACGTGTTGGAGCCTGAAACAGCAGCGCGTACCGGTTGGGCAACTTGGCCCAATTTATGGCCTTCACGCTCGGCAAAGCGGCGCAGGGCGGCATCAATGTTTTCTGGGGTAAACTCTGCCACTGCGGCCAGTTCACGCGCCAAACCATCAAGAATGGTGCGGGCTTCTGGGGTGAGAATTTTCTCAGCTTTGGCGTTAAACTCTAACGGGACATGGCGGCCAAGGAAGGCAGCACTTTCAGCGAGTTCAACCAGTGTGCGGGCACGTTCTTTAAGGCCGGGCATAAGGGCCAGCACACGGGCACGGACTGTGTCGTTAACGCTTACGCCCTCAAAGGCTTTAAGGCGTTTCATGACATCGTTGGTCAGGCGTTCATCATCGGCTTGGCGTAGCCATACTGCGTTGATGTGCAGCAGCTTGGCGTAGTCCATGCGGGAGGGGGAACGGCCAACACCATCAATATCAAAGAGTTGGATTTGTTCTGCGCGAGACAGAATTTCGGCATCCCCATGGCCCCACCCTAGGCGCAACAGGTAGTTGCACAGGGCTTCTGGCAGGTAGCCTTGCTCACGAAATTCAACAACAGACTGTGCGCCGTGGCGTTTGGAAAGTTTAGCACCATCTGGCCCATGAATGAGCGGCAGGTGGCCAAAGCGTGGTAGCTCCCACCCCATGGCGCGGTAAATCATGGCCTGACGGAAGGTATTGGTCAGGTGGTCATCACCACGGATAACGTGGGTAATAGCCATATCATGGTCATCAACTACCACCGCGTGCTGGTAGGTAGGGGTGCCATCGGAGCGTAGAATGATCATGTCATCCAGCTCTGCATTGGCAACGCGCACTTCACCCTGCACGAGGTCGTTAATGGTGGTTTCCCCAGTGCGTGGGGCTTTAATACGTATGGCGTAAGGGGCACCCGCTGGGGCTTCTGCGGGGTCGCGGTCACGCCATAGGCCATTATAGCGCGGGGGTAAGCCATTTTTCATGGCCTCTTCGCGCATTTGCTTGAGTTCTTCTGGTGTGCAGTAGCACTTATATGCCAGACCTTTTTCAAGTAGCTCTAACGCTACTTCCGCATGACGGGCTTGGCGGGTGGTCTGAAAAACCGGCTCTTCGTCGGCTTCAATACCCATCCAAGCTAAGCCGTCAAAAATAACGTCTACTGCCTGTTGGGTTGAACGCTCACGGTCGGTATCCTCAATACGCAGGAGGAACTCACCGCCGTGATGCCGGGCAAAGAGAAAATTAAACAGGGCCGCGCGGGCGTTGCCAATATGCAAAAGCCCGGTCGGACTCGGCGCGAAGCGTGTACGGATGGTCGTCATGGGGCGCACTCTTACCACGCGCTTGCGCATGGAGCCATATGCTCTTGCGGCTTAAGCAGCGCGCCATTGCGCACAGGGCCATTTTGTGTTGCGCATAGCTAACGCCTTGCACGCCTGCCTGCTGGCAGAACTGCGGCGGCTGGTCTTGTGGCTGCCTGTTGGTATGGCGTTGGGGAGTGCTGGCTATTTTGCCTTGCCCTATGAGCCAGACTTTATAGGTGGGGCGCTCTTACCCCTGTTGTTAAGCCTATGCGCTGCTGGTGCTGCGTGGCGTTGGTGGGGGTATGTGTGGGGGCGCATAAGTGGTGGCGGGCTGTGTGCAGTTGCTGCTGGGTTTGCGCTGGCGTGGTGTGCCACACACCGGCAGCCCGCCATGCCAGAACTACCCCGCCGCACAACAGATATAACAGGCGTGGTGCAGGCGGTTGCCGCTAGCACAAACCGGGGTAACGGGCAGGCCGTTACAACCTTGGCGTTGGCCCAAGCCCGTTTTGAAACCCCGCTAGATTCGGGCATGCTACCCTTACAACGCACACTGCGTTTAAAATTACCTACTGCCCAGCAGGTAGAGCCACTGGCCCCCGGTATTGGGGTATGGGTGCAGGCTTTGCTTATGCCGCCGCCGTTTCCGGCTTACCCCGGCGGGCGTGATTTACAGCGCGATGCCTGGTTTGCTGGTACCGCTGGTTACGGTCGTGTCTTAGCCCCCATAGAGGTGCTTAGTGCGGCAACCACGCCCCATTTAACACCAGCAGGCTGGCTAGAAGGGCTAAGGGAGCGGCTTGCTACCCGCATTACTACCGCACTGCCAGATACAAACGGGGCCATAGCCGCCACCATACTTGTGGGGCAGGCAGGGCGTGTGCCCCAAACTGTGCGGCAGGAATTTGCTGCCGCAGGGCTGGCCCATTTACTGGCTGTAGCCGGGCTCCACCTTGGGCTGGTTATGGGGGCCTTTATGGCCCTAACCCGTTTTGGCCTTGCGGGGTGGGAGTGGGCCGCTTTGCGCTGGCCCTGCAAAACGGTGGCAGCTTGTGCAGCACTTATTGGCGGGGTTGGGTATGCCCTGCTTACCGGCCTGCACCTGCCTGTGGTGCGGAGTTTGGTTATGGCCAGCGTTGTGGTTTTGGGGCTGGCTACCGGGCGGCGGCCTTTTTCGCTACGTGGGTTGGCTTTGGCGGCAATGCTGCTGTTAGGGCTGCACCCCGAGTATGTGCTGAGCATTGCTTTTCAAATGTCTTTTGTGGCCGTTATGGCCTTGGCGGCAGGGTACGAGGTTTTGGGGCCTCGTCTTGCAGCGTTTAGGGCGCAGGCAGGGGGGTACCCGCTTGTGCGGGTTTGGCGCTGGAGCATGGGGTATATTCTAGCCCTAGGCTTAACGAGCCTGCTGGCGGGGTTGGCAACATTACCCCTTGTTATGGCGCATTTTGGTGAAGTGCAGCCCTTTTTTATTATCGCCAACCTAGTGGCTGTGCCGCTTATGGCGGTTTGGATTATGCCGTGGGGCCTGTGCGCTCTTGCCCTAATGCCTATGCACCTAGAA
Source organism: Acetobacter orientalis (assembly GCF_000963965.1). GTDB lineage: Bacteria > Pseudomonadota > Alphaproteobacteria > Acetobacterales > Acetobacteraceae > Acetobacter > Acetobacter orientalis. The sequence goes on from NZ_BAMX01000008.1 coordinate 12,123, forward strand.
AGCGTGGCCCTGCACCCTATGGCATGGGGTATTAAGCTGGTTGTGGTGTTGGCCCGCAGTGTGGCGCACTGGCCTGCGGCCCGTCTGCTGGTGCCGTACATGCCCGCATGGGGTTTGGTGTGTGTGTTGCTGGGGGTGTGCTGGCTGTGTTTGTGGCGGCAACCGTGGCGGGTAGCCGGTATGCTGCCGCTTGCCTTAGGGGTGGCTACACCGTTTGTAACACCAGCACCGCACATAGTGGTGAGTGCCGATGGCGGCCTAGTAGGGATTGTGCAAGGCAGCAGCCTGTTTATAGGCGGCCGCTCGCGTGATGGTGCGTGGGTGCAAAATGCTTGGCAACAGGCTTATGCGCTGCGTACCGCTAGAGCGTTGCCACAAAACGGGGAAACCCCAGATGGGCAGATAATGTGTGGAGAGGATGGTGAGCCGGGCCTGTGCTTTGCACACATAAATGGCAAAGCCATTTTGCTACGCCTGCATGATACATCAGACGGAATGGCCCCCCTGCCAGAAACAACCTGCGCAGGCATAGATATGCTTATAAGCACGGCCCCGCTACGGCAAAGCTGCCCCAATGTGCCCATTAGGCTAGACCGCTTTACGGCATGGCGTAATGGGGCAGAGGCTGTGTTTGTTGGTAGGCGCGGCATTAGGGTTGTAACCGGCCGAGAAAGGCAGGGGGCACGCCCATGGGTGCTAAAACCCGGAGGGCACGGTATGCCCAACCTGCCGCTTGCTCAGGCTGAATAAGCTTTATGGAGGGCGTTAGTCTGGCTTGCCCACGATATCTGCGGCGGCTTGTTTCAAAATTTGGGTAATACGCTCAAGCTCTGCCGGTGGGCAGCCACGTTTGCGCATAAGCGCTTTTTTGAGCGCGTGCCGTGCCTCATGAAACGCATCGTTTGCGGGAGCGCCCGGTTGGTCTACGCCATCAAACGCCTCTCTTACCTCGCTCATGCGGCTACCAATGCGGGCGAGTAACGCCAGAATGGTTTCAGCATGGTCTCGGTTGGTGTCGAGGTGGGCCTTGCCTTCTGGGGTAAGGCTATAGAGTTTGCGGTTACCTTCTTGTGTGGAGGTTGCAAGGCCCCCTTCATCTAAAAAGGTCAGTGCTGGGTAAACCATGCCGGGGCTGGGGGCATAAAACCCGCCAGATTTTTCTTCCAGCATTTTAATGAGTTCATACCCGTGAGAGGCTTGCTGCTCCAGCAAAGCCAGCAGAACGAGTTGTAACTCTTCCGAACTCAACTTGCGCCCGGCGGGAAAGTCTCCGCGGCCAAAGCCACGGCCAAAACCGTGCCCTCTGCCGCCGCCATGGCGTGGCCCTCTATGGCCGCCAGCGGCATGAAAGGGAAAGTGAGAAGGGTGTGTGTTTCTGTGTTCTTTAAACATGTCTTACGATATGTATATCTTAAGATAGTTTTCAAGATATATTTTGTGTGTTTTTGTTTGGAAGAGTGAGGGGCGGAGCTAACGCCCTGAAACCGCATGATATTTTTAGAAAATTAGCCGCTAAAAAATGTTGTTGGGTTCAAAGCGGCGGAGAGTTTTAAGCTTTTCCCTGCCACAGTAGTGTGGACTGCACGACGCGACTCTTAAGGGCTCTTTGCCTAAAAAGTACCGGTTGTACCGTAGAGCGCACAGTAAGCTTATGGCAGCGTTGGCGTAGAGTTATGGGTTTGGCCATATCTATGGCGGCTGTTAGGGCTGTGCAGGCTAGGGGCTGTTTTTTCCAACAGTTTACGCCCGTAAGGTGGTCATTTGCGTGCAAAGTTGGCTACCAGCCTGAGCAGGGTGGAGCAGGTTGGGTATGCCGCATTCTTCCAGCCTTTCAAGAGCGCATGGCCCTACGCCTTTAATGGCTAACAAGGCTGTACGCTCTGGGGCTGAAAAATGCGGCATTGGGGCAGTAAGGTGCTGCCGGGTGGCCCCGCAGCCAAGTGCTAGGGGGGTTAGTCTTTCACGCTGTCAAAAGCGTCTAGCGCCCGGCTGGAATAAACCAGAGCCGCCCCAGCATTGAGGGCTACGGCAACGCCAAGGGCTTCGGCTATTTCCTCTTTGCTGGCTCCGGCCTTTTTTGCCCCCACAGTATGCACGGCAATGCACCCATCACACCGAGTTGTGACCGCCACCGCTAAAGAGATGAGCTCGCGGGTTTTGGCATCAAGGTGTTTGTGGGCGGGCTCTGGGGTTTCCAGAGTTTGTAACCCTTTGAGGGTATTAGGAGAAAGTTTTGCCAGCACTTTTACGTTCTGGCTTAAATGTTCGCGGTAAGTGTTCCAGTCTGTCATGCTCAAACCCTTCTATTTTCTGAATGAAAAGGCCGTTAGAGTGCAGCAGGAAAGGGCGTGGTCTGTCACGACACAGTTAGGAGAGCCAAGCGCTCTTGCAGAGCAGACCGCGTGCCAGCTATCGGCGTAGGGTATGAACAAGATGAACATAAGCGGGGCCCGGGCTTTGGAACAGCAAGGACCTCTGGCGGTCTATCAGGCGCGTATCGCGTCGGGAGACCTTAAGAGCGACCCGGATCAGGCACGGGTTATTGAGCGGCTTAACCAGCTCTGGCAGGAGCTGGCGCAAAAGCCGCCCCAACCCGCAGCCCCCAGCAAAGGGCTGCTGGCTGGGCTTATGCGGCGCATTAAAGCGCCAGAGCCTGTGCCATGCCCGCGTGGGCTCTATATTGTAGGGCGTGTAGGCCGCGGCAAAACCATGGTGATGGATTTGTTTTTTGGCTGTGCGCCTGTGCAGCGCAAAGAGCGCATTCATTTTTTGCGTTTTATGCAAGATGTGCATCAAAAGTTGCATGCGCTTAAAGCCGCTAACCCCGGGATGTCAGACCCTATTCCGCCCTTGGCTAAAACCATTGCAGGCCGGGCCGAGCTTTTATGCTTTGACGAATTTCAGGTGAACGACATAGCAGACGCCATGATTCTGGGCCGTTTGTTTGAGGCCCTGTTTGCCGCGGGCGTTGTGATTGTGGCCACGTCTAACACCGAACCGGGCGAGCTGTTTCAGAATCGGCCGGGGGCAGATGCGTTCAAGCCGTTTATTGCCATTATTAAACGGGAGTTGGATACGGTCGAACTCGATTCACAACGGGACTACCGCCGTGGCCGCCAACAAGACCGTGAAACATGGCTTGTGCCAGCAGATACCAAGGCAAAAACCCGGCTAGATGAGATTTTTGCCCGCTACGCCCAAGGTGAGACAGCGCAACCAGTCACGTTAGAATTTAGTGGGCGTAGTTTTGAGGTCGACCAAGCGGCTGGTGTGGTCGCGCGCTTTGATTTCAACTCTTTGTGTGGAAAGCCACGCGGCCCGAACGATTATCTGGCCCTTGCAAAGCAGTTCACCGTGCTGGTCATAGATGATATTCCCAAAATGGGACAGGACGAGGCCAACCTCGCACGGCGCTTCATTACCTTGATAGACGCCTTGTATGACAACGGAAATCTTCTGTTTGCCTCGGCTGAGGCCACGCCAGACCAGCTCTTTACAACGGGTGAAGGGTCTGATGCTTTTGCCCGCACCGCATCACGTCTTGCTGAGATGGGCAGTGAGAGCTGGCTTACGCAGGGGGCTAAAGCAGCACAGGCAGCACACCGGCTCTCTAGAGCGTGACAGAACACTCTCTTGTTCCTGCCGCGGGCGCGGTCTAGCAGAATCACAGTGTGGTTGAAGGTCGCATGGCCTTGAACCGAAAGAACGAATACGAAAGGCGGCAAAGGATGCGGACAAGAGTGCACACACCCAGCACACCCCATACTTTTGCGCCACGACAGGGCAAGGCAGGGCATCTTGCACGCAAGAGCGGGATGAGAAAAATTATGGTCCGGGTTTTGTTCGGTAACAGTACAACGCAAGGCCACCAGTTCAGGCTGGCCCCGCAACGGGAAGGAGTCTGATCATGGCGGCTTCAGATGTTCTGGCAACAGCACTTAACGGTGCCAACATTGCCTATTTGGCAGATCTTTACGCTCGCTGGGCAAAAGATCACACAAGTGTAGATCCCTCCTTCAATGAACTGTTTGGTTCGTTGGAAGATGAGGAAGCTGCTGTGCTCAAAGATGCCGTAGGCGCATCTTGGGCTCCGCGTGCCTCTATTATTACGGGTGAAGAACCCGAAGCCCCAGCTAAAGGGGCCAAAGGCAGCGCCGCAGGCGGTCTGGCCGCAGAAGACAGCTTGGCCATTGCCCGGCTGGTACGCGCCTACCGTGAATATGGCCACCTTGAAGCCAACCTTGACCCGTTGGGCCTTAAAACCCCACAGGCCCGCAAAGAGTTGGCCCCCGCAACTTACGGCTTTACTGAAAAAGACCTGAACCGCGATGTGTATGTAGGCACGCTGCTTCAGCCGCTTTTAAAAGGCCCTGCTGCCAAAATTAAAGACGTTGTTGCCGCACTGCGGAGCGTTTACTGCCACACCATTGGGGCAGAATATATTTATGCTCGTAATGAAGAGCAGCGCGAATGGTTCCGCCAGCGCCTAGAGGGCGATAACTGGCAGAAAACCGTTACGGCAGAAGAGCAGAAAGCAATTCTTAAAAACCTGACCGAAGCCGAAGGTTTTGAGACATTCTGCCAAAAACGTTATGTGGGCGCTAAGCGCTTCGGGCTTGAAGGCGGCGAAATTTCCATTCCCGCACTGCATGCCATTATAGACCAAGGGGCCAGCCAAGGTGTGCGCTCGGTTACTATTGGTATGGCGCACCGTGGCCGTTTGAACACGCTGGTTAACGTGGTGCGTAAACCCTACGTGGCCATTTTTAACGAGTTTTCTGGCGGCTCTTTCAAGCCAGATGATGTTGCTGGCTCTGGTGACGTAAAATACCATCTTGGCTCTTCTACCGATGTAGAAGTTGGTGGCCACCCGGTACATATTTCGCTCCAGCCTAACCCCTCCCACCTTGAGGCGGTTGACCCGATTGTATGCGGGAAAGTACGCGCCATTCAGGACGATGCAGGCGATACCGAAAGCCGCTCTGGCCATATGGGTATTATTATCCATGGTGATGCAGCTTTTGCGGGGCAGGGCATTGTGTATGAGACATTCTCTATGTCTCAGCTCAAAGGGTACCGCACGGGCGGCACCATTCATATGGTGGTTAACAACCAAGTTGGCTTTACGACCAACCCTGAAAACGGGCATTCGGGCGTTTATGGCACAGACGTTGCCAAAGCTATTGAAGCGCCCGTGCTGCACGTAAATGGTGATGACGCTGAGGCTGTTATTTACGTCTCTCGTTTGGCAGAAGATTACCGCCAGGCTTTTGGTAGCGACATTGTGCTTGATATCGTGTGCTACCGCCGCCATGGCCATAACGAGACAGACGAGCCAGCTTTTACGCAGCCTGTCATGTATAAAGCCATTGCCGAGCACGAAACGCCCCACACGCTATATGCCAAACGCCTTGTTGCTGCCGGTGTAGTAACCGAGGCCGACGTTAAAACCCAGTGGGATGCGTTTTTTGCTAAGCTAGACGAAGACTTTAAAGCAGCCCAAGCCTACAAAGTTAACAAAGCAGACTGGCTTGAAGGTGGCTGGGCAGGCCTAACTGCCCCAACTGGCAAAGTTGAAAGCGCCTACCCTGAAACAGGTGTGGCTCTTGAAACCTTGCAAAGCATTGGCAAAGCGCTGGCAACCGCGCCAGATGATTTTGACCTAAACGCCAAAATTGCCCGCCAGCTTAAAGCAAAAGCCAAAATGTTTGAAACCGGCGAAGGGTTTGACTGGGCAACGGGTGAGGCAATGGGCTTTGGCTCCTTGCTGCTTGAAAACCACCGCGTGCGCCTTTCTGGCGAAGATTGCCAGCGCGGCACGTTTAGCCAGCGGCATGCGGTCTTTACTGACCAAACCAACCAGAGCCAATACACGCCGCTTAACCATATTCAGGCTGAGCAGGCAAAAATTGAAATCTGGAACTCGTTTCTTTCAGAATACGGGGTTTTGGGTTTTGAGTATGGCTACTCATTGCGTAACCCCAAAACACTGGTCTTGTGGGAAGCGCAGTTTGGTGACTTTGCAAACTGTGCTCAGGTTATTATCGACCAGTTTATTGCATCGGGTGAGACCAAGTGGCTGCGTATGTCTGGCTTGGTTCTGTTGCTGCCACATGGTTATGAAGGGCAGGGGCCTGAACATTCCTCTGCGCGGCTAGAGCGGTATCTGCAACTGTGTGCAGAAGACAACATGTTTGTCTGTAATATTACCACTCCGGCAAACTACTTCCATGCGCTGCGCCGTCAGTTAAAGCTGGACTACCGCAAACCGCTTATTCTGATGGAACCCAAGTCTTTGCTGCGGCATAAACTGGCCGTTTCTGAACTGTCTGACTTTGGGCCGGGTACGCGCTTTCAACCTGTATTGGGTGAGGTCGATGCCCTTGCACCAGATGCCCAGATTGAGCGTGTGGTGCTCTGCTCTGGCAAGGTCTACTATGACCTGCTGGCAGAGCGGCGGGAGAAAGAGTTGAACAAGGTTGCCATTGTGCGCCTAGAACAGCTCTACCCCTTCCCGGAATCTGCTTTGGCGGCAGAGTTGAAGCGCTACCCAAATGCCCAGATTATCTGGTGCCAGGAAGAGACAGAAAACGGTGGGGCTTGGTATTTCGCTGACCGCCGTATTGAAAAAGCCCTTGTTGCGGCCAAGCATAATACCGGGCGCCCGGTCTATGTTGGGCGTGCAGCGGCAGCCAGCCCGGCAACAGGTCTTGCCCGCATTCATGCGGCAGAGCAGGCAGACCTTGTAGCCAAGGCGCTTGGTATAAAAATTGAGGGTTAACACTACGGCCTGAGCAGGCAACCCGCCCTATATGGGCGGGCTTAAAACAGCCGGCAGGCAAAGGGCTATAAAACCTGCCGGTACGTGTTTGAAGAAAATGGGGATAGAGATGTCAGTCGAGATCAAGGTACCAACACTAGGTGAGAGCGTTACTACGGCAACTGTTGCCAAATGGCTGAAAAAAGCTGGTGATGCCGTAGCGGCAGACGAGCCGATTGTTGAGCTTGAAACAGACAAGGTCAGTGTTGAAGTGTCTGCACCGCAAGCTGGTGTGCTTGGCGCAGAAGTTGCCAAAGAAGGCGACGAAGTAGAGGTGGGTGCTCTGCTGACAACCCTTGAACCCGGCGCTGCTGGGGCCAAACCCGCTGCTGCCGCTGCACCGGCTGAGAAAAAAGAAGCCCCAAAAGCTGCGGCTCCAGCCCCCACACCCTCTGCCCCGAAAGACGCCGCAGCAGCACTGCCAGCAGCGCGTAAACTCATGACTGAAAATAACCTGAGCGCAGACCAAGTTGGCAAAGGTTCTGGCCTGAATGGCCGCATTACCAAAGGTGATGTGCAAACCTTCCTGTCTCAACCGCCGGTAGCACAGCAGCAAGCGGCACCTAAGCCCCCACGGAATGATGACCCGCGTGAAGAACGTGTTAAAATGACACGCCTGCGCCGTACCATTGCCCGCCGCTTAAAAGACGCACAGAACACGGCTGCAATTCTTACCACCTTTAACGAAGTAGACCTGTCTGCCGCCATGGAACTGCGCGCAGAATATCAGGACTTTTTTGTTAAAAAGCATGGCGTGAAGCTGGGCTATATGTCCATCTTCTCTCGCGCGGTTATTGCGGCCCTTAAAGAATTTCCGGCTATTAATGCTGAAATTGACGGTGAAGACGTTATTTACCGTGACTTTGTAAACCTTGGTATTGCTGTAGGCGGCCCTAATGGGTTGGTAGTGCCGGTTATCCGTGATGCTGACAAACTGGGTTTTGCCCAGATTGAAAAAACCATTGCCGGTTTTGGTAAAGCCGCGCGTGAAGGCACGCTTAAAATTGACGACCTGTCTGGCGGTACCTTCTCTATTACCAATGGTGGTATTTACGGCTCTCTGCTTTCAACGCCTATTCTCAACGCGCCGCAGTCTGGCATTTTGGGCATGCACTCCATTCAGGAGCGCCCCGTGGCTGTTAAAGGGCAGGTTGTTATCCGGCCTATGATGTATATTGCGCTGTCTTACGACCACCGCATTGTGGACGGTAAGGAAGCTGTTAGCTTCTTGGTGCGTATCAAGCAGAACGTGGAAGACCCACGCCGTCTTCTGATTGACGTCTGAGACCCGGCAGGCCGGTGGGGGTAAGCTCCGCCGGTTTCTACCCCTCTGACCCTGAACGCAAGCGAGACAAAATTCATGCCAGTAGAAATTAAAGTTCCTTCCCTTGGGGAAAGCGTTACCACTGCCACGGTAGGAAAATGGCTGAAACAGCCTGGTGATGCGGTCAAGGCAGATGAGCCGGTTGTAGAACTTGAAACAGACAAAGTAAGCGTTGAAGTGCCCGCCCCTGCAGATGGCCGCCTAGAAAGCCACGCTGTGGCAGAAGGTGATGAAGTAGATGTAGGCGCGGTATTGGCCCTGCTTGAAAAAGGCGCTGCTGGTACGACAGGCGGTGCTAAAGCTGCTGCCCAGCCTGCTGCTAAAGCAGAAGAAAAAGCCACCCCAGCCGCAGCCCCAAAAGCGGCTGCTACCCCTGCGGCAGAAGCCCCCAAAGAAACCGATTATGATGTGGTTGTTATTGGTGCAGGCCCCGGTGGGTATGTGTGCGCCATTCGGGCAGCACAGCTTGGTTTTAAAGTAGCCTGTGTAGAAAAGCGTGAAACACTTGGCGGTACATGCCTAAATGTTGGCTGTATTCCGTCTAAGGCTTTGCTGCAGTCTTCTGAAAATTACCACGCAGCCGGGCACGATTTTGCAGCCCATGGTGTTGTAATTGACAGTGTTAAGCTGGACTTGGCCAAAATGCAGGCCCGCAAAGCTGAAATTGTTGGGGCTAACACCAAAGGTGTTGAATATCTTTTCAAGAAAAACGGCATTACATGGCTTAAAGGGCACGGCAAGGTAGAAGGCACAGGCCGTATTACGGTTGATGGTAAGCCTGTTACTGCCAAGCACATCATCATTGCTTCGGGCAGTGATAGTGCCAACCTGCCGGGTATTGAAATTGATGAGAAAGTGATTGTCACCTCCACGGGTGCGCTTGAGCTTTCTTCTGTGCCAAAACGGCTGGTGGTTATTGGCGGTGGCGTTATTGGGCTGGAACTTGGTAGCGTGTGGGGCCGCCTTGGGGCAGAGGTAACCGTGGTTGAGTTTCTTGACCGTTTGGTGCCGGGTACCGACAAAGAGGTTGCAACCCAGTTCCAGAAACTGCTGGTGAAGCAGGGCTTTAAAATGAAGCTCGGCCACAAAGTTACCAAAGCCGAAAAAACCAAAAAAGGTGTTGTTCTGAGCGTTGAACCCGCCGCTGGTGGTCAGGCTGAAACGCTTGAGGCTGATGTTGTGCTGGTAGCAGTAGGCCGTACCGCAGCAAGCAAAAATATGGGTCTGGAAGAAGCCGGTATTGAGCTTGATAAGCGTGGCCGCATTGTAACCGATGCCCATTTTGCAACCAACGTACCCGGCGTTTACGCCATTGGTGACGTTATTGCAGGCCCTATGCTGGCCCATAAAGCAGAAGAAGAAGGCGTAGCACTGGCAGAAATTCTGGCAGGGCAGGCTGGGCATGTGAATTACGATGCCATTCCGGGTGTTATTTATACATGGCCAGAAGTTGCCTCTGTTGGCTTTACTGAAGAGCAACTGAAGGAAAAAGGCACCGAGTATAAAACCGGCAAGTTCCCGTTCATGGCTAATGGCCGTGCGCGTGCGCTAGGCATGACAGATGGTTTTGTAAAAGTGCTGGCTTGCAAAAAAACAGACCGCGTATTGGGTGTGCACATTATTGGCCCAGCTGCGGGTGAACTGATTGCAGAAGCCACAATGGCCATAGAGTTTGGCGCATCGGCTGAAGATATTGGCCGTGTTTGCCATGCCCACCCCACCTTGAGCGAAGCCGTGAAAGAAGCCGCTTTGGGCGCAGACGGACGCTCTTTGAATATTTGAGTGTTTCCTTCTTATTAAAAGGAATGTCATAGTCTTTGAGCGTGAATAACAGGAGACTATGACGTGCAAGGAGCAAAACGTCCCACTCTGCTTTTTCTGGCGGGCAGTTTGCTCCTTATGCCAGAGTTGGGGCTGGCACAAACACCTGCTGGAGCACCAGATGCTCCAGCCCCTATGGCCCCCGTGCCACTCCCGCCACCAGCGTTGGAAATTCCGAGCCTGCCTGTGTTAACAGAAGAGCAGGCGCGTGAAGAAGCAACACGCCTTAACCATGCTTTCCGGCATGAAGTGCCTGTGGCGGTAAAGGTTTCAACCGCATTTAAAGAAGCATGGGTGGCGTTGGCGCAAAAGCAGATAGCGCAGGCAGACTACCCGCTAGATAGACCACAGGTGCTGGTTATTGTTGACCGTAACCCCGCCGTACAACGCCTGTGCCTTATGCTGGCCCTACCGCATAGCTCAGACTGGCAAGTGATAGGCAGTGTTAAAGTGTCTACCGGCACTACGGGGCGTAAATATTATTATATTACGCCTACGGGTGTGTTCCAAAACACAGCAGATATTCTGGGCTACCGTGCCTTAGGTACCAAAAATGAAAACGGTATTATGGGCAATGGCACCAAAGGCATGCGCGTGTGGGACTTTGGGTGGCAATGGGCAGAAAAAGGCTGGCTACCCACGCGCGAAAAAGGGCAGATCAGGCTGGAAATGCACGCGACAGACCCTGTCTACCTAGAAAGCCGGTTGGGCCATACGGCGTCTGAGGGGTGCATTCGCATTCCGTCTTCGTTGAATGTGTTTTTTGATAAACACGGCCTGATAGATGCTGAGTATGAGCGTATGGCGGTTATAGATGACCGCTTTAAAGCCTTGTTGCGGCCAGACCGTACGCCTTCTCCTTTATCTGGCTCTGCTGTGGTGGTGGTTGATACGACCGATATGCCTGAAATTCATACCCCCTTAAATACAGCCGAGGTAAAGGGTGCAGCCAAACACCCACAACCAACGCATGGTTAGCGCGTTGGCGGGCAGGGCACACACGCTCTAAGAAAAGCAGATACCCAGTGTGTGCCATAGCGTGACACGTCTAAAATGTTATAACAAAACCAAGAATAACGTATCGTACCGCGGAGAACAGACCCCTATGTCACAAGTGCCTTCTCAGGTTAGCCAGTCTTTGCTGGAAAGCCTTAAAACCATAGTTGGCAACCACCATGTTTTAACCACCGAGGCAGAAACCTACCGTTTTAGGCATGGTTTCCGGTTTGGCTCAGGCTCTGTGCTGGCAGTTGTGCAGCCGGGGTCTTTGGTTGAGTTGTGGCGTGTGGCACAGGCCTGCGTACAGGCGGGCACCATTGTTATTATGCAGGCCGCCAATACCGGCCTAACAGGTGGCTCTACCCCAGACGGTAACGATTACGACCGTGATATTGTGCTTATTAGCACCCTGCGCTTAATCGGTAGCCACCTGATAGGTGAGGGGCGGCAGGTTGTTTGCTTACCCGGTGCCACGCTGTATGAGCTTGAAAGCAAACTGGCTGCCATTGGGCGGGAGCCGCACTCTGTTATTGGGTCTTCCTGCATTGGGGCGTCTGTGCTGGGGGGTATTAGCAATAACTCGGGTGGTGCATTGGTGCAGCGTGGCCCGGCATACACAGAAATGGCTGTGTTTGGGCAGGTTGGCCAAGATGGCCAGCTCAGGTTGGTTAACCATTTGGGCATAGAGTTGGGTAACGACCCAGAAACCATTTTGTCCAAACTGCAAGCTGGCACTTTTACCGATGCCGACATTAGCTGGGATGCAGGCCGTGGCCACGATGGGGATTATGTAACCCATGTACGTGATGTGGATGCCAATACCCCAGCCCGCTACAATGCAGACCCAGCCCGCTGGCACGAAGCCGCAGGTTGTGCGGGTAAGCTGGTTGTTTTTGCGGTTAGGCTCGACACGTTTCCGGCTAATAAAAACGCAAGCGTATTCTATATTGGCACCAACAGCACAGACGAGCTTGAAGACCTACGCCGCCATGTGCTGACCGCCTTTGAAGAACTGCCTATTGCGGGCGAATATATTCATCGCGATGCGTTTAATATTGCAGAGAAATACGGCAAGGACACTTTTGCGATTATTCGCAAATTTGGTACTGGGTTCTTACCCAAAATGTTTGCCATGAAGTCGCGTTTTGATATTTTCACGAAAAAATTTGGCTTTTTGCCGGTTAACTTGAGTGACCGTGTCATGCAGGCCCTAAGCGTGCTGATACCCAACCAATTGCCCCAGCGTATGCTGGACTACCGCGACCAGTTTGAACACCACCTTATGCTAAAGGTGACAGAAACCCTTACCCCCGCCATGCGGGCGTATTTGCAAGAGTATTTTGGCAAAGTTACTGGCTCTTTCTTTGAATGTACGCCCGATGAAGGCAGCCGCGCGTTTCTGCACCGTTTTGCCGCTGCGGGTGCCGCTGTGCGCTACCGTGCCGTGCACCACCGTGAGGCTGAAGACATTGTAGCACTAGACGTAGCCTTGCGCCGTAACGACCGTGAGTGGTTTGAAACACTGCCCCAAGAGATTGAAGACAAAATTAGCGTTAAACTCTACTACGGCCATTTTCTTTGCCACGTTATGCATCAGGACTACGTGGTTAAAAAAGGCTACAATGCCATGGCTGTTGAGCACAGCATGCTACCCGGCCTAGATGCACGCGGCGCACGCTACCCGGCAGAGCATAACGTGGGGCATTTGTATGAAGCACCAGAAGATATGCTGGCCCACTACCGTACATTAGACCCCTGCAACTGCTTTAACCCCGGCATTGGCCAAGCAACCAAAAAACGCAACTGGCTCGCTGAAAGCGTTTAAATAAAAAAGCGTGCTGCACATTTTATGCGGCACGCTTTTTACAAAGCGACCCAGTAGGCGGGCTTGGAGCCTGCCACTGTGTGTTGCTTCTGTTATTTTAGCAATTACAGCCCAGCAGGCAGGGTGCCACCGTTAGCTGCCAGTTTCTGGCGCACTTCTTTAATAAGCCAGATGTTCATGGCGGCAGAGTCGTTGGTGTCACCGGTGTAGCCCAGTTCACCAGCCAGTTTTTTGCGTGCGTCAAGCGAGCTATCAAGGCCAAGCAGTTTAAGCAGGTCTACAATAGACTCTTTCCAGTTCAGGCCCTGACCATTTTTTGTAGCAAGGTCTGTCAGCACGGCATCAACATTAACGGGGGTGCCTGCGGCGGGGCTTGCTGCTGCCGTGGCAGGTGCTGCGGTAGCGGCATTAGCTGGGGCGCCAGCGGTGCCTGCTGGTGTGGCTGCGTTAGCGTGGTGAAAAATAGAAGACAGAATGGAGCCAAAAATGCTCATGCTAAAGTGTCCTTTCTCAATAGTTCTTGGCTAACACTACCCAACAATGTGGCGTAATGAAGTCAGGTAACTGGTGTATTCAAGCATACAACCCATAATATGGTTGCAAAGAAGGTTGAATAAAACGTATAATTAACTTTATTTAATATATTTCATTTTTATGATGCTCCTCAGTTCTATTGTTCATGGCCGTTTTTCTCACAAATTATAGGGCTCTTAAGCAGTATAAATAAGGTGCACTATTGGGTTGTATTGCCGTTAAGTGTTTATGAAAAATGCTTTCTAGAACCTGTTAAAACTATTCTAAAACCACAATATATTTAGAAAAAGTTCTCATTTTTAATTTTGCTGTGGCCGCAATAGTTGTCAAAGCGTCATTCGTTTGGTCGGTGCGAAAAATACCGCTGATACGTGTTGTAGAAGGCGCTGACCCTAAGAGGTAAACAGCCCCCTTATGGTAGCGGGAGAGTATGGTTACGGCATCGGCCACGGTGGCATTCTCCAGCACTAACTCTCCATGAGACCACGCGGCAATATCATCAGGGTTAAGGTTATCTTCAATCAGGGGCGGGGTTGTGTGCTGGTAAGCTAAACGCTCATGAGCACGGAGCCTAACAGAGGCCTCATGCGGGGCTGCTACGTCCACTATGCCTTCTTTTACGGTAATTGTTACGGGAGCGTGGTCGTTGCGTACTTCAAACTGTGTGCCTACATCGTTAATTGTTACGGTGCTGGCTGTTACCTGAAAAGGGCGGCTTGGGTCGTGCTTAACGTCAAAAAAAGCGTTCCCGCGTAACAGGGTAATGTGCCGTTGGGTTGGGGTGTACTGTATGCTCAGTGCACTCTCGCTATCTAGTACAACGCGAGAGCCATCTTCTAACGAGATGGTTTGTATGGTTGTGCCTGTCCATTGGTCTGCTTGTAGCCAGAGTTTAACAAGTGGGGCGTAGAAAATAACTGCGAACGAGGCCGCTAGAACCGTAAAAGAGACAAAGGCTGTTTTTAACCTGCGCCTTTTGGTTTTGCGGTGCCATGTTAGGCGTACTGCCTGCGCTTGCGTGGGCGACACTGTAAGCGAGCGCCATAGCTTACATTCTTTTTGAAATTCTTTTTCGTGCTCTGGTGCGGCTTTGCGCCAAGTATGGAACTGCTCCAACTCCGCTTCAGTCATATTGCCAGACGCCATACGTATAATCCAATGGCGTGCTGTTTGTGCAATATCAGGCGTGTTATCGTTCACGGTGTATCCATACTGTAGGTTTTAAAACCAGAAATATCATTGTACGATAAAGAAAATCATAAAATTATTCATTATCGCGTGCGTTGGCCAAAATATTTAGGGCACGGTGTAAGTAGCGGTTAACGAGAGGTATTGATGTACCATAAACACGTGCAATTTCAGTTTGTGAAAGGCCCTGAAAACGGTTGAGGCAAAAAATTGTTTTCATGGGTTCTGGTAACGTTTCAATGGTATTTTCAATAAGAGCAAGTGTTCTTTTATCAGAGGCCTGTTGTTCGACGGTTGGGGTGTCATCTTCTAGGTTTTCAACCCATAACAGGGTGTGAATGCTTTCTTGTAAGGCATTGTGTCGTTTTTGTTTGCGTACATAATCAATCGCTAAATTAGAGGCCAGTTTATGCAAATAGGCTTTATGGTTAAGAATAATGGCAGAATTTTCTACACGCTGAATTTTCTCGAAAAGAGATTGTAATGCATCTTCTGCACAGTCTCGATTTTTAATAATCCGGTTCATGAGCATGAACAGCTTAGGGCGTTCTGTTGTTATCAGGTTTGTAAGAGTAGTGATGTTGTCCTGCATAGCATACAAGCGCCTAGAAAATGTTGTGTTCCCTTAACATTGTTAAGAACCGTTCGCAATAAAATAATAACAGATAAAATGAGGTTAAAGCGGTGTAGGTATTCTGCCGGTTGCTGCACAAGCCGGTAGAATACCTAATTTAAAAAAGAGAGCGTTTAGAATGTTTTCCGAATTTGGAACTGGGCACTCCGTGGGTTTTGCCAATAAACCTGCATACCATCTTCTGTGGGTGAGAAAATTTTTGTATCAGCAATATTGTTAATATTGAGCTGTGCAGACCAGTTTTGCGGAAAATCGTAGCGTAAGAAAACATCGCCAACCATATACGCTTTTTGGGTAAGGCGTGGTACCCCAAGCGCTATGGCAGTCGGTTGCTCTTCATAAATACGGCTTTGCCACCGTAAACCGCCACCAACCGTAAGGTTATGGAGCGCACCGGGCATTTGGTAGGTTAAAAATAAATTGGCCTGTTTACGCGGTATGAGAGAATTTACGGCATCTGTGCCGGTGTGCGTTAAAATAAACTGGCTATAACCCGCAACAATATGCAGAGTTTTTGTAATTTCGCCGGTTATTTCGGCTTCTATACCACGGCTTGTTACACCCGGCACACCCCCATAAACAGAGCGCTGTAAGCCATTGGGGTTAGCTGCATCTTCTGGCACACGGCCTTGGTATTGCGCTACGTTGGCTTGTTTCATACGGTAAAAAGCAAGCGAAAAATTAAGCCGTTTGCGTAAAAACTCTCCCTTTATACCCACTTCAGCCGTATTGCCCTGAATAGGCGCGAGCAGTTTATTGTTGGCATCACGGTAGTTTTGCGGGTTAAAAATTGTTGTATAACTTCCGTAAGCAGAAATGTTTTTTTGCAAATCAACCACTAAACCAACATAAGGTACAAACCTATATTTCATGGTGTAATTGTTCGTACGGTTTTTATAATCTGACACATCGTAATTGACCGCTCTGGTGCCAGTAATAAGGTTAACGCGTTGATGGAGTGAAAATTTGCCCGCAATAAAGGGGGCGCTCTGAGTTGTAACGTTATTAATGTAATTGCCGCGTGTTACAAATTTGGGTTCAGGCGTGTGGGGTGTGAAAGCGTTAATATCTGGTGTTGCCGCAAGTGTGGTGTTGCCGGGTGCGCCATTAGCGACCATATGCTCACGCCACCATTCGTACCCCACGACAACCTCTTGGTTAAGGCCAAAGACTTTAAAATGGCCATTTAATTTAAAGTCGACATCGTTTTTAGAATTTCTGACAAAATAGCGGCCGCTATACCCACTAACAGGTATTTTAAACCCATAAAACGACATAAAAGACTGCCCTGTATCGGGGTCTATTGGGTAGGGGTAAAACAGCGCAATTTTAGACTTAGAGCGCCTTTCGCCTAAGCTGTAATTAAGGGTTGCCCGCCAGTTGCGGCTAAAATTATGCTCAGCACGTACAAAGGCGTTGGCATAGCTTGTGTTCCAGTAGCTCCAGTCTGGGGCTACGTTATCGCGCCGGGTAGAGGGGCGGCGTACAATGTTGCCGCTTTCATCTGCCGTCCATGCCGGTACGCCACCCCATTGTGGGTGGGCGGTAAGGGTGTTTTGGTAGCTAACACCGGCAGAAAGAAGGGTGTTTTCGCCAATGTCCTGCTCCATTGTGGCAAAGAGGGTATATTGTTTGGTATCAAGCCGTTTTAAAGCATTACCTCCCTGTTGGTAGTCTGCGACAAACCGTGCTCGTGTTTTGCCATTTTTTGAAACAGCGCTTGAAATATCTCCGGTTGTACGGAAGTGCGACCAGCTTCCCCCTTCTGCTGTAACTGTAGCGCGTAGTTTTTTACTGTCGGCGCGTTTTCTGACCATGTTAATCATGGCCGATGGGTCACCAGACCCATTCATTAAGCCGCCAGCACCGCGTAAAATTTCGATCCGGTCGTACAGCACCGTATCGCTCATAATTTCGCCAGCGCTCCACTGTTCATTAATAAGCGTTTGGACACCATCAATTAGGTAATTCTGAATTTTAAAACCACGAGAATAAATGCTGCCACGGTTACTTTCATACTGGTTAATAGAAAGCCCGTTAGTTGTGCGTACAACGTCTGCAAAGCTGTTAATTCTACGGTCATCTAACTGCTGGCGGGTTAAAACCGTAACAGATTGTGGGGTTTGGCGGATAGAAAGGCGTAAGCCTGTGGCGGTGCTCATGGCGCCGGTAGTGTAAGAGTGTGTGCCTTCGGTGCGCCCGGGTTCGTTACCTACACTCCAATCTGTCATGGGGTCGGTATTAGTGCCAGCAACGCGCACTGGGCCAAGTGTTATGGCGTTTGTTGTTTTTGTAAGCGTGGCGCTGTGGGGGGCAGTAAAGCTATAAGAAAGCCCAGTGCCAGCCAGAAGCTGAGAGAGTGCTGCTGATGCGCTAAACTGCCCCGAAACGGCTGTGGAGTTTATGTTTGCAGCATCTGCTGTGGGGTAGGCAACTTGTACCCCTGATTGTTCAAAATAATGCCGCAGCGCACTTTTTAGGGGCTGCGCTGGAATGGAAAATGGCTTGGTTTTAGCTTGGCTCGCCTCTGTGCTTTCTGCTTGTGCAGCGCGGGGCGTAAAACCGGACAAACAACTGGAAGCCAAAAGCAAAAAAGCGCACCTCCGCACGACAAATGCCGACTGGCGGTACAAAGAATGGGTCATGTGTAGGTTTGCTCCGGCATGCAAATAAGAACCGTTCTTAGAAAGAACCTTATTTCAATGACGAAAGTCTTTGCCCAATTTTAACACTACACGGTGTTTTTTTGCTGAGGGGGGGAGCACGGAGCCTAATGTGCTCTGCGCGGCAGCTTAGTGGCGTCTTGTCGCTTTATTGCTGCTCATATGGTTTTAGAAAAAGAGGCAGTGGCCCCATTCATTTAATGAAGGGAGTAAGCAAAAAAACGGTAACGCTGCAAAGCGTGGGGGTACGGGCAGGCAGGATAAAGGGGGAGTGTATTTTATGCGCTATAGAACGCTGGTGCAGATAATACGCGCGTATAGCTAAGGCTGTTTCTACACGTAAAAAGAGTGATGAAGCTTTTATAAAAGTGCTTGAGGCAAGGGTAACTTTAAACACAGTAGCCCGGCACATAATTATGTGCCGGGCTGGCCGGTATTTTAGTAGCGGTATTCTTCGTGTTTGAACGGGCCGTGTTCTGGCACGTCAATGTATTTGGCTTGCGCTGCGCTGAGCTTGCTCAACTGTGCGCCAACTTTTGCAAGGTGCAGGGCAGCCACTTTTTCGTCCAGCTTTTTAGGCAGGGTGTAGACTTTAACGTCATACTTGCCTTCTGGCGCAGTCCAGAGTTCGATCTGGGCCAGTGTCTGGTTGGTGAAAGAGGCAGACATCACGAAAGATGGGTGACCTGTAGCGTTGCCAAGGTTAACCAGACGGCCTTCAGACAGAACGATCAGGCGTTTGCCATCAGGGAAAACAACTTCATCAACCTGTGGTTTAATGTTTTCCCATGTGAAGTTGCGCAGGCCGCCAATCTGAATTTCAGAATCGAAGTGACCAATGTTGCACACAATGGCGCGGTTTTTCATGGCGCGCATGTGGTCAACGGTAATCACGTCAATGTTGCCGGTTGCTGTCACGAAAATATCGCCGCGGGGGGCAGCGTCTTCCATGGTCACAACTTCATAACCTTCCATTGCAGCCTGCAGGGCGCAAATGGGGTCAACTTCGGTTACCAGCACGCGGCAGCCAGCGTTACGCAGAGAGGCCGCAGAGCCTTTGCCCACGTCACCATAACCTGCAACAACAGCAACCTTGCCAGCCATCATGACGTCTGTGCCACGGCGAATGGCGTCAACAAGGCTTTCGCGGCAGCCATACAGGTTATCAAATTTAGATTTGGTAACGCTGTCGTTCACATTGATGGCCGGAACCTTCAGTGTGCCTTTTTTCTGCATTTCCCACAGACGGTGCACGCCTGTCGTGGTTTCTTCAGACAGACCTTTAACCTGCTCCAACAGTTCGGGGAACTTGTCGTGCATCATAACGGTCAGGTCGCCGCCGTCGTCCAGAATCATGTTGGGGGTCCAACCATCTGGGCCGGTAATGGTCTGTTCAATGCACCAGTTAAATTCGTCTTCTGTCAGGCCTTTCCAGGCGAACACAGGAATACCGGCAGCAGCAATAGCAGCTGCAGCGTGGTCTTGTGTTGAGAAGATGTTACAGGAAGACCAACGCACGGTTGCACCCAGCGCCACCAGTGTTTCAATCAACACTGCGGTCTGAATGGTCATGTGCAGGCAGCCTGCAATACGAGCGCCTTTAAGAGGCTGGCTTGCGCCGTATTCTTCACGCAGGGCCATCAGGCCGGGCATTTCGCCTTCGGCAATTGAAATTTCTTTGCGGCCCCAGTCTGCCAGAGAGAGGTCTTTTACTTTGTAGTCGGTCATGTCTGTCCTGTAGCTTTTGTTTTATGCTGGGTTTCTATACAGCTTGGGGTGCAAGTAGGCCAGTTATAACCGTGTAAAACGTGTTTAAAGCGGGCACGACCTTGCACGGGCAGGCATTTTCTGGTGTGCAAAAGGTCTCTCTTTTTTGGTTTGGGTATAGGTAAACTGGCGCGGTTATGGCTGTTGTTCGCTCATTTCTTTTCAATGTTCTGGCATTTGCGCTCACGCTGCTTATGGGTGTTGGGGCGTTTCCTATCCGCTGGTTTTTTAAAAGACTGGCGCTGCCTTATGCCAAGCTGTGGTCTCGGTTGGTGCTGGGGTTGTTTGAGCAGATATGCGGTGTAGAGGTACGCATTACCGGGCGCGAGCATTTGGCAGCCCTGCAAGGGCCAGCGCTTATTGCCTCGCAGCATCAATCTGCGTTTGATACCTTAATTTGGATGCTGCTTGTGCCGCACCCTTCATACGTTATGAAGGGCGAGTTACGGCATATTCCCCTTCTTGGGCCTATGCTTATTCTGGCAGGTATGATGCCTATTGAACGGGCTGATGGCTCCAAAGCTTTGCGGCTTTTACTGCGTGAGACAGAAAAAGCCGCGCAGGCCGGTAAGCAGATTATTATTTTTCCTGAAGGCACGCGTACCGCGCCGGGCGAAAAAGTAGCTCTTAAGCCCGGTATTGCCGCTATGGCGGCCCATACCAGTTTACCTGTTGTGCCTGTTGCTACCAATTCAGGTTTATTCTGGGGCCGCAATGCATTTTTCAAAAAATCTGGCGTGTTGCATGTGGCTATTGGCGCCCCTTTAGCGCCTGCCAGCCGTAAGGTGCTGTTGCCACAAATTGCAGAAGCATGGCAGGCGTTGGAAAAACCATTTGCTTGAGAAATAGGGCGCGTTACGTGCGGGGATAACACAGAAAAACCTGTGGATAAGTTTGTGGAATGTTAAAGTTGGCGCGGCTTATGCACCGTGAGTATGCTGTTACAAAGAGTAATATTACATAAAGATGACACGCATTATTTGAGGTGAGGAAAGTAATATAGAGCTTCCATCTTTTGAAAAATGATAAAAAACAAAGAGTTGCCGGGGTTTTGCGTTTGGTGGGGTAGGTGGCGCATAGGGGCGTTGCAACAACCGCGTGTTATACTGTGCCTAATATGACATCACGGTCATTTTGTGGATAAACAAAAGCCCTATCAGCATTTTACCAATATGGGCTGTTTGTGCGCATAGCCTTGGGGAAAAGAGGTGTTATGCAAAAGAGTGCAAAATGGGCCTTGTGTCTTGGCGGCATAGTTGCCGTTTATACTAGCCTTAACCTTGGCGCATGGTGGTATTTGCACAGCTTGCAAGGCAGGTTTCAGCAGCAAACTGGCTGCACGCTGGGTGTGGCGCGTTTTCATACCTCTGTTGGGGTTGGGGCGTTGCAGCGTGTGCTAGATGGGGCGCAGGTAAGGTGCTCAAGTGGTGCGGCCTCTCATGCGCCGCGTGTCGTTTACAGCCATAGTGTGCGGTTGGAATTGGCCTTGTGGCACCCTTTTTCTGTTAAACTGACGGTGCTGGGTGGCCAAAAAATAGGGTGGGCAGAACCAACCCCTGTTTGGTTGGCGCAAAGTGATGGCCCCGCTCTGTACCTGTCGGTGCCGCTATGGCAACGCGGCAGCGGTGGGTATGGCGCTCCCTTTAAGGCAGACTTTTTGCATGTCGCTTTTTTACAAGGGCCGCTGGCTGGGCAAGGGGTGGTATTACAGCAAGTGCAAGGCAAGGCCGTATGGAATAGCCAAGCCAGCGCGCAAGAGAGCCTGTTTGGTCTTGTGCTTTCGGCCCAGCAAGCGGCATTTACGTTCTGGAAAGACCCTGTGGCCCATTTCAACGTGGTAGCTGCTTTACCCGGCCCCGCTACCGCGCATACAGGCTTATGGCGGGGTTTGGGTATAGAGGCGCAGCCAGTTGCCCCCCAGTTCCCCAGTGGGCAGACGGCAATGCGCGAACGTAGTTCTGGTGTGCCAGATATTGTGGTGCAAACTATAGGGGGCACATGGCGCGGTTTGTCTGTGGGGTGGTCTGCCCGGTTATGGGTTGCGGCCACAGCCGATGTGCAGGGCGAAAGCTGGCTTACACTCCCCAACTGGCGCAGCGTAATGGCTACCGTGCAAGCACAAAACCTGCTTACCCCTTACCAACGCACGGTGTTGCAGCAGGTGCAACAGGCTGTAGAGCAACAACACACATTCCCCGATGGCCCGTTAACGCTCGCGCTACCGGTTAGAAACGGGCAGGTAAGCCTTGGGCCATGCCGCTTGAGTGTTACGCGTTTAAGCTGCCCAGATATGCTTTAAAACTGATCTTTTTGTGCCCGTATTTTTGCGAATGTTTCAACATCTGGTGCCCGTAAAAAAGGGTTTGTGGCACGCTCTAGCCCTAATGTAGAGGGCAAGGTTGGTTTGCCCGCAGCCCTCAGGGCCGCTACTTCTTGCGCGCGGGCCTGTAGGGCTGTGTTTGTGGGGTCTATCTGGCTGGCAAAAGCTGCGTTGCTTTGCGTGTATTCATGGGCGCAACATACTAATGTGTCATCTGGCAGGGTATCAAAACGGTGTAGGCTGGCAAACATTTGGGCCGGTGTGCCTTCAAACAAACGGCCGCACCCAAGGCTAAAAAGGGTGTCTCCACAAAAAAGGGCGTGGGGGGCGTCAAAATAATACGCAATATGGCCTGCGGTATGGCCGGGTACGGCTATAACCTGCGCCGTGCTTTGGCCAAGGGTTATGCTCTGTCCATCGTGCAATGCCGTATCGAGCGGGGGTAGGCGGTGTTGCTCACTGGCGGGGCCAGCAATGTGCGCGTTGTAATGGTGCGCAAGAGCCAGCGCCCCGCCGGTATGGTCTGCATGGTGGTGGGTTAGTAAAATAAGGCTAAGTTTAAGGTTGGCGGCGTTCAGGGCGGCTTCAACAGGGGCTGCCTCTCCGGGGTCTATAACGGCAACAAGCCCGGTTTTCTGGTCTTGCAAAAGCCAGATGTAGTTGTCTGACAAAGCCGGAATAGCACGAATAGATATGGGCATGGTGAGGCTCCTGATAGGGGGCGGAAAATGTACAGGTGCGTTGTTGCGTGGTGTAAATGCACTAAAACATGATAGGCAGAGCTATGAGCGATGTCATGCCCACGACAGTTCCCGACTTTTACCAAACGCAGGCGGGGGCTTACTGTGCTGCTTTGTTACGCGAGCGGTTACAGTGGTTCTGGCCTGAAATAAAACACCAAAAAGTGCTGGGGCTTGGCTATGCGGCCCCTTGCCTAGGTGCGTGGCAGGGCAGGGGGGCACTTTGCTTTACAGCCTTGCTGCCTGAGTGTGGGGGGGCGGTAGGGGGCACTACTTTTGGTGGGCCAGAGCGCGCAGTAGTGGCAGAGGCCGCCCATTTGCCTTTTCAAGACGAAGCGTTTGACCGCATTGTGGTGATGCATGCTTTTCGTTCTGAAGCACAGGCCATAACCGTATTACGGGGTGCAGGGCGTGTTTTGCGCGATGATGGTAGAATGATTCTGATAGGCCCAAGCATTTTTGCAGGCCGTTTACGCCAGTGTAAAACGCCTTTTGCGCACGATAGTGCGTTTGCGCCAACAACCTTCCGGCGCGTTTTGGCGCAGGCCATGTTGCAGGCCGAGCGGCGCGACGAAGCCCTGTTTTTTCCCGCACAATGGGGCGGGGGGAGTGTGCGCCGTGGCCGCGCGGGTGATATTGCCGGTAAGGTACTGGCACCGGGTTTGGGGAGCATTGCGTTGGTTGAGGTGGTAAAAAATATTTATGCGCCAAGGCCACTGCCCATAACACCGTGGCGGCGTTTATGGCGCAGGCAACCCCTTATGGCCGAGCTACATGCTGAGCACCCAGCAAAGCGTAAACAGTCTTAACGGCTGCAAGGTGTTATCCTGTCTGTTTTCCTGCTAAAGGCTGCGTGTCTTTAGGTTGCGTGTTGGGGCTGGTTCCATTCTCATCTCCTTTCTTCTTGGCGGTTTACTGGTGCTGTTTGCGGCCGCTGGCGTGCTGGCTGTGCTGCCAGAAGGCACTTTGCGGCGTGCAGAGGCATGGCGCGGAGAAATGCTGGCGGCGTTATGGGCCGCTATTGGGGCTTTGGCTATTACAGGGGCCAGCCTGCGCATAGAGGGGGTGGTAAACTGGTGCCCCGTGTTTGGCATGGACGGCCCTACCTTGCCCATGCTGGTACTGCTGGCTTTTGCTGGCGGGGTTATGAGCCGTGGCCACAGGGGGCTTGCCTGTGTTTTGGCGGGTCTGGCTTTTTTGGCTTTATCCCCCCTTGTGTTTGGGTTGTTGGCGGGTACGGCCCTTGTGCTGTTGGCAGGGCGGGGGCGGCAGGGTGTGTGTTTACCTGCGGCTATTATTCCGGCCTGTATTCCGGCAGATAGTCCACTTTCTCCTTACCTTATGGGCGGTATGGTGTTGCTGTTGGGGTGGGCTGTGGCCTCTCAAAAGGGGCCAGAAGCCACTGTGCCCGCGGGTATTGGTTTGTTTTTGCTAGGCCGTTTACTGTCTGAAACAGGCGTGCTTGCCCCGGTGCCACAAATAGTCTTGCTCGGCAGCGGCTGCGTTGTGGCTCTTGCCGGAGGGGTGCAGGCCTTACGTGCACGCCATGCCGTGCAGGTTGCTGCTGGGTTGGGGTGTGCTGGCTTTGGTGCGCTAGTGGTTTTGCTTACACTGGCATTAGCCACAACGCTGGAAGGGATGGAGCAATTTAGAACAGCAACCCAACTTGGTGTGGGTGCGCCGTTTTTGGCGTTACTGGCTGTTTTATGGTTGTGCCAACCCATGCAGCCAAATTTGTTTGTGCCGCCCGTAACGCAAGACCATGCACCCGCTCTGCCATTAGCGCTGCCCGCTCGTATGTGCTGCCCGGCAGGGTTTATTGTGCTGTGTGGTGGTTTGTTTGCACTTTCTGGCTTGCCCCCGTTAGGTGGGTTTTCTGTATTATGGTGCCTTATTAGCGCAGGCGAGTTGGCAACCCTTGCAGCCCCGCCCGTGCAGGCATTGGGCACGGTATTGGTTTTGGTTATGGCCGCTAGTTTTATGGCGCTTGGGGTGCTGGGGCTTTTCAGGCTAGGGTTTGCTGCCCTTAATGCGGCAGATACGGCTATAAAACCGGGCCAGCCGGGTGTGCCTTCTGGTGGGGTTTTTCAGGTGTTACCTGCCATAGTGTGTTTTGCTGCCAGCCTTGTTGTAGCGGTGCTACCGGGCGTGTGGCTGGCTTTGCAAGACCATCTTTTTGTAGGCGAGGCGGCACGCGGTTTTGCCTGGCAGCATGTTTTGTCTATTTGGTTTACCGATACCCCCGTAAGTTATACGCCGCTTTATAGCCTTATGGCATTGGTAGCGTGTGCGGGCAGTGTTGTTGGGTTGGGTATGCTCTTTAAGCTCTACCCGTTTCCTGCCCAGGCGGGTACGCGCCCGCTCTGGCAAGAAGGGGCACCTCTTTTACAGATAGAGGATGGGAGCGTGTTTCAAGAAAGAACAAACACCCACGCTACCGCTCAAATAGGCAGCATGCTGGCCGTCTTTGCCGGTATTACAAGCCAACGGCCAGAAAACTGGCGTTTTTTTGATAAAATAATGCTTTCTGCGCGTTTTATGCAGGCCTTGCTGTTTAAAGCCGTCGCATGGTGTGAAGCGCAGGGTATGGTGCTTATTCTGCTCTTTTTAGGTGCAGGGCTTGTGTTTGGGTTGTTTGCCAGCAAATGATAAACACCGTAGCACCAACGCAAGGTTTAACATGGGGGTGGGGCTTGTTGGGGGTACTAACCCTAGCCTGCCAAACAACCCTTTTGCTGGTTGTAGCCCCTTTGTTAAGTGGGTGGATAGACCGCCTTGCTGGCCGCCTAACGGGTGAGCACCGCCCATGGCCCATGGCCCGCTGGCATGAAATACGCCACCAGTTTAGACGCCCACCATTGTTAGAGCCAGCCGACAGAGCCGGGGGTTTTGTAACCCGTGCGGCTTTTTTGTTGGCCGCGTTAGGGGCCGTTATGGTGCCGGTATTTAGCCTTTGCCCCGCAGGGTTTCCGGCACCGGGGCTTTTGCTGGTGTGTGGTATGCTGGTGTTGGCGTCTCTACTGCTTTGGGTGCCACTGGTGCTACAACCGCGCACCGTTGTGGTGCCCGCTTATATGGCCATTGTAGCAGATGTGTTTTTGCTGCCCGCCTTGGTACCTGTGTTGGTTATGGTCGGTGGGCAGGATTTTTCAGAATTTCTCGTGCATATCCGCACTTTTTCACCGTTGCAGCAGGGCGCACCTTTTGTGCTTATGGGGGTTGCGCTGTTTGGTGTTGCGGCATGGCGTGGGCAACAGGCGGGGCAGGCGCTCCCGTGCCCCCTATCTGGCCCAGACCGGGGTTTATGGCTATGGGCACGAGACTGCATACAGCTGTGCTGGGTAACGCTGGCTGGCGATGTGGCCTGGCCCGGCGCCTTAGCCTTACCTGGTGATGTTGGGGTTGAAAGCTGGCTTACTGCTTGCCTGTTGGCCATAGCAGCATGGGGGCTTAAACTGGGCCTTGCCGCGTTGCTGCTTGCCACAACCCAGCTTGTGGTGTTGCCTTTGCCCCGGCGTGGCCGCGTACGGCTGGCGGCGGTCTTTTTGTTGGGCTTGCTCGCGTGGCAGGTGGCGTACCCTGTATTGGCGCCCATACCCCCCACGCAGGATAAAACGGCACAGGCCGAAAGCCAGCCTGCACTTTATGGGGCAGAGGACGGCGCAACACCATGACACTTGCCACCATATTAGCCCCCCTTTTAGCGTTGTGCATTGTCGCACGTGGTATTGGGTTTTTACCTGCCTTAGGGGTGACCACTGCCGCTGCCATGTTGGTTGAAGGGTTAGAGCCTTTACAGCAGGTGGGGGCCGGGCTGGCTGTTGCATTTGCTGTAGGGCCCGTGTGGTTTTTGAGTTTTTACCAGCAAGACAGCGCGCGCGAGCATGGTGGCCCAGCCATACCATTTTTGGCTCTGGGGCTTATGGTGGTTCTTATGTTGGCCAGTACGCGGCCGGGTTTGCCGTCTTTTCCCGCGGGTTTGTGTGTGCTGTTGGCGGGTTTGGTGGCTGTTACGTGCCGGCAAAGCATGGTGTGGCAATGGGCTGGGTTATTGACCTGTGTGCAAGGCGTGCTGCTGGCAGGCGTGCTGCAACACCAAGTTATGGTGGTGGGTGCGGCAACACTTGCGGGTGTGCTCATTGCCTTACTGGGCGGTTTGTGTGTGCACCGTCTGCGGCCGCGTATTGCGGTTGTGCGGGCCAGCGGTAAGCAAGAGGCGCGTAAACGCGCAAAAGGGCACCCCAAAGAGCCTACAAGCAAGTTGGGTACAGCCAGCGGTGCGCCTAGCCCAGATTATGTGCCCAAGCCACCCCGCCAGTTTGACCAAGAGGCAGACGAGCCATGACATTTCCTGTGTGTCTGGCGGCTTTGGCGTTTGTGTGGCCCTTGTTGGGGGCCGCACTGGTTATGAGCCTAAATACCCCGCGTAGCCGAGATGTTGCCGTATGGATGGCTGGTATTGGGTGCGCGCTGGCGGTGGCGGTCTTTCTTTTTCCCGCAACGGGTGCCGCCGGGTGGGATGATGACCCCGTGCAACGTGCTGGCCGCGTTATGTTGGCGTTTGGCCTGCTGTTAAGCGTGCTTGAAAGCGCCACTATACCCAATAGGTTGCTGCGTGGTTTACCCCATATTTCAACCGCGTTGGCAGGTTTGGCCTGCGTTACACCAGACCCTATTGTGGGCTTGGGTATTCTTGAAGCCTCTTTAGCCTATGGCGTGTTTGTTTTTAGCCGCCCTGCTGGGCAGGCTATGGCAGGGTGGGCTCTGCTCCGTACTGGTTCTGTCGGTATTTTTTTGGTGCTGGCTGGGTTGTTGCTGCCCGCAGGGCAGCCCCCTTCTGGGTTAATGCTGGCTTGCGGTATTGTTATGCTGGCCGGGCTTACTCCCTTTGGCCAGCCTTGGCGTGAAGAAAACGATACGCTGTTGTTTCTCCCCTTTGCCGGGGCGGCTCTTTTGCTCGCCATGCGCCTACGCCCCCATGGTGGAGAAGCGTTTGAAACCGCCCTTATGGCAGCAGGTTTAGCGTCTGTCTGGCTCACAGCCTGTGCTGGCCGGTCTGATAATGGCAAACATATGCGGCTTTTCCGTACTTTCCCCTCAGCTTTGGCGCTTATTGCTGTGGGCGCTAAGGCCGATGTGGCGGCTTTGCTGTTTTTATCTGGCTGGTGTTTGGCTGGGGGCAGCCGTTCAGAGCGGTTATGGGCTGCACGGGCTTTGGCGTGTTTTCCACCCGGTGCTCCGTTTGTTGGCTGCCTCTTGCTCCTTTCGGTTATGAGTGATTGGTCGTGGTTTTTTACAGTGCTGACCATTGCCGGAATTTTGTGCGCCATTGTGCGCACTGTGCCAGTGCAGGAAGGAGCAGCCCTGTTTTGGCCGCATGATGCCGCAGGGCGTGTGGCCTGCACGGTTTTGATTGTAACCGGGTTTTTAGTGCCGCTTGCCATGATGTTGGGGGCTTTTTGATGGACGCTGTGGCGCATATTCAAGCCGGGCAGCCCACATCTACCCCGTGGCGCTACCGGTTAGATGAAATGGCATGGCGTGACCTTGTTGAAGGTCTAAAGCACGATAGCCTGCCCTTTGTGGGGCTGTGGTGCGACGGCACAGACATACACGCCCTGTTTATGCCGCATGATATGCAGCCGTTAGCCGCAACCCTTGCGTTAGAAAGTGGCCGCTACCCCGCACTCTCGCCCGCTCGGCCTGTGTCTAGTTTTTATGAGCGCATGATTTTTGACCTATACGGCGCTGAAGCTATGTGGGGCACAGATGTCCGGCCTTTGGTTGACCATGATGTGTGGCAAAACAGTATGCCGTTGGCACCGGTGCCGGGGGCCGCGGGTGACAATAAAGGTATGGTCGCTGTTCAGCCCTCAGATGCCATGCAGGCAGCAAGCGGCACTGCCATGGGTAGTGGCCCTGCAACCGGCGGCTACGAGACCCCCCTGCATGTTGCTATGGTATGCGAGGGCGAGACTATTCGCCACGCTGAAACCGTATCGGGCTATGCGCACAGGGGCATGGCGCAGCGGTGGCATAAGTGCCGGGTAGATGAGGCAAACCGCTTGAGTGGCCGGTACGATGCCGGGTGCTCCGCTGCGCATCAGGCAGCGTTTTGCCAAGCGGTTGAGCACGCCTGCGGCCAGCAGGTTGGGCATGAGGTAAGCCAGCTCCGTTTGGTTGTGTTGGAGTTGGAGCGGGTTACCCAGCATTTGTTTACGCTGGCTACTCTTGCGCGGCAGGCAGGGGCGCGGCTTGTTGCGTCCCGTTGTATGTGGTTGCGCGAAAGCCTGCTGGCAAAAGCCGCGCCGGTAATAGGCTCACGTTTGATGATGGATCATAGCGTGCCGGGTGGGGTAAACCTGCGTGATACGGCCAGCATGGGCACATTATGTGAGCAAATTGCAGACCTGGCCGAAGAAGTTTACCCCCCGCTTGTTACCCTTTGGCAAAGCTACCCCGGTTTATCTGCCCGCTTGGCCGGGCTTGCTGTGGTAGAGAGCACCCTGCTTGAGCGTGTAGGGCTAGATGGCCCCGTGGCGCGTGCGGGTGGCGGAGAGTGTGACTACCGTCGTGCCATGCGCGCCTATGAGGGGCTGTGGCACTTTAACGGCGGCAGGCACAATGGCACGTTAGAAGACCGAGCCGCTATTTTGTTAGATGAGGTCGGTGAGAGCCTGCGTATTATAAAAGCCCTAGGCCCACGCCTTGGCCTGAGCGCGGGGGGGCGTATAGAGCTTACCTACGAAGACGGCGAAGGCACGGGCTTGGCCGAAGGGCCTTGGGGGGCCGTGCTGTATTGGGTCAGGCTTAAAAACGGCCGGGTTGATCAGGTGTTTATGCGCAACCCTGCTTATTCTGCCCTTATGGCATTTGAAGCCGTTTTGCCGGGGCAGAATGTGGCTGATATTGGCTTAATTCGTACCTCTTTGGGGGTTAGTGCGGCAGCGCTCGATGGGTAAAAACAATACAAAGCATAAAGGCAGGCCGTTATGGGGTTAATACGCGCTGTATTTGATGCCAGTTTTCGGCAAAGCACTGCGCGCCGCAAACCCGCTGGCCCGCGTTGGCCGCTTATGCTGTTTCATGTTGATACGGGTGGGTGTGGTGGCTGTGGTATGGAGCTTGAGGCCCTAGCCACCGGCCCGTACGACATGCAAGGGGCCGGTTTTAGCTTTGTATCTGCCCCCCAAGGGGCTGATGTATTGCTCATTACAGGTGCACTCACCTACACCATGGCCCCCGTGCTTGAAGCTGCATGGAAAGCCATGCCAACACCTAAGGGGCTTATTTGTGTTGGCAACTGCGCCATAGATGGCGGCATTTTTTCTGAAAATTATAGCCTTATGGGTGGGGTAAGCCGCAAAGTGCATATTAATTTGCGTATTGCGGGCTGCCCCCCAACCCCAAAAGATATTTTAGACGGGCTTTGCTCGCTTTTTGCCCAGCATAGCAAAGCGACCGGCGCAGCTCAGGCAGAAGCCGGTGTTTCTTCTTCGTCTACGACGTCTTCTTGAAGGTCTTCAGCGGCTTTTTTCAAGCGTTTAAAGCTAAGCAGGCTAAGCGGCAGCAACAGCATATAAATTATGCCAGCCGCAGCAAGCGCGCCCCACGGGTCTGCCACTAAAATAACTGTATACGCCACCGTACCCAGCATAACGGGCAGCACAAAATGTGCCGGCACTTTAAAGTTTTTAAACGACCAAACCGGCAGTGTAGAAACCAGCAATAAAGCGGTGCTTATAAGCGTAAAGCTGGGCAAATAGGGCAGGCGTGTAAGGTGGTATAGCCCTTCTATATTCAGCTTTTGTGCCTCTAACCCCAAAAAAAGCGGGAAGAGTGCTAAACCTGCACCAGCGGGGGCTGGTACGCCGGTAAAAAAGTTGCTGGCATATTTTGGTTTGGCGTCATCATCGTCCAGCATGGCGTTAAAACGGGCCAGGCGGAGCGCCATACAAACCGTAAACATAAGGCAGGGCAGAAAGGCATAACGCCCGCCGTCTCTTAACGCCCAAAAATACAGCAGAAAAGAGGGGGCTACCCCAAAGCAGACAAAGTCTGACAGGCTGTCAAACTCTGCTCCAAAACGGGTAGAGCCACGTAGCAGGCGGGCAATACGGCCATCTAGCCCGTCAATAAACGCAGAAATAAGCAGGGCTATACCCGCAGCCTGAAAGCGCCCATCTACCGCAAAGCGCATGCCTGTAAGGCCCGAACATAAACCCAGCATGGTTAAAATATTCGGGATAAGGCGGTTAAAAGACATACCTTTTATTTTGGTACGCACCCTGCGCCGCAAGCGTTTGCGGTGCGGGGGCTTGGCCCCACCACCCCCTCTGTTTGCACCAAAGGGTTGGTTGCCAGACGCAACACCTTCGGGTTGAGTAGGTGTTACACTGCTGTTTACAGGTGGTGTGGGCGGAGTGGTGGGCTGCATGCTCACGGGCTTAGAGGCGCGCCATCACGGTTTCGCCGCCAATCATGGTCTGGCCAACGGCAACCAGCGGCTCAACACCCGGTGGCAGGTACAGGTCTGTGCGTGAGCCAAAGCGAATAAGGCCAAAACGCTCACCAGCTTCCAGCTTTGTTCCTTCACTTACGCTGCATACAATACGCCGGGCAATTAGGCCTGCAATTTGCACAACAGCAATCATACGGCCATCGGGCAGGGTCAGGCTTAGGGCGTTACGCTCGTTCAGTTCAGACGCTTTATCAAGGCTTGCGTTCAAAAACTGGCCGGGGTGGTAAGCAATGCGGGTAACCGTGCCCGCAGCAGGGATACGGTTAACATGTACGTCCAGCACAGAAAGGAAAGTAGCAATGCGCCATACCGGTGTTGTGCCCATGTCCAGCTCTGCTGGGGGAGCAACTTTTTCGATAGACACAATACGGCCATCTGCCGGGGCTACCGCAACATCGGCACGGGCTGGTGTCTGGCGCTCTGGGTCACGGAAAAAGTACAGGCAAAACCCAAAAAACAGACCGCTTGCCGTGCTAACCAGCTTGAGTTTGGGGCAAGACAGTTTTTTGCCCAAGTAACGGGTTACAACCGTGGCCGCACCTGAAGCGAGAAGAAAAGGTTTAGCCTCTGGGTGGGGTGGGGCCATAACCATTTTAAGGGAACCAAGTAGAGACATCGGGCAGATCCTTGAGGGTCAAAACGCAAGCGGGAACAAAAACAGGGGGCATAAAACGCCCCCTTATGGGCCTAAGTTCAGGCTTTGGCGGTTAGTGTTTCACGCACAGCGGTAAAGGCTTCTTCAACAGCGCTAGCATTGGGGCCACCAGCTTGCGCCATATCGCGCCGGCCACCACCCCCTTTGCCACCCATGGCAACGCTGGCGGCTTTAACAAGTGCGACTGCATCGACTGTCTCAACTTTTTCAGGCGTAACGGCGGCAACAACGCTGCCTTTGTCTCCTGCGGTAGAAATCAGCACAACCACATCTGTGTTGCCCTGTTTCAAGATGGTTTCTGCCAAACCTTTGAGCTCACGCGGGGCGGTGTCACCCAAGTTACGTGTGGCAAGGCGTAGGCCTGCAACCTCTTCTACCCCGGCAGCCGCCGCATTCCCTGCAGCTAACTGGCGTTGCAGGTTAGAAATTTGGCGTTCCATAACCTTGCGTTCTTCAAGCAGCATGGCCAGCCGTTCTGGGGCTTCGGCTACACCAACTTTAAGCATGGCGGCAAGCTGGGTTAGGCGCTGCTCGTTTGCGACAGACAGGTTTTCAGCGGCTTTGCCCGCAACGGCTTCAATACGGCGCACACCAGCAGAAACCCCATTTTCTGAGGTAATGCGGAACAGCCCAATGTCGCCAGTACGGTTTACATGCGTGCCGCCGCACAGCTCGATAGACCATGCGCTTTTGTCGGTATCAGGTGTGCCCATGGACACCACGCGCACTTCGTCGCCATATTTTTCGCCAAACAGAGCCATAGCGCCTTCGGCTACGGCTTCTTCTGGGGTCATGGAGCGGGTAACAACGGCTGAGTTTTCACGAATAAGCCGGTTCACTTCCGCTTCCACCTCGGCCAGTTCTTCGGTGGTAATGGGGCGTGGCTGGCTTACGTCAAAACGCAGGCGGTCTGGGCTGTTCAAGCTGCCTTTTTGGGCAACATGCGCACCCAGTTTACGGCGCAGAGCCTCGTGCAGCAGGTGTGTTGCAGAGTGGTGGGCGCGAATGGCCGAGCGGCGGTCATGGTCAACCGTTGCCGTAACGGCTTGGCCGGGGCGCAGAGTGCCCTCTGTCACCGTGCCGTAATGCACAATCAGATCGCCAGCTTTTTTCTGGGTATCTGTAATGGCAATACGCAGGCCTTTAGCGCTTAGGGTTCCGGTATCTCCGGCTTGGCCACCGCTTTCACCATAAAAAGGTGTTTGGTTAAGCAGCACTGCAACCTCAGACCCAACGGGGGCTTCGGTAACCAAGCTGTTGCCTATAACAACGCCTTGCACTTCACCATCGGCCTGCTCGGTTGAGTAACCCAGAAATTCTGAGGCACCAAATTTATCGCGGGCTTCAAACCAGACGGTTTCGAGCGCTGTATCACCAGAGCCTGTCCATGCTGCGCGGGCGCGTTCGCGCTGCACGGTCATGGCGGTTTCAAAACCTGCAACATCAACGGTGTGGCCTGAGCCACGTAGAGCGTCTTGGGTTAGGTCAAGCGGAAAGCCAAAGGTGTCGTACAGTTTAAAGGCAACATCACCGGGTAGGGCGGCACCGCTTGAAAGTTTGTCGGTTTCTTCAGCCAATAGGCCAAGGCCGCGATCAAGCATGGCTTTAAAGCGTTCTTCTTCGCCGCGCATGGTCTCACGAATAAGCGCTTCAGCCTGTACCAGTTCTGGGTAAGCTTGGCCCATTTGCTGAATAAGCACGGGCAGCAGTTTATAAAATACAGGCTCACGCGTACCCATCATGTGTAGGTGGCGCATGGCGCGGCGCATAATGCGGCGCAACACGTAACCTCGGCCATCTTTAGACGGCAGAACACCATCAGCAATTAGAAAGGCGGTTGAGCGCAAGTGGTCGGCAACAACGCGGTGGCTGGCTTTAAAGGGGCCATCAACAGCTTGGCGTGTTAACTCGGCAGAGGCTGTGGTCAGGGCCACAAACGTATCTGTATCGTAGTTGTCGCGTTTGCCTTGCAGAATGGCGGCAAAGCGTTCTAGCCCCAGCCCGGTATCGATAGAAGGGCGTGGCAGCGGAGAGCGCACACCCGGTGGGTCTTCAAAAAACTGCATGAAGACCAGATTCCAGATTTCAACAAACCGGTCGCCGTCTTCATCGGGGGAGCCAGGTGGGCCACCGGGTACATCTGGCCCATGGTCAAAGAAAATTTCAGAGCACGGCCCGCACGGCCCTGTATCGCCCATGCGCCAGAAATTATCTGTGGTGGGAATACGAATAATACGGCTGTCGTCTAGCCCTGCAATAGAACGCCACAGACCTGCGGCTTCTTCATCTTCTGAGTAAACAGTTACCAGAAGCTTGTCTTTTGGCAGGCCAAAGTTTTTGGTGACCAGTGTCCAAGCCAGCTCAATTGCTTCTGGCTTAAAGTAATCTCCAAATGAGAAATTGCCCATCATCTCAAAAAATGTGTGATGGCGGGCTGTATAGCCTACGTTATCAAGGTCGTTATGCTTGCCGCCTGCACGCACCACTTTTTGCGCGGTTGTGGCGCGGGAGTAAGGCCGGGTTTCCTGACCTGTGAACACGTTTTTGAACTGAACCATCCCGGCGTTTGTAAACAGCAAGGTGGGGTCGTTACGTGGCACCAGAGAGGAAGAAGGCACGATTTGGTGCCCTTTTCCAGCGAAGTACTCCAAAAAGGTGGTACGGATATCGTTTGTGGTCAGCATGGCGTGAGGCAGACGATCCTGAAACTGTGTTGGGCACGTGATTACCCAAACCCGTGCAGGCCAAATTGCCTTTATACGGTTTGGAAACGACTCCTCACGGCCAGGTTGAGATAAGCAACGCTTCTTTAACCCAGTGTTGTATGTAGCGCACCCGGCCTTTTACCGGAAGGGGGTAGCCGTGCGCTCTAAGGCAAGGGGCTAGTGCGCATTGGAGTTGGGTGGAGAAGCAGGTGGCTCATGGTGGTGAAGCTCAACAGCAAGGTCGAGCAACTCAATTGTGTTTTTAGGTGCTTTTTCACGAAAAACTAATTTCTGACTTAAGTTGAAATTAGCAAACATGCCTGCAAAAGCGCCTGCGGCTAAGGCAATAACGGGCTGCTTAACGCAAAGGGGCACGGTATAAAATAAGGTATAGACCGTGCCGCGATTAAGCAAAAACCCGCAGCTATTGGCCAATAAAAACCTGAGCCACTGTAAAATAGGGTGGTCGGGGCATACGGCCCCTTTAAATGTCCAGAACCTGTTTAAAATCCAGTTTAGGGTTGCTGCAACAAAATAGGCAATAAGTGTTGCTGCGGTTAACCCAATAAACGGGCGCAGGCCGTAAACTGTGCCAGAATCCCATAAAAAGCCAAGCGCACCAACGGTGCCAAACTTGAAAAATCTTAACGCTTTTGCAGGCACAGTTATGCCAGCAATGGTTAACGACTGCGGTGGGGGGCAGGATGAATTTTCAGTCACGCTCAGGGTCTAGGCGAAAGCAAAGGGGGCTTCAATAAAAAAAGAGGCACCCGAAGGTGCCTCTCTTCTTTGATCGCGAAGATCGAACCGAATTAGTGGAGGATGATTTCCACACGACGGTTCTGTGGTTCGCGGGTGTTCGGGCCAGTTGCCACGAGCGGGTGAGCTTCACCGTAACCGTGGATGTCGATGGCAGTAGCAGGTACACCGTCACGGATCAGTTCAGCCTTCACGCTGTC
>NZ_BAMX01000007.1 GCF_000963965.1 Acetobacter orientalis
GCTGCGCTCATACCTTCATGTCCGCAATCCACATCGCAGCAAGCGCCATCTTCTACCTCAAAGAATGATCCTGAGCCTAATCAGCGTCCATCGCGCATGACGATCTTTATGGGGCAGCTTTGATGGCTTGCCTCCAGTCCTGTGGGATCCGTCCTTCACGCAGATCAGCCTGCTCCGCATTAGTATTACGTTACCTGAGAGCCGCTACCAGTGTGGCACCGAGGATCTGACCTGACATCGGTAGGTAACCAGCGTTCCGAATGGTGACATTACAGCGATCAAACAGCGTTTCAATGGCACCCACCTGGATCAGGTGTTCGCGCAACAGCCAGGCTGTGTTTGGTATCCGGCAGGCGATCCGACAGCTCCAGACCAAGGAAGCGCATGAAGGACAGGCAGTCGTTGATAAGGTCTTCCGTCCGTTCGTCGAGGCAAATTGCTCAGCGTCTGGATGACCAGAATTTTGAATATCAGCACTGGATCAAACGGAGGACGACCGCCTTTGCTTCCGTCTGAATAGACCAGTGCCTTGTTCAACTCCGGACGGAACACCTCAAAATCCACAGTCCGGGAAAACGCTTCAAATTGGTCACCGAGCCCACTCAACCGAGCAAGCCGCTCTTCAACATCAAAGAAACCAGGCTGCATCATGAGCCAGCGAGCCTAATCAGCACAGAACACACAAAATAGGAAAATAGACTTTACAATCCGCACTACATATTTTATCTCTGCATTGGATAAAATTATGTATACATATAATGCTCTTATACCTAACTACGCACTAAAAGATATTCAAGAAAATCTTGCTGTTGTTCATTATGGTAATGAAAAAACCAGTATCACTACTCAAAATGATGTGCTCCACATCTGTATTCCCTCTGCTCAAACGCAACTTACGGAATATTGGAGCTTGCTGCATCTAACCACAGAGGATGCAAACCAAAGGCAATGTCACGCCACGGGCACTGAGGGGTGGTGTACTGATGGTGAGAATTTTTTTGCAGCCTGCCTTGTTCCTGATGGGCCAGAACTCGCTCCTACCTCAAAGCAGGCGTATATGCGCTTAATACAGCTGGCAGAACAGCTTGGTTACGCCAATATTTACCGTATTTGGAATTATGTCGGGCGTATTAACGCCCCAAATAATAATGGGCTTGAACGTTACCGTGACTTTTGTTTGGGTCGGGCAGACGCATTTGAAGCCTTAAAGTATGCACCCACAACATTACCGGCGGCAACGGGCATTGGTTTCCAAAATGGTGGGGTCGTTGTGTTTTTGATTGCGCGTAAAACACCCCAAGCCACAAATATTGAAAACCCCCTACAGGTTCCCGCTTACCAATACCCCCAGCGTTACGGCCCTAAAGCACCGTCTTTTGCGCGTGCAACTGTTATTAAGGTACAAAACGGCTTTTGCCTTTATGTTTCAGGAACGGCAAGTATCCGAAACCATACATCCCTCACGCAGAATATCGAGCAAGAAATTGCCATAACAATTCAAAATATTCAGCAGCTTTTGAAGACAGCTGCTACCAAATATCCTACCTTTAAACAGAGCATATGTGATTCTTTAAAAATTTACGTGCGACATAAAAAAGATATACCCTTAGTGTCTCAGGCTCTCCAAGCTGCTTTTGGTGTTGAAGCCGCACAAGCTCCCGTTTTAATTTCAGACATTTGCCGGGCAGAATTATCTTTGGAAGTTGAAGGTGTTTTTCGCGCACCATAACACGGCTGCTCTGTATTGAATAAAACTGCAATACAGAGCAGATCATGTTTTTAAGAAGCTACCTTAGGTTTTTAGACCCAGTTTCTTTTTTAATACGCTTACATCAAACACCGCTTTAAAAGCTGTTATGGGCAGCCCTACCCGCCAACCTGCGGCAAAATCCCCCGCGAGGAGAGAAATAATTGCATCGCGCATACGCAAAATATTACGTGGGTGCATAAATAATTTGCGTAAAACAGGGTGGTTAATACGGTAAATCAACCATGAAATACGGCGCATTTCTTTGCAGGTTTGAGCCTCTGCCGCCTGTGCTGCCTTAGCACCTGCCTGTGGGCTACGCAGCCATGCCTCTGCAACACCAGCCCCCCGAAAAGCACTCTTCATTGCTAGCAAAACACCTGATGAAAAAACAGGGTCAAGAAAGGCGTAAGCATCGCCTATCATATAATACCCTTCTCCCCATGCTTTGTCGGCGCGGTAAGAATAATTTCCTGTTGTGGCAAGTGGGTTTAGCAACTCAGCTTGGGCCATACGCTCAGCTACACTTGGGCTTTCCTGCACTTTTTGCCAAAACAGGTCTAGTACTGGCCCTTGGTGTTTACGAAACGCACTTTTATCGCCCACAAACCCAACGCTCATAATACCATCAGGCAGCGGGATCATCCAAAACCAACCCTCTTTAACCAGATGGATGGAAATATACCCCTCCATACCGGCCCCTCTGCGCGGTACATTCCTAAAGTGGCTGTATATTGCTGCTGTGGAGTTATTTTTATCTGCATTTCTGCGCCGTTTACGGGTTGCCAAAAACCCATCTCGGCCAGAGGCATCAAGCACAAAACGGGCCGCAAAATGGTGCTCTTGCCCGTCTTTGTCTTGGGCTGTTACAAGGGTTGCGGCATCTGGCTTAAAATCTGCCTGCGTAACCTTAATATTTTCAAACGTTTTAGCCCCGTTTTTAGCCGCGTTTCGGAATAACAACTCATCAAAATCTGCGCGTAGCACCTGATACGCATGGTCATACCGTGCACCAATAGCATGATGAAAGGCAAAAGCCTGACGGCCCTCGCCTGTTTCCACCACAAATTCAGCGCCGGGCTTATAAATACCCATGGCCTGTACTTGCTCTAATACGCCTAACTCGCGCAGTAAGGGCAAGTTACACGGCAGGAGAGATTCTCCAATATGAAAGCGGGGGTGTGCGTCTTTTTCCAGCAAAACAACGTTGTGGCCCTTACGGGCCAGAAGCGTTGCAGCAGTACTCCCGGCTGGGCCGCCCCCAATAACGAGCACATCACAATTCTGCACTGAAATTTCTGGCACGTTCATGCCATGCCTCCGTTAATACCAATAGTTTGGCCGTTAATATACCCCGCTTGCCCAGAGGCAAGAAAAGCCACCAAATCAGCAACCTCCTCTGGTTGGCCAGCCCTTTTAGCTGGCACCAGTGCTGCAATTTGCTCAGCACTCATAACCGCTGCCGTTGCGGGAGAGGCAATAACACCGGGGGCTACAGCGTTAACTGTAATACCCCGCCCCCCGACCTCACGCGCGAGGGAACGTACTGCCCCCTCCAGCCCCGCTTTAGCCGCAGCGTAATTTACCTGCCCCCTATTACCAATACGCGCCGTAACAGAGGAAAGGGCAATAATACGCCCCCAACGGGTACGGGTCATGGGCAGTAATAAAGGCTGCACCACCGCATAAAACCCATCAAGCGAAACGCCCAGCACATCGCGCCACTGAGTTTCTTCCATACCTGCCATGGTGACATCATCGTGCGTGCCAGCATTATGCACCACAATTTGGGGCACCCCACCCGCCAGCACTGTAGCCAGAGCATGCTGTGTTGCAGCAATATCTGCTAAATTTGCTCTCCATGCTTCTGCGCTAAACCCTTGCGCCTGCAAACTGCTAACTAATGCACAAGCGCGCTCGGTTGAGGCATGGGCGTGAACAATAACATGCAAGCCATCAGCCGCCAGACGCTGGCAAATAGCCGCCCCAATAGGGCTAGTACCACCCGTTACAAGTGCCCGCTTCATACGTGGCCCTCTGTTTGGCGTAGCATGACTGTGCCGCGCCCTGTCACCAGCACTGTGCCATCTCCTGCCAACACCCTAAACGCGTAGGCTAACCCTCCGGCCATGCCATGCTCTTTGCAAACATGAATGTGCAGCGTGCCATAAGCTGGGTTATCAAGCCGCTCGCACGCAATAACCACATCACGCAAGGCAGCTAAATAACCGGGGGGGCTATTTGCCTCTCCCGTTAAGGTACCGTGCAACGCTGCGGCTTGCATGGCAATTTCTGCCGCAACAAGTGGGCCTAGCTGCCCATTGCGGCGTAAAGGGTTGTGTACATCATAATGTGCGCGGCTTGTGGCATGCAATGTTGTAGCCGACCACGCCACACAGCTATCGAGCAAGCAGCTTGCCCCTTGGTGCGGAATACGACTTAAAATGGCGTTACGATCTAGCATGGGCTAACCTCTACCTTGAGTTGCCCCGGCTGACAGGCCACCTTAACAGAACCATTACGCGACTGCGCCAAACAGGTGAGCAAAGACAAACTACGGGCAGCAGGGTTGCCCACAG
The DNA here is from genome assembly GCF_000963965.1 of Acetobacter orientalis. Taxonomy (GTDB): domain Bacteria; phylum Pseudomonadota; class Alphaproteobacteria; order Acetobacterales; family Acetobacteraceae; genus Acetobacter; species Acetobacter orientalis. The sequence continues at coordinate 4,327 of NZ_BAMX01000007.1, forward strand.
CTAAGGCCCGCAAACCATCATGCGCGGGCATATCTGCTCTCTCGGTGCTTTGAGGGTCATAACACAGTGTTAGCTGGGCTATAGCCTGTTGGCTTAAGTCTGGGTCAAGCACGAGAGCACACGCAAAAGATGCTTTGGTAACACGCACTGTACCAACCGGGCCGGGAATAGGCTGGTCATACGCCACAAATAAAACCGGGTGCTGCTCTACCACTGCCTCAGACACTGCTTTTAAAAGCCCCAGCCCAAAAGACCAGTCGTAACACCCCAATGCTGTGGCAGAAGCAATAGAGCCGTGCCCGATTGTCCAATAGCCAGCAGGGGCATTATGCACCGAGTTATGAAACTGCGTGGGGGAGACCTCACCCCCCGGTTCAGACAATGCTTTGAGAATACCGTCTATAACCCCGCCATCTCCATTTGCGCTCGCAAAAACCACGGATAGACCAGACGGTTTTACACCGGCTAAAGCGCAAGCTTCTTCTGCTACCGCAATAGCTAAGCGCGTTACCGGGCCAGAACGCCTACGCTCGTTAGGGGCAAGGGCAGCAGCAGGCGGGGGTATTTGCGCCTGATCTGCCCATTCTGCCCTACCTTGCAAACAGGCTTGTGCCTGCGCCCAGCCAGCCAACCCCGGCCCCCAGACAGACACGCCACGCACACTAATTTTCATTGAGCAGCCCCCAATACAAGGCTACAATTTGTGCCCCCAAACCCAAACGCATTGCTCATAACATAGCGTACTGGCGCTGTTGTATTGCGGGTCATAACCTGCGCCTTAAACGTAGGGTCAAGCTGCGTAATATTTAGCCCACCCGGCAACAGACCGTCTTGCAGCGTTATGCTGCACATCATGGCTTCCAGAATACCAGACGCGCCGAGTGTATGGCCTGTCCAACCTTTGGTAGAGGCACACGGTACTTTATCGCCAAAGACTGTGTAAACTGCGCGGTCTTCCATGGCGTCATTCGCAAGGCTGCCGGTACCATGCAGGTTAATGTACCCGATATCAGCCGGTTTAAGGCCAGAGCGGGTAAGAGCCTGCTGCATAGCCGCCACAGCCCCACGCCCTTGGGGGTCTGGGGCAGACATATGGTGGCCATCGCTACTAGCCCCGCACCCTAATAAAAGAGCCTGATACCACACAGCTTGCACTAGGGGCCGTACGCCTGGGCGTTCTAGCAAGGCAAACCCCGCGGCCTCTCCTATGGAAATACCATGCCGCTGTGCATCACCGGGCCGGGTGGGGTATTCATCTACCAAACCTAATGCGCCAAAGCCGCGTAATGTCATGCCGCACAGGCTGTCTGCCCCACCAACAACCACTGCATCGCACACACCGGCCTCTATCCAATGCCATGCATCTAAAAACGCATGGGAAGAAGAAGCACAGGCATTGGAGACGGTAAGGCAGGGCCCTTCAAGCCCTAAAGCCGCCGCCACATATGTGGGCAAAGAAAAAAGGTCTTGCGTGTGTTGCTGGTCAAAACCTGGGGGCATGGTGCCATGCTCTACATCACGCTTGGCATAGGCTTGCTCGGTGCTCAAAATACCAGAGGTAGAAGTACCCATAATAACCGCAATACGTGTTGGGCCATAATAGGCCCGCGCCTGCGCTACAGCTTGGCTAAACCCATCTGTATTAAGCGCCATATCAGCCAGCCGGTTATTGCGGCAGTCAAACTGCTGTAAAGGCTCTGGTAGCTTGTGGTTTTCAACCCCCACCACGCGGCCCATATAGCCTTGTGCTACGCCCGCAAAATTACAGGGCACCAGCCCGCTGCGCCGCTGCTGTAGGGCAACACGCGTAGGTGCTACACCAAGCCCAAGGGCGCTAATGGCTGTTCCGGCTGAGATAACAAGCGGTTTCATGCCCCGTCTGTTGCCGCAGAGGGCGAATATTGTCCAGCCAGCATAAAGCTGAACAGCATGAACAAAAATGCACCACACGCCACAGTTATACCAATCTCGCGCAGTAAAGCTGTGTGGCACAAACCTAAAAGTCCAAAAGCCAACACGGTCATAACGTTACAGGTTAGCAGCGTGCGCATAGTTCTGGCCCGCTCTGCACTATCTAACTGGGGCCTAGCAAAAAACAGGGCGTAATCAAGCCCTACGCCCAGCACAAACTGTATTGAAACCAAATGAATAAGAGAAACCGGCACACCGCGCAGCGCCAATAGGGCTAACAGCACAACCATAGCAGCGCCCACTGCACACAAAACGCGGGTAAGTCGCTGAATATTACGCAACCCCACAACCAGCACCACAAAGGCCAAGCCAATACCAACAGCCATCCATTTTAGGGTACGAGCTGTGTGGTGTGCGGTAAGCGCGTTAACCTCGTGGTTCAAATCAAGCGCCATAACATCTGGCTGGCCAGCCAAAGCCACCTGAATTACTCCAAAATCTGTCACGGCCTCAGGTAATACCATACCCCACCACCCATCTGGGCGTTGAAACAAAAGTGGGGCTAACGCCATTTCCAGCGGGGTGCCGGCCAAGTCTGGCGGGGTAAGGGCTGGCATGGCACGGGCTTTAGCAACATCAGCCACAAACTGGTCAAACGCTTCTTTTTTAAACGGTAAACCGGCCTGCTGTTGCACCACGCGCGCTGCAAGAATTGCCCCCTCTGGCAAAGCCTGTGTACGGGTCTGTTGCAAAGCAACGGAAGGCAGAATATGCGCCGCATCTTCAACCCCTACCAGCGCCCCTTTTTGCGCCAGACTGGTAAACAGCCCATGCAAGGCCTCCTCTCGTTGCAGCACAGCTTGGGCGCTCTGTGCATGCACAATAATAACATGAGAGGAATCGGGTGCTCCCAGCTCGTGTCGTAATGCCATATCCAAACTACGTGCCGAGGCAGGAATAGGGCTTAACGCCGTCAGGTCTTTTTCAGCCACCAAAGGCCGCCATACCAAAACAGCTATAGCGCCCATAACTGGCAGCACACAAAGCCAGCGCCACCGCCGCCATTGCTCGGCCCGTGCAAGCGGGGCAGATGGCCCACTAACAGAGGGCGCTAGGTCTGCTGCAACAATAAGCGATGGCATAACACCCAAGGTAACACACGCCGCACTAAGCAACCCAACGGCAGAAAACACGCCAAGCTGCACTAAACCCGGCAGCCCACATAACACCATGCCGGTAAGGCCCAACACGGCCGTTGTTACCGCAAGGCGCAGGCTTGGGCCTATTCTGCGCAATGTGGCTTGTGGCCCCTCCCCCGCATCTCGGTGACCTATTAGCAGCACTGGGTAGTCTAAAGACACACCAAGCATGGTCATGCCAAACCCAAAGGCAATGCCATGCACATAGCCAAAGCAAAGCCTAACAACCACCATGGCCACACTAAGCGAAAGCAGAAACGGCACCCCAATAGCCGCCAACACCCATAAAGAGCGAAAACGCCAATACAAAACCGCCACGACCAGTACGGTTGAAAAGGCAGACATCATTTCAATATCGTGCCGCATACTGTGCGCGCTTTGCACGGCAAACACAGCGGGCCCGCTTACGAGCAACCGCGCCTGGCCGGGTTGTGCCTTGGCAAACGCCGCTTGAATGGCGTTTTGTGTTAAACGCTGCGCAGCAAGATCCATACCCGCAGCCCGTGTACGCAAGAGCATAAGAGCACGGTTACGGTCTGAGGCAAACCAGACCCCTTGCTTTAAAGTGGCATGCACAGCGGGTTGTAAATGCCGCATAACATTAAAAAAAGCGCCGGTTGGGTCTCGTAGGGCAAAGGCCACCACAAGTGGCTCGGCTGAAGATTGAAGGCCGTCCCATACGTGTTCAAACCCCTTAGCCAAAGCGCCGGGTGAAAAATCGCGCACGCTCGCATCGGGTGCCAGTTGGTAGCGGTGGTCAAACAGCAAATCCCGCATTGCGGGGCTATCATCAAGCGAGAAAGACCCGTTTAAAACCAACAGAAATTGAGAATCTTGGCTCAGGCTATCCTGCATCTGGTGGCTAATGCGTGCCAACTCAGTCTCTGGTGCGCCTTCTATGCCCACTGTAATGAGCGATGCCGCTACCCCGCCCCGTACCTCTCTAAGCAAAAAGCGGGTAGCTGCATTATGGCCCTGCGGTAAAAACCCCGCCATATCAAGCCGTAGCGGAATACTCGAAAAAACAATAAACGCCACAAGGGCCGAGGCCAACAAAGCATAAGCAAGCCGCTTGGGGTTTTTACGCGCGCTCAAGGGGCAATGGTCATGGTTTGCGTGTCCCCGTTGGCTTGCACCAGCACAATACGCAAAATGGCATTGTTCTTGCCGCTCAATGTCACACTCTTAGCCAATGCCGCCACTTTATCTGACGCTGGCGTTAAATAAAGGCTCCAGTCAGCGCCCTGCTCTGTTGCCGTAATGTGGTAGTAGCGCCGTAATAAAGCGGCGTCTCCATCTAAGGGCGCGCGCAATGTATCAACCAACAGCCGTAGGGCTGGCACACGGGCGGTATCAACACTTTGGGGGGCGGTGTGGTTGCGGCTAATGGTTACCATGTCACCATTAATCACTAAATCTTCTGCCCGTGGTTGCTCGGTGGTTTTTTGCAAATAACCGGGGTGACGGTAAATAAGCACGCCTGAACTTTCAAGCGGGGCTTTTAAGGCAGCAAGCGTGCGTGTTTCATGAAAAGGCTTTTGCCGGGTTTGCACCTGCCCTAGGCGGTTTATAAGGCTGTCGGCAAGGTCTTGCGCAAAGACTGGCTGGGTCCAGTGTAGCACACACACACCGCAGGCCAGCATAAACCATCTTTTCATGACCGCTCCTTCCAGAAATCATAAAAATTGAACCACGAAAACGGGTCTCGGCGGCATAAAGTTTCAAGCCATGCAGCATAGCGTGCCAGCCATGTTTTTAATATTTGCGCTTGTTGTGTGCGTGTACCGTCAAGTTTTATGTGCTCGGCAAACGGCTCAAAGCGAATATCATAGTGCCCATCTGAGCACCGCAAAGCGCTAAACAAGACAACTGGTGCACCCGTTATGGCGGCAAGCCTTAGGGGCCCAAGCGGCAATGGGGCATCTTTACCCAAAACAGGCACAGCCATAGAGCGCCCCATATCTGGTGCGCGGTCACCCAAAATAGCCACGACCTGCCCCTGCTGCAAAGCTTCTGCTACGTGCAGCATGGTGTGTGGCTCACCAATATGAATAATGGCGTTTTCGTAATTCGGGTCGAGCTGCTCTATCGCTTTACTGGCGGCCCCAACAAAGCGGCGGTACATAAGCACGCGCAAACGTATTTTACGTGAGGCAAAACGGCTGACAGAACGCAGCGCGTCAAACGAGCCAACATGCGCCCCCAGTAAAATACAGCCTTTCCCTTTATCAAGAGCCTCAAAAATAGCCTCGCTCCCGCACACGGTGTAAGGCGGCACTGTCGCTTTATTGCCCAGTATAAAAATACGGTCGAGCACAGTAAGCGCATAAGCATGGATATGCCGCCAGCGCTCCAGCCCTGTTGGCCTACGCCCTAATGCACGGCATAAATACACCCACGAGCCACGCCGTGCTGTGCCATCATGCAGCAAATAATAAAATGAAATTGGCCAGATAAAACGCGTAAGGACTTTCCGGCCTAAAATACGGGCCAAAAACAACATAACCGCCATAACCGCATAATTGCCGCGCTCTGGGGCCAGCCATGTTTCAGCCTGCTTACTCATTAAGCGTGCGCTACGCGAAAAGTGGCACGTAACACCGCATTACCCCCTACACGGCCCGTTAAGCGTGCCCTAGCACCTTCGGTTTTCAAGAAAAAAACCACCTGCTGCCCCGGCAAAACAGGCTGCATAAATTTAACCTGCAAAATATGTGTGGGCGCTTCTTTGGCTTGCGCCAAACCTTCTTCCAACACCACCACGCCGGGCACAACTGGCTGGCCGGGAAAATGCCCCGGCAAACAAGGGTGGTCTGGGCTAACGCACAGCGTACCCAACTGTACCCCATCAGCTTCCTGCGCAGCCAACTGGCGTAAACCCTGCACGGTTAGCTTTCCAACAGAGTTACGCGGCATAGCCTCAACCAACACAACACGGCGTGGTAAGAACGCAGGGTCAAGCTGCTCGCGCAGGTGCTGCATAATTTGCTCTGCGGTAAGGTCTGGTGCCACAGCAAAAACCTGCATGCGCGCCAAGGCACCGCTTTGGTCTTCCTCTGGAGCTAAAAACGCACCATCGATAACTCCCGGCACGGCAAGCAAAACAGTATTCAATGCTGCAAGCGATGTGCGTTTAGCAGCAAGTTTGACAATATCGCTTTTACGCCCAATCAACTTAAAGTGCCGCTCAGGCAAAGGCTCCACAAAATCTGATAACGGGAAAGCTGGCGCACCCGGAGCACTTATGCTGGCGTCTTCACCCGCCACCTCTAGCACAACACCTTTATAAAGCTGCCATAACGGGGTTTGTGTTGTATGCCGCATAGCAACAGACCCTATTTCGGTTGCGCCGTAAATTTCCATCACGGGTGCTGCCAACGTAAGCTCTGCTTCATGCGCCACGGCCATGTCCATAGGGGCTGCGGCAGAAATAACTCTGGCAATATGTGGCAAAGCAAGGTTGGCCCGTAAAAGGCTGCGCAACTGCAACGGAGTTGTCACCAAAATGCGCGGTGCGGGAGAACGCTCCAGCAGAGCTTGCCAGTCTGCCGGGTAAGCGCATGGCCCTGTTGTGGTTCTGCCCCGTGTGTGTATGGCTTGTAAAACCAATGTTTCAAACCCGTACATATGGTACGGCGGCACTGTGCCGACTGCGGTAGCTGGTGCTTGTTCAGGGTCTAATAAGTCACGCGCAACACAACTACGCTCGACTAATGCGCCCCAATGTTTTCTATGCCCAACCGGTTGCCCACTGCTGCCAGAGGTAAACACAACGGCAACAAGTTGCGCACTATCAATAACCGGGTTGGCGGAAAGATGTACCCCCTCTTGCGGCACAGCCTGCCTAGCGCCTATTGGCAGCACTAGGCTGTTAGGCGGCAGCCCCTCGGTGGGCAGGTCATTTTCTAGCGCAACGCAAACCGCGCCATAATCCTGCACTAAATCAGTTAAGCGGCTTACTGTACGATCACTTGAAAGCAGCAAATACTGGCCACGCAATACCACGGCTAAAAACAAAACCGTAAAAGACCAAATATCTTGGCACAAAGACACCACTGGACAATCTGGCAACTGCTGCGCAAGTTTGTGCGCAGCATGCAAAAGATCGTACCCAGTTGCAGGGCCGGACGGGGTATAAAACACCGTTCGCTCAGGAGTATAAACTAAGCTTAAATCACGCTCTGCTGTATGCTGCACAGAGCTGGCCACCTGTGTCATGACGGCTGGCGATGTGCCGCCACATGCGTGCACAGGCTACGCAAAGAGCTAAAAATTTCCCGGCTATTGGGGTCATCAGAACGAAGTGTTACGCCGTAATCTCGGCCAATCATCAGCACAATTTCAAGCGCGTCAATAGAATCAAGCCCCAAGCCATCACCAAAAAGCGGGGCTTCCGGGTTAATTTCATCAGCCGTGACCTCAAGCTGCAAAGCTTCAACCAGCCGTTCAGCCACTTCATGCTCAAAGGGCGTTTGCAGAGTAACAAATGATTGCGTATTCACGGAACTCTCATGTCAGATGAAAAATTTGTTAGTCCAGTATCACACAGCCCCGCTCACGCAAAGCGAGCAAAAGGCTTTTTGGGCATAACACCCCTGTTGCGCAAAGCCGGTTTGGCTCTGTTGGTGTGTAGTTTTATCGTGCCGCGTCTTGGCACGCTGTGCGACCTGCCACCGCACTATACCACACTTACGCTGCTTTTTTGCCAAGGGGGTGGCATTGCCCTGCTCACTCAAAAATTCCGCTTATGGGTGCCTGTGACTGCGGCTACCCTTTTACCAGCGTGGTACTGGCCAACCACGCTACGCCTTATAGACGTATGTGGCCTCTATACTCTTGCGTTAGCCACGCCAGCTTGGGTTTTTATCGGCTCGCTTCTTCCTCAAAAAGAGGCACTTATCACCAAATTTGCCCGCCAAACACATGGCGGCCTACGCCCCGATATTATGCGTTACACTTATTGCTTAACGTGGTTTTGGAGTTTGTTTTTTGTATTAGCCCTTCTTGCCCCTCTTATACTTTGGCAATACGGCCCACATGGTGCATGGCAATGGCCTTTAAATGGCGGCACTTTTGCACTGGCTGTTATTTGTGGATTACTGGAATATGGCCTTAGGCGCTTGGTCATACGTAATTTCAAGCATGCTTCCCTTCGCACCTCGATAGACCTCTTTAGAAAGCAAGCCTGATATACAGCAAAAGCATAATGCAACAGCCAAAAAGAAGAATTTTTAAGCCATTTTAGAGGAAATACTCTCTTACTTCCCTTATAATTGGGCATTATTTCTGCACCCTCCCTTGCCTCTCGCTCTATTTTTCTTAAAAAACAGCAATACTGCTTCGTTACGGGGCATATGTAAGTGAGGAACCAGACCCCATTATGACCGACAACGCAGCCAGGCCACCCCACCCCGTTCTTTCTGCTTATTACCAAGACCCAACTAGCCGACAGGGGTTTGTGCAATCTATTTTTGACCGCACAGCACGCCATTATGACCGGATCAATGCTATTTTCTCTTTAGGAAGTGGCCGTTGGTACCGTGGCTGGATGCTACGCCGCGTAGGGCTTAAACCCGGTGATAAAGTGCTGGATGTTGCCACCGGCACCGGCCTAGTCGCCCGAGAAGCTGCCCGCATTGCCGGTGCCCGTAATGTTATTGGGCTAGATATGAGTGCTGGCATGCTGGCCCAATGCCGCCAAAACCTGCCCATAGCTCTTGTGCAAGCCGATGCACAACGCCTGCCGTTTGCAGATGGTAGCCTAGATTTTCTCAGCATGGGTTACGCCCTGCGCCATGTAAGCGACCTGCGTAAAACCTTTATTGCCTACCGCCGCGCCCTTAAACCGGGTGGCACTGTGCTTATTCTCGAAATTGCCCGTGCAAAAAGCCCTGCTCTGCAGGCCTTCCTTAAATTCTATTTAGGCCGTGTGGTGCCTATGCTCTCTGGTATTGCCGCCACAAAAGACAGCCGCAAACTGATGGAATATTACTGGGACACCATTGCAGAATGCGTGCCCCCCGAGGAAATCATGCAAAACCTACGCGATGCAGGGTTAGAGAATGTACGCCGCTATACTTCGTTTGGGGTTTTTTATGCTTACGCGGCTAACGCGCCACACCAGTCTACTTAACCCTTATACGACTTCTTGGTTAACCCCACCCACCCCCTAACATCCATGACCCTGTATAAGAGGCTCCAAATAAATCCTCATGTTTTTACGCGAGCCTCTAGTCGTCTTGTTGGCCCTCATCGTATGTAGTTTACCTCTTGTTGCCTTAGTACGCCCAAAAACGACAAAATTTTTGCATCCACTTGGTCTCGCTTTGCATAGTTTGCTGCTCACTGCATGCTATGGGCTATTCTTGCTGCTTTCAGGTTCCGCTTTATTTGCTGCGGCCCTAGCAGGGTGCTTAACCCTCGCGTTGGTTATTGCATCAAATTTAAAATGGACTGTACTAGGCGAACCCTTAGTCTTTAGTGATCTCTGTGTTATAAAAGATTTTGTAAAGCACCCTAAATTTTATATTTTTGCCATTCCAATACGCATACGCTTATGTGTTGTTTTTGCACTCTTTTGTATTGGCGTTGGCTATGCTGTCGCACTACGGCACTCCTGCCCTGTAACAGTGCGCCTTTGCGCTTTCGTGCTTACCGCCACAACCACTCTATGTCTTGCCAGTCTTCCTGTTACTAGGCTGGCCCCTACTCCTGCTCTTAAAACTGATATTAGCCGCTTTGGACTATTAGGATGTTTATTTGTTTACTGGCGCTGCTGGCAAAAACAGCCCCCAGCTGTGCCACCCAACCACCAAGAGCAGACAGAACCTACCGCTCCCACATTCGACCTAATTGTAGTTGTTCAATGCGAATCTTTTACAGACCCACAAACCCTTAATTTGCCAGACACCGTCTCTTTACCCGACATGCCTGAATTAGAGCGCGCCAGAAGCATGGCCAGCCACTACGGCGCGTTGCATGTCAACGGCTTTGGAGCTTACACAATTCGCACTGAATATGGCGTATTATTTGGCCGTAGCGAGCAAGAGCTCGCTTTTCAACAGTTTGACCCCTACCTAACAGCAAAACACGATACGGTATTTTCTCTCCCCCACAAACTGAGGCAGGCAGGGTACACGTCTGTTTTTCTACACCCCTACACGCTCGATTTTTCTAACCGTGGCAGCTTAATGCGCCATATCGGATTTGATGCTGTTCTGGGCGCAGAATCTTTCTCCCATATTCCCACCCCCGCTATGCCTTATGTGCCAGATACACTCTTAGCAGATAAACTTATTGCCCTCTGCACAAGTGCAACCCAACCCTTGTTTCTTTACGCGGTAACCATAGAAAACCACGGCCCTTGGCAAGAAGAAGGTAAACCGCTCGAAACCTATCTTGAACACCTTAAAAATAGCGACCGTATGATAGGCCAAATTCTCAACAGCTTAGAAGCCAGCCAACGCTCCGCCTTACTTGTCTTTTTTGGTGACCACCGCCCTTCTATTTGCCCAGACCTACCACCCACCACGGAACGCAGCACACCTTATTTTGTATCACCTATTAGAAACAAAAAACCATACGAATTCGACAATAATATTGTATCGTTAACTCCTGCACAGCTACACCACATGATCATGAAATCAATAATAAATTTTCGTGATAACTAAAAATAACACAGCACAGTTATCATTTATTTTTAATAATGCTATTTATATACTGAAACGTAAAGACCTTCCATAAAAACCACTATTCATAGAGTATAAGCCAGAAAAGACTGTGTATCATATGCTCCCCTCTCGGGCACCATTGACATGGCTCGCCATGCTACCGCGTTGTCCGAATAAAAATAAACATCATTCCGAAAACCAGTGTCTTTTCAGTACTACCTATACTTCAGATGGTGCAAAACATGTCTGCAGATCCCGCTTCTGCGACGAGCTACTACCTTACACACTGTCGCAATCCATTCTCGCCCCCACCCTGCGGTTCTCAAAAATTACCTCTATACAGAAACAGGAGAGAGCATTCGGCAGTGAGACGATAAGCACCCTCAACCACCTCTTCAGGGAGTATCATCAGACAAATAAAGCGCCTCAAGAAGCAGCATATTTTTTTTCCTATTTTTTATCTTTTTTGCCAGAATGCCAAAATATACTCCCCAAGGCTCTGTCGATTTTGTAAGCATAGACATTGCCCCTAAAGAGCACCCTTCAGAAAAAATGACACCTGGAAAAATAACAGAGTGTGTACCAACTATAGAGTGGCGCCCTATTACAACTTTACCCTTAGTTATTTTTTTGTATTTATTTGGAACAGTGGGGTTTGTTAAGGCTAAACCCGTATAATCATCACTTTGCGTGAAAATATGGCATCCACAAGCAAGTCCTGAAAAATCGTCAAATACAATCCCCTCTGCCCCTCCTGCAATATTGCAAAATACAGCAATATGCACGTTACGCCCAAAACTAACTTTTCCAGATACAACACAAAAATCATCGATACGTGTATTATCACCGACAGTCATTTGGTCTGGGTCATATAGTGACGCTTTCTCACTAATTTTAATATTTTCTCCTAAATACTTGAATGGCATATCTTCAAGCTGTTTCCTGGTTAAATAGGCCATACAATATTCCTCTACCCTTAATTCTATACTCTAATAAACTCTCTTCAAAATTCTATGCTAATCAGGTCTAACATGATCTGACGAACAAAGAAACTATAGATGGAAAATCGAGTTTGAACCTAAAAAAGCAGAAACCAAGCCAATTCCTAAAAATTATACTAGCACCATAAACTCTCTATAAAGAATTTCCACATTTTAAACATTTACCTGACAGCATTCCTGAAACAGAAGCTAGCTTTGTAGTGCGTGAAATATTTACTAAATTTTCTGAAAAAATGTTTTCTTCTCAAAACTGACTCAGAATACAAAGTAGATGCTAAATTAAGTGTTAGTTAATTTTAAATAAATGAAAATAACTACATAATCTATTTTATATATGCTGTTAAAATTTTTGATAAACTATAATTAATTTAACATTAATTTAAAAATTAAAAAGAAATTAAATGACGCTCATATGAACAATGACTTAAGCTGCTGGACATTGAAAATACCGGGGAAGTGATTATGTGTTCAGAATTGCCTAAAAATGAATTTTTATACAAACTTCTTGTGCAAAATGTTTTTGATTACGCTATCTATTTTTTGAACCCCGATGGTGTTGTAACAAGTTGGAACGCAGGAGCAGAAAAAGCCAAGGGTTACACAGAAAAGGAAATTATTGGCAAAAATTTTTCGATCTTTTATTCAGAAAAAGATCAAAAAAGAGGTCTACCACAAAAAGCACTAGAAACCGCACACACAAAAGGTAAATTTGAAGGTGATGGTTGGCGCTTTAGAAAAGATGGTTCAAAGCTACGTGCATATGTCGTTATTGATCCAATTTACAATGATAAAAAAGAAATTATTGGCTACGCAAAAATAACAAAAGACATAACGCGAGAATATAAAGCTAAAATAATAGCTGATGAGCAGTCAAGAAACTTCAGGCTTATGGCCGAAGGTATAAAAGACTATATTATGTATATGATCGATAGAAACGGGAAGATCTTAAATTGGAACTCTGGAGCACAAAGAGCCAAGGGTTATACCACTGAAGAAGTTTTGGGTAAGCATTTCTCCATTTTTTTCACGGAGGACGATTGCCAATCTGGCCTACCATACCGCGCCCTTGCAACCGCTTTAGCAAAAGGAAAATTTGAGCACGAAGGGTTTAGAATTAGGCGTAATGGTACAAGTTTTTGGTCTCAAACCACAATTGACCCAGTCTATGACGAAAAAAGCCAACATATTGGTTTTGCTACAATAACTAAAAATTTGACAGAACAGAAAAAAAATCAAGATGCTACCAATATAATTTATAGAAACCTCAACCTAGCTCTTGAGCATATGTCTCAAGGCCTATGTCTTTTTGACAAAAATGAATGTATGGTTATATGCAACGACCGTTTCACACAACTACTTGGAATTAACCAAGAAAAATTTGAAATGGGAAGTACGTTTACTGATTTTTTGTGGCTTTTGCATACAACATCCAATGATAGTATTTCAGAAATTGCAAAAAGTGTTGATACACAAAGACAGAAACACTTCGAGCATGCTGAGCCTGGAAAAATAAACCACGAAGAATACGTTTTTAATGGTTTAACAATTAATTTTAGCAATAGATTTTTAGCTGATGGTGGGTGGGTATCGACCATTGAGGATATAACAGAAAAGAGAAAAATTGAGAATGAAGTTAAAATTCTTGCGCATCATGATTTTTTAACAGGATTGAAAAACAGAACATCTTACCAAAAGAAAATAGATGAAATATTTGGAGCAGATAATAACTCTTTATTATTTGTAGATGTTGATTTATTTAAAGAGATCAATGACCAGTTTGGTCACCCTGCAGGGGATAATATTCTAAGAGAAGTCGGAAAAAAAATTCAGAAAAATCTTTCCAAAAAAGAAACAGTTTATAGAATAGGGGGAGATGAATTTGCGATTATTTGTAGGAATTCAAATTTTGAAGAGGATGTTCTTAGTCTCTGTGGTCGAATTTTAAGAGAGTTTAATACTCCAATTCAAACTGAATGGGGAGATATTTCCTTAAGTGTTAGTATCGGGGTTGCTAGCTCATCTGACTGCAAAAATATTGATACCTGGGTGCAGCATACAGATTTAGCACTTTATGCAGCCAAAGAGGCAGGTAGAAATCAGTTCCTCCGCTATGAAAAAGGAATGCGAGAAGCAATCCAGAAAAAAAGAAAACTAGAATTTGATCTCAAAAAATCTCTCGAACATGAAGATTTTTTCCTTGTTTATCAGCCAGTTGTTAATGCTCAAACACATAAAGTTTCTTCTTTTGAAGCCTTGCTACGCTGGAAGCACCCAGTCGATGGTATTATTCCACCGATCAACTTCATCCCCTTTGCTGAAGAAATTGGTTTAATGCCGTCTATTGATATGTGGGTTGTAAAAGCAGCTTGTAAAGAAGCTCTTTCTTGGCCACATCATGTTTCAGTTTCTATTAATATTTCTGCTAAAACTTTTGAATTGAATAATATTTCAGAATCCATACTTAAAATTATTGAAGATGTTAATATAGACCCAGGCCGCGTTGAAATTGAAATTACAGAAACCAGCATGCTTTTAAATGCTGAGGAAACAATTAATAAAATTAAAAAACTTACTGAAAATAATATAAAAATTGCTCTTGATGATTTTGGAACAGGCTATTCCTCATTAAGTTTTCTAAGAGATATCCCCTTTAATCGTATTAAAATAGATCGATCTTTTATCAAAGATATTGAAAGTAATATACACTCTATTGCAATTATTAAGGCAATAGCAGGCATAGGAGATGCTCTTGGAGTCAGTATTACCGCTGAAGGTGTAGAGACTGCTAGCCAAATATCTTTGCTAATGCGCGATAAATGCTATGAGCATCAAGGTTACTATATTAGTAAGCCTTTTGAACAAACACATATTCTACCGTGGATATTGTCCTATGAATCAGAGATAGTCTCTGGGACATTAACAGAAAAAGAGCAAATATGCTTAGTTTAATTTTTGTACCAGACAGATATAACTGTGCGAGATATTGAAATACATTTTTTATTTTCCCAATCAAAGTATAGTTGAAAATATATTTAAATTATCGATCAAAAATCGATAAACGTTTTTGCTCTTTACGGTAGTAACAATGTGGCCCCACTATGATTTATAGTGGGGCCTTAAACTTGCCTGAAAAACAACCAAACACCCAAAATTTATGACTGATTATTTAATGTGAACGAAAATGCTTACAAAGAAATAATATTAAAACGTTATACTAACATGTATATCAACAATTTAGTTAAGCAGTATAAATTAGCGTTAGAAAGAACATCTAAAGCGCCTTATTTTTAGATATCATGCACTCTATAACGCCAACCTTTATGTTTAGATATGAAATTTAAATCCGGCCAACAGAATATGATATAGTGAAATTTGGAGGTCAGACTCCTTGTAATATCGCAAAAACAACTTAGTGCAAACTATCTAATAAGCTTAATTTGTTAGAGTGGATAGCGCATCATATCTCTATTCAAACATAGTAAAAAACAGAATCTGACAAAAAATAAAAAATTATATTTTTTGAGAAAAGTGCAAAAAGGGCTTTTTTAAAAAAAGCCCTTTTTGCACTTTTATTTATACTCCTGACGTCTTTTACCACTCTAGATGGAAGCCTCCTGTACCTGCAATACCGCGAGAAACATCCGAAAACACTCCAGTAAATTTACCATAAAGAGACCAACCATCGAGTGAGAACAGATTGAGGCCAGTCTCAACACGACCTGAATCGTGCCATGACTCTGTACCATGGGTTGTAAAGCTATATTCGGGTGCAAGTTGCAGCGCAGAAGTCGTGTAACGCTCTGGCAGGAACTCGTGCTGCCATGCCAACCTTGCAAAGGGGGTGAGTGAGACATGCCCCCCCAAAGACTGTTTTGTATCCATCTGCACGCCTGCGGAAAGTGGGAATGACCAGATTGTACGGTCATGATGCACCAACCCTGTAATAGCCGTAGCGGTCTGTGCACGCTCGTAACTGCCATTCATATTTAGAGAAGAAAACTGTAAGGCCACAAAGGGACTGATAGAGCTTGCCCCACGATGCAACGTATAGCCGCCCTCAATTTTACCGCTGGCGCTGTTAATTGCATAAGCGCTAGCAAACCGCTCCTGAATGGACGGAATAACAACAGATGAGGCCATTGTGCCGGGAATATACACACTCCGGTTAGAGTTAACATGCGTGTGCGTATAGCTTAGCACCATATTTTCATAAAAATTCTTTTGCTTTAAAGCACCATATAGAGCGGCATGGCCGGAGTTAAGCTGGCCATAAGCCGCACGTTCTGCGGCACTAACATTAGAACGATCCCACCCACCCGCTAAACCAATGAGCATGTTCGGATTTACCTGATAATCTAAACCGGCGGCCATACCATACCCATAGGTATTAAACTGCGCTGTACCAGTATGGGTATTCCCATCGTATGTAGTGTTGCCACCGTAGCTGTTAAGCCATGCGTGCCAGTTTTCTGTATTGTTGCAGACTTGAACAGATTTTTTATCCTTCTTGGCTATGTTAACACCTTGTGCCGCGCAGTCTCCCAACACAACGCGGCCTGCTTGCACGCCTGTGCGCCATGATGCAGTTTGCTGCAAGACCGTTGACATAAACAGATCATTATTATCGATAATTGCCTGCTGGTAGTCACTTTGCGCTTCATCATTGAGCGCATGATACATCGCGTTGAGAGCTTTAACATCTGGTTGGTAATAAAGCGCAGAATACAGGTGCGTTAAACCTGCTGAGTTTGTAACCGGTATTACCCCCAGCATATTTGCCAAAGACCCAGCAACAGCATCTGTGCCTTTAGGGGTAAAGGTGACATCACGCGCCAGTACCAAATCTGCACCGTTGCCTGCCAACCCATAGGAGGTAACGGCAGACGGCAGCGCATCTATAACTAAACCGTTGTTGGTCGTGCCTTCTTGTGCACTCACAATCACATCACCGCGGGTCCCGGGCCGTATGTCGCCCGGATCGGTAATGTTGAGCTTGAGCGTGCCTGCCAAAGTGGCCTTACCGCTTACGTTCAGTTTGTCCGTAACAGGGTCTAGTTCTACGTCAGCCACGTAGGTGCCTGTTGCCAACTGCACAAAAGAGCCGGTCAGATTGGTCGTGGTAATCTGACCTACCCCTCCGGGCGAGAAATACCCGGCATTGGTCAGTACGTCGTCTGTACCGGTACCAAGATGTACAGTATCACCTGTAATAAGGCGACCTTCAACATGGTTGGTTAACGCAGCATTACCAAGATTGATTGAACCGATAATAGTACCTGTATTCTCTACGGTATCACGTATTTGGGTGCCACTACCTTGAATGGCGGTGCCATCGATCCAACCGCCTGTGCTACTTAAATGACCAACACTATCAAGCACGATAGCTTCTACCTGCCCTTTTCCGGTAATAAAGCCAGCGTTAACCAACGTATTCGCTGCACCGTCCATCATACCTATGGCAGCACCTGTGCCTGTACCACCAATAATATGGCTGGAGGCATCTATATTAATGCTTATAGCACCATTGGTTTTGCCAACACTCTGCGCCCAAATAGCGTAAGAACCAGCACCGGTTGTCGCAATATCGCCGCTTTGGCTGATATGCACAGCACCGGCTGTGCCATTCCCGCCCAGTGTCAGCCCAGTTAGCTGGCCAGAGGCTTGAGCGACCAAACCACCGCCACCAGCGACAGATTGTGCTACCAGACCGTTTGCCGCAGCGCCGGTTGTTATAATCTGACGAGCTGTGTTGGTAAGAGTTACTGCACCGCCATTACCTGTATTGTTGCTACCTGTCGTGCTAATATTTACGTTTTGCCCAGCAGACACAACCAACGCGCCACCGCCGCCAACAGACTGCGCAATGACAGCAGTTGCACCAATGCCCGATGTTTGAATAGTCGCAGCGTTTGTTACGGTTACATCCCCAGCAGAACCATTAGCCTGTGTGATATCAAAACTCACATCGCCATCACTGTTTAGAGATATGCCACCGCCACCCCCAACAGACTGGGCAATAATGCCAACTGCTTCGTTACCTGTGGTTTGAATATACCCACTCTCCAGAGACGTAACGGTAACAGTTTGCCCATTGCTGCTCTGAGCATTGCCTGTGCCAGTACCACCAATGCTTACGGTATCACCCCCTGTAGCAAGGCCGCCACCGCCGCCAATAGACTGGGCCAGCAACCCGGTAGACGCCATACCTTTGGTAACAACCTGCCCACTATTGGTAAGAGTAACGGCGCCGCCATCTCCTGCACCGCCGTTAGAGCCTGACGCCAGAGCAATAAGCTGCTTACCTTTGTTAAATATGCCTAAAATGCTTTGTACAATCCCAAGGCCACCAGTGGCACTACCACCACCACCGCCAACAGACTGCGCAACAGCACCAGCAGCATACGTGCCCTCTGTTTGTAGATAAGCAGCATTGTTGATGCTCACAGCACCACCCGTACCCCCACCAGCACCATTAGCAAAAACACCGATAGAAACAGCATTTAACCCAGCGGTACCACCATTACCGCCGCCACCGCCAATAGATTGCGCAAAAATAGCATCGGCATTGTCACCCTTTGTAAGAATGGCTGCACTTAGCTGGTCAGAACCCTCTGTACCATTCAATACCGTAACAGCATCACCGTTACCCGCGGCACCGCCAGACCCGCCAACCGCAATGCCGTCATAGTTGGTGCCGCCGCCATTACCCCCACCACCGCCGATGGATTGGGCGAAAATACCGCGTGATGCTGCACCAACTGTCTGGATAACGCCTTGGTTACTGACCGTAACCGCACCCCCATTACCACCAGCACCGCCAATACCCCCAACAGCCAGAACAGCTTTTTCTGAGGCATCGCCAGCGTTACCGCCGCCACCGCCAATAGACTGCGCAAAAACACCATCCGCCTCGTTACCTTGCGTAGCCAGTTGCGCGTAGTTACTTACAGAAACACTGCCGCCATTGCCGGTAACTTTATTGGTTAGGGCGTCCGTTATCAGGCCTGTGGTGCTGCCACCAATGCTTATAAGGCCGCCGCCTTTACCCCCATTGCCACCACCGCCGCCAATAGACTGCGCCATAATGGCCGTGGCCATATCACCCACAGTGGTGACTGAGGCTGCCAACTGGTTGCCAAATGTACCATTGAGAACAACAACATCACCGCCGTCACCCGCGGCAGAACCCCAGCCACCTAGCCCTATTTTGCTAGAAGCGCTGGCATCACCACCGGCACCACCACCGCCACCAATGGACTGTGCAAAAACACCAAGTGAGCCACTACCATGTGTAGAAATTAGGTTCTGGTTATTGATGCTAACAAGGCCACCATTGCCGCCAATACCACCAACACCACCAATGGCTACAATACCGCTGCCAGCAGTACCGCCCGAGCTACCACCGCCACCACCAATAGACTGCGCCATGATACCATCGGAGTCATCTCCCTGAGTAACTAGTGCTGAGTAGTTATTGACCGCCACAGTGCCACCATTGCCGGTAATAGTGCCGGGCAGCAAACTTGTTGAACTGCCACCAATACCTAACTTGCCGCCACCAGCGCCGCCATTACCACCACCACCACCACCACCGATGGATTGGGCAAAAATGGCATTAGACTGGTTACCCACGGTCAAAATAGTTGCGGGTGTAGCATTTCCTGTTACCCCGTTAATGACCTGCACATCGCCACCATTACCGGCGCTTGTGCCCCAACCACCAACACCAACCACACTGGAAGAGCTGGCGTTGCCACCATTACCACCACCGCCCCCGATAGATTGGGCCATGATACCGCTTGAGGTATCACCCTGTGTTTGAATAGCGTTAAGGTTGGTTACACTAACTTTGCCACCATTACCCGCCGCACCACCAAAACCACCGAGTGTAAACGTGCTGCCCCCTGTTGAGGCATCACCCCCGTTACCGCCGCCGCCGCCAATAGACTGGGCAATAATACCCGCAGCTTCTGCATTTTGGGTTAGCACAATACCGTAGTTGGTAACGCTAACAGCACCGCCCTCACCCGCAACTGAGTTAAGCAAACCGCCGCCCATACCACCAATGGTAATTTTGCCAGCACCGTCCCCACCATTACCGCCACCACCACCGATGGACTGCGCCAGTATACCCGTAGCACCTTTGCCCGTTGTTTGAATAATACCTTGCCCACTCGGTTGATCTGCGCTGCCGTTAATAACGCTTACGTTGCCGCCATCACCCGCAGAGCTACCAAAACCACCAATACCCAGCTGACCAGAACTGCCAGAGTTACCTTGCCCACCATCGCCACCTCCGCCGCCAACAGACTGCGCAAAAATGCCGATAGAATCTATACCGGTAGTGCTAATATTGCCGGTATTAGTAACTGAAACATCTCCACCACTTCCAGCTGCACCGCCAAAACCACCAATAGAAATGGTCATGTCGTTCATACCGCTTAAGGCAGATAAATACTGCAAATTGGACATGTCATTGACGTATTCATCAGGAATAACACCTGACAGGCCAATAATGGCCTTGCCACCACTACCGCCACCACCGCCAATAGACTGTGCGGCAATACCATCTGAAAAATTGCCTACAGTTTGAATAAGCCCTGCATTGGAAACAGTAGTTGCACCGCCATCACCACTTGCACCACCAGAGCCACCAATGCTGAGAGAGAGCGATTTATTATCGCCCGTATTATTTTTGATATACGTTAAACCATCGGGGTCGTCAGAGGTTTTGCCAATTTTTGGAATATCGGCTTTTTCAATGGTAAGCACCATAGAAATAGAGTTAGCCTGCCCCCCTGTACCACCACCGCCACCAATAGATTGCGCTAAAATACCAGCTGCATTTACACCAGATGTCGCAATAAGCCCTTGCTGAGTTACATCAACAGTACCAGCGTTTTCGCCCGTGCCGCCAAAACCACCAACAGAAATGGCTGCATTAATAACATCCCCCCCGCTATTGCCGTTAAAGACCACCACACCAGACAAACTGGTGCCGCCATTACCGCCACCACCGCCTATAGACTGGGCCACAATAGCTTGGGCATTAGCGCCTGATGTTAAAAGCTGGCCGTTACTGTTAACAAAAACATCGCCCCCTATCGCACCGGCACCGCCAAAACCACCTACTGTGGCGCTTAGGTTAACGGTTGTGTCCTCTCCGCCAGAAGAAATCATGAGAGAACCAGCGTTACCGCCGTTACCGCCACCGCCGCCTATAGATTGAGCGGCGATAGCGTGTGAGCTATCACCCTTGGTTGTAATATCACCTACAGAAATTACATCTACCGTGCTACCAGCACCGCCAACACCCCCAAAGCCACCTACTGTTGCTACAAAGCTTTTTGACGATTCATTGCTAATTTCACCGGTAAAAGCAGACCCACCGTTACCGCCGCCGCCGCCTATAGACTGCGCCAAAATACCACTAGCCTGCGCACCCTGCGTACTAATGGGGCTATTGCTTTTTACGGTTACAGAGCCGCCATCTCCACCAGCACCACCCCAACCACCAACACTGGCACTGACGCCAATGCTGTCTTCAGAGGCACCAACCTGTGCACCGAGTGTAGAACCACCCACACCGCCGCCGCCGCCTATAGACTGCGCAACCACCGCGCCAGCATCATCACCCGTGGTAACAATGGCTCCATCGACCGTCACCAGCACCGACCCAGCACTACTCGCTGCCTTGCCGCCAAAGCCACCCAACGCAAAGCCAGCACTTACGTTCGTGCCTTCGCTGTAAGACAGGGTTAGGTCTGTTGAGAACCCACCATTACCGCCACCACCAGCAACAGACTGCGCCAAAATACCAATGGAGCCTTTGCCAAGTGTGCCAATAAAATCATCACTAGAAACTGTGACATTGCCGGAGTTTTCTCCGCTACCGCCAAAACCGCCAATAGAGACCGCTGCGGCAACAGACGTGCCTTCATCTGTGCTCACATCAAGGCTGGCCGTGCCAGCAATACCACCATTACCACCGCCGCCGCCAATAGACTGGGCCTCGATGCCGATAGAATCATTCCCCTTCGTAAAAACTGTCGCACCCATATTGGATGTAGGGGTGGCGCCGTTTAGCGTATTGCTGGAAACAGTAACATCTCCAGCCGTGTTGCCCGACCCACCGTGGCCACCAATGCTAAATGCACCAGATGCAGAGTTTTCAGCCGAAAAGGCCAGCGAGCCAGCAAGGCTCATGCTGCCATTACCACCGCCGCCGCCAACAGATTGAGCAACAATAGCAGACGACATGGCCGCATCTGTCTGAATATACGCCGTGTTGGTGACACTGACATTGCCCGCCGTACCACCTGTACCGCCTTGCCCACCAACAGCAAGAGACAGCGCACCTGAGTTTTCACCCACAGTACCAGTACCCGCCACCACCATGCTGCTATTACCACCACCACCACCGATGGACTGAGCTAAAATACCATCAGACAAAATATCATGCGTTGTAATGATAGCCGTATTGCTGACCGTAACGCTCGAAGCCGTACTGCCAGAACCACCTTTACCACCAACACCTACAGAGGCCCCAAAAGAGCTTCCATCTGCACTTAATGAAATGCCAGCAGCCACCACTATGCCGCTGTTACCACCACCCCCACCAATAGACTGCGCCATAATGGCGTTGGCCCCAGCACCTGTGGTGTCAATAGTAGCTGTATTACCAAGCGTAACACTACCAGCCGCACCACCACCGCCACCAGCACCACCTAATGCCAAAGACAGCGTTGCCGACCCGTCATCTCCACTCAGGGCAAGACTACCTGCGGCAACTACACCGCCGTTACCACCACCACCACCAATAGACTGCGCAACAAGACCGTTAGATAACGCACCACTTGTTTGGATAAGACCTGAGTTTTCAAACGTGACGGCCCCAGATTCTGACCCACTCCCGCCTGCACCACCTAGCCCAACACTAATAGCCAGCGAAGCACCCGTGGCGGCAGAAGCCGCCCCGGCAATGGCCATACCGCCATTACCACCGCCACCGCCAATAGACTGCGCAACAATAGCAGACGACGAGGCCTCTTGAGTTTTGATATCCCCTGAATTGGTCAGGCTGACATCACCCCCCTTACCACCAGAACCGCCTTTGTTGCCCAATGCAACAGATAGCCCAGCCCCTACCTGATCAGACAAGGAAATAGCACCGGCAACAGTTGTGCCTGCATTACCGCCACCGCCACCAATAGACTGCGCCAAAATACCATCTGCATGGAGGCCATCAGTCTGAATAAGGCCGGTATTCTCTAAGGTAACATGGTCCGCAGTACCAGCAGAGCCGCCACTGCCACCAAGCGCAAGAGACGCCGCCACACTTGCTGTACCTGTGGTAAAAGATAGCCCTCCGGCAACACTTAAGCCACCATTACCACCGCCACCACCAATAGATTGTGCAGCAAGACCGCCTGAAAAATTACCTGCTGTAACAACTTGGTTTGTGTTTTTTAAATACACAGTAGCAGCATTACCAC
Source organism: Acetobacter orientalis (assembly GCF_000963965.1). Lineage (GTDB taxonomy): Bacteria > Pseudomonadota > Alphaproteobacteria > Acetobacterales > Acetobacteraceae > Acetobacter > Acetobacter orientalis. The sequence continues at coordinate 27,603 of NZ_BAMX01000007.1, forward strand.
CGCCACCACCGGCACTGCCCAATGCTAGGGCAACGCTACCGTTTGCCTCGCTTGATATGGCCACAGAACCAGCAACAGTTGTGCCCCCATTACCACCACCGCCACCAATAGATTGTGCGGTTACACCAGTAGCACTTACCCCATCAGTCTGGATCAAGCCACTATTGGTTAGGCTGACGTCACTCCCCCCACCACCAGAACCACCAGAACCACCTAAAGCAACAGCGGCACTCAGTGCCCCTTCACCCGCAGAGCCACTGGCAGAAACAACAAACCCACCATTACCGCCACCACCGCCAATAGACTGTGCAGTCAAACCACCAGACATGGCACCAGACGTTACTACTTGGCCTTGGTTATCAAGCGTTACACCAGCAGCGTTTCCACCTTCACCACCGGATCCCCCCAAGGCAAGGTTCAGCGCAACAGACGCCTCTCCCGACACAGACAAAGAACCGGCAACATCCAAGCCCCCATTACCACCACCACCACCGACAGATTGCGCAACAATACCAGAAGACAGAGCGCCACTGGTTTGCAGAGCGGCTGTATTAGACACAGTTACAAGGCCGGCGTCGGCCCCTGTGCCGCCAGCACCGCCAAGGCCAACAGCAACAGACCCACTTACATCTGGCGAGAGAGCCACAGAGCCAGCAACAGTTGTGCCACCGTTACCACCACCGCCACCAATAGACTGGGCTAGTATGGCATTAGATAAGCTACCCTTAGTTTGAATAATCCCTGTATTGGTCAGGGTTGTTGCACCAGCCTGCCCCCCAGAGCCACCCTTACCCCCAAGGGCCACAGCCCCCGACAAACCAGGCCCGCTAGCTGCCAACGACAAGTTAGCCGCCACCGTCAGGCCGCCATTACCACCGCCGCCGCCAATAGACTGTGCAACAAGACCACCAGACATAGCTCCGGCAGTAACAATCTGGCCCTCATTGTGCAGGGTCACTGTATCGGCAGTATTACCGCTCCCACCAGCGCCGCCGAGGGCAACAGAAACACCCGCTCCACCTTCAAGACCGGCAGCCATAGAGCCACCAACCGTAGTTCCCGCATTGCCGCCACCACCACCAATAGACTGCGCTTCTACGGCGTTCGATAGACTACCCTGTGTTTGAATATTTGCTGTATTTGTAAGGTTAACTGCTGCAGCACGCCCACCCGTACCGCCATTACCCCCTAAAGCGACAGAACCAGCAATTGCCCCACTTGTTACCGACAAAGACAGATCGGCGGCCACTGTCAGGCCACCATTGCCGCCGCCACCGCCAATAGACTGAGCAGCCAAACCTCCAGACAAATCACCACTAGTGCTAATTTGCCCGCTGTTATCAAGCGTTACAGTGTTTGCAGTATTCCCATTCCCGCCTGAACCGCCGAGCGCTACAGCAAGGCCTACTGAGCCTTCAACACCACCTGAAAATGCGGCCCCGACCGTAGTGCCACCATTACCACCGCCACCACCAATAGACTGTGCAATAACTGCGGTAGAATTTGTACCGTGCGTGTACACTGCGCCGGAGTTATTAAGATTAACGGCACCGCCCGTACCGCCAGACCCACCCTTGCTGCCAACAGCAACAGAGGCAGCAAGGCCCCCATACTTGCCTGTGCACCACCAGCAAGCACAAACCCGCCGTTACCGCCACCACCGCCAAGAGACTGCGCAACAAGGCCATTGGCCATTGCTGCATCTGTCAACACTTGGCCCGCATTCTCTAGCGTCACAGCCCCAGCAGACCCGCCAGAACCACCAGAGCCACCTAAAGCAAGGTCAAGCGATACGGCACCTGAAGCGGAAAGCGATAAACCGCCTGCCAAATCAAAACCGCCATTGCCACCACCGCCCCCGATGGATTGTGCAACAACGCCAGACGATAACGCACCAGCAGTGTGCACAGCGCCATCATTGTGCACATGCACATCTGCACTATTCCCACCAGAGCCGCCCGAGCCGCCCAGCCCCACAGACACATTGCCGCTAAAACCAAGACCCAGAGCAACAGAGGCCGCAACCGTGGTGCCACCATTGCCACCACCGCCCCCAATAGACTGAGCGACAAGACCAGAAGATTGCGCGCCAGTGGTCTGCAGTGCGCCACTACTGGTAACATCAACCTGCCCGCCGTTGCCGCCGCCGCCGCCGTTACCCCCAACTGCCACAGCAATAGAGCCAGCAGCCCCCAAGCTGGCTGTACCAGCCACAGCAACAGCCGTACCACCATTACCGCCGCCGCCGCCAATAGACTGCGCCAAGATAGCCGTAGATTGAGCACCCTGCGTAATAATCGATTCCGTATTGCCGGTAATCTGCACATGGCCGGCCGTACTGGCCTTACCCGCACTACCACCTAAAGACACACCAATAGCACCACCCACATCAAAAGCGGCTACTGTGCCTGTGGCAGCTACAGCCCAGCCACCATTACCACCCCCACCACCAATAGATTGGGCAATAATACCACCTGATTGATTACCGAGTGTTTGAATACCATCAGAATTAAGCCCGTTAACCTGCACAGTAACATCTTGTGCAGACCCACCGCCGGAGCCTTTACCGCCTATAGCAACCGCACCAGACAGCGTAACAGACCCAGCCATTGCAAGACCAAAGCCACCATTACCACCACCGCCACCAATAGACTGTGCAAGTATAGCCGCGGACTCATCACTATGTGTTGCAAGGTTACCGCCCATCGTAACGTTTACGCTTGAGGCATCCCCCCCCGCGCCACCATTACCGCCCAATGCAACCGAAAAGGCGGCTACCCCCACACTGGCCGCAGCACTAAACCCACCGTTGCCACCACCACCGCCAATAGACTGCGCAATAATACCACTAGAATTCATGCCCCACGTGGCAATATCGTTAGTGGCAGTAACGCTTACGCCTGCGCCATTACCCCCTTCCCCCCCGGAGCCACCCATAGCAATCGAGATTGATGCAGAAATAGCAACAGCACCGCCACCGTTACCACCACCACCACCAATAGACTGGGCCATGATAGCACTTGAGGCATTACCGTAGGTTGTGAGAGCACCCGAACTACCAATAGAGACAGTACCGCTACTGCCCCCAAAACCACCAGAGCCACCAATGCTTAAAGCAAGGGGGCCAGCCGAAACGGCAAAACCACCGTTACCGCCGCCACCCCCAATAGACTGGCCGACAATACCCATTGCGCCAGTAACGCTTGAGGGGTCACCGCCTTTGGCGTTAAGCCCTGTTACAATCGTACCGCTATTTGTAATGGTAACATTATCGCCGGTACCACCACCGCCGGCATGCCCACCAATACTAAACACACCCGCACTGCTGCCGCCATTACCACCACCACCACCAATGGATTGAGCCAAAATACCATCAGCATAAGATGCCTGCGTGGTTAAGTTCCCGTGGTTGGTAACACTTACCGTGCCTGCGTTGCCGCCTGCGCCCCCACCGCCACCAAGGCCGACAAACCCATCTCCCGAGCCACCATGCGCACTATTTCCCCCCACAGACTGGGCAAGGACAGCATCGGCAGAATTGCCGCTGGTTGTAATTGTTGTTGGTACCAATACATGGTCTGGCGTTGTATAGTTGTTAATTGTAACAGAAACATTGCCGCCATTACCGCCAGCAGAACCATTGCCACCAATAGACAACCCGGCAACGCCTACGGCGTTATCTCCGGTGGTTGTAATACTACTAGCAGCGTTACCACCAAAAGCGACCTGCGCCGCACCACCAGAGCCACCAGCACCACCGTTACCGCCAGACCCTACAATGGTATAAGACCCACCGCCGTTACCGCCATCACCCCCTATAGATTCAGCACCCACGCCATAAACTGCCGAACCATTGCCAGAGATATTGATGATACCATCAGCCATTGCAGCCACGCTCCCAGCATTGCCGCCTACACCGCCTTTAGCCCCTTTACCACCCACATAGTAAGTACCGCCCTTACCGCCATCGCCACCTTGGCTAATGGCTAAAACCCCTGACTCGCCCTGCGTTGCGTTAATTGTTGCTGTCGGGCTACTGGGTTTATAGGTCAGGCTTGTGTTACTGGGTACCGCAACCCCAGAAGCACCACCATCAAGCTGGTCGCCTTGGCTTATACTAAAGGTCTGATCGCCTGTGGCAGATTGCGTAACCTGCGCAGTAAGCCCCTGCGTTACATCCCCTAGGCTACCATCTGTGGGTAATGTGCCAGTACCATTATTGCTTGCAAATGTAGCCGATACTGTACCACCGGAACTTTGTTGGTTATCTGCACCAACAACCGTAACATTATATTGGTACAGCCCATTTTCATCGACAGCAGCTTGTGGCGGCGTTGTACCATCTGCACTCGGCGTAAAAACCTGATCATAAATACGCTGCGTACCATCATCATATGTAATGACAACTTTGCTATAATCGGCGTTAGTTTGAATATTTTTGACGGTACCGTCGCTACCAAAAATAGACGTTCCCATATCATTAGGGGAAATACTGCTACTATCCGCAAGCCCCACAGAATTAATCTGCGTTGCACCGTGTAGAGACAAAGTAAGCGCAGAAACGCTACCATCGCTGGCAACCGTATCTGCTGGTGCAAGCGTGCCATCTATGTGCATCGTCTGCTTGTCACCGCTACTACTGGTTAATACTTCAGTATAAGCTGTGTTACCCGAATTAGGCGTAAAAACAGCCGTACTATTATCGCTATAGGTTAACGTTGCTGTATTTGTAGGTGCATCCCAATGCACACTGGTAATGGTAATGGCCGTATTCGTGCTACCACCATTCCCCCCTTTTTTAGGGGGCACAAACAGCACGCCAATATGGCCGTTTTTACCATTTTTGCCGCTCTCTGTTAACGTGCCTGCATTATCGCCCGCAGTATAAGAAAACGATGATGACGGAGAGGAAGACGTAAAACCACCAATGTTAACGGCTTGTGACTCTGCCGCATAAGACTGCGCTGGAAAAAGTACAGCAACCAAAAATGGTGTAGAACACATTAATTTTAAGCTAAAAGACGGCACATATACTTTGCTCTCAACACCATAAGAGCGCGAAAAGTTATTCTGCACCAAGGCAGAAAGTACAACTGACTCTTGCTGACTTACTCTTGACATATGCTTACAATCAAGTGACGGGAGAGCCCCCTTAGCGGAGGATACAATTTTCTTTTTCATCACTACCTGTCACTTTCGATTAGCAGACACGCCAAAACTCCGCGCACACCAAAGGCGAGATAAAGTTTTTATTTTTTATTTAATGTTTTTGCATTAGAAGTATCTAATGCAAACGAGTGTAAGCCAGCATACCAAATGCTTTATTTTTCGTGTCAACGCGTATTAACAAATGCTGAAAATACGCGTCAAAAGAAATTTATTGAGCTATTCCACTCTTTACATAACCAGTTCAAAAAACATCAACGGCTCATGTTCTTAAAGTGGTGTCTTTGCTTTCCCCCATGCCTCTACGGCAAGAAGAGCATCAAGAAAATGTGCCATTTTATAATTAATTGTCACCACATCTCCGCCTTGTGCCGCAACGTGTGCCACACGAATGTGCCCATCCTTCGCACCACGTAAACTCGCCATCAGTGTTGGCGTTGCCTGCACACTCGAAAGGCAACCCGATGTTGTACACATGATATACGGCATACTAAGAGGTGCCGCAGAATCCAGCGTCAGTGTTGAAGGCTTTGTAAGGTCAAAACCCAAAGGGGTCATCAGGCTCACTTCATAAGGCCGGTCAGATAAAACCGGCGTTGTCGCATTAACCGAATGCCCAACAATAACCATACCGATGGAAATAGTCCGTCCCTGTTGCTGCATGCTCAGCTGTTGAGAAACAACACAGGCCGTTGCCGTGTGTGTTGCAGGCATATAGCTACAGCTTGCATGCCATGGCCCAAAATCTTGCTGCATGGTAATAGGAGAAGGCTGCATAGTAGGAGCGGCTGCATTTGCAGACTGCGCAGCATTATGGGCTGCTTGCTTAGCAGAAACAGCTGCCTCAGCCGGTGTTAATAAAGCACCTACAGCCAAAAGACCTAAAGCCGACAGAACGTTACGAATATACATGGCTTACTCCAACTCTTGCGCTCTATCTGCCGTCATGCGTTACTGCACGTTACATGCAAAATACGATAAAAAATTTATTGTATGGATAAAGGAAAAACATTCATTTTTAATAAGAAAATAGGCAATAAATATAAAAAATTTATTTACCCAACAGTCTATATTAAAAATACATTCTACTTCCCATACAACAACCCGTGCGTTCGCAACCAAACGCACGCTCACCTCTGGAAAGTGTGCAACAGTGTTAAAAGTGTGGCAACCCGCAAACCGTAATGGTTTGTCAACATCGGTTAACAAACCATATCTGCCTTTACAGCATGTCTAACCGGTAGCCATTCCCTCTTACGGTATTAATAACCGGCCTTGGTAAATCCATCAGGCCTGCCGCAGGGGGTATTTTACGCCGAATACGGGCCATAAGCGTATCAACCGTACGCTCCGTTACTTCACGCTCACTGCGCTGGCTAATCACATCTACCAAAATGTTTCTGGTTACTGCATGGCCTATAGAGCTGGCTAATGCCAACAACAAACCAAACTCTCCAGACGTAAAAGAAGCAGTAGCCCCACTAGGCGAACACAGTTGTTTGCGGATAACTTCCAGCCGCCAATTACCCAACACTATACTTGTCGGCCGTAACGCTCTGCGGCGTAAAACACTCCGTACACGCGCAGCTAGTTCGCGTAAATCAACAGGTTTTGTCACGTAATCATCACCCCCATCATCAAGAGCTTGAATACGATACGCCATGTCGGAACAGGATGTTACAAAAATTAAGGCTGCATGATCATGCACTCTCAAACGCCGTGCAGCTTCGCGACCATCACCATCGGGCAGTTGAATATCACACAGTACCAGATCGGGTGCCATAAGCCGCCACTGCACCTCCATTTCTGCCACAGTCACTGCCACATAAACCCGATAACCACATTGTTCCAAATATGTACGGATCAGCACCCTCAACTCAACAGCGTCTTCAACAAGCAGGATAGATGCCACACCATCACCGGTTACAAAGGTCATACAAACACGCTTTCCGGTCAGCTTTTATAAGGTTTCATTCTGCCTTAATGTCCGATCTAGTTCTGACAGCAAACACTTTGCTTCTGACAAATCATAAATCGTGGAAGGTTCACGTAACCCGTCTTCTACAATTGTGGCAAGCTGCCCCAATGCCTCGTACCCATAAGTACGGGCACTCCCACGTATACGGTGCGCTACACGGCGTATACAATCATAGTCGGTTGTTTCAAGCGCCATATACAACGCATTGTGACATTCTTGGCAGGCCTGTAAAAAAAGTGGCAACCCCGCAGCAATAAGATCTGCCTCCTGCACAACACTGTCGCCTTGGTTAACCAAGGCGGTTCCACAAACTTCTGAAATTGCTTTGAACAATTCATCAAGCACAACAGGTTTGGCAACAATATGCTCTATACCAACAGCATGGTAACGTAAAATATCACTCTCTATCACGTTAGCCGTCACGGCAATTATGGGCATACTCGCTATCGTCGTATTAAAATGAGTCGTTACGTAATGCGCTATTTCTTCACCCGATATGTCGGGCAAAACCATGTCGAGCAACATAACATCAAAATAAGTATTTTCTATTAATTCACGTGCTTTTTGACCGCTTTCAGCAACCGTAACATGCATATCAAATGTCGCTAGCATATCTTGCATAACCAGACGATTTTCAGGCGTATCTTCCACCAACAAGATACGCAACCCAAAGCGAGGCAAGCTTTTTTCGGCTATGTGTGTTACACGTTCCGGCTCTAGGTCTCTCACAGGTAATGTAAACGTAAATCTGCTTCCTCCTGCTATATTATCTAAAGAAACTTGTCCCCCCATTGCCGTAGCCAGCCGTTTGACAATCGCAAGGCCTAAACCTGAACCCGGTAAAATATTTGTTTCTGGCCCACGCACAAACTCTTGAAATAACATTCCCAAAACAGGCGGAGGAATACCCGGCCCACTATTAGTCAACTCAAAGACTACCGCCCACTCTTGCGAGGCATGCATAGTCGCACGAACCACAAACTGTATAGAACCATTTTTTGTAAATTTTATTGCATTATCAGTAACATTACCTAAAAGCTGTTGAATTCTATCGGGATCCCCCATCACAAGACTGGGTAATACATCAAATGTATATGTAAAAGCCAACCCAACCTGATGACATCTTTCAGCCATTAAATCAGCAAATTTCTGGCATAGCAGAGAAAGATCAAACGGTTTCTGAGCTATTTTTACGCGCCCAGCCTCTAGACGAGACATCTCCAGTATGTCGTCCAACAAACGCACAAGTCCGGCACCAGAAAATTTCATCAGGTCTAACCTGCGCCTTTGTTCTTCGCTCGGGTTATCGCGCAACAACAGGGTAGTCATACCAAAAATAGCATTTAAAGGTGTTCTTACTTCATGGCTCAAATGGGCCAAAAAGCGATCTTTATTAACCGCTTCTTTTTCGGCTAACTCTTTAGCACGATGTAACTCAGTTATGGTTTGCTCCAGCTGGTACGTTCTTTCTTCTACTTGCCCTTCAAGGCTATTATTCAATGCTGCAAGGGAAGAGGATAATACCTTCACTTTATCAAGTGTTTTTACAAAACGCTGTCCTAAAACAATAATATGAAAAAGCAACAAGAGCAGCCCTCCTAATGGGGCCACATCAATACCCGATAGCCAATGCGCATACATTAAACCGTCGTGCAGCACACAGAACAAGAAAATAACGACACCGATACCTAAAACATCTGCACCATATTCTCTATTATAAATCGCGACAGAAACACACCATACATAATAAAATGCTGAAATAATTAAAAATAAAACCGTAGCATCTCTAAATTGCGTGAAAATATAAACTGGCGTTGAAATAGACAAAAGGCAACCAGATATCGCAAAAGCCGTAATTAAATTCCCAGCTAAACAATGTAAATGCCCAGGAAACATGACCGCCAAAAGTCTAAAATAAATCGGCCATGGCACATAAATAGAAAGATACTCTATCCTAAAAAGAACAGACATAGATAATGATGGAAACATCTGGGCAAACACACCGCTTGTGCACCCCAATCTGACAGATAGTGAAATAACCAGAACTAGCAGCCACCCCCATCCAGACGACTGCGTTGTGAGCCCAAATGCTGCAATATAAAACGCCAGAATAAGAAGAGCCGCAAATACTCCTGTATCAAATACAAGCCTATATTCTCTATTTTTTTCTAAATTATCACGAGTTCCTATTAAAATAGGAGCACTCATACCTCCCTCAAAATGAAAATGATTAGAAACCTCTACTGCTAACGTAACTATATGCTGCTCTGGCTCAAGTGTAATAAATTGAGTAAGCGGTGTTTTTGCAATTTCATCTTGAGGTTCCGCTGCAACATGGCCAGCACTCGTAATCTTATACCCATCTATCCAAATTGCAGAAGCTGAGAGAATTTGAGGAATTTGTAAGCTTATTATAGGCGTATGCGCTGGAAGATATAAAAAAACACGATAAGTTGCTCTTCCCATACCAGAAAAAGTACCATCTTTATTAGGACGTGTACCACCATAATTCCACAAACGTGGCATATTAACAATTTTGTAAGGCGATTGAATAGAAGCGGTTGGACGAGAAAGGGTACGACCATCAAGTATGTTACAAAAGACTTGCCACTCACCATTTAAAGGTAAAACATCTTGTAACGCCCACAAACGTAGGTCAGCTTTGCCATTATGCACTGCTGGGCCATTAACAACAGACAAAGCACTTTTAGAGGTGGAATATAAATAGCCTACAGCAAAAACATTACCTAGAAAAAATATTGACACAACATATTTTAAAAATATTTTTTTATCTAAAAATAACAATATATTTTTATAGTTCATTATCTAAAAACTTTTGTTATGAAATCATCCTAAGCATATTCAATATTTTTTCTAATATTGATAGTTACAAAAAATAAAATTACGTGCATAGACATTTTACTCCCGAACCATAAAGACCCATATTTTAATCATCATCCTACACGTAAATTCGCTTCCTTCATTGAAGCCAGTAAAAGCTACCAATGAAAACCTCTCAATCTGGCCCATGAGCTTCTTTTAAAATATCCTCCAATGGCCCGCCAGCTAGCACTTGCCCCTCTTTAAGCCAAATCGCACGATCACAATACTGGCGCAAAGTTTCTGAACTATGCGATGCAATAACCAATATACCCGCGTTATCCATAATTTTATGCAACCTTGCTCGTGCTTTTTCAGCAAAACGCACATCACCTACCGCAATCATTTCATCCATTAAAATAATATCTGGCTGAATGGCGGTCGATACACCAAAGCCAAGCCTCATCGCCATACCGGAAGAATAAGTTCTCATTGGCAAGTCTAAATAAGGTCCAAGCTCTGAGAATTCTGCAATCTCGGGTACTAACGCTTTTGCTTGCGCTATACTCATACCGAGAAAAACAGCTCGCAGGATAATGTTTTCTCGACCTGTTTGCTCCGGATCCATACCCATAGAGAGATCAAGTAAAGAAGATACACGCCCCTTTATTATGGCAGAGCCAGACGATGGCTCATATACCCCGCCCAGTAAGTGCAGCATTGTTGACTTACCAGCGCCATTATGCCCAACCAGTGCTAAACGCGTGCCTGTTTTTAAGTGTAGGTTAATATCACGCAAAGCATGAATAACAACACGGTCATCTTTAGCTGACTGGCCAATATGCCCTCCAACCCGCTTCATTAGGTTACTCTTCAATGAGCGGCTACGCGCGTTATAGATTGAAAATTCTACGCTGGCGTTATCTAACTTAATTTCAACCATAATCGACCATCACAACCAATAAACAATACGGGCACGGAAACGTGCAAAAATATAGCCGCTACCTATCATCAACACCAACAATGTGATTGATGATAAAATATAGTCGGACATATCGGGTACTATTCCTAAGAAAGGCTTGCTAACCACATGCATTAACGCTGCCATAGGATTGTATTCAACAATCGCCAGAGCATTCTTACTCAATGAACTGACTGGCCACATAACGGGTGTAAGAAACATTAGAATTTGCATGATAGCTTGCACAATCTGCGGCAAATCACGAAACCGTGTACAAATAACTCCCAAACACAAGCTAGAGAAAAAACCACAGCATAAAATAAAAAATATACCCGGAATCACCAAAAACATATTCCATGAAATTGGATGCAGCATACAAACAAAAACTAAAAATATAATAATTATATTATGCAAAAAATTAACAAAATTTCTAATTATTGTTCGGAGTGCAAAAATAGAGCGTGGTATAGGAGTTTGCTTTATATAACCCTGAGCTTGGACAAAGACAGTAGAGCTTTCAATAATACTAGTAGATAACCAAGTCCATGCCACATAATTACAAGCAACATAAGGTAGAAAACTCTTAATTTCTTGATGAAAAAGAAAACTATAAACGACGCCTATCGCTACAATAAAAATAAGCATGCTTAATGTAATCCAAAACTGCCCCAGCTTGGATCGCGCGTAGCGTTGCTTAATATCACCAATTCCCAGCAGCCAAGCTAATTGCCACTTAGAAAACCCTTGAACGATATCTTTTAACGCTAAATTATAGTAGCTACCACCGTGCATTAAGAGCCCTAACGCTTATACGACCAAGAATACGCAACGCTTCACGTGCTAGTATCTACAAATACCATTTTTGAGAACTTTTTACCATAGCTGCCACACCACAATAGAACAGAACCAGGAACAGACTATTCAATAATTCCTTCCAAATCACGCCCAGCATAAAATAATATTCATTTTTATACACTGAAAAATTAGATAACAACTTCTATTAAATATAATTTAATATTTCTCAATGTAGAAATTTCGCGCATATCTAGTTTTTATTATGAATATAAAAATTTTCTTATAATTTTTTTTACAACACTTCTTTTCTCACTAAAATTTTGATCGTAAAATAAACTATTTTTTCCAGAAATATTTTGGAAATACTTATCATCTATGCAGTAGTTTTCTTTTAAAACTCTATTTCTAACACTATTATTTAGCTCAGAAAATATTTTCTGCAACCCAATTTGCTGATAAATTTTTCCTAAATTATCATTTTCTACAAAATATTGTAATATTTTTTCAACTTTCAAATCACGTACTGCATCTGCAGGCAAATCATAAAAACGATCAGAGAAAGCCTCGCTAAACAGGGGTTCCGATAGATCTTCAAAAAAATTCTCTGCAATAAAATAATGCTCATTCATAATTCTTATATTATTTTCAAGAGTAGAAGAGCTTGTATTTTTTTCAGATAAAATACGAAAATAGATAAGAGGATCGTTATCAACGTAAATAGGATATTTTTTTACCAGTCTTACCCACATATCAAAGTCTGGAAGCTGCCTAAAACGATTATTATATCCTCCCAAACTTGAATAACATTCACGTTTAATCATACTAGACGGGTGACAAAGACAATTTGAATGATCGAAAAAAAATCTTATCCACTCGGCTTGCGTCCGATTAGGTTGATCAAATATACGTCCAAACGAAAGGCTATCCTTCTTTAAAACAACGTCCTGTGCATTCACAAATACCGCACGTCCAAAGTGACCTGCCATATGATTATTTTTTTCTAAATAATTAAACTGTTTTTCTAATTTTCCCTCCATCCACATATCATCGGAATTAATGAGCGCTACATATTTACCTTTTGCCTGAGCAAGTAACTCATTATGCACCGTACATGCACCACGATTATTTTGGTGTGGAAAAAACTGTATTCTTTTATCATGAAAAGTTTGAATTATATCTCTCGTACCATCATTGGAACCATCATCAGCTATTAAGAATTCATATTCCCCAAAAGACTGACGAAGCACACTTTCAATTGCACGGCCAACATATGCGGCGTGATTATAGCTTGGCATAACAACAGAAATAGGCAGCATAACAACTCATTTTCATAAAATATTATTTTAATATCAAAAATCATGAATTTTCATATCTCTTTTTTAAATTTTAATATTTTCTTAATTACTTTGATTAAAAACACACCTCCCCATGAAATCTTTGCATTTTCTGTTTTTAGCTTTTTGAAAACATCGTCAAATTCTTTATTATATTTATTTTGCATAAGACCTTTACAAAATACAATAGTTTTTATTTGTTCTATTTTTTTCTGCTTTGAACTCAAAGAACTCCATGTCCCATTTTCATGTATTCTATAGAAAGATAATGGTTCATGCAAATATATAAAATCACCAAACAATCCAGAAAAAATATTTATAACCCAATCATATGATTTGAAGTTAAATATCTCTTGTGGAAGCCGCTCTATGACATTCTTTCTATAAACTATAGCTGAAAAATTTCCTGGCAAATTATCTTTGATAATAAAAGGAACATCATAATACATACTCCCTCCTTTTCCATGGAGTGTTCTTGTGCCTTGAATACCTATTTTCTCATTAAATAAATAATAATTAGACGAACAAAAGACACAATTTTTATTATTTTCCAATGCTATAATTTGTTTCCTGAGTTTTTCATCATTAGCCCAAATATCATCACCCTCCAGAATAGCAATATAATCGCCGATGCATGCTTGGAAGGCTCTCTGATAATTTTTTGTAATACCAATATTTTTCTCTTGAGAAAGATATTCAAAAGCAAATCGATGATCAATCCCATCATATTCACGAATAATATCTAATGTTCTATCAGTCGATTTATCATCTGCGACAATTAATTGTATTTTAGAGTTGAATTTTTGCTTTAAAATACTTTCTATAGCCTCCCTTATATAAGATGCATGATTATAGCTAATAAGAATAATAGATAAATTTATATTTTTTTCGTTTATCATATTTTACCTAATATTTTTACTATTAACAAAAATTTTATGAGCGTTTACAAATATTGTGATAAGGCTTCTTTCTTCTAGCTCAAAAAAAATACACTTAGCAATACTTTATCTTCCCAAATTTTATAGCATATGGCTGAAATCCCTCTTCATACTCATCCACGATGAAGGTCTACTATACGATAGTACAATAAATATAACGTTTATATATTATAATGACTCATATAAATAATAGATAAATATGAAGAAATAAATTATTAAAAATATATATGATTTTTATTATAAATAAATTCCATAATAATGTAAATTTAATAAATATAATGTGATTCACTGACACGAATAGGCTATATTGCTTGCCCTATATTAAGTTCGCTTTGTAATAAAATTAGCAATGACGGATACATTCTCTGGCAATAACCGCTTGGCTCAATTTTTTGTCAAAACAAGCCGAGGCAAGCTTGTCTCAGAAATCATCAATACCCTCGATTCAATTTGCATCAAGACGGAAGAAAATCTCTTACACGAAAGTATACTGTGATAATCATTTCAATTTTAAACATTGTAAATTCTATATACTCCATATATCTTATAACAATATATGATTATTTAATAATATTATAAACTTGTTTGAATTATTTTTTTATTTAAACATGCAATGGATCGAAACCTAATTTTATGGCGCTTTAATTTTTTTATTGTGTTTCAAATACTCATCTTTACTTATTCAATAAAAATAAAACTTAAAATTTATATTGTTAATATTATTAGGAACAACAACCATATTAATGAAATAAATAAGTTTTTAACCCGTAATAATTATTATATAGAAACATAATTATTAGCCATAAAGTGAGGACTATTGATTCTCGTCAATTTACTATATGTGATTTTTATATAAACGCTCTTTCTGTAATTAGATAAACTTTAAGGAACCTCATTTTGCACGCACTCACTCATTCTCTATCCAATCTGTTTGGAGCGTGCCCGGAAATTGCCCTGTTCCTTGCCCTTGTTATTGGGTGCTGGATTGGACGTTTCCGCTTTGGTTCATTCCAGCTCGGTGGCGTAGCAGGCTCTCTGCTTGCTGCTGTGCTTATTAGCCAAGTCGGCGTTCATATTGATTCGGGCATTAAAAACGTTTTGTTTGCCCTCTTTATCTATGCCGTGGGTTATCAAAGCGGGCCTCAGTTCTTTCGCTCTCTTGGGCGGCAGTCCTTGCGCGAAATTTTAATGGCGGTTGTTCTAGCCCTGTCCGGCCTGCTTACCGTTGTGGCCGTGGCACGCCTTTTCCATCTCGACAAAGGACTTTCGGCCGGGTTAGCGGCTGGTGGGCTCACGCAATCTGCTATTATTGGTACGGCTGGTTCTTCTTTGGAGAAACTTGGCCTGCCACTGGCACAAGTGCAGCAGCTACAGGGGAATGTCGCTGTCGGGTATGCTGTAACCTATATTTTTGGTTCGATTGGCCCCATTCTACTCTGTATTAATGTGCTGCCTTGGCTGATGAAGCGCAGCATTCGTGACGATGCCCTTAAAGCCGAGGCCGAGCAGGCTGGCGGTGTACATGTATTAGGGGAAGG
This sequence comes from Acetobacter orientalis, assembly GCF_000963965.1. GTDB lineage: Bacteria > Pseudomonadota > Alphaproteobacteria > Acetobacterales > Acetobacteraceae > Acetobacter > Acetobacter orientalis. The sequence continues at coordinate 43,133 of NZ_BAMX01000007.1, forward strand.
TGAGGTCACTGCCCTGCCAACATTAGTTGGGCGTGTCTACCGTGTTGCACAGGCTGGCCTCACGATTGCCGAGGTCGAAAGCTGGGCGTCTGGCGTTGTTGTCGAACAAGTTCTACGCAATGGCAAAACAACCAGCATCAGCCCTGATTTCACCCTAAACGCAGATGATCAGGTGCTGCTGGTTGGGCAACGCACCAACGTACTGGCAACAGGGCAAAAGTTGGGTCAGGAACTGGGCGATGTGCCCGGCATGAGCCTCTCTCTGCTACGCCGCAATGTGGTTTTGTCCCGCCCCGACTTTACAGGCAAAACGGTGCATGAGTGCGCGCAATCTCTTTCATCTGCTGCGCGCCACGGGGTATATTTGGTCGCGTTTTTGCGAGACGGCAAAACCCTTCCAGCCTCTCCCGACATGACAGTGCAGGCCGGAGATATTGTGACACTACTCGGCACATCAGAAGATGTGCAGCGTGTAGCCGCACAAATTGGCACTATTCTGGTGCCTAGCATCAAAACAGACCTCATTTTCCACTCCTTAGGTGTAGCACTCGGTTTGCTTATTGGGTTGGGGGTTGTGCATTTGGGGTCTATTCCGCTCACTTTAGGCAGTGGCGGGGGTGCTCTTCTTTCTGGCCTGCTGTTTGGTTGGTATCAAAACCGCCACCCTCTTAAAGGCAACATGCCAACAGCCGCATCTGCATTGTTGGTGGATATTGGACTGGCTGGATTTGTGGCGGTTACAGGCCTGCAAAGTGGCCAACAAGCCATACAAACCATTATGCAGCACGGCATTACCCTTTTTCTACTGGGTGTTGTGGTTACCCTCTTACCCCTCACTCTTACTATGCTGTTTGGTCGCTATGTACTGCGGTACGACAATACCGCAGTTTTTGCTGGCGCTCTGGCGGGTTCACGCAGTGCCAACCCGGCCTTTGGGGAAGTGTTGAACAAGGCAGGCAATGCCGTACCAACCACTCCCTTTGCCATTACCTACGCCGTGGCAAACGTGCTGTTGACCCTGCTCGGCCCACTTGTTGTCGCCTTTTCCTAAAAAATACTTATAAAGGATAAAGCACTATGTCTCTTGATTATTCAAAATACAGCAACCTTAGCCCCTTCGAACTTAAAGACACTCTTATCAGCCTTGCGTCGTCTAAAGCAGACCGCGTTATGCTCAATGCTGGCCGTGGCAACCCTAATTTTCTGGCCACATTGCCTCGTGGTGCTTTTTTTCTGCTGGGCCAATTTGCCCTGACAGAAGCACGCCTTTCTTTGTCTTACCTAGCACCTGGGCTTGGCGGCACAGTGCGCATAGACGGTATTGAAGCCCGTTTTGACCGCTTTTTGGCAGATCATCAGGGGCAGGAAGAAGCCACCCTGCTTGGCTCTGCATTAAGCTACGTGCGCGACCAAATGGGCCTACCAGCCGATACATTTTTGCTGGAAATGGTTGAAGGCATTCTGGGCTGCTACTACCCTACCCCGCCCCGTATGCTAACTTTAAGTGAAAAAATTGTTGGCCAATACGTCCTGCGCGAAATGGTTGGAGGAGAACTCCCCCTCGACTCTACAGATTTTTTTGCGACAGAAGGCGGCACCGCCGCCATGGCGTATATTTTCAACTCTCTCAAACAAAACGGCCTTGTTTGTAAGGGTGATAAAGTTGCCATTGGTATGCCTATCTTCTCGCCCTATATTGAAATTCCACAACTGGAAGAATACGGGCTAGAAGTTGTTGCTATTCAGGCAGACCCAGCGCTTGACTGGCAATACCCTGAAAGTGAGCTGGAAAAACTCCGTGACCCAGCCATTAAAATCTTCTTCTGTGTAAACCCGAGCAATCCGCCATCTGTTAAAATGAACGATGCCTCTTTGGAAAAAGTGGCAGCCATCGTTCAAGAACGCCCTGATCTGATGATCCTGACAGATGATGTCTATGGCACGTTTGCTGACGGTTTCCGCTCTCTTTATGCTGTTTGCCCACGTAACACTATTCTTGTTTACTCTTTCTCTAAATATTTCGGGGCAACTGGCTGGCGCCTTGGCGTTATTGGTATGCACAAAGACAACGTGCTTGACACCAAACTGGCCCAGCTTCCAGCAGACACAAAGCAGGCTCTAGATAAACGCTATGCCAGCCTAACAACAGACGTTGCTGCCGTTAAATTTATTGATCGGCTTGTAGCAGACAGCCGCGCTGTGGCCCTTAACCACACAGCTGGCCTTTCTACACCACAACAAGTGCAGATGGTGCTTTTCTCCCTCTTCGCGCTTATTGATCAAGAAGACCGGTATAAAGCGACCCTCAAAAGTGTAATCCGCCGCCGTGAAGCCGCCTTGTATCGCGAGCTGGGTGTTAAACCCTCTGAAGATGCCAACGCGGTTGACTACTATACCCTGATTGACCTGGAAGATACCTGCCGCGCCCTGCATGGGGCAGACTTTGCAGCATGGATGCTCAAACAAGCAGGCACAGGTGAAATTCTATTCCGTATAGCAGATGAAACCGGCATCGTGCTGCTACCCGGTTCAGGTTTTGGCGGCGTGCGCCCAGCTGCGCGTGCCTCGCTCGCAAACCTGAACGAGTTCCAGTATGCTGCTATTGGCCGAGCTCTCCGTAAAATGGTTGATGAATACTACCAGCAGTTTTCATCCAAAAACGCCTAACTCTTGCACGCAAGAGTGTTTCGTCACGTGAGATAGAAACTCTTACTCCATGCAATGAGCAAGCGCGCTACTAGGTTTGAAGCTTTATGGCTTTTACCAAGCAGCGCGCTACGTTTTTGATATCATGCCTTTGCTTGATAAGGTACCACAGGCTTCAACATGCGTTTTAAATGTAAAAATAACCGACAGAATAATAAAAAAATGATACTGAAAAAATCGATTATTTTTTCTATTTTTTCTGTAGCTACCATCTCTTCAGCTCAAGCTGACCAGTGGTACACAGGGTCTTTGGTTTCTCCATCAGGCACAACAAGAAAAAACATTCTTAACGTAGAACCCTATTTTTCTTATAGTCAGCCTATGGGGTACTTTGATGCACGCGGCGGCGCACGCCCTGCAGCACACCCTATGCAGCGTATGTTTGCAAATTCAACACTCTGGAAATACGGCATTTTACCAGACCTGAGCATTCAGGTGCATACAGTGGTTGATTATGGCTGGAAAAATGGCAAGGGTCATTCTCATGGGCCAAAAGTGGGAGACATTCCCGTTGACTTAATTTACCGCTTTCTACGCCCAGACCCTAAACGTTACATTCCTGCACTCAACTTATTTGTTGGCATGATCTTCCCTACCGGTGATTACAACAAACTAGGAGATTCCCAGGATGGTGTAGGTAGCGGTGCCTATGTGTTCCGTTTTGCTATCACTGAGCAATCTACCTACACCCTACCCGGCAATCATGAACTAAGGTTGCGTGTCTGGAACTGGTTCCGTAGAGCAGTTACGTCAGCCAAACTTGTAGACACAACTAGCTACGGCACAGCACATGGTTTTCAAGGCCGTGGCCAACCTGGCATGAGCGGCCAAACAGGGTTTTCTTTAGAGTATGCCCTTAGCCAAAAATGGGTTCTGGCAATGGACTTGGCACGTGACTGGTCAAATGGCTCTAAAGTGCGTGGCTATGATGCCAACGGCCATTACAAAAACACTACCGGCTCCGCCGGAAGCGACTGGCAAATAGCCCCAGCGTTTGAATATAACTGGAACGCCCATTGGGGCGTTATTATTGGCTCATCTTTCTACTTTGCCGGACACAACAAAAGCATTCAGGCCTCACCCCAGTTTGCCGTGAATGCTATTTTCTAAAACATTATGGAGCAGCACAGAACTCTCTTGCCGCTCCATAAATATGATACAGAGAGCTAGCAGGCATATAGTCTACTAGCGGCTGCCCCTGTTCTGACAAACGATCAATCCAGCCCCCATCTAGTGTTTGTGGAGCATAAGATGTAAAAAACCGTGCCGTTATGCCATGCAACATAGCATGCTCTTCATGCGTTTTATGCCGCCTACTCGCCAATAACCGTATAAGCTCAGTTTGGGGCCAAATACGTGTATTGGCCTCAATTATATGCCCGCACTCGTTTATGGCATCGCACACGCTTTGCTGCATCACCCCATAGCGCAATCCAAGATCGTATAAACGCTCGGCTGTAGTAATAATGGCATCTTTTTGGCGTACGTCTGGGCATAAGCGCAGGGTTTCTTGCAATAACCATGACCATTCAAAAAGATGGCCCGGCTCTACTATATTTTCCCCAAAAGGTTCTTTGGGCTTCCATCCTTTTGTAAAAAACTCGAGGAGAAAGCCAGATTGAAGGCAAATAAACTTATTGAGTGCTAAACTGACCAGCCCTTGCGCACGATCAAGGTAAAATTGGTCTGCCGTAACCTCAAAAAGAGCAAGATATGCTTCTAATAAATGCATATGCGGGTTTTGACTACGTATAGTCTCTTTTTGTGGTACACTATTTATAAAGCCACCATTAGGTGCTTGAAAAATATTTTCAACTTCTGCAATCGTTTGCCTTACCGTGAGCAATAAACGTTTATCAGACGTTAGTCGATAAGCCCAAGCGTAAGCAAAAAGAATAAAAGCATGCGCATAAAGATCTCTTACTGTACTAGCCGGAGCATCATTCTCTGCTAACGAAAATATCCAGCCTGCTTGCCCATCACATCGCCAATAGCGCCTTTCGACTTCAGTAAGGCAATGCAACGCATCCTCTGCAGCATAAAAAACACCATCCAACTGTGCGCGACAAAATGTTGCAATTTGCCGTGCTTGCACCATTAGGCGTAACTCTGGCAACACTACCGGTGTTGCAGTATACGTCAAGCGCTCATAATATAAACGGCGTACTGGGTCGTAGCCTTTACGGCTCCATAGCGGCAAAGCCTTATTTGGTAACCAATTTTTCCAGAGCACGTGAATATTTTTTCGCATTATGCGCTCACATCGTATCAATAGTATACGTTAAGTTATTTTAGCCATTTTCTGCACTAAACTACTTGTAGAATGGCCCTCAATGAGGGTAACCAACTCAACCCGTCCACCAGAAGATTTTACAAATTCACTTCCCACCACGGTATCTTCTGTATAATCAGAACCTTTAACTAGGACATTTGGCTTTAGCGCAGAAATTACTTCTAATGGGGTATCTTCTTCAAAAATAATAACCATATCTACGTCCCGTAAAGCTCCCACAACCGCGGCTCTGGCTCTTTCACTCTGCACAGGACGAGTATCACCTTTCAAACGACGAACTGAAGCGTCGCTATTTAACGCGACCACTAATTTATCTCCAAACTGTGCCGCTTTATGAATTAATGAAATATGTCCAGGATGAACTAAATCAAAGCATCCGTTTGTAAAAACAACAGAGGCACCATGCTCTTGCCAGTTCTGCACGATCTCTTGAGCGCGTTCTAAAGGTACAAGAATAGTATTATCACCTATATCACTCCGGAGTTTTTGGCTCAGTTCACTCTGTGTAACGACTGCTGTACCAAGCTTACTCACAGCAATAGACGCTGCAACTGTAGCAATAACTACTGCTGTATCAATATCTTTTTTAGCCGAGATTACGCTAGCAATTGTTGCAATTACAGTATCTCCAGCCCCTGAAACATCATAGACCTCAGATTTGTGCGCCACTTCATGTTTTATATGCCCATTACGCTGCCACAGACTCATACCTTCTTCTGAGCGCGTAACCAGCACGTCTCCACCAAACTGCTCTGATGCCACTCTTGCGGCTTGCTCAACTTCTTGATTAGTACGCAACGATAAGCCTGTAGCTCGCTCCATTTCCGCCCGATTGGGCGTAATAAGTGAGGCCCCCCGATAACAAGCAAAATTATCCCGCTTAGGATCTACAATGACAGGAATATTTTTTGATCGTGCGTATGTAATCACATTTTGTAGTATATTCTCGGATAAAACACCCTTTGCATAATCTGAGCAAATCAACACATCGGCTGTTTCTAATGCAGCTATACAAGCTTTAATCAAACGATTTTGTGTTTCTTGTGAGAACTCAATAATCATTTCTTCATCAATACGTACAATTTGCTGTTGTCCACTAAGAACACGCATTTTAGAAATAGTAGACCAACCCTGTTGCTCCACGACCCCTTGTACATCAATTGAAGGCCACACACTTAGTGCATGCTTAAGCTCTGTCGCATTTTTATCTGCTCCCACTACGCCAACTAATGCCACAGAGCAACCTAGTGCTGCAGCATTCACTGCTACGTTTGCCGCTCCACCAGGAACAATTTTCTGGTGCGTTTTCAGCAGCACAGGTACCGGCGCTTCAGGAGAAATACGCTTTACTGAACCCAATACATATTGATCCAGAAGGAGGTCCCCAATAACCACCAAACGTCCAAAATTTAAAGTATTAATCATAGAAATTATTCTTTTCATGAAGCCATTTATCAAAAAACAAATTCATATTTTTTATTTCATGCTAATATTCGGAAATGAACTCTGATGCTGCGTATATAGAAATTTAGTATAATCTGCTACACCCTGTGCAACATCGCGAAAAATAATCTCGCATCCAGTAGAACGGAAATGAGACATGTCAGCTTGTGTAAAGTACTGATATTTTCCATGAAGATGTGCTGGAAACGGAATATAATGCAAAATATCTTGTGTCACCATTTCTGCTAAAGATAATGGGGCTAAGCCCATTAAGGTACGTATTGTATTCACCGTATTTAAAGCAATGTCATTAAATGGCTGCGCTTTACCTGTACCAAGATTAAAAATACCACTATGTTCAGGATGATCAAAAAACCAAAGTTTAGCAGCCACAAGATCTTTAACGTAAATGAAATCACGCATTTGCTCGCCAGACTTACAATGCGCGTATGCACCAAATAATTTTACACGACCTTCTGACATGAATTGCTCAAAATTATGGTATGCGACAGAAGCCATACCACCTTTATGTTGTTCGTATGGGCCATAAACATTAAAATAACGAAACCCTGCAACTTGGGATTTCAAATTTGGAATGCTTTTTCTCACTATTTGATCGAACAACAATTTTGAATAGCCATACACATTCAAAGGCTGTTCATAAATAGCATTCTCTTGGAAAACGGAAGATGCTCCATATGTTGCAGCACTAGAAGCATACAACAAACGAGCACCCGTATTATGGCAATACTGCAATAATTTTTTACTATTTTCATAGTTATTCGCCATCATATAGCGGCCATCTTTTTCTATAGTAGAAGAACACGCGCCTTCATGAAAAATAGTATCAATTTCACCAAAATAACCATTTAACAAAGCATCATAAAACCCTTGTTTATCCTGATAATCACTCAACGAAAGATCAACAAGATTACGCGCCTTTTCACCATTAGTTAGATTATCAACGGCAATAATATCTAATAGCCCTCTCTGATTAAGAGCGCGTATAATATTACTGCCTATAAATCCGGCAGCTCCCGTAACAATGATGCGTTTCGCCATAGGTTAAACAACTTTATGTAGCCAAGATATAGAAATGTATCATAGCTATGCTTTTTAGTATCCATCAATTTGATAGCCGACGAACTAAACAAAAATTAAGTTTAGAATGCCGTAACAATAGATGAGCAATATCATTCTTATAATGATTGATGTTAAAATCCTTCAATAATGCTTCGCGAAATTTTAAATAACCATGTGATATATTCTTAACGCAAGAAATTCCGACTATGCGCTGCCATAATATCTGCACCAAACTGCTGACTTACTAAACCTGCCAACATACTTAATGAAGCAGAATAATAATTATCATTCTTTTGTACAGAAGGCATAGCGGCTCTCATCTGACCAAAATCACAAGCACCGCCAACAGAATAAAAACCAAGAGGCGCATTGTAAGGTGAGCGTTCTCCCGTTTTTAAGTCAACCCATGCAGGTAAATTATTCGCTGGCCATGCTGTCCAATAATTTTCAAAGCCAGCCATAAGGTCACTACCTAATTGACCAGCCCATGCAAGATAAAGAGGAACACGCACAGCATCGTATGAGAAACGTGGAGGGTGCTGATCTGCTATAGACAAATGCCCCGAGTGCGCAGCGACCTGCAACCAATCTGGTGGTAATTTCCAACGACCAAAACGTCCATTGCGAACAAGTGCCAAACCATTACGCATAATAGACTGCCACATTTTCGCATCATCTAAGCCTGTTGCGAGCAGTAAAGACGGCATAACATAATAAGATAAATTAACAACAACACCACTTTGGTTTGTGAAGCCCGTTAATCCTGGCATTAAAACATATAAACCGCCAATTTTTTGAACCAGTTTTTGGCGCACATCTTTATAAATATCATGAGCAGCTTTCAGAAAATCATTCCGCTGCCACCGATATCCAGCAAATGTAAGAGCCAGAGCAATCAACAAATCTCCATCTGTTGCATTGTTAGAATCTGGCACTTTCACTGGAGATGTAGGGAGGTAGTGCCACGCATGCAAAGCACAGTTGGAGAGCTTCAGATTTTTTTCTGTCCATGAAAAAATTTTCTCAAAGGCTTTTTTGTCGTCGTTAGCCTGTGCAAACAACATACCATACCCTTGGCCTTCGGTATGCGATTGGTATCCATTACCATTATCAATAATTCTCCCATCATCACGCATGAATTGGGCAGCGTACCATGCCCAATCATCTACAGACTGAGCATACCCTTCTTGCATTGCAAAAGGAGACAAGACCCCGGAGACAAGAAGGCTACGTCGTGAAATAATAGGGTGGCGCGTATGTTGCATTATATAATCACTATTTATTTGATAAAAGCGGATCAATTGTTTTAACTAGTTGATTGCCCCATTTTGTATAATCAGACGTTGTCAAATGAAGACCATCTTCTGTTGCGATACTTTTCTGATCCAATAATTTTGTTGAATCAATATAATGGCAAGGCTGAACCTCTTTATTCAAAAGAGCAGCTAATTCCTGCGTACGCGCATCTGTTTTACCATAGCGCGGGTTATAATGCCCCCATGTTGGGCCAACCCAAATACATTTTGTTGAGCCAATATTTTCGACCAACGCATGAACTTGATCTTTTATCCAATCAGTTGGCATTTGAGGCTGATTATAACCAGCCATTGCATCTCCAAACACAACGATCACCGCGTCGGGGTGCCATTGTTGAATGAGAGTCTGAACATTGGGCGGCGCATCATTTTTATTCATAGAAAGGGTAATATGTTCTGTGCCAATACGTTGAGTGTAGCCACACGCATTGACGGGCTTTTCATCAACCCAATCTTCTGGTTTTGAAGAACATAAGCCGTATGTTACGACCTTAGCCCCTTGCGCCACAAATGCTTCTGGCAGATTAGCAAGCAATGTATTTTTAAAGGTTAAATGACTATCACCAATCATTAGGATAGTCAGACCAGCAAGCAAGGGATTCATTGTTCTTCCTTTTTATCTACAACGAGCATGACTCGCCTAATGCCCATACGTTAGCATGACAAGTTGAATATTATTTACATCTGATTCCACCGCCCAACTGATACGTGCATCTGGGAGTGCATCAGGCTGTTGCTCTAACCATACAGAATACAGTCCAGCAAGCACAGGTGCTAACCAATACCCAGATGGCTCTCCTACACTCGCCACTGTAGGGATACCTGTATGCTTTAGCACAAGTTTTCTATCTGAGGTATCAATATCTAGAATGACACTTCCCCACTGTATTAAAGCAAGAGCAGCATTCATTTCACGTTCGAGTGCGTCCATAGTCGCACAAGCTGGAAGTGATAGGCGTGTGGCCATCTGACGTCCCACATCCTTTAGAAAGCGTTCTCCCCCATCCCGCCCAACCTGAGCATCAAAACTACGAGCAAATTCCTGAATAAAGAGTGACATAATCAAGAAACTTTCATTTACTATTCAGAAATGTATAATGTGCCGAAACGCCAGCTATAAACTGATTCCATGGTCCAGCTTTCTGGTATTCCAAATTAGCGCCAAAACGCAACATAGGGGTTACCTGATAAAAGACATTAGCATGCGCCCCTCCAATAAGGCCGGATTGACTAATGGCGTTTACACCAGCAACGGCGCGTGAATGATAAGTCTGATAACCCAACCGAGCACCGGTATCCCACATCCATTTATCAACCTGCCCCCTGTAAGAGACAGGCACACTGATCGAAAAGAACGATTGCGGTGAAAAATAACCGCCATAACCATAGCTATCTACTTGCCCGTTCACCAATAAATTAGAAAGCGGTGCATAAGAATCTGGAAGAACATACTGATTATTGTCGAACCGGAACCACATCATATCAGTTCCCAGTCTCACCTCCTGCATATCATCCTTGTAGACAACAGCAGAGCCACCTAAACTGGCTTCGTACTCCTCGTTTGTACGTGTATTTTTACCATCAAGATAAGAATAGCCTGTCCCAGCGTAAAGGTTAAAACCATCTACATCATATGCTAACTGCATTTGTGCATGATTTTTCATAACGCCGCCCCACTTCTGGCCGGTCTCTTTATTTTTTATACCTGAATACGCCACCACACTGTCAGTAATATTACGACGCTCGAAACCAAAATTAAAATGAAGATTATCCGTAAGAGGTAAGAAAAATTGTAATCCGCCAACAATATTTGTTGTTGCGAATCCTAATGGAGTAGTTCCTATATCCGCTTTCAACCAACGCCAATCATATCCAGCTTTTAGTGCTGCACCAGCAACATTCCCACCAGAGAAATGCTGGGCATAATCTTGCGTAATTGTACCAGAAGAAAGAGACACTGGTGTAATAGAAGCGTTAAAACGTCCACCACCAACTTGTATAGAGCCCAATATAGGAAGAGCTACGTTCGCTAATTTACTATACCCATTGCCGCTGCGCATATTAAAAACTGGCCCGATATCTAAATAGGGCGCATAAGCTTTTCCTGTCGTTTCAATTTCCTGATCAATTGCAGCCAACATTGGGTCTGCTGCAGCTGTGGCTCGAGCCTTTGAATTGTCGTTTAGGAAAGGATTTTCATCTTCCTGCACCTCAATTGGTGTTCCGATACTTTCCAGACGAAGAATACGGGCCTGTGCCAAAGCATCTAACGCTTCAGACCACTTACCTGCGGCTTTTGCTACTACAGATGCCCCAACCCATGTACGTGGGTCAGACGGAGCTTGCTCACGCATTAAGTCTAGATCTTCTCGTGCTTGCGCCATAGAATCCAGCTCTACACACAACCTTATGGCTTGTAAGCGTGCGTCTAAATCATCAGGATTTTGTAACAGAACAGCCCGTGTTACAGACAGCGCTTTTTCTAAATTATGATTGGACTGATATAACCGTGATAACGCAAGTTGTGCTGGCGCTTCTCCTTTTCTCAAAGCTGGAGCCAGCGCATCATATGCTTCCGCACGCTTGCCTTCTTCATTAAGATGATCAGCAGACTGAATCGCCAATCCATCGCGCAATCCCTGCAAAGATTTACGCTCATCAAGAGTGAGTGAAGTTTCTTCCAATCCAGCTAGAACCCGGCGAGCTGCCTGAGGTTGGCGTGCCTCAATCATAACACCTGCGTATGTAATCCGCTGCCCAACTGAAGGAACAGAAGAACGACTTAGCAGCTCACGCAACAAACCTACTGCACCGGTCGCATCTCCTCGTTTTAGCAAGGCTCTAGCCATCAGGTCTCCGCGCATACCACTTTTGTCCACACCACTTTGTTGTGCCATACGACTAAAATATAGCCGCGCCTCCTGTGGATCCTCTGGTGCACTATCAACCATTTTCTGGAATTTTAGCCGTTCTGATATCTGACGAATATCTGCATTCATACTTTGCCTTGGCAAAATTTGCAGTAAGCGTTCTACTGTCTCTGTGTCATGGGTTTGGTTTGCAAAAAAGATACCCGCCTGTATTGTAGCGGAAGATGCACCTCTTTGAGCTGATAACATAGGCTCCATAGTCTGCCTTGCTTCTGCTTTATTTCCAGCCGCCAAAAGTGCTTGCGCCAAATGCAAATTAGCCCATGCATCATGCGGGGTATTCGCAACTGCACGGCGTAATAGATCTATTTTTTCGTCTAAATTACTGACATTTTCTGCTTTTTTAAGCAAATCAGCATCTTCTATTCTTTTCGCATAGTCTGGAGACACGCTAGCCAATTGTTTTTCCACTTGGGCTAGTTCACTGCTACGTGCTGTGTTCCGCAATATGCCATAAAGCCCTTGCAAAGCACCAACATTGCTGGGTTGTATAGCCAATGCCTGACGATACCAACTTTCAGCCTCAGAAATATTTCCTTCTTTTTTGGAAACATCTCCAGACAAGGTTAATAGACCAGCTTGGTGCGGATCTAATTCTATAGCTTTTTGAAGAGCATTTTTCGCAGCAGCGTAGTTACCTGACTGTATTAAAGGCTTTACCTGACCATAAGTGGCAGATACCTGCGCAGCAGCTAAGGCTGAAGACCATTTGTTGGCTGTTTGGGGGTCAGCCTGCGTTGCTTTTTGTAGAAGGTCAGCGGCTTCTTGCATGCGCCCTTGACGCATGCGTACTAAACCCAGCCCGCCTAAAGCATCTGCATCTGAGGGACGCTCTGCTACAGCTTGAGAAAAATAAGTGTCTGCATCAGCCACACCATCATTTGCGAGAGCCTGATACCCTTGAGTACGACTTAATACTGCATTCTCTGATTCAGCTAATTCTGCACGCTTACGAATAGCAAGAATATCAGTATCCTGCGGGTGAATTTTTAACCATGCATCATACGCCGTCACACTCTCAGGTGTTTCCGCCAACCAATGTAATGCTTCGCTCCACGCATGCTCAATAGATGTCTTTTGGCGATCAGAAAGCCCATGGATGTTGGCAAGCTGCTGTAAGCGTTGCAGCCCTTCATTACGCGTCGCAGGCCGCCATGTAAGCACCTCGGCATAAGCAATTTGGGCATCCATATTATTGGGGCTTTGCGCAACAAGTTGCTTAAGCCCCAAACGCCCTTTATCTCGATACCCAACAGCACCCGCCATAGTTTCATAGTATTCAACAGCATACGCCGGTGACGGACCATTAGGAAATAATTTACGATACGCGGCAGCTGCTGCACTAGTTTCTCCAGCTTGAGCCAAACTACGGGCTTCAGAGACATCAATAACCGCATCGTCATCTGTAGCAAGTTTGGACGTAATACGCTGCATCTCAGGAGTGCCAGGAAAACGTGCACGCAAAGCCTGCAAGGCATTTTGCATACCCGCAGCATCGTTATCTTCGTGCGCCCATTGTGCTTGCAGCTCTAAAATATGTGGATTATTTGGAGAAAGATGTGCAGCCTGCGCTAGGGTCTGCCGAGCATTATCCATTTGTTGGTGATCATGCCAATACTGTGCACGTTGCAACAGTAAAGCACCAACATCAACTGATGCTGATTTTGGCATATCCAATGGCTCGGCCCAAGAGGCAGGTACGGCAATACCACCAAAGCTAACAACGCCCAATCCGAGTGCAGCGAAATACTTCATACTAGCAACTATTCCTCCGCTTCGTTTGCACGCAGATAAGCTTGACGTTTAGCTGCATGAGCCGCTAGCAGCTTTTTCAATATACTCCCTAAGACCAAGATACTTAAGACTGCTAGAATAATAACACGTAATGGATGCTCACTGAAATACCAGTCTATCCAGATCCAAATAGGGGCATTACCAACCGTAAAGGTTGGACCACTTCTTGAAGCAGAAATTGTATTTCCCGCAACGAAGGTTAGATCTCCTTGGATACCCCTTTCAAGTGTAGGGTCTTCAATCGTATTTATAAGCGTATTCAACCCTTGTGGATTACCCGCTACAAGTACAACCACAGAACGGCCCGATGCCAGCGGAGACTGAGCACTAATCAGTGCCGCACTCGATTCAAGAGAAACACTACCTTGGAAAGTAACGGTCTGGCTGCCTTGGCGTACCTCATTGGCAAACATATATCGTAAACCATTCAAGATGCTTCGCTCTTTTAAACTTATTTTATCACCTTCAAGTTGGTAAGGAGATGCGCGCAATAATGACGCCCCTCCCTCGCCCAATGTTTGCACTCCACCAGATGCAAGACCAATAGCGATAATATCTTTATTTTTTATTGTTTCTGCTTCTCGAGATGGCACGATATCCACCCCAGAAATAGGCAACCACGTGTAAGATCCAAAAAGACCGGCTAAATCGAGATAAGCTGTTAAAACGCCTGCGCCTGCACGATCTGGTAGGACAATAGCTGTTTCCGACAAATCAGCCATTTTTGTGAACGGAAAACCGCTGTTGGCGAAAAGTGCTAAGTTCGGCAACGTGGCAAGATGGTACGCACGGCGCAGATCCAAATAAGAATCTGGATTTAATTCCAATGAAAGATCCTGCGCCATAGCACTGCAGTCCCGACGTGCCATGGGTCTACCATCAAAATAAAAATTCAGTTCATTCTGGCCATAGACACCCCATACGGGTATTTCAACATGGTGCTGTTGCAATGTCGAGCGTGCGGGCAGCAACGCTGCCAGCCAAGAGGGCCATTTTTCAGGTAAAGACCACGGGAAACTATGGAGATATACACCATTTAAGCTTACATCAACCCGAGACAGGCTAAGGTCAATTAGATTACCCATAGGAGGGCTAAAACTAAATTTTGAAGAAAATGGTCTCTCGCGCCATGTGTATAAATCAGGAGCTATACGAAACGGTATTGCGAGTGTACCGGGAACATACCCGTGCCCTCTTAATGCGCTCTGACTCACCAATTCTCCAAATTTTACCACTCGATCTGTTGGTAAAAATGCAGGAGCATCATAAGGCTTCCGAGGAGCAAGCTTAATATCAGCAGCACCAGCCCGCGATACATCCCCCAACATACCAGATGTGTAGGCGAGTGTATTTGCTGCTTGCAGAACCTCTGCGTCATTTCGCCCTGTAATTACAAGCAATGTTGCATTAGCATCTAATGGGCTAGCTATTTCTGTTATAAGCGGGCCCGAAACAGATAAGCTTTTCCCTAAACTATTAGGCAGAGTATTGGCTGTACCCACGACAACAGCATCACTCACCCCTGAGAGTTTATAAGACACAGGAAACGTTACGTGATGAAAGTCTGCCTGTTTACCAAACCACGATGCAATAACCGCTGCTGCTTTAAGAACACCTCGCCCTTCAGAATTATCTGCCGAGATTTTTTCAGGTAAAACAAAAGGAACAACAGCTCGCTTTACAACGTCTGTGTCTAAAAAAGGTGATGGAAGAGATGAAAATAAGCGCTTTGGTGGCAAAGGAGCTGTTGTAACTGACAAACGAGACTGCCCAGAGACTTGCGCCCAGAGAACAGGACTTATTTCGTTCCCGCAATTTTCCGTGTATTGGCCAGAAAAAACAAAATTAAGCACATTTTTTTGCTGAAAGAAAAATGGGTTTATCTTGAATTTTAATGGCCCAAAAGCAGAACGCCCTGAAGTAACTGGTACTGTTCCGACATATTGGTCATTAAGTTGTATAGTTACACTGCTCACATTAGGCAGCAATGCTGGAGACAAAGCGCCCGATAAATCAAGCTCAGCATCTGTAACGAGTTTACCTCTAGGCAAACTAAACGGCACACCTTGGATAGCCGCAAATGGTGTCATTCTCAAAACTGCCCCCGTGCCAAATTCTTGCAGGGTCCAATTTTTTGTACTCGTACCAACCAACGTAGGCATGGCTGTATTGGCAACAGGCGTCCCTAAAGTGAGAGACTGGTCTGAGACTGGATTACTCACATCCATGTTTGGTAATGGTGGTTCACCATCAGCAACAGGCCCACCACTTGATGCAGTAGGAGTATTACTTTCTACATGGGTTGGTAAAGGCTGCGCTTGGGAAACACTGGTAAAAATAGTACCCATTAAAAAAAAAGCAAAGCATTGCAGCATTTTTTTAGGCGTCACGATTACAGCCTTTCGCTCTTGTGCTTTTTTGTCTTCTAATTTCAATACTTGATTATTACGAGTAGCCGCTAATGGAAGGTGCCTACCTGCACTGGCTGGCTTATTATCAACTAACCACAAACTACGTATACTACTGATAGCTAACCATAAACTCCGCAATGGTCGGTCTAAAGGATAGTCAGCCCAACTCGTCCAAACATCTGCTCGACCAAACACATAGCGAATAACTTGAGCCTCTTCGCGTAAGGAAGAATACTGCCAATCTAAACCAATCGATTTCTGACCTACCCAAGCAATCTTACCTTTGAGGGTTTCATCGTCTGCAAAAACAAAAACAGTTTGACCATTTTCGAAAAAATTGTTGCTTCCTTCAGGAATTTTTATCTGGCTACCACCAGCAGAAACATCGAGTATGTGTGTAGAAAATAAACGCCCCTCAGTAGTACGAAGCGTAACAGGTAAGTGAACCCGAATACGAGCGTTACCACGTATTTGCCGTGATTCATGCCCTACAGCAATCGCCAGTAAAAGTGTTATAATGCTCACAGCAATCCATACTTCATTCAGACACAAAGCATTAAAAACCACTTGAGAATTTTCGAACATTATTAATCTATAAAAACCGTAAAGCATACTTAAGAACATTAGACTAAGAAGAATAACATTGGGATATACTGCCTGCCAGTCCAAATAAGAATGCTTAATTGTACCACCTTTGTCAGTAACATTGAATTTTCCCAATTTAGGGAACATTAAAGTAACAAGAGTGACACGCACAAGAAACAAGGCAAGGGTTGTTTCGTATATTTCCCCCCAAAACGAGTACCGCCAATTTTTATTCATACGTGCAGAGGTAAAAATACAATGAAAAAAATGAGGGAATACATAAGCAAAAAGTGTTAGTGGCGATGCTGCAATAAGCGTCTGGTTAAAAACTAAAAAGCACAAAGGAGATGCCAAGAAAATGAGACGTGGAATTGCAAAAAGAAACCCAACCATCGCAGAAAAATAGCAGACACGTTGCGGTAAACTGAGGCCTTTTCCAAACAATGGGTTATCTGTTCGTAGAATTTGTAGCATTCCACGAGCCCAGCGCATTCTTTGACCCACATGCAAAATCAAACGCTCTGTTGCCAAACCGCCTGCTAATGGCATTTTTAGATAGGAAGTAGCCCAACCACGCCTCTGTAATTTAAGCGCGGTATGCGCATCCTCTGTTACTGTTTCAGTTGCAATACCCCCAACTTCTTGCAAAGCAGTACGGCGAATAACAGCGCAAGAACCACAAAAAAACGTTGCATTCCAAAAATCATTTCCTGGCTGAAGGAGACCATAAAAACTATTCCCTTCAGGTGGGACACGGGCACCATTAGCCAAATTACGCTGAAAAGGATCTGGAGAATAAAAATGATGAGGCGTTTGCAGCAAACCAATATTAGGGTCAGCAACAAACCAGCCTACAGTTGTTTGTAAAAATGCGCGGCACGGTATATGGTCGCAATCGAAAATGGCAATTAACTCACCATCGGTTATACCCATCGCATGGTTTAGATTGCCTGCTTTAGCATGAGAGTTGTCTGCCCGACTGATATAACCAATACCTGCTTGTTCAGCAAATTGCTGAAACTCTACACGGTGTCCATCATCAAGAATATACACATTGAGCTTGTCTGCTGGCCAATCCATTGAAGCACATGCAAGCGCAGTGACACGTACAATATTAAGTTCTTCATTATATGTCGGGATATACACATCGATTGTTGGCCAGTGTGTCGTGTTATCTGGTAGAGGGGCAGGCTTTCTTTCAAGCGGATGAATAGTTTGAAAATACGTCAAGACAAGCATCATAAACGCATAGAATTCTGCCAGAGCCAGAATAATACCAAGAGTAGCCTGAAAGGGCGTTTGAAAATCTAGAGTATCGATTAAACGCCAACTTAAATATCTTAAAGAGACAACAACAGAAAGAATTTTTAAATATAAAGCTGCAGTTTCGTCATGCCTTCTATTTAATATATAAAAAATGAGAATACCAAGTATACCCACAACAATTTGCCCTTCTGCAGAAAGTCGAGCAAATATCACTACAGTTAAAGAAAATACGGCTAAAAATATAATAAAAAAGCGTGTGACTTTACCAAATTTTTTAGATGAAAAAATTAACTCTTCAATTCTATCAAATAATTTCATCGTAAATTTTCCAGATAATGACTTACGCGCTCAGATATTAAATTCAAATCCAATGCTGCGCGTGATGAGGGAGCATACCCAGAAACGGATTGTTGCATTGCCAGAGCTTCAGTAACATGCTCATCGCGATGCACTTTCCCCAAAAGGGATTGTCCCATTTTGTCAGTGAGTCCTTGCCCAATTGCCTTACCCAACCGGCTCACAGGATCAAATTGGTTGATGACATATCGACGCCGTTCAGATTTCACCTCTGAATACGTCTTTCCTGAAGCAATATCGCCATACAAAACAACAGATGCCGTATCAGCAGCCAATACTGTCAATAACAAGTCTGCATAAGGTAGAATTGCCTGTGTCATTACTGATGGCCCCGGTGGCGTATCAATAATGACGACCATATCTGGTGCCGCAGCCATACGCAGTAAAGGCTTCCATAATAAGTCAGGCCGCTGCGCTAAAATACCATCCGTTGCAAGAGTCTGTTTAGTAGAAAGCTGTCCATATGGGAGTGTGACCACACCACTCTTCTGATCTTGCCTTAGAGCATCACCCCAATTACCAGCCTTTTCAAATAAACCGACAAAGCCATGCCCATCAGATAGGTCTCCGCCCAAATGAAGACGCAGCATGTTCTGTGGATCAAAGTCCACAGCTATAACTTGAAAACGACGTCTATTAGCCAACCCCATAGCTAAATTAGCCGCAATCATGGTTTTACCCACACCACCTTTAGGAGAAACACAACAAATTAGAGGCATGAAAAACACTTTGACATAAATGTTAAACTATTAAAGCCAAAAAATTAACGAAAAATATCTCGTAAACTTGTTGCAGGTCTGGCATCTGACTGCCTCCCAGCAAGAAAAGCAAAAACATCACGTAAAGGTTGTTGCTTCATATTTTTCTCGTCCATTTTTTTTGCCTGAACGCCCGAAGAAGATGGCGTAACGGGCTTTGTGAAAGATGCAAAGCCACGCACAGCACCAGCCTCGGACTCCTTGGAACTAAATATTTTTTCCAAATGATCTGACGTTAAAGGATTCGGCGGCACAATATCCGCCTCTTTGGGCGGATTCTCCACAGCTTCTGAAGCATGCCGTGCTGGCAAAAGATCTACATTATCAAATTCTTTATATTTCAAACCAGGCTCTTGTACAGCAGCCTTTAAAGCCGAAATATCACTTGCCTCATTAGGCGGAGCATCTGGCACCCCAGCCAAGACAGCATTTACAAGAGGAAAGTCCATAACGCCCCTTTAAATCTTACTGAGTTCCAGCATAACATCGTTGCTTGTAAGAAAATAACACTATTGTAGAACGCCCTGCCTCATATCCCTCTACGATCAGAACGGACGATGGCACTCCCTAGCAACCAACACAGCATTTCACCAAAAAAATATAAGCACGACCGACGTAGCAAAAATAAAACTATCCACAGTAATTACATTATGTAAATCTTGTCTACGCTTAATTAACAAAAGATTTCAAAAAATGCAAATTTTAAAGAAAAATTCATGCACTTACAGTAACTAATCTCAAGGTTTGTTAGCTCGCCGAGCTAATCGAATTATTATAATTTACAGACTTACGGTGGTGAGTAGTTTTATAAATTATACATTCTTACTGTCTGAGCGCTAGGTATAATAAAACGAATCAAGCACTTTTTCCCGCTGCCATATGGGTTTCCGTATGTGAATGACCCTCATGCTTCCAAATGGAAGCTATGCACTTGATATTAAATGCTTTTCAATGAAATGGTACCGTGGAAAGCTACAATGCGCATAAAACCTTCTATAATTGCGTCATTCGATGGAGCCGTTCCAGACCGCTAATACTCGACACAACACACCTGAGAGCTTACAGAGCGACAGCCTTCATGCTCCCAAAGAGTTTTTCCCATCATATTGAACTAACAAAAGCAGCCTGAACCTCAAACGCCATGTTCCGTGTGTGATTCTACCCTATGTAATCACAGAACAATAACAGAAAATAAAACCAATTTTGCGATAAACACGTATAGAAAATGCACGACTTTATGGTATATATATTTGTGAAATCTCATAATTATTGTAAAATAAATAAGAAATATGAGCTATAACCTCACATGGCCGCGGTCGCAATCAACACTACAGTAAGCCTCACCTTCTCTCGCAAAAAACGAATCCTAAATTCCATCAAAGAACACTAAATAATATTAAAAATATTATTTAGTGTTAGCCTATGAGCGTGAATATTTAAGAATACACGCTCATATGGAAACAATAATTAATAACTTGAATTTGGTATAATGGCTGGTTTTTTAGATTTTTCTTCAGTATTAAGAATAACAGTCCCAGACTGTTGAGAATACGTAGCCGTAGAAGTTTGATTAGGCGTTGTAGGTGGGTGAAAAGCGGAAACCGGGCCGAATAATAGACTACCGGTTGAACGTTTCATAGTACCTTCAGGCTGGCGTGCACACCCGCGGGTTATGATGGAACAAATACCATCTGTGCCAATAATCTCATCGTTATTACCCGTATAATGCACATCTGACACCCGATCGTGGTCGAGACGGATGACGGCTGTACAACTTGTACCCCCACCCCCACCAAGATTTTGGATTGTGGTCACAATATCTCCGATTGGGATAAGGGTTGAGCCACCGTAGCTTAGCTGTGGCTGAGTGCCTGTGTACGTGAAAATTTGCGTTGTGTCGTTAAGTTGCTTGGTTGCGCTGGGAATGCCAGCACAAGCCTGCAGGTCGTAAGAGGTCATACCTATCATGGTGACTTGTGCTTTATGGGCCGCACGTGAGTCAAAATACCCACACCCACTTAAACTCATAAATAACGGAGAAACGGCGAGCGCACTCAGAAGGCGACGGTTCATTGTTTGGAAGGTCTCCATATCTTACTCTGAACGCACAGGCTAAATGGTGCGCTTACTTTAACAAAATTACTGCGTACGTTATAAAAGAAGCAAGAGTAATAATAAATTAAACAAAAGTAGAAATAAAGTTTATTTTCTATAGAAATTTGCAGGTCTTGAAAATTTCATATAAATTTATAAACATAAAATGTATTTTTTAATTTAACTATTGCTTTTGAAATTTATACATTCCATCATGAAAACACTATAAGAAAAATTGGTATCCTGTATTCTTATCTGGGACTTTGCGCGGTTTTAAAGCTTGATAAACACTTTATTACCAAACAAAAACAGACGTACCAAAGAAACGTAAAGAGGGAGAAACTGCCTGCTATGCTATTGCCATCTTATCGCAAATTTTGGACGCGCTCTGGTTTTATTGTAACTGTATGCGCACTTACAGCCTGTACCGCTGGCTACCCAGAGACGCCACCATTGCCAGCTCTTGCCAAGCCCGCACCGTTTACCCCGGCTGATTCTGCTTTTTTACAAAAACTGAACGAAGCCAACATGACCCTACTGGCATTGGCAAATAGCGCCAAAACCAATGCCGGCCGTAGCGACATTGCTCTATTGGGCACCACCATGGCTAAAGACATTACAGACACGCAGGCACAATTGACCAAGCTGGCAACAGCACATGCCCTGACCTTAACAGATAAACCTGATGCTAAAAGCCATGCCTTTATTAGCAAAACCCAGCGTTTACATGGCACAGCATTTGATAAGGCGTATACCAGAGCAGTTATACGTACGCATACTCTCATACAGCCTATTTTGAGCACTGAAATTATTACATCTCAGAACACAGATGTAGTGAAATTAGCCAAAGATACACAAACTAAACTGGCAGATTACAAAACACACTTACAATGAAAATGTAGCCTCAGATTTTTAACAATAATGCGCATGTATCTGTTACAATCTTAATAATACAGACGTGGTGCGGCAGCTCATAAAACGAGCACTCTATTCGGCTACACACCGTAACCAAATAGAGTGGCGTTTTATAAGCGTGCCAATAACACTACGCAGTTTGTGCGTTGGCCACCAGCAAACGCAGGCAGGAACAATGCCCTCTGCTACAGCAGTAGACTTACACTTTAGGCTGAAATGGGAGGAGCTATCCGTCCTCTTTTTTCTGCTTTGTCGTGACGCCTAAAGCTGGCCCAAACCTACATTTTTATTCACAGGGCAATTAAAAAGCTGCCTCGATAGGTTTGGAATAGTCGTTTTATAAAGAGCGGCCTAACCCAGCTCAGCTTGTAAGCGAAGGTAATGAGACGCAGTAAACGTCCCCCGCCAAGCCATTACGCCAGAAAGTGGAATAATGACAAGACGACCTGCTGCGCTGAGCTCTTTTGTAGAGCGGCACAAACAACCACAAACAAAACGCACAAAAAAGGCGGGAGAGGAAACCCTCTCCCGCCTTTTTGGCGTAGCAAATGCTGCGTTCTGATAGATCAGCGTTTGCTGAACTGGAAAGAACGACGAGCTTTTGCACGACCGTATTTCTTACGTTCAACCTGACGAGAGTCACGGGTCAGGAAGCCAGCAGCCTTAAGGATGCTACGCAGAGCGGGTTCGTAGTGGGTCAGTGCACGGCTAATGCCGTGACGCACTGCACCAGCCTGACCGGACAGACCGCCACCGGTAACGGTGCAGACAACGTCAAACTGGTTGTAACGGTCAGCCACAAGGAAAGGCTGGGTCAGCAGCATACGCAGAACCGGGCGAGCAAAATAGGTGCCAACCGGACGGCCATTAACTGTGATGTCGCCTTTGCCGGGCTTAATCCATACGCGTGCTACTGCGTCTTTACGACGACCGGTTGCGTAAGAACGGCCCTGCGCATCGCGCTTGACTTCATAAACAGGTGCTTCTGGAGCGGTTGCAACAACGCCCTTCAGATCTGCCAGCGTGCCTGTACGTTCCTGAGTTTCAGACATGATGCTCAGCCTTTCTGCGCGTTAACAACGTTTTTGCGGTTCAGCGCCGCAACGTCCAGCTTCTGAGGCTGCTGGCCGTCGTGCGGGTGTTCTGCACCAGCATAAACATGGAGGCTGCGCATCTGCTGACGCTGCAGCGGGCCACGGGTGATCATGCGCTCAACAGCTTTAACCACAACGTGGTCAGGGTTTTTGCCACCCAGACGCTGTGCAATGGTGCGAGTCTTGATACCGCCGGGGTAACCCGTGTGGTAGTGAAACAGCTTCTGGCCAGCTTTGTTGCCTGTCAGAGCCACTTTTTCAGCGTTGATGACAACAACGTGGTCGCCGCAGTCAACGTGTGGTGTGAACTGGGCTTTGTGCTTGCCGCGCAGACGGTTAGCGATGATGACAGCAAGACGACCAAGAGCGAGGCCTTCGGCATCGATCAGGATCCAGTTCTTCGTCACCTCCGCAGGTTTCAGCGAGAGGGTGGTCTTCATAGAGTATGATTCCGTTAAGACTGTAGACTTGTAAAGATGGGGCCTTATGGGGGGCTGCTACGTTTTCGTCAAGAGAAATTGGCGTTGATGGCCAATATTTCAGCAGTTTTTCTTCTGGTAACATAATACCGTTATACCCCTTGCGGCCTCCCCCTTCAGTGCACTAAAGGAGTCTGGAGCTGAAAAATTTCTCGTGAAAACAAGCAGGATTTCCCGCTGGTGAAGAAGAACGTTCTTGTTACTGTTGGTGGCTTAGCCGCCCTTGCCTGCCTGGGCTGGTTTGGCGCCCATCATGCCGAGCACGCCATGCTTGAAAAAAGCATTGACGGTTTTAGGCAGACATTGGGGCCAGATAGCGCACTGACCTATAAAAAGGCATGGCCGGGCCTACTAGGCAGGAGCGTGAAGTTTGATGGGCTGGTGCTAAGGCAAGGGCCAGAAACCATTACGGCAGATGAGGCCGAAATTTCCAAACCCGCCACCAGTGGCGACAATACCCGCCGAATCGGCACCTTAACTTTCCATAATTTTCAATTAGCAGACCCCTCAGGCAGCTTGCACCTAGACACGCTGAACCTTGAAGGCGTGACCCTACCCATCAAAGCTGATGAGCCGCAGGGCATTGCCGCCCAAGGGCTTGAAATACACCACGCCAAAGCCAGCAAGCTGCATGGCTTTATTAGCAGCCTACAGTCTGACATTTCAGCCAGCGCTGTGCTGGTAGAAGATTACGGCGGCAATGCCCCGTCCCGCCTTGATGCGCAAAACGTACAGCTTTCTACCGATGTTGCGCCGCAGCGCCGTATTAAAGCAGCCTCTGTGCTTATTGACGGGCTGGATCTGGCTGGGCTGTATGCCAGCCTTTCTACGGGCCAGCCTTATACCCCGCGTAATGGTACCCGAGATATTCAGGTGCAGGACATGGCAATAGAAGGCATAACGCCGCTACTGCATGTTGCTACCCTACGCTCGCACGCAACCCGTACTGATGATGCGGAAAAAGAAGTCTCAAGCCTTGATGGTCTAGAGCTTTGGCCTGATGTGCCTAACCTCTCGATTCTGCCTGCTTTAGGGTATGACCGGTTTAGAGGCTCACTGCTGCTAGACGACACGCACGACTTTAAAGCCAACACCCTGCATGTAGAAGAATTCCGCTTAAACGGCAAAGATATGGGCCGCCTAGACCTGAGTGGCGATTTTGGGCAGACCGATACCAGCACCCTGCTCAGCGCCGGTGCAGCCGACATGCCCATACGCGCTATGACCATAACGTATAGAGATAGCGGGCTTGTACCCCGCGTAGTGGCGGCATCTGCCAAAGCGCGTGGCTTGAAACCAGAAGAGCTAACAAGCCAGTTGCAAGCCCAATTTGCACCACACGGGCCTATGCCTTCGCCTGTATTGGCAGAGTTTGCAGCCTATCTGCCCCATGCAGGGAAAGGCCCGCTTACTCTTACAGTAAAACCCGCACAGCCTGTGCCTGTTATGGCGCTTATTGCCGGAATAAGCATGCTGCCCAACAACCCACAGGTTGCCGCACAACTCGGGCTTTCTTTTAAAGGCCCTTGAAACAAAAACAGGCAAAGAGGCGGTAACGTTGCGCAACCGCCCCTGCTTTTTTCTGAGGCTCTAACACGCACGCTTTATTTTAGGTTTTCGGGCTTATGCCCAGACCTAGCAATATTTAGCAAAACACCCCTGCGCTAGTGCTGCACAGGGGTGTTTTTATATAGTCTCAAGAAAGCCGTAAGGTTTGGGGCTATAACGCGCCCCTAGCCAAAATTTTAGAGCTGCGCCCCTTTACGGGCAGCCCCGCCACGGGGGCGTACTGCTGGCAGCATTTCGCCCGTTACGGCGTAATAAACACGCTCGGCAATATTGGTGGCGTGGTCACCAATACGTTCAAGGTTTTTGGCAACAAACAGTAAATGGATACACGGCCCGATTTTACGGGGGTCTTCCATCATGTACGTAACCAGTTCCCGGAACATGGCGGTGTAGAGTTCATCCACCGCCGTGTCAGCGTTCCAGACTTCCATGGCGCGTTCGCTATCATTGCAGGCCATGGCATCTATGGCTTTATGCAGGTTTTCCTGCACCAAGCGGCCCATGCTGCGCAGAGCGCTAAACGACATAGCCCCATCAAGCGGTTCTACCTTAAGGGCACGGCGCGCGATGGACGATGCGTAGTCGCCAATGCGTTCCAGATCGCCGGTAATTTTTAGCACCGCAATAATAAGACGTAGGTCAACGGCCATAGGGGCACGTAGTGCCAAAATACGAATAGCCAATGCCTCGGCCTCACGCTCTAGCGCATCGACCTCAACGTCCAGCTCTGGGGGTTCCAGAGCGGCTTCTTCGTTCTGGTCTACAACGGCGGCAATGGCTTGTGCGGTCTGGCGCTCAACAAGGCCACCCATGCGGGCAACCATGCCACGCAGGCGGTCAAGCTCCTGGTCGTAGCGGGTAACGGTATGTGCTGGTTCTGTGCCCATAACTCTGCCCTCTTTCTTTAGCCAAAGCGGCCGGTAATGTAATCCTGCGTGCGGCTTTCACGCGGGGTGGTAAACATGCGTGCGGTGCTGTCTACCTCTACCAGTTCGCCCAAATAGAAAAACGCTACTTGGTCTGCGCAGCGGGCCGCCTGTTGCATATTGTGGGTAACAATAGCAATGGTGAAGTCCCCTTTAAGCTCATCCAGTAGCTCTTCAATACGCGCGGTTGAAACCGGGTCTAGCGCACTGGTTGGCTCGTCCAGCAAAATAATTTCTGGCCGGGTGGCTATGGTACGGGCAATGCACAGGCGCTGCTGCTGGCCACCCGACATAGCGGTTGCACTGGCTTGCAGCCGGTCTTTGACCTCGGCCCACAATGCAACGCGGCGCAAGGCGTCTTCAACACGGCCGTCCATTTCTGAGCGGCTCACGCGCTCATGCAGCCTAATGCCAAAGGCAATATTGTCGTAAATAGACATAGGGAAAGGTGTTGGCTTTTGAAACACCATGCCAATACGCGAGCGCAGCAGGTTAAGGTCTACGCCCGGGGCGAGAATATTCTGGCCATCATACAGTACCTCACCCGTTGCGCGTTGGCCGGGATAGAGGTCGTACATGCGGTTGAGAATACGCAACAGCGTAGATTTACCACACCCTGACGGGCCAATCATGCCTGTAACGCTCCGCTCTGGAAAATCGAGCGAGATGTTATGCAGGGCACGGGTTTTACCGTAGTAAAAATCGAGGTTACGCACCTGAATAGCAAGTGGACGGGCAGCCTCATCTACCTGAGGGGTGCCAGATGCTCCGGCCTGCATGGTGCCGCTCGCGGCTTCTCCGTTCATGTCCGTCCTCCGCGGATGCCAATACGCACCACGATATTAATGATCAGCACGCCCAAGGTAACCAATAAGGCCCCTGTCCATGCCTGCTGCATCCAGTCCTGATAGGCAGAACCAGCATATTGATAAATAGCCACCGGCAGGCTGGCCATGGGGCGCCGCATGTCCAAAGACCACTCTGAGTTACCCAAAGAGGTAAAGAGCAAGGGTGCTGTTTCACCCGCTACGCGGGCAATAGCCAACAGAACACCGGTAATAATACCGCCCCGTGCAGCCCTTACACAGATAAACAAAATGACACGCCATTTGGGCGCACCAAGCGCAATACCGGCTTCGCGCATGGAAAGGGGAACAAGGCGCAGCATGTCTTCTGTGGTGCGCACCATGATGGGCATAGCCAGAATTGCCAGTGCCACAGAGCCTGCAAACCCTGAGAAGTGCCCAAGGGGGGCCACTAGGGCCATATAGATAAACAAGCCGATAAGAATAGACGGCGCAGACAGCAACATGTCTGACACAAAGCGCACAGCGCGTGCCAAACGGCTATGACTGCCGTACTCGGCCAGATAAATGCCGGTCATAAGACCTGCTGGCGCACCAAGCAAAATGGCAAGGCCAGTTTGTAAAATGCTGCCAACAATAGCATTAGCTAACCCACCGCCCTGCCCCGGTGCCCCCATAGAGCGTGTAAACAGGGCCGCAGTAAGGCCGGGTAAGCCGTTTTTAAGCAGTGTCCATAAAATGGAGCCAAGCACAAACACGACCAGAAAGGTTGCGCACCAGCTTAATACTGTTGCCAGACGATCCATGGCTTTGCGCTGGAGGGCGCGAGAGCGGGATTTACCAGAGACAGATAAGGAAGAGGCGGGGGGGGAGCTGGCCATCAGCGTTTTCCTGCCTGTGCTTCACCCCGTGCCAGCAACATGCGTGAGCACCATAGGGTTATGAAAGAAATGGCCATAAGAATGGCCCCCAACGCCATGAGAGACGCCAGTTTAAGGCTACCTGCAGGGCTTTCGGGAAATTCGAGCGCGATAAGAGATGCAATGGTGTTGGACGGCGCAAACAAAGACCAGCCAATATGGTTGCTATCGCCAATAACAAAGGTCACGGCCATGGTTTCACCCATTGCACGGCCCATACCCAGCACAATGCCGCCCACAACCCCTTGCCGAGACCACGGCAGCACAACCTGCCGCATGACCTCCCACCGAGTAGCGCCCAAGCCATAAGCACTTTCACGCAATACGGCTGGCATAGACACAAACACGTCCCGCATAACGGCGGTAATGGACGGCATGATCATGATGGCAAGGATAAGCCCTGCCGTAAGCAAGCCTGTGCCAAACGGTGCGCCTGCAACCAGCGCAGAAAGACCCGGTATATGGCCAAACAAGTGGCGGGCCGTGGGTTGCACATAATGCGCCATAGGCGGCACCAGCACAAAAAAGCCCCACATACCAAAAATAATAGAGGGCACCGCAGCAAGAAGCTGCACCGCCATACCAATAACAGAAGACAGAGCGGGCGGCGCTAAAGCGGTAAGCCAGAACGCTGTGCCAAATGCCAGTGGTACGGCAATAAGCAGGCCAAGGGCACTGCTGGCCAGAGTACCAAAAACTGGGGCTGCCGCACCAAAATGTTGGGTAACGGGGTTCCAGACGGCAGAAAACAGAAAGCCGGGGCCAAAGGCTTTAAAGGCGGGTATACCGCCAATAGCCATTACGGCAATAATAACGCCAAGCACTAGCAATACGCCAATACCTGTTGCCATAGCCAACGCCTTAAACAGGGGGTCTCCTGTTAGGCTACCGCTGTGGCGTGCTTTCGCCACAGTCGGCTGGGCAGGCTGCTGTGTGGATCCGTCCATCTGCACTCCGTTCCGATCTGCAATCGGGCGTTCGAAGCAATACTGAACCCCCAGCACTCCTGCAACCAACTGTTGGCCACACGCTCTTATAAAGCAACTTTTGTCACAAAATTGTAGTATTATAAGTGTATAGAGCCCAGAGCGCAGATGCCACCTGACAGAACGACCTTTGTGCCGTAAGGTGCACCCCCCGCACGCTGCCCCGGCAGCACTGTGGCCCGACGACCGCTGGGATCACACTGTATGATTTCAGCCCCCTTGTGTGAACCATGACCAAACCAGAGAGACCCGCAATGGCCGGCTACCGCTCCCGCACCACCACCCACGGCCGTAACATGGCAGGCGCCCGCAGCTTGTGGCGCGCAACAGGCATGAAAGATTCTGACTTCGGCAAGCCAATTATTGCCGTTGCTAACTCCTTCACGCAGTTTGTGCCCGGCCATGTGCACCTAAAAGACCTTGGCCAGCTTGTGTGCGACTCCATTGCTGAAGCCGGTGGTATTGGCCGCGAATTTAACACCATTGCGGTAGATGACGGCATTGCCATGGGCCATGGCGGCATGCTGTACAGCCTGCCCTCACGCGAACTCATTGCCGATGCCGTAGAATATATGGTGAACGCCCATTGCGCAGATGCTCTGGTCTGTATTAGCAACTGCGACAAAATTACGCCGGGTATGCTTATGGCCACCATGCGGCTGAATATTCCGACCATTTTTGTGTCTGGTGGCCCCATGGAAGCCGGGCGCGTAACGCTGAACGATATTGAGCAGCGTGCCGACCTTGTGACCTCCATGGTAGCAGCGGCCAACCCCAGCGTAAGCGAAGAAGATTCGCAAACCATTGAGCGCTCTGCCTGCCCCACCTGTGGCTCCTGCTCTGGTATGTTTACCGCCAACTCCATGAACTGCCTGACAGAAGCGCTTGGCCTATCCTTGCCCGGTAACGGCAGCCTTGTGGCAACGCATGCGGCCCGCCGTGGCCTGTTTGAACAGGCAGGCAAACGCATTGTTGACCTGGCACGCCGTTTTTACGAGCAGGACGATGCCAGCGTATTGCCCCGCAATATTGCCACCATGAGCGCATTTGAGAACGCCATGTCTGTAGATATTGCCATGGGTGGCTCTACCAACACGGTATTGCACTTGTTAGCTGCAGCGCATGAAGGCGGCGTGCCCTTTACCATGAAGGACATTGACCAGCTTTCGCGCCGCGTGCCCAACCTGTGCAAAGTCTCCCCCTCCCGCCCAGATGTGCATATGGAAGATGTGCACCGCGCTGGTGGTATTCCGGCCATTATGGGCGAGCTAGACCGCTTGGGCCTGCTGCATAACGATATTCCGATGGTGCATGCACCCTCTGTCAGTGCAGCACTGGCGGAGTGGGATATTCGGAGAGTTGAAGGTGAAAGCAAAACCGAAGCCCGCACTTTCTTCCGGTCTGCACCGGGGGGGGTACGCACCACGCAAGCGTTTTCGCAGGCTAGCCTCTATAAAGAGCTGGACACAGACCAAGCTGTTGGGGCCATTAGAGATGGGGCGCATGCCTACAGCAAAGATGGTGGGTTGGCCGTGCTATACGGCAACATTGCCGAAGATGGCGCTATTGTAAAAACTGCCGGTGTGGCTGCTGGGCTTGAAACCTTCTCTGGCCCCGCGCGCATTTTTGAAAGCCAAGACGCCGCTGTGTCTGCCATTTTGACCGACCAGATCAAACCCGGTGATGTTGTGCTGATCCGGTATGAAGGGCCAAAAGGTGGCCCCGGCATGCAGGAAATGCTCTACCCCACCAGCTACCTTAAATCTAAGGGGCTGGCTGAAAAATGCGCCCTTATTACAGATGGTCGCTTTTCTGGTGGGAGCTCTGGCCTGTCTATTGGCCATATTTCCCCCGAAGCGGGAGAAGGCGGTACCATTGGGCTGGTTGAAGAAGGCGATATTATTGAAATTGATATCCCGAACCGCAAACTGGCCGTTGCAGTACCTGCCAGTGAGCTTTCTGCCCGCCGGGAAAAAATGGACGAAAAAGGCGATGCCGCATGGCAGCCCAAGCGTGAGCGCGTTGTGTCTAACGCCCTAAAAGCCTACGCCGCCCTTACAACCAGTGCCGCACGCGGTGCTGTGCGTGATGTAGCCCAGCTTACCCGCCGCACACCACGCTAACCTTTTTTACCCCCAAAATACTTTGGTGTTTTGGGGGCGTTTTCTGAAGATATACCCTAACCTCTACCCTACCAGGGCGGCGGTGCACTTTTACCCAACTTGCACTACCAGCCCCTCTTGCTGGGCCTAGCTCTCGCTAACAATCTAGTTTGCAGGGTTTCAAAGCGCTCTAGCCATAGGGGTTGACGGGCTTATGACCGGCCCCGCCATAGCCACAAAACAAGTGGCGGCACAAAAAAATAACAGGCCATAGCAACAACTAAAATACGCAGCACGTAAGACATATCGGCATGCAATGCGAATTTGCAGATATAGTTTGCGGCCCCCATCATACCCAGCACGCACAAGAAAGCCCCCAAGTTGGCCCAAATAGAGCGGCCACCATTAAGCTCTTCAACCTTGCGCAAAAAAGCTGGCTGGGGTGCTTGGGGTGTGGGCATGAAAAAACTCCTCATAACCTGATAGGTCGTGGCGGCTAACAGCTACCCCACTTAATGGGTACATCTGTAACTAGGGGTCTTACGCTGAGTGGGCGTGCAAGTCATGCATTGTTTACGCAATGCCTGCTGCCCGGTAGCGCACAGAAGCAGGCTCCACCCCCCCATAGCTGGTGCAAATTTGGCGGCTAAAATAGTGACTCTTAAGGGTTTAGGGTACCCGCCAATAAAAAAGCGCCCGACAAAGGGGCGCTTTTCTACTTTTAACCCGACAAAAGCGGAGAAAAAATTACTGTGCTGTTGCCGGAGCGGTAGCAGGCGCAGCAGGAGCCGGAGCCGTTACAGGTGCCTGTGCAGCCGCGGCCGGTGCCGTTGCATCTGGGGCGGCTGGCTGTGCCACGGTGTCGTTTTGGATAATGTAGGAGATAGATTCCATACGGGTAATATCAATCACATCACCCACTTTAAGCGTTGCAAGAAAGTCTTGCATGGCTTTGGTGCGCAGTACGGCAATGTGAGAGGTGTCGTCTTCTGTTACGAAAGACACCGTGTGGCTTGGCAGGTCGATCGTTTCAATTTTTGCGCGCTCACGGCGGAAAGACGCAATAACGCCCCGTGGGTGGCCATGCACATAACCACGCGCTGTTGTAAGCGTAGATTCGGGCAGTGGGCTACCGGGCTGGGCAAGATCGGCCCCCAGTGTTTCAACAAAGCTAATGCTCAGCTTATCGCCGGGGCTAACGTGCGGCAGGTCGCGCACAGCAGAACCATATTCGATGGTGATAAGATGGCCGTTGCCTTCACGCAGGAGCAGTTCGCGGGCGGTGTGGTCTACTGTTTCAACCACAGCCTGTGCAGACTGGTGCTTAAGCAGCACAGACGCCTGAGCATGGCCCTGAGAAGAAACAGCGCTCACGCCGCCAACAGTGAGAGCACATACCGCAACGGAGCCAGCGGCCAGAGAAGCAAGACGAGAGACGAGAGACTGCAACGCCCTTTTCCTTTTTTCAAATCAGTCTGAACGGCGGGTGGCCCCAGACACGGTTTATGGTACTATTTGATACAACGCCCGCACGATAACACAACCCTTACGCGGCGCATTGCTTTGCCACAAAAAACACCTGTCTGTGTAAAGGCAACCCAACCTGCGCACCGCAAGCCACTGCGCATTTATGTACGCTGCACACCATAAAAAAAACCCGTCTGACCAAATCAGACGGGCTTGCAACACTGCACCGGGCCAAGCCCCATAGCGTAAAAGCCAAGGGCGTGGCCGGGCTTAATGCGCAGTCTTAGTTGCAGCACTTCTTTTTACGCAGAAAATAAACAACAGTAGCAATAAGGCCAACGACCAGCAGGCCGCGTGCACAGGGAGATTTTGGGCATTTAGAAAGACATTTTGCCATAACTGACTATCCTTGCGTTCGTCTGTACGCCTTGAAAGGTCAAGGCGCCGGGTTCAGGTTTACTCCATCAGGCGGCTTGCGTCATGTCTCTTGCTGCACATAGGGGCTTTGCCCTGTGCCCAACCGACTAAGACACCCCTAAAAGAGTATGGTGCCTTTTTTACATGGGGGCGCCCCCAACAACTTTAAAGCGGGGTTGGCAAAATGTGTTTTTTACAAACATTGCTCTGGCAGCAAACCCGTTTGACATTTGCGGCCTTGCCGACTATTTGTACGGGTAAACAAACGGCTTTCTGCCACACCTGCACAGGCCAGACACTGTTAGCGTAAGCAAATACAGCAGCGCCCAAAATAGGCAGCATTTTATACGGCCCCAAACACTCTACGCGGCCCAACGTGCCGCATTAGATGTGGCCTGCCCTATTATTTAAAACAACCTCTAGGCCCGCTCCGTATCGTCTTCACCCAGCAAGCGGATAAATGTGATGAGGTCTGCGCGCAGAATGTTCAGCACAAAGCTGACAATCTCATCATCACGGTCATCTTCACGCGGGAGAGCACTAATAATACCGGCGGCTACGCGGTATTCCTCGCCTGTACGGGCAACGGCTTCGGCCTCGCAGCGGCTAATAATCCAATCAAACCCTCGCTTCATACCTGCGCGCAGGTCTTCCTCCCCTTGGTCTGGAAGAGCCGCGGCCACACCTTTAGGCGGGCGCATAAGGGCGCGGGCTACCACCACGCTATCCATTTGCAACTGGCGTAATGTTTTGGGCAGTGCAGCCAGCATGGGGTCGCGCTGTTCTAGCGGTTTCCACCGCTCCCTCCGTGCTTCTTCAACGGCAGATTGCACTTTGCGCAAGGAGGTGGTGCAGTCATCGCTCAAATCTTGCAGTGCTGGCCAGTCTAAGTCTTGCTTGAGGCCGTGTTCCAAAATTTCTACAATTTTACGCACGGTCTGTGCCGCATTGCGGAAAGCGTCCCTCCGGGCCTGCTCGTGCAACACCACATAAGACACCAGCATAGATACACCCACCCCAAACAAAATGGAGAGCACACGCTCAACGGGCCGCAGGTAGGGGTCATCTTGCGTTGGGAAGAGGGTTGCAATCATGAGAGTTACAACCGCCATACGCGTATTGGGCCGCCATGACGCCAGTACCGACAGCGGCACAAATGCAACGGCAAAGCTTAGCCATAACGGCCAATGCAGCAGCATAAGCGTAATGGGTACGGTGCTAGCAGCCGCCCCAATAAGCGTACCCACAAGCTGGTAGCGCCCGCTGGACATGGTCTCGGTAATGCTGCTTTGGGTAACAATAACAGCAGTAATGAGCGCCCATGCAGGCTCTTGCAAATTGGTAAGCCACGCCACCAAGCCCGCTAGCGCAACAGAGACAAGCAGCCGTATGGTCTGGCGTACCGTGGCGTTACCTAACCACGGCAGCGAGAAGAAAAAAGCAGGGGTATGCACGCGTTTAGCGCTTGTCGTGGCGTTACTGTGCGTCATCTCCGCTTAAGGGAAAGGGCACCCAGCGCAGGCCGTCTGCATCATGCACGAGCAAGAGCACAGACTTTTTCTTGGCTTTCTGGGCCGCTTCAATACGTTTTTTTAGGTCTGTAGGTGTGGTTACTTCTGCCTGCTGTATTTCTGTTACCACATCGCCTTCTTTCAGGCCGCGGTCAGAGGCTAGGCCGCCCTCTTTTACCGCTGTAATAACCACACCCTTTTGCCCGGCTGGCAGGTTATATTTTTGGCGTGCAGCGTCATCTAACGTGCCCACACTAAAGCCAAGGGCTGCAAAGCTTACATCTTTGGCGTTTTTGGGGGTTTGTTCGGCTTTTTTCTCTGGCTCTGCTGCGGTTTCAGGCAAAGCGCCAATGGTTACAGGCAGGTCTAGCACCTTACCTTTACGCCACACACCCAAATGCGCCACCGTACCAACGGGCAATTGTGCAGAAAGGCGCGGCAGGGCTTTCCCTTCTATGGCTGTACCATTGAGAGTTTGAATCACATCACCCGTTTGCAGTTTAGCTTTTGCAGCGGGGCCGTCTTTTTCTACCCCGGCAACCAATGCGCCACGCGCTGGCGTTAAGTTAAGGCCGTCAGCAATATCTTGGGTTACGTTTTGAATACGTACCCCTAGCCAGCCACGCGACACTTTGCCGGTTTTACGCAGTTGCTCAATAATGCCCCGTGCTTCGTTAGCGGGAATAGAAAAACCAATACCCACAGACCCGCCAGAAGGTGAATAAATGGCGGTGTTTACGCCAATTACGCTACCATCCATATCAAACAAGGGGCCGCCGGAATTGCCTTTGTTAATGGGGGCATCGGTCTGGATAAAGTCGTCATACGGGCCTTGGTCGATATTACGCCCGCGGGAGGAAATAATACCTGCCGTAACCGTACCAGACAGGCCAAATGGGTTGCCAATAGCCAGCACCCAGTCACCCACGCGGCGTTTGTCGCTGTCGCCAAAGCTTACAAAAGGCAGTGGCTTTTTGCTTTCTACTTTAAGAAGAGCAAGGTCTGTGCGGTCATCATGGCCAATTTGTTTGGCGGTTAACACCGTGTTGTCTTGTAGGGTAACTGTTACTTTATCGGCATGGCGAATAACGTGGTTATTGGTCACGATATAGCCAGCGGGGTCTATGATAAAACCAGAACCCAACGCCTGCATACGCCGTGGCGGCGCATCGGGGCTGTTTTGGCGGTTCATGAAGTCATGAAAAAACTTCTCGAAAGGTGAGCCCTGCGGAAAATTGGGCATCTGGGGCAGTTGGTCTTCCCCCTCGCCGTCTTCATCATCGTCTGCTTCACCGCTTTTAACGGTTTGGGTGGTTGAAACATTCACCACAGCGGGCAGCAGACGTGCGGCTAGGTCTGCAAAGCTGTCTGGCACGCCACGGCTACTGACCACCGGTGCAGTGGCTGGTGCTGGTGCTACTGGCGGTATGGCAGCAGACCCCGCAGCCCATGCGGTAACCGGACCAGAAACCCCCGCCAATAATAGGCAAGACAGAGAACCAGCACAAAAAAGGCGAACGGGCAGACGCATGGGCTAAATCACTCTCACTAGTCTTAACGGACAGGACTTTGACTATCGCACGATATGGCGGGCACGTCAGCTTTTTGCAGCGTTTGTGCCTTAGGGTTAGGTTTTGGCTGTTATAGGCTGGCGGTTACGGCTGCGCCTTTTGTCCAGCCATGCAGCAAGGGCAAACAAAATGGCTAGGCCTGTTACGTTAATGAGCACCTGCAAAAACAGCCCATCACCAAAGGTATTGAAAACCAAGCGGGCATAAAGGTCTAGCAAGGTGCCCACCACAAATATTTCCAACGAATGGCGCCCAACACGCGCCAGAATTTGGCCACTGGCCGAGTGCGCCGCCCATGCTCTGGCTTTAGTTGAAGACTGCACCAGATAAAAAATAGCCATGACATCCAGCAACCTAAGCGGCGAGAGCCAGCTTTTTTCGGGGGTCATCATTTGCCCAAAGGGCCGCATATCTGGCAGGTGCCACTGCGCCCACGGAAACGCCTGCAAGGCTGAAAACATAAGGTAGAGCACACAGCCCGCCACCAAAAGGTCTATCCGCGGGAAGTCTGCCCCCCTCCGTTCTGTTTCAGCTGAGGCCGCAACACCCAAAGCAAACAGAAACTGCCATGCCAGCGGATTAAAATACCAGCCATCGGGGTCGAGCCAATTTGGGAAATTTAGCCCCGGGTCAAGATTAACCAGCATCCATAACGCACCAGAAAGCACCAGCGCCAAAGAGCGGTGCGTGCGCATAAGCAGGTAAAACAACGGAAAGCCGCCTAGTAGCACAATATAAAGCGGCAAAATGTTAAGGTTGCTCGGCAGTGCGTCAAACATCATGACACGCCACACCCAGCTTAGGCCGTGGGCCAGTTCAGGCTCTAAAAAATCTACCGGCACAGGCGTATAATGCCGCCAGAGCCGAATACTCAGCACCGAGACAAACACCATAATGGCCTGCCCGATATAAAGCTGCACACACCGCTTAAAAATACGCTTGAGGCACTCTGCTATGCCGTATTTCCGAAAGCCCCGGCCATAAGCCAACCAAGAGGCATAGCCAGCCAGCAGCACAAAGACCTCTGCCGCATCAGCAAAGCCCACATTGCGCATGGTAAAGCGGTTGAGCAAACTTTGGGGAATATGGTCTACAAACATCATCAACAGGGCAACGCCTCGCATGGCGTCAATTCTGTGGTCTCGGCCCCCACTGGTAGGGGGTTTGCCGATAGGGGCAGCAGACGGTTGGGCCGGAGGGGTGGCTACAGGCCTGTGCGCAGTAATGTGCGTATCGTGCTGAGCCATCATAAAACCAGACATACCCTTTTTATGGTGCGTTTAAGGCCCAACCCTTTTGGCCCTGCCTTACTCTCTTTACGCTGTCTCGTTGGCAGAACAAAGGCACCAAAACACAGCACCCCCTTGACGGAAAGCCCCCGTTAATGCTGCCACATGAGCACAGACGCTTTCTTTCTCCCCCAACGCAGGATCCTACTCAGTGGCACAAACTCCCCCCACACCACACCATGATGACATCGCCAAGGTTTTGGATTCAGTGCATGATTCGCACTCTGGCCACTCTCTCCTAGCGCTTAGCAAACTTGAAGGCTTTCGGCTGGAGCAGGGTAAACTCTCGGTAGCCCTTGGGGTAGACCGCACGCAGGCCGGTGCCCTTTCCCCCTTGTGTGACCAAGCCTCTGAACGCCTAAAAACGTTACCCGGCGTGCAAGATGCCACCATTATTCTTACCGCCCACAGGCCTGCCGCCCCGCCACAGCCCGCACCACAGCGCCCGGCAGCCAGTGCAGGCCACCGCCCCTTTGGTGGCGCCCCACCAGCAGACCCCAACGCACCTGTATTACCAAACGTAAAAGCCATTATTGCTGTAGCGTCTGGCAAAGGTGGGGTTGGTAAATCTACCACGGCCACTAATCTGGCCGTGGCTTTGGCCCAAGAAGGGCTAAACGTAGGCCTGCTTGACGCCGATATTTACGGCCCTTCTCTGCACCGCATGTTGGGTACTGCCAACAAACCAGAGGTTAACGCAGGCCGCCTGCAACCTGTGCCGGTATGGGGGCTGAAAGCCGTTTCTATTGGTATGCTGGTAGATGAAAAACAGGCCATGATCTGGCGTGGCCCTATGGTTATGGGGGCCATTAACCAGTTTTTGACCGATGTAGACTGGGGGCCACTAGACGTGCTGGTGGTAGACATGCCCCCCGGCACCGGAGACGCCCAGCTCTCTCTTATGCAAAAAGTGCCTTTGGCAGGGGCTGTTATTGTCTCTACCCCGCAAGACATTGCCTTAATTGACGCCCGCCGCGGTGTAACCATGTTTGAGAAAATGAAAGTGCCTGTGCTGGGCCTGATAGAGAACATGTCTTACTTCTGCTGCCCCAACTGTGGCCACAACACAGAGTTATTTGGCCACGGCGGTGCCCGCAAAGAAGCTGATGCCATGAACGTACCGTTTTTAGGCGAAGTGCCGCTTTTGGCCGCTATTCGCAGCAGTGGCGATGACGGCACCCCTATTGTCGCCAGCGCCCCCGAAAGCGAAGCCGCGCAGGCTTTTAAGCGTATTGCCCAAGCAACACGGCAGGCTTTGGCTGCCAAATTAGACGGCTAAGGCCCACCCTACCCCGCCCGGCTTTAACCCGGCGGGGTAGACCCTGTGTGCTGGGCTTAGTAGGCCTTAGCTTATTTTTTCTCTGACGCTTTTTTGTCTTTTAGGCCTTTGTCAAAAAAAGCACGGCATTTGGGGCTGAGCTTATCTTTTTTCTTTTCCATGCATTTGGTAATTTTTTCTTCGTTGGGAATAGCCAAAGTGCAGAGTTTAACCGCGTCTCCTTTGCAGGCGGCGGTTTGTTGCTCACGCAGGCTATCTGCTCTTGCTAAGGTGCTGGTGGCCAAGCAGGCAACACCCATAACGGCCAAACACAAAGGCTTTATAACGGCGTGCTTTCTAATATCCATTTTTTCAATCCCATTCGGTTTTAAAGCCAACTGACAGTGACACACCCTGCCCCGCTTTAAAGGTACTTTAACTCTTTTATAGAGCGAGACACCGCCTAGAGTTTCCTACCTGCTGCAACATGGCAAATATGTGAAGAATGCGGCCTGAAAGACACAAGATATTCCACAGACAAAGGCGTGTTATACTCTGCCATAGGTGTTAGTTCTCTTGACATTGGTAGTATCTTACATTCAATCACTCCACTCCGTTATATTCTCTTTGTTGTTTTCCTGTTTTGGGGCGGCGCGTCATGTCCTCTTCTCTCCTCTCCCGTCGGTCTGCTCTGACTTTACTTGGCAGCGCACCTTTGCTGTGCAGCACTGGGTATGCCGCAACACCGCAAACCCTGCGCATTGGCATTATGTCTGGGGAAGATGAAGATGTGTGGCATGTGGTCGCGCAAAATGCGGCCAAAGCGGGGCTTACGCTCAAGCTCACCCCGTTTTCTGACTATAACGCCCCAAACGAAGCCCTTTATGAGCACGAGTTGGACGCAAACGCTTTCCAGCATGGCCCGTTTTTAAAGGCCCAGAACGACGCCAACAATTTCCATATTGTGCCGGTAGGGAATACCTACTTTGCCCCTATTGGCCTATATTCCAGCCGTTGGCACTCTTTGGCAGACTTACCGCAAAACGCTAAAATTGGCGTACCCAACGACCCCAGCAACGAAGGCCGCGCCCTGCTGCTTTTACAAACGCTCGGGCTTATAAAACTTGCCGTTGATGCAGGCCTGACCCCAACCGCGCTAGATATTACGGAAAACCCCCGCAACATTACAGTAAAAGAGCTAGATGCAGGCGTTGTAGGCCGCACTCTGACCGACCTAGATGCCGCGGTTATTAATACCGAGTGGGCTAAAAAGTCTGGCATAGACCTTGAAAAACAGCGCATTGGCCAAGAAAGCCTGCAAAACAACCCTTATGTTTGCTTTATTGCCGTAAACGAGGCCGATAAAAACGCACCGTGGGTTGCGCCCTTGGTTGAGGCTTTTCACCAGCCCAACGTACGCCAAATTTTGCTTGATGTGTACCACGGGGCCATTGTGCCAGCGTGGTCATGACCCTGCTTGCTGTTGAAGCGATAAGCCGGAGTTTTGCTGGCCATACTGTTTTGCGCGACATTAGCTTTACCGTGCAAGCAGGTGAAAGCGTGGGCATTATTGGCCGCTCTGGGGCTGGTAAATCTACCCTGCTGCGCTGCCTTAACGCGCTGGAGCGGCCTGATACAGGCCGCATTCTGTTTGAAGGGCAAGACCTAGCGCACTTACCAGAAAAACAGCTTGTGCTGTTACGGCGTAAAATTGGCGTGGTGTTTCAGCACTTCAACCTGCTTTCTTCACGCACGGTTGCAGCCAACATTGCCCTACCGCTTGAAATTGCTGGTATGCCCAAAGCCCAGCGGCAAGAACGCGTGGCCGAGTTGCTGCACCTTGTAGGGTTAGAAGAACATGCACGTAAATACCCTGCCCTGCTCTCTGGTGGCCAAAAACAGCGCGTTGGCATAGCCCGCGCCTTAGCCGCCAACCCCGCTTTACTTTTGTGCGATGAAGCAACATCGGCCCTAGACCCAGAAACAACCACGTCTATTCTAGACCTGTTAAACCAAATCAATAAAACACTGGGCCTAACACTGGTGTTTATTACGCATGAAATGGACGTTGTGCGCCAACTGGGCCACCGTGTGCTGGTGCTTGAGCAAGGCACAATTGTTGCCGACGGCCCCCCGGCAGATATTTTGAAACCAGACAATGCCCTTTCTTCTGTTAAGGGAGCTGGCTATGTCGCGTCTTATTCTTGAGCTGCTACTGCGCGCCACCGGCGAAACGCTGGAAATGGTGCTGGCCTCTGGTTTTATTGCCGTGTTGGGTGGCCTGCCTTTGGCAGTATTTTTAACCCTTACCGGCCCAAGCGGGTTATGCCGTATGCCATGGCTCAACCGGCCCCTTGGGTTTTTAATTGATGCCGTGCGCGCCGTACCGTTTATTATTCTGCTGGTGCTGCTTATTCCGTTCACACGCATTGTGGCGGGTACGTCTTTGGGTACAGAGGCTGCTATTGTACCGCTTTCTGTTGCGGCCATTCCATACTTCGCCCGTATTGCCGAAGTCTCTTTGCAGGAAGTCGATTCTGGCCTGATAGAAGCCGTAAGAGCCATGGGCGGCACCAGATGGATGATTGTGCGCTACGTGCTTTTACCAGAAAGCCTGCCAAGCCTTATTTCAGGCTTTACGGTTACGTTGGTTACCCTTGTCGGGGCTTCTGCCATGGCGGGGGCCATTGGGGCCGGTGGCTTGGGTGACCTTGCCATACGCTATGGCTACCAGCGGTTTAACACCACGGTTATGCTGGGTGTTGTGGCTGTTTTGATTGTTTTGGTAACGGGGCTGCAAGCC
Organism: Acetobacter orientalis; assembly: GCF_000963965.1. Lineage (GTDB taxonomy): Bacteria > Pseudomonadota > Alphaproteobacteria > Acetobacterales > Acetobacteraceae > Acetobacter > Acetobacter orientalis. Next base: position 84,282 of record NZ_BAMX01000007.1, read on the forward strand.
TTAGGTAACCTGCTCTCACGCACATTGCGGCATGACGCCCCTATGCGTGGCGCTTAATTAAAGCCGCGCCACGCTTCTGCTTCTGCTTCTGCTTCTGCTTCTGGCCTACCCTTAACCTTTAAGGGTGGCCATCATTTCATCCCATTCGCGCTTGCTTAGGCCTGTGCCTTCACGCTCTACAGTTTCACCAGCCAGCATACGGCGCACAACTTTCATCATGCTGGCAGAGAATGTTACCGCGCCACGGCGGTATTCTTCAAACGCGGTTGCGGTCTGAGGTAGCCAGGCATGCAGCACTTTCAGCATGACCTCCGCATATGCCCGAATTTCGTACTGGGCGTGGGGGTCTAGGCGCAGAGCAAGGAAGTGCATGAGGTTATGCAGGTCTATCTTCCAATACCACTGTGTGTACGTGTTCAGGGTCAGGTTAATACGGGCCAGCTCACGCGCTAGGCCGTAGCCTTCGTCTGTATCCAGCATTTTTTCGTAGTTGCTGTAGGTGCGCATGGCATCGTTACGCAAAATATCCAGCACGTCTGCTGCGGCCTCGCTGCCCAGCACATCGCCACGGCCTTGGCGGTTTACCTCGCTCTGGGCCGCCATATGTTCTGGGGCGGGCAAATAGAACTCACTATCTAAAATAGAATAGCGGGCTGAGTATTCGTTCACGCTGGCCATACGGTGGCGAATCCACTGGCGGGCAATGAAGATGGGCAGTTTGACGTGAAATTTGATTTCACACATTTCAAATGGAGAAGAATGGCGGTGGCGCATAAGGTAACGAATAAGCCCGGCATCTTCTGACACCTTGCGGGTACCACGCCCGTAAGACACGCGGGCAGCCTGCACAACGGCTGCGTCATCGCCCATATAATCGATAACACGTAAAAAGCCGTGGTCGAGCACTTCTTGGGGTTCGTACAGCATAGCTTCAAGGGCGGGAACGGTCGGGCGGCGCGTGGCGCTCGTTTCCTTGGCGTGCGCGGCTATTTCAGCACGCTGTGCATCGGTCAGTGACATGGTGTTCCCCCATTGAAAGCAGGCAAATTAGCGCCATACAAAAGTCTGCCCCACCCTATACAGACACAGAACAAGCGGGACAAATGAAGAAGCGTGAACATACCACACGAAGACTAATAACCCCTCTCTGTGGCACCACATAACAACACACCCACAATAAAAAGCATTTCTCGCACATCTTTTACGGCTGCAAACCAGACAAGCACGCCGCGCGTTGCTATGACGCTAAGACTTTCTAATTTGCTTTTTTATGAGCACTGCCGTGATTAATTTTTTTGCATATTTTACGCGCGTCAAAACGGCCTTACAAAACGCACCGTATGCTATGTTGGCAGGGTTAGGGGCGGTATGCGGCATTATGGCCTGCCTTGTTTTAACCGGGTTGGTAACACCCGCTACCTTGCCAGCCATTGTGGCCCCTATTGGTGCCTCTAGCGTGCTGGTTTTTGCCCTACCGGCCAGCCCGCTTGCCACGCCACGGGCTGTTATTGGTGGCAATACCCTTTCTGCCGCCATAGGCATTGCCATAGGTCTGCTTATACCCAACCCATTACTGGCGGCTGGGCTTGCTGTGGGCCTTGCCATTGTGCTTATGGCCGCAAGCCGTACCCTGCACCCACCCGGCGGTGCCGCAGCACTCACAGCGGTTATGCTGCACCCCAATACCCTGCCTTTCAGCACAGACCTAACATTCCCGCTGCTACCAGTCTGTTTAAACTCCAGTATTCTTGTGGGGGTTGGTATGCTCTTTCACCGCTTTAGCGGGCACAGCTACCCCCACCGCGCCCCAACCGTACCCCTGCAAACGCAGCAAGAAGCGGGATTAAAGCATGAAGACATCGTCTCTGCCCTTAACGCCACAGACGACGTGTTTGACATTGATACCAAAGACCTAGAGCGCCTGCTTATACTCGCCGAGCACCACGCCAAGCAGCGCCGCACCCCATAACTGCCGCCCTGCACACACTTTACATGTACCCTCTTGCAATCCGGCCTTATGGCACTTATGTTTGGCAGTGCAGGAGGGGCTTGCCCCTTGGCTATGGCGATAAACGGAACGTGGAATAAGCGTAGTGGACCCGGGGGCAGTACCCGGCGTCTCCACCATAAAATCCGGCCTTTAGGGGCATGGACAGATGGGGACGAAACAGGCTCGACACGCGTGGTAAAGACCTTCTTTTTGCCCGGCATTGTACCGCCGTTATCGGGCTAAACTTACAAGTGCCAATGATAACACTGAGGTGCTCGCTGTCGCTGCATAAGCGATAAGCGCGGTTCGGGAGGGCACCGGGCAACAGAAGCCCTCCCACTTTGCCTTTATTTTTTTACCCCGCATGGCCTGCAAGCGCAGGCGCATAAAACCCTTGTGCTTTTATGCTTACTTTGAAGAAACATGCACTCCTCACTTGCACTTGCTTCTCCTTTGCCGCATGCCTGACAGCAACCGTAGACGAACAAACCCGGGTTTTTCTTACCGGTGTGCCAAACAGGAGAGCTGCCATGGCAGATGACCACGACAACACCCCAGAAAACGGTGCCTTCCCCCCCGAAAGCCAACTGCCTTACGAGCAATGGCTGGAAGCCGCTTACCGTGATGTCATGCTCAAGGCGCTTGACTATGTCGGCCGTGAAGGACTGTCTGGTGAGCATCACTTTTACCTGACATTTCGCACAGACCTGCCGGGGGTAGAAATTCCCTCCCGCCTGCGGGCACAATACCCCCATGAAATGACCATTGTGCTCCAGCACCAGTTTTGGGATCTGAACGTCAATTACGACACCAAAATCGTGTCTGTTGGCCTGTCTTTTGGGGGTGTTGGGTCTATTCTGGTTATTCCGTTTGGGGCCTTTACCGGCTTTGCAGACCCTGCCATTCACCTCAGCATGCAGTTCTCCGCTGATGAAGCGGCAACACTCCCCCAAACCACCCCAGAGGCAGAAGAAAACACCGAAGAAGCAGAGCCCACAGCAGAAAGTGATGCCTCTTCTCAGGTTGTGAGCCTTGACGCTTTTCGTAAGAAAGGGCCATCACCCGCTTAAAGCCCCCACTTAAAATACCACGGGGGCGCGGCCATGGAGATGATGCACACATGAACAGCCAGCCCCCCCGCCCGCCTGTGCCTGCCTTCACGTACTCCCCCATTTTTCCGTTGGGGGAAGACACAACCACCTACCGTAAGGTAGAAATTGAAGGTGTGAGCACATCGCACTGTGGCGGCAAAACCATTTTGCACATTACGCCAGAAGCCCTGACTGAATTTACAGCGCAGGCGTTTCATGAAGTGGCCCATTACCTGCGGCCCAAACACCTTGAGCAGCTTGCCAGCATTCTCAAAGACCCCGAAGCCTCGGACAATGACCGCTTTGTGGCGCTAGACCTGCTCAAAAACGCCTGCATTGCTGCGGGCGGCGTGCTGCCTATGTGCCAAGACACCGGCACGGCCATTGTGTTTGGTAAAAAAGGCCAACGTGTGTGGGTTGAAGGCGATGAGGAAGTAGCCTTCTCTAAAGGTGTGTTTGAAACCTACACCCGCACCAACCTGCGTTATTCGCAAATGGCGCCTCTCTCCATGTTTGAAGAGAAAAACACCGGCACCAACCTGCCAGTGCAGTGCGATATTTTTGCAAGCCCCGCCACCCACCACGATGAACAGTTTGACCTGATGTTTGTGGCCAAGGGCGGTGGCTCTGCCAATAAAACGTTCCTGTTTCAGGAAACCCGCGCCCTGCTGGGGTCTGAGCAGAAGCTGCTTGAGTGGTTAGACACAAAAATTAAAACCTTGGGCACCTCTGCCTGCCCGCCTTACCACTTGGCTATTGTTATTGGCGGTATGTCTGCCGAGCAAACGCTTAAAACAGTCAAGCTGGCCTCTACCCACTGGTACGACAGCCTGCCCACCAGCGGTAGCCCCACGGGCCATGCTTTCCGTGATGTAGAGATGGAACAGAAAATTCTGGGCCTAACCCGCAAACTCGGCATTGGCGCACAATTTGGCGGCAAATATTTCTGCCACGATGTACGGGTTATCCGCCTACCGCGCCACGGGGCCTCTCTGCCGGTTGGCATGGGGGTTTCGTGCTCAGCAGACCGCCAGATTAAAGCCCGCATTACAGCAGATGGCTTTTTTCTGGAACAGCTTGAGCACGACCCAGCCCGCTTTCTGCCAGAAACCACAGACGAGCATTTGGGCGGCGATGCCATTAAAATTGACCTTAACCGCCCAATGGATGAGATTCGCAAAGAGCTGTCTCAATACCCGGTTAAAACCCGCCTAGCCTTAACCGGCACCGTGGTGGTGGCGCGCGACATTGCGCACGCCAAATTTAAAGAACGCCTAGACCGCGGCGAAGACCTGCCACAATACCTTAAAGACCACCCGGTTTACTACGCAGGCCCAGCCAAAACCCCACAAGGTATGGCTACGGGTTCTTTTGGCCCCACAACTGCCGGGCGTATGGACTCTTACGTGTCTGAACTGCAAGCGCATGGCGGCTCTTTTGTTATGCTGGCCAAAGGCAACCGCTCCAAAGCTGTCAAAGACGCCTGCCAGAAATATGGTGGTTTTTACCTTGGCTCTGTTGGCGGCCCCGCTGCCCGCTTGGCCCAAGACTGTATCCGTAAGGTAGAAGTGCTGGAATACCCAGAGCTCGGCATGGAAGCCGTCTGGAAAATTGAAGTTGAAGACTTTCCAGCGTTTATTGTTATCGACGACAAAGGCAATGACTTCTACGCTGAGTTAAGCTGAGCCATGCAGCAGCCCGTCCGGCTTACAGGGCGGGCCAACCAGAGGAGCCTTGCGTTTCATGCGCTTTACCGTTGACCGAATGGACCATGCCGTCCTGACCGTGAGAGACGTTGAAATTTCAGCCTCGTGGTACCAGCGTGTGCTGGGTATGGAGCGCGAGGAATACGGGCGTAATAACCGCACAGCCCTGCGTTTTGGTGGCCAAAAACTAAACCTGCGCCCCCAAGACGCCACCGGATGGGACACAGCCGTACACGCCCTGCCCGGCGGTAATGACCTCTGTTTTGTAACCGCTGTTACCAGCGATGATATTGTAGACCACCTTAAAACCTGTGGCGTAAGCATTGTAGAAGGCCCTATTGCCCGCTTAGGTGCGCTAGGCCCGCTTACCTCTGTCTATTGCCACGACCCAGACCAAAACCTGATAGAAATAGCGTCTTACCAAGGCTAAAAAACCAAAGAGCCTGCACAGGGTAAACCCGTGCAGGCTCTTTGGTTTTAAGGGAGTTCACCACCCGTTTAAGGTGTTGCGGTAGCCGGGCTAACGGTTGCTGTGGTCGGGTTGGGCGTTGCTGTGCCAGCCTGCTTTTTTACCTCATCAAGCCAGCCACCTTTAAAGCCTGCCCGCTCAAGCCCGGCTCTAATAGCCGGGTTACGCTTCATGACAGACCACACAAAGCCACTGCGCCGGTTTTCCAGCATGAGCAAAATAGGCCCCTGATCAATGCCAAGATAGGCCGTGTCTGACCAGAAAGGCTGGTTGTTATGGTGAAAGCTGGGGTTGAAGGCATCAACAAAGCCATATTGCCCATAAATACGGCTGCCGTAACGGCGCTTCATTTCCCGTAAGGCAGGCACGGCAATTTCTGGAGCAAATGCTACAGCGCCACCTGCGGCGGTAGGGGCAATGGTGCCATCATCTTGCGTGTAATCACGCCCTGCCCCACGCGCAGAATACGAAAGAAAATGGCGCGTTAGCCCATTGTCGGTTTCTGTTAGTTCACCGGGGCCATCGCTTGCAGTAAGGCCCCAGACTTCTGGCCCGTAATCCTGCCATTTACCGGGGTTTGCTATGGCATAAGCGCGCTGTGCATACGTGGCACGGCGGCTGTTTTCAAAGTAATCTATGCCTTTTTGGCGGTTCCAGTCGTCCTGAATACCTCTAAAATCAATCCAGGAATGGGTATATTGGTGCCCAAACAACGGTGCAAAATTGAGCAGGGTTTGGCCGTAATATTCGCCCCACCGTTTGTCGTTTGTGGTCAACCATGCCTGCCATGATGACGGCGCCAAGGGGTGCAGGGTAGAACCAAGGCCCAGCACATAGGCCATCATGCCCTCGCTGTACCCTTCCCAATAATTAGGCAGAAATTTATGCTCAGGCGACCAGCCCATACTTAACCTATGGTCAGGGCGGCATAACCACGGCCAGTCAACATCTTGGTACAGGGCATTGGCTAAATGCCTAATCTCACGCTCTGCTGGGGTATTGGCTGTATAATAGCTTTCTACAAACAAAATACCCTGCATAAGCAAGGCTGTGTCAATGCTGGAAAGCTCAATATCCGGGTTTAAACGTAAGCCGGTCTCACGGTTTAAGAAGTGATAGAAAAAACCATGAAAGCCCGCAGCTTTATTGGGCGTATCGTTTTGCGGCAGGCTTTTGAGGTAGCGCAAAGTCACTAAGGTGCGCTGTACGGCCTGCGCATGTGTAATATAGCCCCGCTCTGCCCCAATACCGTAAGCCGTCAGGCCAAAGCCTATAGAGGCCACACTCGCTTGCGTTTGGTCAGACGGGTAACGGTCTGGCACCAAGCCGGTTTTGGCGCTGCCTGCGTCCCAAAACCAAGAAAACGTGCGGTGCTCAAGGTCTTCAAGCAACTGCGTATCTGACGATGTCAAAATAAACGCTTTGGCAGAATCAACGGGGGTTTGTGCAACAGGCGGTGCGGGCACCTGTGCGGGGAGAGCTGTTGGGGCCAGTGCTGTAGCAGGCTGGCTTTGGGCGGCATGCGCGTAAGAAACCCCACCACAAGCAAAAGCCGCACCCCCCATACCGGCCAAAGCGGTGCGGGAAAAAAGAGAAAACGGCATAGCAGCCGGGGTTCGCATTTTTTTCAAAAACGTCTTTACTCTCATAACCTCTGCCGTATGCCCCTCTTTGTATGCCCTTTAGGCTTTTGCCACAGATTTGCATGCTGTTTCATCATGCAAAATAGGCAGTTCCATGTCATAGCCATGACAGTATAACGTTTCTGCCCTGCATCGTTTTAAAAGCAACGTCAAATGGTTACGCCTAAAGCGGACATACTCTTAGTTTCTGCACGTAAAAACATTTCGTGCCGCCACAAGACACCTGCTGGGCAGCTATCACAGGGTGCTAGGCCCCATACGGCATACGGCATACGGCATACGGCATACGGCATACGGCATACGGCAAGACCGAACAGAAAGTATGTTGGGCCTCAACACGACATTTGGCCCAAGCGCAAAAAATTCTGGGGCCATTTTCTAACCCCAGAGTTTTGCCGATCCAACGTGATGAAGGGAATGCCAGAATTAAGAGAGATCGTAACGAAAAACGTTCAGATCTTCGTAGGCAATATCAGGTTTTTTACCAGACATAATATCTGCCAGCACTCGGCCAGAGCCGCACGCCATTGTCCAACCCAATGTACCATGGCCAGTGTTTAAAAACAGGTTTTCAAGCCCTGTACGGCCAATAATAGGGGTGCCATCGGGTGTCATAGGGCGCAGGCCTGTCCAGAAAGAAGCGCCCGGTACATCACAACACCCAGCAAACAGGTCTGTTACAGAATGTTCCAGCGTTTCGCGCCGAGGTTTGCGCAGGCGGCGGCTAAAGCCTGCCAGCTCCGCCGTACCGCCCACGCGCACGCGGTTACCCAAACGGGTAATGCCAATTTTAAAGGTTTCATCCATAATGGTTGAAACCGGGGCACGGGCTGCGTCTGTAATATCGGCGGTAAGCGAATAACCTTTAACCGGGTAAATTGGTAAATCCATACCCAAAGGCCGCGCCAATGCGGGAGAGAAGCTCCCTAATGACAACACATAACTGTCTGCTGTCATAACCCCACGGCTGGTTTCAACCGCCGTAACCCGGCCATTGTCAGACAAAATCTGTTTAATTTTGGTGTTGTAGAGAAATTTCACACCTGCTTTTGCAGCCATGCCAGCCAGTGTCTGGGTAAATTTAAATGCATCACCTGTTTCATCACCCGGTAGGCGCAGGCCACCAACAATTTTATGCGCGGCCTCTGCAAGCCCCGGCTCGGCTTTTACGCAGGCCTCGCGGTCAAGCACTTCATAGGGCACCTGATATTGCTTAAGCACAGCAATATCGAGCGCAGCGCCATCAAGCTGCTTTTGTGTACGAAAAACCTGCAAAGTGCCCTGCTGCCGGTCATCGTAAGTAATGCCTGTTTCTTTACGCAGGTCGCACATCACGTCACGGCTATATTCAGCAAGGCGCACCATACGGCCCTTGTTACGGTCGTAAGCCTCTGTGGTGCAGTTTTCGAGCATCTGCCACAGCCATTTCCACAAATGGGGGTCTGGCATAGGCCAAAACACAAATGGCCGGTACGCCATCATCAACCATTTAACAGATTTTACAGGCACACCCGGCCCAGCCCACGGAGCAGAATACCCCGGAGAAACCTGCCCAGCATTGGCAAAGCTTGTTTCCATACCCGCTTCGGGCTGGCGGTCTATAACCGTAACCTCATGCCCTGCCTGTGCGAGATACCAAGCCGACGTAACCCCAACAACACCGCCACCTAAAACAAGAACTTTCATAAATAGAGCCCTTTATTTTTGTTAGTTTCAGACTGGAGAAGGCTGGTTGTGGTACACGCGATGATAGCGCCGCCCCAGTGAGGTAAGAATTTCGTAGCCAATTGTGCCTTCTGCCTTGGCCACATCATCTACGCCGTATTGGTCGTTAAGCAGGTCAACCAAAGTCTCTGCCCCTAAGGCTGCCTCTGGCACGCCAGAGACATCAACGGTTAGGGAGTCCATAGAAATACGGCCCAGAATGGGGAGTTTATGGCCTTCAAACCAAGCACACCCGGTAGTCGCCCCGGCGCGGGCAAAACCATCTGCATAGCCGGTAGCCAACGTTGCTATGCGGCACGGGCCGCTGGCTTGCCATGTCAGGCCATAGCCAACCCGGTCACCTTTTTTCAGGTAGCGTGTTTGCAGCACACGGGCCTGTAAACGCACTACTGGTTGTAAGGGGTTAGGGCCTTGCGTGTTAGGGGCCACGCCATAGAGGGCCGCACCGGGCCGCACCAAATTTTGGTGAAAATTTTGCCCCACAAAAATACCAGAAGACGCCGCCAAACTCAGCGGAGCCTTGGGCAAAACACTGGCATAGCGCAACAGGCAGGCCAGTTGCTGCGCGTTAGCCGGGTCTTGCGGCGTATCTGCACAAGCAAGGTGGCTCATAAGCAAAGACAGCGAAATACCGTTCAGCAGGTCAGGGCTTTCAGCCAAGAGCGCAACATCTGCCCCAGACAGGCCAAAACGAGACATACCCGTATCAAGCTGCAAAACAGCATTTTGCTGCTGGCCAGTACTATGGGCGTATGCTTTGAGCTCTGCCACCTGCTCCAAAGAGTTAAGCACAGGGCGCAAACCGGCTTGCAAACACTCTGCCAAGGCCTGCGGGCGGGCACCGTGTAGCACCGTAATGCGCGCCTGAGCCGAAAGTGCAGGTTTCAGTGCAAGACCTTCATCAACATGGGCAACAAAAAATTCTTTAGCTCCAGCCTGCTCTAAAGCCTCCGCCACCTGTATGGCCCCTAGGCCGTAGGCATCAGACTTAACGACAGCAGCACATGTTGCCCCCTGCACTTTTTGGGCCAGAAATTTGTAGTTTTCTGTAATAGCGCCAAGATCAATCGTAAGAACGGCACCAGCCCTATGCGCAGGCCACGAGGCAACAACCGGCAGAGACATTGAATCAGTACCCCATACTGTTTCGATATAAAAACTTTATCAGGATATCTATGGAATATCCTGCTGATCTGTCGCATAATTATGCATTATACGGCAAATTATTCGTATAATATTTCAAAAATGCCGAGATTAACCACATGATCTTCGACCGAGTAACAGACGCTATAGTGCGCCAATTGCAGCACGATGGCCGCATGAGCAACGCTGAGCTTGCGCAAAAGGTTGGGCTTTCTCCCTCAGCCTGCTTGCGCCGCGTTAAGTTGTTGGAACAAAAAGGTGTTATACAAGGCTACCGCGCCATTATAGACCGTAACGCCACCCTCTCTATGGCCACGGTTATTGTGCAAATTACCCTTGAGCGGCAAACAGAAGACTGCCTACGCCGCTTTGAGAGCCGCGTAAAAGAGTGCGCCGATGTAAAAGAATGTTACCTTATGACCGGCGATGCAGACTATCTGCTCCGTGTAGAAGCGCAGGATATGTCTGATTACGAGCGTATTCATAAAGAAGAACTCTCGCGCATGCCCGGTGTTGTACGCATACAAAGCAACTTTGCCATTCGCCCCGTTGTACAAGGCTGGAAAGGCTAAGCCCCATACGCAAACACCCTGCCTGAAAAGAATATCTTTTCGGGCAGGGTGTCGCAAACTGGAACCTTTATGCGCTTCTTACCTGCGTGCAGAGCCCTAGGTACTGCTTGGTAAGGTAAGCGCTCTAATAAGGAAAAAACTTAGTCTTCCTCATCGTCTTCTGGCTGTGCAGCAGCAATATCTCTTTGCACATCAGGAGACTTAAGAAGCGCATCCATGTGCATGGCTTCATCAAGTGTTGTGTCTGGCTGAAAGTGCAGCTCTGGGGCCACACGCAGCCTTAGCTTATGCGACATTTGCGTGCGCAACCACGGGGCAACCCGTTTAAGGCCGGGCAGCAAAGCATCCACATCGCTACGGCCTAAACGTGCCACAAAAACCGTAGCATGCTTAAAGTCGGGTGAAAGACGTACTTCAGTAACAGTTACTGCGGTATCGGCCAACTCGGGGTCACGGAAGGTTGTGCGTGCAAAAAGCTCGGCCAAAACCCGCCTGACTTCTTCCCCCACCCGTAACTGGCGTTGAGAAGGCCCCGATGGAGAAAGACCGGCGAGATACCCCGCCGGCCCGTTCAACCCTGCCTTGCCTGATCCGTTGCGGCGGCTCATGCAGGCACCAGTTCGCTTTCGAAGCACTCAACCACGTCGCCTTCGCGCAGGTCGTTATACCCTGCAAAGGAAAGACCACATTCGTAGCCTTTAGCCACTTCTTTGACATCGTCTTTGAAGCGCTTGAGCTGGCTGAGGTCACCTTCGTGAATAACCACACCGTCACGCAGCAAGCGCACGCCACAGCCGCGTTTGACAACGCCTTCTGTGATGTAGCAACCAGCCACCTTGCCAACCTTGGTAATGTTGAACACCTGACGAATCTCGGCGTAGCCAAGGAATTTTTCGCGGTGTTTCGGAGCAATTTTGCCACGAACAAGCTGCTCAACATCATCAGTTACCTGATAGATGATTGAGTAGTAACGGATATCCACCCCTTCGCGCTGGGCGAGGGTACGTGCCTGAGACGTTGCACGCACGTTAAAGGCAATAATGACCGCGTTAGACGCCTTGGCAAGCTGCACATCACTTTCCGTGATCTGGCCAACCGTAGCGTTAAGTACGCGTACACCCACCTCTTCATGCGCCAGTTTGAGCACAGAAGCCTGAATGGCCTCAGCAGAGCCTTGAACGTCTGCCTTGATCAGAACAGCAACTTCTTTCTGCTCACCCGCCTGAATACGGGCCAACATCTGGTCAAGCGTACCACGTGCTGCAACCTGCCCTGCAACCTGATGCTCTTTCAGCTTACGCTGACGGAACTCAGAAATTTCGCGGGCACGGTTTTCGTTCTCGACCACAACAAACGGGGCACCAGCAGAGGGCACGCCTGTAAGGCCAAGAATTTCAACCGGCATAGACGGTGTTGCGTCAGAAACCTGACGGCCACGGTCATCAACCAGCGCACGCACACGGCCCCACTCAGCACCGGCAACAACAATGTCACCTTTACGCAGTGTACCTTTTTGCACCAGCACAGACGCCACAGAACCACGGCCACGGTCCAGACGGCTTTCAATCACTGCACCTTCAGCCGAACGATTCGGGTTGGCTTTCAGGTCAAGAATTTCAGCCTGGAGCAGAATGGCTTCTTCAAGTTTGTCGAGGCCTTCGCGTTTTTTGGCAGACACTTCAATGTCCTGCACATCACCGCTCAGAGATTCCACAACAATCTCGTGGTTCAGCAATTCCTGACGCACACGGTCTGGGTTGGCACCGGGTTTGTCGATTTTGTTGATGGCAACAATGATGGGCGCATCAGCAGCTTTTGCATGCTTAATGGCTTCAATTGTTTGCGGCATCACGCCATCGTCTGCGGCAACAACCAGCACAACCACGTCTGTAATAGAGGCACCACGGGCACGCATTGCCGTAAAGGCTTCATGGCCGGGTGTATCAAGGAACGTGATTTTCGCGCCAGAAGCGAGCGTTACCTGATACGCACCAATATGCTGCGTAATGCCACCAGCTTCACCCGCGGCAACGTCTGTTGTGCGCAGGGCATCAAGCAGAGAGGTTTTACCGTGGTCAACATGGCCCATAATGGTAACAACAGGAGCACGAGGCTGAAGTTCTTCAGGTTCGTCCTGCGTTCCTTCAATGCCGAGCTCAACGTCGCTTTCAGCAACACGGCGCACGCGGTGGCCGAATTCTTCAACGATCAGTTCTGCCGTATCAGCATCAATGGTCTGGGTTACCGTTGCCATCACGCCGTTTTTCATCAGCGCTTTAATGACCTCACCCTGACGGGCGGCCATACGGTTTGCCAGTTCCTGAACCGTGATGGTTTCAGGCAGCACAACGTCACGCACAACGCGCACTTGGTCTGCACGCAGGCGTTCTAGCTCAGCCTGACGGCGCTCACGCTCGCGCTGACGGCGCACAGAGGCGAGTGAACGCGTCTTGTCGTCATCACCCTCAATGGCGGCCTGCACGTCAATACGACCGGAACGACGGCCACCACCATCGCTTTTACGCGAACCCGCACTTTTACGAGGGGGCGCACCACCGCTCGGCCTACGAGCTGGGCCACCACGGCGTGGTTCTTCATCACCATCGGCTGCACGGCCACCACGCAGGCGCAGTGTTTGTGCGGCTGCACCCGGCTCTGCCGCAGCAGAAGCAGCAGCTTTAGCTTGCGGGCGTGGCGCGGCAGCTTTCAACGGCTTGGCAGGCATAATAGCCCGCTCGGCCAAAGGCTTAAGGCGGCTTACCGGCGGTGCAAGGGTTACCTCGCCCGGAATTGGCACAGCAGAAACCACCGGCCCTTTGACTTCGATCGGTTTGATGGAGTCAATGCGCGCCTTACGGTCAGCGTCTTCAGCAGCAGCTTCTTCAGCCGCGGCTGCAGCTGCAGCTTCGGCGGCGGCTTCGACTGCACGCTTTTCATCTTCTTCGCGGCGGCGTGCTTCTTCAGCAGCAGACAGGATCTGAATTTTTTCCTGTTCGCGCCGTTCGGCTTCACGCCGTTCAGCTTCTTCAGCTGCTTTTTTCTGTTCCTGCAGCACGCGCTGGCGCATTGCCAGCTCGGCGGCTGTCAGGGTACGACCTGCCCCTGCACGCCCGCCAGCACCACGGCCACCTGCCCCATTGCCAGCACCTGGGCCACGCTTTTTGCGCACCTCAACCTGCACAACCTTGGAGCGGCCATGGCTAAAACTCTGCCGCACGGACCCGGCATCAACCGTACGCCCGACGTCTGAACGCCCTGCTGGCCGAAGGGACAAACGCCCCTTGCCCTGATCCTGATCCTTGCCTTCGCTCATTGACCCGCCTGTTCAAACCCATCCGCCGGAAAGGTCCGACGAACCCGAGGGCCACCTTGGGCAACCCCCGAAAAACGCTCATTCTCGCAACATAGGCGGGACGCCAAGGCCCCCGGTACCAATGCTACGTTTACCACCCGCTCCCGCCCAAAAACCTTTGCAAGGTCTTGTACGCAAAGCGCCTCAATGACAGGGAGGTCTCTGGCACCCGACATAAGCCGATCCAGTTCTTCCCTGCTTCCATCCGATGCGTGAATGATAACGGCTGCCTTTTGGCGTGTTATCAATTCCCGCACCTTCATAAACCCGCTTACAGACTGCCCGGCACGCCGTGCCAGCCCTAAAGCCTCTATCATGCGCCGGTGCAGACCTGCTTCTACTTGCGTAGCCAGATCTTCGGGCACCTGTACCTGACACCGCGCGGCCCGTGCAAACACCCCGCGTGTGCGGGCTTGTTCTATCACATCTCGCTTGGCACTCAACCATATTCCCCGTCCGGGCAGTTTTCCATCCAGATCGGGGGTTATGACCGAGGTGGGAGAGACCACAAACCGTACCATTTCGGCTGGAATACCTTGCTGCCGTGTTACTGCACAGCGGCGCAAGGGGCCTTTTTCGGGATCGGCTTCTGGCAAAAAATCACTACCCACTTTTAAACAGCCCTTGTTAACCTTCGGGCTTACGCTCCCTCTGTTGAGGAAGACTGATCACCCTCGCCATCAAACCAGTGAGCACGTGCTGCCATAATGATTTCATTGGCAGCATCTTCCTCAATGGCATCAGTACCGAGGATTTCGACAAGCTCATCGCCAGCCAGATCAGCAAGGTCGTCAAGAGTTTTTACACCCTTTTCGCCCAAAGTCACAAGCATCTGGTTGGTAAAGACACCCATGTCCGCAATATCGTCAGACACACCCAGCTCGCGCCGTTTGGTATCCAGGTTTTCTTCCTGTTTCACCAAATAGGCTTCAGCGCGCTGTACGAGTTCACTTACCACCGATTCATCGAAACCTTCAATGCCTATCAGCTCATCGGGGTCTGCATAGGCCAATTCCTCAATGGAATGGAAGCCTTCAGTTACCAACAGGCTTGCAATCACGTCATCAACGTCCAGAGCCTCAACAAAGAGGTTGGTGCGACGACGGAATTCTTCCTGACGGCGTTCGGATTCTTCAGCTTCGGTCAGGATATCAATATCCCAACGGGTCAACTGGCTTGCAAGGCGTACGTTTTGACCGCGGCGGCCAATCGCCAGTGAAAGCTGCTCGTCTGGCACCACAACTTCAACGCGGCCAGCTTCTTCATCCATCACCACTTTGGAGACTTCAGCCGGGGCCAGTGCGTTCACCACAAAGGTTGCAGCCTGCGGGCTCCAAGGAATGATGTCGATTTTTTCGCCCTGCAATTCGGCCACAACAGCCTGCACGCGGGAGCCACGCATACCAACGCACGCCCCTACCGGGTCGATAGAAGCATCACGGGACACAACAGCCATTTTAGCGCGAGAGCCGGGGTCACGGGCCACAGCCTTGATCTCGATAATGCCGTCATAAATTTCGGGCACTTCTTGTGCAAACAGCTTTGCAAGGAAAGCAGGGTGCGTACGAGAAAGAAAAATTTGCGGGCCACGCGGCTCGTCACGTACATCATAGATGTAAGCGCGCACACGGTCAGAGTTGCGGAACGTTTCGCGGGCAATCAACTCATCGCGGCGCAGAAGTGCCTCAGCAGAGCCGATTTCAACCATCAGGTTACCGTATTCGGTACGCTTGACGGTGCCGTTCACAATTTCGCCTACGCGGTCTTTAAACTCGTTGTACTGGCGTTTGCGTTCATATTCACGCACGCGCTGCACAATAACTTGCTTGGCTGTCTGGGCTGCAATACGCCCAAAATCGATAGGCGGCAGCGGGTCAACCAGATATTCACCCGCTTTAATTTCTGGCTGAAATTTGCGCGCAATAGCCAGCGGAATCTGGGTTTCCTCGTTCTCGGCGTTTTCGACCACTTCTGTCCAGCGGGACAGGCGCACTTCACCAGTGCGACGGTCTATGGTCGCGCGAATGTCTTTTTCGTGCCCGTATTTGGCACGACCGGCCTTCTGGATAGCCTGCTCCATGGCTTCCAGCACTTCATCGCGGTCGATTCCCTTCTCGCGCGAAACAGCGTCTGCAACCAGCAGCAGTTCAGGACGGGAAACAGAGGTATCCATACTCTCAGCTCTCCAAAGCAGGCGGCTTGATCAGTGTAACTTGCGCCCGGCAGGGTTTTCTGCCCCGGCCTTGCGCTCTTCTTGGTCACCCTCGGCGGCTGGGCGGGCCATTTGGGCACTCGCCTCAATCAGGGCATCTGTCAACACCAGCCTTGCACGGCGTATTTCCGCCAGCGGCAAGACGGCCTCCGTTCCATCATCCAAGCGCATCCGTGCATTTTCAGCATCGGCACCCAGCACAACGCCCGCAAAACGGCGGCGCCCGTCAATTGGCACCAAAACCTCTGCCTTGGCCTGATGGCCTGCAAAACGGTTCCAGTCTTTTGCGCGGGTGAGTGGACGATCAATCCCGGCGGAAGACACTTCAAGTGTCCATAAACCGGGAATAGGGTCTTCCACGTCCAGCACAGCGCCAACTGCACGGCTGATACGCTCACAATCATCAACACTTATTAGGGTGCCGTCCTTACGGTCGGCCATAATCTGCACGGTTGGGCGCTCGCGCCCAAGCACCGCCACACGCACAATTTCATAGCCAAGGTCGTCCAGCGTTGGGGCTACAAGGGCCACAAGGCGGGCTTCTAGGCCGGAATGAGTAGGTAGGTCAGCGTCCAATGCAAAAAAGGCGGCCCGTCAAGGCCACCCCCCAAATTTCTGATACGATGAAAGGATGATGTTCCATGTAGGCGATACAAGGCTACGCTGCAAGGCTTGAAAATAGGCTGCTCTTATTTTTGCCCGATTCGTGAAAAAGAAATTAATACGCCACGGCCATTTTATAGCCCTACCCTGCTGTTTCAGACCTTGCACAGAGCCACCGACCTATGCCTGACTATTTGTTATGAGCACAGAGCCTGAACCCGCCTACAAACCGCAACTGAACCCAGAGGATAAACCCTCTCATTTCAGAACGGCCTGCATCATTTTAGCGACCTGCACCTTGTTGGCCGGGGCGGGTGTTCATTTTTCTGGCTTGGGGGGGCGCCTTTTAGGCGGGGCAGACACAAATGCCAGCCCTGTGGCCGATTCGGAGCAGCAACGCATAGGCGTGCAAATGTCTCTTATTGCGCCGGAAAAAGCAGCGCAGGCGCTTGCATCTTCCGGGTATTCTGAAAAAGAGCAGGCTGATATTTTGGCAGGCATTAAACGGCGTGACCTGCGCTTGGTCGCCATGCCTATTTTTGATGCAACCGGCACAGGCGGCACAGTCAGCGTGGTGTGCGGCACCACACACCGCACCGTGGCATTGCAGCCAACACCTACAGTGCTGATTTTACCAATTACAATTGCCGGAAACGTCGATATTCTACCCGTATCAGATCCAGGCGTGACAGGCATAGGAGCAGGCGTGGTCACTTTATTTGGGCCGCAGCCCCTGCCGGTCATGCATCAGGGCGAGTCTCTTGGCCTTACGGTGATTGCGCAATGAAGAGCCTACTCCCTGCTCTCAACCGGCTGATGCCGTTAATGATGGTTATCTTCTTGGTGCTGGCCAGTGTTCAAATGGCCATAAGCCTGCACCTTTCTTTCGCGTCTTTGGCGCATTTCATGGAATGGTGCGCACCGGCATGGCCCGTTATTGCTGCACTAAGCGGCCTGCTCACGCTGGGTGGCCTGCTGTTTGAAACACGCGCCGAGCGGCTTGCGCGCAAAGGTTTATTACGCCGACGGGGGTGGATG
Organism: Acetobacter orientalis; assembly: GCF_000963965.1. Classification (GTDB taxonomy): domain Bacteria; phylum Pseudomonadota; class Alphaproteobacteria; order Acetobacterales; family Acetobacteraceae; genus Acetobacter; species Acetobacter orientalis. The sequence goes on from NZ_BAMX01000007.1 coordinate 101,826, forward strand.
ATGGATGTTCTTGCCAGACTGACTAACCGCAACGCACTGGAAGAAATGCTGGCGCGCGAACAGCGTGAAACAACAATTGACGCCGAAGAACTGGCCGCAAACCTGCGCGCCCGCGTTATTGGGCAAGACCAAGTGTGTGAAGATATTGCCCAGCAACTGCGCCGCCGCCTTGCGTTGCAGATACGCGGCAAACCCGTTGGTATTTTCTTGCTGGCAGGCCCTCCGGGCACTGGCAAAACCTATCTTGCCAAGCAAATGGCTCGCCAGCTTGAACGGCCCCTGCTGCATTTTGACATGACCCAAATGAGCAGCCCCCACGCTGCCACCCAACTTTTTGGCTCCCCCAAAGGGTATGTGGGGTCTGATACTTACGGCAAACTAACCGGCGGCTTGAAAGAAAAGCCAGATGCCGTGGTGCTGCTGGACGAAATTGAAAAAGCCCACCCCGATGTGTTCAAGAAATTCCTGACGGCATGGAACGATGGGCACATTACCGAAGCATCAACCGGGCAGCAGATTTCTACTGTACGGGCCATCTTTGTGCTGACCTCTAACATTGCAACAGATGCCCTGACCGAAATTGCCGACCGCCTGCATGACGACCCCGACCGTATGCGTGCCGAGTCGGTTGAAGCCTTGCGCCAAGCAGGCTTTGCCCCAGAAGTGCTGAACCGCCTTGACCGTATTTTTGTGTTCCGCGCTCTGAAGGGGCTAGATATTGCCCGCGTTTCTGCCCTTGAAATTGAGGCCATGATTGAAAGCTACGGCCTGAAAGTAGAAACCGGCGGTATTGACCCTGCCCTGCTGATAGACGTGATGCGCCGCCAAAGCCGTATGGGGGATGGCGCATCTGCCCGTGACCTTGTGCGCTCTATTGAGGACATGATTAGCGAATCTCTTATTGTGGCACGCCAGCAAGGGGCCTCCATGATCCGTATCATTAAAGATGATGACGGCACCATTACCGCTAAAGTGGCAGATGCTGCCGGTAGTAGTGACAGCATGCACGCCCGCCTGACACCCTGAGATTATACGCCATGTCAGCTTTTACCCGCTTATGGCGCCGTGCGCCCCTGTGGCGCACTACCCTTATTTTAACCGGGGTATGCAGCACCTTTGCCCTGTTGTTTCCTGCCCCATGGCTGGAGCGCAGCTTGCCGCTTTACCAACGCGGCACAGATAAAATTGGCCATATGTTAGGCCGGGAGAGCGCCGCCCAAAAGGCGGCCGATGCCGATAACCAAGGCCGCCGCATGGTCTCTCAACCACCGATGGATGCCCAGCTTGAAGGGGTTATCCCTTTTGCCGGGCGGCAACTGCCTCTACCCGCAGGTCATTGGCACCCTGTATTGAATTATCAGGATGACGTGGCGCATGGCGAACTTCTGACCTCGCTTTACGTGCGCTCAGAACGCGGCATGGTAACGGGCTTTATTATTGCACAGGCCACCACGCAGTCTCTGCCGTCGTCTGATACGCAAATGTGGCAGGATATGTGCCACAACACCTTTAACTTTACCGCAGGCGACCTACCCCAAGACGGCAACAGAACTGAATGCTGGATGACCGCCCCCATTAAGGTGGTCAACAACCAGTTCATAACCTCTAACCAAGCCTTGCAAGGGTTGGTGAGTAGCCCGCTGTTTATTCCGCCCGCATTGCAACGGTTGAGCATGATGGGCTTTGCCCTACCCCCTGTGCTCGTTGATGCAGGCTGGGTGCATATTGAAAAAAGCAAATCTGGCAACGGGGTAGATTTTGCCTCTGTGCATATTTTTGTAAGCCCGGCACAGGCAGGTGAACACGTAACCATACCCGGCGCACCTGAAGACTGGTCTAAACCGGGTATGAACAACTCCCCCGATGTCGCTGATTTTGTGCAACGCACCAGCTCTTGGCTACAACATTGGACACCAGAATTACGTAAAGGCTACACCGGCACGCTAGACACCACGGCATGGTCTGCCATTTTGGCAGCAGACCCCGGTTTTCATGGTTAAGGCCTAAAGCACTGACCACAGCCAAAAAAGGCGGAGCTTAATTGCCCCGCCTTTTTTAGTTTTCGTATAAACTGATGACTATAACAAACGGCTGGCCAGACGCTTGGGCCCGGCACCATGCTACCGCATAAACCTTAGGCCGCCTTGTACACTGCGGCCTTTAGCGATCTTCTTTCAAAACATCTGAAGATACTTCGATCAAGAAATCCAGCACGGTGCGCGTACGGAGTGGTAGGGTACGTGGGCCGGTATGCACTGCATAAAACGGCAGTACGGGTATTTTCCAATCTGAAAAGAGCCGTACAAGTTTGCCTGCTTTAACATCTTCCCGCACTAAAAACTCTGGTAAAAGGCCAATACCAATATCGGCCCCCACAGCGTAATAGACGGCCTCGCTGCTATTGGCCCGAAAAACCGTAGAGGGTGCAATAACGCTTTCTTCTTCCTCGCGGTAGAAGTTCCAGTCTTGGCGGCCGCCGCCATAGTTATACACAATGGCGGGGTATTCTGGCAGGTCGCGCGGGTGTTCTGGGGTGCCGCACCGTTTAAGGCAAGCCGGAGACGCTACGAGCCATTTACGTACACTGCCCAGTTTGCGGGCAATAAGTGAGCCTTCGGCTATGTCACCCACCCGCACGGCAAGATCTAGCCCTTCTTCTACCAGATCTCCAAAGGAGTCGCGCATAACCAGTTCTACAGACAGGTCTGGGTGCCGCTCAAGCAGTTCGCCTAAACGCTTGGTCAGGTACAGACCAAAAGCCGTGGTAACCCCCAACCGTACCAGGCCAGAAATAGATGCCCGCCTACGGCCCAAAACGGTCTCGGCAGTTTCAAGAATTTCCAGCACTTCGTAGGCGTGCGGTAGCAAGCTGCGGCCATCTTCGGTCATCATAAGGCTGCGGGTGGTACGCGCAAACAGCGTTGTGCCGTAATGCGCTTCCAGCAGTGCAATATGCCGCGAGATTGTTGGCTGGCTTACCCCGGTTTCACGCGAGACAGCGGAGAAAGAGCCTGTGGCCGCCACGCGGACAAAGCTATGAAGGGCTGAAAGAAGATCCATCGGTTCCGGAACGACTATGGTAAAAACTAAAAACGTGTCCTTCCGATCTTTCCAGAAGCGCACAGTGCCAGAACAGGCATGTTATACGGTACGCACCTTTTAGACCTGACAGACTTTTAAAGCAGCAACAGACGTTACTTTTGTCTTATCTGACTCAAGGCCCGCAGGCGCACAAGGCACACGAACACTGCTCCGCCATGCCGTTTATGCATCAGAGCGGCGCTGCGTGCCCAACTTTATTCTCTGCGCGTATGGGGTTGAGCCAGCCTTTTTTCAGCCATACGGGCCAACCGCACAAAAGGCAGACCAATTAACAAATACGCCCCGCCCACCATCAGGCCCGTTCCAAAATAGTCAAAATAGGTAGATGACAGCCGGATATACGTTTGGGTTAGCTCTGTCAGGGTAATAACGCTGACCAAGGACGAGTCTTTGAGCAACGAGATGAAGTCGTTGGTCATAACTGGCATCACCAGCCGGAAGGCCTGCGGCACAACCACAAAACGCAATGCCTGAAAGTGCGTCATGTTCAGCGCAAGGGCGGCTTCCATTTGCCCACGCGCAACGGACTGCAACCCTGCACGATAATTTTCAGCTTCGTAGGCGGCATAATTCATGCCCAAACCAATAACACCCGCCAAAAACGGCCCTAAATTAATGCCAAATTGCGGTAGACCATAAAAAATAAACAAGATTTGGATAAGCAGCGGTGTGCCACGCACAATCTCAACATACAGGGCTGCAAGCGACACTGCCCATTTAGGGCCGTACATACGCACCAACGCTAAGGCTAAGCCCAGCGCCACAGCCAACACCATAGCACAAAGCGACACCAGCAAGGTGAGCACCGCACCTTTTGCCAGCAGGGGCAAAAAGCCAACATACTGCCAAAACCGTACCTGCCAGCCAGAGGCTTCGTGCACGGAATCTGCATAATGCTGCCACTCTGTAGGGGCTATGTCTGGCTGGGTTGTGTCTTTGGTAAACGCCACCATTTCTGGCGACCACAGGTGCCAGCGGGCCAAAATGCGGTGCAGGCTGCCATCGGCGCGCATTTGCTCCAATGCAGCATTAACCTGCTGCTTAAGCACCGCATTTTGCCCTTTACCAAACGCAATACCGTAAGACACACGGCCAATTGGGGGGCCAACCACCTCAAGCGCTGGGTTGGTGCCGCCGTAATATTGGGCAATGGGGCCATCTATCAGCACGGCATCTGTGCGACCATTCACCAGATCCATGAAGACATTGCTCTCTTCATCGTAAGTGCGTACCCGCACATCTGGGTAGTCAGCCAAAATACGCTCGGCCTGAGTGGCTTTTATGGTGCCAACCGTATGCCCTTTAAGGTCTGTAATGCTCTCAAACGGCGCACTGCCTTTACGTACCACCAAACGCTCTGCGGTAACGTAATAGGGGTCGCTAAAATCTATGCCCTGTGCGTGTTCGGGCGTAATTTCAATGCCGCATATAACAAGGTCATACAGGCCACGTTGCAGGCCGGGAATAAGGCCGTCCCAGTCGTTTTGTACAAACTGTGTGGGGCGTTGCAGGTGCCGGCCAAGCTCCTGCATAAGGTCGTATTCATACCCCGTTAAGCGCGACTGGTCTTTGGGATCATGAAACGTATAGGGCACATCAGCCGAGGCATCAGCCGCCCAGCGTAACACCTGCGCCGACGCAGCAGGGGTACCGCCATATAAGCCGCATACCAAAACCGCCAGAACACCCAAAAACCAAACCCGTGTTGCAAAAGCACGCGCCACGGAACGCTTCAGGCCATCTCTCACAAAACTGTCCTTAAAAAACGCCGTGTTCGGTCATCAACCGGGTTAACACACAGGGTTTCTGGCGGGCCGGCCTCAATAACATGCCCCCCATCCATATACACAATATGGTCTGACGCCACTTGGGCAAAGCGCATGTCGTGTGTGACCACAATTTGGGTCATGCCTTCATCATCGAGCGTGCGCATAACATTAAGCACTTCTTCTGCCACTATGGGGTCTAGGGCAGAGGTTGGCTCGTCGTACAACATAATTTCGGGGCGCATGGCCAACGCACGGGCAATGGCCGCACGCTGCTGCTGCCCACCAGAGAGAGAGACGGGGTAGCGTTGCGCCACACGCCCAAGGCCCACTTTTTCAAGCAGGGCCATGGCTTCATCACGCTCGGTCTGGCTGTGCTCACCTTTTACCACGCGGGGGCCAAGCAACACGTTATCCAGCACGCTTAAATGCGGAAACAGGTTAAAGCTCTGAAACACCATGCCCACATGGGTACGAAGCTTATGGGCCATATGTTCATCGGCACGGCGCCACGGGCCACCTTGGCGGTCTATGGTAACGCCCATGGCCGTTATGGTGCCACGGTCTGGAATTTCTAGAAAATTCATGCAGCGCAAAAAGGTGGATTTACCACACCCTGATGGGCCGATGATGGATATGAGTTCGCCCTTACGCACTTCCAGAGAAACGCCGCTTAAAATGGCGCCTTCTCCAAAACTTTTGTGCACATTTTGTGCACTCAGCACAACAGGGTCTTCTTTTACGCAAAAAGCCGACCCGGTGTTTACCGGGTCGGCACTGTCATGTTCGTTAAGAACAGAACGGTTTTCAGGCAGCTTTAGTCATCCCGCGCAAAACATACTGGAGAATGCCACCATGCCGGTAATATTCTACTTCGTCCAGTGTATCGACACGGCAAAGAAGCGGAACATCCTGCGTAGAACCGTCATGACGCGTAATTGTCATAATTACGTCCATGCGCGGCGTGATTTTTTCCAGACCTTTAATGGTAATGGTTTCATCACCACGCAGGTTGAGTGTTTTACGGGTTGTCCCTTCTTTGAAGAGCAGAGGCAGCACGCCCATGCCAACAAGGTTGGAACGGTGAATACGCTCAAAGCTTTCTGCAACAACGGCTTTAATACCAAGCAGCAGGGTGCCTTTAGCAGCCCAGTCGCGTGATGAGCCCATGCCGTATTCTTTGCCACCAAAAACTACCAGCGGCGTACCTTCTTTCTGGTACTGCATGGAGACATCGTAAATGAAGCCTTCCTTGCCGTCTGGGTAATGTTTGGACAGGCCACCTTCTGTACCCGGCAGCATTTCGTTTTTGATGCGGATATTAGCAAAGGTACCACGCACCATCACGCGGTCGTTCCCGCGGCGTGAGCCGTAGGAGTTAAAGTCGCGTGGTTCAACGCCGTTTTCAATCAGGTAATGCCCAGCAGGGGAGTCCTTCTTGATCGCACCGGCGGGTGAGATATGGTCTGTGGTAATGTTGTCGCCCAAAATGGCCAGAATACGGGCATTTTCAATACCACCACGCGGGGTTGGTTCTGGCGTGATGTCTTTGAAGTAAGGTGGGTCTTGCACGTAGGTAGACTTAGGGTCCCACGTGTAGGTTTCAGACCCTGTAGCAACCTTAAGGTCTTGCCACTCTTTGGTGCCTTTTGCCACGTTCTTGTAGCGATTGATAAACTCTTCGCGGTTGATGGAAGAGCCAATCAGGTCAGCAATTTCCTTATTGGTGGGCCAGATATCTTTTAGGTAAACCGGCTTGCCGTCTTTAGACGTACCAATTTGGTCTTTGGTGATGTCTTTGCGCATGGTGCCGAGCAGAGAGTACGCAACCACCAGCGGCGGGCTTGCCAGATAGTTGGCACGCACGTTGGGGGAAATACGCCCTTCAAAGTTACGGTTACCAGACAGAACAGACACCGCGACCAGATCGTTATTTTCAATCGCGTCTACAATGTGAGACGGCAGCGGGCCAGAGTTACCAATGCAGGTTGTGCAGCCATACCCAACGGTCTGGAAACCCAGTGCATCAAGGTCTTCTGTCAATTTAGCGCGGTTAAGATAGTCTGTTACCACCTGAGAGCCAGGCGCCAGAGAGGTTTTAACCCAAGGCTTAGGCGTAAGGCCCAGTGCGCGGGCTTTGCGGGCCACAAGACCAGCAGCAATCAGCACAGCAGGGTTAGAGGTATTGGTGCAAGACGTAATGGCCGCAATAACAATGTCACCCTGACCAATTTCGTAATTGGTACCAGCAACCGGCACTTTTTTGTCGGCGTCGTTAGCGGGCACACCCAAAGAGGTGGTGAGTTCTTTTTCGAAAGCGGTTTTAGCTTCGGTCAGAACAACACGGTCTTGTGGGCGTTTAGGGCCAGAAATAGACGGTACAACCGTGCTCAGGTCGAGTTCGAGCACGTCTGTAAACACGGGTTCTGGTGTTTCAGCGGTGCGGAACATGTCCTGCGCGCGCAAATATTCTTCTGTCAGCTTAATGCGATGTTCGTCACGGCCGGTTTCACGCAGGTAATCAAGGGTTAGCGTGTCAACGGGGAAGAAGCCACAGGTTGCGCCGTATTCAGGTGCCATGTTGGCAATGGTTGCGCGGTCGGCCACGGGCAGGTGGTCAAGGGCTGGGCCAAAGAACTCAACAAATTTACCCACAACGCCTTTTTTACGCAGCATCTGGGTTACGGTCAGCACCAGGTCAGTGGCTGTAGCGCCTTCTGGCAGTTTGCCGGTTAGCTTAAAGCCAATCACGTCTGGAATAAGCATGGCAATGGGCTGGCCCAGCATTGCGGCTTCTGCCTCAATACCACCAACGCCCCAACCCAGAACGCCCAGACCATTGATCATGGTGGTGTGGCTGTCTGTGCCGTACAGAGAATCGGGGTAGACATAGTCTTTCCCGGCTACGTTGGCTGTCCAGGCAACCTGCGCAATGTATTCAAGATTTACTTGGTGGCAGATACCCGTATCTGGCGGCACAACAGAGAAGTTTTCAAAGGCTTCCTGGCCCCAGCGCAAAAAGGCATAACGCTCAGCGTTGCGCTCAAATTCCAGCGTAATGTTTTTTTGCAGGGCATCGGCTGAGCCATACACGTCAACCATTACGGAGTGGTCGATCACGAGGTTGACCGGCACCAGCGGGTTAACTTTTTGTGGGTCGCCTTTCAGCTTCACAATCCCATCACGCATGGCGGCAAGGTCAACCACGGCAGGAACACCGGTGAAATCTTGCATCAGAATGCGAGAGGGTTTGAAAGGCACCTCTTTGGTGCTGCTACCCTGTGGCAGCCAGCCAGCAATGGCTTTAGCGTCATCAACGCTGTAAGAACGTCCGTCTTCAAAACGCAGGACGTTTTCAAGAAGCACTTTCAACGAAACCGGCAGGCGGCTCACGTCGCCAATGGTCTTAGCCGCTTCTGGAATAGAAAAATAGTGATAGGCCTTGCCATCCACATTCAGTGTGCGGCCTGTTTTCAGTGAATCGTGCCCAACCGTCTTCATATACTCTTCTCCCCGATCACAGCCCATGGCTGGTGATACGTTCCGGAAGCCGACATACCGCATGGTACCGCGCTATACGCTCACCCATCTCTTTTGGGTGCCCGGCTTGATATCCCGTTGGCGGTAGAACATACCGGCACTCTGGTAAGGCACAAGCGGGCACGTGACCACGAGCGCGCGAGCAGCCCCGTTTTCGTGGGTTTTGACAGGTAACATTAAGGAGAACTCCTATCTCCGAGTCTTTGTTTACTCCCGAACAGGGGGAAGATGGCCCAGCACCTCTTTCTTCTGCTCCACCTTGTACCGCCCTGCTTGCGGCAGAGTCTTTGCGTGTTTTTCGCGGAGACAGGCTGGTACTCAACGAGATTAGCCTCACACTTTGCGCGGGTGAGGCCATGCTGCTGACCGGGCCTAACGGTGCGGGCAAGTCTACCTTATTGCGGGTTTTAGCAGGCCTACGGCGGCCAGATGCCGGTGCTTTGCTGTGGTGCGGCACACCCATAGCCGAAGATACCGCCGCGCATGCCAGCCGTGTTGCCTATCTTGGCCACCAAGATGCATTAAAGCCCAGCCTGAGCGTGCGCGAAAACCTAAGCCTGTTTTTAACCCCAACAGGCCCCACACTGACCCAAGCCCTAAGTGCTGTTGACCTGCTGGATTTAGCAGACCTACCCGCCCGCCTCCTATCTGCCGGGCAAAAACGCCGGGCCGCCTTAGCCCGTGTGTTGTTAGCCAATGCCCCTTTATGGTTGCTAGATGAGCCGAGTCTGGGGTTAGACGCCAACGCTATTACCCTTTTGGGCCACGCTATTACCCAGCACCGCGCACAAGGGGGCATGGTTATTGCCACAACCCATGTGCCGCTCCCGCTTGAAGCAGTACGCCACTTGGCCCTGCCCGCCACACCAGAGCACCTTGCCCCCCTGTGGGACGATCTGGCCGATGACACATGGCCCGACCAAACAGGAGCCACGGCATGACCCGACTCTTCTGCGCTATTGTGTTAAGAGACCTGAAATTAGCCCTCCGGCATGGGGCAGACACGCTCGGAGCTGTGCTCTTTTTTATTCTCACAGGCACATTGTTTCCGTTAGCTCTTGGCCCATCGCCTGAATTGCTGCGCCACATGGCACCCGGTATTATTTGGGTGTGCGCGTTGCTTGCAGCCCTACTGCCGCTCGACCGGCTATTTGGTGCCGAGCTGGAAGATGGCTCACTCGACCAGCTCTTGCTTTTAGGCCTGCCCGCCCCGCTTGTGGCACTGGCAAAAATGACCGCGCATTGGCTTACTACTGGCCTGCCGCTTTTAATTGCAGCCATACCTTTGGCCATTATGTTGGGCCTACCCGCAGGCAGCTTGCCGATTCTGCTGGCAGGTTTGCTGCTTGGCTCCATGGTGTTGTCTTTAACAGGGGGGATGGGGGCCTCTATTGTGCTGGGCGCACGGCGGGGTGGGGTGTTGCTGCCCCTTTTGGTGCTGCCCCTTATTACCCCGGCTCTTATTTTTGGCGCGGCCGCCATTGATGCCGCAAGCACCGGCCTACCATGGGGGCCAGACCTAGAACTGCTTGGGGCCTTTTTGGCAGGTGCCCTACCCCTCTGCCCCTTGGCAGCGGGTGCAGGCCTACGCGCTGCGGTTGAGTAACCTCTGGTATAAAAGGCGGCAGCATTTTAAGCCTGCCGCCCCTACCCGGTAGTAGCCCCTTACGGAGCAGGGTTAGAATGCACCTGATGAATAGCGTTTATCTGCGCTTCCAATTCAGGCGTAATCTGTACGTCTGAAGCACCTAAAATAGTACCAAGCTGCTCTGTACTGGTGGCACCAATAATGTTGGAGGTTACAAAGGGGCGGGTTGTTACAAAGGCTATGGCCAGTTGTACCGGGTCTATGCCGTGCTCATGCGCCAGTGCGTGGTAGGCTTTAATAGCGTCATCTACCCCCGGTTTTTGGTAACGCTGGCCACGGTCAAACAAGGTGCTTCTGGCCCCTGCCGGGCGGGCGCCATTCAGGTATTTACCTGTTAGGTAGCCTTGCGCCAAAGGTGAGTAAGCCAAAAGCCCCACTTTTTCCCGCAAGGCCATTTCAGCCAGCCCTATTTCAAAGGTACGGTTTATGAGGTTGTACGCATTTTGAATGGAAGCGACTCGTGGCGCGCCCTCACGCGCACAGGCCAGACTTTTAGCCACACCCCATGCGGTTTCGTTCGATAACCCAACATGGCGAATTTTGCCTTCTGCCACCAAGTCACCCAGTACGCCGAGTGTTTCTTCCAACGGCACCTCATCTGCCGTTGAAACAGTGCTGAAGGTTGTCCCGCCTTCACCAAACAACCCTAATTTCCGGTCTGGCCAGTGCAGTTGGTACAGATCAAGGTAGTCTGTGCCCAAGCGCTGTAGCGAGCCTTCAAGAGCGTAACGGATCTGGCGCGGGGTTAGGCGTGTTTCCTCCCCACCCGGCCTAAACCATGGTGATGTGCCACGCCCAACAACCTTGCTGGCCAAAATAATTTTGTCGCGCCCACCACGGGCTTTAAGCCAACTGCCAATAATCCGCTCTGTCGCCCCATAGGTCTCGGCTTTGGGGGGAATGGAATAAAGTTCAGCCGTATCAATAAAATTAATGCCGTTGGCCAAGGCCATATCAAGCTGGGCGTGCCCCTCGGCCTCGGTATTTTGTTGGCCAAAGGTCATGGTGCCAAGGCAGATTTCGCTTACCATAAGGCCTGTACGGCCGAGTTCTCGTTTTTCCATTCCCAAACACCTGCATCGTCGTTAAACACTAAAAAGCCCGCACACGCGCCCCATAAGGCATGTGTGCGCTCAAGCACTCTGCCCAATGTTGGGGCACGCAGGCCCACGCACAAGGCAAGCTAACTTTACAGTTTGGCAAGTATAACATGGCGCACCATGCCCCACCCCAAATGCCACGCTACCTTTTATGTGGTGCTTAGCCCTTGCATTCAGGGCTAAGCAGGCGCATGTCTTGCCCAGCGGATGCTTTTATTCCGAGTGCTGGGCGCATGTTGCGCCCCTTCTCTCCTTAAAAGTTATGATTTCGTGTGTGTTTTGTGCACGACCGCGGTTTAGTAAGAAGGGAGCCTTGTTATGGCAACAGGCACCGTAAAATGGTTCAACCCCACAAAGGGTTTCGGTTTCATTCAGCCAGATGACGGCGGGGCAGATGCGTTCGTTCACATCTCCGAACTTGAACGCGCAGGCATGCACACCCTCAATGAAGGGCAGCAGGTTTCCTATGAGTTGGAAGCTGGCCGTAACGGCAAAAAGTCTGCGGTTGCTCTCAAAGCCATTTAAGGTCTGTTAAAGACCTGCTTTGAGACACCACTGACTACGGAAAAAGCCGCCTTTTGGGCGGCTTTTTCTTTACAAACTCTTGAACCAAAACTTTATTTTTTAGCACCAGCCTGCTGGCTGCCCCCTTGAATATCAACCGATGCATACCGCACGGAGTTTTCTACCGCACGCAATGCCTCGCTCGCTTTGTAAGGGTTGCTTTTAATAAATTGTGCAGCCTTTTTCAGGTTGGCCCGTGCCTGCTCTAGCGGTACTGCCGCCACAACATAATCTGCATCAACATTGGCAATACGCAGCACGTCTGACGCACGGCTGGCATCACCCGCCCGCAGGTGGCGGTTGGCCGCAGCCAAAGCTGCCGTTTTTTCTGAAGAAGCCTGTACTGTTTCGTCCAACACCAGTTCACCATCTATGGGTAGCCATGCCACTTGCGGGCCTGCGGCAGGGGCTGGCCTTACTGGCTGTTGGTGCGCTTTGCTTGGCATAAGCTCTTCTTGAGCTTTTTGAAACGCCGTGTTGTCTGCCCGTGCGCGCTCAAGGGCCTGTTGTGCGTCTGTTATCAGCTTTTGTGCGCCGTCTAGGTCACCATCAAAAATAGCGTTGCGGGCCAGTGTCAATTCTTCAAACGCCGTATTGCCATCTACCGAAAGCCGACCGAAATCTTGCGCGGCTGTATCTGCCAGTTGCGCTGTTGCAGCGGCTGCACCCTGCGCCGCTTGTGCACTAGCTGGCGTTACAGCGGGTACATCAGCCCATGCCGGAACCGCCGCAGATGCCAGCAGAACAGACAGCACTAAACCTGTTTTTTTCATGAAAAACCTCCAACTTTTTTGTGCAAATGCACACACGTATGGAGGCACTTTAAGCCGCAGCACTACCAAGCAAAGGCAGCACAACACAAAGCAGGACTGACAAAAGCCAGCCCTGCCTGCATAGTCTTTAAAAACGTATTATATCAATGCCTTAGAGTTATATCACGCCCAGCGCATAGCTGGTTAGATATAATGTTCTGCCAAAGGCTTAAAGCCGTTAAAGCGGGTAGAACAGTAGGTAGACACATAAGCACCGGTAGACAGCAGGTCGATCTGCTCACCAGACTGCAAGCCGAGTGGGAGTTCGTACGCTGTTTTTTCGTACATAATGTCTGCCCCATCGCAAGTTGGGCCTGCTAGGGCTACTGGGCCAGTTGGGCTGCCGTCCCGCGCGGTACGCAGGGCGTAGCGAATGGCTTCGCCTTCTGTTTCTGCCAACCCACCAAAGCGGCCAATATCCAGATACACCCAGCGCGGGCCATCTTCGCGCCCGCGGCGGCTTACCAGCACAACTTCTGAGCGCACAACGCCTGCGGCACCCACAATATAACGGCCCGGCTCTACCAGCATTTCTGGCAGAGCATTACCAAAATGCTCGGTCATGGCATGGCTAATAGCTGTCGCAAAACGATCAATTTCGGGTACGTCATCGCGGTATTTTACCGGAAAACCGCCCCCTAAATTCACCATACGCAAATCCAGCCCAGCCGCAGCTAGGTCTGTAAACAGCGCGGCCACACGGGCAATAGCCACTTCATAGGCGTCTGTAGCAAGCTGCTGGCTCCCCACATGAAAGGACAGACCGTAGGGGTCTAAGCCGAGTTCACGGGCTTTGAGCATAAGTGCTCGCGCAGAGTCCAGCGTGGTGCCAAACTTGCGTGAAAGCGGCCATTCTGCGCCAACGTTATCAACTAAAAGGCGGCAGTAAACGCGGGCACCGGGTGCATGCGCTGCCAGCTTTTCCAGCTCTTCAAGGCAGTCAAACACAAACATGCGTACGCCTGCGGCGTAAGCAGCCTTAATGGCAGACACTTTTTTAACAGTGTTACCAAAAGAAATGTCTGACGGCTCAGCCCCGGCTTCAAGGCACAGGGAAACTTCTTCCCACGATGCGGCATCGAAGCAAGACCCCAAGCCTACAAGCCGGGTGAGAATAGGCATGGCCGGGTTGGCCTTAACCGCATAATAAATGCGGGCCTGCGGGAGTGCGGAATTGAGCGCGTTATACCGGGCTTCAACCTGGTCGACATCAACGACAAGGCAAGGAGTAGCCGGATTTTGCTCAGCGAAAAAACGGGCAATTTTGGGAGTCATCCCACCCATTCCCCCAATATAAGGCTCTCCCGCTATTTGCTATGCAGGGAGAGGAGTTGCGAAACGGTCTAACGGACCAGCGACCAATAGTAGAACCGTCACAAAGAAAACGGTCTCGATTGCCAGAACGCTTGACGTCGTTGCGTAACCTCAGAGGGCCAGTGGCACGTGCGTTGCTGCGTAGGAGCGCGGATATGAGGCCAAACCACCACAAGTGCAAGTCAAAAATAACATGTTGCCAAAAAAATATGGCATGCAGCGCACGAGGCCGCTAAAACTCATGGGGTTACAGTTTTTTCACGTTTTCTCGACCCCTGTTTTTTCGTTCGCCCTGCCTCCGTTCTCCCAACTTGAGGGGAACCGCCAGCGACTCCAGCCTGTTGAGAGCAGGCGCCCGGTTGCACTTTTGGCACTCCGTTTTAAGACCGGGCCCCACGCAACACTTGAGGAATGTACCTAATACCATGCAGGTTCTTTGCGACCCCGCTCACCCATCTCACCCTGAGCACACTCACCCCAATGAGCATAATCAGGCAGATCAAACAGGGCCTGCAAAAACATTCTCCCGCCCCTCCGAACTGGGACGAGGGGACTGGAAAACCATTTTGCTGCAAACGGGCAAAAGCCTGATATCTGGCCCCACCACTTTGGTAGCCGCAGGCTGCGCGTTTTATACCACGCTCTCGCTTTTTCCGGCCATTAGCTCGCTCATTTCCATTTACGGGCTGGCGTTTGACGTACAAACGGTTACCCCCCAGCTTGAGGTTTTGCGTAACCTGCTACCGCCGGGTGCCTACGCGCTTATTTATGACCGTATTCAAACCCTTGTGGCCGAACCCCCTAGTTCGCTCACGGTTAACCTTGTTATTTCTTTAAGCGTTGCGCTGTGGTCTGCCTCTGCGGCAACGCGCTCTATTTTGGCGGCCCTTAATATTGCCTACAACACCAAAGAAAGCCGGAGCTTTTTGGTGTTTCAAATTACCGCTCTCGCCATGACCCTTTCTGCTGTGCTGGGGGCCGCTCTAACATTGGCCATTATGGTTGCACTGCCCATTTTCCTTAACCTACCGGCATGGCTGCACATTCCCACCCCTCCGGGCTCTATCGAATTTGCAGCACGCTGGAGCGGGCCGTTAGTTATGTTCAGCTTTCAAATACTGGCAACATCAGCCCTGTACCGCTTTGGGCCAGACCGGCATTACGCCACCAACTGGCGGTGGGTTTTACCCGGTGCGCTCTTTGCCACACTCACCTGGATTATGACCGCCATGGGTTTTTCTTACTACGTGGCGCATATTGCCAGCTACAACGCCACCTACGGGCCATTGGGCGCAGTTATTGCTATTATGATGTGGTTTTTTGTAAGCGCCTGGGTGGTGCTTATGGGGGCTGAACTCAGCGCTGAAATGGAAAGCTACGCACGGGGCGAACCCCGCAAGCCCATAGAAATTTAGCCTATAAGCAACCAAGCTTAAGCGAAAGGGTGCCGCCGCAAGGCACCTAACAGCGAAAAGGGCGACAGGGTTAAAACCTGCCGCCCTTTTGAATAAAGCGCTTACAAAACGCTGGAGACTTGATGGGTAAAGAAGAACGCCTACGCGCCTTTACCCACAAAAATTATTTAGCGGTGATGCGCTGCCCGCTTTACGCGGGGGCGCTGTAGCGGCCGCACGTGGCGACCCTTAGCGGCTTCAAACTGCATGACAGAAGACGAATCGAGCGATTCTGCGCCGTCGTCCTGAGAGGCCATAGCTACTTCGATAGGAGCTTGCTCCACCTTAACATGGGCCACACCGGTATTCAGCATGCCAATACGGGCTGCCGCAGCCTGAGACAGGTCGATAATACGGTTATGGCTGTAAGGCCCACGGTCGTTCACTGTCACCACAACAGAGCGCCCGGTTTCTTCAGAGGTAACCAGCAGTTTGCTGCCAAGCGGGGCTGTGGGGTGGGCTGCAGTCAGGTGCAGTTTGTCAAAAGCGGAACCAGAAGATGTGCGCCGGTGGTTAAAGCGCCCGCCATACCAGCTTGCCATACCTTTTTGAGAAGCGCGGTGACCCGGCTTAGCTTGCGGGTTGGCAAAGGTGGGGTCGGCCTGCTCACGCGCGGCAAGCGCACGCTGCACAGAATCGGCCCACGATGTACCGCTTGCCTCACCTTCTGCTGCGTAAGCAGAAACGGCAGATGCCATAGTGGCCATCATGAACACACTTCCAAGAAGTGCCCGGCGCAGGGCTGACATCCGCTTGTTAACTCCGTTTCCGCTGTTAAATACAGCCTAAATAAAACCCGTCCTGCCCTCAAAAAGCAACCAAATTCTACTCTGGCTGCATTATGGGCTGTTTTGGTACTACTCTGCCCTCATGGCAAAAAAGAGGCGTACAGCCCCTTTAAAGACCAGAAAAACAAGCGTTTGAATGTTCTTTTGACGCGAATTTAACGCCTGAATGCATCTCTTCTCTTGGAGGCGGCGTGCCATCGTGCTACGGCCCGTGCCACTATGGAAAGACCTCTCATTGCTGTGCTGAACGGCCCCAACCTGAATATGCTAGGGCAACGCCAACCCGAAATTTACGGGCGCGCCACCTTGGACGACGTAGAGCAGATCTGCATTCAGGCAGCCGACAAGCTGGATCTGGCGATCGACTTCCGCCAGACCAACATAGAAGGCGAGCTTATTTCGTGGGTGCAAGAGTGCCGCAAGCGTGCGCGCGGCATTATTATAAATCCGGCGGGGTATAGCCACACGTCTGTTGCCTTGCTGGATGCTTTGCTGGCCACAGACCTGCCAGTTATTGAGGTTCATATTTCCAATATTCACCGCCGCGAGCCATTCCGCCATACATCCTATGTCTCTCGCGCCGCTGTTGGCGTTATATGTGGGCTAGGCGTGGCAGGGTATTCTCTGGCATTGCAGGCAATGACCGATCTTATTCTTAATGAGGATGACCACCAATGAGCGGATTGCTCGTGGATGCGGATGCCATTCGGGCATTGGCTGAAATTCTGACCGACACTGGCCTGACAGAAATCGAGATTGCGGAAAAAGACAACCGCATTCGCGTGGTCAAAGCCCCAGCCCCCGTGCAAGCTGCGGTTGCCCCAGCGGCTGTTGCTCCCGCACCTGTGGCAGCACCGGCAACCCCCGTGGCGGCCCCTGCCGCACCGGCAGACCTTGCCCGCCACCCCGGCGCAGTCAACAGCCCCATGGTGGGCGTGGCTTACCTGAACCCAGACCCGTCTTCTCCCCCTTTTGTAACTGAGGGGCAGATTGTGAGCGCGGGCCAGACCCTTATGCTGATTGAAGCCATGAAAACCTTCAACCAGATTAAGGCCCCCAAGGCTGGTACGGTTAAGAGCATGCTCGTAGCCTCTGGCGACCCGGTTGAATTTGGCCAACCGCTTGTCATCATCGAGTGATGTTTTCTAAAATCCTCATCGCTAACCGCGGCGAGATTGCCCTTCGTGTCCTGCGCGCCTGCCGGGAACTGGGCATCAAAACCGTAGCGGTTCATTCCACGGCAGACGCAGATGCCATGCATGTGCGCCTAGCCGATGAAGCCGTTTGCATTGGCCCTGCCTCATCTCGCGATTCGTACCTGAATGTTGCGGCCATTCTTTCTGCCGCAACCATTACAGGGGCCGAAGCCATTCACCCCGGCTATGGTTTTCTTTCCGAAAATGCAGATTTTGCAGAAACGGTAGAAGCACACGGCCTCACCTTTATTGGCCCAACGGCGGAGCATATCCGCATGATGGGTGACAAGATTACCGCCAAAACCACCATGATGGCCCTTGGCGTACCCTTGGTGCCCGGCTCTGATGGTGAGCTGGCCAATATTGAAGAAGCCCGCATTGTAGCCGAAAAAGTAGGCTACCCGGTGCTTATCAAGGCGGCGGCTGGCGGTGGTGGCCGCGGTATGAAAGTGGCCCAAACCGCAGCTGATCTTGAAGAAGCGTGGAGCGTTGCCCGTACAGAAGCCCGCGCAGCATTTGGCAATGACGCAGTTTATCTCGAAAAATATATGGATAAACCCCGCCATATCGAACTGCAGATTCTGGGCGATAATTACGGCAACGTGGTGCATTTTGGTGAACGTGACTGCTCCTTACAGCGCCGCCACCAAAAACTGCTTGAAGAAGCAGGCTCCCCCGCGCTTACACCAGAAGAGCGTGACACCATTGGCCGCACCGCTATCGATGCGTTGTCTAAAATGGGTTACCGCAACGCTGGCACACTTGAGTTTTTGTACCAAGACGGCCAGTTCTGCTTTATCGAGATGAACACCCGCTTGCAGGTTGAACACCCGGTAACAGAAATGGTGTGCGACGTGGATCTGGTGCGCGAGCAAATCCGCATCGCGGCGGGTGAAAAGCTGGGCTACACCCAAGCCGACGTGACCTTTGAAGGCCACGCAATTGAGTGCCGTATTAACGCCGAAGACCCCGAAACCTTTGCCCCCTGCCCCGGCACAGTAGCGGTGTACCACGCACCGGGTGGCTTAGGTGTGCGTATTGATAGCGCGCTTTATACCGGCTACCGCGTACCCCCTTATTACGACAGCATGATTGCTAAGGTTATTGTGCATGCGCCCACACGGGCACAAGCCATTGCCCGTATGCAACGCGCGCTAGACGAATTTGTGGTGGAAGGCATTAAAACCGTTATTCCGCTCCACCGCCGGATTCTGGCTGACCCTGAATTCCAGAAAGGTGACTACACCATTCACTGGCTGGAAAACTTTACCGCCCGCCCTCACTAAACGGCGTAAGCGTAAGGCTTTTAAAAAACCCGGTTTTCCGTCAGGAGACCGGGTTTTTTATATCAAGCCACTGTAACTTTGCTTGTTTTAAGTTTGATTTAAAACTTAAGTGGTGCCGCGGCACAGAACCGCAGACAACAAGGCAGAGGATATAGAACCATGCCACTTTCCAATAAAACCGCCCTTGTAACAGGGGCCGCCCAAGGTATTGGCCGTGGTATTGCGCTGCGTCTTGCCAAAGACGGGGCCAATATTGTTTTAACCGACATAAACCCAGACAAGCTCAAAGACGTTGTGGCAGAGGTTGAAGCCCTTGGCCGTAAGGCTTTGGCCATTACCACAGATGTAGGCCAACGCGACCAAGTCTATAACGCTGTTGAGCAAGCCCAAAAAACCATGGGCCAGCTTGATATTATGGTAAATAACGCGGGCATTGCGCAGGTACGCTCCATTTTGGAAGCAACGCCTGAAGAAGTAGAGACCATTTACCGCATTAACGTGCAAGGCACGCTATGGGGTATTCAGGCCGCAGCAAAAGCCTTTAAGGCACAGGGGAGCAAAGGCAAAATTATTAACGCCTGCTCTATTGCCGGGCACGAGAGTTTTGCATTTTTAGGCGTGTATTCTTCTACCAAATTTGCCGTGCGCGCCTTAACACAAGCCGCCGCAAAAGAGCTGGGGGCAGATGGTATTACCGTAAATGCCTACTGTCCGGGTATTGTGGGCACAGACATGTGGAAGGTTATTGACCAGCGCATGGCCGAAGAAACCGGGGCAAAACCGGGGGAAACCTACAAAAAATTTGTAGACGGTATTGCTTTAGGCCGTGCTGAAACACCGCAAGACGTGGCCGCTCTCGTGGCTTTTTTAGCGAGCACAGAAGCGGACTATATTACAGGGCAATGCATTATTACCGATGGCGGTATTGTTTACCGGTAAGCACACCCTGCCCAAACGTAAAAAAGGCTCTCGTAAGAGAGCCTTTTTTATACGCTAAGCACTCAAGCCAGCTTACCCGTGGGCAGCAACCTGACTGCCTTCTTCCTCGTCTTCATCAACATAAGACGCAATACTGGGGTCTTCACCACGGCGAGGTGTAAATTCACCACGGCGTAGAGCAATTTCAATATCTTCCAACGTGGCCCCAGATGTTTCTGGCACAAAGAAATACACAAAAATAACCGAGGCCAGATTAACCCCCGCATAAACCCACATGGTGCCACCCAATGTAACCAACTGCACCAAGGTAAGAGCGGTTGCGGTTACCAGCAGGTCTGCCCCCCACAGCACAGCAGCATGCACACTGGTTGCGGCAGCACGCATAGGCAGCGGGAACAGTTCTGCCCCCAACAACCAGCCTACAACCTGAATGCCTCCGGCATTAAACATCATAAACAGCAGCATAAAGGCTATGGTAACCCAACTGCCAACGCTGCCTTTGTCTGGGTGAATGGCAAACATAATGCCCAAGCCAATAAGGCTTAAAACAGAACCCGGCCCCATAATAAGCACCAAGCGGCGGCGGCCAATACGGTCTACAAACAGGCAGCCAAGCAGGGTCATAACCAGATAGACAATGGAAATACCTAAGCTAGCCAGCAATGCGGCAGAATTACCAAACCCGGCATCAGACAGAAAAGTCGGGGCGTAATAAATCATCATTTCCAGACCACCGGCCTGGGTAAAAAACGCAATACCTAAAGCGGCAACCAAAGCGGGGCGGGCAAATGGCAGCATAAGCCCTTTCCAGCCGCGTTCATCTTCATCAATGCCAGATGCATTTTCATGAATTTCGCGAATTTCACGACGGATCACCTTGCGCGATGTCCGCACACGGCTGAGCTGCTTTACAGCAGAGGCCAAGCCTTCGTTTTCTGCTGTCCAGCGTGGGCTTTTGGGCAAAAAGAACATGCACACAAACACAAAGGCCGCGGGCAGTGCGGCAACAGAAATCATGGGCCGCCAGCCCCAGGCCTCACGCATGGTAAAGCCTACAAGGTTGGCCAGAAAAATACCCACACCAATAGCCACGTTAAACAAGGTAACCAAATTACCCCGCTTACTAGCAGGTGCGAGTTCTGAAATATAAGTAGGCACAACCTGTGTGGCCCCACCTACAGCCAAACCCAGAAAAACACGCGCAATAATAAGGCTTGTTACGTCTGGCGAGCGAGAGCACGCAACAGCCCCCACAACAAAAACCGCAGTGACCACCATAACCGAAATACGGCGGCCAAAGCGCTCAGACAGGTAAGAAATACCCAATGCGCCCATAACTGCCCCAACCAGAATGGCAGAGGCCACCATTTCTTCCTGACCGGAAGTTAAATGGAAGTCTTTGGCGATAAGAAGGAGCGCTCCGGAAATAATACCGGTGTCATATCCGTACAGAGCCCCGCATATGGCGGCAACAATAGCTGCTGCCCACAAGACACGGTTGGCATTGGGCGAAAGTTCAACATTCGCAATTGCTTCTTGGGCGTGTTTTCTTTCTGGTGTCATGCCAACATAATGCCATAATGTTCTATTGGTTGCATAGGAATTACATTTTTTTATTATATATGCCATCCTCACAGTTTCGCAGCCAAAACAAAGAGCACTTTAAGGGGCTTTTGCCGCTTTGCTGTTCAACTCTTACGTTACCAGCTGTACGCGCTTGACATCACAAAGCGAAAGGCTATCTCATCACTCATAACCAAGGGGGGTTCCGACAAGGAACTGAGAGGCCATTGTCGCTCTGGCAACAGAGCAAAGCATGGCGACCCTGCCGCCAGATAGCATAACGCACTGGCGGGGAACCTGATCCGGCTAATACCGGCGGAGGGACTGGTGTGTAAGAAGGGGCTCTTTTTGTGCCGTGCTACACGCACAGCACTAGGGGCAGTTCTTCTTCTGCTCCCGTCCTCCTCTGGAGTGAGGAGCACGTCATGACTACCCCATCTACCACTGGTAACCCACGCCCGGCCAATACTGCAGCCCCTGCACCCGGCCATGTAACAACTGGCCCTATTCGCGGGTCACGCAAGGTCTATTCCAGCCCGGCTGGCCACCCTGAAATTCGGGTGCCATTTCGTGAAATTGCACTAGACCCTTCAGCCAACGAGCCGCCTTTGCGGGTGTATGATACGTCTGGCCCGTACACAGATTCAGACGCAGCCATTGATGTACGCAGCGGCCTGCCTAAACCCCGCGCACCGTGGCTTGCCGCCCGTGGTTTTAACGCCACCACCCCACGCGGCGTAAAGCCAGAAGACAACGGCAACGCCACCGGAGACCATCTGGTCTCTCCCTGCCCTGCGCCGCACAGCGTTATTAAAGGGGCCGATGGGCAACTGGTAACCCAGTACGAGTTTGCACGTGCCGGTATTATTACCGAAGAAATGATTTATGTGGCCCACCGCGAAAATCTGGGCCGCCTGAAAGCTGCCGAAGGCGCGACAGACCGCCTAAAAGACGGTAACTCGTTTGATGCCGCCATTCCCGAATTTGTAACGCCTGAATTTGTACGCGACGAGATTGCGCGTGGCCGTGCCATTATTCCGGCCAACATCAACCACCCAGAACTTGAGCCGGTTATTATTGGCCGTAACTTTTTGGTAAAAGTTAATGCCAACATTGGTAACTCTGCGGTTACCTCTTCAGCAGCAGATGAAGTTGAAAAACTGGTCTGGTCTATTCGCTGGGGTGCAGACACGGTTATGGATCTGTCTACGGGCCGTAATATCCATAATATTCGGGATTGGATTTTGCGTAACTCTCCCACCCCCATTGGCACCGTGCCGCTCTATCAGGCGCTTGAAAAAGTGGGCGGTGATGTCAGCAAACTCAGTTGGGAAATTTTCCGCGATACACTCATTGAGCAAGCTGAACAGGGTGTAGACTACTTTACCATTCATGCTGGTGTGCGCCTGCAACACGTACCCCTTACCGCCAACCGCGTAACAGGCATTGTGTCTCGTGGTGGGTCTATTATGGCAAGCTGGTGCCTTAACGGCCACCGTGAGAGCTTTCTGTATGAGCATTTTGACGAAATTTGCGACATTATGCGCGCCTATGACGTCTCCTTCTCATTAGGGGATGGCCTGCGCCCCGGTAGCATTGCAGATGCTAACGATGCCGCCCAGTTTGCAGAGCTGGAAACACTGGGTGAATTGACCAAAATTGCTTGGGCCAAAGGCTGTCAGGTCATGATTGAAGGCCCCGGCCATGTGCCCATGCACAAAATTAAAGAAAACATGGACAAGCAGCTTAAAGACTGTGGCGAAGCCCCTTTCTACACGCTTGGCCCATTAACAACCGACATTGCACCGGGCTACGACCACATTACCTCTGCCATTGGGGCCGCCATGATCGGGTGGTTTGGCACCGCTATGCTCTGCTACGTTACCCCTAAAGAGCACCTTGGCCTGCCTAACCGTGATGACGTGAAAACAGGCGTTATTACCTACCGCCTTGCAGCCCACGCAGCAGACTTGGCCAAAGGCCACCCTGCCGCCAAACTGCGTGATGACGCACTCAGCCGCGCACGCTTTACCTTCCGGTGGGAAGACCAGTTCAACCTGTCTCTCGACCCCGATACAGCATGCGCCTACCACGACGAAACCATGCCGCGTGAGGCGCACAAAACAGCGCATTTCTGCTCTATGTGTGGGCCTAAATTCTGCTCCATGCGCATTAGCCAAGATATTAAGGAAGATGCTGCACGCTTGGCTGGCATGGAAGAAAAAAGCGAAGAGTTCCGTAAAGCGGGCGGAAAAGTTTACGTTCCCGCAGAATAAAAAACAGTATGACCCCACACACCTCGTGTGCTGTGGGGTTTTACGCTTTGTGGGCCCTTGGGTGGGCCACTCGTGCTTTAATTTTTCTGAAAATTATCGTGCTCTATGGCGCTTATGCTTAGCCATTTTATGCACTTTAAAGTGGGGTTCGGCGCTGGGTTTGTGACTGTACGCCCCCCATACCCCACGGTAACCCAGCGCCTGCATTCTTATTATCGCAAATGATAATCATGCGCAAGTAGAAAAGATCTTTAAGGCCCGCTTTTTCTCACCAACTCCTTTTAAATGGCAGTTTTGCGCAAAAGACTCCGTTAAAATTTAAGAGCCCACGCCCAATAAACAGCACCGAAACCGAGTAAGCCTTTTGCCTGCTCCGTACCAATTTTACCGCCATGACCTGTCGTATCAGCGCAAAAAATACCCCAGACCAGCCACCGTCATGCTTGGTGCAGCCTGTAAGTGCAGGAATAAGTTTCACCGCCGCCTAATTTTTGTTACAACAAGTTTTCGTGATCTCATATTATCCATGAGCGCCCCCTCTGAGTTGATTCTTTTATTTCCATGAAAAAACCTCTCCCCCTTTCTCGGCCACGCAAAAACCGGCTTTTGCGCACGCTCTCCAGCAGCCTTATGCCCTCTGCTTTGGCGCATTGGCTCGGGGTGCGCGCTATTGCCATTGCCCCAGAGCAAATTGCCCTGCGTGAGGGCATGCGGGCAGGTGTGGCAGTAGGGGCAGTCATGATTTTGGCTCTTAAACTTTCCATGCCGCTTATGGCGTGGTCTGCTTTTGCGGCATTTTGGACATGCCTTGTTGACCCCGGCGGCCTTTTACGCACCCGCGTGCGTACTATGCTTATATTTGGCACAGCCGGTACATGCGTTACGGGCATTATGTCTGCCGCTGCTGGGGTAGGGGTCGTACCGTCTTTTATTGGGCTGGGTATTTTCTCGTTTCTATGCGGTCTTGCACGCAAACGGGGGGCCATTGCCACGCAAATTAGCGTGCTGGTGGCTATCGTGGCGGTTGTGGCCGTATGCTACCCACAAACACCGTTAGGGGCTTTGCATCTCTCTGGTCTGTTTGTGCTGGGGTCTGGCTGGGCCATGCTTATTTGCGTTGCAGCATGGCCAGTAGACCCCTACGCCCCACAACGCCAAGCCTGCTCTGCCATATTTCGAGAGCAAGCCCGCATGGCCAGCCGTTTGCTTGATGTTATGGGCCAACCTCCCTCCGTTACGCTGCAACATCAGGCCATAAGTGCCTACCGGCGCGATATACGGAGCCGTATTGAGCAGGCCCGTAGCAAAATTGAGGTACTCTCTGCCGGGGCATTTACCAGCCGTACACGTGCGGTGTTACTACCCGCCATTGAAACCGCAGACCGCCTTTTTATTACCGTTATGGCCTTTGAGCATGCTGTGCTGTCTGGCGTTACCTCAGCCACTGCGCGGCGCACAGTACGCTTGGTCGCTGCCACCCTACAACGCGCTGCACGGGAGAGCCTGCGGCCAGAACCACGGCCAGAAGCGTTTGACAAACAAATTCGGTTTTTACGTCTTTTAGGGGCAGGCAATACAGACCTGTTTACTAAAGGCGCAAACCACTGCGCAGATGCCTTGGCAGACCTACAAGCAGCATGGCAAAACCCTAAAACCACCCCTGCACGCGCGCCACAAACACCACCAGCAACCACTACTGCCGCGCCATCTTCCTCTCTGGTGTTTGTGCGACATGCTGCCCGTTTGTCTGTTGCTGTTATGGTGGCCTATGCCATCTCTCTCAAACTCGCTTTGCCTTATGCTTACTGGGCCATGATGGCGGTGGTTGTGGTAACCCAACCCAAAGCAAGCACAACCCTACCCCGCACCATAGAGCGCGTGGCAGGCAGCGTTGCCGGTGGGCTATTGGCCGCTGTTATGGGGGTATTGCTGCCTATGTGGGCCATTCTTATTATGGTCTTCCCGCTTGCAGCCGCCACTATTGCGCTCAGAAGTGTAAACTACGCGCTGTGCGTTATGTTTATGACGCAGCTTTTTGTTATGGTCACAGACTTGGTAAGCCCCGCCTTAGGATGGGACGTGGCCCTTTCGCGCTCTATCAACAATATTATTGGCAGCTTGGTTGGCTTGGCAGGGTGCTTATTGCTCTGGCCAGAAAAACGGCAAGCCCCGCTAAGCGCACAAGTTGCAGCAGCCTTTAACGCTAATATGCGCTACGCGGCCCTTGCCACCCGCCTAGACCCCGTACCATGGGAAGACATTGAAAAAGCCCGGCGCGATGCAGGCACCAGCAGCACACAAGCTGAAATTTTATGCCAACAAGCCAAAATAGAAGGCCTCCGCCGCTCTAATACGCTGGAGACCAGCCAAACCATTTTGTTTTTACTGCGTAAGCTCGCAGGAGCCGCCAGCGTATGGTGGATGGAGCAAAGCCCCACCCCAACAGAGCAAGCGCTTAAAAGAGCGCACTTTTATGCACAGGACAAGAACACGCCTCTTACTTTGCAAGATATGCTAAACCAGCTACGCAGCACAGACCCGGATACAGTTTAAAGCATAAAAAAACTGCCTCCTTACGAGGCAGTTTTTGTTATCTACACTAACAAAACAAGCGGCCATAACTACGCATTTTTAGTGCGCGGCAAGAGCCTTGCGGTTTTGGCGAAACTGATACGCCACCTGCAAAGATAGGCCCGCCAAGTCTGGCTCTACCACATTATGCAACGCGCGCACGCTGTCGTGCGCCGCATAAAAACGGAGGCCAGCGGCCCCACCAGACACAATGGCTGTGCCAAGAAACACGCCATCAATTTCAATAATTTTTGAAGCCAACATAATGACTTACCCTCGAACAAGAGACCCTTCGGTCTTATCCGCCAGCAGTCTCACCACTGGCTATTATAAATGCGCCCATTTCTTTTGTGGGTCACAACATCGAAAACTCTGCATATTCCGATACATCATACGCATAACCCTTTTTCACGAGGTGCGATGTCTACCAAGACACCCCTCTCCTAAAACCCGACTCTTGCCTCTGTCAACACATAAAACGATCTATTTTCGTATTTAAATCCCATTAATTTTTTATTCAATCATCATTTATGGTGCTTAATAGAGCGTTGTTTTTTAACTAACTTACTTAAAAATATCTTTTTAAAATCAGCCCTCTGCCTAGCCATTATCGCTCCATCGTGAACGCATTATAAGCTGCCATAAACCAATTTAATCATATTTTTTCGTTATTTTATTTTGAATTCACTTCCATTTGGTGTGATAATGAGCCTATACAGTTTCTAACACGTCTCTAAAAAGTAGGGAGTTTGTATGATGCCACGTTTTCTGCGCCCTTCCGCAGTTGCCACTACAAGTGCAGCAACACTCCCCTCCTTTACCACACGCCTTTCTCCCGCTTTGGTAAGAGCCTTACTCCCGTTTGATCTGGTCATTGTGCCCGGCCTATTCGGCTCGGGAGAAGACCACTGGCAATCTATCTGGCTGTCTTTATTTCAGGCTCATGGGCTTTCTGCACGGCGTGTTGAACAGCAAGACTGGGCACACCCCACCCCAGAAGCATGGCACACAGCCCTTGCGCATACCTTAGCCACCACACGCAAACCGGTTTTACTGATAGCCCACAGTCTAGGGGCTATTTTAAGTGTGCAGCATGGCCTAGGCCAAACCCCAACAACCAGCCCCCCCTCATCACCCATTGCTGGCGCTTTGTTGGTTGCCCCAGCAGATGGCACGTACCACCAAGGGCCAGACGCGCCACGTATTGCAGCCTTTATGCCGCCCCCTATGCAAGCCTTACCATTTCCTGCCACGGTTGTGTTTAGCCACAACGACCCTTGGCTTGCCCCTCAAAAGGCACATAGCCTTGCACAAAGCTGGGGTGCCTCTTTGCTAGATGCAGGTTACAACGGCCATATTGGCCAAGACGCCGGGCTAGATCACTGGCCGCTCGGGTTAAATGCCCTGCACGCGCTTGCTCTTACGAGCCATACCCGGCCCCAGCCTTTGTCTGCCTAATTGCCATGAGTGCCCCATTCCGATAATGATACTCTTTCTCATGTACGCAGTATGAGTTGGGGAGTATGGTTTCGTGGCGGCAAAACGATGGGGGCAGTTTTTTAAAAAACGCCAAGCACCACGCCACACCGCTCCTTTGCCAGAAGATATTGAGACTATTCGGCAAAAAGCCCTGCGCGGCTACCACCTAGAGCAAGTACTCTGGGGTAAAATTTTACTTGATAGTATTTACATGCCATCAGACCCACAGCAGGCAAAAGTCTGGTTTACCATGGCAGCCAATGCCGGGTATGGCCCGGCGCATAACATGCTAGGTCGGTGCGCCCATTTTGGCTGGGGCGGCCCACGCGATCTTTTACAAGCCGCCAGCCACTACGAAACCGCTGCACAGCACGGCGATGAATGGGGCCGGTATAATTTGGCCATTCTCACCATGCGCGGCATTGGCGTGCCGCAAGACCTTAAAAAGGCTTTGGGGCTGTTTCAAACAGCCGCCAATAATGGCCACGCCAAGTCTATGAATATTCTAGCCCGCTTTTTAGAAGAAGGGTGGGAAATTGAACAAAACCGTACCGAAGCACTGGCATGGTACAAACGCTCGGCAGAAGGTGGTGATTATCGCGGCCAACACAACTATGCCACAGCCTTAGCCGATTCGGGCCACCTCCAAGAAGCCCTTATGTGGTGGGAAAAAGCATTACCCAACGCCACATCAGACATTCTTTTAGCCATGAACCGCTCACTCGAAAAACTTGAAAACCACGGCAACCCTGCCCTGTATGCGGCTTTGCAACAACGCCTCTCTACCCTTCCTCTTACAGAAGGCAACATCACCGAGAACGCGATAAAGGCTTGAGAGCACACAACAATGCCAAAAGGTGAGAGTTAGTCTTACTTTTATCAATACTCCTTTTACTTATAATAAAAATGAATTCTATTCTTAACTCTGGCCCCTAATAGGCCACAATGCTAGTTGATAGTAAGAATTAATTATCTTACTTCCTTGATATTTCATCATTTTTTGAATTGCATCTGGGTTCTGGTTACAGTAAATACCCTCACAGTATTTCCTTAACCCCCACCCCATAAAAGAGAGACCAAACTTATGGCTAAAGATCCAAAGGTAATTGAACACCTTAACATTCAGCTCACCAACGAACTGACCGCAATTAACCAGTACTTCCTGCACGCCCGTACTCTGCGCCACTGGGGCGTTACCCTCCTGGGCAAAAAAGAATACGAAGAATCCATTGAAGAAATGCGCCATGCTGATTGGCTGATTGAGCGCATTCTGTATCTGGGCGGCCTGCCTAACGTACAGCGCCTGAACACCATCTTAATTGGTCAGGACGTTAAAGAAATTCTTGAATGCGACCTGAAGCTTGAAGAAAAAGCTATGGCCGACCTGCGCGAAGGTATTGCATATTGCGAAAGCGTGCGTGACTTCGTCTCTCGTGACCTGCTGCTGAAAATTCTTGAAAACGAAGAAGAACACGAAGACTTCCTCGACCGCCAGTTTGACCTCATCAAACAGATCGGCATTGAGCGCTACATTCAGCTCAACTCTGCCGCTGCTCCTGATCAGGAATAAGACAATAGGCACCGCAGCCCCACAATATTGGGGCTGCGGTCTCTTTTAGTTAAGCATTTTTCTTAAAAAATGCAGCATAGAGCTCAGGCTTAAAGCCAACTTCCAAACCATTGTGTGTCTCAAGCACTGGCCGCTTCACCATAGACGGCTGCGCCAGCATAAGCGCACAAGCACGCTCTTGCGTCAGATTAGCTTTCTCTGCTTCTGGCAATTTTTTAAATGTAGTACCCGCTTTATTTAAAAGCTTTTCCCACCCCACTTGGGCAACCCATGCCTGCAAACGCGCTGCATCCAGCCCTTGTGTTTTATAATCGTGAAAACTGTAAGCAATATCGTGCGCCTCTAACCAAGCGCGTGCTTTACGCATCGTATCGCAGCTTTTAATGCCGTATAGCGTATTTTGTGTGCTCATAACGCATCTTCCCTCTTTTATAACATGGTGCTTTGGCACATTCGCCCGGCAGGCTACCACCTCTTTCTTTGGCTTTTATAGGCCTGTAAGGGGGCCGTTTTTCCAGCTTGGTTGACAGCCCCTGCAAAATCAGACCACCTTACAAACATGTCACGCTTCCGCACCCTTATGCCTTTGTTACCGGGTCTCCTGTGTTTGGCGGGGTGCACCACACACCATGCCCCTTCTTTTGCTCTTATGGGGGCCTATTTTCCTAGCTGGATGCTGTGCGGTAGTGTCGGCATTCTTATTGCTATTGGGGCACGCTTTCTTTTTATTGCTCTTGGGCTAGATGCACTGCTTAGCCTCCGGCTTTTTACTTACGTATCCTTGGGGGTAAGTGCCGCGCTGCTGGTATGGCTTATCTGGTTTGGAGCCTAACGCCATGAAAAAAGTTTCCATGTCTGCCAACAAACCCATAGGCTTTCTTATTGCGGCAGTCTGTATTGGCACGGCCACCATTTTAGGGGTGTATGTTGCCCGACAAGAAAGCGCCTACCCCTCGACCGACAGCGGCGAAATTGATGCAGAACTCGTGCATGTTGCCTCTACTGTAGGCGGCCGCTTAATAGACCTGCCCGTACAGGTTAACCAAGCCGTTAAAAAGGGGGATCTTTTATACCGCCTAGACCCCCACCCTTACGAGTTAGCCGTACACCAAGCAGAAGCCAATTTAGCGCTTGCCTCAGCCGAGGTTGAAAACCAGCAACGATTGGTCGCTGTCAAAACGGCAAATGCAGAAATTGCGCAAAACCAGACACACCGTGCACAAACCAACCGCGATTTAGCGGCCCGCACGGTAACACGCCTTGCTCCTCTCGCGAGTAAATCTTACATTCCTTGGCAAGAATATGATCAGGCTCGCGTTTTGCTGAACAATGCGTCTGTGTCGTTAGCTGAAAGCCAAAAACAAGCCAGCGCTGCACAAATTGCTATTGGTGATCTTAAAAGTTCCGTTGCGGCACAGCAGGCCGCACAGGCAGCTTTAGAGCAAGCACGTTATGCCCTTCAGCAAACTGTGGTTGTAGCCCCAACAGATGGCTACGTAACAAGCCTACACGTTAAAGCAGGCGAAATTCTTGCCCCTACACAGGTTTTATTTACACTTATTGCTAATACCGCTTGGTTTGCAAATGCCAACATACGCGAAATAGCCTTACACGCCATACAACCCGGTGCCTGCGCTACAGTTTACTCTATGCTTAATAAAGACAAACCCTTGCGCGGGCATGTTGAAAGCATTGGCTGGGGCGTTCTCTCAGCAGATTCAGCCGGTATTGGCCGCAGTCTACCCTTAGTACCCCGGCAGATGGACTGGGTACATGTGGCCCAACGTTTCCCTGTGCGCATTAAACTAGACCCCGCCCCACCAGAGCTTTTACGCATGGGTGCCACAGCGACAGTCGAGATCAATCATGGCGCGGCCTGCCGCTAATACACTCCACCTAACAACCGCTCGGTTCTGGCGGTTGTTATGGAACCCCAGCCCAGGGCGCCTTGGCTATGCACTGCGCATGGCTTGCGCCTGCACGGTTGTCATATTGGTATGTGAAATCTGGCAAGTGCCAGATGCCGCCGTGCCTGCCTTAGTTACACTCGCTTTATGGCAAAAAGACCGTGTAACCAACGCTATAGCTGGCATTGCAGTAAATTTGCTTTTTGCGGTTGTTATTTTTCTTATGTTTGGGCTAGTGCACCTTACCCTAGACCACCCTCTTGCTTTAGTTTCTGCCGTAGCACTTTTGTCTCTCCTGTTTTTTTTCCTCGGGTCAGCCAGCAAACTCAAGCCTGTTTCTTACATGCTGGCCTTGGTGGTCATTTACGCCATGATTGTTATTGACCAAGCACCAATAGGAGAAATTGCAACCAGAGCCTTGCTTTATGCAGATCTGTTTATTCTCGTGCCCGGCGCATGCATGGTATTTTTGGGAGCACTTATTTGCCCCTCTCCCAAAACACTCCTTACACAAGATATTGCCGCGCGCCTCCGCATAAGTGCTCAACTCCTTGCCGCGCCCTCAACAATACTTCAAGAACAAGCTGAAGACCTACTCCGTGAAGGAGCAGGCAGCATGACCAAATACCTTAAACTCTCAAAGCTAGAAAAACTTTGGTCTCAAAAAGATCTTTCCTGCTTACACTGCGCACTTTACAATAGTATTGGTGTCTTAACCTTATGCTTAGCCACATCACGCACCCCCCCCCCTGCGCAAGAGCCAAGTGAAATTATACAAACCCTCAATTCTATGGCTCATATTTTTGAGCAGGGTGGATACCCAGAAGATATTGATGTCTTTTCTTTTCATAATATCTCAAATCAAGATCATGATATTTCTATACTTCTATCAAATTTCTCTAACCCAGATTTTGAAGCAGATATTACAACCATCGAAAGCGCCCAGAAAGAAAAAACAGGCTTTTTCTTTCCAGATGCCTTCACCAACCCTGAGCATGTGCGCTTTGCTGTAAAAGGCACAGCTTCTGTCATGCTGAGTTATACCTTATTTAAAATGCTCGCATGGCAAGGTATCCATACCTGCGTCATTACCTGCTTTATTGTAGCACTCCCTACAATGGGGGAAATGATCTCTAAATTAACCCTACGTATAAGCGGAGCACTCATTGGGGGTGCTCTGGGTATTGGCTCCATTATTCTTTGCATGCCCCATTTACAAAATAGTGCTGCTTTTCTAGCGCTTATGGCTGTCGGGTCTTTTATAGCAAGCTGGGTAAAAACAGGCGATGATCGTATTGCTTACGCTGGTTTACAAATTGGGTTAGCCTTCTTTTTATCTGACCTAAAAGGCTATGGCCCAACAACAGACATGACCACTGCAAGAGACAGAATTATTGGCATTCTTATCGGAAATTTCATTACTTATACAGTTTTTACTACTTTTTGGCCTAGCAGTTCTTATTCAAAAATACTGTCACCACTTAAAAAAGTTTTTGAAAATATTAAAAAACTCCATAATGCACCAACACCCATGCAAGCGCTGGTCTATCTTGCTACCACACAAACCAACCTTGGCGTAACCGAACGTACACTCGAACTTGCCAGCCTAGAACCCCTGCATATGCGGGCAGCCATGCCAGAATTAGCCCACTATCAGCAGCAAACGCAAAATGCGGCCCAATTAACAGAGCATTTTTTACTTCCTTCGCAAAACCCTTATACGCACCTTGAAACGCACGGCTGAAGTTATGATAATTTTAAAAAAAATTCTTCCCTATTCAGCAATATTCATTTTATGCGGCTGCGCAACACAAGCGCTGGATACAGCCCCACAAAGAGCAGATGTACCGTGGCAACCCAACGTAGCGGCTAATGGCACACTACTAACGGGCAAAGCTGCCAATAAACACGGCTTGATTATACCACAAGACTTTACACTGCCTGCCAATACAACCCTTACCCCCAGAACTCCAGATACACGCATACAAACACAGCATATTTACACATTAAGTGAGTTGATAGACCTTGCTCAATCTAGCAACCCCACAACACGAGTAGCCTGGAATGCCGCACGAGATGCCGCTTTAGCCGTTGGCATAACCCGCACAGCCTACCTACCGCACTTAAGTGCGTCTGTTGTCGGGGGTTACACCTACCAGCGCAACAACGGTACCCACCCCCGCTTGAGCAACGCTGGCGCAATAGGCACTGGTATTAATGATGCACTCTCTCAAGCTGAGGGTATAAGCGGGGGCGTACAAAACCGTAATTCAGGATCGGGCGAAGTTCAAACTTTGGGTATTGAATGGTTGCTTTTTGATTTTGGTAAACGCGAGGCCATTGTTCATGCAACACAACAAGCACAGCTCGCCAGCAATGTGCTGTTTACGGCTGCGCATCAAAAAGTCATTTACGACGTAACTCTTGCCTTTTACACACATGCTGCAGCCGCAGCGCGTGTAGACCTTATTACACAAGCTGTAAAAAATGCCACTATATTACAAAATGCTGCCGAAATGCGCCTTAAACAAGGGCAAGGCACTCTTGTAGATGTAACACAAGCCAGACAAAACACCGCACAAGCAGAGCTCCGACTTGTTCAAGCTCAAAATGCTGCCGAAAATACTTACCTTGAGCTTATGACTGCCATGGGCATTTCCCCCAGCACGCAGCTTTCTATTCAAGATGTTGGCAACCGCCCACTCACACTTTCAGACACCCGCCTCAGCGACGCCATGGTAAAACAAGCGGTTTCTCAACGCCCAGATGTGTTAGCCGCCTATGCTAACGCAAAAGCGTCAGAAGACCGTATCCGTGCCGCAAAAGCTGAGTTTTTACCAAAAATTTTCTTATCTGGTAACATTGCTTACACAACCGGCCACCTTGCACTTTCTTCTGTGCCGGGGGTTGGGTCAGACTCTGCACCCACCCTCAACCTTTCTTCTAATAATTTTAGTAGCCTCATATTAGGGGGGGTCAGTATTCCGGTTTTTGACGGCGGTTTGCGTGCAGCAGTTATGAAACAGGCACAAAACCAAGCAGATACAGCACAAACTTTACTGAACCGCACCCTAGACCAAGCCGTTAAACAAATTATCATTGCGCAAAACAGCCTACGCGCGAGCCTAAACGCCTATGCTGCAGCCAACAAACTACAAACTGCCGCTCAAACCACTTTTGACGCCGCCTTAGTTGCCTATAAGCAAGGCGTTGGGTCGATAACCCAAGCCTCTATCGCACAAACTGGCCTTATAGATGCACAACTCGGTCAATCAGACACATACTACGCAGCTCTTATTGCTGCTGCGAGCCTTGGCTTTGCCACTGGCTCAATGGGGCATACAGCAGGCCTGTAGGTAGCTTAAGCCCCACAATTGTAACGGAAACAGCTTGGGTCATGGTCATCAACCATCCCAACGGCCTGCATCCATGCATACACAATCACAGGGCCTACAAATTTGAAGCCCCGCTTTTTAAGCGCTTTAGATAATGCAACCGAGTCTGGTGACTGCGCAAGCACCTGCCCTGTTGTATTAAGAATAGGCGCGTTAGGCACCATACCCCATGCAAACGTGGCAAAATCTTCGCCCTGCTGCTCCATTGCCAAATAAGCACGAGCATTACCCAGTGTCGCCTCAATTTTAGCACGAGAGCGAATAATATCAGGGTCCAGCATCAAACGCTCAACGTCTTGTTGCGTAAAGCAAGCAACCTGCTCAGGCACCAAGCCTGCAAACG
This sequence comes from Acetobacter orientalis, assembly GCF_000963965.1. Taxonomy (GTDB): domain Bacteria; phylum Pseudomonadota; class Alphaproteobacteria; order Acetobacterales; family Acetobacteraceae; genus Acetobacter; species Acetobacter orientalis. Next base: position 136,439 of record NZ_BAMX01000007.1, read on the forward strand.
CGCGTAAAAAGCCTTCTCGACGCTTCAAAACTGTCAACCAAGAAAGCCCAGCCTGAAACCCCTCAAGCACCAACATACCCCATAAAGCGCGACTGTCCTTTACAGGAACACCCCACTCCTCATCATGGTAAGCCCGCAACAAGGGGTTTGTTTGCGCCCATTTGCAACGAGAATGTTCTGCCAAAAAATTTGAGACGACCATGCTAGTGACCTAATTTGAACAACGCGAAGACCGACAATACCTGAAACACTATAGGAGAGAAGCGTATGACTCTGTCATTTCCCCTCTCCTTCTGATGGATAAGGGCATACAGATTAACATCCGTGGTGCTTCAGTTGGTCTTTTGACGATTGCATCAAGCCGACACAAAAAACCCCCAGCCTGTTTCCGGACTGGGGGTCATGATGCGTTAGCATTG
>NZ_BAMX01000006.1 GCF_000963965.1 Acetobacter orientalis
AGCCAATCAGCCAATCAGCCAATCAGCCAATCAGCCAATCAGCCCTAATTGGTTAGGTGTGGTTTGCGGGTTAGAATAACCAAGGCAGCGCAGGCCAGTAGGGTGCCTGTGCCAAGTATGGCTAGTGCGCCACCCGCTGGTAGTACTAGCCCGCCAATTAAAGCGCCTGTGCCAATACCCGCATTAAACCCTGTTACACAAAAAGAGGCTGCGGCCTCGTGTTGGTGGGGGGCAAGTTCAAGCGCGTAGCTTTGTAAGGCAAGGTTCATAAGGGCTGCAATAATGCCCCAGAGCGCTAAAACACCCCATATACCGAGTGTAAATTGTGTTGTGCCAAGTAGCAGCGCAAAGCTTACGAGTAGCCCTAAAAGAGATAGCCCTACGCTACGCCCGGCAGAGCCACTAAGGCGTGCGCCTAACCAGTTACCAATAATACCAGCGCAACCAAAAACGAGCAGCATAAGCGGTATTTGTGCGGCTGTAGCGTGGCTTAAGCTCTGTAACAGCGGCACAATATAGGTATAGGCGGTAAAGTGCGCTGTAACAGCACAGGCTGTAAGCAGCGCAATGTAGCGTAGCACTGGTTGGCCCAGCAGGTGGCGTATATCAATATGCCGCTTAATGCCGGGTAAGGGCGGTAGTAAAACCAAAACTCCGGCCAGCACAGCAACGCCCAAAACCCCGGTAAGAGAAAAGGCAGCTCGCCAGCCCAGCCAGTGCCCAATGGCCGAGGCGAGTGGTATGCCGCCAGCAAAAGCGACCGCCACCCCGGTAAAGGCCATGCCAGTTACGCGGGCAATAGGGAGTTCTGGTGCTAAACGTACTGCCAAGCCAGAGAGAATAGACCAAAACACCCCATGCCCCAGGGCCAGCACAATACGCAGCAGTGCCAGCACGGTGTAAGTGGGGGTCATGGCAGAAAGCAGGTTAATAGCCCCCACTAACGCCATAAGCCCTGCCACTAAAATGCGGCGGTTTATACCAGAGCACACAATGGTAAGGGGTATGGCTGTAAGGGCTACCAGCCACGCATACCCTGTAACCAACAACCCAATTTGCGATGCAGAAACATGTAGGTCTTGTGCAATATCGGTCAGCAACCCAATGGGCAGCAGTTCTGTAACCTGCCAAACAAAAGCCCCTAATGAGAGAATGAGAATACGAAAAATCATGCGTGCCTCCGGCCGTGAGATACTGGGCGAGCAAGGGGGCAATGCAGGGCATAGTAGGCGGAGGGGCTTGTGGGTTTGGTCACGAATATTCTCTGTAAAGGGCAAGAGGGTAAAGAAAGGCAGAGCACCTAAGCAAAGATGCTGGCGGCACAGTGTGGGCTTCCCCCAGCACTGGGGCGGGGGCTACGCGTGTAAAGCCGCAGCAGGAGCAACGCCTGTTTTACAGAAAAGCTGCCTTTTGTGAAAAAAACAAAACCCCCTGCCAAGATGGCAGAGGGTTTGTAAGAAAAACCTAAGCGCTTAAAAAAAGCAGAATTTAGGAGGCTTTAGACCATTCTGGGTGGTGCGGCACGGTAATGTCGCGGCCTTTGAGCATCATGTCCCAATAAACGCGGGGGAAGACCGTTGTTTTAAGGAACCATGCAAAACGGCTAGGTTTGCGTTGGTCGTAGGGGAAGCTGGGGGCTGGTTTGCCACCGTACAGGAACTCGGCCAGTACAATTTTGCCGTAACCCACGGTAAGCGGGCAGGCGCCGTAGCCATCATACGCGCCGGTAAGGGGTTTACCATCAAGCGATGCCAGCAGGTTAGCCGTTACAATAGGGGTTTGTGCCCGTGCGGCGGCCATTGTTTTGGCGTTAGAGGTGCCAATAACGTCACCCAAGCCAAACACAAAGGGGTATTTGGTGTGTTGTAGGGTTGCGGGGTCTACATCTACCCAGCCACCGCCATTGGCCAGAGGGCTTTCTTTAATAAAATCTGGTGCGCTTTGCGGTGGGGTTACGTGCAACATGTCAAAGTCTTTGACCACGTGCTCGGTTTTGCCCTCTGCATTGGTTATGGCAAAGGTCGCTTTACGCTCTGGGCCGTTAACCGCAACAAGGTTGTGTTTGTATTGCAGGTTAATGCCGTAATAATCGACCGCTTCTTGCAAAGCGGGGCGGAAGTAGGCCACACCAAACAGGGCATCACCTGCTAGGCAGAACTCTACATTGGTGCGGAACAATGTGCCGTGCTTGCGCCAGTAGTCAGAGGCCAGATAGGCAATTTTCTGGGGTGCGCCAGCACATTTAATAGGCATGGGGGGCTGGGTAAACAGAGCAGTACCGCCAGCCAAAGACTGAATGCAGGCCCATGTATAGTCCACAGTTTCTTTGGAATAGTTGCTGCACACGCCGTTACGGCCAAGGGTTTCTTTTAGGCCCTCAATTTTGTCCCAATCCAGTTGCAGGCCGGGGCATACAACTAGGCGGTTGTAAGCAACAACGCGGCCATCGGCCAAGGTAAGGGTGTTGTTGTCTGGCTGGAAAGTGCTGGCGGCGGCTCTTATCCATGTGCAACCGGAGGGAATAAGCCCACCTTCTTGCTTAAGGGTGCTTTTTAGGCTCATGGCGCCAGCGCCTACCAGTGTCCAACCGGGTTGGTAGGCGTGGGTGCTTGAAGGCTCAATAAGCGCAACGTCGAGAGAAGGGCGCTCGTGCAGCAAACGTGCGGCAACCGCAATACCGGCAGCACCACCCCCTACAATGACCACGGTGTAGCGTAGGTCTGGTTGTTTGGCTGGTTCTGGCTTGGCCATAGTACGGTCTCCCTTAAAACGTTTCATAGTTAATACGTTACGCTAACATAACCCATCATTTAATGTAATTCATTAAATGATGGGGAGCCTTGCATGGCTGGGTTATTCTTTAACCCAAACTTCAACCGGGCCTTGAAGTTTCATGGTTAAAGGGTTGCCGTGGCGGTCAACTGTTTTGCCAACGGCTAAACGCACCCAGCCTTCGCTAATGCAATATTCTTCAACGTTGGTTTTCTCGACACCTTTAAAGCGCACGCCAATACCGCGTTCGAGCAGTTCTTCGTTGTAAAAAGGGCTGGCCGGGTTAACGGAAAGGCGGTCTGGCAGAGTGCTTTCTGACATGGGTTTGTCCTGTGTTGTTATGTGCTGCATACGGGGTATGCAGCACGGTTTTGTAACGGTCTGGCAAAACTGGCCTGCCAGATGCTGCTGTGTGTCTTAGTGGTTTTTGCCCCAAAACACCATGCTGCCCCAGCTTATGCCAAGCTTATGTATGCGGGGCGGCTTTTAGGCCCAGCAGGCGCGCAAACAGGCGTTTAACCCGTAAGGCCATACGGCCTGCCCAAGCACTGAGCCTATGCATAAATAAATACACGACGGGGGTAGAATAGAGGGTGAGCAACTGGCTGGTAGCCAGCCCGCCAATAACCGCAATACCCAAGGGGCGGCGTAATTCAGCGCCATAACCATGGCCTAGCACCAGCGGCACAGCCCCAAAGGCGGCGGCTAGTGTGGTCATAAGAATGGGCCTAAAGCGGGTTAGGCATGCGGTGTAAATGGCCTCTTGCGGGCTTAGGCCTTGGGTGCGCTCAACGTGCAAGGCAAAATCTATCATCAGAATGGCATTTTTCTTCACAATGCCAATCAGCAAAATAACCCCGATCATGGCAATGAGTGAGAAAGGCTGGCCAAAAACCCAAAGAGTTAAAATGGCACCCACCGCAGCAGAGGGTAGGGTGGACAGGATAGTAAGCGGCTGAATATAGCTTTCGTATAATATACCCAACGTCACATACATGGTGACAAGGGCTGCAACAAAAACCAGCAGTTCGTTCATAAGGTTTTTCTGCATATCTCCGGCTTGGCCGGTAAAGCTGCCATGTAGGCCAATAGGGGTGTGCAGGCTGGCCATAGCGGCCTGAATTTCTGCCGTGGCGTCGTTTAGGGTTTTTTGGGGCGCAAGGTCAAACGATACACTCCCTGCAATAAACCCGTTTTCGTGGCTGACCTCGAGCGGAGTAGGGGCGGTAAACAGGTCTGCCACTGTAGGGAGTGGCACCATTGTTTCTGTAGAAGAAGACACAGCAGACCCGTTAGAAGCCCCAGCCCCATTACCCGCTAAACGGTTTGCAATGGCGTTACGGAAAGACTGCTCGCTTAGTGTCGTCGCGCGAGAGGCACTTGCGGCATCAGGCAGTTTAACCCGCACGGTGTTAGAGGCAATGGCCCCAGAGGCTGTACCACCTGCGGTAGAAACCCAAAGTGTTTTGAGCATTTCTGGGTTTTCTCTGAACCATTTTTCAACCTCCATCACCACATAATAGGTTGTAAGGGGGGTAGAAATGGCAGAGGCGGTACGCTGGCCGTAAGCATCGTATAATGCGTTGCCAATAAGCTGGGGCGTTACCAGATACCGTGCTGCGGTATCGCGCTTAATGCGCACATGCAGCGCTGTGCCATTACTGGAGAGATGGCTGCTTACCCCTACTAAAACCGTGCTTTTGCGCAGGGCTTCGGTTAGGCGGGGCACCCATGTGTAAATATCGTCATCATTATCGCTTTGAAACACGTAGGTGTAGGTGCCTTCGTGCTGGCGTTGGCCGCCGCCATTAATATCGCCTGCGTTAGAGATGCTGGCTGTTAAACCGGGTATGTCTTTTACCCGTGCGCGTACACGGGCCGCAATTTCTTCTGGCGTGCTCGAGCGTTTGGCTTTGTCGGTGAGTTGGGCAAAAACTTGTGCTGTATTGGCTGAATCTTCACCGGCAAAACCCAGTACGGTTTCAATATCCGGGTCGGTTATCATGGCGTCTATCACCTTTTGCGCTTTGGCAGAGGTGGCGGTGAAAGAGCTTGTCTGGTCTGTGCTGAGGTAGCTTTCAAGCAGAGAGATGTCTTCTGCTGGCAATATGGTTTTAGACATGATGATAAGAATGCCAACGGTAGCAAAAAAGCTAAGTGGTAGCGTAGAAAACACCCACCATGGGTGCCGCAGCGCCCACCCGAGAGAGCGGCGGTAGCCGCGTATCATCCACGCCATCCATAGGTCGGTTGCATCTGCCAACATATGGGCCGCACGGACAAGAATATTGCCGTTTTTTTGGGGGGCTTGCGTAGCGCCTTCTGGGTGCACCTCCAGCATATAGGCGCACATCATGGGGGTGAGTGAAATAGAGAGAAAAAACGAGACCGTAACCGCCGTGGTAAGGGTCATGGCAAATTCAAAAAATACTTTGCCCGGCACACCGCCTAACAGCAGCAGCGGTAAGAATACGGCAATAAGCGAAATGGTAATGGAGAGAATGGTAAAGGCAATTTCGCTAGAGCCAAGCAAGGTGGCCTGCATACGCTCCATGCCGCCTTCCATGTGGCGGGCAATGTTTTCAACCACCACAATCGCATCATCGACCACAAAGCCGGTGGCAATGGTCAGTGCCATAAGAGAGAGCGTATCAAGCGAAAAGCCCAACATGTGCATAACGGCCAAAGACCCGGCCAAAGAGATAGGCACCGTAATGGCCGGAATAAGCGTTGAACGCCAGCTCCGTAAAAAAGCCAACACCACCAGCACAACCAGTAATACTGAAATGAGCAGTGTATATTGCGTATCTGCCAACGCCCCACGGATAGACACAGAGCGGTCAGAGACCAGTTTAAAGCTGACATCTGGCGGTAAGGCGTTACTTAAAATTTGTGCCCGTGCGCGAATGGCATCGGTTACTTCAATAACGTTAGCACCCGGCTGTGGGCGAATAATGGTAAGAATAGCCGCCTGTTTGTTGTACCACCCGGCTTTGCGCTCATCTTGTGGGCCGTTCGTAATTTTGGCCACATCGGTTAGGTGTACGGGCCTGCCGTTGCGGTAGCCAATAACCAGCTCGCGGTATTGCTCGGCAGTGCGGGCTTGGTCGTTGGTTTCAAGGGTAAAACGTTGCCCGCCAGATTCAATAAACCCCTTTGGCGTGTTGGCATTGGCAGAGGCCAAGGCCGAGCGTACATCTTCAAACCCAATGCCGTATTTATACAGCAGCATGGGGTTCATTTCTACGCGCACAGCTGGTTGAGACGCCCCCACCAGCTCAACCCAGCCAACCCCTTTAACCCCGGCTAATAAGGGTTTAAGGCGTGTTTCAGCTAGGTCGCGCAGGGCGGTGGTGGTGCGCGTGTCAGACGTCATGGTGGCCAGCATAATGGGGCTGTCAGACGGGTTGGCCTTATAATATTGCGGCGGCATAAGCAGTGTGTGCGGCATATCTTGCCGGGCGGCTTGCAAGGCGGCTTCAACGTCTCGGGCGGCACCGTTAATGTCGCGGCTGTCATCAAAAAACAGCAGAATAAACGCGTCTTTGTCTGTTGAGTCTGAGCGCATACTGCTTAGGCCCGCTATTTGGCCAAGGTGGCGCTCTAGCGGGGTGGTAAGCGAGCTTGCCATTTGTTGGGGCGAACTACCGGGCTGAGAGGCAATAACATAAATAACCGGCACGGAAATATTGGGCAGGTCAGCAACGGGCATGGCCCTGTATGCAAAAACACCAGCCAGCACAAAGGCCAAAGCCATAAGAATGGTGCCGACAGGACGCAGAATAAAAAGCCGGCAGAGAGACAAGCGCTATTTCCTTGCAACAAAAGGGTTTGGTGGGCTGCTCAAGCCCAGTTTTACAGACCAAGTGGTGTTTTAAAAGCAGTATGCTAAGCGGCTAACACGGCGCAGTAAGCCCACACACTGCCCCTTTTGACATAACCCCTTGGTAACGTATGCTGGCTTTATACCAGACCGTTTTAAAACCGTACCTTACCGTTTTTCGGGTATGACCGTAACCCGTGTTGCGTGTTCTGGCGGTGGGGGGGCTGCGGCGTCTGGTATGATTTTGCCGCTACCGTCTCTTTCTGTTGCCAGTGTACCAGAGACTTTATCAACTATAATATTACCGCTGGACTGCACATGAAAAACGCCAACATCTGTTGTGGCATGCACAAGGGCATCTTGCGTGCTGGCAGAGGTAATTTCGAGCGCCTGTAAATGCCCAGACTCTGCGGTAAAGCTGGCCTTACCCCCAAGGTAGAGGGCAATAGCGGGGGCGGTAATGGTTTTAATGGTGACAGGGGCTGCGACCTCAGAGCGAATACGCGCAGAGTCTGCCAAGGTGCGTATGGTAATGGGGCCGGTAGAGGCAGACACAAGCCCTAACTCCCCCGATTTTCCTAACTCAACAGGGGCCGAGCCTGCCTGCACAAAGAGTGTGCCCGTGCGGTCATCTACTACCACGCCAGAGCGGCCAGTATTCTCTATGGTGAGGGGGAGCTCTGGGCGGGTGCTTAAGGTGAGTGGCGGTGCAAGGGGGCTGCTTGCCGTACAGTTTTTTTGGGTTAGGGTAATAATATTATCTTTGCCTATGCTGGTGCTTATGCCCGCTGGCAAAGGTTGGTCTATTTGCACACTGCTGGGTTGGGTGGCGTTGGCTGTAATATGCAGGGTGCTCAGGCAGGGGGCGTTTATAACCAGCCCCTCTCCTTTAAGCGTTGTGGCGGCTTGTACGCTGCCACTTGCCGCAACTACCAGCAGAGCACCATAAGCGAGCAGGCGGGCCGGGCGGGGTAGGCAGAACTCAAAGCGCATAAACAAACTCCCAACACCCCCTATTCACTTCAAACCAGAGGGGTGCGGGTAGAAAAGCAGAATAAAGCCAGCCTTGCAAAGCCCTTGGGCAAGGGCTGCTGTGGCATTGGTTTAAGAGTGCGTGCCGTTGCCCCCGGTGCCGCCCATAAAGGCATCGTGCAGGCGGTCAAACACATCGGTTAAGGTGTCGTGGGCGCGTTTACCTTTGCTGCCAACAATGGTCACGGTGGTGGTCATGCCAGCGGCAAGCTGTGTGCCCGGTGGTATGCTGTCTATATGCACCCTTACCGGAATACGCTGTGCAAGGCGCACCCATGTATAAACCGGGTCTACCGAGGGCAGGCCTTGGGTAGAAGGGGTTGCGTTAGGGGTGGCAATACCGCGTGTAATGCTAACCACATGGCCCCACATGGGGGCTGTATAGCCCATAAGGTCCATACGCACGCGGTCACCTATATGAATGGCGCGTATTTTGGTTTCTTCAAAATACCCATCCACCCAGTAAGATGATGCATCAATAATCTGAATATTGGGTTTGCCCGCCGTAGCAAAGTCACCCACGCGCATAATGAGGTTGTTGACGTAGCCGGTAACCGTGCTGCGTATTTGTGTACGGTCTAGGTTAATTTTGGCTTGAGACAAGGCGGCCATTGCATCGGCATATTCTGCTTTGGCCATGTCTGCCGTGGCTTGGTAAACCTGCTTTTCCTCGCGGGAGGCGGCAACTTCGGTCAGCCGGTTCCGCCGGGATTCCTGCGTGTCTTTTAGCACCATGTCGGCTTGGCGCAGGTTTACTTTGGCGGTTGCGCTTGCCACTGCTACTTTAAAGTCAAACGGGTCTATTTCGTACAACACATCGCCTGCATGTACGAACTGGTTGTCTTTGGCGCGTACAGTAATAATTTGGCCAGAAACACGGGGGGCAATGTCGGCCACCTGCACACGCACCTGTCCATTTCGTGTCCAGGGTGCGGCGGTGTAGTAGTCCCATAAAACCAAGGCAACAACTGCGGCAACGGCAAGGATAATCCCGGTCGTGACAAACTGCAGGGCGCGGCGGGCGCGTTCAAACACGGTCGGACAATCCTCTCACAAAATAATGGTATAAAGGCCGATTAGGCAGACAAGCAGCCCAAACTCAGCCAGTGGCACGTTCCAGATCACGCGGCGTGCGCCTACCTTTGCCAGCAAAGGGTTAAGCACGAGCAGCGTTACAATAGCCAACCCCGCATGCACCACGAAGGAGGACACTAACAGCCCCCCAATATCGAGCACGGGCCTGAGGTCTAGGTTCATTAAAAGGCCCTCCAGCGTTGGTCGGGAATGGGCAGCAGGTCGTACAGATTTATGGCCGAGCGGTTGTGCTCCAGCAGCCTGATAGCCCCAACCATGGAAGAGACAGCGGCCAGCGCTGTGGCCATTTGGCCGTGGGGTAGGTCTGCGCTGTGCTCAAGCAGCAAACGGGCTTTGTGGCGCATGCGGTAAAGGGCTGCATCTATGTTGTAGATAATGGTTGAGCGGTAGGCAGCCTCTGCATCGGCGCGAATGCTGGGTATGGTGGCGGCGCGGAGCAAATGGCGGCGGGCGCGGGCCAGTTCAACATTTAACTCATCTAGGCTGGAAAGGCGGGTAAAAACGCGGGTTTTGGCTTTGTTGGCGGGTAGGTAGCTGTTCCATTCCAGAATACGGCACAGGCGGTCATAATGGCGGCTAATAAGGGCCGAGCCTGCTTGCTCGCCGTGGCCTTCAAACTGTTTGCGCAGGTCGTGCCCAATGGTAATAGCCACCCGAAAACGGCGTTTATTGGCAGAGGGCGGCAGGAGCAGCACCAGCGAGATAAAAATAACAATGGCCGCAAACAGGTAGAGAACGTTGCGGTCAATAAACGCTGATGGCTCGTAATTTTGCTGGTTGGCCACACCCAGAATAACAAAAAAGAAAACGCCTGCATTAAACCCAATTGTTGCTGTTTTGGGGTTCATGAGCAAAAGGCAGGCAGCAAAAACTACCGGAATAATGGCCATAGCCAAAAACGGCATATCTGCCCCTTGCGGGAGCACACCAAAATTAAGCACCGCAGCAACCAGCACCGCCAGTGGCGTACCAATTAACGCCCCCATGCCGTAGCCGCGTGCGTTATAGGTTGTGGCGGCCAGTGTAAGAATAATAGCAACTTGAGACAGAGCCGTGTACGTGGCGGGAATGTCTGAAATAATGCACAGCCCCGCAGCAATGCTAAAGCCTACCAACGTGCGTAACCCCGCCAGAAGGGCTGCAATAACATCGTGATGTTGGTCAATTTTTAGATCGGGCGCGGTTGTGCGGGCACGGCTGCCGTTTTCAAACGCATCTATACCATCAACAGCCCATCGGGCATCAGACAGCAACGCCATAGAGCGTTCAATAAGCCATGCTTCATCTAGGGTGGGGCCTTGAGCTTGCTCGGTTGTATGGGCTTGGCGGGCTAGGTCTTCTAGGTCTGCTACGGCTTGGCGGGGGCTGGCTATGGGCGTGCCATCACCAAAGGCGGTACGAATATGCGTTAAAACCGGGCCAGAGACCTCGCCTTGGCGCAGCACATAGGCAATGGCGCGGCTGCAACTGAGCATTTCAAGCAAGGCCACCATGGCCGAGCGTGCACCAGCCAGCCGAATATGAGCATCTGGTAATTCTGTTTTGGCGTAAGAGACTTGCGTGGTGAGGGCAATAATTTCGCCCGCCAAACCAGCGCAGGCGGCTTCGTCGGGTATACCGTGGCCCGCTATGGCCTCACGGGCAATGCGGCGCACCATATTGGCAGTGCGGTGCAAGTTAGCGGCTAGTTTCTCCCACGCGGTGGGCGAGCCAAAAAAGTCGTTTACCGCAGCGGTGGCGGCAATGCCCACTACAATGTCAGACACGCGGTTAATGGTAACGGTAAAAACGCTTGCTGGGTTGTCTATGCAGCTAATGCCCACAATGGCCACGGTGTAGCCAGACAGCATGGCGGCATAGGCTCTAAAGTCTTTTTCTAGGGTGCCAATAATGGTGCAAAAGGTAAGCCACAGCGCTACCCCACCCAAGAATATGCCACGCTCTTGGTTAAAGCAGGCGGTAAGGAGCAAAGCTACAAACGCGCCAACAAATGTACCCACCAAGCGGTACACCGCTTTAGACAACACTTGCCCACGCAAAGGCTGGGCCAAAATCATGACCGTAACAGCCGACGCGCCGGGTGAGGAAAGCTGGAGCCAAAAGGCAGTGGCCAGTGCCAGCACCACAGAAAGCCATGTGCGCAGGCAGAACAAAAACCAGCCGGGTGGAAACACACCCTGCGGCAAGCGCACGCCTACACCTTTCCAGAAGCCGACAGTTGCTGCGGCTGGGTGTTTGATCGTCATCCTTTCTCCGCCCGTGCCGCCTGTGTGTTGTCTTGCGGTTCAGCAAAAATGCCGAATCCATAAGAGAGTAAGAATCTATTAAAATAAAATATAATGTTCAGCGTGTCGTTTCTGGCGCGTATCTGCCTTGCATATTATGCAAGAGCAAAAAGCCTGTGCCCTGTCTTTATGGCACTATAAGGTGCTTGCTTATGGGGTGTGCCTTATAAAAATGGCACATAAATGGCTGTATCTGCATGGTATTTTTCGCACGAATGTGATGTGCAAGAGTAAGGCACACAGCTAACGGGGCGCTGCGCATGAAGTTTGTTCATACCTCAGACTGGCAAATAGGCCGCACATTTGGGTTTGTGAATGACGAAACCCAAGGTGCTCTACAAGCCCAGCGGGTAGAGGTTGTGCGCCGTATTGGCCACTTGGCCCGCCAACAAGGGGCAAAGCACGTACTGGTAGCGGGTGATATTTACGAGCACGAAACCCCAACCGAGCGCACTTTGTACCAACCCATGGAGCGCATGCGCGAATTTGCAGATGTGCACTGGCACCTTATACCCGGCAACCACGATGCAAACACGCCAGAAGGTGTGTGGGCCCGCCTTGTGCGCGAAGGCGGAGTACCCGCCAATGTGCACCTGCATTGCCAACCCGGCCCGGTACAAATTGATGAAGCCGAGAATGTGTGGCTTTTGCCCGCCGTGCTACAACGCCGCCACGTATTGGCAGACCTAACTGCCTATATGGACACAGCCCCAACACCACCGGGGGCCGTGCGCATTGGGCTTGCGCATGGGTCGGTAGTGAATTTTGGTAACAATGAAGAAGCCCAACATAACCCGCTTGCCATAGATCGTGCTCAAAAAGCTGGTTTGTCTTATTTGGGGTTAGGTGACTGGCACGGTTTTTGTCAGATTAACGAACGCACCTGTTATAGCGGTACGCCAGAAATAGATAATTTTGATATAGGGCGCGGCGGCGGCGGAGAAACCCTTGTTGTAGACATTCAAGGTGCCACGGCACCCCCTCTCATAGAGCGCCACAAAACAGGCCATTATATGTGGCAAAAGCTTGGGGATGTTACCTTAACCAGCGCTGAAGATATTTACGCCCTAGACGCCCGAGTACGCGGTATTGCCCCCGATAACGCAGGGGCTGTGCTCGTGTGGTTAACCGTAAGCGGTATGCTGGGCGTAGAAGACATGGCCCTGTATGAAAGCCTGATAACGCGCAGGCTGCGGGCCGCCGTGGCGTGCCTTAGGCTGTCTGGCACACCACAACTTAACGCTGGGCTAGATGACCTGGACTGCTTTGGCCCCGCAGGGGCTGTGCGGAGGGCAGCAGAAACATTGTTGGCACAAGCGCAAAATGGTGGCGCAGAAGGGGCTGTTGCCACAGAGGCCTTACAACGCCTTTTTCTGTTCTGGAACGAAAGCAAAGGGCAGGCCGCATGATTCTGACAGACCTACAGTTAGAAGGCTTTCGCCGTTTTGGTGCGCCTGTACGGCTTGCTGGCCTTGGCGCAGGGTTAAATGTTTTAGCCGCCCCAAACGAGGCAGGAAAATCTACCCTTTTGCATGCTTTGCGTGCGGCATTAACGCTGCGCCATTCTTCTAAAAGCCAAAATGTAAAAGACTTGGCGAGCTATGGGGGCAGTGCGCCCCATGTGGTGCTGCACTTTACATGGAATGGTATTGAGTGTGCGCTGGAAAAACGTTTTCTCTCTAAAACCTGCACGCGCCTAACCCTAGGCCCAGACCGCTTTGAAGGTGACGAGGCAGAAGAAAAATTACGGAGCCTTTTAGGGTTAGCGCAGGCCACAAAGGGGGATGCCGGGTTATGGCCCGCTTTGCTGGTGGGCCAAGGGGAAAGTTTTAGCCTGCCCGTTTTGAATGAGACGGGGCAAGCCAGCTTGCGGAGTTGCTTAGCGCAAGGAGCCGAAAGCGTAACGGGTGGGGCTGCGGCCTCTAGCGTGTTGGCAAAAGTGCGCGAGCGGTTAGGCACGTTACAAACCGCCAGTACCAACCAGCCCACAGGCCGCTACAAAAAAGCACTAGAGCAAGAGGCCCAAGCACAGGCACAACTGGCAACGCTTGAAGCCCGCAAAGCCTTGTTAGAAGAAGACCTAGCAAGTTTGGAGCAGGCACACCGCACGCTGCGTGAGCAAACAAACCCAGAGCGCCGCGTGCAAGATGAGGGCACTTTGGCCGCGTTACGCGCCGAGCGAGATGCCGTGCAGCAGCTTGAGGGGGAAGAAAAAGTAGCCCGTGCTAACGCGGCTTTTGCTGAAACAACCTGCAATACTTTAGAACAAGACAAACAACGCCGCACAGAAAACAAAGCACACCAAAAAGACTTGCTGCAACAGTGTGCAACCATACAGCAGGCATTAGAAAGCCTTACCCCCCGTGTGCAGGCCGCACAAAAACAGCGCGATGCCGCAGCCCAACGCCGCCAAAACTGCGAACAGGCGCATGAGCAGGCCCGCAAGCAGCGTATGTTTGCCGCACAGCAAGCGGCTTTGTTGCAAAAGCAGCATATTTTGGCCCGTGAGCAAGCGTTGCTGACACGCGCCGAGGGCGCACAGGTACGGTTAGAGCAGGCTCAAGCAACTTTGGCGGCGCTGCCTGTTAACGACGCGCTTATGCAAAGCTTACAAACGGCAGAGCGTACGTGTGTGCAGTATCAGGCCCAGTGCGAGGCACAGGCCCCCAAACTCTCTTTTGCGCTTTTGCCAGATGCCGCCGTTAAGGTAAAAGTGGCCGGTGCGGCATGCCCCCAGCAAGACCTAAGCCTATTGCAGGAAACACAGGTTGAAATTGAGGATATTGGCACTTTTACCATTACGCCTGCACAGCATGATAAAGCCGGTTTATTCGAAAAATGGCAGGCTGCCAAAGCAGCATTGAATACTCTGTTGCAACAGGCAGGGTGCCAAAGCATGGCCGATGCAACAACGCGCTATGCATATTATCGGCAGGCGCAAGAAGCCGTGCTTGAGGCCCGAGCAGCCTTTTTGGCAACCTTGCCAGAAGGCACACCCGCTAAAGGGGGGGCTCAGGCGGTAGAGAATATGCGCAAGCAGGTTGCGCAACTCAGTGCAGATTTAGCGCAAGCCAGCACGCTGTTAGCTGGCCCTTTGCAAGACGCACAGCAACCTGCACCACCAACACCAGAAGCGGCAGCAGAGGTAGAAGAAAAAACGGCATTTGCCGCAGAGGAGGCCCGCCAAATAGAGCGCACAGCCCAAGCAAGTTACGAGGCCATACAGGCCCAGCACCAAAGCATGCAGGCCAGCCTGCGTGAGGTTGAGCAAGCTGTAGCGCAAACCCAGCGAGAGGAAGAGGCAAGCCTAGCCCGCCGACCTGAGGAGACATTAACGGCAGACCTCTTGCAAGCTCGCCAAGCGCTTTTGATCGCTAAAGCAGCGGTTGAACAGTGTGCGCTTAAACGGGCACAGGCCCGCCCGTTGGCTATGCTGGAAAGTAGCATAGAGCGGCATGAGCAAAAGCTGGAAAACGCCCGCAGCAACATTACCCAATTAACCGGAGACATACGCGAGCGAGAAGCCCGTGTCCGTATGGCGGAGGGCGATGGGATAGATGAGCAAATAGCCCAAGCCAGCCGTGTTTTTGAGCGCATACGCCTTGAGCGTGAAGGGTATGAGCGTGAGCGCGCCGCACTGGATTTATTGCAAAAAACATTGAGTGCAGCAGAGCAAGAGCAAACAGAGCGTTATCTGGCCCCTTTGCTGCGCACAATGCAGCCTGCTTTTTCAAGCGTGTTTCCCGGTATCGTGGTTTCGCTTGATACGCAGTTTAAGGTGCCAGAAATTACCCGCAAACAAACAGAAGCCTTTACCTGCCTGTCTGATGGCACGCGCGAGCAAATAGCGGTTTTGGTAAGGTTAGGTTTTGCTGAGCTATTGCATGCTCAACATGGCACCAGCCTGCTAGTGCTTGATGACGCCCTTAGTTTTTCAGATTCACAAAGGCTCGAGCGGGTGTTTGATGTGTTGGCAGAGGCGGCAACCCGTTTCCAGATTTTGGTGCTGACCTGCCATGCAGAGAGTTTTACAGCCCTTGGGGGCAGGCGGTTAAGCCTTACCCCCATAGAAAGCCTTACAGAATTACGTTGAACTGAAGGGCCATAACTGCGGCATCATGAAACGTGGTGGTGCCGCCGGGGCGGTTGATATACTGGAAGTCTGGCTGCAACGTTAAGCCATTGGCAATGTGGGCGTTGTAGAAAACTTCGTAAATATTTTCATGGGTTTGAATGCCCCATGCGGCCCCCCATTGGTTGCTTTGGAAGGGCAGCCCCGCAGCCAGAGAGGCTTCTTGCTGCAACGCAACAGTGCGGCTCATTTTAAGCCACTGGTACATAACGCCAATGCTATCAAGCGGGCGGCCCCATACGGCCCCGGTTTCCAGAAAACCACCCCAGATGTGGTGAGACATGGCGGTGGTTTTGCCGTCTGTCCACATATAGCCTGCATGGGCTATCAGGCCATTTGTTGGGCCTTCGCCGTTACGCATAATCATTTGGTCTGCATGTACCCATGCGCTGGCACGGCCTGCGCGGTAGCGGGCAGGGCGGCCAGATGTTACCCACGGGTTGCCGTTTACGTCTTGGTACAGGTCTGTGTATTTCGAGTTATCGTAGCTGTAACCAGCCTTATAATGGCCAACCAGGTGGTTTTTACCAAACGAGGGCAGCCAGCCCACTTCAACCGGGGTAGAAAACTTACCCAAGCCATCTTGCGCCCACGCCCAACCAGAAATGCCACCATTAAACGAATGGGGAGAGACGGCAAAAAGACCGCTCATAATATAGGTCTGATCTGTTGGCATAACCCTGACAACGGCCCCAAGGTTACCAGATGGCCAGTCTCGGTTGCCTTCGGTGTATTTGTTAGGGGCAGGGTTACCGCATACGGCTACGTTCATATACATGCAGTAGATGGGAGAGGCGGCAAAAAAGCTGCCTACTGGTATCCAGCCAGCGCTCACATCAACATGGTTATTCAGGAACGCTTTTTCGCCATACAGGTAAACAAGGTGGGCAACCACGTTACCGCGGGCCCCATAAATTTGCTGCACGCCGCCAATGGAATCGCCAATATAGTCGGTGCTTAGGTTACGGCCGTGGCCGTTTACCACCATCATGTGGGTCCAAAACCCTTTCATGAGGTTGGTTTGGGTGAGCTTGCCCCAGTCTACGTCTAGTTCAACGCCAACCTGGCCTGCGTTGGTAACACCTTGCCTGCGGCCCCCTTTAAAGTTGCCTGCCAGTTCTTCATGCACGTCGGCCAGAACATGAATGCCGTGGTCAAGCAGCCACGGCTGCGCGCCCCACCAGTCTCCAAAAAAATGGTTGTGGCCGTAGGGGGCAGAAAACAGCGGGCCGGGGTCTTCTACCTGGTTGGCTTCGTTATTGGCTTCTAGGCTGGGCCAAAGGCCTGCGGCACTGTTTCCACCTGCCAAGAGCTGTGCATGGGCCTGAGTAGTAAAGCCCGCAGCCAAAAGGAAAGTGAGAGAGGCAAAGCGCAAAAACGAAGAGTGAGGTAAAGAGTTGGGCATGATTTTTTTGTTATATCTCGCGGTATCAGAGTAACGGCGGGTATGCAGTTCAAGCATTACGGAGGTTAAAACATTTTTATATCATTTAGTTCCCTCTGTTCTCTTTTGATGGTGATTTTATGGAACATCACTGTATTTTCATCCGGTAGTGATGCGACAAAGCATCAGCATTTAAGGTAGTGGAAGCACCCCATGAGCAAGATAGACACAACCCGCCCATTTCTGCCTGTGCGTATTGCCGTTATGACGGTCTCTGACACCCGCACGCTAGAGACCGATACCTCGGGCCAGGCGCTCGTGTCCCGTCTGCAAGGGGTGGGGCACGTGTTGGCAGACAGAGCCATTGTGCCCGACGATGTGGCGCAAATTACAACGCGCCTAAAGGCATGGATAAGCGACCCAACAATAGATGTTGTGATAACCAACGGCGGTACGGGTGTTACAGGTCGAGACGTAACGCCAGAAGCCTTTGATGCCGTGCTTGAAAAGCGCATTGAAGGCTTTGGAGAGCTTTTCCGGATGCTCTCTTACAAGAAAATTGGTACCTCTACAATCCAATCCCGTGCTGTGGCTGGGGTTGCGCAGGGCACGTACCTGTTTGCACTGCCCGGCTCAACCGGTGCGGTAAAAGACGGTTGGGACGATATTTTGGTGTTCCAGCTTGATAGCCGCCACAGACCCTGCAACTTTGTAGAGCTCATGCCACGCCTGCGTGAAGGGCAACCAGAAGGAACACACCATGACTAATACAACCGATGTCAAACTGCTGATGCTGGCAGGCGACTATGTTGAAGATTATGAAATTATGGTGCCGTATCAGGCTCTGTTAATGCTGGGCTATAAAATTGATGTTGTAAGCCCCGGTAAAAAAAGTGGTGATACTGTTATAACAGCTATTCATGACTTTGAAGGCGCACAAACCTACAGCGAAAAGCGCGGCCATAACTTTACGCTTAATGCCGATTTTGATGACATTGATACCGATGATTATATTGGTCTGATTGTACCCGGTGGCCGCGCGCCAGAGCATTTGAGCATGAACCCCCGCGTGCTTGAAATAGTACGTGCCTTTGCAGACCGCCCCCTTGCTGCCATTTGCCATGGCGCGCAGCTTTTGGCTGCGGCTAACATTATTAAGGGGCGCAACGTGTCTGCTTACCCGGCATGTAGGGCAGAAGTTGAACTTGCAGGCGCTACATACGTTGACCTTGCTGTTACTGATGCAGTGACAGATGGTGAATTGGTAACTGCCCCAGCATGGCCCGCCCACCCGGCGTGGCTTGCGCAGTTTTTAAGCGTGCTTGGGGCAACAATCTCTATTTAGTGCGTTGGCATGGCCATTCTGTTGTGCATCATAACCATGTTGTTTCAACAGAATGGAGCCTGTTTTTTATGCGTCATGTTCTCTTTAGCACCATTCTTGGGGTTACCCTTGCTGGGGGCGCTGTAGTAGCACAGGCGCAAACACCACCAACCTCTTTGCCGCCGGGTGATGCCCCAACCCAAGCCCCCGGTAATGCACAGGCTAAGGGGTTACCCCCGCTTGATAAACCGTTAAAAATTACGGGTATTACGCTTAGTGGTAACCAGCGCCTTTCAACGGCGCAGCTTATGGCGGCGGTTCCATTTAAGGTGGGAGAGCACGTCTCTCAGGCGCGTATTACCGCCGGCCTGCAAGATGTTATGAAAGTTTACGCACAGCATAACCTGACTGGCACGGTAAAGCAGGCTCTCGATATTAACGGCGAGAGCGTACATGTGCGCTGGAACATAACCGAGGCAGAGCCAGCACCCACAACCGACCAGCCTTTGGTGGTGGAAAGCATTAATTTTGACGGAAACCTACATGTGGCAACACATGCTTTGCGGGGGGCCTCAAAACTGCAACCCGGCCAAAATGTAACGCCTGCGGCCATGTTGGCAGACGAAAAAGCCATGCAAGCACTTTACGTTAAAAAGAGTATTGGTGTTACAATTGTACCCAGCGTGACACACCCGCATAATGATAACCGGGTTAAAATTACATACCATTTAACGGAAAGATCACCCGATTAAGGGTAAAAAAATAAAGCCTGCTAGTTGGGCTTTAAAAACCGTGTTTAGGCTTAAGCAAAAATTTTAGTCTTTTATGGGTGGTCTGTAAAAAGCACCCAAACCCCGCTCCCTTTTAAAAGGGGCGGGGGGGAGGTGTGTGCTTAAACGCCGCAGGCAGAGGGGCGGTTGAGCATAGCCAAGAGTTCTTGGCGGGTATTTGTGTTTTCACGGAAAACACCCAGCATGGTGCTGGTTACCATAGACACACCGGGGCGGTGTACACCGCGTGTGGTCATGCACTCATGGGCTGATTCAATAATAACAGCCACGCCTTGGGGTTCGAGCACATCGTTAATGGTGTTCGCAATTTGCGCTGTTAGGCGTTCCTGAATTTGCAAACGGCGGGCGTAGGCATCAACCACGCGGGCAAGTTTAGAAATGCCAACAACGCGCTTTTTAGGTAGGTAGGCTACATGCGCCCGCCCAATAATGGGGGCAAGGTGGTGCTCGCAATGGCTTTCAAACCTAATATCGCGCAGCAGCACAATTTCATCATACCCTTCAACTTCAGAGAAGGTGCGCTCTAGCAGGGTATGGGGGTTGGTGTTGTAGCCTTCAAAAAATTCTTCATAGGCGCGTACGACCCGAGATGGGGTGTCATGCAGGCCTTCACGAGCGGGGTTGTCACCTGCCCAGCGTAGCAGGGTGCGTACAGCCTGCTCTGCTTCTGTGCGTGACGGGCGCGGTGTGTTTTCGGGCTGAGAGTCGCTGCTCATGCCGTTCTCCTGCATGTGGCTTGTGCTGGTAAAAAAGTTAGTGAATCTGCCTAATCTGGAACGGACTATCCAGACTGAAAGCAGGAATAGCGATATCAAAACGACGGCCAGAATTGATGTCGCGCATCTGGTAAGACCCACGCATAAAGCCACCAGGGGTGGTTAGCGATACGCCAGAGGTATAATCAAACCCGGCTTGAGGGCGGATAACGGGCTGTTCGCCCACAGCGCCTTCACCATGCACGTACTCGGTACGGCCTTGCCCATCTGTAATATGCCACGTGCGCTCAGAGAGTTGCAGCGTGGCGCTGCCGGCATTTTCTATCCGGATACGGTAAACCCAGCAGTAGATATGCTCATCTGGCTCTGACTGGTCAGGCAGCCAAAAAACCTGAACCAGTACGCGCACGCTTTCTGTCTCTGCCTCATAAGTTGGGACAGACGCAAAAAGTTCGTTCAAAGCGTCTTCTGGGTCATGAGACGTGGGCGGAGTGGCCGACCAGTCAGGCATGGGGCGTATGTGCTCCTGAGTGCTGAGAAAGTGCGGGCGGCAAAAGACGAAAGAAAACGCCTTTTACCCCAAGCACAAGGCAATTGGGCCTTAGCCCCTATCATGAAGTGGCGGGGCAGGAAAGCACTCATGCCCTTTCAGCCCACAAAGCGTGGCAGAAAGGGCACTGAATGGGCAGATCTTAGCTGCGGGGCAGGGCGGCAAGGCCGCGTGCTAGGTCGTCAATAAGGTCTGTGCTGTCTTCTAACCCAACAGAGAAACGAATAGCTCCATCAGAAATACCAAGGCGTGCGCGTTCTTCTGCCCCAATTTTCATGTGGGTAGTAGTGGCAGGGTGGGTCACCAAAGAGCGGGCATCGCCCAGATTGTTAGAAATAGCGATCAGTTGCAGTGCGTTCATGAAAGCAAATGCGCCTTCTTGGCCACCAGCTACTTCAAAAGCAATTAAGCTGCCGCCGCCGGTCATTTGCTTTTGAGCCAGCGCGTATTGTGGGTGGTCTTTGCGGCCGGGGTAACGCACGCTTAGCACGCCGGGGGCCTGTGCCAGATAATCGGCCACGGTTGCGGCGTTACGGGTCATGGCATCTACGCGCAGGGTTAGGGTTTCAAGCCCTTTGAGCATAACCCATGCGTTAAAGGGAGAGAGCGCATTGCCGGTATTGCGGGTAAAGGGCTGGAGTGTTTCGGTAATCCAGTCTTTGGTGCCAAGCACAGCACCGCCTAACACGCGGCCTTGACCGTCAATGTGTTTGGTACAGGAATACACAACCACATCTGCCCCAAGCTCTAATGGTTTTTGATAAACCGGAGAGGCAAAAACGTTATCTACCACCACAATGGCGCCAGCTTTGTGCGCCAAGTCTGAAATGGCACGAATATCGAGCACATCCAGCATCGGGTTTGATGGGCTTTCAAGCAGCACGGCAGAGGTCGGCTTGGACAGTGCCTGTGCCCATGCGTCTAGGTCTGAGCCATCAACAAACACTGTTTCTACGCCGTAGCGCGGCAGCAGGTTGGCAACAATCCAGTGGCAAGAGCCAAAAAGCGCGCGAGAGGCAACAACCCGCTCACCTGCTTTAACATGAGAGAGCAGGGCAGAAGAAACAGCCCCCATGCCGGTTGCTGTGGCAACGCAGGCTTCGGCCCCTTCAAGGTCTGCCAAGCGGCGCTCAAGGGCGGCAACGGTTGGGTTGGAAAAGCGGCTATACTGGTAGTGCTCAACCTCACCTGTAAAGGTTTTGGCAGCTTGTTCGGCATTGTCATACACAAAGCCAGAGGTCAGAAAAACGGCTTCGCTGGTTTCGCCAAATTCTGTGCGTTCAAGGCCGGCATGAAGCTGGCGGGTGGCGGAGCGCCATGTAGAGGGTGTTTTGTTTTCGCTCATTACGCGTATTCCGGTTCTTTCCTGCGCAGCATGGCTAAAGAGAAGCACGGAAAAAGTGGGAGTGTTTCCGCTTCAGTCATACTAGCTCGCCTGACCGTGGAAACCATGGGACAGGGTACACCTGCCCAAAGCCTCTTTAGCGCGCTTGTTTAACCTCGCCGCAAGCCGGCCTTACAAATCACGAGGGGGAGGTGCAAAACTTATAAAGCACCAACCAGCACTGTTTATGAGAACTGCATTCGGGTTCGTCAAGAGTGAAATAGGCAAGGGGCTGCCTTGTGCCTCGTGCAGAGACGGGGGCAGGCTGTCGTACAGGCAGGGGGTAGAATAGTACGATGTGCGCTCGTGCGCTTGAGAGGTTGCCCATGCCTGCTGTGCCATGGGTCTAATATAGCATGTTGAATATAAGAAAGCGGCTGGTATAACCGCAGGCAAGCCATTTTCTGGCTTATTTGGATTGGGGAATCATATGTTTAAACTACCAGAGCTGCCTTACGCACCCGATGCGCTGGCACCTTATATGTCTGCTGAAACACTTGAGTTCCATCATGGCAAACATCATAAAGCCTATGTTGATAAACTGAACGAACTGACAGCCAGCGGCCCTTACAGCGGCCTGTCTTTGGAAGATGTTATTCTGAAGTCTGCTAAAGACCCAGAACAGAAAGTGCTGTTTAACCAAGCTGGCCAGCACTGGAACCATTCTTTCTTCTGGCTGAGCATGAAAGCCAAAGGCGGCGGCGCTATTCCTGCCAAGCTGGAACAGCAACTGATTGCCGATTTTGGCTCTCTTGATGCTTTTAAGGCTGAATTTAAAGCAGCATGCGTTTCTCAGTTTGGGAGCGGGTGGGGCTGGCTGGTGTTTGATGGCAAAAAACTTGCCATTACCAAAACCGCCAATGCAGATACCCCCATGGTGCACGGCCACACCGCCCTGCTAACCTGCGACGTGTGGGAACACGCTTACTATATTGACTACCGTAACGTGCGCCCAAAATACGTTGAAACGTTCCTTGAACACCTGGTTGACTGGGACCGTGTAGCGGCCCTGTACGAACAGGCTGCTGGCTAAAAGCCACAAACGGTAAGCAGAGCGCTTTTATAGCTTTTGCGTACCGTGCTTTAAAAGCCGTGGTGGGGTACTTTGCAGTATCTACCACGGCTTTTTTCATAATGTTTCTTGCAAAAGAGCAATAAAGGGCAGGTCTGCTTCTGGCATGGGGTAGTCGCGCAGGTCTTTAACATGCACCCACGCTAAGGCTTGGCCCTCGCGCCCGGTTGGGGTGCCGCTCCAGCGGCGGCATAAAAACAGGGGCATAAGCAGGTCAAACGTTGTGTAGCTGTGCGAGGCAAAGGTAAACGGGGCCAAACAGCCGCGGGATACGTCTATGCCCAGCTCTTCGTGCAGTTCGCGTATTAAGGCGGCCTCGGCAGATTCACCGGGTTCCATTTTACCGCCCGGAAATTCCCACAGCCCTGCAAGGCTTTTGCCTTCTGGGCGGCGCGCAAGTAAAACACGGCCCTCTGTATCGACGAGGGCGGCGGCTGAAACCAGCACCAGTTTACGGGTGGCGGGTAGAGTTTGGGGCATGTTTATATCTGTGCGGGTCATTTCATAAACAGTAACGGGGTGGTCTGTACCGCGGGCTATAAACATTTGCCGGTCTGTGCCTATGGCTTTAAAGCCTGTGCGCTCCAGCACCGTGGCAGACGCCGCATTATCTTGCGCAACCGTTGCGCGCAGGCGCGTTATATCAAGGTTGGCAAGTGCCCAGTGGGCAAGCCGTGTAGCGGCTTTTGTGGCAATGCCCTGTTTCCAATAGGGGCGGCCTACCCAATAACCCAACATACCCACCCGGCCAATTTGGGGCAGGGTTTCAACACGTAAGCCCACACACCCCATAAAGCGGTTTTGGTTATCTAATATGGCAAAATGGTAGCCTTGCTTGGCCCGGTGCATGGCCAGTGTTGCGGCTATCCAGTCATCAGCTAGGTCTCTCGGGTAGGGAAAGGGCAGGCGGCTGAGCATACGCACCACTTCCCAGTCATTTACTAGGTTATGGAGGGCTGTTGCATCTTCAGGTAAAAGGGGGCGCAGCCTGTAGGGGGCTGCGTCCAGAAATAACGTGGCAATATCAGGCATTTTTGGCGGGTGCAGGCGGTATACCACATTCTGCCAACAGGCCACGCAGCGCATTAATAACCGGGAAAACCTCTACGTTGTGGTCTCCGCCCAGTTCACGCCATGCTTTTTGCTCAAGTTCTACAATTTCGCGGTCTTCAGCAAAAATGCGCTCGGTAAAAGCAACAAGGAAAGGCCATGCCAGCTCAAGCACGCCGGGTACCTTGGGGCGTTTGACCGAAAGAAGGCCAAAGGTACGGTTGGTCAGTTCAGCTTCATCTTGGGGTACATAGACAATCCACAAATCCATAACCGGGTCTTCCTCTCCGGTTTGAATGCGCAGGGTCTGGTAGGGGTATTCCGTCCGGATGGTCATGACATCCCGGTGTTGGAATTTTTCTGAAGAATCGCGGCGTTCGCCAAAAATGAGGGCTTCGCCAATTGGCTGTTTACCGCTGGTGCGGGCAAAGCTGTAGCGGGCTTCTATTAAGCCCGGTTCGCGCTTTTGGCCCAAAAAGCGGGGGCGCATCTGGCCCATTTGCTTCATATGCATGAACTGGTGGTTCATATCCATCAGGTTTTCATGCATGAAACTGTAGTGGCAGCCTACTTCTTGGCCAAAAGAGCGGGTTTTGTAAGCGGGGTCTCCTACACGGGCCAAGCGGGGGGGCAGTGGGGTTGTATCTGCTTTTTCGGGGTCACCGGGGAAAATGAAGATAAGCCCGTCTTGCTCGCGGCAGGGGTAGGTTTTTACGCCGTTGGGCAGTTTGCCTTTGCCAAGGTAGGGCACGTCAATGCAGCGGCCAGAGCGGCCATAGGCCCAGCCATGGTAACAGCACTGCACGGCATGCCCTGTAACCTTACCTTTGCTGAGCGGCACCTGACGGTGGGCGCAGCGGTCTTCTAGGGCAAAGACAGAGCCTTCTTCTGGCCTTACCAAGGCAATGGGGTGTGCTGCATAGCGCGTGCCAATGGTTTTGCCGGGCTTGAGGTCTTTAGACCATGCAACAGGGTACCAGAAATCTGGGTTAGACCGGACGCGCCGCAAATCAACCTTTGGAGCGTTTTCCTCGGGCGAGGGGTGCTGGGCTTTGGTGTCAGTGGGTGTCTGGTCCATTTCGCCTCTGTTACTCTGCCGGAGCATGTGTGCTCTTGGCTGCTATATCATAGATGCGGCTATGCAACCCCATATTGAGCAAAGAGGCAAGATAGCGCGCGTGCTATGGGGCTTTTCAGGTTGTTTTTGGGGTAGGGCGGGGCAAGGGGCCTTCGCGTTTCAGGCCATGCCAAGAAATAAGGCTGTCTCCCAAAAACAGGGCCAGTGCGCCTACAGTGCAGGCCAAGGCCAAGCCAAACATAAGCACCAGCCATGCCGCGACCGAAGAGTCGCGCACACTGCCCATAAACAGCACAAATGCCGCCCCGCACGATGACGCCCCGCCAAGGCCACCGGCTAATATAGCCGTGTCTAGTATAAGGGTGCGGCGGTGTAGGCGTACTAAATGGCGCTCAAGCTGCATATTGCGCTGGGCGTCATCGTTGTCATCGGTCAGTAGAGCGTTTGCTTGCTCAATATGGTCAGAGACGCGGGCTAGGCGGGTGTTAAACAGGTTAAGCAGCGTGCCAATGCCCGAGAGCATAAAGACGGGTGTAAGCGCAATTTGAATAATATGTGCAACGCTATCAACGGGTTCGCTGGCTATGGCGGCCGTAAAGGGGAGCGGCATGGAGTATCCTTGAGTGGTGTAGAACGTCAAAACCGTGAGGGGTTAGGTTTTAGGGGCAAGCTGGGCTGTTAGGTCTTCAATAAACTGGAAAGCCACACGGCCAGAGCGCCCGCCGCGTGTAATGGCCCACGCGTTAGCCTGTGCGTCTAGCTCTGGTGTGCTAATGGGCAGTGCACGCTCTTTGGCGTAAGTGTGTACCATATCCAAAAAGACATCTTGCGCGCAGGCATGAAAGCCCAGCCACAAGCCAAAACGGTCTGAGAGCGAGACTTTTTCTTCCGTAGCCTCAGAGGGGTTAATGGCAGAGGCCCGCTCATTTTCTATCATGTCGCGAGGCATAAGGTGGCGGCGGTTGGAGGTAGCATAGAACAGAACATTTTCTGGCCGCCCTGCAATGCCGCCATCGAGCACAGATTTAAGGGCTTTGTAGTCTCGATCTTCTTTTTCAAAAGACAGGTCATCGCAAAATAAAATAAATTTGCGGCTGCTGGTGCGTAAAAGGGCCAGAAGTTCGGGTAGGGTTGCAAGGTCTTCGCGCTGTATTTCAATAAGGGCTACGCGGCCTGTACCGGGTGCGCAGGCTTTGCCGTTAACTTGGTTAACAAGCGCATGTGCCCCTTTAACCAAAGAAGACTTGCCCATACCGCGTGCCCCCCACAGCATGGCATTATTGGCAGGCAGGCCTTGGGCAAAATGTTCGGTATTGTCCAAAAGGGTTTGGCGTTGGTGGTCAACCCCTTGCAATAGCGTTGCTGGCACGTGGGCTACGTTGCTTACGGGTAGCAGGCGGCCCTGCTCTGGTAGCCACACAAATGCATCGGCTTTATCAACCCCAGCAAGGCTTGGCGCAGGGGGGGAGAGGCGCTCAAGTGCTGTGGCAATACGTTCCAGAACAGAAAACTGACTTGGGTCTAGTGTCATGAAACGTGGCTCCTGTGTGCGGTTTTGCTTGCAGCGGGCGCAAAAATTAGACCAGATAGCCCCACGAAGAAAGTGCGTAATGGCATGCAGACGCTTGACGCACGAAAACCTAAATCTATGGTCTGCTCGTTTGCTGGTCTTACCAGCTTTACGTTGAAAGCGCGTTTGAATGTCTAATTTCTTTATTTCTACAGCTTATGCCCAAACAGCGGGCGGTGGTGGGGGCGGTATGTCCAGTATTATGTCTTTTTTGCCGTTTGTTGGCGTTTTTGCCATCATGTATTTCCTGCTTATCCGGCCACAGCAGCAGCGGCAGAAGCAACTGCGTAACGAGCTAAAAGCCCTGCGCCGTGGCGACCGCATTGTAACCGCAGGCGGTATTGTTGGCGTGGTGCAAAAAAGCCGTGAAGACACAAACGAAGTGGAGGTAGAAATTGCCCCCAACGTGCGTGTTATAGTGCTGCGCGACACCATTACCACTGTGCTGACCAGCACAGCTAAACCCGCTAACGATGCGGCTAAAAGCTGAGTTGTAAGGCATTTACAGTAGTGGATTATGAAAAAGCGGGCTGTATGGCCCGCTTTTTTTATGCCTATGCGTTTTTACAAAAAAGAAACCGGGTCAATATCGATATCAATACGGGCCCCTTTGCCCGGTTTAACCATGCTAAGCCAGCGGCGCAAAATGGGTTGTACGGCTATGGTGCGCCATGTGCGCAGTAAAATGCGGCGGCGGTGGCGGTTACGGAGCACCGCAATAGGGGCCGGTGCCGGGCCAAGCACCTGTATGCCTTCACCGTAGGGGGCGGTGCGGCCTAGGTCTGCTGCGGTGGCGTCTGCTTCTTTTGCGTCTTCTGCGCTAATAATAAGGGCTGCCAGGCGGCCATAGGGCGGCCAAAAGCCGGGGCGGCGCTGGGCGGCTTCTTGTGCCATAAAGGCGTCAAAATCTCCCGACACAAGGGCCTGCATAACCGGGTGTTCTGGCGTATAGCTTTGCAGCAGCACCCGCCCCGGTGTGCTGGCACGCCCCGCACGCCCTGCAACTTGGTGCAGCAGTTGAATGGTGCGCTCACCCGCGCGCAGGTCACCCCCGCCAAGGCCTAGGTCTGCATCAACAATGCCAACAAGTGTTAAGTGTGGAAAGTGCCAGCCTTTGGCAACAATTTGCGTGCCAATAACCAGATCAACCTCCCTGCGGGAAATTTTGGCAACAGCTTCGGCTGTGGCGGCGGGGCCACCTAATGTGTCGCTGGCCATAACCAGAATGCGCGCATCGGGGAAAAGGTTTTTGGCTTCTTCTGTAATACGCTCAATACCGGGGCCAATGGCTGTCAGGCTTTCTTCTGCCCCGCAGGTGGGGCAGGTGGGGGGCATAGGCTCTGTATGGTCGCAGTAATGGCACGAGAGCATTTTTTTTGCTCGGTGCTCTACCAACCATGCGGTGCAGTGGGGGCATTCCATACGGTGGCCACAGGCCCGGCACAGAGTAAGGGGGGCATAGCCACGGCGGTTAAGAAACAGCATGGCCTGCTCTTGCCGCTCAAACGTTGCGCTGAGTTGCTCTGTTAAAGCGGGGGAGAGAAAAAGCCCGCGTGGGGGTGGGTGGTCGCGCATGTCTAAAATGCGCGTTTCGGGCAAAGAGGCCCCGCCATGCCGAGAGGGCAAAATAAGGTGGCGGTAACGGCCCGCCTCAACATTTGCTAAAGTTTCAAGGCTTGGTGTGGCCGACACCAACGCTATGGGAAAACCCGAAAGGCGGGCCCGTACCACGGCCATGTCGCGCGCGTTGTAAATAACGCCTTCTTCTTGCTTGAACAGGCTTTCGTGTTCTTCATCAACAATAATAAGGCCCAAATTATTAAAGGGCAAAAACAGGGCTGAACGCGCACCAACCACCACAGTCGCACTGCCATTAGCTGCCGCGTGCCATGTAAGGCGGCGGGCACGTTGCCCAATTTCTGAATGCCAAATGGCGGGCTCTGTGCCAAAGCGGCGGGTAAAGCGCTGCATCCATTGGGCAGAAAGTGCAATTTCGGGTAATAAAACCAGCGCTTGCTTGCCTTGTTCTAGGCAGGCGGCAATGGCTTCAAGGTAAATTTCGGTTTTGCCAGACCCGGTTACCCCTTCTAGCAAGGTTACGGAAAACTGGCCCTCTGCCACGGTGTTGCGCAGGGCGGCGGTGGCGGTGGCTTGCTCACCTTCTAACACCGGTAGGTTATGGTGTGGGTTAGGGGCGGCAAAGGGGCGCTCTGGCCCCAATTTAATGGCTTTAAGGGCTTTGGCATCGGCCAGCCCTTTCACCACGCCCGGCCCTACGTTGGCGGCGTTTGCAATGTCTGTTGTGGTGCGGGCTGTACCGTCTTGCAGCAGGTCGAGCACTTTTTGCCGGGCCGGGGTTAGGCGCACAGTGTCGGGTCTATTTTCAGCCAGTATCCAGCCCATGCTGGGGGTGGGTACGCCGCGCATATGTAAGCGTAGGGTCATGGCAAGTACCATGCCGGGTGGGGTTAAGGTGTAGGCGGCCACCCAGTCTATAAAATGGCGTAACTCGGCAGAAAGTGGGGGTAGGTCTAGCAATTCTGCCACGGGGCGCAGGCGGGCGGCTTCTACCGTGCGTTGGGGTGGGGGGGCAAAATCTGCTGGTAGGTTGGGGTTAGGCTCCCACACCACACCGGTTTCGCGCCTGCGGCCTAGGGGTACTACAACAACATCACCGGGGTTTAGTGGCATGTTTGGGGGGGCTGCGTAGTCAAACGGGCCAGCAAAGGGCATGGGCAGCAGCACGGAAACTCGCCGCCGTGCGGGTGCCGCAGGGGGGGCAGGTGCATCTGGCAACAAAGAAGAAAACAGGGCTGGCTCCATAGCTTTCTTTTTAGGCACTCCAGCACCAGAAGAACAGTGCTTGCGTCATGTAAAAAACTCTGAACAAGTAACGGGTTGTTTCAGGGTAAGGTAAAAGTGGTAGCTGGGAGCCTTTTATGACAGCGCAAGAAGCGGTTCAGGCTTTTTTGACATGGATGGGGGCTGAGCGTCGGGCATCGCCCCTCACGCTTGAAGCTTACCAGCATGACCTGTCTCGTTTTATGGCGTTTATGGGGGAGCACCTTAATGGCCTGCCAGATATGGCGGGGCTTGCGCATATAAGCCTGCGCGACATGCGGGCATGGCTTGCACATGAGCAAGCGCAGGCAACCCTAGCCCCGGTGCGTAAAACCACGCCAGACCGGGCTGCGCGTACACGCTCGCGCCGTGTGTCTGCTGTGCGCTCGTTTTTTCGGTATTTGGCGCGTAGGCATGGGGTAGAAAACGCGGCTGTAGGGCTATTGGCAACACCACGTACAAAAAAGCCACTGCCACGGCCGTTAAGCGTGCCAGATGCCAAAGCCGTACCAGAAGATATAGCCGACCTAGCCAACACAGACATGGCCAGCAGACGTGACGCCGCTTTATTTACCTTACTCTACGGGTGCGGCCTCCGTATTTCAGAAGCTCTTGCGTTGAATATAGCAGACCTAAGCCCCATGCGGGGCAGCGGTGTGCTGCGTATTAAGGGTAAGGGTAATAAAGAGCGTTTGGTGCCTGTATTGGAGCATGTGCAAAAAGTGTTGGAAGGGTGGGTTAGGCTTCACCCAAGCCCTTTGGCTACGTCTCCTCTTTTTCCCGGTGTGCGGGGTAAACGGCTACAGGCAGGCATTGCACAAAAAGCCATGCGAGAGTGGCGGGCTATGGCGGGCTTGCCAGATCATGTAACCCCACATTCTCTACGGCATTCATTTGCCACACATCTTATGGAGGGCGGGGCAGATTTACGTGTTATTCAGGAACTTTTAGGCCATGCCAGCTTGTCGACCACCCAGCGCTATACCTTGGCAGATGAGGCCAGATTGTTAGACGTTTGGGCTAAGGCGCACCCTCGTGCCCATGTGGCCCATAAATAGGGGGCAGCGCCAACTCTCAGCCTTGGTTGTGCTTACACACCCTTTTTACGTTTGAAGGCGTTGGTTTTGTAGAGTGCCAACACAACATGGTGGTTACACAGTGGCGTGTTCAGCCATAAAAAGGCTTAGCCACCCCTCTACTTTGAGCTTGTGAAACAGCCTTTAAGAAATTTCGTGTATTTTACCGCAAACAGTAAGGTTTCAGCAGTCATGTTTTCTCCCTTTCGTACTCCTTGGCCCGCTCTTGAACCTTACGCGCACGGCTACCTAAAGACTGGTGAGGGACACCAAGTCTATTGGGAGGAATGCGGTAACCCGAATGGTGTTCCGGTTGTGTTTTTACATGGTGGGCCGGGTGGTGGGTGTAACCCGGCCCAACGGCGGTTGTTTAACCCAAGCCTGTACCGCATTGTGCTGTTTGACCAACGCGGGTGTGGGCGCTCTAAACCGCATGCCTCGCTTGAAAATAACACCACATGGCATTTGGTGGCCGATATTGAGCGCCTGCGTGTGCAGTGTGGGGTTGAAAAATGGGCGGTTTTTGGCGGCTCTTGGGGGTCTACCCTTGCGCTGGCTTATGCCCAAACCCACCCAGAGCGTGTAAGCGCGTTAATGTTGCGGGGTATTTTTACCCTGCGGCGGGCCGAACTGCTCTGGTATTATCAGGAAGGCGCATCTTGGATTTTCCCTGATAAATGGGAAGATTTTCTTGCCCCCATTCCCGCCGCAGAGCGGGGTGACATGATGGCTGCCTATCGTAAACGCTTAACCTCTGAGAATAAAAAAGAGCAGCATGAGGCCGCCGTGGCATGGAGCCTGTGGGAAGGGCGAACACTCACCCTACTGCCCGCACCAGACATTGAAAACCAGCATGAAGATGCTGAGTACGCGCTGGCGTTTTCCCGCATTGAAAACCACTATTTTGTGCATGGTGGCTGGTTAGAAGAGGGCCAGCTTATTAAAAATGTAGACCGTATAAGGCATATCCCTACCGTTATTGTGCAGGGGCGCTATGATATGGCAACCCCCGTACGCACCGCATGGGACTTGCACAAAGCATGGCCAGAGGCTGAACTGCACCTGATTGATGCCGCAGGCCACGCATTATTTGAGCCGGGTATTTTAACAGCCTTGCTCAATGCGACAGACCGTTTTGCACAAGAACTGGCGTAGTCTGATGCGGGTATTGTCCTTATTTTTTGGGTGTGTCGGTTTATTAGGTGTTACGGCCCTTGCTCACCCAATAAGTGTGCAGGCGGCGGAGGGTAATTGCCAGCCCAAGCTGTTGGCCCATGTGCCCTTGCGTAACGATGCTGGTTTTTTAAGTAGCCCTGTTAGTATAGATGGCCATTCTGCCAGCATGATTATTGATACAGGGTCTGAGGGGAGCCTTATCTCTCCCAGCGGTGCAGAGGCATTTGGCCTGCAACTAGACCCCGCCATTAACACGGTTATGCAGGGTACAGGTGGTGGGCAAAAAGTGGTGCCCAACGTTATTGTGCGGTCTTTACAAATAGGGGCTGCCCGTAGCGGCATGTTTTCTATTGCTGTGGGGTCTTTACCCGGCAAGCCACCCGTGCAGCCCCCCATAGAAGGGCTGATTGGTGGCGATGTACTAACCCATTACGATGTAGAGTTTAACGTAGCAGAAGGCTGGATGAACCTTTGGGCGCCCACTCCAGCCGCCAATGCCGCCTGCGGTGGCCCGCAAGGGTGGAATGCCATTTACCGGGCTCTGCCCATGCAGTTTGATGGGCGGCGTGTTTCTATTGCTGTGGTTTTAAATGGGCATACGCTTAAAGCCTTGGTTGATAGCGGCGCACGCTCGCGCATTGTGGCGCAGAGTGTCGTGGCACGCCTTGGCGTATCTGAGCAAACATTGGCAGCAGACCCTGGCGGCCTAACCAATGGTGTTGACGGGCGGCAACAGGTCTACCATTGGCACCAGTTTAAAACCCTGCAATACGGTTTGGAAGAAGAGAAAAACCCGGTGCTAACCGTAGCCCCGCTGCATGATGTAGCCGATATGCTACTTGGCTCAGACTGGTTTGCGGCCCACAGGGTTTGGATTTCTTACCAGACAGGCAAGCTCTATGTTATGCCCGCACGAAAACGGTAGAACTTAAACTATTTTGTACAGCAGCATGTTTTCAAATTTTTATAAAATGCAAATGCGAGGGTGTTAGAGTATTTTTGTAACTGGATAGCACGGTTTTACAAACACAAAACTGTCGTATCAGGATCAAAAGGGGGGATGCTTACCGGCTTATAACAGTATGCCAGACAGTTATAAGCGAGCCTTGAAATGACTTTTGATGCTATTGATAAAAAATAGTGCTCATAAAATCTATTTTTGCAATACAAGGCTGGAGCCAGTGTTATAAAAGCTGGCTCCAGCCATTGTGTAGGTTTTAGAGTGCTAAAACCTTATAAGCCGTGTTAGGCTTATTCGCCTTTCAGGCGGGTGTTGCACTGGCTGTAATAGCCACCACCTTTTTGGATCCATTTAAGAGCACCATTGCCGCCATTGGCTTTATTGGTGTTGTACTGGTCAAGGCAGGTTTTCATGCGGGCTTTACCAGCAGACAATTTTTCATACTGGCTTGCAACAGCGGTCGGGAACACAACGCCAGCCGTGCTTGCGGCAGGTGCGGTGGCTGCTGCTGCGGGTTTGCTGGCTTCTGGGGCGGTTGTGGTGCTGGCAACGGTTGGCTTGTCTGCCTTGGCGGGTGTTGCAGGCTCAGACGGTGCAGTTGCTTCGGTTTTTGCAGCGGCGGCTGTATCACAGCTTGCAGCTTTAAATTCTTTGTAGCTTTGGCCGTTTAAGGTACCTGCTTTACGGGCAGCGGCAAAGTTCTGGTGGCATTCTTTAGCGCTCAGGGCGTGGGCTGCCGGGGCTGAAAGTGCCGTAGCGCAACTAAGAGCCAGAGTAGCCAGCATAATACGGGCAGAAGATTTCATACTGGTAAAACCTTATTCCGATCAGGGCGACCTAAACGGCCCATGCCGCCGTGCCCTGACTCTGTTCACTTTTGGACAATAAGCATAAGTGAGCCGATATAAAAGAGGAACACGCGGCCTAAACCAGAGAAACGATTTCTTTTAACATAAAACAGCGTTTAATACTGGGCTATAGTATGAGCACGTAAAGGGGTTTTACCTAAGAGGCCGCCCTAAAAGAGGGGTGAACGCTCAATGCTGCATTTTTACGCTTAAAGAGCAGGGCTTTTTTGCAAGAGAAAAGAGTGTGGAGGTTTGTGGGGTATTTACTATGGCGGTAAGCAGCCAGTTTTTACATGCCCCGTAGGCACAACTTCAAAAGCATAAAGTTTACGGGTGTTAGGGGCAGGGCAGGAGAATTTGTAACCAAAAATGGCCCTGTTGCTGCTGGTTTAGTACAAAACAGCAGATTTTAGGCGCACCAGCGTAACTTTGTTCTAGCCACCATACTGTTAAAGCCTGCTGTTGCTGTTGCTGTTGTGCTTTGGGCTGTCTGGCTGGGTGATAAAACCCGGTTTTACGGTGGGGGTGTAGCCCCCTTTATTGTGTAGCCTGTTGGTTACGCAACATGGCCAAAAAAGCATTGGCCGCGTGTGTGGGGCGGCGTTCTTTATGGTGCAAAACTTTAAAATGACGGGCTGGCAGGTCAAACTTTAGGGGTATTACTGTGTGTGCCTCTAAAGCAGATTTCACCACATACTCAGAAAGCCCAGCAATACCAATGCCGTTTTGGGCAGCGTTGAGCACGGCCTCGTTAGAAGGCAGGGTCATGCTTATGTGTAATGCGTGGGCGGGGCAGCCTGCTTTTGCCAGTGTTTTTTCTAGGCTGGAGCGGGTGCCTGAGCCTTGCTCACGGGCAACCCAATGGGCTTGTATAAGGTCTTGGGGGGTAATGTGGTGTTGTTTGCCTAACGGGTGGTTGGGGGCGGCTATGAGGGTTAATTTGTCTTGCCCAATGTTTTCTTGCGTGAGCAGGGGGTAAGAGACAGCGCCTTCTATAAACCCTAGCTCACAAGCGCCTTGCAGGGTTGCCTCCGCAACGTCTTTGGTGTTGCCGCTTTGAATGTCTATGGCAATGTTGGGGTAGAGCGTATGAAAACGCGCCAGATAACGCGGCAGCCAGTAGCTCACAATCGTTTGGCTGGCCTGCACCCGCAAAGTGCCAGCGTTCAAGCCGTTTAGGTCTGCTAATAAGGTTTCTGCTTGCATGGCGCGGGCCATAACGGCCCGGGCTTCCACCAAAAAAAGCTGGCCGTAACTGTTAAGCACAATACCACGCCCCACGCGGTCAAACAGTTTAAGGGCGTGTTGCTCTTCTAAGGCAGCAATGGCGTTGCTTACGGCAGATTGGGTTAGGTTTAAAAAGCGGGCCGCAGCCGTAACATGCTGTCGCTCTGCTACGGCAATAAAAATGCGCAATTGCTCTAGGGTCATTAATCAATCTCTTTTTTAGATTAATATGATAATTATAATCCGTTAGAAGTATTAATAGCAAGTGGTCATGGTGTGCCTGCACAATAAAGAGCAGGCTTATGCAAACCTTTAAAACACAACCAACACAAAGAGTTTTGGCCGCTAATAGGGCGCTGCTGGGCCAGTGGGGTGTGTCTGGTTTGCATACCGTAAAACGGTTGGCGCCGGGCGTTGCGTTGTGTCTTGCCGTAAGTGGTTTGGCTTATGGCGCTGCGCAGTTAGAGCAAATGTTTTTTGGCAATATGTGGCTAGAGCAACTGGTGTTGGCCATTATTATAGGGGCCATTGTGCGCAACGCGGTGCCGCTTGGGGCTGCAACACAGTGCGGTATTAATTTTTGTGCCAAACAGGTGCTCGATGTTGCGGTTATGCTGTTGGGCTGCGCTGTAAGCACGCAGGTTCTGCTAAGCGCTGGCGCAGGTTTGCCTTTGGGTATTGCCGGTTTTGTGGTGCTGGCAATTTTTGCGTCTTATGGTCTTGGGCGGTTGTTTGGCTTGCCACAGCAGTTGGCTCTACTTATTGCGTGCGGCAATGCCATTTGCGGTAATTCTGCCATTGCAGCGGTGGCCCCGGTTATTCGCGCCAGGGGGGAGGACGTCGCCGCAGCAATTTCTTTCACTGCCCTGCTTGGTGTGCTGTTGGTACTCGTATTACCAGTATGTGCCCCGCTCTTTCATATGCATGGCGTGCACTATGGGGCGTTAGCTGGGTTAACTGTGTATGCGGTGCCCCAAGTTTTGGCGGCAACAGCGGGGGTAGGGGCGGTTGCAGTGCAGTTTGGCACACTGGTTAAACTAACCCGTGTGCTCATGTTGGGGCCTGTGGTTTTGGTGTTGGCTTTAATCACCCATAAAGCACAGCAGGCTGCTGCCCATACCCCGAGTGTCGCTGGTCAAATGCTACAGCCCAATACCAAACCCTTTGTAGTCGGGCAGTTTGTCCCTTGGTTTATTGTGGGCTTTTTGGTGCTGGCAGCGCTGCGGTCTTTTAACCTGTTGCCTTTGGTGTGTGTGCCCATTGCAGCACATGTGAGCACCGTTTTGACCGTATTGGCCATGGCAGCTTTGGGGTTAAGCACAAACCTGCGTGCGGTTGCAAAGTGTGGCGTGCGGGTAAGTGTGGTGGTTCTGCTTTCTCTTATTTTACTGGTTTTGGCTGGGTTCGGGTTTATTGCGCTGTTTGGGTTGTAAGGGGCGTTTACACTAAAAAACCCACCCCACAGTAAAGTGGGGTGGGCCAGAAACAGCCAAAAGGGTAAAGGCTATTTTAGTTAATACGCTCACCATGCAAGGACATATCAAGCCCTTCCAGTTCCTGATCTGTGCTGACACGCAGGCCAATGGTCATATCAATAACTTTGAGCAGCACAAAAGAGATAGCGCCACACCAGATAATGGTCACAATAACAGCCTCGGCCTGCACCATGAGCTGGTGCAAAGAGCCCACAATGCCGGTTGGGTTGGCATCTGTTGCGGAAAGGGGGCCGTAGGCAAAAATGCCGGTAAGGAGTGCCCCTACAATACCGCCTACGCCGTGCACGCCAAAGGCGTCCAAGCTGTCATCGTAACCGAGCAGGTGTTTGAGAGAGGTCGCGCTCCAAAAACACACAGCGCCAGTAATAAGCCCAATAAGCAATGCACTGCCGGGCAGCACAAACCCTGCGGCAGGGGTAATGGCCACAAGGCCACCAACAGCGCCAGAAATAACACCTAGCACAGTGGGCTTGCCAGAGCGCAGCCATTCAACCAGCATCCAAGAGACACCAGCACCAGCTGCGGCAATTTGAGTGGTAACAACGGCCATACCTGCACGGCCGTTAGCCCCAATGGCAGAGCCACCGTTAAAGCCAAACCAGCCGACCCACAGCAGAGAAGCCCCAATAATGGCGTAGGTCAGATTAAAGGGGGAGAGGTCGTCTTGGCCAAAGCCTTTACGCTTGCCCAACACCAAGGCGCAAACAAGGCCAGCAATACCGGCGTTAATATGCACAACCGTACCGCCAGCAAAGTCTGCTGTGCCAAGGCCAGCCAACCAGCCGATAGGGCTCCAGACCCAGTGGGCTATAGGGGCATAGACCACCAAAGACCAAATGATGGAGAAAATGCACATAGCGCTAAACTTCATGCGCTCTGCATACGCGCCGGAGATTAGGGCCGGGGTAATAATGGCAAAGGTCATCTGGAACATCATGAAGATGCTCTCAGGAATGGTCATGGTTGTGGCATTGGGGGAGTCGGCCCCCAACGTAAAGGCCACATCTGCACCGTTGTGAATATGTGCCCCAAGCCCATTAAGAAAAATACGAGACAACCCGCCCAGCCACGGGGTGCCCGTGGTAAAGGCCAGAGAATAACCCGCTACCATCCAGACAATGGACATAATGCAGCACAGCGCAAACGACTGCATGAGGGTAGCCAGCACGTTTTTTTTACGCACCATACCCGCATAAAACAGGGCCAAACCGGGAATGGTCATCATGAGCACAAAGGCAGTGCTGACCAGCATCCATGCTGTGTCGCCACTGTCTATGGCGGGGGCGGTGTCGGCCGCGTGCGCCAGTGCGGGTGAAAAAAGAAGTGCTGCACCACCAAGCGCTGCGGCACCAGTTTTAGCGTTAAAACCGCCTAAGCCAGACGGAACCAGACAAGACCGCGAGGTCATGGATTCGTATTCTCCCCTTTTGCGCTGCCCTGAATGGCAGAAATGCCCGAATGGGGCCAACTTATCATGTTTCTTACGTGTATCGTAGCCTTTACGGAACGAATATCTTGCACGCAATAGTATAGCTGGCATGGGGTGTGCAGCGGTATGCGGGCTACTACGTAGGTTTAAACACAAGATGCAGCCCGAGCAGGTTTTGTGGCGGAGTAGTGCGGCACCATTGCCCGTTTTGGGCTGTAACAGGGGCCGGTGCGCCCATAAACCTGCCTGCATAAAGGCAGGTTGTGGTAAGTGCCGCTGGCCCTTTAAGGCGTATGGCAAAGCCTGTTAAGGGCAGGCCTTGGCCCCGGCTCCCGCAAAATGTGCCAAGGGACGCCCACTCTGTTTGGTGCCCCGTGTGGTTTTGTACGCGGTATTCTAGTTCTGGCAAAAATGTGTTGCCATCAAATTGCAGCCCTTCAAACGCACGCAGCGTGTTGGCCGATGTATCTAGGCACAAAGTGCCGTGCTGTAAGGGTACGGCTGGGTCTGGGGTTAGGGTTATGTCTCCAAGGGTTGCAACATGGGCTGTTAAGCTAAACGGCCAGCGTATGTCGTGTGGCTGTGTTGGCATAAAAGGGGTGTGGGCATTTAAGCTGTCTGTGGCCTCGTGCGGGGCCATAAGGGGGCCGGTATCTTGCCGGTGGCCTAAGCGTGGCCCGGCGAGATTATAAATAAACTGGTTTTGGGGCCGAGCACCGGTGCGGCAAAATATTTCAAAAGCCACAAAGCCGCAAAAAGTAGAGCGGCTATTTCCGGCAAAGGCGGGCATTTTAAGGGCTACCTCAAAATCCAGCATGGAAGATACGAGGTTAGAGCCAAGGGTGCTGGCTGGTAGAAAATCTGATTTCCAGAATAGGTCTATGCCAAGTTCAGCTTTGGTGTGGGCTCTAATGGTTTCTTTGCTGGTGGGTAGGCATTCTTCATCGCAGAGCACGTAAGCGGTTTTAAAGTCTGGCGCCCATGTGGCTTTGGCTTTTTGCACAATCTCCATAAACGGCAGGTTGTAGTCTTCTGTTTGAGGGGCAAAGTTTGGGAGCACTTCGGCTGAATAGCCTTGCCAGTCTTGCTCAATACGCAGTTGCAGGGCGTGGTGTACGCCGCAGGCCAGTAGTTTGGCATAGAGCCTTTCTGCTAATTCACCCACAAGCGGGGTGGGGCGCAAAAAACGTATAATCTGGGCGCATAAACCCGGCCATGCGGCTTGGCCTGCGCGCCCGGCTTCGCCCCATCTGTCTGCGCCTTCCCAAAAACATTGCCAGCCATCAACCATTTCTAGCTCTGGCGCGGCGGTGGGTGGGACATAGGGTATGCCAAAGGCATTCAAGACGGTTTCTAGTTCTGCCGTTTGGTAAATCTGGTTAAATGCGCAGGTTGTATGTTGGCCGTGGTGGGGGTGGTAGGCCATAAACTGTGGTAAAATAAGAGGCTTGTTGTCGCGCAGGGCTTTAGAAATAAGGCCAATAAGCGCAATTTTTTGGTTGCTTAAACCTGCCGCAAGAGCTGGGTAGGAAATAGCCACATAAACCTCCGGTAAGCACGTTATAAGCGTGGTAAAAACGGGGCGGGAATATGCCGTAATTTACTGTAACCGCCGTTAGCCAGCAGCTCTGTGAGTGGCAGCTGCTCTAGCCCTTCGGCTTGTTGTTCAGCAATGAGGGTGTGCACGAGTGCCAGCAGGTCTTCATCTCTGTGGCGTTGGTGCTGGCCAAAGGCCATGCCCTGTTGGCTCCATTTCATGGAGCGGGTTAGGTTTAGTCGTGCAAGGGCGTGGCGCAGGTCGCAAAATTTAAGGTGAAACAGCCATAACGCTTCATCTAAAACCGAAGGCTGGTTGCAGTCATGAAAGCCGGGGGCCCATGTTACTGGGGTGCGGGTAATGAGGGGTTTTGACTCCCACGGGGTTACAAACCCATACGGGCGTTGGGGTAAAATAGGCTGTGTAAAGTCTACAGGTGCCAGCGATAGGTCGTGCTGCACCACATCTACCCCTACAGCGCGCGCAACAGAGCTATGGGGGTGTTGCTTTAAATAGGTGCCAAGGCAGGTATAATGGTTAGGGTGGGGTATAAGAAATTCGTCACAATCTGTATAAATAACGCAGTCGAAATAAGAAAAAAGTGCTTTTTGTAGAGAGTTTATAAAAGTAACACGCTGCACATCATCAAAGTCTGTGCGTGGTATTTTAATAATATTACCCGGAATGCGGGTGGTTGAGCCATCGTCTGAGCCATGGTCTATAATATAGAGATTATTATAGCCTAGGTTTTTGCC
Organism: Acetobacter orientalis; assembly: GCF_000963965.1. Lineage (GTDB taxonomy): Bacteria > Pseudomonadota > Alphaproteobacteria > Acetobacterales > Acetobacteraceae > Acetobacter > Acetobacter orientalis. Next base: position 39,405 of record NZ_BAMX01000006.1, read on the forward strand.
GTAATAATCAAGCCAGAGTGGTAAAAAAACGGCCTCATTATAAACCATTGTTATGGCCGCACTCTGCACGCTCATTGTGGCTCCGTAAAACAGCAAGAGCTTTACGCTAGCGCGTGCACGTTAATTTTGTTTGAAGCGGTGTTTTCTTTATAAAAATGTTTGAAAGGAATTAAAGCTTTTACCAAACTTTACAGGTTACAGAAAAATACCCATTTGCCGCAGCAGCCATAGCATAAGCCCATAAAGTACTATGGTAACACAACATCCAGCAAGCAGGGCTGTGTAAAACGGCACACTTTGCTGCATAAGCCACGGAATAAGTAAAAACATAGGCAGTGATGGCAGTACATACCAAAACGTGGCAAACACGTGCTGCTCCATTTTGGAGGCATCGTGCGTTTCGGCCCAAAGCCAGAGCATACCTAAAATAGAAATAAGCGGCAGCGAGGCAATAAGCGCACCAAAAGCAGGTAAACGCCGCGCTAAGCTAGACGCCGCAGCAATAAGCAGCCCGGAGAGAATAACTTTGACTGCAAAAAACATAACAGCCCCCTGCGGCCTTGCCTGCGTGTTTGGTAAAGGTCGTTGTAACGTTGCACCGTTATATGGTGCCGTACTCTCTACCAAAGCCGCAGAAAAGACAAAGCAGGGCTAGGCCGTTGCAAAAGCTCTTTACAGGGAGCCCTTAAAGAGCATCATCTCCCATTTCGCGCGTACGGATACGGATAACGCGGGTGAGTTCGCTTACAAAAATTTTGCCGTCCCCAATTTTACCGGTGTGGGCGGCAGTCAGCATGGCTTCAATCACTTGGTCGGCCAAGGCATCAGAGACAGCAACTTCAACCTTAATTTTGGGCAGAAAGCTAATGCGGTACTCTGCACCACGGTAAATTTCTGTCTGCCCTTTCTGGCGTCCAAACCCTTTGACTTCAGAGACAGTCAGCCCTTGCACGCCTAATGGGGCCAAGGCTTCGCGCACATCGTCAAGCTTGAAGGGTTTTATAATTGCGGTCACCAGCTTCATCTGGGCTGTGTTCCTTCTAACTTGCTTCATGCCAGCACTGCCACAGAGCGGCTTACTGCATGCTATGTCATTCGTTTCGATATCAATATGCCAGATTTTTCAGGCGTTGACGAGCCTCCTTCTTTGGCCTTTCTGATGATGTGAGATAAAAGGATACCTCTTTAAGGCCCTGTGCAGCCAATTAGGCCTGCCCGGACCATGTGTTTAAAGGATTGAAAATCATGGTTGCTGCCACTACCCCCGGTGTTACAAACGCCCGTACAGCCCTGCCGCCTGTGGCAGATGTTGATGTGTGCATTGTGGGGGCGGGGCCTGTTGGGGCAACGCTTGCGTGCCGTTTGGCCAAAGAAGGCATTAAGGTTGCCATTATAGACCGCGCCGACCTGCAACCCATGGAACACCCAGATTTTGATGGCCGTGCCTATGCTATTGCCGCTGGCCCCAAAAAATTGCTTGAAGAGGCAGACGTGTGGGACTTGCTGCCGCTGGAGTCCTGCCCGATTGAAGAAATTTTGGTAACCGATGGCCGCCCCGGTGAGCCTGCATCGTCTTTATTTTTGGAATTTACGCGTGAAGACTCAACCCAGCCTTTTGGCTGGATGGCTGAAGCCCGCGCACTCCGTGTGGCCTTAAATGAAGCTTTGCACGCTAACCCAAACCTAACTGTGCTGGCCCCAGCAGAAGCCACGGTAGAGCGTAAGCCTGAAGGCGCAACCATTCGGTTGCATGATGGGCGCGTTTTTCAGGCAGCTTTGGTCGTTGCAGCCGATGGGCGTAAAAGCCGCCTGCGGTCTCAGGCGGGTATTCCGCTTACCAAGCTGTCTTATGGTCAAACTGCCATTGTGTGTGCCATCGCGCATGAGTTCCCGCATAACAACAGTGCGCTTGAGCATTTTCTGCCCGCTGGGCCTTTTGCTCAACTGCCCATGGCTGGCACAGAAAGCCACCCTTATCTCTCTGCTATTGTCTGGAGCGATAAAGACGGTGTGGCAGAGCGTTTTGCCGCCCTGCCAGATGATGTGTTTGCCCGTGAAATTGAGCGCCGTATGGGCAATACCCGCTTGGGTAAAGTAACCCCAGTGGGCCGCCGCTGGACATACCCGCTCTCTGCCCAATATGCACAGCGCTACACAGACACCCGGCTGCTGTTAGTGGGTGATGCTGCCCATGGTATTCACCCCATTGCAGGGCAGGGGCTCAATTTGGGCTTTAGAGATATTATTGCCTTGAGCGATATTTTGATAACAGCCCACCAAAACGGCGAAGATTTTGGTGCGCCAGCACTTTTGGCCCGCTATCAGGCACGGTGCCGCCCGGCTAATATGTTGATGCTTGCAGCAACAGACACACTTGATAGACTGTTTAGCAACAACAACCCGGTTATTCGTCTAGCCCGAGATTTGGGTATTGCCGGGGTGCACCGGCTGCCGGGGTTACGCAAAGCATTTGTGCGCCATGCCATGGGGCTGTAACGCCCCTATTTCTTACATTTCTGCTAAAGAGTGCAGCTTATGAACACAGCGCAGACCCTGCCCGTGCAGTCTAGCCATTTTGATGTTGAAAGCACTGTTTGTGGCTCCCAACTGACCGTTTTATGGCAACACATGGTGCAACAGGCCTGCGTCTGCCACGACCCATTGGTAAAAGGGCTACTGGCCACAGGCATACGCAGCCACTCAGATTTTGCATCGGCGCTCGCGGCACTTATTGGGCGTAAACTGGGTGACCGCTCCGTAGCGGCAGATGCACTGACAGAACTTGTGTCTGAAGGTTTTGAGGCAGAGCCAGAAATTGTTTGTGCTGCGGCGGCAGACATGGTGGCCATTCGCGAGCGTGACCCCGCCTGCCCAGACTACGTTACGCCTTTCTTGTTTTTTAAAGGCTTTCATGCGGTGCAGAGTTACCGTGTTGCGCATTGGCTTTGGCTGGCTGGGCGGCGGCATTTGGCGCTGCACTTGCAAAGCCGTGCCTCAGAGCTGTTTGGGGTTGATATTCACCCGGCATCTCGCTTGGGGCGGCGTATTCTGTTTGACCACGGCACAGGTATTGTTGTGGGTGAGACCTGCATTATTGAAGATGATGTGTCTATTTTGCAGGGTGTTACACTAGGTGGCACCGGCAAACATACAGGAGACCGCCACCCCAAAGTGCGCCGAGGCGTTTTAATTGGGGCTGGCGCTAAGGTACTCGGCAATTTGGAAGTAGGCGAGGGCGCCAAAATTGGCGCAGGCTCCATTGTGCTAGAAAACGTACCGCCCTTTACAACCGTGGTAGGTAACCCAGCCCGCAAAGTGGGCACACGCCACACTGGCATGCCCGCCCTTACCATGGACCAAATGTTACCACCGATTGATTATATTATTTAAAGCCCTACCGTAAGGCGCATTAAAAAAGGCGAGGCCCCTTTGGGTGCCTCGCCTTTTTTTGGCTTTCCTTCCCCCGGTAGGGAGGGGTGCCGGAGCAACCCTCCCGTACATTGTGGAGAGGAAAAGGACTTTAGAAGTCCATACCGCCCATGCCACCCATGTCTGGGCCGCCAGTAGGAGCAGCTTTCTTTTCTGGGCGTTCAGCAACCATAGCTTCGGTTGTGATCAGCAGACCAGCAACAGAGGCTGCGTCTTGCAGAGCTGTACGCACAACTTTTGTGGGGTCGATAATACCGGCATCAACCAGGTTTTTGTATTCACCAGCCTGCGCATCGAAACCGAATGCGTATTCTGTTGATTCCAGAACCTTGTTGGCAATAACCGCACCATCTTCACCCGCGTTGTGAGCGATCTGGCGCAGAGGAGCCTGAAGCGCTTTACGGATGATGTCTGCACCAACGCGCTGGTCGTCGTTGTGGAAGTGCAGGTGGCCCAGCGTTGCAGAAGCACGAGCAAGAGCCGTACCACCACCGGGAACAATGCCTTCTTCAACTGCAGCGCGGGTAGCGTGCAGGGCATCGTCAACGCGGTCTTTGCGTTCTTTTACTTCAATTTCCGTAGAACCACCAACGCGGATCACGGCAACACCGCCAGCCAGTTTGGCCAGACGTTCTTGCAGTTTTTCGCGGTCGTAGTCGGAAGTGGTTTCTTCGATCTGTGCACGGATCTGCTTGCAACGGCCTTTAATGTCGTCGCCTGCGCCAGCACCGTCAACAATGGTGGTGTTTTCTTTGTCGATGCGTACTTTTTTGGCAGTGCCAAGCATCGGCAGGGTAACGGTTTCAAGCTTAATGCCCAGATCTTCGCTGATAACCTGACCACCGGTCAGAATAGCGATATCTTCGAGCATGGCTTTACGACGGTCACCAAAGCCAGGAGCTTTAACAGCAGCAATTTTCAGGCCACCGCGCAGCTTGTTAACGACCAGAGTTGCCAGTGCTTCACCATCAACGTCTTCTGCAATGATCAGCAGCGGACGGCCGGACTGAACAACAGATTCCAGCAAAGGCAGCATGGGCTGAAGAGAAGACAGCTTCTTTTCATGGATCAGGATGTAGGGGTTTTCCAGATCAGCTGTCATCTTTTCCGTGTTGGTCACGAAGTACGGAGAGATGTAGCCACGGTCAAACTGCATGCCTTCAACCACGTCCAGCTCGGTCTGGAAGTGTTTGGCTTCTTCAACAGTGATAACGCCTTCGGAGCCAACTTTCTGCATGGCTTCGGAGATCATTTCACCGATTTCAGCTTCACCGTTTGCAGAGATCGTACCAACCTGAGCTGTTTCAGCTGGGGTGGTGATCTTTTTGGTGTTCTTTTTCAGTTCTTCAACAACAGCAGCAACAGCTTTGTCGATACCGCGTTTCAGATCCATTGGGTTCATGCCAGCGGCAACAGCCTTGTGGCCTTCACGCACAATAGCCTGAGCCAGCACGGTAGCGGTTGTTGTACCGTCACCAGCAATGTCGTTGGTTTTGGATGCTACTTCGCGCAGCATCTGGGCACCCATGTTTTCGAACTTGTCAGCCAGTTCGATTTCTTTCGCAACGGATACACCGTCTTTGGTGATGCGGGGTGCACCAAAGCTCTTATCGAGCACAACGTTACGACCTTTTGGGCCGAGCGTTACTTTTACAGCGTCAGCCAGAATGTCGACACCGCGCAGCATACGCTGGCGTGCGTCACCACCAAACTTTACGTCCTTGGCAGCCATAGAATTTCTCCTGATGAAGATCGGTTAAATATGGAAAAGCAGATCAGCGCTAATTTTAGGCAGCAATAATGCCCAGAATGTCGCTTTCTTTCATGATCAGCAGGTCTTCCCCGTCGATCTTCACTTCAGTGCCAGACCATTTGCCGAACAGAATGGTGTCGCCAGCCTTGACATCAAGCGCCACGATCTGACCCTGTTCGTTGCGTGCGCCTGGGCCAACTGCAACCACTTTGCCTTCCATCGGCTTTTCTTTTGCCGTGTCAGGAATAATGATGCCGCCAACCGTCTTTTCTTCGCTTTCGAGACGGCGAACGACTACCCGGTCGTGTAAAGGACGAAACTTCGTCATTATGGATCGCTCCACATTTCATATGCTGCGGTGGCGCCCTTGTATTGGAAGCGACACCACCTGCTTTTGTCGCGCGTAATAAACGCCGCGTTGCGTTAGCACTCCCACCTCAGGAGTGCCAAGACAAGAGATAGGTTTGTCCTCCCACAGAGTCAAGAAATGTGGAAAAACTTTCTTTAAGCTGTCATTTTTCTCAAAGGAGTCGGGTTTATGGGCCAAAATATTACTCTTGTTGCACAAGACGGGCACGCGTTTGCAGCCTATGAGGCAGGGCAGCCAGAGCAGCCTTACGCGCTGGTGGTGGTGCAGGAAATTTTTGGGGTAAACGAGCATATACGCCATGTGTGCGAGGGGTTTGCCGCCAAGGGTTTTCACGTTATTGCCCCCGCCTTATTTGACCGCGCACAACCCGGTACAGAGCTGGGCTACGATAAGGCAGGCATTGAAATAGGCTTAAACCTACGTAGCCAAATACCGCTTGAAAAAACGCTGTTAGACCTACAAGCCTGTGCAGCAGCCCTAAAAAGCAAAAAAGTGGGCATTATTGGCTATTGCTGGGGTGGCACACTGGCATGGCAGGCGGCCTGTAACACAAACGCTTTTGCCGCAGCGGTTGGGTGGTATGGGGCTGGCATTGCAGCAAGCCGCAACCAGACTCCGCATTGCCCCGTTGAATTACATTTTGGCGGGCAAGATCACAGCATCTCTCACATGGACGTGACAGCTATTCGTGAGGCACAGCCAAATATTGAAATTTTTGTCTATGATGATGCAGAGCATGGTTTTGGTTGTGCTGAACGTTCTTCTTTCAATAGTGATGCTTATGAGCTTGCACAAAAGAGAAGTGTGCACTTTCTTGAGGCCCACTTACGCCGTTAATATTTTCTAAATAACGCTTTGTAATGGCATTTTGATTGACAATCATGCGCCATCGTGACCCGATAGAAACAGTCCTGTAGCCGGTCTATGGTTGTCCGGCAGGAGATTATTACGGAAGTTACCCGCCTATGCCGACCGGTACAGTCAAATGGTTTAATGCCACAAAAGGTTTTGGTTTCATTGCTCCGGATGATGGGGGCAAGGACGTTTTCGTGCACATCACCGCAGTGCAGGCTGCTGGTTTGCGTGGGTTGAACGAAAACGAGAAAATCTCTTACGAACTCGTGACAGAACGCGGTAAAGTTGCAGCAACAGAACTCAAGCCGCTCTAAGCTGCTTGGTATATGGGGTGCTGGTTTTTAGCCAGCCTGCCCTTAGTTGTCGGGAAAAAGCGCCTAGCCTCTTTATGGGGCAGGCGCTTTTTTCTGTTTTAGGCTTTGGGTGGCGTGTGGGGCTTTGTGCTTCAACCCCCATTAGGGGCCAGAAAGCTCTCAATTTGCCGGGCTGTTTCAGCTAGGCCAAGGCGTTGTACCTCTACCCCGGTCGGGAATGCTGAAAGCAGGCGGGTTGGGGTTCTGCGGTCAAGCAGCACAAATACCCCACGGTCTGACTGGCTGCGGATAAGCCGCCCAAATGCCTGCCGTAATTTTAGGCGGGCAATGCGGTCATCGTACCCGGTTGTGTCGCCACCAGAAAGGTGAATGCGCCGCTCGCGGTGCAAAATATCGGGCCGGGGCCACGGTACGCGCTCAAATACAACCAGCCGTAAGGCATTGCCCGGTACATCGACACCATCGCGCATGGCATCGGTGCCAAGAAGGCAGGCGTGTTCTTCCGTACGGAAAATATCGACCAGCGTTGTGTTGTCCATGGCATCAACATGCTGGGCGTAAAGGGGTAGGCCGCTTTCTTCTAACGCAGGGGCAATGCGGTTATGGACGCCGCGCAGCCGAGAAATGGCCGTAAACAGGCCCAAGCCCCCCCCGCCCGATGCCTGAAACAGAGTGCGGTACGCGGCGGCAAGGTCGGTTATGCTGTTATGGTCTAGGTCGTTTACAATAAAGGTGCGGGTTTGGCGGGCGTAGTCAAAAGGGCTGGTCAGGCTTGCTCTAATAGCAGGGGCCGGAAAATGACTTACGCCAGTACGGGCCTCAGCGGCTTCCCACGCGCGTTCGGCCTCTTCGGCCATTTGTTCCTGCTGCGCCGTATCTGGCGCGTGCTGGGGTATGTGTGGTGTGTCTGAGCGGTCGCGCAGTGTGGCAGAGGTTATAAGCATGCCTTGGGCTGGCATAGCCATAACGCTGGCAAACGGAATGGTGGGGTCTAACCAATGGCGGTGCAGGCCTACATCTTGCTCGCCCATGCGTTGGCGCTCGCGCCGGTCTAGGCGCAAAAAATGAATATGCGTGGGCGTGGTGTTGGGCTCTGGCGGGTGGTCTAGGGCGTCTAGCATAGCGATCCATGCGTCTAGCCGGGTAATGGCGCGGCGGCGCAGGGCACGTACCATGGCCTCAATGCGGCCACGGGTTACGCTATCGAGCGTTTCGGCTTCTTCTTGCAGGCGGGCATGTAGGCGTTCTGCCAAGGTGCGCAAAGGGTCTGCCAAGCGGCGCAGGGCACGGGCTAAAGCCTGCCCGGCCTCGGCTAGGTCTGGTAAAAGCGGGTGCAGGTCACATTCCAGCGCACCATAAACATGCTCAGCCCGGTTGCGCTCTTGGCTGCGGGCTAAAACCTGTTGGCGTAGCAGTTTTAAAAATACCTCGGTCGGGTTTTCCAACACGGGTTCTGGGGCGTTTTGCACCAGCGGAAACAGGCTTGTGTCTGTAGGGGGGGGCTCTTCTGGCGGTGGCGGGGCATCTTGTTCCGGGTTATCAGTGGCGGCAAGCCTGCCCGACCAACCGGGGGCGGGCAGGGCGCGTGCGGCCATAAGTGCTGCATCAAGCGGGCTTTCTAGTTTGGGCAGGCCCACCACAAGGTCATCTAGGCGGCGTTTAAGGCCACGTGCGCGGGAGCGGCGGCCTTCTGCCCCTAAGAGCCACCGGCGCAGTTCGGCGGCTTCAAGCCCTGAAAGCTCGGCTGAAAAAGCACCATCGGCGGCATCTGCCAAATGGTGGCCTTCGTCAAACACGTAACGCGAGGGGGTGTTGTCTTCTTCTGCGTCTTCTTGCCCGTCTTCGCTTTGTGTATTTTGGGCATAGGCCGCTTGCGCCATAACAAGGGCATGGTTGGCAATAACCAGATCAGCCTCACGCGCGCGGCGTATTGTGTGTTCAACAAAGCATTTTTGGTAATGTGCGCAGGCACCGTGAATACACTCACCGCGCCTGTCTGCCACGCCAGCTATGTTGCCTTGGCCAAACAGGTCTCCAAACCAGCCGGGCAGGTCTCCGCCGGTTAGGTCTCCATCTGCTGTGGCGCGTCCCCAGCGGGCCAGCATGGCAAGGGCAATAGTTACACCTGCGGGGCGGGAGGCCGCACTATTCACGGCCTCTTCCATATTGAGCAGGCACATATAATTTTCGCGCCCTTTGCGCAGCACAACATGCTGGCGGCGCACGGCCTCATCTGGAAAAAGGCGGTGTGTTTCCTGCTCTATCTGGCGTTGTAAGTGGCGTGTGTAGGTGCTTATCCAAACACTGCCCCCATTACGCTGTGCCCACACACTGGCGGGTGCAATATAGCCAAGGGTTTTACCCGTGCCGGTGCCGGCTTCGGCCAATACAATGGCGGGGTTGCCACGTAGGGTACGGGGTTCGAATGCTGCGGTAGAAACGCTGGCAAAGTCTGCTTGGCCAGCGCGGCTTTCTGCCCCTTCACCCAAGAGTTGGGTGAGCCGCGCGCGGGCTTCTGCCGCGGTAATGGGGTGAGAGGCCGGGGGCGGCCGGGGGGCTACATCTTCCCACTTTGGCAAAGTGCGCCAAATGCGCAGGGCATCACCCGGTTGCATGGCCTCTTCAGGCAATTGGCCGCGTGGGCCAAGTTTTGCAGGTAAAGAAAGTGTTTCGGCCACGGTGCCAGCCCATGGCCACCCTGCTTGGCCAAGGCGCACGGTTAAGGCTGCTAGAAATTCAGCGTTGGGGCCGTTTTTCTGGCGGGCAAGCTCTGCCAGCATGAGTGAGACAAGCAGGGGGAGCAGGTCTGCCTCGGCCTGCCCAATACGCTCGGGTTCTACGCCAAGGGCCAAGGCCAGCCCGCGCGGGGTAGGGGCTACGGGGGTGGCAGGGTAAACAAAGGCATAGAGTTCTAGCAGGTCTAGCCACGGGCTAGGTTGCCCCGGTGGTTGCATGCCCAGTTTACGCGCAATGCTAGGCGCATGCACAATAAGGGGGCAGGGCATGGTGTGCAGGCGCTCGCGTACCTCTTGCGCGGGTAGGGTCAGAAACTCCCCGTCTTCCGTCAGGAGAGAAAAACCACGGTGATGCGCGGTAAGGGCGGGCGCATCGTGCGCAGAGGGGAAGGAGGACTGCATGCCAGCGCCACTTTACGCAACTTGCCATGCCGGAGCCAGAGGCTTTGCGTACTCCATTTCAAGAGAAAGAGAGGTGGGCTGCATGGCTCATGCTTGCTCTTTTGCAAAAGGCATGTGGTGGGTTACAAAAAGGGCAAAGCCATGCAAGCCAGATAGCACGTTTTACCATGTTGCACGGCAGCCAGAGCAGCACGGCGTGGCTATGGCTTATATAAAGGAGAGGTTTATGTTTTCTTGCGTTGGTTATGCGGCATCAAGCGCTACAGCCCCCCTACAGCCTTTTTCTTTTGAGCGGCGAGACTGCGGCCCACATGATGTGCAAATAGACATTACACATTGTGGTGTGTGCCATTCAGACATTCATACCGTGCGCAGTGAATGGGGTGAGAGCGCCTACCCGTGCGTGCCGGGCCACGAAATTATAGGCCGGGTGGTAAAAACAGGGGCAGAGGTTTCTCGCTTTAAAACCGGAGATCTGGTGGGCGTGGGCTGCATGGTTAATTCTTGCCGCCATTGCCCATCGTGCGATGCAGGGCTGGAGCAATATTGCGATTCCTCACCCACATGGACGTATAATAGCCCCGATACGGCTTTTCCCACTGCGGGGGCGCATACATATGGCGGCTATTCAGGCAGTGTGGTGGTAGATAGCCATTTTGTGCTGAAAGTGCCCGAAAACCTAGACCCCGCAGCCGCAGCCCCTTTGCTGTGCGCTGGTATTACCACGTGGTCTCCCCTCGCGCACTGGAAGGTGGGTAAGGGCCATAAAGTGGGCGTGGTTGGCCTTGGTGGGCTTGGCCACATGGCTGTTAAATTTGCTGTTGCCCTTGGGGCAGAGGTCACGCTGTTTACGACATCACCCAGCAAAGTAGAAGACGGCAAACGGCTTGGGGCCCACCGCGTTGTTATCTCCAAAGATGCAAAAGCGATGGAAGCCGAAGCAAACCGCTTTGACTTTATTCTGGATGCGGTTTCGGCTGAACACGATATTAACGCCTACTTGGCGCTGTTGCGGCAAGATGGGCATATGGTTTTGGTTGGCCTGCCAGAAAAACCCATGTCTGTGGGCGCGTTTGCGTTGGTGGGCAAACGGCGCAGCCTTGCAGGCTCAGCCATTGGGGGTATTCAGGAAACGCAGGAAATGCTCGATTTCTGCGGTAAACATAACATTACCGCCGATATTGAGAGGATTCGTATAGACGAAGTGAACGAAGCTTATGAGCGCGTTTTGCGTTCAGACGTAAAATACCGCTTTGTTATTGATATGGCGACTTTGCCTAAAGCAGCATAAGCACAAGGCAAAAAGGTGGGGGTAAACCCTGCCTTTTGTGGCTGCATGCACAGAAAAAAGGCCGCTCCTTTTTTACAAGGGAGCGGCCTTTTAAAATAATGCAGTACCGTATAAAGAGCGCTTAGGCGTCTTTTAGGCTGTCTGCCACAACTTCTTGCAGTTTGCCGTACAGGTTGCCGTTGCCAGCAACAATCATGACATCATCTGGTATATCGTCCAGATCTTGCCCGGCAGGGTCTGTTACGCGGCCACCGGCTTCACGCACAATCAGAATACCTGCGGCGCAGTCCCAGGGTTTAATGCCAAATTCCCAGTAGCCTTCGTACCGGCCTGCGGCCACCCATGCCAAGTCGAGTGCGGCAGCGCCAAAACGGCGGATACCAGCCACGCGCGGCATAAGGTTGCCCATAACCTTAGCAAATTGCAGACGGTGAGACGCAGAAACTTTTGCAAACGGAATACCCGTTGCAAAAACAGATTCTGGCATATCACGGCGGGCAGAAACACGAATGCGGCGTTCGTTTAAAAACGCGCCTGTGCCTTTTTCTGCCCAGAACATTTCACCTGCTGCTGGGTTGTAAATAAGGCCCGCAGCCAGCTCTATGGTACCGTCTGGCAGTTTGCGCTGTAGGCCAATAGAAATGGCCCAGTGCGGTATGCCGTGCAAAAAGTTGGTTGTGCCGTCCAGCGGGTCAACAATCCAGCGCCATGTCCAGTTATCGCTCCCAGACGCGCCAGATTCTTCCATCAGAAAAGCATAGCCGGGGCGCGCGCGCTCCAGTTCTTCACGCAGGGTTTTTTCTGCGCGAAGGTCTGCCTGAGAGACAAAGTCACCTGGCCCTTTGATGCTTACCTGAAGCTGCTCGACTTCGTTAAAATCGCGCAGGAGACGCTTTGCCGCTTTCTGGGCGGCGTTTTGCATCACCATCATGACGGGGGAAAGTCGAGTGGCCACTGTGTTTTGTCCTGTCTGAAAGTGCTGGCGGGGTGTTAGTCTTTGGCGCGTTCTACGTAAGAGCCGTCTTCTGTTTTGACGACAATGCGTTCGCCCGATTCAACAAACGGGGGCACCATGGTTTTAACACCATTGGAGAGTTTGGCTGGCTTGTAGGAAGAGCTGGCGGTCTGGCCTTTTACCACCGGGTCAGCTTCTACAACTTCAAGGGTAACATGTGCGGGCAGGTCAACGCCCACGGGGTCACCTTCAACCAGATGGAGGTTGATGGTCATGTTGTCTTGCAAGAACGGTGCTTGGTCGCCCAGCAGGTCAACCGGAATGGTGCGCTGCTCAAATGTTTCTGGGTCCATCAGCACGAGCGATTCCCCATCGGCATAGGAATACAGATATTCCTTGTCTTCGGTCATCAGCCGTTCAACGCTGTCTGCTGTACGCCAGCGTTCGTTGGTCTTGTTGCCGGTTTTGAGGTCACGCATTTCAACTTGAATAAATGCGCCGCCCTTGCCGGGGGTGATGATCTGCTGTTTCAGCACCGTCCAGCGACGGCCATCATGCTCGATAACCTGCCCGGCCCGGATCAGGTTTGCCTGCTGTTTCATAACGCGTCCCTGAATGGATGGATGTTAGAGACCGGGGTTCTACAACTCCAACCCCATAAGAGCAAGCGTAACGCGGCGGAAACATGGAAAACACTTTTCTTTCATACCCCGCTAGACAGATGATAAAAGACGTGATTATAAGGCACTACCTGATGCAGGAAGGGTGGCCGAGCGGTTGAAGGCTCCAGTCTTGAAAACTGGCGTGCGGGGAACCGTACCGTGGGTTCGAATCCCACCCCTTCCGCCATCAGGTGATTTCCCCAAATAAAAACAACAACTTAAACACCATGTGTGCCAAACTCGGTTTTGCGTGTGCCATCACGCGATCTTGGTTATGGTCTCCTGAGCTAATCGTTTTTGTTCTACGGCTCGCGTGTAGCGCTCGACTTCAGCTAGAGTTTTGTGACTAGTATAAAACTCACCCGACATGATGCGATGCTGTGTTGTGGGTATAGTTGAGAGAGGCAGGGCCTTACATGCTAACCGAACCTGTAAATTCGAAAATTAGCGCCGTCTCATAAGCCGAATAAAGCATCAGATATTGGTGACTGATACCATTCGGCCTCTGGCTCTAGGCTTTGGCGTATGCAGCGCCGCTTTGGGTGATAAGGGCAGGCTTTTGAATGGTCTTGTGTGCTGGACACGGTATTTGACGTGAAATCTGCTTTGAGAAAGCCCGCACTTAGGCACAAGCAATGGTGGGTGAAGGCTGCAATACAGTAATAGGATTACAATGTGCTGGTGGGGCTTTGTTTTTCTAGTCAGAAGTCTTCTTGAGTAGCATAATCCAATATATGACTGAGATATTTATGCTTCCATATCTATGACCAGCATTGCGGTAAGCTCCCCGTTATTCTCTTAAAGTATTAATTCTGAGTCTAGAATTTCGTCTGTATTTTAAGCATTGTTTATAAAAAGAAAGGGGTTTTTGAATTTTCTAAATTCTATATAACTGGAGAATGTTTTAAAATTTGTGTTTTGTTGTGATGGAATAATGTCATATTAAATGAAGAATTAACTGGTAATGTTTTTATTTTTATTTAAATCGATATAAAATTTTCAAATAAGATTATATAAAACCTAGGCGAATAGCTGTGGCTACAGCGCCGCATGTTGTTTGGGAGAGTAGTTTGTGGCGAGCTGATGTAAGATATAAACGCACGGCTGCTTCTGAAATTTTGAGTTTTTCGGCAACTTTTTGCCCCATATACCCCTCTGCGTATAAAGCTAAGCACTGGGTTTCTCTTAGAGACAGTTTGGGTATTTCAGTAACGGTTCTTAGGCCTGCTTGTTGTGCGAACCATTCATGCAAGCAGGTTCCTACTTGAGAAAAAAGCCGAGCATACTGGCTGCGATTATCAACTAGGTTCTTACTCGGGCCAGTGATGGTTAATATTCCAAACTCCCCTCGTAAGCCTCGTAAAGGTAATATTAAGCCAGCTTCTCCAAGTTCGTATTCACGAAATGCACTCATAATGCGCTTTTCTCGTGACGTTTCGCATTTTATTTCGTTCCAACCTGTTGGTAGTGCACGGTGAAATGCAGCTTTTACGGTTGGATCATCTTTAATAAAATTATTTTTATGGTATAAATTCTGCCATTCTTCACTATATGTGGTAAATATATTAGGAATTTTTGATTCTAAAACGCTTCCTGACAGCATTGCGTATGTAATATTTTCAACATTTGTATCTTTTTTTATTTTATCAGCTGAAAGTTTTATATCTTCAATATTTTTTGAATTAACGATATCTTTGATAAAATCATCATTTATTTTTAAAGTATCAGAGGGTATTTTTTCAAAATACAAAAAAGAAACTCCGGATTGATGCGTAATGCAGGCGCAGGCGTTCCAATATTGGAATTTCGAGTATCTTATACCAAATTGTACATTGAATATATTTACTTAATTGTAATTTACTCGTTTTGAGAGGCAGAAAACCTCTTCAAAGCGAGTAAATCTATATTTTTATCAACAGGCTATCTGGTATTTATAGGCGACCTCTTGTTTCCGAGCTTCTGATATTTCAAAAGTGCCTAAAATAATAGATTTGCCTGCATGCTCAGAAATAGAAACAGGGACAGGATCCCACCCGGAACGTGTTAAAATTCTAAACATAGGCTTAAAAAATACGCCAGTTACTATATCAATGCCCGCGTCTAAGCATAAGTCGGCCAGTTTTATAAATAACTCTCCTGTATGCTCCATGCTATCTCCTTTGTTGAGGGTCGCGCAGTAGCGGGTTACTTCCCATATATTTGCCCCGTAGATGTCTGGGCAGTCTGGGAAAAATCTGTAGAAAATATTCCTAAGCATTGTGGGGCCCGTGGTGGGGAGTAGGCGGATCGAGGCAGCATGAGATCCATCTGATCGCTCTGAGATGATATAAAGAGGGTTATACAACCGGTCGTATTCGTCTTCTTCGCGGCCGTTTATAACCTCAACCTCCCAATTAAGGCGTTCATGGAAAACATGTGCTCTGGCTTTAACCATATTTTCATAACTGTTATAATTTTTCATTCTTTCTGAATAAGTAAAAACTTTTATCATTTTCATCTCGCTGGATTGTGTGAGACGAAAATCAAACATTCTCTTATTTTGGTAAATATAGTGATAATGATATATTTGTGTGACCCGTAATATATAACAATATATTTCAAATAATAATTTTAGATATATAAGAATATATTTTTGTTTTGCGGTTAATGTTTTGTTTCTATATAATATTTTTAATGTGAATATGATTTTCATATAAGCGATATGCAGTGTGGAATCTTTATTTTGTGTTCTGGTGCAATTGTCATCTAAGTATTACGGTAGAATCTGATGTGTTTAGAGCTGATTTTTGTTTGTGGATGAGCTCTCTAAAGTATCAAAAAACATCCAGTATATTAATTTTGAGGTGAGACGGTTAAAATAGATTTTTGTGATTTTGTTATTGTTCAAACTACACAATAAGACTGCCTGTGGTTGTAAAATTGTTCGTTGAAACGGATTAGTTATATCTCTGCTCTCCCCACTTTTTCTTATGAGCTTATATGGGTTGAGATATGGGAGGGCAAAAAAATTAATAAGGTCGTTAAGTGGTGCGCCCACAATATAGAGTACATTATGAAATTGATTTTTTTGATTATATTTTTATTTCGATATTCTAAAATGCTTTCGGTAACTCTCTTGGGCTGCATTTATATTTTTGCTCTTTTTGAAGGGGGATTTTTTGCAGCTTCTGTTCGGTGCGCTTTGATGAGAGCGCACCGAAATGTTGTGAGAGGGGGTTAAATTAGCCCTTCTTCCTTCAAAGCTTTTTGTGCGGCGGGGCGTGCGAGCACTGTGTCTCGTAAAGTGCTGGCTTTGGGGTAGGCTGAAATGTCTATTTTGAGCGGTGTTGTCCAGTTTAGAATAACAGCCATAAGGGCATCGGCTTGTGTAAAACCTACGGGCAACAGGTAGCCAGTTGTGCTTTTGGCCAGTATGGCTTCAACTTGTGTAAGGCGGCGTTGAATAACGCTTTGTAGGCGCTCGCGTGTTGCTTCTGGTAGGTCTGGTGCAAAGAGTGGGCCAATGGCGCCGTGTACATCTTCACAAAAGCCTAAAATTTCAAGAAGGCGGAAAAACTCAAGGCTGTTGGGTGCGGGGTGAAATGCTGTGCTGCTTGCCTGTTGGCCAATAAACGTGAGAACCGCCACATTTTGAGTGAGCACAACCCCCGGTGCAATTTCTAAAGCAGGTACGGCACCGCGTGGGTTTATGGTTGTGTAGTCTATATTAGACGTGGTTCTTTTTTCTTTCAGGTTTACTTGTTCAAGAGTGTGGGTAAGGCCTGTTTCATTGAGCATGATGTGGGCCGCCAAAGAGCAGGCCCCCGGTGAGTAATAAAGTTTCATGGTTACACCCTTCATTTTACATGGTGCGTAAGGCAGCAAAAAGCACAGGGCCTTGTGCTGTTGAGCAAGACTGGCACGGCACTGTTGTATTGAAAAGCGCTTGGGCCGTGCTGGGCACGCGGGCCTGATGACAATTTGAATTTTACCAGTATGAACCCGCCATAGCTGTGTTGCTTAGAGTGCCCTTTTGATGCGTGCAGACCTTAGGTAAGAGGCAACCCTGCCAAGGTTTACGTAAAGCAGAAGGGGTGCCGATACATGGCCGTTGTGTGGGGTGATTTTCAGGCTGTGGTGCAGCTTTCTGCTGGCTTGAACGTTGCTATTTTAAGTTTTGTCGATATTAGCTTGCCAGCCATTAAAGAGCGCAGGCGTGTGTTTGCCAAAGCCCGGCAAGAGCTAGATATACACCGCAAAAACCCCCATAAACGCACAGACCAAGAAAAGTCTGAACATGCAGAAGCTGTGGGGTTGGTAGACCGCCAGTTGTTTGATTTGTGGCGTGAGACATCAGCATTTGAAAATATTGAAGATTCGTTGATGAAATCGACCGGCGTGTTTGGTTTTTTTGGGGCTGTGTTAAGTATTGGCCTGCTTTGGTATTCTGCGCTGCATTATAACGAGCCTATTCCGGTTACCGCAGAGGTGCTGACAGTTATTTCATTTTGCTCTCTTATTGCTGCGTTTTTAATTAACTTCTTTACGGCTTCCAAGGCGTCTCAATATGCAAAGCGTTGCAACCAGTTGCGCGAGCATATGCGGGTTAAATTATAGCGTGGTTTTTGTGGCCATATTATAAAGCCGCCCCAGAGCATAATAAGGGGCGGCTTATTGTGTTTTATTTGGTGCTGAAAAGTCTGTCGCCTGCATCGCCCAAGCCGGGGCGAATATAGCCGTGCTCGTCTAATGTGGGGTCAATGGCGCAGGTAATAACTGGCACATCGGGGTGTTGTTCTTTTAGGCAAGCAATGCCCTGCGGTGTAGAAAGCAGGCACACGAATAGGAGACGTTTTGCCCCTTCTTGCTTTAAGCGGGTAAGGGCGGCTGCGGCGCTATGGCCTGTGGCCAGCATGGGGTCAACCACCACGCAGCGGCGCGAGGCAATTTGGGTGGGTAGTTTGAGGTAGTATTCAACGGCCTCAAGAGTGTTGGGGTCTCGGTACAGGCCAATATGCCCAACTGGAGCAAACGGCACCAAGTCCAGCATGCCGTCAAGCAGGCCGTTACCGGCACGCAGAATAGAAATAAAGCACACATCTGGCCCGGCAAGCTGCATGCCTGTTGTGGGTTCGAGCGGGGTGGTTATTTCAACTTTTTCTAGCGGTAGGTCGCGTGTGGCTTCGTAGCACATCAGCAAGCTGAGTTCGCGCACAAGGCGGCGGAAACCAGCTGTGGACGTTTCTGCTTTACGCAGGTGGGTGAGCTTGTGCTGAATAAGGGGGTGGTCAAGCACAATAGGAGAGGCGGCAAAAGCGGGGAGTTGTGTCATCATAGACTGCCTTTTAACGCCAGATAGGCTGTAGCGCTATGCTCCGTTTGCGGCTTGGTACGCATAAGGTAGAGTATAAGTGTTAGCCTGCCACAGTGTTGGGTACTGACCCTATGGCAGGCTTGGGTTTGCTAAGGCTTAGTAGCGGCGGCGTGGCCGCTCTGGCGTGGTGGCGGCCCCTACGGCGGCCCCTGTGCCGCCGCCAGCCAATGCGCCAATGGCAGCACCCGGCCCACCACCGGCAATGGCGCCAATGGCGGCACCGCCGCCTGCGCCAATAAGAGCGCCTGTGCCAGCGCGCGAGCCTGCGTTGTAGCGGTCTCCGCAGCCAGCAAGGGCAAGAAGCGCGGTAAAGGCAGCAGCGGTCATGGCGTTTCTTATGATGCGGTCACTCATCGAACGGTTCCTTATGGTCTGCTGTGGAGTAAGGTTAAAAACACTCTCCGTTGGGTTGGAACTGAAGCGTTACGCACTGTTAAAAGCAAAAACAGGGCAAAAGTTCGCATATATTATGAAAAATCTCTCTCTTATGTTTGTTGGATATAGAGTGCGTGCGGAGTGCGGTAAGCGGGGCTTTATTGTGTGTGGGTAGGGTGTGCGTTTGGCGCATCAAAATGTTTTTTCTTGCGAAACGGGTTTGCAGCCAGTGTGCGAGTAGTGGCAGAACGGCCCCCATGCAGGCCGGGAGAGCTGGCCTGAGAGAACGCTGTACACGACTAAATTAAGGAATAAGCGCCAGATGGCCGTAAACTACGCGACTGTCACATGGGACCAATTGCACAGAGACGCCCGCCTTTTGGCAGAATCTCTGGTGCCAAGCCTGCCCTTTAAAGGCATTGTGGCAGTAACGCGCGGCGGGTTGATACCGGCTGCAATTATTGCCCGTGAACTCAACTGCCGCCTTGTAGAAACAATCTCGGTTGTGACCTACGATGAAGAAAGCCGTGGCGAGCCACAAATTATTAAAGCACCAGAAGCCGCCGGAGATGGCGAAGGCTTTTTAGTGATTGATGATCTGGTTGATTCTGGCGTGACAGCGAAAGTGGTGCGTGAGCGCCTGCCAAAAGCCGTGTTTGCTTGCCTGTATGCCAAACCGGCCGCCAAAGCCCTAACCGACAAGTTTGTGGTCGAAGTGCCGCAGGATACCTGGATTTTGTTCCCTTGGGATACGGCTCCGTTATTCGTGCCGCCGCTGGCCAGTAAGAAAAAAGACACAAATAACTGATTTTTTACACTTTTGGGGTTGCCAGCGGAGCAAATGCCGCTTAGGTATCCCCTCATTCGGGGCGTGGCGCAGCCTGGTAGCGCGCTTGTTTTGGGTACAAGAGGCCCCCGGTTCGAGTCCGGGCGCCCCGACCATATTTATCTGGAGGCATAAGCATGCCGGCACGGATTTATAAGCAACCTAAGCCTGCTGGACAGTCTGGGTTGGCTGGCACTCAAGAGTGGGTGTTTGAATATGGGCAAAGTGCTGCCCGTACCCCAGACCCTTTAATGGGTTGGAGTGGTAGCACAGATTCAGTTTCTCAAATTCGGCTTTATTTCTCATCTTGTGAAGAGGCCGTTGCCTACGCGCAGCGCAACAAGATTGAGGCTCAGGTTGAAAAACCTGCAATGCGGCTAAAGCAGCCAAAAGTTTATGCAGAGAATTTTGCTGCAAACCGGGTGCAAAACTGGACGCATTGATTTTTTGGTTCGTGGTCTGTATCTGCCATGTACCAGCGGGCGCCCTTAGCTCAGTTGGATAGAGCAACAGCCTTCTAAGCTGTGGGTCGCTGGTTCGAATCCAGCAGGGCGCACCATTTTTTCTTAAAAAATAATGCCGGAGTTGTTTCTGGTTCTTTCCGGAAACTGGCTTGAGGTCACGCACGTAGTGTTGTGCGCCACATAATGTGCCGTCATTTTGGTACGGGTTTATTTTACAAAAAAATTGTAATGCCTGCGCTATAGGGCGTGGTACGCCAGCTATTCTGTTTTTCCGCCTTGACGGAAAGGGGCAGGGGCCGCATTGCTCCACCCATGCGAGTTGCTGCCATTCTTCTGGCTGCCGGAACGGGCAGCCGTTATGCCGCCACCAGCGGGTCTGAAACGCCGAAACAATATGTTCGGCTTGCAGGCGCGCCGGTTATCCGCCACGCTGCCCAAGCATTATTGCCCCATGTGGCGTGCTTGCAGCCTGTTGGCCACCCAGCTTCACTCACCGAGGCCCTAGAAGGCTTAGCTGTGTTGCCGCCCGTAACGGGGGGCGAAACACGGCAGGCGAGTGTGCGTGCCGGGCTTGAGGCTCTGGCTGCCTTGCCCGAGGCCGAGCGCCCAGATGTGGTGTTGGTGCATGATGGTGCCCGCCCTTACGTAACCGCTGCCGTGGTGGGGAATGTCGTTGCCGCCCTAGCAGAGCACCCCGGTGCAATTCCGGCAGTGCCGGTGGCAGATACCCTAAAGCGGGAAGACGGTGGGGTTATTGCGGGTACAGTCTCGCGTGAGCATTTGTTCCGTGCGCAAACGCCGCAGGGCTTTCGCTTTGGCTTGTTTTTAGACCTGCACCGGGCGGCTTCGACCCTAACCGCCACAGATGATGCCAAACTGCTGGAAGATGCAGGCTTTAGCGTGGCTCTGGTGCAGGGCGATGAAGATAATATCAAGCTGACTTATGAGGATGATCTGGTGCGTCTGGAACGACTGATTGGCCCGACCATGCTGCCACGTGTTGGCCTTGGGTACGATGTGCATGCTTTTGAAGAAGGCCGCCCCCTTATTTTGTGTGGCATTACCGTGCCGCACACTAAAGGCCTAGCCGGCCATTCAGACGCCGATGTGGGCATTCATGCCTTGTGTGATGCCATTTATGGTGCGCTGGCAGAGGGCGATATTGGCCGCCATTTTCCACCGAGTGAGAATAAATGGAAAGACGCCGACAGTGCGCGGTTTTTAGTGCATGCAGGCCAGCGTATTCGCGAGCGGGGGGGAATGCTTATTAACGCAGACCTAACCCTTATTTGTGAGCGCCCTAAAATTGGCCCCCATGCTGAGGCTATGCGTAAGCGTGTGGCAGAACTGCTTGAGGTTGAGGTAGAGCGTATTTCTATTAAAGCGACAACCTCTGAGCGCCTTGGCTTTACTGGGCGTGAAGAAGGCATTGCCTGCACAGCGGCGGTTTCTGTTTTGGTGCCCTAACAGGCTTTGTGTTGCAGGGTACAGGGTGGGGTGTCTGGGCTATGGCTCAGGCACCCTTTCTTTTTGTAAATAAGAGTGGCTGCGTGTTGGTTGCTACAAAAGTTAAGAGTGGAAAAACCAGGGGAAACCTTATATTTTCTGGTTAATCGTTACGGTTATAAAAAGATTGATTTTATAGCGGGAAAAAGCTATTGCTGCCTAAATCATAGGCAATGTGGGAAAGAGTGTGCAAACCCAATCAGTATTGCAGCCGATAGACCTTGGCGGTGTTCAAATTGAAACCCCGGTTATTCTGGCCCCCATGTCTGGTGTAACAGACCTGCCGTACCGGCGTTTGGCCCGCAAATTGGGTGCCGGGCTCGTTGTGTCTGAAATGATTGCCTCGTGGGCTATGGTGCGTGAAAACGACAACACGTTGCGTATGGCAGAAGTAGCCGATGCTGGTGGCCCCAACGCGGTGCAACTTGCCGGGTGCGACCCAGAGGCCATGGCAGAAGCTGCGCGTATTTCTGTTGGCCGTGGTGCAGACCTTATTGATATTAATTTTGGCTGCCCGGTAAAAAAAGTGGCCGTAGGCCAAATGGCAGGCTCTGCTTTGATGCGTGATGAGGTGGCTGCCGCCCGCCTGCTCAACGCAACCGTTAAAGCTGTTAATGTGCCCGTAACGCTTAAAATGCGTATGGGGTGGGACCACCAGCACCTTAATGCGCCAGCCTTGGCCCGTATTGCCCAAGAAGCTGGAATACGCATGATTACAGTGCACGGCCGTACCCGCCAGCAGTTTTATAACGGCACGGCAGACTGGGCTTTTGTGCGGAATGTTAAAGACGCCGTAAGCCTGCCTGTTATTGTCAATGGTGATATTCTAACCGTTGACGATGCCCGTACTGCCTTGGCCCAGTCTGGGGCCGATGGCGTTATGATAGGGCGCGGCTGCTATGGCCGCCCATGGTTTTTGGCCCAGGTTGCGCATGCCCTGCGTACCGGCCAAGAGGTGCCAGACCCCAGCCTGCCAGCGGAAAAAGCCATTGTGCTAGAACATTACGGCATGATGCTTGAACATTTTGGTGAAAGACCGGGCCTGCGCTTGGCGCGTAAGCATGTGTCTTGGTATTCGGCTGGGTTGCCAAGCTCGGCTGGCTTTAGAGCGGCGTTTAACCGTGTTGATAATGCGCCAGAAGCCATTGCCATGATTTCTGACTTTTACGACGAGCAAATACAGGCCGGTTCAGTGCGTGAGCCAAGAGCGTCCCGCCATGCGGAAGCGGCCGCGCAGGCCTGCGCAGCGTAACGCGGGGTGGCATGAAAGGCCGCAAACCTTCTGGCGCAGGGCGCTCAGACCCCAACCTTATTTTAGATAATTTGCCCGTGCCGGTGCTGGAAATTGATGCCAGTAACGGTATTTGCTTTGCCAATTCTGCGGCAGAGGAATTTTTTGCTACATCGCGTCACCAATTGTGCCAAAGCAATTTGGGTGACCTGGTGCCCCAAGACCACCCGCTTTTTTTGTTGGTGGAGCATGTGCGCCGCGATGGCGGTAGCGTGACAGAGCATGAACTTATTTTTAGCTCTCCTCGGTTTCATAAAGAAGGCATTACGGTGCAAGGGGCAGATATGCCCGAAACGCCAGCGGCTATAGTGCTGACGTTTCATGATTCCTCAACCGCGCGCACGCTTGATAGGCAACTGGCGTTTCGGTCTGCGGCGCGGAGTGTGTCTGGTATGGCGGCTATGCTGGCGCATGAAGTGCGCAACCCGCTTTCTGGCATAAAAGGTGCGGCGCAAATTCTTGAAAATGCGGTTGCTGAGCAAGATAAAGAACTGGCAAGCTTAATCTGTGCTGAGGTTGACCGCATAGATGCCCTTGTTGAGCGCATGGGTATGTTTGGTGAAGCACCAACAGATTTTCGTTCAGTTAATATTCACCGTGTGTTGGAGCACGTAAAACTGCTGGCCGGGCAGGGTTTCGCGTCTGATATCCGTATTATTGAGCGCTATGACCCCTCTTTGCCGCCTGTGTGGGGCAATAGAGACCAACTGGTGCAAGTGCTCCTTAATTTGGTGAAAAACGCTGCCGAAGCCATACGCGAGACCGATAAACCGGGCGAGATAACTCTAAGCACAAGTTATAAGCCGGGCATTAGGCTTGCCCTGCCCGGTACATCGCAATGGCGACACCTACCTTTGGTTGTAACGGTGCGCGACACCGGGCCGGGTATTTCAGACACTATTCGCCCGCATTTGTTTGAGCCATTTCTGAGCACCAAAATGAGCGGAAGTGGCCTAGGGCTAGCCCTAGTTGGCAAAATTATGGACGACCACGGCGGCGTAATAGAAGTGGACAGCAGGCCAGGTCGTACGGAAATAAGCCTTTATCTGCCTATTGTCTCAGAGCCGCTTGACCCCGCTTGATAGACTGCATTGCCTTTGTTTTTGACCCGTTGCCGCGGCAACTTTTCTGACTGTGATGCCTTTAATGAACCCACTGCCCACTATTCTTGTTGCTGATGATGACCGCTCCATTCGCACTGTGTTGGGGCAGGCCTTGGGGCGTGCGGGGTATCAGGTTCAGTCTACGCCTAATGCCGCAACGCTCTGGCAATGGGTAGAAGAAGGCGAGGGTGATCTGGTGATAACAGATGTTATTATGCCAGACGGGAGCGGGCTTGACCTTATCCCGCGTATTCGCCAAGCGCGGCCAGATTTGCGCATTATTGTTATGAGCGCGCAGTCTAACCTGACAACGGCTGTTAAGGCTACGCAACGCGGTGCGTTTGAGTATCTGGCAAAGCCGTTTGACCTAAAAGAACTGCTGAGTGTTGTGGGGCGTGCTCTGGCGGCACCGGCTCAAGAACAAACCAAGCCAGCACAGCCCAGTGCGCCAGAAGAACGTTTGCCGCTTATTGGGCAGTCAACGGTTATGCAGGGCATTTACCGTAGCATTGCCCGCCTTACTACGTCTGACCTAACCGTTATGATTACGGGTGAGAGTGGTACAGGTAAAGAACTAGTGGCCCACGCACTGCACGAATATGGCCGCAGGCGCATTGGCCCGTTTGTGGCCGTTAATATGGCGGCTATACCGCGAGACCAGATTGAGGCTGAACTTTTTGGCCAAGAGCGCACGGCAGGGGGGCGCAGCCCCGGCAAGTTTGAGCAAGCTGCTGGTGGCACCCTTTTTCTGGATGAAATTGGGGATATGCCGCCCGAGGCCCAAACCCGCCTTTTGCGTGTTTTACAAGATGGTGAGTTTACAACCGTAGGCGGCCGCGCGCCCATTAGGGCCGATGTACGCATTGTTGCCGCCACGCACAGAGACCTGCGGCAAGCCATTCGGGCTGGTGCTTTTAGAGAAGATTTGTATTACCGCCTAAATGTTGTGCCGGTACGCCTGCCGCCACTGCGCGAGCGGCTGGAGGATATTCCCCTTCTGGCCCGGCATTTTCTTGCGCAATGCCGCGATGCGGGCGGCCCGTTTAAAGTGTTGGACGAAACGGCCATTGAGCGGTTGCAGGCATGGCGCTGGCCCGGCAACGTGCGCGAGCTTGAAAACCTGATACGCCGTATTGTGGCCCTTTACCCGCAAGAGCGTATTGGCGCAGAGTTAATAGATGCCGAACTGGCAGAGCCACAGGCAAACGACCTGATAGCCGAAAAAACCACGGTGGAAGAGCCACTGTGTGAGTCTGTGTCGCGGCATATTATGCGCTACCTTGTTGCCGGGCGTGAAGGCATGCCCCTGCACGACCTGTACGCACGGGTTATTGCAGAGGTTGAGCGGCCACTTATTCAAATGACATTGGCCGAAACACGGGGCAACCAGATTAAAGCGGCAACCATGCTAGGGCTTAACCGCAACACGCTCCGCAAGAAAATTCGAGAACTGGAAATTCCAGTCGTGCGTGGCGTGGTCTGAGCCCGCATATGGCCCGTTTTTTCTCCTCTTTGCGGGCGGTGCTGTCTAAAACCCGCCTTAATTGGCTCCTGCGCTCGCTTGAGCGCAGTAGTGTGGCCCTAACTTTGGCGGCTTTGGCCTTGGGCTTGGGGTTTGCCACGTTTGTTGTGCTCTCGGGCGGTATGTCGTTTGGGCATTATGCCGTGCTGGAGCCTGTGGTGGTGGTGCTTAACAGCTTGGTGCTGTGCCTGCTGCTGGTGGCTATTGTTATGCGCATAGGCCCCATGGTGGCCGAGCACCGTAAGGGGCTGGCCGGGGCGCGGCTGCATGTGCGCCTTGTTACGCTGTTTGGTATTGTTGCTGTGGCCCCCACCATTGTGGTGGGTACGTTTGCGACCCTGTTTTTCCATTATGGTATTCAAATCTGGTTTTCAGACAGGGTTAATACCGCACTCAACGAGGCGTTGGAGGCATCGCGCGGGTATTTGAGCGAGCATAACGCCAATATTCGTACAGATGCGTTTTCTCTCTCTAACTATGTCACCAGTGCCCAAAACGAACTTGCCGCCAGTGGCATGAACTTACTGCAAGACCACGAAGCACTGGCGCAAATGCTCGATAGCCAAGCGACAGTACGTGGCTTGACAGAGGCCTTGGTGTACGACCCTATTACAAATAAGGTTGTTGCCGCCGGGGGGCTTATGAGCCGCACCGGTTATATGCAAGATCTACCCCCACCCGCAGCAACCATGATGGCCCGCACAAACGATGTGGCCATTCTCGACTCACCCGATGAAAAAACCGTGCGTGCGGTGGTTGAGCTCTCTCAAACCCCAGCCCTTATGCTGGTTATTACCCGCTTGGTTGACCCCACAATTTTGGAGCATATGCACCGCACCGAAATGGTGGTGTCTGACTATAAGCGGCTTAATGCCAACAAGGCGAAAATACAGCTTACTTTTGTGCTTATTTTTGCCCTTGTGGCGTTATTGGTGTTGGCAGCAGCAGCCCTTATAGGTCTTGCGCTGGCAAACCAGATAGCCCGCCCCCTTGGCCTGCTTATTTTGGCCGCCCGGCGCATTAGTGAGGGCGATTTGGGCGTACACGTGCCCGAAGCCGACCGCGATGACGAAGTAACCAGCCTGTCTCGCGCATTTAACCGCATGACCGAGCAGCTTGCCAGCCAGCGTTCTGAACTGATGGCCGCTTACGGCCAGATTAATGAGCGTAGGCGCTTTACAGAAGCGGTGCTTTCGGGTGTTTCTGCCGGGGTTATTGGGCTTGATGTTGAGCAACGTATTGAATTGCCTAACCGTGCGGCCAGCCTTTTGCTGCAAACAGACCTGATGAACGGCATAGGTGAGCCACTGGCCCAGCGCGTGCCAGACTTTGCCGAAATACTGGCCGAAGCCCGCGCTGCCCCTGACCAGGTTATAACCCGAGAGATACAAACCGGCCCCATTGCTAATCGCCGTATGCTGCTTGTGCGCCTAGGCGCAGAGCTAAGAGGCACGGTTACAGAAGGCTATGTTATTACCTTTGACGACATTACAGCCTTGCAGCAGGCGCAACGCAAAGCTGCGTGGGCAGACGTGGCCCGCCGCATTGCGCACGAAATAAAGAACCCGCTTACCCCCATTCAACTTGCCGCAGAACGACTCAAACGCCGCTTCTTGCGTGAAATTACGTCCGACCCAGAAACCTTTGCCCAATGTGCTGATACCATTGTGCGGCAGGTGGGGGATATTGGGCGTATGGTTGACGAATTCTCGGCTTTTGCCAGAATGCCCCAACCTGTCATGACCAACGAAGATCTGTCACGCATTGTACGCGAAGTGCTTGTTTTGCAACGCAATGCCCATTCTGAAATTACGTACACCGTAACCCTGCCAGACCGCGGGCCAGTGGTACGGTGTGACCGGCGGCTTATAAGTCAGGCACTCATAAACCTGTTACAGAATGCGGCAGATGCCATTGCCATGACGGCAAAACAGGGTGATGGTGCAGAAGATGGCGTAAACGTGGCAGGCGCGATATGTATAGACCTGCGAGAGGAGACAGGTGAGGTCGAGATTTCTGTGACGGATAACGGTGTTGGCCTACCAGCCGACGACAGGCAGCGCCTGACAGAACCGTACGTGACACACAAAGCCAAAGGCACAGGCTTAGGC
This sequence comes from Acetobacter orientalis, assembly GCF_000963965.1. Lineage (GTDB taxonomy): Bacteria > Pseudomonadota > Alphaproteobacteria > Acetobacterales > Acetobacteraceae > Acetobacter > Acetobacter orientalis. Next base: position 66,722 of record NZ_BAMX01000006.1, read on the forward strand.
TTGGCGATTGTGAAAAAAATCATGGAAGACCACGGGGGAACGGTGCGTCTGCAAGACAGGGCGGAGGGAACAGGAACTGTGGCTATTCTGAATTTGCCAATGAAGGACGACCATGGCTCATGAAATCCTGATTGTTGATGACGAACCTGATATCCGGATGCTGATTGAGGGCATTCTGGAAGATGAGGGTTACGAAACACGGGCTGCAGGAAGTTCTGACGCGGCCTTGGCAGCGTTTCGGGCGCGTAGGCCGTCTTTGGTTATTCTGGATGTGTGGTTGCAGGGCTCCAAGCTAGACGGCTTGGGTATTCTGGACGTTTTGCACGCTGAAGAGCCTTCTCTCCCCGTTATCATGATTTCTGGGCACGGAACGATTGAAACCGCCGTAGCGGCTCTACAGCACGGCGCGTATGACTTTATTGAAAAACCTTTTCAGGCAGACCGCCTGCTGGTTGTGGTACGCCGCGCCCTAGAAGCCGCACGCCTCGCCAAAGAAAATGAAGAACTGCGCCTGCGTGCCGGGCAGGATACCGAGCTGTTTGGTAATAGTGTGCTGCTTTCTGCGGTGCGCAACCAGATAGAGCGCGTGGCCCCTACTGGCTCGCGCGTGCTGATTACAGGCGGGCCGGGGTCTGGAAAAGAGGTTGCTGCCCGCATGATCCATGCGCGCTCTCGGCGTACCGATGGGCCGTTTGTGGCCCTTAACTGCGCTACACTGGCACCGGGCCGGTTTGAAGAAGAATTGTTTGGCCTTGAAGGTACAGCCGACGGTGTAGGCCGCCGTACGGGTGTGCTGGAGCGCGCCCATGGTGGCACCCTGTTGTTAGACGAGGTGGCCGATATGCCCCTTGAAACACAGGGTAAAATTGTACGTGCCTTGCAAGACCAAACCTTTGAACGGCTTGGGGGCTCAACCCGCGTTAAAGTTGATGTGCGCGTTTTGGCCACCACGAACCGAGACCTGCAAGCCGAGATTATGGCTGGCCGGTTTAGAGAAGATCTATATTACCGCTTGGCAGTGGTGCCCTTACGTATGCCTAGCCTGCGTGAGCGGCGCGATGATATTCCCGGCCTTGCCGAACTGTTTTTAAAACGGGCGGCTGAAATGGCGGGCCTGCCCAAGCGTGAGCTTTCGGCAGATGCTATTGCCGCATTGCAAGCCTATGAGTGGCCGGGCAACGTGCGTGAACTGCGTAACTTAATGGAGCGGGTGCTCATTATGTTGCCGGGCAACACAACAGAGCCCATAAGAGCCGAAATGCTGCCATCAACCATTGGTGAGGGCGCTCCGGCCCTACTCAAATTTGATGCCTCGGCTGATGTCATGAGCCTGCCTTTGCGTGAAGCACGTGATATGTTCGAAACAGAGTATCTTCAGGCCCAGCTTTTGCGGTTTGGCGGTAATATTAGCCGAACTGCAATTTTTGTCGGGATGGAGCGGAGTGCGCTGCATCGTAAACTTAAGCAGCTTGGTGTAACGTCGTCAGAAGACCGAGGGGCGGGCTAACGTATCTGGCCATAAAAGCTAGGTGCGCTCCAGCTGTAACAAAAAAAGAGAATAGGGCCTCAGAGAGTGGAAAAAGAAACCGGATACACCGTGCAAGATGCGTTTTTGAGCCAGATCCGCCGCTCACGGGCGTCGGTTACGGTATTTTTGGTCAATGGTGTTAAGCTACAGGGCAACATCACGTGGTTTGACGACACAACCGTTTTGTTGAAACGTGATGACCAGACGCAGCTTATCTATAAGCATGCCATTAGCACGGTTATGCCTTCTATACCGGTAAACATATTCGAAACACCGGCCAACACAGGGTCGGAAGACAGAGAAACAACACTTGGCGACGACTTTATCTGATACAAAACCTACCGCAACACGTGGCGCTGTTATTCTGCCGTGGGAGCGTTCAGCCCACGAGCAAGACGTACGCGCCGCCGAAGCCCGGCTGGAAGAAGCCGTAGGGCTGGCAGCCTCTATTGGGCTGGTTATTGTTAGGCAGGCTGTCCTGCTTTTACGCACAAAACGCTCTGCTACGTTGCTCGGGGTAGGGCAGGTCGATTCTCTCAAAATTGCGGTTAAAGCAGATGGCATTGACGTGTTGGTGGTTGACGCCCGCTTAACGCCCGGCCAGCAGCGCAACCTTGAGCGCGAATTTGGCTGCAAGGTGATAGACCGTACCGGCCTTATTCTGGATATTTTTGGGGCGCGTGCCGCCACCAAAGAAGGAACGCTGCAAGTTGAACTGGCACATCTGGAATACCAGCGCTCGCGCTTGGTACGGTTGTGGACTCACCTTGAACGCCAGCGCGGCGGCTTTGGCTTTTTGGGCGGCCCCGGCGAAACCCAGATGGAAGCCGACCGCCGTATGATTGGCGAGCGTATTGTCAAACTCAAAAAAGAGCTTGAACAAGTACGCCGTACCCGTGGTTTGCACCGCCAAGCGCGTAAGCGCGTGCCGTTTCCGGTTGTGGCGCTGGTTGGGTATACTAACGCAGGCAAGTCTACCTTATTTAATGCCCTGACCGGGGCAACGGTGTATGCCAAAGACCAGCTTTTTGCCACGCTAGACCCCACAATGCGGGCTATTACGCTGCCTTCTGGCAGGCGTATTATTTTGTCTGACACTGTGGGCTTTATTAGCGACCTGCCGACAGAACTGATTGCGGCTTTCCGTGCAACGCTGGAAGAAGTGTCTGAGGCCGACATTATTTTGCATGTGCGCGATATTGCCCACCCAGACAGCGCGGCCCAGAAAAAAGATGTGTTTGGCGTGCTTAACGGTATGGCACGTGATGACATGATTGAAGCCGACTGGGCTGGCCGCATGATTGAGGTCATGAACAAGGCAGACCTGTTAGGTGGCCCAGAGGCTGTACCCCAGACAGAAGAAACCGTAGCAATTTCTGCCATTACGGGAGATGGTCTGCCTGAGCTTATGGCCTTGATAGACCGTCATATTACGGCCTCTATGGAGGCCGTGCGGTACCGTATGCCTTTGGCTCATGGGGCTGCGGCGGCATGGCTTTACCAGCATGGTGAAGTAACCCAACGTGAAGATGATGAAACATCGACCACGCTGACAGTACGCCTTTTGGCAGAAGACCGCGCACGGTTTGAAACACAGTTTAAAGATATTGAACCATTGGTTGCGTAACGTAAAAGAGCAATGCTCTTTTATAAAACTGTGTTTTAAGAAACATTTTCTTGCTTGCTGAAGCATTCAGCTTAAAAGCCAGCCCTTTTTTAAAGGCTGGCTTTTTTGTTCTTAGCGCACACCCTGTTTTGGGTTCAGTAAAACAGTTGTGCTATATTTATCTACCATAGGTTGTATTTTGTGGGGTAGGAGGGCGTAATACAATGCGGGTTGCTATTATAGGGGCAGGGGCCGTGGGGTGTTATATGGGCAGCCTTCTTGCAATGGCAGGCCATACGGTTACCCTCCTTGCCCGGCCGGTACAGTGTGATGCCATACAGAAACGTGGGTTAATACTAGAGCGGGCGGGCAAGCAAACGCAGGTAGCGGTGCAGGCCATAAGCCACGCCAGTACGCTCCCAAGCGTAGACCTTGTGCTTTTTTGCGTGAAATCTGCCGATACGGAAGAGGCAGGCTTACTTATGGCCCCCTGCCTGCAAGCCAGCACCGTGGTATTAAGTTTGCAAAATGGCATTGATAACGCGCAACGTTTGGCGTGCGTGTTAGGGCATGATGTTGTGCCCGTGGCAGTATATGTTGCGGTTGATATAGTAGCCCCCGGCCATGTAGCCCACCATGGCGGGGGGCGTGTTATACTTGGCCCGAGTGCAGAAAGTGCGGCAATAGCAGAACTGCTGACACAGGCTGCTATACCAGCAACGGTAGAGCCAGATATTATGGCCATTCTGTGGGAAAAACTGGTTGTTAACTGTGCATACAATGCGCTCTCTGCCCTTACGCAAACGGCGTATGCCCCTATGGTGGCAACACCAGGCGCGCAAGAGGTTATGGCGCAGCTTGTTGCTGAATGCGTAGCAGTGGCGGCAGCCTGTGGTGTTTTTCTGCCCAGTACCATGTTGCAAAAAGTGCAAAATATTGCACAGCTTATGCCCAGCCAAATGTCTTCTACCGCGCAGGACTTGCGGCGGGGTAAACCTACCGAAATTGACTATTTAAACGGGTATGTTGTGCGGAAAGGGCAAGATGTAAGCGTGCCAACCCCCGTTAATTTGGCCATGCAGGTTGCGGTTAAACTGGCAGAAAAAAGCCACTGCCTTTTGCGTGGTTAAAGAGATATGGGGGCGGGAGACAACATGCTTTTGTATAATGACGTAAGCCAGAGCAATACAGACAGTTTTTAAAACCCCGGTTAGTCAAACTCGGTTGGTAGGGTGGGGTTTGCATGGTGGGCAAAGAGCTTTGCTAATTGTGAGGGCAAAATACGGCCTAAAGACAGGTCTGGGGGCAGAGCATTTTGTGCAAAAAACTGCACAGCGCTCGTTTCAATACTGGTCGTGGGGTGGCCGCCCGTGATCTCACCTATAAAAAAGAGCTTGGTAATACTAAAGGGTTCGGGTGGTTGGTGGTTTTGGGTGCTGCGGTCTAGAGCCATGGCCAGTTTTGTTATGCGCACAGTATAGCCGGTTTCTTCTTGCACTTCTTTGGTGGCATTTTGGCTGGGGGTGTAATTGGTATCGGCCCAGCCGCCGGGCACTGTCCAGCGGTTTTTGTCCAGTACTTCACGCACCATCAGTATTTGGCCTTGTGCATTAAATACGCCTACGCGCACTTCAAGTTTTGGGGTGGCGTAGCCTTTTTGTTGGCTAAAAAGGTCTTCAATCCGCTCTTCAAGCTCCCCGCTGCCTGCGGCCATCATGCGGGCGGCTAGGGTGCGGAGTGTTTCGTAGCGTTCACGGTCAAAGGGGTCTTGGGCATAGGTTAAGCCAGTTTGGGCAATAGCTTGAATGTCGCGTGCCCAAACCAGCCAGTTCGGTTCTGTCATGTGGTGTGGCTCCTTAACTGCTCTGCTTACTGCTGTGGGTATAATAAGGGCAGGGGCCATTAAAAACAAAAACGGGAGAGCCTGAGCTCTCCCGCTGTTGTGTCAATATGGTGTTTGGGTGGTTAGACCAAAGCAGCCGCAGCTTCTTTACCGTCAATCAGTAGGCCTTCACCGTTGGCAGAAACCGGTACGGTTTCCCCGTCATGAATAGCCCCTTCAAGCAATAATTGGGCCAGCGGGTTTTGCAGGCTGCGTTGCACAACCCGTTTAAGGGGGCGGGCACCGTAAACGGGGTCGTAACCTTCGTTAGCCAACCATGCATGTGCCAGATCGTCTAGTTTGAGAACAATCTTGCGGTCATCAAGCAGTTTTTGCAGGCGGTTAATCTGGATATCCACAATTTTGGTCATGTCTGCTTTTTGCAGGCGAGAGAACAAAATAATTTCATCCAGCCGGTTCAGGAATTCTGGCCGGAAATGCGCCCGCACCGCTTTCATGACCTCGGCCTGCACCATGTCTGTGCTTTCGCCGTCTGGCTGGTGGGCCAGTAGGTCTGAGCCAAGGTTACTGGTGAGCACAATGATAGTGTTACGGAAGTCTACCGTGCGGCCTTGGCCATCGGTCAGGCGGCCATCGTCCAGCACTTGCAGCAGAATATTGAAGACATCTTCATGTGCTTTTTCAACTTCGTCAAACAGAATGACCTGATACGGCCTGCGGCGCACGGCTTCGGTCAGCACGCCGCCTTCTTCGTACCCAACGTAACCGGGGGGGGCACCAATAAGGCGGGCGACTGCGTGTTTCTCCATGAATTCGCTCATGTCGATACGCAGCAAGGCTTTTTCATCATCAAACAAAAAGCGGGCCAGCGCTTTGGTGAGCTCTGTTTTACCAACACCCGTTGGGCCGAGGAACAGGAAGGAACCAATAGGCCGGTTAGGGTCTTGCAGGCCAGCGCGGGCACGACGCACCGCGTTAGAGACCGCTTTAAGAGCGGTTTCCTGCCCAACAACAGACTTACGCAGGTCATCTTCCATACGCAGCAGTTTGGCGCGTTCCCCCTCTAGCATGCGGTCAACGGGCACACCTGTCCAGCGCGATACCACAGAGGCAACGCCTTGGTCTGTCACGGCTTCAGACACGAGGTCGGTTTTACCGGCTTCAGACTGGCTTTGCTGGGCTTTAGCAATCTGTTCTTGCAGGTTGGGAATAACCCCATACATCAGCTCAGATGCTTTGCCGAGGTCGCCTTTACGCTGTGCCACTTCCACTTCAGAGCGTGCTTGGTCAAGCTGCTCTTGCAGTTTTTGTACGGCGTTTACGCGGTCTTTTTCTGCGTGCCATGCGGCACTCATGGCGTTGGATTTTTCTTCCAAGTCGGCCAGTTCAGCTTCAACCGCTTCTAGGCGGTCTTTGCTGGCGGTGTCTTCTTCCTTACGCAGGGCTTCACGCTCAATTTTGAGCTGAATAATGCGGCGGTCGAGTTCGTCCAGTTCTTCTGGTTTACTATCAATTTGCATACGCAGGCGGCTTGCAGCCTCGTCTATCAGGTCGATAGCTTTGTCTGGCAAAAAGCGGTCTGTAATATAGCGGTTAGACAGTGTTGCAGCAGAAACCAGAGCACCGTCGGTAATACGTACCCCGTGGTGGAGCTCGTATTTTTCCTTAATGCCACGCAAAATGGAAATTGTGTCTGCAACCGAAGGCTCGCCTACAAAGACCGGCTGGAAGCGGCGGGCGAGGGCTGCGTCTTTTTCAATATATTTGCGGTATTCGTCTAGCGTAGTTGCGCCAATGCAGTGCAGGGTGCCACGGGCCAGTTCAGGCTTGATCAGGTTAGAGGCATCCATTGCGCCATCTGTCCGGCCTGCGCCAACCAGTGTGTGCATTTCATCAATAAAGAGAATGATCTGGCCTTCGGCGGTCTCAATTTCTTTGAGCACTGCTTTAAGGCGTTCTTCAAACTCACCACGATATTTGGCGCCAGCAACTAGCGCCCCCATGTCGAGGGAGAGCAGCTTTTTGTTTTTCAGCGCCTCTGGCACATCACCGTTTACAATACGCTGGGCCAGCCCTTCTACAATGGCGGTTTTACCCACACCGGGTTCACCAATTAACACGGGGTTGTTTTTGCTACGGCGAGCCAAAACCTGAATAGCACGCCGAATTTCTTCATCGCGGCCAATAACGGGGTCTAGTTTACCGGCCTGTGCAACTTCGGTTACGTCACGGGCGTATTTTTTTAAGGCGTCAAAATTGGCTTCAGCGTTTTCGCTGTTCACGGTACGTCCTTTACGGATGGTAGCAATCGCTTTTTCAAGGGCGTCTGGTTTGGCCCCGTTTTCTTTTAGGGCTTTGCCTGCGACTGTGTCTGACAGGGCAATACCCACCAGCAACCGGTCTTGTGCCACAAAGGAATCACCCGCTTTTTGGGCGGCCTGCTCGGCACTATCAAGCACGCGCACAAGGTCTGGCGTGGTTTGTGGCTGGCCTGCACCACCACCTTGCACTTTGGGCAGTTTGGCCAAAGCCTGCTCGTTAGCCGCTCTTACGGCATCTGGGTTACCACCAGCGGCACGAATAAGGGCAGAGGCTGCGCCTTCTTCATCGTCCAGCATGGCTTTAAGCAGGTGCTCAGGTGTAAGCTGCTGGTTAAAGTCCCGAATGGCAATTGTTTGCGCAGCCTGAAGAAAGCCGCGAGACCGTTCTGTAAATTTTGCGATGTCCATATTTCTGTCCCTCTTGTCCCTTTTGCTTAGGCGACTGAAGGCCTTGTCTCCGCCCCATTATGGCAGCGGTGGCATGGTCTTTTCTCGCTAACAGAGATTGGAATGTTGAGCGCAACAATCAAGAGGGGGGTGTGCAAATCTGTTGTGCTAAAAAAGCGCTAAGAGGCTGTGGCTCTTAAAAAAACGCAGACCCGCGGGGAGTCTGCGTTGGTATGCTGGCACAGTATGGGCGGCTTTGTATAAGGCGCAACCGTGCCAGCATATAAAGGCTGTGGTGGAGAGTGTTAGGCCGCGTTGAGTTGTGCTTCTGCAAACTCGTAGTTGGCCAGCTTGTCTAGGTAGTTGGTAATATAGTCTGGGCGGCGGTTACGGAAGTCTAGGTAGTAGGCGTGCTCCCACACGTCTAGGCCAAGCAGCACCTTGCCTTGGCCTTCGGCCAGTGGGTTAGAGCCGTTGGCGGTTTTGGTAACGGCCAGTTTGCCATCTTTACCCAGCACCAGCCACGCCCAGCCAGAGCCAAACTGAGAAATAGCCGCTTTTTTGAATTCGTCTTTAAACGTATCAACACTGCCAAAGTCGCTGTTGAGTTTGGCTGACAGTTTTTCAGGAATGCCACCACCTGTTGCAGACAGGTTTTGCCAGAACAAAATGTGGTTCCAATGCTGGCCTGCGTTATTGAAAACGGGAGCCTGTGCGCTGTCACCTTTTACGGCCAGAATAATTTCGTCCAGAGACTTGCCTTGCAGTTCTGGCTTGGCGTCAACAAAGTTGTTCAGGGCTGTAACATAAGCCTGATGGTGTTTGTCATGATGCAGTTCGAGCGTTTCTTGGCACATGCCGCGGGCAGCAAGCGCGTTGTAGGAATAGGGAAGTGCTGGCAGTTCAAAAGCCATGACAATACTCCGTTTCTTTTTAAAGCGGCGTGAGTGCGCGTGTCTGAGCGTAAGTGGGCAGGGTTGTGCCGGTCAAGCAACAGCTCTGTGACAGGCCCATTTAAACGCGTTTTTACGCACCCCACACACGCCGGGGCTGTGCTTTGCCAACGCAGGGCGGCAAAAAAGGCTCCCGTATGGATAAAGAGAAATTTTTCTTTTAAAAAAGAGAGGGTGTGTCACAAGCAAGAGAGCGGCCCTAGGCTTATAGGGCGGGGAATGAGAAAAAGCCTGCATGACCCAAACGCACAGCTTGCAAGAAACTGTTAAACAAACAGACCCAGACCGCGCCTTATGTGCCTGCTTTTTGCCCGAGCCAGCACGGTCTGCTGTTTTTGTGTTGCTGGCTTTTCATAACGAGATAACCCGCGCCCTTACGCCGGGGCGCTCTGCCAGTGTAGCGGGGCCAATGGCAGGGTTTGTGCGTTTGCAATGGTGGCGAGAGGTGCTGGAAGGCACACGCCCGCCTGAGCATACCCTTGCCCCCCTTGTGTTAGAGGCCGTGCAACAGGGCAGGTTTAAGCGAGAAACCCTGTTGAGCGTGCTTGATGCGCGCGAGGCAGAGCTTGCCCCACAACCAGAGCCTACCGGCTGGCAAAGCATGATGCTCACTGGCAGTGGGGGGGTGCAGAGTGCCGTAGGCGAGGCCTTGGGCCTGCAAGATGCGGCGCTTGCAATGCGCTTGCGTTTGTGTGGTGCGGCCTATGGCGCGGCTGCTATGCTGCGGCATGGCCCTGTATTGGCCCAAAGTGGCCGCTACCTATACCCCGGCCCGCAGGAAGAACTACGGCAGGTTGCCACAGATTTTTTGCAAAAAGCACTGGCTGGGCCAATACCACCAGAGTTTAGAGTGGCATTTTTACCCTTGGTGCTGGCAAAGCGTGACCTGCGCCGCGGGGCAGAGCAGGCGGGCAGACCACGGGGTATAACAGATAAGCTGGCTGTTATATGGGCAGGCTTAAAAGGGTAGGGTTGTGCCAATTACCTTTGTATTTAGGCATCGTTAGCAACAATTTGCTCCATAACGCCAATAAGGGCTGAGTAGTCGCTTTCTGGTGCTGCGCGGCGGCCAAGCGAGAGTTGCTGTGTAACGGCAGCAAGAGTTGGGGTGGGCACAGCAAGGCGGGCCGTTGCATCTAGCAGTAGGCGCATATCTTTTTGCATCAGGCGGGACGGGAACTGCGGTGCAAAATCGCCTATTTTTGCAGCTTTTATTTTGCGTTTATGGTGGGGGGAAATAACAGCCACCTCGTCTAATGCGTCAAACAGCATGTTGCGCTCAAGCCCTGCGGCCAGACCATAGGCAATGGCTTCTGCCACGGCGGCCAGACCAGCCCCCATAATACCGTTAATGACCAGTTTTAGCCGTGTGCCACTGCCAGAGGGGCCTGCATGCACTGTGGCTTTGCCAATACAGTCAAAAATAGGCTTGGCGCGGGCCATGGCGGCGTCATCACCGCCTGCCAAAACAACCAGATTACCAGCCTCTGCCTCTGGCGTGCTGCCAGAAACGGGGCAGTCAATGACAACAACATTTTTAGCTCGCCCGGCTTCAAGGAGCGCGGCTGAGGCTTCGGGCGAGACAGAGCTGGTGTTGAGTAACAACCCATTGGCCTGCATGCCAGCCAGTGCCCCTTGGGGGCCATACATGGCGGCTGCCAAGGCTTCATCATCTGGTACACAGACCAAAACAATGTCTGACTTTTGGGCAACCTCTGCCGCACTTTTTAAAAAGGGCACACTGCCATTTCCACCCTTACCAGACGGGGTGTAGGCAAATGCCTGATAGCCGATATGTACCAAATTGGCGGCCATACGGCTGGCCATGGCCCCAAAGCCAATAAAACCAATGGTCTGGGTGGTGCTCATGAGATGTCCTTTTTGTTCTTGCTCTAAGCCTTATGGCATAACCAAAGGCGTTGTTGCCTTAAAATCTTATAAATTTGATCGTGTAAGCAACTGTGTAGGCTCATGCGTTCATTCAATAAAAATTTAAACTTGCTCTTGGGTTTTTCATGCCATGGTTGAAGGACAGCCAAAGAGAGCGGTTATGAATACGGTAGTTTTTAAAATAATTATAACAGTATTTATCGCTGCTACGGCTGTGTTTTCTGGGGTGCAGGCAGCGCCTTTGGCTGGGTTGCCTGATAAGTTAACGCCGTTGGCACTCCATGATGGAGATAACGTGCTGCACATTGCGCCCGATACTCTTCCGCCAAATGCACAGGGTATTTCTGCTGGCACCCAAATTAAGGTGTTGAGGGCATGGCGCGATAACGGCAACGCATGGGGCTACCATGTTTATGTAACCACAGCACAAACCCCAGAGGGCAAACATGTGCTTATAGGCCTAGAGCCCCCACTAAATGCACACGACACAGCATTGCAGGACTATGTAAGAGACACGCCGCACACAGGCGAGGATTCTCTTGCTGTTATTACGTTTGCAACAGCAAATATTGATAAAAAACCTGCTTTGCTTTTACTGGAATGTATTCGCTCCCCCCGTGGTGCTGTACCGACGTTGGGGCCAGCCGTGCTGCGTATTTATAAACTTGTGGCGTCTGATGGTACGCCAGGTTGGACACCGCTTTACTTTAAGTTTATGCGCGATATGCCCTTAAAAGGGGAATATGATAGCGCAGAGACTGCAATGCAAAAAGAAATTGGGTTTACAGCCAGCCCTTAAGGCGGCAGCGTGGCTTAATTTCATACCTTATGTTGGGGTATGGCAAAGGTAATGCAGCAAAGGATAATGATAAATGCCCAGTTTTCACTATCCTGTTCCACCCGTATGTGAAATTACGCCACGGCATTTGTTTATGTCTCGTAGGGCGGCATTACTTGGGGTTGGTAGTGCTGTTGCGGCTGGTATAGTGGGTAATGGCGTAAGCAGGGCCGCCGCCCCGCCAGAGGCCGTGTTGGCGAGAGGGTGGCCAGCACAACAGGCGCCTACACCTAAAAAAGATGTTTTAAGTTATAATAACTTTTACGAATTTGGCACAGATAAATCAGACCCGGCAGAACTGTCTGGCGACTTTAAGCCCCGCCCTTGGTCTGTGGTGGTTGATGGCTTGGTTGATAACCCCCGAACATGGGATATTGACGCCCTTATAAAACAATTTGGGCAGCAAGAGCGCCTCTACCGTATGCGCTGTGTAGAGGCGTGGTCTATGGTAGTGCCGTGGCTTGGGTTTGAGTTGGGGGCGTTACTCCGTGCGGCAGCACCTAAGGCCGGGGCACGGTATGTTGCGTTTACATCTGTTGTAAGGCCCGCAGAAATGCCGGGGCAACGCGGTGGGCTTTTCTCGCTTAAATGGCCCTATGTTGAAGGGTTGCGCTTAGATGAGGCGCTGCACCCGCTTACTCTGTTGGCAACAGGTGTCTATGGTGAGCCACTGCCCAACCAGAGCGGTGCGCCTATAAGGCTGGTCGTGCCATGGAAGTATGGGTTTAAAAGTATTAAGTCTATTACCCGCATAACCCTGACAGACCAGCAGCCCCCCACAAGCTGGAACCAGATGGCCCCTAACGAATATGGGTTTTACGCCAATGTAAACCCCATGGTTGACCACCCCCGCTGGAGCCAGGCAAGCGAGCAGATTATAGGGGAAGGCAGCTTGTTTAGCGCGGCGCGTAAGCCGACGGAATTGTTTAATGGCTATGGGCAGCAAGTGGCTGGTCTGTATAAAACAATGGACTTGCGCAAGGAGTTTTAAAAATGCCACCTGCGGGGCAAGCCGGGCGTAAAACGTCACGTTTTTCGCCGCTCATGCGGCAGGTTTTGTTATATGCGTTTGGCTTAGTGCCCGGCCTGTTAGATATTACCCAAGGAGTATTGGGCACATTGGGGGCCAACCCGGTTGCGGTGTGTTTGCATGCTTTTGGGCGTTACGCGTTCCGGTTTTTATTGCTTTCTTTAGCTATAACGCCAGTGCGTCGTTTTATAGGGGTTAATCTTATTCTCTACCGCAGGCCGTTAGGGTTGTTAGCGTTTACCTATGCGGCGGCGCATGTCTTTTTTTATGTAGGGGCAACCCGGCATTTTGAGGGGCATATACTGTGGCGAGATTTTACCTCTCGGCCTTTTTTAACCTTTGGGTTTTTGGCTTTTCTTATTTTGGTGGTGCTGGCGGCAACCTCGACTAAACGCACAATACGGGCTTTGGGGCGTAAATGGGCAGTGGTGCATCGGTTTGTGTATGCAGCACTGGTTTTAGCCTGTGTGCATTATAGCCTGGCATTTAAGACTTGGCACATAGAGCCGTTTATTTATGCCGGTATGGCTGTTGTGCTCTTGGGTTTGCGCGTTTTTAAGAAACCCGCACGACAGAGTGTTTGACGTTTAAATAGCGTAGGTTTTTAGAAAAAAACTTTATGAGCCTTAGTTTTGTTGCTTAGGCCCATAAAGTGAGAGGGCAGATTAGCTTACAGCGCTGAGTAGTGCGCTTGCCTGTTGGTCTGCATGCGTGAAGGTCACTGTTTTGCCGCGGGTTTTAAGCCGGGCAGCTATTTTTTCTAACGTCTCTGCTGCGCTTATGTCCCACAGTTTTGCTTGTGACAGGTCAATGACCACATTGCTGGCTGTGTCTTGAAATTCTATGGCATCCGTCAGCACAGTTGTTGACGCAAAAAAGAGCTGGCCCATTACGTGGTAGGTGCGGGTTTGGCCATCTGGGCTAAGGCTGTTTTTAACCTGCAACAGCTTCATGACCTGAAAAGAAAAGAACAGCCCGCTCAATAAAACGCCACAGCCAACACCTGCAGCAAGGTCGTGGGTGAGCACGACAACGGTCACAGTTACCAGCATAACGGTAGAAGAAAGGCGGGGGTGGCGCACAAGCTCCCGCAAAGAAGACCAAGAAAAAGTGCTGACTGATACCATGATCATAATAGCTACCAAGGCGGCAACAGGCACTTGAGCTACAAATTTATGTAGCACCACAAGCAGTAGCAGCAAAAAGGCCCCAGCCGTAAAGGTAGAAAGGCGGCCCTTACCACCATAACGCAGGTTGCCAACGGTTTGGCCTATCATGCCGCACCCGGCAATACCGCCAAACAGCCCTACCATAATGTTAGAAAAGCCAAGGCCCACACATTCCATACGTTTGTTACTGTGGGTGTCTGTTAGTTCATCAACCACGTCTGCAGTCATGAGAGATTCCAAAACGCCAACCATGGCCATGGCAAACGCATAGGGCAGCACAATTTTAAAGGTATCGAGCGTAAAGGGTACGTCTGGTAAAATAAGAGACGGCAAGCCAGTAGGCAGTGCGCCCAAGTCTGCCACAACGTGCACAGGCATGGGGTAGGCCATGGTTATGGCAGTTAGCACTACAATACAAATAAGGGGGGAGGGCACAAGCGTTGTAATACGTGGCAGCAGGTAAACAATGGCTAACCCCAAAGCAATAAGGGCGTAAGTGTGCCAGCTTACGTGCACCATTTGTGGTACTTGGGCTGAAAAAATAAGAATAGCCAAAGCGTTAACAAACCCTGTCTGCACCTCGCGCGAGACAAAGCGCATCATGTTTTGGAACTTGAGCAGGCCAAATAAAATTTGAAACGCCCCGGCCAGCAAAGTAGCCAGCAGCAGGTAATTGAGCCCGTAGTTATGCACCAGTGCGGCGGCAACCAGTGCAACAGACCCTGCAGCCCCAGAGATCATGCCCGGCCTGCCGCCGGTTATGGCAATGGCAATGCTAATAACAAAAGAGGCAAACAGCCCCACTGCGGGTGCCACGCCAGCAACGTAAGAAAAGGCAATAACTTCAGGAATTAAGGCAAAGGTGCCCACCATGCCTGCCAGCACATTCTTGATGGGGTCGTCTGTCCATTCTCGGATATATTGGCGAAAAGTCACTTAAATCCTTTCTGCTGCTGTGCAACATGGGCCATGGGTGGGAGCACTATAAGGTGCTGTGCTTAACGTGAAAAAGACGGCAAGGTAAGGCTAAAGGCCCATACAAAGCTGGTGCGTTGCGCCCATGCAACGCGTGTTTTATGAAAGAAAAATGGTAGAAAACACACCCCAACCCCTTATTTGGATTCTGGCCGGAGAGGCCAGTGGCGATGTGCTAGGGGCACGCCTTATGCACGCCATAAGGGCACAAAACCCTACTATACGTTTTGCAGGTGTGGGTGGCCCCCGTATGGAAGAAGAGGGGCTGCAAAGCCTTTTTCCCATGCGGGATTTGGCGGTTATGGGGCTGGTCGAAATTTTACCGCGTATTAGGGCTTTATCTGCCCGGTTAGACCAAGCTGTAACCCATATTAAGGCGGTAAAACCAGACCTTGTAGTGACCATAGACAGCCCCGGTTTTACACTGCGGCTGTTGCGCCGCATTGCGGGCTTGGGGGTATTACGGGTGCATTATGTGGCCCCCCAAGTATGGGCGTGGCGGCAACAGCGGGTGAAAGAGTTCCCCGGTTTGTGGGACGAGCTTTTGTGCCTGTTGCCGTTTGAAGAGAAGTTTTTTGGGCAGCATGGGCTAAAAACCCGCTTTGTTGGGCACCCTGTTTTACAATCTGGTGCGCAAAACGGGAATGCAGAGCGTTTTCGTAAACAGCATGGCCTAAGTGAAACAGCGCGGATTTTGGTGCTTATGCCCGGTAGCAGGCGCTCAGAAGCCCCACGTTTGCTGCCAGTATTTGGGCGTATGCTGGCGTTGCTGCGCCAAAGTATGCCGGATGTTGTGCCTGTTATACCGGTCTCACCTGTTGTTGCGCACACGGTTGCAAAAGAAACAGCCCGTTGGCCGGTTAAGCCGCTTATTGTGACAGACCTGCACACCAAGCACGATGCCTTTGCCGCCGCTGGGGCCGCCCTTACCAAATCTGGCACCTCTACGCTTGAACTGGCATTGGCAGGCGTGCCTATGGCGGTAACATACCGCGTTAACCCCATTACCGCCTTTATGGCGCGGCGGCTTATACGCGTACCTTATGTGGCTATGGTCAATTTACTGGCTGGGCGAGAAGTTGTGCCAGAACTACTGCAAGAACGTTGCACACCAGAAATTTTAGCACAAGAAGTGCAAACATTGTTTGAAAACCCGAACGCAGCAGCACAACAGAAAGCCGCGTTTAAAACCATTTTGGCAGGCTTGCAGGGGCCCAATGGCACATTGCCAGCAGATGCGGCGGCTTGTGCTGTGCTGGAGGTGTTAAGAGCAGGAGGCATTAAGCACGCGTCATCGTAATCGTAGGTTTTGTATTGTATGGTACTTTAATAGTGTTTTTATGTATGTAATGTGTTGATGCTCCTATAATTAGCCAAGTTAATTGTTTTTGATTGTAAGATTTACTGCAATTTTGATGCGGAATCAGCAGTTATTATAAATAGAGTTGGTGTTTGGTGGAAAAAGTCTGTTAATGTGTTAAGTATCACAAGATAGAGAGATATTTTTCAAACAATGAGGAGATTTAAGAAATGATGTTGGTATGTTTTGAAGAGGGGTATTAGGGCTTTGGAGGGCATTGTGTATTTTAAAAAGAGAGTACAATTTTTTACTCACTCATATTGGAAATCTCTTTTTTTATGTCTAGGGCTGGCATTTTTTGTTCGTATTCTCGTGGCTCTGCTTATTCCAGGAGTATGGCGGGCCGACGAATTTTTTCAATATTTAGAGCCAGCTCATCGGTTATCATATGGTACGGGAATTATAACCTGGGAATGGCGGGTTGGTATACGCTCTTGGCTTGTACCTGGAGTTTTAGCTCAACTTATGACGATTGGACAGCTGCTTGGTATAAAAAGCCAGTTGTTTTTTATACGTCTATGCTTGTCTTTGGCGTCTCTTTGTGTTGTGGCAGCTTTTTTTTGGTATGGCTGGCGCAAAGCTGGGTCTGTAGGTGCCTGGACATTAGGATTGTTTGGTATTTTTTGGCCTGATATTTTGAGTGCAAGCATCAGATCGCTTGGTGAATTTCTTGGCGGCAATGCATTACTTGTCGGTGTTATTTTACTTCTTGCTTATAGACGTGAGCCCGCAAAGGAAAAGGGCCTGCTAATAGCGAGTATGGCTGGATTAGCATTGGGAGTGGCTGCTGCTATTCGGTTTCAGCTTGCGCCTGGTGCAGGCCTAGCTATGCTCTTTTTTATACAAAAAAAGAAAAACAAAGAGATTTTAAGCGCGTATTGTGCATTTATTTTGCCAATTATATTTTTAGGTATTCTGGATTGGGTAACGTTAGGCAATGCATTCCAGTCAATTTTTAAAAATTATTATTATAATAAAACCCTTGGAATTGCAGACCAATACGGCAAGAAGTGGCCAGGGTTTTATATTGAGAAATATATAGAGTTTTGGGGTGCTTTGTGTGTCCCTGCATTTTTCCTTATTTTAAAAGCAAAGCAAGAAAAAGTAATTCCACTTTTGATTGCAGGGTTCATACTTTTTTATCATAGCTTGATTTCTCATAAAGAAATGAGTTTTGTTTACGCTTCTGTTATTTTGATCGTGTTTGTTGCGGCGTGTGGGTGCTTTGAAGTTATTCAAAAGGTACCAGAACAAAAAGCTAAAATTTTAGGTGGCATAACGGTCGGAATGCTTTTTACATTTATAAGCACGTACATACCATTTTTGAACGATAATTCTATTGGGTTAAGGTTTCAGAAAATGGCGAGTAAGCAACCCGATGCATGTGGTATTGCGCTCCTAACAGGAACTGCTGGTTACAGTAGTTTTGAAATGGGTGGATATTCAACTCTCTCTAAGAAAATACCACTTTATCTATATTCCAGTATTAATGAAGCAACGGAAAATTCTCAATATTATAACTACATCATAACAACGGAGCAGGGTTCTGTTCCTATATTTTCTAAGGAATGGCAGCAGATAAAGTGTAAAAGTAATAAAATATGCCTTTACCACCACGTTAACCAAACTTGCGCTGGGCACCCAGATTTTGAGCAGTTTTCTAATAAGCTCAAAGCATTAGAAAAATAAAGGTTACATTATAACATTTTTAATGCTGCCTACTTATCCAATACGTGTTTGCTTACTTGAGGAGTGTGCAAACACGTATTGGGGACCAGCGGCTAAGCAGAAAATTGACAAGCAGTATTCAGCAGGGGGCCGCAGTCATGTCTTAGCCGTGGCTATGGCCGTAAAGCTGGTTGGGGTCTATTTCTGGTTTGGTTAGTTCTAGTAGGCCATCTGTGCCAAAGGCGCGATAGAAGCAGCTTCTGCGGCCGGTGTGGCAGGCAACACCAATTTGGTTGACCAGTACCAGAACAGCGTCTGCATCGCAGTCTAGGCGGGCTTCGTGTAGGTGCTGAATTTGGCCAGATGTTTCGCCTTTGCGCCATAGTTTTTGGCGGCTGCGGGAATAGTAGCAGACGCGGCCCGTTTGCAGGGTTTCGCGCAGGGCGTCTCGGTTCATCCAAGCTATCATTAGCACTTCGCCTGTGTCGTGCTGTTGGGCAATGGCGGCAACAAGGCCTGCTTTGTCGAAAGAAACGGCGTCCAGCATGGTTTCAAGGGCGCTGGGGGTAGGGGCTTGGTAGGTCATGAAATAAAAGGCCTGATGTGTCAGAGTTTTTTGGTGGGGGGAGTAGGAGCGTTTTCCTGCTCGGCCTGAACGCCTGCCAGCAACCATACCGGAGGGCGTGCAATAAGGGTATGCCCGCCAGCCTGTAACGGCTGCTCAAGGGCTGAGAGTTTGAGCAAGGCCAGCCCTACATGGTCTTGAGAAGAGCACATACTGCCCACTTCTGCATCGTTTAAGGTAATAGGGGTGCCGGGGGGGGGCAGTGGGGCTGTGCTGGCAACGGGCACAAGGCGGCGTTTCAGGAGCGTGCGGTAGTGCATGCGGGCCGTAATTTCTTGCCCCATGTAGCAGCCTTTTGTCCATGATATGCCGCCAAGCAAATCCATATTGGCTTCTGCGGCTAAGGTGCGGCCCACTTCGCAATCTTGCACGCCATCTGGTAAGCCCAGCACAAGGCGGTGCAAATTGTAGTCTTGCTCTGTTGCGGTAAGAGGGGTGGCTGGCGGGGGGGCTATAAGCCGCCAACCGGCACCTTCCAGCCGGGGGTCTGCAAAAATAATGGCGTTTTCGAGTGTTGTGGCATCTGGGCGGGTGCCCCATGCCGCGAGCACACGGAGACCTGTGCTTTCAAGCTGTACGGTAGCACGTAGTTTAAAGCGCAAAAGTTGGGTGCGCAGTGCTTCGGCCTGCGTGCTGGCGCAGTCTAGCAGCAGGCAGGCATCATCAGGGTCGGACACCACAAAAAAATCTGCCTGCCAGCGGCCCTGTGGGGTAAGGCATGCGCACCATGTGGCCAGCCCCGGCGCGAGGGCTGCAATATCTGCCGTAACCAGCCCTTGCAAAAACTTAACGCGGTCTGGCCCAGAGAGTTTGAGCACGGTACGCTCTGCCAGATGAGCCATATGGGTGGTGGGTAACATGGCAAAATGTCCTTATGGGTTCTGGCTGAGAGTATCAAATACATCAGCGTCTGGGGCAAGCGCACGAATATGTGTCCGGTGCCACAAAGCGTAAAAGAGCAGTGTCCATGCGGCTGGCCCCTGTTTGCGCTGGTCTGCTGTTTTAAAAAGCATCTTTACCTGCTCGGGTTTTGCAATGGCCTGTATGCACTCTTGTTGGGCCACAAGCGCGCCTAACAGGTGGCCTTTTTGGGCAATCCATGTGCCAATGGGTACGGTAAAACCCTGTTTAGGGGCAAAGGGGTGTGCCGCGGGGTTGTGCTGTTCTAGCCAACGGCGCAGGAGCCATTTGCCCTTATTGCCTTGTACACGCAGTGTATCTGGCAGGTGCCATGCGCACGCAGCCAGCGCGGGGTCTAGCAAGGGGGTGCGCCCTTCTAGCCCGTGGGCCATAAGGCAACGGTCGAGTTTAAGCAAAAGGTCGTTTGGGAGCCATTCCGCTATATCAAGCGCTTGCAGGGCGGAGAGTTTTGTCGGGCCAGCGTGTGCTGTGTGTTCAGCCGCATTCAGGCCTTCGCGCCAGTTTTTTGGGGAGGTGCGTAAAACGTCTAGCCCATCAAACATGCCGTGCCGCCACATGCGGCGGCCACCACGCCACCACGGGCGGGCGGCTGTGCGGTAGCGGCCATACCCGCAAAACAGTTCATCTCCGCCTTCGCCAGATAGAATAACCCGTACATCTTGGGCGGCTTTGCGGGCTAAAAACCATGTGGGAATAATGGCGTAGTCTGCCGCTGGGTCGTCCATGCAGGCGGCAATGGCTGGTAGATGTGCCCAGACCATAGGGGCAGTTAGGGTAAGGGTTTCGTGCTCGGCCTGTGCTGCATGGGCTAGGGTCGCAGCGGTTTGTGCTTCGTTTGCGGCGTTTGGTGCATCAAACACGGCTGTCCATGTTTTGAGCGGGGCTGTGCGGGGTAGGCGCTGCATGGCGGTAAGCAGGGTGGCGCTATCTATGCCGCCAGATAAAAACAGCCCAAAGGGTACATCGGCCCGCTCATGGGCCTGCACACTGTCCATTATGGCGTGGTCGAGCTGTTTAAGGGCTTGTTCCTCTGAAAGCATAGGGAGAGGCCGGGTTACAGCGGGTAGGGCCGGGCGGGTTTGCCGCTCAACAATGCTGCCGTGTACAATACGGATTGTCTCGCCGGGCAGTACGCGGTCTATGCCCTCAAAAATAGTGTTGCGGCCTGTGGTAAACTGAATTTGCAGGAGTTCTGTGCGGGCTTGGGTGTTGAGTGTGCGGGGGCTTAGGCCTGCTGCCAGTAACACTTCTGGCTCGGAGGCAAAGGCAATGCCGCCCGAAAATTCGGTAAGGTACAGGGGTTTGATGCCAAAGGGGTCTCGGGAGAGGAGGAGCTCGTTTTTGGCGCTATCATATAAGGCAATGGCGTACATGCCCCTTAGGTGGGCAGTATAGTGTGTACCCTCACGCTGCCATACGCGTAGGGGGGATTCACAATCACTCCCGGTTTTAAAATGCTCTGGCCCTATTTGTGCGCGCAGTTGGGGGTCGTTGTAAATTTCGCCATTGGCAATAAGGGTGCCGGTACCTGCGGTAAGGGGTTGGTCGCCGCCAGCTAGGTCAATAATAGAAAGCCGGGTGTGTATAAGGTCTGCTTGGGCAAGGCGGGCAAAATGGACGCCATCTGGCCCACGGTGGCGCAAGGCAGCGGCCATACGGTCGAGCACATCTTGCGGTAGGGCTTGGGCGCCGGGTTTGTAAACAATGCCGCCAATGCCGCACATTTAAGCGTGCTCCACAGTGCTAAGAAACGTTTGCCATGCTGCTAACACGGGGGCTGGAGCAAATGTGTGGGTGTAGTCTGCACGGCCAGCGGCAGCTAAACGGGCGGCGAGGTTTGGGTCTTCCAGCACGGTGCCAATGTGGTGTGCCAGAGCCTGTGCGTCTTCCTTTGGGGCTAATAGCCCGTTTTCGCCAGAACGTATGAGCTCCGTTGGCCCTTGTGAGGCCGCAGCCACAACAGGTTTGTTGGCAGAAAACCCTTCTATAACCACATTGCCCAGTGGTTCGTGGCGAGAGGGGCAAACCAGTACCGAGCAGGCTTTTATTAACCCACCCGGCTGAGTTGACCAGCCGAGCATAAGCACACGCTCAGCAACGCCTTCTTGCTTGGCTAAGGTTTCTAGGGCGGTACGTTCTGGCCCTTCGCCACAAATAACCAGCCAGACACCGGGTAAAAAGCGCATGGCCCTAATAAGCACATCAAACGCTTTGTTGGTGTGCAAGCGGCCAAGGGCCAGCACAAAGGGGGCGCCCTCTGGTACGCCTGCGGGGCGGTGTGGGGGAGTGGGGGCTAGGTCGGTGGCAAAGTTGGGTAGGTAGTGTACGCGGTGTGCGGGCCAGCCTTCTTGCTTCATCCAGCGTACAAGGCCGTGGGTGTTACCAATGAGGTGGTCGCAGCGTTTGTAATAAGACAGGTCATAAAACCCGCCTAATCGCCCGGCCAGTACCCATGGCCCTTTGGGGGTAAAGCGCGCGGCGCGGTTCATCCATGCCACGGTTACGCGGGGGGCAAAGGCATTTAAAGCGCTGCGTAGGCGGGGGCGGGTTGCAAGGTCTAATAAGCCACCAAAGCGGAGTTGCGTTGGAGGGGCCCCCTCTGCCTGCATGCGTGCGGCACGGGCTGGCTCGCGCCTTATAATGGGTAATACCGAGAGCCCACTGGCTGCTTGTGCTGTGCAAAGCCGCTCAAAAAACAGTTCGGCCCCGCCGGTTGCTGCCCCGGCCATAACATGGGCCACACGCAGCGTCTGGTGGGGGAGGCTGGCGGGCTGGGTCATGCTTTGGGTTCCGCAGTGTTTGCCAAAAGAGAGAGGGCTGCCTGCGCAACCGTTTTTACGTCTAGGCCGGTCATGGGGGCGTCTCCCTCTGGGCCGGGGGCAACAACCCACGCGGTATGTAAACCCGAAGGTGCGTATTCTGAGGCTTTAGACCGGCCAAACAGCCCTAACGTGGGGGTGCCGGTTGCGGCTGCCAAGTGCATAAGCCCGGAGTCATTGCCGCAATACAGGCGGCAACGGGCAAAAATGGCAGCAACTTGTGTAAGGGTGTAATGCCCCCCGGCATCAATCGCGTTGGGCAGGGTGCGCAGCACGGGTTCTGCCAAGTTACGCTCTTGCTGGCCGGGGCCATAGACAATAACTGGCCGGGCCGTGGGGTATACCGCGTTAAGGTGCTGCCATAGGGGAAGGTAGCGCTCTGTGGGCCAGATTTTGCCTGCCCAGTTGGCTGTGGGGCCAAGGGCAATAAGGGGCACATGTTCTGGTAGTAAGTTTGCAGCACAGGTACGGTCTGCTGCGTTGAGCCATACCGTGGGGAGTGGTGGTGGGTTAAGGTGCAGGGCTTGTGCCAAATGGTTAAGCCGTAAGCCGGGGCGGCGGCCACCACGCATAATAATGCGTTTGCCTGAGCGGAGCAGAAACGTAACGGCAGAGCCGCGTAGGTCTATGCTCATGTCCCACTTTTGGTGCACGCAGCTTTTCCAGAGGTCAAACCAGTGTCGGTCGTAGCGTTTTTTGTCCATAACCAGCACGCGCTCGAGTCCCGGCAGGTTTTGGAAAAGCCCCGCCGCTACTGGGCCACAGGCAACGGTAAAACGTGCATTCGGTAGGGTTTTGACCAAGTGCGCCAGCAAGCCTGTTGAAAGCACTGCATCGCCCAGTCTTGTGGCCGTAATAAAGAGAATGCGCATGCGTGTTGGTCTATACTGCTGCCTGTTTTTTTCCAAGCTAGGGCATGCCGGGCCTTGGCGCAAAAAATCTGTGCGCGCTGGGGCTAGACATTTGCAAACCTTATGCCAAGAGAAGCCAGTTGCTTTGGCTGCCTGAATTTTACCTTGGTGTTAGGGCAGGCTATCCAAAGTAGTAAGCCACAGGGATATAAAGAAAAATGAGGAAAGGTTTTTTTAAGGGGTTGTCTTTGGCAACCGTATTGGCGGCTGTTGCCGTGCTGCCGGTAGGTGCTAAGGCGGCTTACGCGGCGGGTAGTTGGAGTGCGGCAGACTGCGGGACAGAGCCAGCTATGCCTACGCTCGATGTGTCTACGGTTGAGCATTATAACGCCAGTGTAGATAAAGCGACCGCGTACCAAAAAGCTGCGCGTGCCTACAACACCTGTGTGGCCAAAACAGCCAATAAGCAGGAAACGGCTATTAGCAACGAAGCCAAAGAAAAAATTGCTTACGTGCACGAAGGTAGCGCTGCCGTGCAAAAGCATATTGCCGCTAATTTTGCACATATGACAGCAGCCCTTAAAGCAGGCAGCAGTAAGTTTGCTGCTAAATAAGTCTGGCAGATAAGCCGGTAGCAAAAGGCAACCCTAGCCCTGAAAGGCACAGCCCCCGGCTTATTTGGGGTGCCCTCTTGGGGCTGTCTTTCAGGAATGGCCTTGTATGATGCGCGCTGGTAGGGCAGATATTGCCATGAGTTATTATGTTTAAGCCAGAACGGGAACGGGCCAGACGTGGCAGAAGATGTTTTCAAGGAAGTTGATGCCGAATTGAAGGCTGAGCGCATGCGCCAGACCGCGCGCCGCTATGCCGGGTTGGGTATAGGCGTTATTGCGGCTGTTCTGGTTGGGGCAGGGGCTTGGTCGTGGCATATTTCTGCCCAGAAAACTGAGGCATTGAACGCAACTGGCGCGTATTTGAGCGCTTTGCGCCAAACAGACCACCTGCCACCAGCACCCACAACTGGTATTACCCCTTTAAGCGAAACCGCGCAGGCTGGTTTGGCGAGTTTGCAACACGTGGTGGCAACCGGCCCCCACGGCATTGCAACCTTGGCGCGGCTGCAAGAAGGCGGCGTACAAGCCGCACATGGCGATGTAAAAGCCGCATTGGCCGCATGGGACAGCGTACAAGCAGACCCAAAAGCAGACCCTTTGCTGCGTGACCTTGCCAACTTGCTCTGGTGCCAAAAACAGCTAGATGGCGGAGACCCCGCGACATTGCGCTCTCGGCTGTCTTTGCTGAGCGGTAAGGGTAAAGCGTGGCACGGGCTGGCTACAGAGGCATTGGGTATTCTGGACGTGCGTGAAGGCCATACAGAACAGGCCCGCAAAACATTTGCCGCACTTGCGGTAGAGCAGGACATACCAGCAGGCGTAAGAAGTCGGGCACAAGCCATGACACAAGCGCTCGATCCTTCGGCAGGGTGAGGCATTTTATGAGCAAAACAGGTTCTTCTCCCCGTGTTGGTGGTGCCGTTGCCCGCCGCTCTTTGCTTGCTGGGGCAGCCCTTGTGCCAACACTGGCCGGTTGCAGCATGTTTGAAGACGATGAAAAGCCCATGCTGGCCGGGCACCGTACCGATGTTCTGTCTTCTGGCGGTAAGCTTGAAATAGACAAAGAAGACCATACCCCCATTACGGTAGCCGCACCCATTACGGTGTCTGAATGGCCACAGGTTGGCCGTATTCCAACCCATGTGGGCAGCAACTACGCGTGGCATGGCCTGCGTGAGCGGTGGTCTAAGTCTGTTGGGGCAAGCATTTCCGAGCCAGACTTTATGGCGTGGGCTGCTTTGGGGTCTTTGGGGCGTGGGCTTATTCAGTCCCCTCCCGTTATTCAAAACGGCCGCCTGTATTTTATGGATGCCCAAGGCGTTATCCGTGCGTATTCTTGGCCGCGTATGTCCCACCTGTGGACATTTAACCCCAAGCCCCGCTCCATGCCGTCTAGCAATGTGGGCGGTGGTATCGCAGTTGAGGGCGACACGGTTTATGCCGTGTGCGGTATTGCACAGGCTGTTGCCATTAATGCGGCAACGGGTAAACCCAAATGGCGCGTAGGGCTTAATGCGCCCGGCCGCTCTGCCCCCACGGTGGTAGATGGCCGCGTGTTTTTTGGCACGCTGGACGAGCAGTTTTATGCGCTTGAAGCCAAAAATGGCCGCCAGCTTTGGTCTTATGGTGCCACCCCGGCAGACACAACGGTGTTTGGCCAGCCAGCACCTGCTTACGTAAACGGCGTTGTTATTGCTGGTTTTGGCGGGGGCGACCTCGTTGCTTTCCGTGCTGAAACGGGTGAGGTTGTCTGGAGCGAAATGCTGGGCAACGTTAACAGCCAAGCCAGCACGCTTAACCTGTCTTGTGTGCGTGGTTTGCCGGTTGTGGTTGATAGCGTGGTGTACGCTGTTAGCATGGCGCAAATTCTTGCCGCTATTGATATCCGTACAGGCCGCCGCCTGTGGGAGCGCTCTGTTGCCAGCCAAAACAGCATTCTGTGCAGTGGGGACTGGTTGTATGTGCTGTCTCTTGATGAGCAGTTGGTGTGCATCGACCGCCTGTCTGGCCATGTACGCTGGATTACGCAGTTGCGCCGCTTCCGCCGGGTTGAGGTCAGCAAAGATATCGTAACGTGGATAGGCCCCGTTATGGTAGGGGGTGAACTGCTGTGCCTAAGCACCCTAACTGGCAATGGCGTTGTGCGGGTTAACCCGGTTACCGGCGGCATTATTGCTGTCGAACCGTCTAACGCGGTGTCTTTTGTGCCGCCTATTATTGTTGATGAGCAAATGTTGATTATTACAAACGACGGAAATCTCCGCTCTTATGGCTGACCGTCGTAAGCCTATGCGGCCAGTGGCGCCGCTTCCTTCTGCAGATTTACCTGTGGTGGCCATTGTTGGCCGCCCTAATGTAGGCAAATCTACTCTTTTTAACCGTTTGGTTGGGCGCAGGCAGGCACTGGTGGCAGATACCCCCGGTGTAACCCGCGACCGTAAAGAGGGATTGGCCCTTGTGCGTGGCCGCTATGTGCGCCTGATTGATACCGCAGGGTTAGAAGAAGCCGCCCCCGAAACACTGTTTGGCCGCATGCGTGCGTCATCAGAAGGGGCGGTGGCAGATGCCTCTTTGGTGTTGTTCTGTATTGATGCGCGTGCGGGTATTACCCCGTCTGACGAGCATTTTGCCCAGTGGGTACGCCGCCAAAACCGCCCCATTTTGCTGATTGCCAATAAGGCAGAGGGGCGCTTGGGGGCGGCATCAGCGCTTGAGGCCTATTCTTTGGGCTTGGGTGAACCTCTGGCTGTTTCTGCCGAGCATGGCGAAGGCCTTGCTGACCTAATGGCAGAAATTGTTGACCACCTGCCACCAGAGCCTGAGCCAGTTGACTTTATGGCTGATGCCTTTGGCGAAGACATGTTTGAGGGCGAAGGGGAAGAAGGCGAGGTGGTACTACCTGCGCGCCCACCTGGCCCTATGCGTATTGCCATTGTGGGCCGCCCTAATGCCGGTAAATCAACCCTGATGAATGCGCTGCTGGGTGAAGAGCGTATGATTACAGGCCCAGAACCGGGCCTGACGCGGGATTCTATTGCAGCCACTTTGTTTGATGATGGCGACCAGTTTGAGATTGTTGATACGGCAGGCCTGCGCCGCAAAGCCCGTATTGATGAAGCCTTGGAAAAAATGTCTGTTTCGGCCTCAATCGAGGCGCTGAAAATGGCAGAGGTTGCTGTGTTGGTGCTAGACGCCACATTGGGTGTGCATGAGCAAGATTTGCAAATTGCCCGCTTAATTGAGCGTGAAGGCCGCGCGTGCGTACTGGCCCTGAATAAGTGGGACGTGGTGGAAGACCGCAACGCAACCCGCAAGGCTATTCTTGACCGCTTGAGTATTTCTCTGGCCCAGATGCGTGGGGTGCCGGTTGTTACGTTCTCGGCCCTGACCGGGGCCGGGGTGCAACGCCTGCTCCCCGCTGTGCGCGATGCCTGCACGGTCTGGAATGCGCGTGTACCAACTGGTGAGCTAAACCGCTGGTTTGAATCCATGCTGGAGCGCCATGCCCCACCATTGGTTGACGGGCGGCGTTTGAAACTGCGTTACATGACGCAGGTTAAGTCGCGCCCACCTACGTTTGTGCTATTTGGCACCCGTGCAGAACTGCTGCCAGATGACTATAAACGGTATTTGGTTAACGGCATGCGCGAAACATTTGACCTGCCGGGCGTGCCCATAAGGTTGCAGTTGCGCGGCACCAAAAACCCGTATGCAGAAACGGGGCGTAAAAGCCGCTAAATACGGCTTTACGCAGGGATAACCCATGAAAGGGGAAGGCAGATAAGCAAACCCAGCACGGCTATGAGTGTTTCTATAACAGTCCAGCTACGCAGGGTTTGAGAAAGGTTCATACCAAGGTATTCTTTCATCTGCCAAAAACCTGCATCGTTCATTAAACTCAGGCCTACAGAGCCAGCCCCTGTGGCAATAACCAGCAGTTCGGGCGAGACTGAATGGCTGGTTGCCAAAATAGGGCCAATAATACCTGCGGCGGTTGTGGTTGCCACGGTGGCAGACCCTGTTGCTACACGCACCAACAATGCTAACAGCCACGCCAGTACTAGCAGGGGTACATGCGCACTCAAGGCCATGCTGGTCATGGCGTGTGAGAGGCCGCTTTCTGTTAATTCTCGGCCAAAGCCACCGCCAGCGCCTACCAGCAGCATAATGCTGGCTGTAGGGGCCAAGCAGGTGTTGGAAAAGCGCAAAACGGTCTCGCGCGATAAACCGCTTAAACTCCCAAGTAGCCAGAACGCCATAAGGGTGGCGCAAAGTAAGGCAATGTCGGTGTTGCCTAAAAAATGCAGTACCCGATAGGCTAAGGCTGTTTTAGGCCAGAGCTGCTCTGCTACGGCACCCCCAAGCATTAAAACAACCGGCATAAGCAATGTTGCGCAAGAGAGCGTAAAAGAGGGCAGGCGGGCGTGTGGGCTCTGGCTGGTAAATTGCTCTTCTAGGGCGGTGGGTTCTATGCGGCCTAACCGGGGCACACAAAAATACCCGTAGAGTGGCCCGGCTATAGCCGCTATGGGCGTGCCAATAACGAGCCCCCAAAACAGGGTATAGGCGGTATTGGCGTGGTAGGCGGTTATGGCCAAGAGGGCTGCCGGGTGGGGTGGCACCATGGCATGGGTTACAGAGAGTGCCGCCACCATAGGAAATGCTAAAAACGGTACAGCAAGTTGGTTACGGCGGCTGAGTATAACCACGAGCGGAATAAGCAGCACAAACCCGACCTCAAAAAAAACGGGTAGCCCCACTAAAAGGCCAATGACCATCATGGCCCAGTTTAGGCGTTTTTTGCCTGCAAAGCGCGAAATGGTAAGGGCAATTTGGTCTGCGCCACCTGTTTCAGCCAGTATTTTGCCAAGCATGGTGCCAAGGGCAATAACGCCTGCAACATGGCCCAAGACGTGGCCCATGCCTGCCTCAAACGCGTTAATGGCTTGCTCTGCTGGCATGCCTGTAACCAACGCCAACCCGAGTGACACCACAAAGAGCGTAACAAAGGGGTTAAGCCGTACCCACCCGATAAGAATAATCAGGCTTAAAATGGCGGCGGCGGTTAGGGTGGTGGCAAGCAGAGGTGTCATACCCGCTATGATGGCGTGCCAGAGGTGTAGGCTGTCAACAGGGGTAAGGCGGCTCTGTGCCTAAAATGTTTCACAGGTTAGGGAGGTCACGCTTGGTCGCTAGGGTGTGAGGCATTGGGGGCTGGTTTTGTGCCATGTTTTGTTTGAGGCAGGTTTAAATCGGTCTCAAAATGAAAAAAGGCGGCAAAACGTAGCCAAACCGTACAAAAATGGTCTTTCTCTTTAAGGGGGAGGGTGGCACACAGGCGGGGCAGCGCAAGCCCGTTACAGTGCCAGATGCCAAAGCAAAAAAAACCAACGCAAGGAGCCAGCCTAATATGAGTGAACTTGCGCACACTCAGCCCACACCCCCACCATTTGATGGTTTGCACGGCTCTAGCCGTAGCTTGGCTATGCTTGCGGTGTCGTTGTCGGTTTTTTTGGCCTTGCTGGATTACGCCATTGCCAACGTTGCTTTGCCTGATATTGCCCGCGACCTTAACGCGTCGGCTTCTTCTTCCATTTGGGTGGTTAATGCGTACCAGCTTGCAAGCCTGATATCGCTCCTGCCATTGGCGGCATTAGGCAGCAAGGTAGGTTTTGCGCGGCTGTGCCGTACCGGGATTATGATTTTCATGGTCTCGTCGCTTATGTGCGCTTTGGCCCCCACCTTACCGTTATTGGCAGCGGCGCGGGTTATACAGGGCATTGGTGGCGCCTGTATTATGAGCGTGAACATTGCACTGGTGCGCTTTATTTACCCCCATGCAGAAATAGGGCGCGGTATTGCCCTTAATGGGGTGGTGGTTGCGGTTGGGGTGGCCCTTGGGCCCACGGCGGCCGCGGCTATTTTGAGCATGGCCTCTTGGCCGTGGCTGTTCTGGATTAACTTACCATTAGGCGCTGTAGCTTTGTTTATGGCCTTTAAAGCCCTGCCCGCCGTACCGCGCAGTACCCAGAAATCTGACGTATTGGGCAGTTTTTTGTGCGTGCTGGCGCTTGGCGCACTTGTTATGGGCGGAGATGGCTTGGCCCACCGGTCTGGCTTGGCGTTATCGGTCGGGCTTATGGTGCTGGGGGTTGCATGCGGGTTGTTGCTGGTGCGGCGTGAACATGGTTTGGCCCAGCCTATTTTTCCGGTTGATTTGCTGGGTAAGCCAGAATTTGCGGTGGCGTTTGTAACGGGCTTTGGCGGGTTTGTAGCCTCTAACTTCTACATTGTGTCTATGCCGTTTACATTGCATGACGAGTTGGGTTTGGGCTCTGCTTTAACAGGTTTGCTTATTACACCTTGGCCCATTGGTATTATGTGTGCAGCCCCAGTTGTACGGCGTGTGGCCGACACCGTTTCTGCCGGTGTGCTGTCTTCTATTGGGCTAAGCGTTACGGCACTGGGCTTTATTTTGCTGTGGTTACTGCCGCTTCAACCGAGTGTGTTTGATATTGCATGGCGTACAGCCATAGCTGGGTGGGGTTTTGGCTTTTTTCAACCCCCTAATAACCGCGCCATGATGGTAGCGGCACCCCACACGAGGGCTGGCGGGGCCAGTGGTTTGGTGCAGGTGGCCCGCCAAGCTGGGCAGGCTGTGGGCGCTATGGGGGTAGCCGCCTTTTTTGTGCAATTTGGGCACGAGGGTGCGCGGGCTTGCCTGCTTGCCGCAAGCTGTGTTGCCGCCGCTGCTGCCGCGTTAAGCGCCAGCCGCCTGTTTATGCGCAATTAAAAATTAGGAGCCACAGGGCGTACTTGGGGCATAATTTTTTACGAAAAAGTAATGGCTTTCAGGAGTATTTCTATGTGCCGGAAGGCAGTGCTTTGTTCTGTTTAGGCTGCCTGAAGTAAGGCTAAGTGGCTTACCTCAGGTGGCTTAAGAGACAGCGTGTTGCTGTAAAAAATAACACGCGGCTGGTGTGGTGCCGCGTGTGTGCTGGTTTAGATTTCGCTTTCAAGGAAGATGCGGCTGGCATCGCCCATCCATGCACCATAATAGCGCTCCAGCCAGCGTTCAGCTTGTGTGGGGGCACCCGCGGCTAGGGCTGTTAGGGGGGCAAGGTAGGCCCATTCTTCCTGCCCGGTTTCTTCATCAACATGGTTACGGTTTTGCAGGCCGTCCATGGCAATACCCACCATGTGCGCGGCTAGGTCGCGCACGGTGCCTTCACCCCACGGGGTGTCTAGCGCCTGTGCGGGTACGAGGGCGCGTAGCTTGGCGTAGTCTTCCCACGGGCGTTCGCGCACCAGTTCGTAGGCGGCTTCTAGGGCGGCGTCATCGTAAAGCAGGCCAACCCATAGGGCAGACTGGGCTACCATCATTTCAGCCGAGCCAGCATCTGCGCCGCGCATTTCTAAAAACTGCTTGAGGCGCACATCAGGGAAGGCTGTTGTCAGGTGGTCTTCAAAGTCGCTTAGGGTTGGGCGTACATCTTCCAGCCCGTCTTGGCGGTCTCCGTTGAGCCATGCCCGGAAAGAGCGGCCTGCCACATCGCGCATTTTGCCGTTGCGGGTAATAAAATACATGGGCACATCAAGCGCCCACTCCACGTATTTTTCAAAGCTGAAGTCTTTGTCAAAAACGCAGGCAGGCATGCCAGCGCGCTGGTTGTCTGTATCTGTCCAGACCCGTGCGCGGTTAGAGAGGTAATTGTTAGCTTTACCTTCTACAAATGGCGAATTGGCAAACAGCGCCGTAGCCACGGGTTGCAGCGCCATAGACACCTGCATTTTGCGCACCATGTCCTGCTCGGAGCCAAAGTCTAGGTTTACCTGCACGGTGCAGGTGCGCTGCATCATGTCTAGGCCAAGTTTACCCACTTTGGGCATGTAGTTGCGCATAATGCCGTAGCGGGTTTTGGGCATCCAGGGCAGTTCGCTACGCGGTGCGGTGGGGTGAAAGCCAAGGGCTGAAAAACCAAGCCCTAGCTTGCGGGCCAGTGGGCGCACGGCCTCGTAATGTTCGTTTAGTTCCTGCGCGGTTTGGTGCAGGGTTTCAAGCGGTGCGCCAGACAGCTCAAACTGGCCCGCGGGCTCAAGAGAAATACCAGCCCCTTTGGCATCGTTTTGGCCTTTTAGGCCAATAATGCTGCCTGCATCCATAATGGGTTGCCAGTTATCTGGTTCGCTTTGGCGCAGGCCGGTTAGCATGTCTTCAATGCCAGCAGGGGCGTAAGGGGGGGCGGCATAAGCAGGGCGGCCGCTTTGCGGGCTTACGCTGCTTTGTGCGGCCTCTGGGCGAATAAAGCCAAATTTTTCATGCTCGGTGCCAATGCGCCAAAGCTCACGAGGCTTGCACCCTTGCGCCAGAATTTCAACCAACTGGGAAATTGACTGTACGGGTGTATCGTCTTGGGCAACGGCGTTAGACATGAGATTCTATTGTTCCTTGAAGGGCAGGTTGGCGCATGGCACAACCCAGAACGAAGGTGTTAAAGCGTATTCTGACTAATCTTGCGCAGAGCGCAAGCCATGACCAAGCAAAGCCAGCCCCGCAGCCACGGCTGTATCGGCCCTAAGTACCAGCGGGCCAAGAGAAAGTGGCGCTATAAAGCTACGGTTGAGCAACGTCTGACATTCTGTATCACTTAGCCCGCCCTCCGGCCCAATTAATAGCCCGTCACCGGGGCGGGCTGCATGCAGGCTCACAGGGGTTGTAATGCTGCGTGCTTCTGTGCGCTCAATGGCTGCAAACAGGTGCCTGTCTTGTGGCCATACACCAAGCATGTGCAGCAGGGGGGTGGGTTCTTCTATGGTTGGTATATCAAGGCGTTCGCATTGTTCTGCCGCTTCTGTGGCTATGGTGTGCAGGCGCTCTAGGTTAATGCGGTGTGTGTTGGTGCGCTCGGTAATGAGTGGCAGAAAACGGGTTACACCCAGTTCCGTCCCCATACGCAGCACCATATCTGTGGCATCGCGTTTTAGCAGGGCAAAGGCAAGCACCAGCGCAGGCTGTGGTGTTGGGGCGCGTAGTTGCTCTGTTAGGGTAAAACTGCCTTTGTCTTTGCGCACACCGTCTAGCGTTGCCAGCCACTCGCCTGTTTCTGCGTTAAAAACACGCAAAAGGTCGCCTGCTTGTTTACGCAATACCGTACCAAGGTAGCGGGCCTGCGTTGCCGGTAACGGGTAGGAAACGCCTTTTGCGGCATGTGGTAGCTCTTGTGGTGCAAGGTAAAGGCGGGGCAGGTGGGCGTGTGTGCTCATGGGGCTGGCTCAAAATGCGGTAAAGCTCAAAAGCGGGCAAAGCGGCCCGGCAAAGAAGAGCTTTGGGTTTAGGCAGGAATGGTGCGTAATGCAAAGCCCTTCATGCAAGCCTATGATGTGTGGCATACCCGCCCCAGTTCTTCAAACCCACTTAAGGACGTAGCTGCCCCGTGTCTGTTTCTGCCACAACACCCCATACAGATATTCAGGTTTCTGGCTGGATTGCCCGCCTGCCGCCTGCGTTGCGCCCTTACGCCCTGCTGGCGCGCCTTGACCGGCCTGTAGGAACATGGCTGCTGTTTTTGCCCGGTGTATGGGGTATTTTACTGCCCCAAGATGTAGCCGCCACGGAGCGCCTGCGCCTTATTGTGCTGTTTGGCATAGGCAGCCTTGTTATGCGTGGCGCAGGCTGTGTTGTGAATGACATGTGGGACAGAGACATAGACCGGCAAGTGGCGCGTACAGCAGGCCGCCCGTTAGCCTCTGGCGCATTAAGCATGAAGCAGGCCACCCTGTTTTTGGCCTTGCTCTTGGCTATTGGTTTGGGTGTGCTGGTGCAGCTTAATACGCTGTCTTGGGTTTTGGGTGTGTCTTCCCTTGTTTTGGTGGCGCTTTACCCACTGGCCAAGCGGTTTACATGGTGGCCGCAACTGGTAATGGGCTTTACCTTTGGGTTTGGGGCCCCCATGGGCTACGCAGCGGCGGCTGGCCATTTGTCTTGGGCGCAGGCAGCGCTCTATGCCGCAACCATTTTCTGGCAGCTTGGGTTTGATACCATCTATGGCTTTCAAGACATGGAAGATGATGCCCGTATTGGCGTAAAATCAACATCGCGGTTATGGGTAGAGAAAGCCCGTGGGTTTATTGGCGTGTGCTACGCTGCCATGCTGGTATGCTTAGCTGTGGCAAGTGTTTTGGCCGGGGCAAGCTGGCTGGTGTGGCCTGCTATGGTGCTGCCGGGTATTATGCTGGCACGCCAAGCCCAAAGCATTATGCCCCATAACCCCAAACTCTGTTTGGCGCAGTTTCGTTTTAACCGAGAAATTGGTGTGGCTATAGCTTTGGCGCTGTTGGCTGGTTTGTTTCATGTTTAAGGGTGTGTTTGGCCGTAAACAGCCATGCCATAATAAAAACGCAGGTATTTTGTCTGCTTATGGGTCTTGTCGTGAAATAGGCCATGAACTGGGAATGACCAAACAAATGAAACCCGCTTTGCGTGCGTTTGCCTCTTTTAAGTGCCTGCTACTTGCGGGTTTGGTTTTGGGGAACATAAGCGGGGTACCGCTTGCGCAGGCCCAGCAAAGTGGGCCGCAAATGTCTGTGCCGGGGCAGGAAAATGCGCCCGAGGCCGCTGTGCTGAGCAAAGCAGACCAAGCATGGCTGGCGCGTATTGAGCAAACGCTTAACGCTGTCACCACTTTTAAAGCGCGCATGCAGCAGCTTGATGCGGAAGGCAAGCGCACGACCGGCACAGTATGGATGCAGCGCCCCGGCCAGATGCGCCTAGCCTACGATGCCCCAACGCCGCTTTTACTGGTAGCGAACGATGGCAAGGTGGTGTTTCGGGATAACGAGCTAGACCAAACCACCGTTATTCCCATGGATCGCACGCCGCTTGGGCTGCTTTTGCGCCAGAATGTGCGGTTATCGGGTGATGTAACGGTAACGGGTTTTTCGCATGAAAACGGATTGCTTGAGGTGTCTTTGGTGCGCACTGCCGCCCCCGGAGATGGCAGCCTGACCTTGGTGTTTTACCAAACCCCACTGGCCCTGCGGTCTTGGAGCGTGGTGGATGCCCAAGGGCGGGAAACACGGGTAACACTGTTTGATGTGCATGATGGTGTGAGCATTCCGGCAGGTACGTTTACTTTGCCTGCGCAGCCCGAGTAACCCGCACAAAAATACGGGGTGGGTAGTAAAAGCGCTTTACCGCCCCGATATAAAAGAACCCAGTATTTAAGACGTGTAAGGCAAGAGGGCATGGCGGCAAGGCAAACAACGCCTACGGTAGGGGATGATCTGTTTGGGCAGGGCGAATCAACGCCCATGTTTGACGGGGTAGAGGCCCAACGCCCAGCACGGCCAGCCCCTAACCAACCGCTGGCAGACCGCCTGCGCCCCCAAAAGCTAGACGATGTAGTGGGGCAGGCGCACTTGCTTGGGCCAGATGGCACTCTTACACGCATGCTTGAGCGGGGGTCTTTGGCGAGCCTTATTTTATGGGGTGGGCCGGGCGTTGGTAAAACCACCATTGCCCGTTTGCTGGCAGAGGCATCTGGGCTAAAATTTGTGCAGCTTTCTGCTGTTTTTTCTGGGGTGGCAGACCTTAAAAAAGCGTTTGAAAACGCCCGCAGGCTGGCAGAAACAGGTGGGGGTACGCTGCTTTTTGTTGATGAAATTCATCGCTTTAACCGCGCCCAGCAAGATGGCTTTTTGCCGGTTGTAGAAAATGGCACCATTGTGCTGGTTGGCGCAACCACAGAAAACCCTTCGTTTGCGCTTAACTCGGCTTTGCTCTCACGCTGCCAAGTTATGGTGCTTAACCGGCTAGACGACGCCGCAACAGAAGCCCTTTTAGTACGCGCCGAAGAAGAATCTGGCCGCCCTCTGCCATTAACGGAAGAGGCCCGTGCAACCCTACGCGCCATGGCTGACGGTGATGGCCGCTACCTGCTGAACATGGTTGAGCAGCTTTTAAGTTTAAAAACCGATAAACCGCTAGATGCACAAGCACTCTCACGCCTGCTTGCTAAACGCGCCGTGCTGTACGACCGGGATAGGGAGGAGCATTACAACCTGATCTCGGCGTTGCATAAGTCCATGCGCGGGTCAGACCCTGATGCGGCGCTGTATTGGTTTGCCCGTATGCTTGAAGGCGGTGAAGACCCCCGCTACCTAGCCCGCAGAATGACCCGCTTTGCCGCAGAAGATGTTGGCATGGCAGACCCCCACGCCCTACCGTTAGCCATAGCCGCGTGGGAGACTTACGAACGGCTTGGCTCACCGGAGGGCGAGCTGGCTTTGGCCCAACTTGTAGTGCATTTGGCCACGGCCCCAAAGTCCAACGCGGTTTATAAAGCCTATAATACGGTGCGCCGTGCGGCTAAGGCCACCGGTAGCCTTATGCCGCCTGCCCATATTTTAAATGCGCCTACCCGGCTCATGCAGGATATTGGCTACGGTAAGGGCTACGAATACGACCACGATACCGAGGAAGGGTTTTCGGGGCAGAATTATTTTCCCGATGGAATGCCGCGCCAAACCTTTTACAAACCTACGGGAAAAGGGTTCGAGCGTGAGGTTCGACACCGTTTAGAAACATGGGCCCGCTTGCGGGATCGGCGCCAGTCGTGAATATCGTGCCATGAGTGTTGTGATTCTTACTGTCAGCGAAGACGAGGCGGATATCCGCCTTGACCGCTATTTCCGCCGTCATTACCCGCACCTGACCCAAGGTGCGCTCCAGAAACTGTGCCGTACAGGCCAGATTCGGGTTGATGGTAAACGGGCCGAAGCCTCTACCCGCCTACAACCGGGCCAGTCTGTGCGTGTGCCGCCCATACCCAAGGCCAACAAGCCTGCACCAGATGCCCCCCGCCAGCTAGATGAGCGCTTGGTGCGCGAAATTAAAGGCATGGTGCTGTACCAAGACAAGCAGGTTATTGTGCTGAACAAACCCGCAGGTTTGGCAGTGCAGGGCGGCCCCGGCATTACCAAACATGTTGATATGATGCTGGACGGCCTGCGTGAAAATGCAGATGACCCACGCCCCCGGCTTGTGCACCGTATTGACCGTGATACCTCTGGCCTGCTGTTGCTGGCCCGTACCCCCGGTGTTGCAGCTAAACTAGCGGCTTCTTTCCGTGGGCGAGACGTTAAAAAAACATACTGGGCAGTTGTTGTTGGGCGGCCAGACCCGCTCTCTGGTGAAATTGACCAGCCGCTCGTGCGTTTAGGTATGGGGCCTAACGCCATTATGGTGGCAGCAGACCGGAAGGATGGAGAGGCACAATTTGCCCGCTCCACTTACGAAGTGGTCGATTCGGCAGCCCGTAAATTTTCTTGGTTGGCTTTGTCTCCGCTTACAGGGCGTACCCACCAGTTGCGTGTGCATTGCGAGTCTTTGGGCACCCCTATTTTGGGAGATCCCAAATACGGGGCCGAAAAAGCCCATGTTGATGGCTTTATAGACCAGTTGCACCTGCATGCGCGGGAACTGGACATGCCACACCCCGCAGGCGGGCGGCTGGTTGTGAGTGCCGAATTGCCGCCGCATATGCGTGAGACATTTAGGGCTCTCGGGTTTGTACCCGGTTCAACCCCCAAACCTGCCCGCCGTGGGGGGTAGGGTTACCACCACTAAGCAGGAGAACAGGCCATGCGGTTAAAATGGAAAATAGGGCTGCTGGCCGGTGCTGCTGTGGTGCTGGTTGGTGGGGGTAGTGTGCTGTCTGCCACCCAAGATGCCACATGGCTGCGTACCCGCGTTGCGGCCGCTATAGAGCAAAGTACAGGCCGCCAGCTTACCGTTGGCCATTTGCATGTGTGGCTACTGCCTTTCCCGTGGGTGGAAGCGCGTGATGTTGGGCTGTCTGGGGTTGAAGATGGCGGGCCAGATATGCTGCGCGCTGAAACGGTGCGGGCGCGCCTAGCGCTTGCCCCCCTGTTTCACCACCGCATTGTGCTGGATGATGTCAGTATCACCAACCCACATGTTGTATTGCGGCGCTTGGCCGATGGCAGGGCTGATTGGGCCTTTACCCCCAAACCTGCCAGCTTGGCTGATGCACAGACCACAGCCCCCTCCGGCCCGGCGGGTGGCCAACTACATTGGAATTTTGGCCTTACCAGCCTTCAGGTCAGCAAGGGTGATGTGCAGTGGCAGGACAGCCTGCACAACCGTAGCGGTTATGTGCCCGTTGAAAGCCTGAAGCTGAACCACCTTGAGGGCGAAAAACCCGCACTTGAAGCCATTTTACAGCGCGACAAAGGCCGCGTTACCCTTACGGCCCAAACTGGTCGCTTGGCCCCAGCGATGGCTGATAGTTTGCCGGTAGAGGCTAAGCTGGTGTTTCAGCTTGATGGCCACCCGGCTGGGCTGGCCCACCTAGATGGCACAGTGTCTGACCCTGCCGGAAAACGGGGCTATGCGCTCAGTTTTGGTGGCTCGTTAGGGCAGTTGCAAAATTTAGAGGTTTTCTTCCCGCATGCCGGGTTGCCGCAGGGGCAGAATATTTCGGTTGATGGGCTTATTGGCGGTGAGGGCAAGCAGCCCTTGCTGCAAAGTTTGCATGCACGGGCAGGGCAGGTTGACCTTACGCAGCTCTTGCCCGGGGCTACCTTAAGCCGCCTAACGTTAGACGCTAATAACCCAGATGAGGCCTTAGCTATTGTGCTGGAGGGTAAGCTGGGCGCGCAAAATCTTACGCTGCGGGGCGGCGTAGGTACATTGGCGCAAGTGGCAACTATAGCCCAAGACCCCCTGCATGCCACGT
Source organism: Acetobacter orientalis (assembly GCF_000963965.1). GTDB lineage: Bacteria > Pseudomonadota > Alphaproteobacteria > Acetobacterales > Acetobacteraceae > Acetobacter > Acetobacter orientalis. The sequence goes on from NZ_BAMX01000006.1 coordinate 104,879, forward strand.
TGCCAGCAGACCTAACGCTAACCGATGGCGAGTCTAACCTGCATGTGTCTGGCACATTAGGGGCCGCACAGTCTGGGTTGGATGTGCATGGCGCATTGGCTCACGTGGCATTGGGTGAAAATAACCCGACACTTGAAGACCTGAAAATTGATGGCCACCTAGACGCACAAAATACGCTTAGCCTTGTGCGCAAACATACCGCGTTAGACATGATACGGGGTTTAAATGGCGCGCTTGATGTGCAGGCCCCCCATTTTGCCTGGCGTGGCCAAAGCTGGAGCGCTGTCGCAGCTCATGTGGCGGTACAGAATGCCCGCCTGAGCATAGACCCTATTAAGGCAGAAAGTGACGGTATACAGCAATCTGGCCATTTTGTTTACGATGCGGCTGGTGCTGTACCGCAGCTAGATGTCTCTGCGCGGCCTGTTTTGCTCCCGCTTAGTGTGGTGCAACAGGTAGTGGGGGCCCCAGCCCTTATGCGTGGCACGTTGGCACTTGTAGGCACAGTTAGTGCGCATGGGGGCAATGCCACAGCCTTACAACAAAGTGCGGTGGGGCATATTGGGGCTTCTGTTGTTGATGGCGAGATTGGCGGGGCGGCATTGCGCACGCTACTTGGCCCGCAGGTGCCCCTTAAAGGCAAAATGCCAGTGCGCTGCTTTGGCGCCCACCTGCAAGTGGCAGATGGTACCGCCACCTTTGACCTGATTGGGCTTGAGACAGATTTTCTGTCTTTGCACGGGCACGGCACGGTTGGGTTAGGCACACACACGCTTGACCTGCTCCTGTCGCCCCGGTTGGCGTTAGGGGGTGCCTCTGCGGGGTCTGATGTGCGGGTAACGGGCACGTTTGCAGCACCCGTGCCAAAAATGGAGCCAACCTATAGTGGGCAGTACGGCATTACCATTGGAGGGGATGATGGGGGTGGTGATAACTGCCCAACGCTTCTCTCTGCCGCGCGGGAAGGGGCGGCTGGCCCCACGGCCAAGGCACCAGAGCACGGTAAGGGTGGTAAAGTGATGAATATGTTGCGGGGTTTGGGTCTTTTTCAATGAATGAGAGTGTAAAGCAGCCAGTAGCAACACCGGCTGGGCGTAAACGGTTTTGGAAACATGCAGAGGTTGTACCTACCGAAAACGGGTATGCTGTGCAGCTTGATGGCCGCCCTATAAAGTTACCAGAACGCACCCCCTTATGTGTGGCAAGCCGCGCCTTGGCTGAGGCCCTTGCGGCTGAATGGCAGGAAGCGGGGCAACAGGTGGGTGGCCTGTTTAAGGCAGAAGACTTGCCGCTAACGGGTATTGCCGGGTCTATGCTTGAGCGCATACCCCAGCAAAAAGCGGGCGTGGTAGAAAGCCTGCTGGCTTATGCGGGTACAGACCTGTTGTGTTACCGGGCCAGTGCTGGCTCATCTCTTGCTCAGGCGCAGCAAGAGCAGTGGGGCAAGTGGCTGGCATGGTGTGCGAATGCTTTTGGGGCCCAATTTGCGGTGTCTGAAGGGGTTATGCCTATTGCCCAAAATGCAGAAACACTTGCCAAACTGCGTGGTGTGTTAGAGGCCGCTACTCCGGCAGAGTTAGCCGCATTGGCCGTGACTATACCCGCGCTGGGCAGTTTTGTTTTAGGCTTGGCCGCCGTAAAAGCCGACACCACGCCAGAAGCCCTTGCAGCCTGCGCCACATTAGATGAGCAAGCGCAAATGCAGCGTTGGGGCCAGGATACGGAAATAACCGACCGTATAGCCACCCTCACGCGTGATGTGGCAGATGCCATGCGCTTTCTTGCATTGGCCCGCCAGTAACAGGGCATTGAAATAAAGAATTTACGCCAGTCTGGCATGTTTTGAGATGCCAGACTGTGCACCTTGTTACTTTGGCGCGTACAGTGTGGCGCAGGGCTGTTGGTGTAGGTGCTGCAATGTTTTGGCCCTGTTTTACTGCGCACAGTGCCGGGCTTTTTTACAGTAAACTTGTTTGTCAGATATTTTATAAAAGAGGCGTGCTTTCTGCCACGAATTTGCCTTTTAGCCAGCGCATGTAAGGCCCGTAACGAAACAGCGTGAATCGGCCTGAGTTTATGCCCCACTAGGGGTTGGCATAAGGAGAGCATGATGCAATCTGATTTTGGTGCTGCCTCCGTACAGGTAAGCAAACCAGCGCGTTCTAACCGGCAGCGCCTACAGGCCCGTGCGGCCCATTTAGCGGCAACATGCGCTATGGGCGCGTGGTTCTTGCTCGGTATTATCCCGGTGGTTGTTATTCTTTACTCCATGAGTTGAGTAAAAATCTGCTAAGAAGACCCGCCTATCCGGCTCTTTTGCCGACTCTGCCGCAGGGTCTGGTATTTTTAGCAAAGGTTTGTTGTCATGAAGTACAGGAATGGTGTTCTGGCTGCCGCTGCCATGGTAGGGCTTTCGCTTGTGGCGTTGCCTGTTATGGCGCACCCCCACCACGGCGGGGCACCCGCAGCAGGCGGGCCGGGCGCACCTGTGTGGGGCGGGCCTTCCATGCTTGAAGGTATTGACCTGACCGCGCAGCAGCAGAAAAAAATTGATGCCATTGTTCAGCAGGCGCATGAGCAAGACCAGACCGATTCAATCCGTGATGATATTGGCCGCGTACACCGCCAAATTCAGGATTTGCTGAGCGAGCCCGGTACATTAGACCGTACCAAAATTACAGCCTTGCTCCAGCAGCAGGCCAGCCTGCGTGCCCAGCAGGAAGCCCGCCACCTTGATGTGGCCGAGCAAATTCATGACGTGCTGAGCACAGAGCAACTGACCCAGATTAAAGAGCGTCAGGCTAAAGTGCGTGACCTGATGGACCAGCTGCGTGAGCTACAGCACCCCACGCCTAAAGCTGCCGCACAGTAAAAACCAGAAGTTTCTTGACTCAGCGAGGGGGGTGGCTTAACCCCTCTCTTAATTCACAGGATCGCCACCTCGCGAGTGTTCGCGCAGTGGCGTGTTTTCTTATGGAGTGATGTAGTGTTCGAGGCTCTCTCAGGTAGGCTTTCCGGGGTTTTTGATGGACTCGCCAAGCGTGGCGCGCTGTCCGAAGCCGATGTTATGGAGGCAATGCGCGAGGTGCGTCTGGCTATGCTGGATGCAGACGTGGCGCTACCTGTGGTTAAAGACTTCGTAAACAAAGTTAAGGAACGCGCTGTTGGTGCTGAGGTGCTTGAAAGCATTTCTCCCGGTCAGGCCGTTGCTAAAATTGTTAATGACGCCCTGATCGATGCGTTGGGTGGTGCTGGTGCAGTGCCGCTTAACCTTAATGCAGTGGCCCCTGTGCCCATTCTTATGGTGGGTTTGCAGGGTTCTGGTAAAACCACCACCTCTGGTAAAATTGCGCTGCGCCTTAAAACGCGTGAGCGTAAAAAGGTTTTGCTGGCGTCTCTGGATACGCAGCGCCCCGCCGCACAGCTGCAGTTGGCGCAGCTGGCCGAGCAGGCTGGTGTGGTGTCTTTGCCAATTGTTGCTGGGCAAACACCGGTTGAAATTGCCCATCGTGCAATGGATACAGGCCGCCGCGAAGGGTTTGACGTTGTCATTCTCGATACCGCAGGCCGTCTGTCCATAGACGAAGCACTGATGGAAGAGGTGCGGCAGGTACGTGCTGCCACGCAGCCCGCCGAAACCCTGCTGGTTGTGGATGCCATGACCGGGCAGGACGCCGTAAACACTGCGAAAGCCTTTAACGAGGCAGTGGGTGTAACCGGTGTTGTTATGACCCGTATGGACGGTGATGCCCGTGGTGGTGCCGCCCTGTCCATGAAGGCCATTACCGGCGCGCCTATTAAACTGACAGGTTCTGGCGAAAAGCTGGACGCCTTAGAAGAATTCCACCCTGAGCGTGTTGCGGGCCGTATTCTGGGCCTCGGTGACATTGCTGGGTTGGTTGAAAAAGCGGCTGATACGCTTGACCATGAAGAAGGCGAACGCCTGGCCAAAAAAATGATGGCTGGTAAGTTCGACCTCGATGATTATGCGTCTCAGATCCGCCAGATCAATAAGCTGGGGTCTATTTCCGGTATCATGGGTATGTTGCCGGGTATGGGTAAGCTGAAAGAAGCAATGGGGGACAAAGAACTTGATACCTCCATTCTCAAAAAGCACCTGGCCATAATTTCATCCATGACCAAAGGTGAGCGGAAAAATCCCGCTATCATCAAGGCATCACGCAAGAAGCGTATTGCCGCAGGGTCTGGAAACACCGTTCAGGACGTTAACAAACTGCTTAAGCAGTTTGAAATGATGTCCGACATGATGAAGCGCTTTAACAAGCTGGGCGTGAAAGGTCTCATGCGCCAGGGGCTGTCTGCGCTCATGCCTAAAGGAATGGGTGGAGGGCCGTCTGGTGGCGGTCGTCCCTTCCGCTAAGCGGCCTGTTTCTCTGTAAAGTTTTTCTGGGTTTGGAGAAGTCTGAATGAGTCTTAAAATTCGTCTTGCCCGCGCAGGTGCAAAAAAACGTCCGTACTACCACATTGTTGTGGCAGACAGCCGTTCCCCGCGTGATGGTCGTTTCATTGAGAAAGTGGGTGCTTACAACCCAATGCTGCCATCTGACCATGCTGAGCGCGTGCGTCTGGTTGGTGAGCGTATTACGCACTGGATCTCTCAGGGTGCACAGCCTACCGACCGTGTAGCCCGTTTCCTGGGTAACGCTGGTCTGGCTCCTAAGCCTGCTTATGCAGAGCAGCCTAAAAAGTCTGCTCCTAAAAAGAAAGCTCAGGAACGCGCCGCTGCTGCAGCTAAAGCTGCCGAAGCCGCAGCCTAAGGCTAAAGCCGAGCAGATCAGAACATGCGTCCAGACCTTATCCTGATTGGCGTTGTGGGTAGACCGCATGGTGTGCGCGGCCTTGTGCGCGTGCATAGCTATGCAGAAGACCCCACAGCGTTAGAGGATTACGAGGTTTTGCAGGACGAGCAGGGCCGTAGCTGGTCTTTGCGTTGGCGTGGGGCCGATGGCGTGGCAGAGCTGTGCGATGCACAGGGCCGCCCGCTGGCAGACCGCACAGCAGCGCAGGGGCTGGTAAACACCCGCCTTTATGTGCCGCGTGCCGCCTTGCCTGAAACGGAAGAAGAAGAGTTCTACCATGCCGACCTGATTGGCATGGACGCTCTTGAAGCCGGGCAGGTGTTGGGGCGTGTTGCTATGGTGCATGACTATGGTGGCGGTGCCAGCCTTGAGCTGGAAGGCGGCCTTCTTGTTCCGTTCACACGCGCTTGCGTGCCAGAAATTGATCTTGCCAAACGCACCCTAACCATTGTGCGCCCGTCAGAAATTTCGGGTGAAGAAGGGCAGGGTGTTGGTAAGGCTGTATCTGGTGCGCAAAAGGCTGAGCATTCAGCATGAGCTGGCAGGCAACAGTTTTAACCCTCTTTCCGGAAATGTTTCCGGGGCCGCTTGGTCTATCATTGGCCGGGCGCGCGCTTGATGGGGGCGTATGGTCTTGCGCTACGCACGACCTGCGCCAGCATGGGCTGGGGCGGCACAGAGCTGTTGATGACACGCCATTTGGTGGCGGTGCGGGTATGGTGATCCGGGCAGATGTGGCAGATGCCGCGCTCTCGGCCATTGATGCCCCACAGGATATGCCACGGGTGTTTTTAACACCGCGTGGTTACCCGCTGCGCCAGAAGGATGTGAGCCGCTATGCGCAAGGCCCCGGTGTGGTGCTTATATGCGGGCGCTTTGAAGGTGTGGATGAGCGAGTGCTGAAAGCCCACTCAGTCGAGCAGGTCTCTATCGGAGATTATGTTTTGTCTGGGGGAGAGACAGCCGCTCTGGTTTTGCTGGATGCATGTGTCCGGTTGTTACCCGGCGTAATGGGGAGCGATGCAAGCGGTATTGAGGAAAGTTTTTCCGATGGCCTGCTTGAATACCCGCATTACACCCGTCCCGCCACATGGCAGGGGCAAGATGTGCCGGAGGTTCTGCTTTCTGGTAACCATGCGGCAATAGCCGCGTGGCGGCAAAAGCAGGCTGAAGAAATAACGCGGGAAAGACGGCCGGACCTGTGGTCTGCCTGGCTGGCTCGCAGGGAAAAGAATGAGGCTGCCGCCGGGGTGTCCGGTAAGGTACGCCAAACTGGGGTTTGAGGAAGGATACGGATATGAACATTATTCAGCAGTATGAAGCTGCCGAAATTGCGCGTCTGTCTGAAGCACGCGCCGTGCCGGAATTTGCAGCAGGCGACACCGTGCGTGTTTCCGTGCAGGTTGTTGAAGGTGAGCGTAAGCGTTTGCAGGCTTTTGAAGGCGTTGTAATTGCACGCTCTAACAAAGGCCTGAACAGCAACTTTACCGTGCGTAAAATTTCTAACGGTGAAGGTGTGGAACGTGTGTTCCCGCTGTACGCACCAACCATTGCTGAAATCAAGGTTGTGCGTCGTGGTAAAGTGCGTCGTGCAAAACTGTACTACCTGCGTGGCCGTAGCGGTAAGTCTGCTCGTATTGCAGAACGCCCACGTGACGTGGTTACACCGGCTGCTGCTGGCTAAAAAACAACAGGCTGGCCACCGTGCCACCTGTTGACGAAAAACCCGGCTGGGCGTAGGCCCGGCCGGGTCTTTGTGATAGTATGAAGATGAAGGCGCGGTTTTTCATCTCTCAGAACGTTCAGGTCTGTTTTTATCTGTGTGCCCCCGTGTTTGGGCAATTTGCCGCGCACTGTGCCGGGCTATAGGCCGGGTAAAATTTCAGGCCAGACCTTTCTGTGTTGACCGCACCATAGTCATGAAAGGGGAGGGCCATGGCGCCGCGTACGTTATTCGACAAAATTTGGGATCACCACGTTGTCGAGACCCTGCCGGATGGCACCTCTATCCTTTATATTGACCGCCACCTTGTACATGAGGTGACAAGCCCGCAGGCTTTTGAAGGGTTGCGCCTTGCTGGCCGCCGCCTGCGCCACCCAGAAATGACTGTGGCCGTTGTTGACCATAACGTGCCAACATCTGACCGTAGCCAGCCCATAGAAGAGCCGGAAAGCCGCAACCAGATTGAAACGCTGGAGCGCAACGTTAAGGAATTTGGTGTTCCTTACTTTCCGCTGCTGTCTGCCAACCAAGGTATTGTGCACGTCGTTGGCCCAGAGCAGGGTATTTCGCTGCCCGGCATGACCATTGTGTGCGGTGACTCCCATACCTCTACCCATGGGGCTATGGGGGCTTTGGCCTTTGGTATTGGCACCTCTGAAGTTGAGCATGTTATGGCCACGCAAACTATTTTGCAGCGGCCTGCTAAAAATATGCGCGTAACGGTTGAGGGCACACCGGGTGCGGGTGTGTCTGCTAAAGACATTATGCTGGCAATTATTGGCCATATTGGCACAGCCGGTGGTACTGGGCACGTTATTGAATTTGCTGGTTCTGCCATTCGTGGGTTGGACATGGCAGGCCGTATGACCCTGTGCAACATGTCTATTGAAGCAGGTGCACGCGCCGGGCTTGTGGCCCCAGACGACACAACCTTTGACTATATTAAAGGGCGGCCTTTTGCCCCAAAAGGTGCCGCGTTTGATGAAGCCGTTGCGTACTGGCGTACCCTCTCTACCGACGATGGCGCGCATTTTGATAAAGAAGTGAGCCTGCGGGCAGAAGATATTGCCCCGAGCTTAACATGGGGCACCAGCCCAGAAACCGTGCTGGCCATTACAGATACCGTGCCAGACCCGGTACAGGAAGCAGACGACGCCAAGCGTGCGCAAATGGTGCGTATGCTTGAGTATATGGGGCTGGAAGCCGGGCAGAAAATTGCCGGTACCCCCGTTGATGTCGTGTTTATTGGCTCTTGCACCAACAGCCGCATTGAAGACCTGCGCGCTGCGGCACAGGTTGCGGCTGGCCGCAAAGTGGCTGAGGGCGTGCGCGCCATGATTGTACCCGGCTCAGGCCTTGTAAAACGGCAGGCGGAAGAAGAAGGCCTAGACCAGATTTTTCTGGATGCCGGTTTTGAATGGCGTGAAGCAGGGTGCTCTATGTGCCTTGGCATGAACCCCGACCGCTTAACACCGGGCCAACGGTGTGCCTCTACCTCTAACCGTAATTTTGAGGGGCGGCAGGGGCCGGGTGGGCGTACGCACTTGCTCTCTCCCGCAATGGCGGCAGCGGCGGCAGTAACAGGGTGCCTGACAGACGTAAGGGAGCTGGCATAATGGATAAATTTACGGTTCTGTCTGCTGTGGCTGCGGCACTGCCCGAAGCGAACATTGATACAGACAAAATTATTCCGGCCCGTTTTCTCAAAACGACCCAGCGCACCGGGCTTGGCAAGCATGCGTTTGATAGCATGCGCTACAAGCCAGATGGGTCTGAAAACCCTGATTTTGTGCTGAACCAGTTGCCGTGGCGGCATGCTGAAATTTTGATTACGCATGATAACCTTGGCTGTGGCTCATCACGCGAGCATGCGCCTTGGGCGTTGCTCGATTTTGGTATTCGCTGCGTTATTGCACCGTCTTTTGCAGATATCTTTTTTAACAACTGCTTCAAAAACGGTATTCTGCCCATTAGCTTGCCGCGTGACGTGTGTGACGCCCTGATGGGTGATGCTGCAATGGGCAGCAACGCACGTCTTACCGTTGACCTGCCCCGCCAGGTTGTGATCCGCCCTGACGGGCAGGAAGTGCCGTTCGAGATCGACCCCTTCCGTAAGCATATGCTGCTTGAAGGTCTGGATGATATTGGCCAGACCCTTCAACATGAGGGTGAAATTAAAACGTTTGAAACCCAAGTGGCGCACGAACGCCCTTGGATGCCAAAAATTTCCATCGACTGATTGAGTTTGGAGAGTTTCATGACCAGCCAGCCAGCTAAAAAGCTGCTTATCCTGCCCGGTGACGGCATTGGCCCTGAAGTTATGCAGGAAGTACGCCATATTATTGCGTGGCTTGAAGCAAAGCGCGGTCTGTCTTTTGCTATTACAGAAGACCTCGTGGGTGGGGCTTCTCTGGCGCAGTACGGTGAGCCAATTCGTGATGACGTGATCGAGCAGGCCCGTGCAGCAGATGCGGTGCTGTTTGGCTCTGTTGGTGACCCGCGCTGGAACCATGTTGGCTTTGAAAAACGCCCAGAACTGGCCATTTTAAAGCTGCGTCAGGAACTGGCCCTGTTTGCTAACCTACGCCCTGCTAAAGTGTTTGATGCGCTGGTTGATGCCAGCACACTCAAGCCCGATGTTGTGCGCGGGCTTGATATTATGATTGTGCGCGAAACCGTGGGCGGTATTTACTTTGGTAACCCGCGCGGGATCGAAACATTGGCGGATGGCAGCAAGCGCGGCATTAATACAGAAGTTTATACTACTTCTGAAATTGAGCGCGTTGCCCGTGTTGCATTTGACTTGGCCCGTAAACGCTCCAACCGCGTGTGCTCTGTAGAAAAATGCAACGTGATGGAAAGCGGCCTGCTGTGGAAAGAGGTTGTTACAGACCTGCACGCCCGTGAGTATGCAGACGTTGAACTGACCCACATGCTGGCAGATAACTGCGCCATGCAGTTGGTGCGTAACCCGCGCCAGTTTGATGTGCTGGTAACTGGCAACCTGTTTGGTGACCTGCTGTCTGACCTTGCCTCCATGCTAACAGGCAGCCTTGGTATGTTGCCCTCTGCAACGTTAGGTGCGGCAGATAGTGCTGGCAAATGCCCGGCATTGTACGAGCCCATTCATGGGAGTGCGCCAGATATTGCTGGGCAGGGTATTGCAAACCCAATTGCGCAAATTCTCTCTTTTGCCATGCTGCTGCGCTACTCTTTTGATTACCAAGCAGAAGCCCAGTTGATTGAAGAGGCAGTTGCTGCGGTTTTGGCCAATGGCCTGCGTACAGCCGATATTATGAGCGAAGGCAAAACACGGGTTAGCACGTCTGAAATGGGTGCTGCCATTGTGAATGAGCTTGATAAAGCACAGGCTTAATGCCTTTTACGCCTTTAGGCTGTAAACGCGGCTTCTAAGGGGTTTTGCAGGCCAGCTCGTTATGGGCTGGCCTGTTTTTTTGGCTGGTAGCCACGACAGAGCTGTGTGCCTGCGTTATAAAATGTTTTTTAAGGCCACAAGTAGAGAACGGAAAAAGGAAACGTCTTGATGCGTTTGGGGTGTTGGATACTGACATGGGCTACATCAGCAATGGTTATGACTGGTGGCGCCGTTCATGGGCAGGCGCAAACACCCGATAACCAGAAAGACTATAGTTTTTTAAACGATCTGCACGGCAAGCAGGCTATGGAATGGGTGCAGCACCAGAACCATAAAACGCTCTCTATTTTAGAAAAAGACCACCGTTTTAAAGGGTTTTATAAAAATACGCTGGCCGCTTTGCAGGCCCCAGATAGAGTGCCGCTGCCACAGTTACAGGCTGGTGGTGTTTGGAATTTTTGGCAAGACGCGCACCACCCGCATGGGGTATGGCGGGCTACATCGTACCGTTCTTATCTTTCTCAAACCCCTAAGTGGCAGAGTAAGCTCGATATAGACGCGCTGGCTGCCAAAGAGCAGATAAACTGGGTGTTTGAAGGGGCCGAGTGCCTCGCCCCAGCGGCAGAGCATTGTTTGGTGCAGCTCTCTAACGCAGGAGAGGATGCCCAAACACTCCGAGAATATAATACTCAAACAGGGCAGTTTATATCTGGTGGGTTTGTTTTCCCACGGGCTAAGCAACAAGCCGCTTGGGTTGATGACAACACTGTTTTAGTGGCCCGCGCATGGGGGAATGATGGAGCAACCCTGACATCATCAGGCTATCCGTTTGTGGTAAAGGCGGTGCAGCGCGGTAAGCCCCTTGAGCAAGCCACTGAAGTGTATCGGGGCAGACCGTCTGACATGATGGTGGCCCCCTTAACTTTTACCGATGGTGATGGGCAGCGCCTTGTTCTGATCCTGCGTAATATAACATTTTTTGAAACCCGCTACGCCGTGTGGGACGGGGCGCACCTGAACTGGCTGGCCTTGCCCCCTAAAAGTGAAGTGCATGGCTTTGCAAAAGGCCGCCTGATTGTGTCTGTGCAAGATGACTGGAAACCAAAGGGTTTACCCGTTGTGCCTGCCGGTAGCTTGGTTGCCCTAGACCCCAAGGCCTTAGAGCAAGGGGTAGAGGTTATTTTTACGCCCGACCCGTCTCAGGCGCTTGACCAGGTGGGTATTACCAAAAATACGGTTTTAGTAACGTTGCTGGATAATGTGCGTGGCCGCGCTATGCGCTTTGAACCCGTGCAGCCGGGCCGCCCCTGGAGCATGGAGCCGCTTGATGTGCCGGATATGTCTTCGGTGCATATTGTGGCGGCTAACCCACAGTCTGAAACAGCTTTTTTAAGCGTGGAAAACTATCTGACCCCCCAACAACTGTGGTTAGTGGAAGAACAAGAGCAGCCTAAAAAAATAAAAGCAGAGGCCCCCTGCTTTAAAACATCTGATCTGGTGATGGAGCAGCTCTGGGCCAAATCTGCTGATGGAACGCATATTCCTTATTTTGCCGTGCACCGTAAGGCTATGGCACTAACAGGTGCTAACCCAACAGTGCTGAGTGCGTATGGCGGTTTTCAGCTTTCATACACGCCCACTTACATGCCCGAAGTCGGGCAGTTATGGCTCCAGCGGGGTGGGGTTTACGTGGTGGCCAATATTCGTGGTGGGGGTGAGTTTGGCCCGCAATGGCACGAAGCAGGGCGTAAAGCAGGCCGCCAAAAAGTGTATGATGACTTCGCCGCTGTCGGGCAGGATCTGGTGCAGCGCCATATTACCAACCCGCAGCATTTAGGTATTCGGGGCCGCTCGAATGGTGGGCTGCTGGCTGGTGTAGAAATGGTGCAGCACCCCACGCAATGGAATGCGGTTGTTATTGGCGTGCCTCTTTTAGACATGGAAAACTACGAAACTTTGTCTGCCGGGGCATCGTGGGTGGCTGAATATGGCTCTATGTCTGTGCCCGAAGAGGCTGAGTTTCTAAAGAAAATTTCTCCGCTTAGGCACCTAAAGCCAGAGGTGCATTACCCGGTACCCTTTATTTTTACCGCCACGAGCGATGACCGCGTTGGCCCACTCCATGCCAGACGCTTTGCCGCCAAAATGGAACGCTTTAAAAAACCGTTTTTTTATTATGAAGATATTGAAGGTGGGCACTCTGGTACTGTTAATGCGGCAGAGGTGGCACATGAGCGTGCGCTGGAGGCTGTTTATCTTTCCCAACGCTTGATGGATAAGCATTAAGAAGCCAGCCGTACAAAGGTGTTTTACGCAGCACACGTATTACACAGAGCGGTTTTGCAACGCAGCAGACTATAAAGCTTGAATGGGGGAAGGCTGAGGTGAATAGGCAAGAAGCGGCGTCTTTCCAGCCCGCAGCACCCCAGCGGGCAGAGCTTTGGCGTGGTGCGCGCGCGGCCTTACCTATTATGATTGGCTTTGTACCTTTTGCGTTAGTGCTGGGTGCGCAGGCCCGCCTTAAGCAGTTTAGCCTGCTTGATGTACCCCTCATGACCGGCCTTAATTTTGGCGGTGGTTCAGAATTTGCGGCGGTAGGGTTATGGACATCACCGCCGCATATAGCGCTGATTGTTGGTATTACGTTTTTGGTGAATAGCCGCCACCTTCTTATGGGGGCTGCACTGGCACCCTATTTAAGCCGTGTGCCACGCCGGAAAGTGCTCTGTTTTCTATTTTTCATGTGCGATGAAACATGGGCGCTAAGTTTGGCAGATGCCCGTAAACACGGCTTTAGCCTTGCTTATTACATGGGTGTTTCGCTTGGGCTGTATCTGAGCTGGCTTGTGGGTACGACCATAGGGGCGGCCATAGGCCCGGTATTGGGTGATGTAACACGCTATGGGTTTGATATGGCGTTTCCCGCTGTGTTTTTTGTTTTGCTGCGCGGTATGTGGAAAGGCGTGTATTCAGCCCTGCCGTGGGCGGTAACATTGGGTGTGGCCATTACGGCATACGTGTTGCTGCCAAAGGGGTGGTATGTGCCGCTGGGTGCTTTGTCTGGCGCGCTTACGGCTTGGGTTTTAGCCAAGCCATGACCATTCTTACCATTTTACTTATGGCGTTTGTAACATACTGCACCCGCATTGGTGGCTATTGGCTGCTTAACGGGCGGCATATTTCGCTCCGTACTGCCAAGGTTATGGAGGTAGCCCCCGGCTGCGTATTGGTTGCTGTGTTAGCGCCAGACTTTGCCTCTGGCAAAGGGGCAGACTTGCTGGCACTTGCCGTAACGGCATTGGCGGCAACGCGCTGTTCTTTACTGGTTACAGTTTTAGTTGGGGTAGGGAGCGGGTGGCTATTACGGCAGGTTATACCGTTTTAGGCATAGCAGCAGGCACAAAAAAAGCCGGGCACCTTGGGGTGGCCCGGCTTTTTTATGGTGCTTGAAGCGAAAGGCTTAGAAGCCTTCGCGTTCCAGGCGCTTGCGTTCCATCTTGCGTGCGCGACGAACTGCTTCAGCAGACTCACGAGCCTTACGCTCAGACGGCTTTTCAAAGTGGCGGCGCAGCTTCATTTCACGGAAAATGCCTTCGCGCTGCATTTTCTTTTTGAGTGCCTTAAGAGCCTGATCGACATTGTTGTCACGGACGAGAACGTGCACTTGGTCACTAACCCCTGTTTCAAAAAACCCGGTTTACCCCGGTTTTGATGTGATATGAAAAAAGAACAAGCAGAACGCACCACGCGCCACCGATTCCTCTATTGGGCGTCTCTATAACACGGGCTTGCATAAAGACACAATTCGTTCTTGCTTCTTATCAACAAACTCTTGTGACTTACTTCTGCCCACGTAAGGAAAGGCACCATGGCTTTACTTAAAATTGCCCGTATGGGCCACCCTGTTTTGCTCAAACGCGCGCAAGAGGTGCCCGATATCCTCTCTGAGGACACACAACGCCTTATAGAAGACATGCAAGAAACCTTGGCTGATGCGGGCGGTGTTGGGTTGGCTGCGCCACAAGTGCATGTTTCTAAAAGACTCTTTTTGTATTCTGTGCCGCAAGCCCGCAGCGAGGGGGAGGACGACCCAGCATTGGACGTGCAGGTTTTAATTAACCCTGAACTTGAGCCTGAAGGGGCAGAAATTATACAGCGCATTGAAGGGTGTCTCTCCATTCCCGGCTTGCGGGGTGAAGTGCCGCGTTACAAGCGGGTCCGCTATGCAGGGTACGACCATACGGGCCAGCGGGTAGAGGGTGTGGCCTCTGGGTTTCGGGCGCATGTCATGCAACATGAAATGGATCATTTAGACGGGTTTCTCTATCCCATGCGGATGACAGATCTGGCGCGCCTGAAATTTGAGGCGGAAATGCTAAAGTATGGAGTGCAGGCATGAGCGGTATGGCAGGTGATAAAGTGCGGCAGGCTATTGCGTTTGCTGTTGCCGGGCTTGCAGCAGGTAGTATGCCAGCGCCGCTAGAGCACGACCCCGTGCGCGATGCCGCATTGCGCAAAATAGCCGCCGTAGCAGGGCAACAAGGGTGGAGTCTTGCTGTGCTGCGAGACGTTGCCGGGCCAGAGGCAGACCTCTTATTTCCCGGTGGGGTGGTTGAGTTGGTTGAGGCATGGTCAGACCTGTGTGACCGCGACATGATAGAAGCCATAGCCGACACAGATGAGCCACGCTTAAGCCAGCGGGTTAAAGAGGCTTTGCTGGTACGCTTACCGGCCGACCCTGCCATGCGTGCTGGGGCACGGGCCGGGTTTGGTGTTTTAGCATCACCTTGCGCAGGCGGCGCTTTACGCCGCACAATGCTGCGCACCATCAATGCCATATGGCATGCGGCACAAGATCATTCTTCTGGCATGACCTATCTTACCAAAAGGCTGACACTGGGCGGTATTTATGGGGCAACGCTGCTTTATTGGTTAGCACGCGGGCATGATGCTGCCGTTATGGACGCATTTGTTGAGCGTAGGCTGGCTGGCGTACTGCGCTTTGGCAAGTTTAAAGCAAAAATACTTGGCGGTTTACCGGGTAGTGCGCGCGCCTCTGCCGCCTCTGCTGTGGGTTAGGGTAAGGGTGTAACCCTGCATGACAGCTTACCGCCCCACTGATGAAGCTGGCGCTGGCCTGCTCTTTTTACGTGAAGAGCAAATTAGGCTGGCCCAAACCATGATGTTTTTAGCAGGCCGAGACATGGCCAAGGCCATGGCCCCCATTTTAGAAGAATTGCAATTGGGGCAGGCGCATTACCGCGTTTTGCAGGTTTTAGCGTTTAGCCCGCGTATTCCGGTTAGTCGCTTGCAAGAAATTTTAGGGGTAACCAAGCAAAGTTTGGGCCGCACCTTGGGTGAACTGCAAGAGCGTGGTTACCTAGAGAGCGAGTCTTGCCTGCGTGACAGGCGGCAAAAACTTTTACGCTTGAGCAAAGAAGGGCTGAGTGTTGAAGTGCACCTGTTTGCTGTTGTTCGGCACCGTTTGGTTGATGCCTACCGAGAGGCAGGCGGTACGGCGGTAGAAGGGTTTCGCCGGGTTATGTGGGGCATGCTCTCAGAAAGCAGCCGCACGGTAATGGCAGATGAAAGTATGACGCGAAAGAAGGCTCGTTATGGCGCATAACTCGCACGATTTTACGCACGAAGAGGGCACAGCCCCCCACGTTATCGTTGTTGATGATGATGCCCGCCTACGCCGCCTTTTACAGCGCTACCTTGCTGAAAATGGCCTGCGCGTAAGCGTTGCAGCCAACGCCACAGAGGCGCGCCGGGCATTAGAGGGTATTCAGCCAGATGCTATGGTGCTGGACGTAACCATGCCCGGAGAAGACGGGCTGCAATTAACCCGCGCCTTGCGTGACGCAGGGCAGGAATTTCCTATTCTGCTTCTTACGGCACGTGGTGAGCCAGAAGACCGCATTACCGGCCTAGAGGCCGGAGCCGATGATTATTTGGGCAAACCGTTTGAGCCGCGCGAGCTTTTGCTGCGGCTTAAAGCCCATTTACGGCGCTTGGCCCCGGCCCCAGCGGCAGATAACCTGCGCATTATACGGTTGGGTGATAAAGAGTTTGACCCCGGACGGGCGCTATTGTCTGGCCCAAGTGGCAATATTCACCTCACCGGTGGTGAGGCCGCTTTGCTGGCTGTTCTGGCCCGCAGGCCTAACGAAGTGTTCTCTCGTGATGAAATAGCCGCAGCTTTGGATATGGCAGAAATTGGTGAGCGCGCGGTAGATGTGCAAGTAACCCGCTTACGCCGCCGTATAGAGCCAGACCCGCGCGAGCCACGCTTTTTACACACCATTAGGGGGCGGGGTTACGTGCTGAAACCCGGTGTGCAGTAAGGCCTATGCGGTGGCGGGTTTTTAGATGCTTTCCCAGACGGATTTTTCAGTCTCGCACGGTTGAAAAATCTGTCAGGCGTGTTGTGCCTCGCTCTTTGTTACGGCGCTCATTGCTGATCGTTTTTATACCGCTGCTTATAACGCAAGCTATCTCGCTTGAGCTATTTTATGGCAATTTTCTTAAAGTCGTTTCGCGCCGTTTGTCTGGGGCGGTAGCGTCTGAAATTGTTCTTTCTCTCAACGCGTTAGAGCGGCTGCACTCACAAAGCGATAAAGAATGGTTTGTGCAACAGGCCAGAGACCATTTGCAGCTTGTAGAAACATGGAAACCCAATGCCAAACTAACACGCACAGGGTTTAACCATGTTTTGGGGCCAATGGATGAAGACCTAGCCCGAGGCCTTGAAACAGCCATTGATTACCCATTTTTTGTGAATTGGCATAACGACCCGCACATTGTTACCATTTCCATACAGTTGAGTGATGGGGTGCTGGAAGTTGAAGCGCCCAGAAAGCGTTTAGATACCGGCCAGATCCTGTTGTTTGTGGCATGGGCGCTGGGCAGTTCGCTGCTGCTGTTTGCTATTGCCAGCCTTGTTATGCGTAACCAGGTAAGGGCTATTTTACGCCTTGCGTATGCGGCAGAGCAGTTTGGGTTAGGGCGTGATATTGGCCCTATTCGCCCAGAAGGTGCGCAGGAAGTGCGTAAGGCTGCGGTGGCTTTTAACCGCATGCAAGACCGCATTTACCGCTTTGTGTACCAACGTACTGGGGTGCTGGCCGGGGTGTCTCATGACCTGAGAACCCCCTTAACGCGCTTAAGGCTGTCTTTGGCAATGATGCCGCAGTCTGGCACCCTTCAGGCCGAAACGCTGAAAGAAGACATTGAAGCCATGGTGGGAGACGTGGCTGAGATGGAACATATGATTGACAGCTACCTCTCTTTTGCACGCGGTGAGGGAGCAGAAACGCCAGAACCAGTCGAGCTCGGCCCCTTTTTGCATGATGTCGTGACCAACGCTCGCCGTGTTGGCACGCAGGTGCAAGCAATAAGCGTACAAAAAGGGCTTGTGGCAACTATGCGCCCTAACGCCATGCGCCGTGCGGTTATGAATTTGCTTGATAACGCTCGTAGGCATAACGCAGGTATAACCATTACAGCGCGTAGTACGGCGGAGGGTATTAGTATTTGGGTAGATGATAACGGCCCCGGTATAAGCCCAGAGCGCAGAGAGGCCGTTTTTCGTGCTTTTGAAAGCGGGCGTGGGGGCGGTACAGGCCTAGGGCTTACCATCTCGCGCGACATTATTCGTGCACATGGCGGGGAAATGGAACTAGCAGATGCCCCACAAGGTGGGCTGCGGGTTCGGATAGTGCTGCCTGAGTAAGCTTTTTAACTCAGGCAGCCAGTAAGCTGTGGGTTAGAGAGTGTTGCCAGACCCAAAATGGCCGGGGCCGGAGTTCTGGCCCATCATGCCTGTACCGGTTGTGCTGCCAGACCCCATAAGGTTTTGCATAGGGTTGTAGCGGCCCACGTTACCCAGAATTTGCTGGAGCACGTTAATGCGCGTGCCCGGTGTTGGCGTAACCTGGCTAATCATAGCGACGCGACGGGAATCTTTACGGCTAAGGGTGCGCAGGCTGTCGAGTTTGCCAGCTTGGTCAAATTTAAGCACCACAACCTGCTGCTTTTTAACGCCCGGAAAATCAATGGGGCGTAGGTAGGTTGTCATGGAAATATAAATCCATGTGTTGTCGTCAAACGCACCTTTTGTGGTGGCCGAGCCTAACAGGTCAACCGCATCAGCACGGGTGCTGGTGCCGGGAATAAGCTGGTTATAGTCATCTGGCTCAATCAAAGAGCCACGGGGTATGGGGCTTGGGCGAAAAACAGCGCAGCCGGACAAAACGCACAGAGCAGCAACAAGACTGCCTGCTTTACGAAGACGCATCATGGAGTGTGAGCGTTGCGGCATCATGGTCTGTCAGGTACCCCGTTTTGGGCGCTTGCCGGGTAGCCAAGCGCGTTTAGCATGCTTGCAGGCGCAAACATGCCAGTTCTTTGTCCGATGCCCCAACGGGCTCGGTGCGTCAATTGCTCAATAGAGCATTCTTTGGGGTTTTGCCCGAAAAATGCAGATCAAGCTCTTACTGTGCCGCAAGTTTATGATACGGCAATACCGTGCTCCGTAAAAGTGTTGTGGAGCCGTGTTTTGCCATGTTCGTGTGTCCTGCACATTTTTCAGGAGGTTTTCATGACTCCTAAGTCTGAGTTTTCACGCCTCACGGCGGTTCGTCGAATCGGGGCAGGGGGGCTTTCTGTAACAGTGGAAGCCACGCCTGAGGAATGTTTGCGCATTGCTGAGCGCCTTAACATACCAGAGGTGAGCATGCTGCGCTGCAAGTACCAGCTGCAGGCTGGCCCCCGCAGCGAGGTTACGGCGCATGGGGCTTTAGCAGCGCGCTTCAAACAAGAGTGCGTGCGCACACTCGAACCATTTGAAGATGTTCTGGCTGGGTCGTTTACGGTCAAGTTTGTACCAGAGGAACATTTTGTAGAAACCGCAGAGCCAGATCTGGAAGCGGTAGACGAAATTCCTTATGAAGGAGACTCCGTAGACCTTGGTGAGGCAGCCATAGAGCAATTTGCCCTAGACCTGCCCCTTTACCCACACGCGCCCGATGCAGCCCTGCCGCCCGGCCTTGTGATAGAGGAAGAAGAGGTTGAAAGGCGGGCGCAGAAAGAAGCACAGGCAGAGCGTGTTAACCCTTTTGCCTCTTTAGAGCGCTTGCGCCGCAAGGATAACTAATGTGTTGGCGCGTGTTTTCTTGAGCTGTTGCTTGCGAAACGGGCTGCGCTCTGCTACAGCCCGCGCTCAATCTGGTTAATGAACCTGTTTGTTTTGTCTACAATATGGCTTTTGCCGCCATTTGTAGTCTTTTAAGATTTGTTTGGAGGGGCTCGGGCCCATGGCTGTACCTAAAAGAAAAACCTCGCCTTCACGTCGTGGCATGCGTCGCAGCCATGAAGCACTTCGTGTGGAGGCTCATGCTGAATGCTCAAACTGTGGCGAACTGAAACGCCCACACAACATCTGCAGCCACTGCGGCCACTACGATGGTCGTGAAGTGATTGCAGCTGGTAAAGCACTGAAAGTCGCCGTTCGCGCCTGATTTCAGGTTTGTGCCCTTAACCCAATAAACAGATTAAGGGCACAGAACACGTATTAGGAGTGGGTATCTGCGGTATGGCAGAGAAGTAGGCATGAGCAATAGAGAGATTCCAGAAACATCCGTGTCAGAACAGAGTGAGGTGTACAGCCTTGCTGTAGACGGAATGGGTGGAGATGGTGCTCCCGATGTGGTCGTAGCCGGACTTGCCCTTGCAGCAGATCGTCACCCCGGTATGCGTGTGCTTCTGACGGGCGATGAAGCAAAGCTTCGCCCGCTGCTAGCCAAGCACCCGAAAGCAGAAGCCATTTGCACCATCTGGCATACAGATGAGTCCATTCCCATGGAAATGAAGCCGACCGCAGCCCTTCGGGTACGGAAGTCTTCCATGCGCCTGGGAATGGATGCTGTAGCCAGTGGGCGTGCGCGTGGCGTTGTTTCTGCCGGTAATAGCGGTGCTATGCTCGCGTTAGCTAAAATTGTCGTCAAGACCATGCCCGGTATCTCACGCCCGGCCATGGCAGCTATCAGCCCAACTGTTAAGGGTGATGTTGTCATGCTTGATCTTGGGGCCAATATAGCCTGCGACTGGCGTAATCTTGTAGAATTTGCCGTAATGGGTGAGGCCTTTGCCAAGGCTGTTCTTGGCCTGCCAGCCCCCCGTATTGGCCTGCTTAATATTGGGTCTGAAGAGCTCAAGGGCGATGAAAAATTGCGCATTGCGGCCGAAGTGCTGCGCGCAAGCCCCTTGGCTGCCCAATTTCATGGCTTTGTAGAAGGCCATGACATTACCGCTGGCACGACAGATGTTGTTGTGACCGATGGTTTTACCGGCAATGTGGCGCTTAAAACAGGCGAGGGGGTGCTTAAAATGGCAACCGCCCTGTTACGTCAGGTCTTTAGCCGTAGCCTTGTTGCCAAGCTTGGCTACCTGCTTGTGCGCCCCGGTTTGGAGCGTATGAAGGAATGGCTTGACCCGCGCCGCTATAACGGTGCCGTATTTGTTGGCCTAAATGGCGTAGTTGTGAAGTCTCACGGTGGCACCGATGCAGAAGGGTTTGCCGCCGCAGTTGATGTTGCCATGGACATGGTAACACATGGCTTCAATGATGGTATGCGTGAACGGCTCTCACTCATGGGGGCACTTTTGTCGCATCAGCAATCCTCGATAGAGCGTGAGCCAGCAGAAGCGGTCTCTTAACGCACAATGAATGAAGAGCGGCGTGCTGCGTGCTGAATGCAGCCCGGCGTGCCGAACAATGAAAGAGCAGAGATGGCGAGACGTTCGCTTCTGGTAGGGTTTGGCGGCTTTTTGCCAGATCGGGTCGTAACCAACGATGAACTGGCAGCCCGACTTGAGACCTCTGACGAGTGGATAAAAACCCGTACCGGTATTACCCGCCGCCATATTGCAGGCCCACAAGACACCGCAACAAGCATGGGGGCCGCAGCTGCGCGTAAAGCGCTAGAGTATGCAGGCCTAACAGCAGCAGATATTGATGCGGTTATTGTGGGTACCTCCACCCCAGACCAAGCCTTTCCCGCAACGGCTGTGCGTATTCAGGCTGAGTTGGGTATGGCGCAGGGTTTTGCGTTTGATATTGCGGCTGCCTGCTCTGGCTTTATTTTTGCGCTTGCAACAGCAGACTCGTTCATTCGCTCAGGCCAAGCGCGTAATGTGCTTGTTATTGGCAGCGAAGTTTATTCTCGCATTGTAGACTGGTCTGACCGTGGCACCTGTGTGCTCTTTGGTGATGGCGCAGGCGCTGTTGTGCTAAGTGGCACAGACGAGGCTGGTAAAGCAGGCTTGCTCTCTACCCATTTGCATTCTGATGGCACCGCGGGTGACCTGTTGTATGTTGATGGCGCAGTAGGTCGCCGCGACATGAGCGGCCACCTTAAAATGAGCGGGCGTGACGTGTTCCGTCATGCCGTGGCCAAGCTGTCTTCTTCTGTTGATGAAGCGCTTGAGGCAGAAGGCCTGTCTTACAGCGATGTATCTTGGCTGGTGCCACATCAAGCCAATATTCGCATTATTGAAGGGGTGGGCAAAAAGCTGGGGCTACCGCCAGAGCGGGTTGTGGTCACGGTAGACCGGCACGCCAATACGTCAGCCGCTTCGATTCCCTTGGCTTTAGATGAAGCCGTGCGTGATGGGCGCATCAAAAAAGGTGATCTTGTGTTGATGGAAGCCTTGGGCGGCGGTCTTACATGGGGTTCTGCGCTGGCTCGCTTGTAGTGTAACCCCCTAAAAAACACCTCATTATACAGATTGAATTGACGGCAACATGGAAAGTGATACTTTGCTTTCTATGGAAACTGTCACGCGTGCATCTCTGGTGGAAAGCATCTATCAGCAGGTTGGGCTGTCCCGGAAAGATTCAGCCGTTTTTCTGGAAGATATTCTGGAAACGGTCATGCTTGCGCTTGAAAAAGGCGAGAGCGTGAAAATCAGCGGTTTCGGGACGTTCTCTGTTCGCCAAAAAGGCCAGCGGAGTGGGCGTAATCCTAAAACGGGGGAGGAGGTGCCAATATTGCCTCGCTCTGTTTTGGTGTTTCGACCGAGTCAGCTCCTTCGAGCGCAGGTCAATCACGAAGTGATTGATGGCGATATGGAAGATGAGCATGACTGAAGGCACCTATCAGGCACGCGCTTCTCTGTATTCGGGCGTGCCTGAAAGTTTGGACGACATGTTGCGGTCTGATAAAGGGCCGCACGCTTTCCGTACCATTAGCGAAGTAGCCGACGAACTGCATGTGCCGCAGCATGTGTTGCGGTTTTGGGAAACGCGTTTTGAGCAGGTACGCCCACTAAAGCGTGGGGGTGGGCGGCGTTATTACCGCCCCGCCGATATAGAGCTCCTGCGTACAATTGCAGATTTGCTTTACGATAAAAATTACACCGTTAAGGGCGTGCAAAAAATTCTGGCGGAAAAAAACCACCAGACCCAAGCGCGTGTGCCGAGTGTGGCTGCCCCCGTTGTGAGCCTGCCCGAACAGCCTTTGGCCGAGGGTGCGACTATTGTTCTGGAGCCTGAAATTTTACATCAGGCAGAAGAATATACACCAGAAGAAGACCTTGCGCCTGAGCCACCTGCTTTGCTGGCAACTGAGGAAGAAGAGGCGCCAACAGCCTTTTATGCCCCAGAGCAAGAGGCTGATGTGCCGCCCGAAACGTGGGGGCAAGATGAGCCAGAAAGCCAGCCGGTGGTATGGCGCTCTTCTGCGCAGGCCAGTGCTGAGCAGCCAACAGGCTACGAGTTTGATTTGGCCCATGTGCCAGACCACGGTGCGGCCGTTGTCAGCGCCGAAATGAATGAGTGGCAAAAATTAGCGACAGAAACAGACCATAGTGTACGGGTTGATGAAGTGATTTCTATTTCCGAAAATATGGTCGTTAAAGCGGCACAGCCACAGCAGAACGTTGCCCAGAGTGTAGATGCCGAGCTGCTGCGCGTTAATTCTCGCTTACGGCATGACCTAAAAGACATTTTGGTTGAGCTTGAAGCGCTGCGTGCACGTCTTTCTGCATAAAAACTAGAAAAGGTGGCTTGTGCCTTTCTGGTTAGGCTGCTAAAGACCTCTTCACCAAGCAAACGGGCAGTAGCGCAGTCTGGTAGCGCATCAGTCTGGGGGACTGGGGGTCGTGGGTTCGAATCCCGCCTGCCCGATATTTGGTTTGCTTGTTTTTCTGAAAAATCAGAATAGTAAATGGGTGTTCGTTACTGAACACCCTTTTGTTATTCCGGCTGTATTAAGTTCTGTTCGCGTGTGTTGCTTACAGTCCAGCGGCGCCACAGCAGGTCTAGCGCTGCCATAGCCGCAGGGCCAACAAACAGCCCGATAAGCCCCCATGTTTCAGCACCACCTAAAATGCCAAGCAATACCCAAAGAAAGGGGAGTTTGGTGCTGCCGCCAATTAAAACCGGGCGCACAAAATGGTCTGCAATGAAAATAATAACCGCCCCAATGCAAAAAGCTGCAATGCCCGCAATAGAAGAACCTTGCGCTAAAATAAGGAGCGACACAAAGCCAATGGCAAACATGGCGCAAAAAGGAATCATGGCGGCAACGCCGGTAATAACGCCAAAAAGGGTAGGGTGTGGGGCACCACATAAAAAGTAAATCAGGCCCATTATGGCCCCTTCAGCAATGCCGACCAGCACCAGCCCTTGTACCGTGCCATGAATGGACGCAACAATTTGGCGGGCAATAACCTCACCACGTTTGCCAAATGCGCGGCGTGAGGCAATGCGACATTGATGAATAACTGAGCTGCCATCTTTGTAGAGAAAAAACAGCGTCACGATCGAAAAACAGAACAGCGTGCCACGGTGGGCAATTTGTGCGCCTACGGCTTTGGTAATGGCAACGCCTTTGCTGTCTAACGCGCCAGTTAGGCCCGAAACATCTTCTGGGTTTGCAAGATGGGCTTGCCACCAGTTGGTAAGTGTTTGGCTCCCAAACGGCAGGCGGGTAATGGCATCGGGCACCGGCACGCCAGACTGGCGTGCTTTTTCCAGCCAACCAAGAGCGCTTTGGGCTTCGCCTACGGCTTCAAGCGTAATTAAAAGCAGCGGTATGACAAAAATAAGGGTCATGGCTAAAGTAAACAAAAAGGGCAGGAGCGGCCCTTTTGCAGCCTTGGGCCAGGCAACTTGCGCCCGTGTGTAAAGCGGCCATGTTGCCACGGCAAATACACACCCCCACACCAACGCAGGCATAAAGCCCTGAATAGTGTACAGAGCAATTGCCAGAATAAAGAGAGCCAAAACGTTACGTGCAACCTCTTGCCCGCGGCGAGACCTATGGCTGGCTTTTACAAGGGTACAGCGCGGTGGCCCCGCTGGTTTAGTCTGGTTTGTTGTCTCTGACATTCGTGGCAAAACTCCTTTTGCGCAGCCCAACAAATGGTGCGGTGGTCTTGTCGTGCGCGCCTACGGCTATGGGGTCGAGCACGAATAGTGATAGGCACCGTTCATAAGGTAGCATAATGACTGTTTTATAAAGGCATAAGAGGCTGAAAGGCTTTCTGGTGCTTTATACTGTGCCTTGCGGCTTTGGTCTTGGTTGTTTTTACACGTAGGTCTCATGTTCAGAAGTTTTCTTACTGTTGGTGGCTGGACAATGCTCAGCCGTATTCTCGGCTTAGTGCGTGACCAACTCTTGGCGGCCTTTATGGGGGCCGGAGCTTTGCAAGATGCGTACCAAGTAGCTTTTAGGTTGCCTAATATGTTCCGCCGTCTGTTTGGCGAGGGTGCATTTAACGCTGCTTTTGTGCCGCTTTTTTCTTCTGTCCTGACCAAGGAGGGGGTACCAGAGGCCCGCAATTTTGCCCGGCGTGCGTTAGGTGTCATGCTGGTTTGGCTGGTATTTTTGTGCGTACTGGGCGAGGTGTTTATGCCTCAGGTTTTACGCATAATCGCCCCCGGTTTTATGCAGCACGGAGACCGCTACACGCTTGGGGTAAGTTTAAGCCGCATTACCTTTCCTTATTTGGTGCTTATTTGTGCTGCGGCTTTGGTTGCGGGTGTCTTAAATGGGCTGCACAAGTTTAGTATGGCTGCGGCGGCGTATCTGGCCTTTAACGTGGTTGGTATTGCGGCCATTGTATTTGCTGCCCCCTTTATGCCTAATGTGGCCTATGCTGCGGCATGGGGTGTTACTGCATCTGGGGTGGTACAATTAGGATTGTTGCTGTGGGCCTGCCACCGGGCAGGGTTTGGGCTTATGCCCTTGCCGCCCCGTTTAACGCCGCGTATTAAATTGCTGGTGCGCCGTATGGTACCTGGCCTTATTGGCAGCGGTGTTGGCCAAATTAACCTGACAATAGATACAATTATTGCAACGCTTCTGCCCTCTGGCAGCGTGTCGCTTATGTATTTTGCTGACCGCATTAACCAGTTGCCGTTGGGCGTGTTGGGGGCTGCGGCAGGCACAACCTTGTTGCCAGTGCTCACACGCCATTTAGCAGCAGGAGACCACGTAGCCGCGCGTGATGCCCAAAACCGCTCCATTGACTATGTTTTATTACTTACTCTACCGGCTGTTGCGGGGTTAATGGTGCTGGCCGGCCCTATTATGATTGTGCTTTTTGGCCACGGCGCTTTTACCGAGCACGATGCGCTCCTTTCTGCGCAAGCCTTGCGCGCTTACGCTTTGGGGTTACCTGCTTTTGTCATGGTTAAGGTTCTCTCTCCCGCTTTTTTTGCACGGGGTGATACGCGTACACCTGTTTATATCGGTATTGGTATTTTGGTTTTTAATTTTGGCCTCAATTTAGCACTCATGAAGCCGTTGCTGCATGTCGGCCCGCCTTTAGCCAGTAGTATTGCCGCATTTTTTAACGTGGCGTGTTTGGCTTTTATTTTACATCGCCGCAAATCTCTAGAGCTTGAAGGGCAGACCAAACGCCGCATTGGCTTAACGATTGTGGCCTCTGGCATAATGGGCGGTGTGGTATGGCTTTTGGGGCAAGGGGTTGTGTTTCCTCATAATTTTTGGGCGCGTAGTGTGTGGTTAGGCGGCATGGTTATGGCGGGAGCCGGGGTGTATGCTGTTCTTTTGTATATGCTGGGGTTGGCTGACCTTGCGCGTATTGTTGCGCGGTTGCGCAGTAAGCTCAGCCGGTAGAAGATAGGGGGCTGCAATGGCGGAGGTTATTCTGGCGCATGAAGTCGATATGGCAACATGGCGGCAGGCTGCTAGAATGCACATCGCTCAAGCAACCCAACCAGATGCGCTTTCGTGGCATGTTTTGCCTGCTGAGCAGCTCTTTCGCCCAGACCTTACGTTAGTCTCGCGGTTTAATATGGAGGGCGTGGCACCACTCGTTTTGCCGCGCCAGTTTGTTGCGTTCCTTGTGCTGGCGTTTCAAGCTAAGGATAGTAGCCGCTTTGCTCTGTTTTATCGGCTGGTTTATCGTCTTGTGTACGAAAAACACTCTTTTGCCAGCCTGCAAAACGATACTGATATGCAAACCTTGGTCGCTCTTGCTGCCGCTGTTAAGCAAGAAACACTACGATTTAGGGCTGCATTTTCTGCCAAACTCAGGCACGGTTTGCCAACTGTATGGCAGTATGAGCCTGAGCACTATTGTGTAGAAGCAAACGCAAAATTCTGCCGTGCTCTTGCCCCTAGGCCGTGGGAAATTACGACGCCTTACCGTAGTATGAAATGGGATGGTCAGACACTGCTGTTTGGCGCTCCCTCTACAGAAAACCAATGGCAGCCAGATGGCCAAGGGGCTTGGAGTGGTTACCCCAACACAACCTTAGTACCAACGTATAAGGAGGTAATTGGGGCGGCAACGCTTGACCAGCTACGCTCAGAAGCCATGGACTGTAGGGCCTGTGCCTTATGGGAGCCAGCCCAACGCACCGTGTTTGGTGAGGGGCCAGAAACAGCACGCGTGATGTTTGTTGGAGAGCAACCCGGAGACCAAGAAGATAAACTTGGCCGCCCCTTTGTAGGGCCAGCGGGGCATGTTTTTGATCGTGCCTTGCAAGAGGTGGGGTTAAAGCGCGAAGAGGTTTATGTAACCAATGCGGTTAAGCATTTTCGCTTTACGTGGCGAGGCACGGACCGGCTGCACCAAAAGCCCGAACAAACCCATATGGCAGCCTGCCGCGTATGGCTTGAGGCCGAGCAGCGTATGGTGCGCCCCACTTTAATTGTGATGTTAGGTGCAACGGCAGCGCAGACAATACTAAAGCGGCCTATAACGATTTCCAGAGAAAGATCACGATTATTTGAACTTGAGCCGGGTGTCTCAGGACTCGTGACAGTGCACCCATCTTACCTACTGCGTTTACAAAACGAGGCGGATAAAGAGCGAGCATACGCTCGGTTTACGAGCGACCTAAAAATGGCAGCACAGTTTGTTGGGGTGTAAGGCCAATACTGTGGCCCTTTAGAGCTAACCAGATTTTTTATTAAGGCGGATATGAAGTTCTTTTCCGGTTTTAAAAAACGGAATGAATTTTTTAGAGACTTCTACCTGCTCGCCCGTTTTTGGGTTGCGGCCAATACGGGGGTCTCTTTCTTTGACGGAAAATGCACCAAAACCGCGCAGTTCTATGCGGTTATTTTCGGCTAAATTGTCAGAAATAGTGCCAAAGACAGTGTTCACAATGAGTGTGACATCTTTGAGTTGCAGGTTGGGGTGCTTCCTCATTAGGGCGGCAATGAGTTCAGATTTTGTCATGCTAACCTTCCAGGCTCATACAATCTGATACAACAAGGCAGAGAAAACAGGTGCAGAGCAAAAAACAACCGTGCTCGTGGCAATAAAATCTGTAACCTGACGCCAGCTTTACAAGCAGCGCTTTTAGACTTTCGCTATAGTTAACCGCTTCGTCAATATATAAATGCCCGATACCCACGAACCAGAGGAATGGGTACCGGGCAAAGTCTAATTTTTAGACAGCCTGCTTTTTGCTGCGGCGACCACGGCCGGTGGTTTCTTCACCTTCTGCTGTCGCGTGAATTTTGCGGCCTAAACCAATTTCGCGTGCCAGCGTAGAGCGGCGTTCAGCATAGTTAGGAGCAACCATGGGGTAGTCTGCTGGCAGGCCCCAACGTTCACGGTACTGCTCAGGGGTCATGCCATAAGCGCTCTGCAGGTGGCGTTTCAGCATTTTCAGCTTTTTGCCGTCTTCAAGGCAGACAATATAGTCAGGAAAAACCGAACGTTTTACGGGAACAGCAGGCTGGAGCTTTTCTGGCTCACTTTGTGGCTGATCTGCTGTTTTAAGAGCCTGATACACATCTTTTATGAGTGCAGGAATAGTTGCAGGGTCTGTTTGAGTGCTAGAGACCTGTGCAGAAACAATTTCTGCAACCAAGTCAAGAATGATAGGGTAGCTCTGGTTCTCACTCATTTTCTGGTTCCATTATATTTTGTGTTATGAATGTTTGACTCATATAGGCCCTATTCTTTCTTGTGAATAGAGAATGTTCAAAATTGACTGAACAACTTCTGTTTTTTTCGTAAACATGCAATGCATTTTTGTCAGAACGAGCTTTTTTGTAAGTAAAAATAAAAATACTGTAATATCCTAATTGGCTCTATCAATTTTTTTGTATGCCCTTAACTCATCGGTCTAGCCGCTATTGTGGTGAGTATTCGCTACGCTACCGTAAAAATTTGGGTCATTTCTATGCTGTAAAAATACGCTCAAGCGTATGCCTGTTACAATTAAGAAAAAACGATATAGTTCGTGCCAAGAGTACTTAGGGAACCGAACTATGACACAAAGCCAGTCACATAAGGGGCATGTTGTCCCAGTCATTTTGTCCGGAGGGACAGGGAGTAGATTATGGCCAATGTCGCGTGCCAGTTACCCTAAGCAACTTCTTGCTCTTTTGGGGCAGCAAAGCATGCTGCAGCAAACTGTTTTGCGTAGTGGGCATGTTGGGTGTGGTGCCCCTCTTATTGTTTGCAACGATGAGCACCGCTTTCTTATTGCTGAGCAAGTGCGTGAGGTTTTGTCTGAAAAAGCCCAGATTATTTTAGAACCTGTAGGCCGGAACTCTGCACCTGCTATTGCTGTGGCAGCTTTTGCCGCTGCGCAAACAGACCCGCAGGCTGTTTTGTGGATAATGCCAGCCGATGCCAATATTGCAGATATGGACGCGTTAGGAGCAAGTGTTGAAAAAGCCGTGCAGGCTGCACAGCAAGGCCGTATTGCAACGTTTGGTATGAAGCCAACACACCCTGAAACGGGTTATGGCTATATAGAGCAAGGTGCACCTTTACCGGGTGTTGAGGGGGCTTTTGAGGTAAAAGCCTTTCGTGAGAAGCCCAATAAACAGACGGCCGAACTGTTTTTGAAAGAGGGTGGGTATTTCTGGAACTCGGGTATGTTTGTCTTCCGGGTTGATGTGCTGCTAGCGGAAATGCAGAAATATGCGCCAGATGTTGTGCGTTATGCGCAAGAAGCATTGGAAAAACGCAAAGTCGATCTTGATTTTATCAGGTTAGATAAAGCTGCATTTGAGAATGCTCCTGATATTTCTATCGATTATGCGCTGGCTGAAAAAACAGATTTATCTGTCGTGATTCCCGCAGATTTTACATGGTCAGATGTTGGGAGTTGGGATGCGCTGTGGGAGCTAAGCGCAAAAGATAGCGCTGAGAATGCTTTGGTTGGAGATGTGTTGGTAGAAGATGCACGTGGCTGTTACGTGCGCTCAGAAGGTCCCCTTACAGCCGTTGCAGGACTAGATAACGCGGTGGTGGTTGTGACTGCCGATGCGGTTTTGGTGACACATAAAAG
Source organism: Acetobacter orientalis (assembly GCF_000963965.1). Classification (GTDB taxonomy): domain Bacteria; phylum Pseudomonadota; class Alphaproteobacteria; order Acetobacterales; family Acetobacteraceae; genus Acetobacter; species Acetobacter orientalis. The sequence goes on from NZ_BAMX01000006.1 coordinate 134,596, forward strand.
CTGCGCGCAAGATGTTAAGAAAATTGTTGATCGTCTGAAAAAAGAAGGGCGTTTAGAGGCCTCGGCACACCGGAAATGTTATCGGCCATGGGGGTATTATGAATCTCTCACGAGTGAGACGCGCTTTCAGGTGAAGCGTATTGTTGTGAACCCCGGTGGTAAGTTATCGCTGCAAAAACATTTTCATCGCTCAGAGCACTGGGTTGTTGTGGGGGGTGTCGCCTTGGTCACCCGAGATCAAGATGAAGTGCTGCTGCGTGAGAATGAAAGTATTTACCTGCCCCAAGGCAGTGTGCACCGTTTGGAAAACCCCGGTAAAATTCCTTTAACTCTTATTGAGGTGCAGTCTGGCGCTTATTTGGGTGAGGATGATATTATAAGATTAGAAGACAGTTATAATAGAAATTGATAAATAAAGAGCGCTGAATACCAAAAAAGCTCCCCGAAAGGGGAGCTTTTTTGCAGAGCGTCGAGTCTGATAATTTGCTTACCGAATACCCAGTTCGCTCATCAGGAAGTCACGGAAGACAGCAACACGTTTGGAGCTACGCAATTCTTCTGGATAGACGAAGTACGCATCCACTGTTGGTGTTGTAATATCTGGTAGAATTTGCACCAGATTAGGAAATTCCTTGGCGGCATAGGTTGGAATGGAGCCAATGCCCAGCCCAGATGCAATGGCAGAAGCCATGGCGGCCATGCTGTTTACTTCAAGGCGTGCAACTTGTTTGTTGCCGTTGGAGCGTGCAGCCTCAGCAAGCCAATTGATGTGTGCAACGGGTGGGTGATGTTCCCCAAACAAGACCAACTGGTGGCCAGAAATTTCTTCTAATGTTTTAGGAGCACCGTGTTTTTCAATATAGGCGGGGTCTGCAAAAATGGGCAGATGAAAGTCTGCCAAGTGCCGCTGGATAAGGTCTGGTTGGCGCGGTGCGTGCATACGTACTGCCACATCGGCTTCACGCATACCCAAGTCCAGATCGTTGTCTTCCAGAATAAGGCAGATATCAATATCGGGGTTGGCTGCCATAAATTTGTGCAGTCGTGGCATAAGCCAGCAATTACCAAAACCCGTTGTCGTTGTTACGCGTAGCCGTCCTGCGGCCTTTTCCTTGCTTTCGGTTAAAAGCGTTTGTGTCATTTCAAGTTTTGAAAAGACCTCACGCACCGTCTTGTGCAACGTCTCGCCCTGTTCTGTGAGAATAAGCCCACGGGCATGACGGTGAAAAAGAGGAACCTGAAGGACGTCCTCAAGAGCTGAAATCTGGCGAGAAACGGCAGATTGGCTCAGGTTAAGGACATCCCCAGCGTGGGTAAAGGAACCCGCTTCGGCTACAGCATGGAAAACCCGGAGTTTGTCCCAGTCCACGCACGCCTCCTGCAATTATTGAATGAAGTGTTTGGAGTTAAGAAGTGTTAGCTCCAATTTCATTACGTGCAGTAATTGTCCGGCGGGGTCAAGAGATGACATGTTATTAAGAAGTTGTCTCGGCCAGATAACGCTCGGCATCAAGCGCTGCCATGCACCCGCTGCCTGCGGCCGTTACGGCTTGGCGGTAAATTTTATCTTGCACGTCTCCGGCGGCAAAAACACCTGGTACAGAAGTGCGGGTGCTGCCCGGTGTTGTGGTAATATAGCCCTCAGTATCAAGAGCCAGTTCGTTTTTGAAGATACCCGTATTAGGGGCGTGGCCAATGGCAACAAAAACGCCATCGGTTGCTAGGGAGCTTACAGTGCCATCAACTGTGTTGCGTAATTTAACACCGCACACAACAGACGGCTCACCCGCAGCCTCAATTTCTTCTATAGCTGTATTCCACAAAATAGATGTTTTGGGGTTATTGAAAAAACGGTCTTGCAAGATTTTTTCTGCACGCAGGCTGTCGCGGCGGTGAATAAGGGTAACATGTGCCGCGTGGTGGGTAAGGTAAATTGCTTCTTCAACGGCTGTGTTGCCACCGCCAACCACAACAACGTTTTTACCACGATAGAAAAAACCATCGCATGTGGCGCAGGCAGAGACCCCAGCCCCTTGCAGTTTTTGCTCGCTAGGTAAGCCAAGCCATTTTGCCTGTGCACCTGTTGCAATAATAACGGAGCGGGCAACGTAATGCGTGCCGGAATCTCCAACTAAATGGAAAGGGGAGCCTGAGGAAAAATCGACCGAGGTGATAATGTCGTGCTCAATACGTGTGCCCACATGTTCAGCTTGTGCGGCCATTTGTTCCATCAGCCAAGGGCCTTGCACAGCTTGGGCAAAGCCGGGATAGTTTTCAACGTCTGTTGTAATCATGAGCTGGCCACCGGGTTGTAACCCTGCCACCAGAACGGGTTTGAGATTGGCACGTGCAGCATAAATGGCGGCGGTATAGCCAGCCGGTCCTGCGCCAATAACAAGCAGGTCTGTGGTGATGGTCTGGGTCATGATGGCGGGCCTTTCTGAAATGATGCCACTTTGCATGAGTGCAGTGTCAGAACTGCTGACTTAAACGCGATATGGCGGCTGATGAGGTTAAGGGCAAGAGCGTTTGCGGCGTTGGCATGTGCGTGGCATATACTGCCCAGACAAAGTGATGACATAAGGCCGCGGCACAGAATGGAACAAACACGGTGACAGAACTTGATGCTGTTGACCTACGCATTGTAGCAGAGTTGCAAGAAGATGGGCGCATGACCAATGTGGAATTGGCGCGCCGGGTTGGTATTTCCGCACCTCCCTGTTTGCGGCGTGTACGGCGGTTGGAAGAGTTGGGCGTTGTGCGTGGCTACCATGCCCAACCAGATGCCACCATGCTGGGCTGGCCTATTACGTTTTTTGCGCTCATTGGGTTGGATAGCCAAAAAGAAGCCGTGCTTTCTGCCTTTGAGCACAACTTGGCCCAGTGGCCAGAAGTGCGTGAGTGCCACATGATTCGTGGTGGCGGAGACTTTTTGGTGCGCCTTATTGCCCGTGACGCAGCACACGAAAACTTACTGACCCGCCACCTTACAGAAGCACCGCATGTTATCAGGGTGCAAACCTTGCAAACAATCCGTACGAGCCTAGAGCGTAGCGGTGTGCCCTTGCCTATGGAAGGCGAGGGAAAGGCTAAATGAAACAGCCCAAATACCCCACAAGGCCGTACATTTAATGTTTGCAGGGCAGGCAAGCAGGCTGTGGTGGCTATGCCTGCTCAGCCTGACTGTTATGCGTATATTGGTATGCGCATGGCTGCCCCTTACCCCAGATGAGGCCTATTACCGTATTTGGGCTTTGGCCCCGGCGTTGGGGTATTTTGACCACCCGCCCATGGTGGCAGCCTTTATTAAAATAGGCCAAATTTTAGCAGGCGACACGCCATTAGGACTGCGCCTTTTAGGCCCCTTAAGTGCAGGGTTAGGCACAGTTTTTTTAGCCTACGCTGCCCGTGACTGGGCTTTATTGCGCGGTAAGGATGCGGCTCAAGCTATGGGCTCTGCCCTAAAAGCAGCTGTGCTCTTAAATGCTACGCTGGCTTTGGGTGTTGGTTGTGTGGTGATGACCCCAGACACACCGCTGGTTTTTTTTATAACACTTTTTGTGTGGGCTTTTGTGAGGCTGGTGCGCACGCAAAACGGCGCGTGGTGGTTGGCGGTAGGGGCCGCCGCAGGTTTGGGTTTTGCCAGCAAATACACAGCGTTACTGCCTGTGGCTGGTTTGGGTGTGTGGGTATTGTTAACACCGCTCGGGCGCGGGTGGCTTAAAACTAAGTGGCTATGGTTGGGCGGTGTGAGTGCCATTTTGTGTGCGTCTCCCGTTATTTGGTGGAATGCAACACACCATTGGGCCAGCTTTTTAAAGCAGGGTGGGCGCGTAGGTGACTGGCACCCGGCAAAAATGCTGACTTATTTTAGTGAATTAGTTGGCGGGCAGGTGGGGTTGGCCACACCCGGTATTTTCGTTTTCTTTGTGGCTGGCGTTTATTTGCTGTTGAGGCAAAAAGAGGCCGTTTCTCGTGCGTTATTCTGCATGGTTGTGGTGCCAGTGCTGGTTTTTGTGCAGCATGCAGTTGGGGCACGCGTGCAGGCAAACTGGCCTGTTGTTTTATACCCACTCTTGGCACTGGCAGGCACGCTCCCTGTGTGGCGCTGGTGGAAAGGTGCAAGCTGTTTAGGGTTTGCGTTAAGCGCCTTTGTTATTGTGCAGGCTCTTTTTGCACCACTGAAAGCGTCAGCCCATATTGATATTACTTTGCGCCAAATGGGGGGCTGGGCTGCATTTGTGCAGAGCTTACCAACAGATTCCCCCTTAATTGCAGATGATTACGGCTTGGCTGGCGAACTTGCTTTTTACAGTAAGAGCCAGCAGCCGGTTATTGCCGTAGAGCCACGCTGGGCCTTGTTTAACCTACCGCACACCGCCTGTGCTGAGGGGTACCTAGTGCGTGGCCATAAGCAGGGTGATGACCCTGAGCGTGCAGGCTTTCATGTATTGGCACGTTTGCCTGTTGTTACCAGAATGCGCGCCAGCCAAGTGGCCGATACCTATAGTGTTTATAAAGTCAGCTTGGCGTGCACAGGGGCAGATGGTGCCCAAAATGCAGTGGTTTTGCCCCTGCGTAAGCGTGCCCAGTAGAGCAGCGTACAGGTTGCCTTTGGACAGGCGCGCAGAACAGGGATACGGTAGAAACGACAACGCAGATAAAACAAGGGAAAACACAGCGGTATGGCATCTTCACTGAACGTGGCTGTCCAGATGGATCCACTGGAGCATATCAATATTGATGGAGATTCCACCTTCGCTCTGATGCTTGAAGCTCAGGCTAGGGGGCATAGTCTGTATGTGTACGAAGTGCCGTCTTTGGCGTTGGGTGAAGGCGTTGTGGCCCCTAACGCCCCAGCACAAGCCCGGGTAAGTGCAGAGCTACGGCCCGTAACTGTGCAGCGTGAAAAAGGAAACCACGCAACATTTGGGCAGGCGGCCCGCCGCTCTTTGGGTGAGATGGACGTGGTGTTGATGCGCCAAGACCCCCCTTTTGATATGGCCTATATTACCGCAACCCACCTGCTAGACCATGTGCACGGCATTGGCCCAGACAAAGCGCTGGTTGTAAACGACCCCCGCTGGGTGCGCGATTCACCCGAAAAATTGCTGGTTACGCATTTTCCACACCTTATGCCGCCAACGCTTGTTACATGGGATATTGGCCAGATTCGGGCCTTTAGAGCCAAGTGGCGCGATATTATTGTTAAGCCTTTGTTTGGTAATGGCGGCAGCGGTATTTTCCGTATTAAGGAAGATGACCAGAACCTGAACGCCCTACTTGAAATGCATTTTGCGCGCTCGCGCGAACCGTTGATGATCCAGCGTTACGAACCTGCGGTTAAAGCGGGTGATAAACGCATTATCTTGGTGGATGGCGTACCCGTAGGGGCTATTAACCGCGTACCCTCAGAGGAAGACCACCGCTCTAACATGCATGTGGGTGGGGTGGCACGTAAAGTTGCCCTGACAGAGCGTGATAAAGAAATATGCGCGACAATTGGCCCGTTCCTTAAAGAACACGGCCTTATTTTTGTGGGTATTGATGTGATTGGGGATTACCTGACCGAAATCAATGTAACCTCTCCCACCGGTTTGCAGGAACTTGAACGCTTTGACGGCATTAATGGTGCAGCGGCAATATGGGAGTGTATTGAGGCCAAATTGAAAGCCTAACGGCATAATATAAGGAGCAGCCCCTTAACCGGGAGGAGAAGACTCGCTAGGCGCGGGTTTTCCGTCTTGGGGTTGGGGGGCGGTAAACAGAGGGGTATTATGGTCTAAACCCTCTGCTCCTTCTTCATCAGGGTCACTGGGTAGAGTGTCTCTGCCAAAGCGGTTGTCTAGCCAACGCAAAATATTCTGGTGCCAGAAATAGGCAAAAATGGAGACCCACACAGCAAGACTAAGCAGGATAAGAGCCAGTTTCAGCATGTTTCTCTACTTACAGTGAGATGTGTTGCAAAGAAGGCAGAAAGTAAATGTGGCTTGAGACAACGGCGCTTTTGTGGCGTCACTTATTTTAAATTTAGAGGAAGATGCGTAGTGGCCCTTGAAGAAATTAGCACCAGCGGGCAGAGAGAGAGCATGAGCGACGTTTTGCAAAAATGCGCACCCGGCAGTCAGGGTGATGATCCGGCTCCTTCGCGGTCAGCCTTGGATGCCGAAGCCGTTAAGGTGGCTTATCGCCGTTGGGCCGCTGTGTATGACACCGTTTTTGGTGGCGTATCAGCGTTTGGGCGCCGCAAAGCGGTAGAGGCCGTTAACAGCCTGTCTGGCACCAAAGTGCTGGAAGTAGGGGTTGGTACGGGCCTTGCGCTGCCCCATTATACAAAAAACAAACAGATAACAGGTATTGATCTGTCTGGTGACATGCTGGCCCGTGCGCGTGAGCGGGTGCAGCGTGAGCAGCTCAGCAATGTTGAAGCCCTGCTGGAAATGGACGCAGAAGAAACCTGCTTTGATGATGCGTCTTTCGATATTGCCGTGGCTATGTTTGTTGCCTCGGTTGTGCCGCACCCGCGCAAGCTTTTTCGTGAGTTAAAGCGTGTGGTTAAGCCCGGTGGGCATATTTTGTTTGTAAACCACTTTCTGGCACCCAGCGGTGTACGCGGCGTGGTAGAGCGCGGTATGGCGCGGGCTTCTCGCTCTTTGGGCTGGCACCCTGATTTTGCTATGGAATCTTTGCTGCCCCCAGAAGACATTGCGCGTGCGCGTATCCAGTCTGTGCCGCCTGTTGGCCTGTTTACGCTGGTAACACTGGATAATATTTAAGTCTTTTTTGAACTGTCGCCCTCTAGGCACAACGCTGGGGCGACAGACTTGCGCATCTGAAACGCTCGTTCACGGCAAAAAAAATCGGTATAGGGTAACGGCTAGAGGTGCTTTAGGGTTGCCTCACTAAATCCGGGAATATGCGGGGTTGCACAGCATGATGTCTGCCGGGGCACAACAGAGCCATACTAAAGAGCACAGTCAAATGGTAACACACACAGTATCCGGCAACGCAGTTGGGTATGGTTACCTTGCGCTGGCCGTTATGGCCTCTGTGCTGGGTGGTGGCGCTACAGCGTTACAGCTTGCTGGCTTGGCGCCGCATACGGCTTTATGGGTAGGGCTTGAGCAAAGCCATGCCGCTCTTATGCTCCTGTTTGTTGTTGTGCCCGCATTGGTATGCGCCTTTGGTACGCTTTGGCTGCCTGCTGCATTAGGCCGTACCGGGTTGGTTTTGCCCCGTCTAAACGGCATGGCCTTAGTGGCTATGTGCGCCGCGGCAGTGTTTTTAGTGGCATCCTCTTGGTTATATTTGGCAACGGCTCTGTGGTGTGGTGCAACACTACTGGCTGTTATGGCTATTTTGGCCACAGTGTTTGATAGCCGCGCTGATATGCAAGAGCGTGCCGCGTTCTCTCCTTTCGTGTGGGGAGAAATGCTGGCCTCTGCAGTATTACTTTTTACCGTACCTGTGCTTGCAGCTGTTGCAACACGTGGTGCGTTAAACGGTACATCTTTTTCGCGCACGCTGCTTGATGGTTTTGCACAACCTGTAGCCCTTGTGACCCTATTGGTCGGGTTTGGTATTGTGTTTGAAACCGCGGCACAGTCTGTGCGCTTCTCTAAACGGGCGGTGGTAACCCTTATGGGTTTAGCTGCGGCAGTTTGTTCGGTTGTGTGGGTAAAAGGCGTTTTTGCTGCGGGTGTGGCTGGTATGGTGCAGCCAAGCCTGCTTAGCACGTCTGGCTCTCTGGTTTTAAGCGCTGCCACTTTGGCTTCTGTTTTACTGGCTGTGGTTTGGATGGCAGGCGCTTGGCGGTCGCATATTGCACTGCGTGTGCCCATGCTTTGGGCTTTGGGCTTTTTGGTGGTTGTGTCTACAGGCTGGGTAAGCCAATTTGTGCAAGCTGAAGGCCTCCATTCTGCTTTGCAATTTGGTACGCTGTTTGCAGTATTCTGTGGTCTGTACCTATGGCGGGGCGAGGTTTGCGACCGTTGGTACCCTAAAAGCTTTGCCGTGGCGCAGTTTGTGAGCATGAGTGCCGCCACCGTGCTGGCTGTGCCCGGCCTGCCTATGTTGTGCCAAGTTGCAAGTGGTGCTTTGTTTGTTCTCTCTGGCGTGTGTTTTTTGGTGGCTATGGGCCTTAGCCTGAGCCGTAATACCTCTATGCAGGCAGCTCAGAGGCAGGGCCACACTGCTCGGGCGCAGGTGGTGTCTTTATGAGCGACACACTAGCAAACGCCCCCATTGCGGAGCGGGTACGCTTTAAGGCCGACCGTGTTGGCACAACAGCAAAAGACTGGGTGCAGCTTTTAAAGCCGCGGGTTATTTCGCTGGTCGTGTTTACGGGGGCAGCGGGTATGTTTATGGCCCCCGGCCATATTTCGCTGTTTCAGGCTGTCGTTGCTATTTTTTGTATTTGTTTGGCATCGGGTGCTGCTGGCGCCATTAATATGTGGTTTGACCGCGATATTGATGCCGTGATGCAGCGTACCATTACGCGGCCTATTCCCGGTGGGCGTATACCAGAGCAAGAAGCTCTTGCTTATGGTGTAGGCTTATCTTGCCTGTCTGTTTGCTTAATGTGGGTAGCAACAAACGCGTTGGCAGCGGGTATTCTGGTTTTTTCTATCTTCTTTTATGCCGTTATTTATACAATGTGGCTTAAGCGTTCTACGCCGCAAAACATTGTTATTGGCGGTGCGGCTGGGGCTTTCCCACCCATGATAGGCTGGGCTGCGGCTACTGGGCATATGGCTATTTTGCCGGTTGTTATGTTCGGTATTGTGTTTTTCTGGACACCCCCGCATTTTTGGTCGCTGTCTTTGTATGCCTGTAAAGATTACGGCCGTGCCGGTATTCCTATGTTGCCCGTGGTTAAAGGCGCACGGCATACGCGCTGGCAGATTTTTGGCTATACCCTTGTGTTGTTGGCTATTTCTCTGGTGCCATCCTTTCTGCATCTTTGTGGCTGGGTTTATACAACAACAGCACTTGTGTTGGGCCTTGGGTTTATTGCCTGTGCCGTGCGTGTATTGCGCGAAGAGCAAGATGCAAACGGCGTAAGCCTTAAAGGCGACAAGGCCGCGCGTATTTCTTTCCGTTTTTCGTTAGCATATTTGTTCCTGCTGTTTTGTGGGTTGTTAGCAGACCACGCATTGCAGATTTGGTTGGGGGCTTAACTATGAAGACAGACCTGACCCAAGCCGAATTGCTTGAAAAACAGAAACGCCAAAATGGCCGTGTACGCGCTATGTTGGTGTTTATGGGGCTGTTGGCCGCTATTATGTACGGCCTAACCTTGGGGCATGTGTAAGCCTGCCATAGTAAGGTTTAAGACCTTTAATTAAAAAAGCCCTGTGCTGAGAGCGCAGGGCTTTTTTGTTGGGAAGGTGCTGGAACCGAGGGGCTTGGAAAGCTTGGGCGTTAATGAGGGAGTTCAACCCTCTAAGGGTAAAGGTTGGTACGTGTACACAAATACAAAAAAGCACCTCCAGCCTGTGTGGCTAAGGCGCTTTTTTAATGGGGCTCTAAGGTATGCTAAACGGCTCTATAGGCGTAGGTGGTTTTGGGTAAGGCTCTTTGTGTGGGGTACAATAAAACCGAATGTTGCTTCTTTTAGTGTGTGGCTTTTTCGGCGGCTGTTGTGTGTGGGGGCAGCACTTCTTCCATTTTAACAGGCACGCCGTGTTCTTGAAGTTTGATGACTTCTTGTTTGAGGTCAGCGAGTTGGCGCTTGTTCCAGTAATGCATAAAAATGCCAAAAGCCGAGGCTGAAGACGCCAGTACTAAAACTGCAATTTCAAGGTAAAGCATAAGGTAAGCCTGTGTGAGCATTAAAAAACCCTCCGCCTGGGTAGGGGCGGAGGGTGGTAGTTAGAAGTTAGTTGCCACTGGTTTGCTGAATGGCTGAGAGCAACCAGCGCCCCCCGCGTGAGGGGCGGGTGAATGTCCAGAGTTCTGTAATCGTCACTGGCTCGGTTGAGCTGCCTTGCAGCACTTGGCCTGTTGCGTTGGTGGTTAGGTCTATCAGGCTGTAGCGCATGGCAACGCTTGCGTAGTCCATGCCTGCTTCTTGCCAAGCCTCTGCTAGGTCACCTTGAATAAAGTGTACATCAGACACAACATTGCGTGCACCTTGGGCGGCCAAGGTAGCAAGCTGTTGGTTGAAGTAAGATACCATTTCGGGCGTGGCCATTTGCTGCATGGCCGGAATATTCTGCTGGTTCCACGCATTTTGAATATCAAGCAGGGTTTGCTGAAAAGCCTGATAGTCAGCTGCATTAATAGCGAGGTCAGAAGATTGTTGGGCAGCAGGGCGTGGGGTTGAAAGCGGTGGGCCTGCGTTGGCACTGCCGTTTGAAAACCCAAAATTGTTACCACCATTGGTACCACTTGCCCGATTGCCTGAAAAGCGGCGTACAAGCCACATAACAACCCACACAATAAGAGCAATCTGGAACAGCAGGCCAATAAAGCCAAAGAAGCTATGCACACCGCCCATAATGCCGTGGCCGCTCAAAAGCCCAAACAGGCCAGCCCCCAACAGGCCACCAGCCAGCCCCGTTAAAAATGGGTGGCGGGGCCGCATGGCTTGTGCGCCCATGCCTTGGCCGTAAGGGGCTTGTGCCCCATAGCCGCTTGGCCCGCTGCGTGGGGTAATGGAGCGATCCATCGGGGCTGCGCCATAAGGGCTTGTGCGTGTGGGTGGTGGAGCACTCCATGTGCGGCTACCACGGCTGCCCATAGAACTGCCCTGACCGGGGCGGGCATCTGCGTGGTATGCCAGCGGGCCACCAAGTAGGCTCACGGCCAGCAGGGCAGTTAGAACAGAAGAAAGATAGCGCTTTTTCACGGTTGTTCGTGTCTCCACAGGGTTAGGCCCCGGCAACATTGAGGGCATCTGTCCTTAATGTGGGGGCGTTGGTGCCAAAACGGAACACCAAATCGTTCGCCAAAATAAAAGACGCAAAAATATCGAGCAGGTTGCCTGCTAGCGTAAATTCAGCCGTGGCTTCGGCTAACTGCCCATCACGGATCATAAAGCCCGAGGCCCCCCGGCTATAGTCGCCCGTTAAACCATTGATGGAAGAGCCCATCATTTCGGTAATAAACAGCCCCTCCTTGATATCCGCCATAAGCGCGGTGGGGCTGAGTGCGCCGGGTGCTAAGGCCAAGTTAGTGGGGGAAGGTGCCGGTGGGCCAGAGGTGCCACGCGCAGCACGGCCATTGCTGGTTAGGCCCAACTGCCGTGCGCTACGGCTATCGAGCAACCAAGTTTGCAGCACACCGTTTTGTACCAGTGCCAAGGGTGTGGCGTGTGTGCCCTCACCATCAAACGGGCGGGAGCGGAGGCCACGGGGGCGCGTGGGGTCATCGGTAATGCTCACACCCTCAGCAAAAATGCGCTGGTTGAGTTTGTCTTTTAAAAAAGACGTACCACGCGCAATGCTAGCCCCGCTAATGGCCCCAATAAAATGCTGCAAAAAGCTGTTGGCAACACGGGGGTGAAACACAACCGGGTAGCGCCCAGTACGGGGCCGGGTTGGGTTGAGGCGTGCTACAGCATTGGCCCCGGCCTTGCGGCCCAACTCGGCGGCGTTTTCAAGGTCTGCTAGGTGTACGGTACTATGGTAGTCATAGTCGCGTTGCATGGTCTCGCCTTGGCCAGCTAGCACGCAAACTGATGTTGAATGGCTAGTACGGGCATAGTGGCCTGCAAAGCCTTGGGAGGTAACAAGGCTTACCTCTGTACGGCCCCAAGAGGCATTGCTACCTGCGCTGTTGGTAACGCCCTTTATGGCAAGAGCAGCCTGTTCACCCTCGGTTGCGCGGGCTAGCAGAGCTTTTGCGTCTGGCTCGGCGGTATCTGCCAAGTCTAGGGTGTTGGTGGTGTGGGTACCGGTTAGGCTGTGTTCTGCAAGGCCAGCAAAGCGGTCATCTGGCAAAACGCGGGCCATGGCCAGAGCTTGCTCAACCAAGCCCTCAAACCGGGCCGGTGCCAAGGTTGTGGCAGACACAATGGCAGACTTCTGGCCGGTAAAAACCCGCAGGCCTAGGTCTGTGGTTTCTGAGCGTTCAAGGTCTTCTGTTGTGCCGTTGCGGACACCAGCGCCAATGGCCGTGCTTGAAATAAACACGGCATCGGCGGCATCGGCACCCGCAGCGCGGGCGCGGGCTATCAGGTCAGAGAGTTTGGTGAGGGTTTGCTCTGTCATGCGACCAGTTTCTCCGAAATACTGCTCAGCGATGGCACGTGGCTAATGGGGCCAAGGGCCGCCAGTGTTGGTTGCTGGCGGAAAATACGGGCAGCAACACGGCAAATATCGGCTTGGGTGACGGCTTCAACACGCTGCACGGTTTCTGCAACCGGAATAATGCGGCCAAAAAGCTGGAGCTGGCGTGCTATCTGCTCGCACCGGCTGCCGGTGCTTTCTAAAGACATAAGCAGGGAGGCTTTAAGCTGGGCGCGTGCGCGTGCGAGTTCTTCTGGCCCGACAGCAAGCTGCACTTTACGCAACTCTTCTAGGGTAACAGGAACAAGCTCAGCGCATTGTTTTTCGCCCGTGCCTGCGTAAATGCCAAACAGGCCGCCATCGGCAAAGGGGGCGTTAAAGGAATAGACCGAATAAACCAGCCCGCGCTTTTCACGAATTTCTTGAAACAGGCGTGAAGACATACCGCCACCAAGCAGCATGGAAAGCAGAAGGGCTGCGTAATAGTCGGGGTCGTTAAACCCAACAGAGGGGAAGCCTAGCACAACATGGGCTTGGTCAAGGTCTTTTTCCTGCCGGAACTCGCTGCCTGCATAGCTGGCAGAGGGGGTAGGAATTTGGGCTGTGGTAGGCAGGTCTGCAAAATGCTGCTGTACGCGTTTTACCACATCTTCGTGGTACAGATTGCCTGCGGCCGCCACAACCATGTTGCTGGTGGTGTAGTGGCTGGTCATGTAGCGCATAAGCGTTTCACGCGGCATGTGCTCAATAAGCGCTTCTGTACCCAGTGTTGGGCGGCCCATGGGCTGGTTAGGGAAGGCCGCTGCTTGGAAGTGGTCAAAAACCACATCATCTGGCGTGTCGTTTGCCTGCCCAATTTCTTGTAAAATAACGCCGCGCTCACGCTCAACCTCGGTGGGGTCAAAGGTAGAGTGGGTTAAGATATCGCCAATAATATCAACGCCCAGATCAAGGTTTTCTTTCAGCAGTTTGACGTAAAATGCTGTCTGTTCCCGCGCGGTGTAGGCGTTGATATGGCCGCCTACATTTTCAATTTCTTCGGCAATTTGCAGGGCAGAGCGGCTGGTGGTGCCTTTAAAGGCCATATGCTCAAGAAAGTGGGAAACCCCGTTTTCTTCAGCAGTTTCATCACGCGTGCCAGTAGACACGTAGGCCCCGAAAGAAACGGTTTCAACACGTTCCATACGTTCGGTTACAACGGTCAGGCCGGAGGGAAGGCGGGTCAGATTGATCGGGTCGGTCGTCATTCTTGTCCTGAAAGGAAAGGCCGCACGAAGCGGCCTGAGAGAGAAGAAAAAAGAGAAAAATTACTCTGCGTTGCTGAGCACCGCAGAGCGTACGGCATCTTTAACCGCATCGGCCGTAGCCGGAATGGTGCGGTAGCGCTCTTCACGCGAGAAGAGGTCTTCTAGATGTACGGGCAGTGCTGGGTGAATACCGGTTGCAGCGACCATGGCATCTGGGAATTTTGCCGGGTGGGCGGTGGCCATAGCGACCATAGGCACGCCTGCTTCACGAAAGCGCCTGCCTGCGGCAATACCAATGGCACTGTGCGGGTCTGCCAGATAGTTAGACTTTTGGTGCAGGTTTCTGATTTCGGTTTCTGTTGCCGCGTCGTCAAGGGCAAGGCCAGAGAAAAGCGTGCGGGCTTTTTCCCAAACCTGCTCTGGCACATCCATATGCCCGCTTTGGCGGAAGGTAGTCATGATACGCGCGCAAGCTGCGGCATCGCGGTCTAGCAATTCAAACAGCAAACGCTCAAAGTTGGACGAAACCTGAATATCCATAGAGGGAGACAGGCTGGGCACGACCTCTTTCATGGTCATGTCGTTGGCATTCAAGAAGCGGGTCAGAATGTCGTTGCGGTTAGAGCCAATGCACAGGTGGCGCACAGGCAGGCCCATTTTACGGGCAGCCCAAGCGGCGAGAATATTGCCAAAATTACCTGTTGGTACGGCAAAAGAGACATCACGGTCTGGGGCGCCAAAATTAAGCGCTGCGTACACATAGTAAGGAATTTGTGCAGCAATACGCGCCCAGTTAATGGAGTTAACCGCAGACAGGTGCATGTCTTTACGGAAGGGAAGGTCTGCAAAGCAGGCTTTTACTAAGTCTTGGCAGTCATCAAATGTGCCTTCAACGGCCAGATTGGTCACGTTGGGTTCAAGCACGGTGGTCATCTGCCGGCGCTGTACCTCAGAGGTACGGCCTTTGGGGTGCAGAATAACAACAGACAGGCGGTTGCGACCGCGGCAGGCTTCAATAGCGGCAGACCCGGTATCACCCGATGTTGCGCCAACAATGGTTACGTGGCTGTCGCGCTGGGTAAGCACATGCTCAAAAAGCTGGCCCAGCACCTGCATGGCCATATCTTTAAAAGCCAGCGTTGGGCCATGAAACAGCTCTTGTACAAACAGGCCGTCTTCTACCTGCGTAAGGGGCACAATGGCGGGGTGGTCAAAACCGGCATAGGCTTTGGCACAGAGCTGGCGCAGGGTTTGTGTATCTATGTCGTTGCCAACAAAGGGGGCCAGAATGCGGGCTGCCAGCTCTGGGTAGGGCAGGCCACGCATGGCGCGCCACTCTTCTTGCGAGAAGGTGGGCCATGTTTCTGGTAGGTACAGGCCGCCATCTTCGGCCAGACCTGTCAGCAGAACGTCAGAAAACGAAAGAGCGGGAGCCTTCCCCCGGGTCGAAATATAGCGCATGCGCAGGTTATACCCTGAATAAGGAGTGGCGCGAAGTAGGCTTGTGCACCCTATATGGGCCTGTCAGGCGGGCTTCAACATAGGGCAGGGCTACTTTGGCGGTTTTTACGTGGGTGGCGGAGTGGTTGGCAGGTCTAGCTTGTAAACCGTAACCGGCCAGACAATGCTAGACTGGCCACCCGTAAAGGCGGCGGTGTGGTCTAGCTGGGCTGCGGGCACATAGAGGTGGCCAGAGGTATCCAGCCCCGGTGTGGCAGGCCATTTTAGCCGGTTATCTGTTATTAAGCGGCGGGGTACGCGGCCTGTTGTGTAGCTTAAAATACTGCCCGTGCTGATGTCTGACCAATATAGCGTGCCATCTGGCCCAATGGTCATGCCGCCGAGGGCCGGGGTTTTAAACCACTGGGTTACGCTTTCTTCCAGTGCGGCGGCGGTTACGTCTGGGTCTGTAAAGATGCTGGTTTCAACACGGGAGAGGTAGCCGCCGGGGGGTTGCACCACAATCCATTTCCCATCTGGGCTTACGGCTATCATGCTGGCATCTATGGCAAGCAAATTACCATTGGTAGAATGCACAGGCCCTTGTGGGGTAGTTATGGGGCGCGTGGCCACCAAACTTGGGTGCCGGTCTAAAAAGCGGCGGGTAGACCCTGTTTTAAGGTCTATGACCAAAATACCGCCAATGCCAGAATCTGCCACGTAAGCGGTGTCTGCATGGACGGCTACGCCAGACACAATACTTTCAGGGTGTAGGGCTTTTTGCTCTAGCGTGAGTGTGCGCACAACCTTGTTTTGGTGGGTATCAATCTGCACCAGTTTTGGGGGGGCTATGGGGGCCGCTTTATGGTTGGGTACGCCGCTATCCAGCACCCACAACGTACCATCAGCCATAAGGGTTAAGCCTGCGGCACTCACAATACGTTGGCTAGGCTCACCTTCTGTGGCGTTCCATGCTGTATCGGGGTAGGGGGCAAAGGTGCCATCTGTGGCCCGGATAGAAAGCTGGGGGCCAGTATTGCCAACCCAGATAGGGGCTTGCAGCACAAACCGGC
Organism: Acetobacter orientalis; assembly: GCF_000963965.1. Lineage (GTDB taxonomy): Bacteria > Pseudomonadota > Alphaproteobacteria > Acetobacterales > Acetobacteraceae > Acetobacter > Acetobacter orientalis. The sequence goes on from NZ_BAMX01000006.1 coordinate 150,589, forward strand.
CGTCGGGCAGCGGCACCACTGCGTCCCACACTTGTTTGTCTGACTGTATGGCGGGGGTTAGGGCCGAGCCTGAGAGTTCGGCCACTTTGGGCATATGCAACGCCAGCGCGGGTGTTGTGGGCAATGCAATGGCTAACGTGGCAGCCGCTACCCCCGCTATAGCCATGCGGGACAAAAGGGAGGGAGAAAGCAGAAAGGGCATTGGCAAAAAAGCCTTACGGCATGACAGCAGAAACATGGTGGCTAGTTTCTGCCCGTTTGGAGCAAGAGGCAACCGCATTATGTGCATGGCGCACGGCTGCCCAAGGTGGGGGCCGTATGCCCCCAAGCTGTTTTATGCGTCTGGCGCACGATCCAGATAACGGCGGCGGATATGGGTAAGATAGGCCTCTGCCGTTAACGGTGAGCCTGTGGCATCGTTTAAAATTTGCGGCATGGAGGCACTGCTGGCTCGGCTATGCACGTTGGTGCGTAGCCAGTGCATAAGTGGTCCAAAGTCTCCGTTTGCAACAGCCGTGGCGCAGTCTGGTGCCTGCTTATACGCCGCGGCCCGGAACTGCGCTGCCGCCATAGCCCCCAACGCATAGCACGGGAAGTAGCCAAACAGCCCCTCCGGCCAATGAATGTCTTGCAGGCAGCCGTGTTGGTCGTTGGGCACTTTTAGGCCAAGCAGGGTGTGTATGCCGTCATTAAAGGCGGCTGGTAGGTCTGCTAAGGGCAGGTCACCGCTTATCATGGCTTTTTCAAGCTGGTAGCGCACTAAAATATGGGCGGGGTAGGTCACTTCATCTGCATCAACACGAATAAAGCCGGGCTGCACGTGGGTAAGGTGGCGGTGCAGGTTTTCTGGCTGCCACGTGGTGGTGTTGGGGGCAGAAAAAGCCTCACGCAGGTGCGGGGCTACCCATTCAACAAATGCGCGGGAGCGGCAAACCTGCATTTCAATGAGCAGAGACTGGCTTTCATGCAGGGTCATGCCGCCAGCTTGTCCAACAGGTTGGGAGACCCAGTCTGCTGGCAAGCCTTGCTCGTACATGGCGTGGCCAGTTTCGTGTAAAACCCCCATCATGGCGGGTATAAAGTCTGCCTCTTGGTAGCGGGTGGTCAGGCGCACATCGTAAGTGGCACCGCCACAAAACGGGTGGGTGCTTACGTCTAGGCGGCCACGGGTCATGTCAAAGCCAAGGCGCTGCATAAGCCTGCGGCCCAAGGCTTCTTGCTGGGGTATGGCAAACGGCCCCTGCAACGGCTGCATAGCGGGCAGAGACGCCTGTTTTTCCAGAACGGTGGCAATAAGGCCGGGCAGGTCTTTTTGCAGTTGGGTAAAAATAGGGTCGATATGGGCTTGCCGCGTGCCGGGATCAAACGAATCGAGCAGGGCATCATAGTGGCTAAGGCCCAGCGCCTGTGCTTTTGCGGCTGCGGTTTGGCGGGTTAGGTTGAGCACCTCTGTTAAGTGCGGCAGAAAGCTTGCGTAGTCGCTGTTTTCGCGGGCTTCACGCCATGCCATTTCGCTGCGTGTGGTGGCTTGGGTAAGGGCTTCTACCAAGTCACCGGGTAGGGCGGTGGCATGGGTATGGTTACGCCGCATTTCGGCAAGGTTGGCTTTTTGCCAAGCACTTAGGGCTGTACCGGCTTGTGCTTCTGCCGTGGCTAGCAGGTCTGCCATGGCGGGGGCTGTCAAAATCTCATGGCGCAGGCCGGCAAGCGTTGCCAGCGTATCGGCACGGCGGCCAGCGGCCCCATGCGGCATAATCACTTCTTTGTCCCACGACAAAATGCCAAGGGCATCACTGAGGGAGGACAGGCGGGCAAAGTGGCGCTCAAGCGTCTGATAGGCAGTAGTCATGGTGCTACCATAATGCAGGTGTACGCTTTGCGGAATGTGTTGCTGTGCCTATAGGTGCCATAATGTGCAACACGCTTGTATTTTGGTGCCACAAAGGCAGGGTTCGTTATGCACACAGCCAGCCCCCATACCCCCCTAACGCTAGCTGAGACAGCCTTAGGCCTTCTAGCGCAAGGCAAGGCCGAGCAAGCGGCCACGCTGTTACGCCCACACCTTGCCCAAAACCCACAAGATGGCGCGGCATGGCACGCTTTTGGGTGTGTGGCTCTGGCTAATGGCAGCGCGCAAGCTGCAGTGCAGTGCGTGGCCAAAGCACTGGAGTTAGAAAGCCAGCCACATTTTTATAGTACGCAGGGGCAGGCACTCTTGGCCCTTGGTCATGCTGAAGCAGCCCGCGCAGCCCTGCATGTTGCCATTATGCAAAGCCCACGAGACCCAAGGCCGCACCAACTTATGGCAGAAGCACTAGAGGCGTTAGGTCGTTTTGATAATGCGGCCCAAGCCCTGCGCAACGCTGTGCGTTTGCGCCCCCTTGAGAGTGAACGGCATGTCGCACTTGCCGCATTTTTGGCCCGCCATGGGCAAATGGCAGAGGCACTTGTTGTTTCTCGCCACGCGGTAGCCATAGCACCGCACAGTATTTTGGCACAAAACCAGCACGCTTTATTGCTAGAGCGGGCCGATAAACTGCCAGAGGCTACACCGTTTTTTGGCGCTGTAGCGCAAGCGCTGCCAGATAATGCGGCAGCATTAGCGAATTATGGGGCGGCCCTTTACGCCAAAGGAGACTTTGCAGAGGCACGCTCAATAGGGCAGCGCTCTGCCAACTTACAGCCAGAGGCCGCAGAAACCCAAAATAATGTGGGGTTGAGCAACCTGGCCCTTGGCGCCTTGCCAGAGGCTATGCAGGCCTTAGAGCAAGCCAGAAAACTTGCCCCGCATGATGCCCGTATCGCGACAAATTACGGCACAGCTTTGAGCGATATGGGCTATTATACGCAAGCCGAGGCCCTTTTTAGGCAGGTGGAGGCAACCCCCAACATCACAGCACTTGAGCGGGCGCGGGCAAGGTTTAACCTAGCGACAGTGCTGTTGACAGAAGGGCGTTTTAAAGAAGGCTGGGCCTGTTTTGAGGCCCGGAAAAACTTACAAATCGGAGGGGCCTTTACAACGTTGCCTGCATGGCAAGGGCAGGCCCAAACACAGCCGGTGCTGCTCTATGCCGAGCAAGGCTTGGGCGATTGCCTGCATTTTTTACGGTATGTGAATGCCGCAGCATGCCGCACGCCTGTGGTGTTGGTGGTGCCCCAAGTGCTGTGCTCTTTGGTGGCGCATATTGTCTTTGAAGGCACATATACTGTGCAGGTTGTGGCGCGGGGCGAGACGGCCCATACGCACGGTGCTGTATCAGCATGTTCTGTGCTGAGTTTGCCGCATATAATGGGGATGAGTGCGCCGTTTGCGTGGCTGCCACGTTTTAAGCAGCCCCTACTGGCGCCTGAAAAAAAGCAGCAGGGCTTGCGTATAGGGCTATGCTGGTCTGGTAACCCTACGTACCGTTTTGATAAACGGCGTTCTATAGAGCTTACAGTCTTAGAGCCATTATGTACGCTACCCGGTATAACGGTGCAGGCTTTACAGCCAGAGGCACATAAGAGCCCGTTTACGTTAACGCCTTTGCCGCAGGGCGATATGCTGCAAACAGCCCGCCTTATTGCCACACTTGACTGTGTGGTGAGTGTTGATACTGCCGTGGTGCATCTGGCGGGCTTACTGGGCAAGCCAACATGGCTACTTAACCGCTTTGGTGGAGACTGGCGGTGGGCAAAGGCTTCCACCAAAGTTGGGGGGCAGGGGCAGGTTATGAGCCTGTGGTACCCCCATACGCATGTCATCACGCAGCCAAAACCGGGTGAGGGGAACGCCCCGTGGCATGAGCCTGTGCAGCAGGTGACAGCCGCATTGTGCAAACTTGTAAAAAAGGGTGCGTGAAGGCTGTTGCTCCTGCCACCCACACCCGTATGATACGCGCCATGACGCGTTATTCTCCTGAGGGTGCCACCCCCGCCATGGCGCAATGGTTTGCGCTAAAAGCGGAAAATCCAGAAGCTCTGCTCTTTTTTCGCATGGGCGATTTTTACGAGCTGTTTTTTGATGATGCTACTGCGGCAGCCGCAGCGCTTGATATTGCGCTTACTGCCCGTGGTAGCCACGGGGGTGAGCCTATCTCCATGTGTGGGGTGCCTGTTGGTGCGGCGTCTGCTTACCTAGCCCGCCTTATAAGGCGCGGGTTTAGGGTGGCGGTGGCAGAGCAAACCGAAGCCCCCCGTAAAGGCAAAGGGGCTGCCAAAGGCCCGCTGGCACGGGCCGTTGTGCGCGTGGTGACACCGGGCACTTTAACAGAAGATGAACTGCTTGAGCCCGGCCGCTCCAACCTGTTGCTGGCCTTGGTTGGCGGGGCTGCTGGCACAGGTAAGGGGCGCAAAGGCAAAGCGGCCAGTGCTGCTGCGCAAGCAGAAGACACGCTGGGTGCGGCATGGATTGATGTCTCTACCGGGCTTTTTGAAACAGCTCAACTGAGTGCGCGCAACCTTGCGGGCCTTCTGGGGCGGTTAGACCCGGCAGAAATTTTGGCCCTCCCCACATTGGCGTTGGGGGACTTTGAGGGCTGCCGTGCACCAGATGTGCTGGTGCCGGGTATAGAAGCTGCCCGCCAGCGCCTTGCATCAGCCTTTAGTGTGGCAAGCCTAGATGCGTTTGGTACTTTTACAGATGAAGAGGCTGTAGCCGCAGCTTTGGCGGTAGAATATGTGCAACGTAGCCAAGCGGGTAAACTGCCGCGCCTTGCCCACCCAAGCCCACAAACAGATGGCGGCATACTGGGTATAGACCCCGCGACTCGGGCCAGCTTAGATATTTTGCGCGCCCGAGATGGTGGTATGGAGCACACGCTGTTTTCAGCCGTAAACCATACCGTAACGGCTGCCGGTGCGCGTTTGCTGGCAGAGTGGCTGGCTGCCCCCTTAACCGACATAGGCCGCATTGCTGCCCGCCAAGAGGGGTGGGTTTGGTTAAGTGAGGGCACAACAAGCCGGGATGGCCTGCGTGAGTGTTTGAAAAAAGCGCCCGATATTGCACGCGCCCTTGGGCGGCTGTCTTTAGGGCGTGGCCAACCCCGAGACCTTGCCGCCGTGCGCGATGGTTTGGCGGCAGCCCGTGCCTGTGCCGCTGTGCTGGGTGGCCTGCACGCTAACCTGCCCCCTTATTTGGCCCGCGCCGTGAGCAGCCTTGGTGTGGCAACCGGCCTGCAAGCTGAATTAACCCGCGCTTTAGCCGAGGACCTACCCGCACGCTTAGAAGATGGCGGTGTTATAGCCGCAGGGTACGATGGTGAGTTAGACGGCTACCGTGGCCTGCGCGATAACTCACGGCGTATTGTGGCCGGGTTGCAGGCAGATTACGCAACCCGATTCGGGGTTAATACGCTTAAAATCAAGCATCATGCGCAGCTTGGTTACGTTATTGAGGTGCCCGTAGCTGCCAGTGCCCGCATGAAAGACCGTGATGACCTGATGTTCCGGCAGGGCACGGCCAGCAATGCGCGTTTTTCAACCGAAGAATTATCAGGGCTAGATGCCCGCATTGCCGAAGCGGCAGAGCGTGCCGCAGTGCGTGAAAAAGCGCTGTTTAATGCACTGGCCGATACTGTGTTGGCAGAGCAGGACGTGCCGGTTTTAGCCAAGGCTTTGGCGGTTTTAGACGTGTTGCAGTCTTGCGCAACGCTGGCTACGGGCGGGAGCTGGTGCCGCCCAGTGGTGAGCGATGATGGCGCGTTTGACCTGCACGCCTGTCGGCACCCGGTGGTAGAGGCCGCTTTGCCAAAAGGCACGCGCTTTACTCCTAACGGCTGCGACCTTTCACCCAAGCGCCGGGTTATGTTGCTTACCGGGCCAAACATGGCCGGTAAGTCTACTTTTTTACGGCAAACGGCTTTGTCGGTTATTTTGGCGCAGGGTGGTTTTCCCGTTGCGGCAGAAAAAGCCCATATTGGCGTGGTAGACCAGTTGTTCTCACGCGTTGGGGCATCAGATGACCTCGCACGCGGGCGTTCTACCTTTATGGTTGAAATGACCGAGACCGCCGCCATTCTTAACCAAGCAGGCCCACGCTCTTTGGTGGTGGTAGATGAAATTGGGCGTGGTACCGCAACGCTAGATGGTTTGGCCATTGCCTGGGCCGTGCTGGAGGCTTTGCATTCTACGGTGCGCTGCCGTGCAATTTTTGCAACGCATTTTCATGAACTCTCAGACCTTGTTGATACTCTGCCAAGGCTTTCGCCGCACACTATGGCTGTGCGGGAATGGCGGGGCCAGATTGTGTTTTTACATGAGGTTTTGGCGGGTTCAGCCAAAAAAAGCTGGGGTGTGCATGTTGCTAAACTGGCTGGTGTACCCACATCTGTTGTAGAGCGGGCGGGCCGCTTATTGCGTGAGCTTGAGCACAATAATGCAACCGGGCCTAAGCCCTTGCCGCTGTTCGACACGCAGAAGATATTACCGCAAGACGAAGAAAATACGCTAAGAAAGCGCTTGGTAGACCTTAACCCAGATAGCCTGACCCCACGTGCCGCACTGGACATGTTGTACGAACTTCATAAAGAAGCAGTGCAACATGAAACACCAGCTACGCATAGTTAAGTTAGCTTAGACCGAACAGCCCTGTCCCTTGGAGCAGAACTCGCCCGCAATGCCCAACGCCCCCGTAAATACAGCCTCCGGGCAACCCGACGTCGCTGCATTGGCCCGCCTTACGCCAGAAGGGTTGGCAGCCTGCCTTGCCCGTGAGCTAAGGGACGCAACGCCGCATGACAGTGCCACCCCCCAACGGGACGAGGCCGTGGCAATTTTTAGGCGCTATTTGGCCCGCTACCAGGCAGATATTCGTGCGCGTTTTGAAAAGCACGAGCTTAAAGGTGCGGCCTCTGCCAAGCAGATAGCGGCTTTTACCGACGTGCTGGTACGCGGCATTGTAGACCTAGCCCTGCGGGCTACTGCCACACCGGGTATAGTGGGTGAGGGCACACAGGAAAACCGTAGTGGCAGCAACTTGGTTGTGGCGGCTACCGGCGGCTACGGGCGCGGCCTGCTTGCCCCCTTTAGCGACATAGACCTGCTTTTTCTTACCGATGAGGGCAACGCACATGATGCCCACCGTCTGGTTGAATATGTTCTTTATTTTCTGTGGGACTTGGGCCTTAAAGTTGGGCATGCCACCCGCACGATTACAGAGTGCATAGAAGAAGCCCGCAAAGACACAACCGTACGCACAGCCCTGCTTGATGCCCGCCTGCTGGCTGGCGATGGTGCCCTTTTTGCCATGTTTGAGGCCCGCTACATTGTGGCGTGCGTTGAGGCAGGTGCCGCTGGCTTTATTCATGACAAGCGGCGTGAAAGGCTAGAACGCCACCGCCGCTTTGGGGACAGCCCCTATCTGGTAGAGCCAAACATAAAAGAAGGCCGTGGTGGCCTGCGAGATTTGCAAACACTCTATTGGATGTGCCGCAACACGTTTGGTACCCGCCACGTAACAGACCTGCTTGCCCCAGACTTTATTTGGATGGGTATTTTAACCGAGCAGGAAGCAGCCCGTGCCCGCCGCTCGTGGGACTTTTTATGGACTGTACGCCTGCACCTGCATTACGTGGCTGGGCGGGCAGAAGAACGCCTTACGTTTGATATGCAGCCCGTTATTGGCGCACGTATGGGCTACACCCGGCATGGTCGCCAAAATGGGGTAGAGCGTTTTATGCGCCACTACTTCCTGACCGCGCGTGAGGTTATGCGCCTAACCCATGTGCTTGAGCCAGCCGTACTAAGGCAGGCACAAGGGCCAGTAGCCATTGCCGTTAAACCAGATGAGGCCATGCGTGAGGCAGGCTTTACCCTGATAGACGGCCAGATTTTGCCAGAACGCGGTATCTCGTTTGATAAAGAGCCGCTTAAAATGATGCAGTTGCTAGACTGGGCGCGTATGCGCCGCAGGCCGCTGCACCCCTTGGCCCGCCACCAGCTTATTCGGTGGGAGCGCCGCGCGGTAGAACTGCGTGAAGACCCTGAAGCAGCCCGTATTTTTCTTGACCTGCTCTGTGGTGAAGCACCGCAGATAGAAACAACAGGCCGCCGCCGCCGTGAAGTGGCCATGCCGTCTGATTCTGAAGCGCAGGTTATGACCAGTTATGAGCAGCACGCCCCACCGGGCCATGCGCACTGGCTGCATATTTTAAACGAAACCGGCATTTTTGGCCGTCTTATTCCCGACTGGGCGCGCATTGTCGGGCAAATGCAGTTTGACACCTACCATGTGTTTACGGTCGATGAGCACACAATAGAAGCCATACGCATTATGGACGAGGTGGCCTCTGGCCGCATGGCAGATGAAATACCGGTTGCGTATGAGCTGGTTAAAGGGCTGCATTCTCGCCGTGCCTTATATATGGCCGTATTATTGCACGATGTGGCCAAAGGGCGGGGCGGAGACCACTCTGAAATTGGTTCAGAAATTGCAGCCGAGTTGTGCCCAAAACTGGGTATGTCGGGCGAAGAAACCGAAACCGTTTCTTGGCTGGTATTACACCACTTGCTGCTAAGCCACACGGCCTTCCAACGTGATATTGACGACCCCAAAACCATTCTGGACGTTGCAGATATTGTGCAGTCTCCTGAGCGGTTGCGTTTGCTGCTGTTGCTGACCATTGTGGATATGCGGGCTGTAAGCTCGCGCGTGTGGAACGCATGGAAAGCCACTTTGCTGCGCGAGCTTTATGTGCGCGTGGCTGAAGTGCTGGCAGGCGGCCTTGCCACGACCGAGCGTGACGTGCGTGTACGCCACGCTAAAGAAATTACAGCAGAAATTTTGGCCGAAGACGGCATACCTCAGCCCGATATCGAACGCTTTTTGGAACTGGGTTACGCCGGTTACTGGTTGTCTTTCGACCACGAAACCCACAAACGCCATGCCCGCCTTATAAGAGATGCTGATGCGCGTGAAGCCCCGCTTACTGTTGAGGTGTTGCCGCTACCAGCGCGTGGCGTGACGGAGGTAACCGTTTACTCCATAGACGTGCCGGGGCTGTTCTCAAAAATTGCGGGGGCTTTGGCGCTGGCTGGTGCGTCTATTGTCGATGCTCGGATTCATACCATGATGCACGGCATGGCGCTTGATACGTTCTGGATTCAGGACACGGTAGGGAGTGCCTATGAAGAAACCCACCGTCTAACACGCCTGTCTTCCCTTATTGAGCAGGCACTGAGCGGCCAGATTGATATTAAGGCAGAAATTGCACAGGCTGGTTTTGGGCATATGCCCCTGCGTATGCGTGCCATTCATGTGCCGCCACGTGTGGTGATAGATAACGGGGCTTCTAACACCTTTACAGTTATTGAAATTAACGGCCGTGACCGCCCCGGTTTGCTGCACGATGTAACGGCAGCTATGAGCCGGGAAAACCTCCAGATTGCCTCTGCCCATATTACCACCTACGGCGTGCGCGCAGTGGACGTGTTTTATGTGAAAGATTTGTTTGGTTTGAAAATAACCGACAAAAAACGGCTTGAAGAAATACGCGAAAGCTTGCTGGCCTGCATGAAAGCAGCCGAGGCCCAAGCCAAAGCACTGCTTGATGCCAAAATGTCTGCCTAAGCCGTAAAACGTTACGGCTTAAAAGAATAAAAAGGGCGGCTCTTTAAAAAGAGGCCGCCTTTTTTGTGGTTTACGCCGTTTTGCCGGGGCTGGCGGGTGAAAGCCCTTCGGTTAGGCCTGCACGTAACAGCCTGCCGGTTTCAGAGGTCGGGTCTATTAAGCCCTGCCGCAAAAACAGGTCTATAAGCACTAGGTTGACGTTAAATTTAAACTCGTCCGTGTCGCGCACAAGGGCATAGGCTTGTGAGAGCGGCATAAGGCTGAAAGAGTCTACTTCTCCATCGGCGGCAATGGGCTCAAAACTTTCAGGTAAAAACAGGTCGTAGCAGTATAAAATGTCCCGGCGCAGCCCTTCTGGGCGGTTAAGGGCGTACACAATGCGCCCAACGTCTTGCGCGGTTCTGGCAAGTTCTGCTGCAATACTGGCTTCTTCAGCGGCTTCTTTTACCAATGCTTCTTGCGGGCTATGGCCTGCCGGTACACCGCCTGCCACTAAATGGTCTAGCTTGCCGGGGTCTAGGCGTTTGTTTTGTGCACGGCGGCCTGTCCATAGGTATAGGCCATCAGGTTTACGCACCAAGCCGTTCATATGTACGCCAATGGCTACCAATCCAAAAAGCGGGAGTGCGCCGCGGTCTATACGGGCAACGGCTGGCTGGCCTAAGTCTGGCATTACGTCAAACAGCTCATGGTGCGAGCGGTAAAAGCCTTCTTGGGCCAGCTTTTCGCCCAAGCTTTCCAGCTTGCTGGGGTCGTTTAACGTAAAGCCTGCTGTGCGGCTGCCCAGGCCTTCTTGCTCCAACCGGTCTGCAATGGTGGGGTCTATCCAGCCCGCTTGTTTGCCCCCCAACGTAAAGGCAAAGCGTGGCCCCGGCACAACAGCGGTGTTGCACTGCCTAAGATGACGAAGAAAAGCGGTATCGTCTGACGGCATAAAATGTCCTGTCGTGCTTATGCTCAAAAAAGGGTTCTTGCCCATTTATCCGGCTTGTGCAGCACGGAAGCAAGGTGTGGCGGGGTTGCAAAATACAAAAGGCATGGCACATCGGGTATATGTCCCCACGTCAACGTCGCGTTTCCGGTTCGCCCCAACAACCGGCCTCTGTTACGCTCTCGCGCTTGCTGCCCTACCTTTGGCCCCAAGGTAATGCCAGCTTGCGGTGGCGCGTTGTGCTTGTGCTGTGCGTTATGGTGGGGGGCGAGCTTGCCACTCTGGCCGTGCCACTGGTGTATAGCCGCGTGGTTGACCGCTTGTCTCACCCCGTTAGCTTGGCGTGGGCACCGGCGGCTATTATTGTGGGTTATGGGCTGGTCAGGCTTGTATCTGCGGCCCTTACTAACCTGCGAGATGCGTTATTTGCCCCTGTGCGCTTTAGGGTGGCAAGGCAGGCTGCGTTTCGTAGCTTTGAGCATATGCACAAGCTGTCGCTGCGCTTTCATTTAGACCGGCATACAGGCGGCGTTACGCGCGCCATTGAACGGGGTACAGAAGGGGTGGAAACCCTGCTGCGTATGGGTATGTCGCTCTCGCCTACCATATTGCAGGCCGTGCTGGTTGGCGCCGTTATTTGGCGATTATTTGACTGGCAGTATGTGGCCCTTATTGTGCTGATGATTGCGGCCTACATTGTTTTCACCATGAAGTTTACAGCGTGGCGGTTGGGTATTCGGCGGCGTATGAACGACACGAATACAGAAGCAACCGGCAAGGCGTTGGATAGCCTGCTGAATTACGAAACCGTCAAATATTTTGGGAACGAGGCCCATGAGGCCCGCCGGTACGATGAGGCGCAGGCCCGGTATGAGGTAGCTGCACGGACAACGCAATACTCGCTCGGTGCGCTTAACTTTGGGCAGGCCGCCATTATAGCCATAGCCCTTACGCTTATTATGCTGCTGGCTGGGCGAGATGTAGAGGCCGGGCGTATTACCGTTGGCCAGTTTGTTATGGTGAATACCTACTTGCTGCAACTCTATGGGCCGCTTAATTTTCTTGGCTCGGTTTACTCGGCTATTCGCACAGCCATGGTCGATCTTGAGCACATGTTTGGCCTGATAGAAGAAGATATAGAGGTGGCCGACCCTAAAAACCCGCGCCCCATAGCCGCTCATTTACAAGGGGCCGCGCCCGCAGAGGTTGCTTTTAAAGACGTACATTTTGGCTACGGGCCAGAGCGTGAAATTTTGCACGGGGTTAGCTTTACAGCCAAGCCGGGCATGAAGTTGGCCATTGTTGGCTCTACTGGTGCGGGTAAATCAACCATCAGCCGGTTGCTCTTTAGGTTTTACGATGTGTGGTCGGGTGCGGTCATGGTTGATGGTCACGATATAAGAGAATACCGCCAAGCAGACCTACGCGCTGCCATAGGGGTGGTGCCGCAAGATACCGTGCTGTTTAACGACAGCATAGGCTACAACATTGCCTATGGTCGGCTTGGGGCTACCCCAGCCGAGGTAGAGCACGCAGCCCGTCTGGCGCAAATACACGACTTTATTGTGTCTTTGCCAGATGGCTACCAAACGCAGGTGGGAGAGCGCGGGCTTAAATTGTCTGGGGGGGAGAAGCAGCGCGTTGCCATTGCCCGCACAATTTTAAAAGACCCACGTATTCTTGTGCTTGACGAGGCCACCAGCGCACTGGACACACATACCGAGCAAGAAATTCAGGCCGCCCTTAAAACCGTTTCAGCGCGGCGCACAACATTGGTTATAGCGCACAGGCTCTCCACCATTGTTGATGCAGACGAGATTTTGGTGATGGGGCAGGGGCAAGTGCTGGAACGTGGCACCCACGACGCCCTGCTGGCCCAGAATGGGCATTACGCAGCCATGTGGGCTGCACAGGGTGGGGTAGACCATACAGCCACCCCCTAGGTGGCTGGAAAAGACACAGCACAGAGCTAAGCTGCTTTCTGTGCGAATCGTAAGGGCCGGGCGTGAGTAAACGCCTGTGCCAAAACAAAAAGGATGAAGAGTTCATGACAGACACCGCAGCACACGCACAGGCCCCAGAGCAGCACCCAGAAGTACCAGAAGATCTGGCACGCTGCGCCATGGTGATTGAAAGTGCGGTTGAGCATTTAATAAAAGAAAAGCAGCCCCCCTTGGCTATTGCTTCTGCTTTGCTGGGTGGTTCTTTGGGTTTGCTGGCGCGCAGCATGGACAAAGAAACCATTCTCAGTATTCTCGACTCAGCCGCAAATAGCGTGCGCTCAGGCGAAGTTCATGCGTCTACGGGTGCAGAAAACGGCGAATAAATCGAGAAAGCAAGAGGTCAACCCTTGACGGAAGCCGGTTGCTAAGCCATAAGCCGCGCCAATCCTGAATGTGGTCGCCGGGCAAATGTCTCGGCCCTCTGTTTTTTATACTAGACAAGGATGAGACAATGTCCCGTCGCTGCCAGATCACCGGCAAAGGCGTGCTGACCGGCAATAACGTCAGCCATGCCAACAACAAGTCCCGCCGTCGTTTCCTGCCTAACCTGCAGGAAGCGTCACTTATTTCTGAAACGCTGAACGCACCTGTGCGTATGCGCGTTACAACCCGCGGCCTGCGCACCATTGAGCACAATGGTGGTCTTGACGCCTTCCTGACCAGCACGCCTAACCGCAAGCTGCCAGTAGAAGCTCAGGTCATTAAGCGCCGCGTTCTGCGCGCTCAGGCCAAAAAACAGGCAGTCGCTGGCGCCTGATTCAGGGGTTCTGCCTTTCTCTACGGGCTCCGAGTCTGCTTTAAGTAGGCTCGGTTTCTGTGGTTCAGGTGCTTGGTAAGGTATTAAGCATCTTTACGTCTATCGGCCGGTTTCCGGCAGCCGGGTTGTCTGACATAATCAGGCGCCAATACGGTGTTCGGCGGCCACAGGCGCGAAGGAAATTCCATCGCGCCTGACCTGTTTTCTGGAGGTTTTCGTGTCCGCCAAATCCGAACTCTCAAAGATCCGTAATATCGGGATCACCGCGCATATCGACGCGGGCAAGACAACCACGACCGAACGTATTCTGTACTACACCGGTGTGTCTCACAAAATTGGTGAAGTGCACGAAGGTAACACCACCACCGACTACATGGCGCAGGAACGTGAACGCGGTATCACGATTACCTCTGCTGCTGTGACCTCCGTGTGGAATGATCACCGCATCAACATCATCGACACCCCCGGACACATCGACTTCAACATCGAAGTGAACCGCTCTTTGCGCGTGCTCGACGGTGCTGTGTTCATTATTGAAGGTGTGGCCGGTGTTCAGCCTCAGTCTGAAACCAACTGGCGTCTGGCAGACCGTTACAAGGTGCCACGCATCATCTTCATCAACAAACTCGACCGTACGGGTGCAAACTTCTACTACGCATTCGACACGCTGAAAGAAAAGCTGGATATCGTTGCTATCCCGCTGCAGCTGCCGATTGGTACAGAAGACCAGTTTATTGGCGTTGTTGACCTGGTTGAAATGCGCGCAATCGTGTGGGAAGGCGGCGAACTCGGCGCTAAATTCCACTACGAAGAAATTCCGGCTGACCTGAAGGAAAAAGCTGAAGAAGCTCGCCAGAACCTGCTCGATACGGCTCTGTCCGTTGATGAAAAGGCAATGGAAGAGTACTTCGAAAAAGGCGAAGTTTCCGTTGAAACGCTGAAAAAATGCATCAAGAAGGGCACCATCTCTGGTGAGTTCCGCCCTGTTCTGTGCGGTACGGCGTTCAAAAACAAAGGTGTTCAGCCTCTGCTCGACGCCATTATTGACTACCTGCCAGCTCCTGATGACGTTGAAGGCATTCGTTGCGCTCCACCCGAAGGTGAAGAAGAAGACGAAAAAGCACAGCCTATCATTCCGGTTGACCCAGATGGTAAGTTTGCTGGTCTTGCGTTCAAAATCATTAACGATAAATACGGCACGCTTACCTTTGTGCGCGTCTATCGTGGCGTTCTGAAAACGGGTGACACCATCCTGAACACCACAAAAGGCCACAAAGAGCGTATTGGCCGTATTTACCAGATGCACGCTGACAAGCGCGAAGAACTGACCGAAGTTCATGCTGGTGATATTGCTGCTTTCGTTGGTCTGAAAGACACCCAGACCGGTGACACGCTGGCAGACCCATCTGACCCAGTTGTTCTGGAACGTATGAGCTTCCCGATTCCGGTTATCGACATTTCTGTTGAGCCGAAAACGAAAGACGCTGTTGAAAAGATGACACTGGCCCTGCAGAAGCTGGCTGGTGAAGATCCTTCTCTGCAGTTGAAAACCGACCAAGAAACAGGCCAGACCATTCTGTCTGGTATGGGTGAGCTTCACCTCGACATCATCATCGACCGTCTGCGTCGTGAATATGGCGTGGAAGCAAACGTTGGTGCACCGCAGGTTGCCTACCGTGAAACCATCACCAAGCCACACACTGAAACCTATACCCACAAGAAACAGTCTGGTGGTTCAGGTCAGTTCGCTGAAGTGAAAATCGAGTTCGCTCCTCTGGAACGTAACGAAGATATCCACTTCGAAAACAAAGTGGTTGGCGGTACTGTTCCTAAAGAATACATTCCAGCAGTGGAAAAAGGTATTCGTGTTCAGTCTTCTACCGGTGTTCTGGCAGGCTTCCCGACTGTGGACTTCAAGTTCACGCTGCTTGACGGTAAATACCATGACGTTGACTCGTCTGCTCTGGCGTTCGAAATTGCAGCTAAGGCTTGCTTCCGCGAAGGCATGAAGCACGCTGGCCCTGTTATTCTTGAACCAATCATGGACGTGGAAGTAACCACCCCGAACGATCACGTTGGTGACGTGGTGGGTGACCTTAACCGCCGCCGTGGTATGATCCAGAATCAGGAAACCTCTGGGTCTACTGTTATGGTTCGCGCTCATGTGCCGCTGAAAGAAATGTTTGGTTACATTTCTCACCTGCGCTCCATGACCAAGGGCCGTGCGTCCTTCACCATGCAGTTCCACCACTACGACCCGGTACCACGCAACGTGGCCGACGAAATTATGGCTGCGTCCAAATAATTTCGTTTTTCCGAGTTTTAGGAATACAGAAAGGCCGCTCCAATTTGGGGCGGCTTTTTTGTTTGTGCGTTACGGTATTGTGCGGCCTAACTATTAAAAAGACCGCGCTTATTTTTGCGTAGCTATTCTGGAATTTTGGCGCACAAATGCTGGGTGCGGTGGTGTTTGCGCAAGTCTATGAGTGGCTTGGGGGCTCTAATGCACGCTGCTGTAGATGTGCAGCACCGTATGAGGTTGGGCCTGTTGCGGCAAAACCGGTAAAAAGCCTTGAAGCCGTTTCAAAGCAGCAGAGATGAGCGCAGTTAGAGTGCTGTGCTGCGTAATAAGTTTTTGTAGGTACGCTGCTGCTGTAGGGCGGCACACAGCACTGCTTAGGTGTAAATGGTGTAGTTGGGTTGCGTGGGAAGTTTTATGAAGGCGCCACTAAGGCACTGTTTCAGAAAATAAGAGTTGTGAGCTTGCTGTATCGTTTATGGCAAAATGAACAGTAGTACTGTCCTGCCGCTGCTTTATAGGGGCCAAAAGTAAGGCATACAGATTGGAAACGGCATTTTTAGGCTGGCCTTAGCACTCTTTAAAAATCTCTGCGGTATGTCAGCTTAAAGAGTAAGGGCACTAAAAAACCCCACCTCATTATTTTGAGGTGGGGTTTTGTTTGGGCCAATGCGTTACGGTTTATTTGTTTTTCAATTTTGCATCCCATGCGGCGCGTATTTCTGCCGGGGTCATGTGGTGGGGTTTGGCTGCAGGTTTGGGCGTTGCCTGTTTTTTGGTTTTAGGCTGTGTGGCTTTGGCTTTTTGGCTGCCCTTAGCAACTGTGCCGCCTTTTGTGCCAGGTGCGTGAGAGAGTGCGCCGGGGGCTATGCCAGCGGCGGGGTTATTATTAACCTCTTGCACAGCGCGGCTGCATAAAGACTTATCACCCACGCCAAACTGGATGGTGGGCAAGAGGGCGAGAGGAGGGAACACAAACCCAAGCCCTGCTGCGGCTGCGGCTCTTCCTAAAATTTCTGCCCCCGGCAAAACAGTGGGTGATTTAAGGTGCCCATTGATATGAAACGCACCGGGGAGCGAGGCAATGGTTAGGCCTTGTGAGCGTGTTGTAAGCGCATAATCGAGTGTGTTGTTGCGAAAATTGATTGTGCCTTGGCCTAAAGTGCGCGCCTCACCTGTTTCGAGCAGTAAGGTGTTGGTTGAGGCAATGCCATTTTTAAGCGGCATATCGGCAATAAAGCATTTTATGTCTGTATGCGCAGGCAGGCCCAAAGCACTTAAAATGGCGTTACCCAGTTGTAGGCCCAGAATATTGGGTAGAATAGCAGTAATATCGCCCCCTTGGTCGAGCACCAACGTAAGGCCACCATTACCCGCAGCCATAAGGCTGGCAATGGAGTTACCTTTTGCTTTCAACGTCATATGGCCGCCAATAATACCGCGGGCTTTTGAATCTGCTGTGGCCTGCATAATGCGGGCAAGGTCTATACGGGCAAAGTCTATTTTGGCGTCTGTATTAAAGAGTTTGCCGTCGGGTTTGAGTGTGGCTGCACTGGCCAGAGTACCGTTACCCACAGCAAAATTGAGCCGTTTTAGGGTAATGGCACCGTCAGTTATAAAAAACTCTGCGTCTATATTATCGAGTGGTAGTTTTTTGTTTTCAATGTGTGCACCTTTATAGGTGACGTGCGCATTAATAGCGTTGAGCTTGGGAATATTAATGGGGGTATCGGGCAGAACCGTGTTGCTTTTGGCTTCTGCTTTTTCTTCAGCTTTTGTTTTGCTGGGTTTGGCACCAATAAAGCCACCAAGGTCAACCAGATCAACCTGTTTTGAAAACAGGTTGGCGTCTACAGAGAGTGGTTTGTTGTGCGGGTCTACGGTAATGGTGCCGCCAATATCGCTTTGACCCATTTTGCCCTGAAACTCTTTAAACGTAATATGTGTAGGCGTGTAATCGAGCATGCCGGTTACGTTGTAAGCGGGAGTGCGCGGAATAGGCACACCTGTAAGCGGGTACAGCAAAGACATGTCTGGCCCTGCAAAATGTAATTTTAACTGTGCACCACCCAAAACAAGAGGGTGCTCAATCTGGCCTTGTAGGCGTGCTGTGGTGGGGCCGTTCTGAACGTGTAAATCAACTGGGTAGGGGTTTGTGTCTGCCACAAAAGACAGAAGCGCACCGCCAATAAACTGGGCTGTAATAGGCTGCTGCGCGTAGCGGCCTTTGGCGTTTACGGTAATGGTGCCACGGCTTCTGCCTTCGGGGGGCGTTGTCTGCACAGCCATGGTCATATCTGCCTGAAGGGGGGCATGCTGTAGGTGCAGGGTGCCAGAGGTTATGCGTAGCTCACCAATTTCTGGCAGGGTTATTTTAGTGTTTGGTTCAGCGTTTGCGCTTTTGGGGGCCTCTTTGCCATCTTCTGTAAACGTGTAGTTATTCACACCATCTTTGCGGGCCAGAATATCAAGCTGTGGGGTATCAAGCGCAATAAGGGGCAGCCGCAGCGTGTGGTGCCATAGGTAAGACCAGACATCGAGTGAGACACTTAAGCTCTTGGCCTCTGCAAACGGGGCTTTTTCTTGTGCAAAAGTTTGGGGCTGCTCACTGTGTAGCCCTTCTACACGCACCGTGGTGACCCGGCCTAGCGCAACATGCAGGTGGGTTATGGTCGTTTTACGGTGCAGAAATGCTGTAGCGCGGCTATTAACCAAAGGCACAAACCAGTCCCAAGACCAAAAGACAATAAGCAGCACCAAGGCCAGAGCAAAACAGGCCAAGCCAGTTAAAACGGGGTGCTTTTTGGCGGGGCTAAGAAGTTGGGGTGTTTGTGTGGTCATGACAGCCCTCCGATACCATGGAACGTAAAGAGAGGGCTGTTGAAATGCTGTCTGTATGCCATGACCTGACCGTTTGAAAAATAAGGACTCTATCAGGTCATAAAAACGTATGGCGTGGAAAGTTGGTTCCGGTGAAACGGAGGAACTTTCTTAGCCGAAGGCGCCTATTTCATGCATAATGGCAACACTAATCTCGTGCATAAGCTCGTAAAGCTGACGCATCGGAATAAAGATTGTCTGATGCTCGCGGTTATACAGGCTTTCTTCACGCAGGCCTGTGGGTTCATGAAAATCGAGAGTGGAGACGGTCGTTCCTGCAGAGAAAATGGTGTCCATTTCTTGCAAGACCCCCGGTATGTCTAGGCACAGAATTTGCTGCATCATAACATCGTGGTTAAAGCCGCTGCGGGGCATAAAGTAAGGTATATTGCAGGCCAGCAACCAAATGCGCTCAATCAGGGCAATACGTATGGCATGCAGCGCGCGCAGCCTGTCTGAGCCATGGGGGGCATCTTCCCATGCTTCGCGCACGGCAAGGTGGTCTGCCTGAATACGGCGGAACATGGCGTGCAGGTCTGAGGAGAACCCGAGTTTTTCAAGGTCTTTCATAATAGCAAGAAAGGCCGTGCGCTGGTGCCGCTGTGGGGCATGCGTTGCGCGGTCTAGCCAGAAATCTGGGTCGAGCAGGTGAATAACGGATTTTAACACCCGGTCATCTGATACGGTGAGCGCATGGCGTGCGAAGTCGAGCGCTCTGTGAAAGCGCGGGCTTGAGGTATTGAACGTTTCAAACGTTTCGGGGTGGCGCAGTATGGCAGCGCCAAGGCCCTGTAGCGTGTTAGCGCACCAGCCAAGCTGTTGCAGAATGGCGTTATTAGGTATGGCGCGTAGCTGGCTGGGGTGGCTGATACGGCTACGGTTTGCGCTTTCTGCACTCTGGCGTGCAGGGGGGCGGGAGCCTGTGCGGTCTATAAGGGCAGGGCCAAAGGCCCCCAGCAAGGCGGCATAGCCGGGGTCTTCAACAAGGCGTGTCATGCCTTCGGCAATGCTTGAGAAAAAGTCTGATGAAAAATCAGGCTGCTCATATACCGGGTCTGCTTCGGCCTGAAGCGGCGTGAACAGGTACTCGGCAATGGTTGCCACCGTGGCCCCGGCTAGGTCTGGGGTGCCAAAGAGCAGGTAGCCGTCGCCTCCCTGAAAAGCGGTTTCTTCTCGGCAGACCATGCCGGAGGCTGCAAATTTGGCGCGGGTATAGTGGGGTGAGAGGTAGCTTAACCGGTCAGAAAGCCTAAAGGGGTGCGCCCCACGGCCAATACTTTCACCATGCGTGTCAAAAAACACGACGGTAATGTCTTTTAAGCCCCATTGTGCCAACAGGTCATGAATGCGCAGGCGCAGGCGCTCAATAAGGTTAGTGGCGGCAAGCTGGCCAATATAACGCCCCGAGTCTGAATACCCGAACTGGAAGCAGATACGCCCCATGCGCTGCACATAAGCGCGCCATGCGGGGGAGCGTAGGGCTTCTTCTACAATGCGGTCGCCATTTTTCATGGCGTCTTCTGTTTCAAAGAGGGGGGAAATTTCTAGCTTGTCGGCAATGCCAAAATAGTGAGCCGCCCATAGAGCAGACAGTAACGTGTAACCGCTTTCTGTTTCGGCAATTAGAAACCGGACTGGTGTGTCAGAATCGATATGTTTGAGAATCTGCGCCACTGTCATCATTAAGCGGCCAGCGGTTGAGGGGTCACCTAACAAAGACCCAAAGTCGACCGGTACGGGTTTTACCTGTTCCAGCGCCTCGTTTACGCGGGCGAGTAGGGCGCGGCGGTGGGCTGGGTTATCTGGGGTGTCCAGAATGTCCAGCTTTTGGCGTACAAAATTATGCACCTGTGTGGCGTTAAGGCGCACATGGGTGTGCGCTAGTGCCAAGCCGTGCGCTAAAAAGCCTGCGCGTGCTACAGCAAGCGGCAGTTGTGCCGCTTGGGGGGCAGCGTCAATAAGGGCTTGCAGATCTGTTGCTAGGTCAGACGCGGCGGTGAGTGCTGTGCCGTGGCTATTCACCAGTTTATCTGCAAACTCGGCTACCGCTTGGGGGCATGGGCTGTCTGGCGTGGCGTCAATTTGGCCACACACGCAGGTAATGGCTTGGTTAAGCCGTGTATGTAGGGCGGTGGCAGCAGGGGCATGCTGGGTAAGGTGGTGTTTAAGGCGCTCTAGTTGAAACAATTTCATACGCAGGCGCAGGCGTAGCGTGTCCCACCAGCCAATATCTGTGCGGCCGTCTGTGTCGTAGCCAACCCAGCTTGTGGCAATAATGGGGGTAGGGGCAAGAGTTTGCCACTCGGTTGGCCATTCTTGCCGGGCGGTGCTGAGCAGCACAGCGTTAAGCTGGTCCATAGCATCACGCGCGCGGGTGATGGCTTGTGTGGCCAGCGTGAATTCTTCGTTCAGGGTTGGTGGGGCTACCCTGCGGTGGGTTTCAAAAAAAGGTGCTGTTTCGGGCAAAAGCGGTTGAGAAGCGCACTCAGCCAGTGCGCTGTAAACCGTGTTATCCAGTGCAAAGGTGGGGTGTGCGGTAAAGACCGCAGCAAAGCGCGTGGGGGTAAGGGCCGCATTAAAGGCTTGGGCTGTATGCTCAGGCAGGCTGGCAATAAGCTGGGCGGTACTCTCATGCAGCCTTTGCTGGGTGCTTTGGGGTGTTGTGCCACCAACATAGCGGTGCAGGCGGCCTGCGCGGCGCAGAAACGCGGTATCACGTATGCGCTGTATCTGTTTGGTAATGTCTTGCGTATGCAAAGTGCCGGTTGCAAGGGCATGGGCAACGCTTTGTGCCGCAGCGGTTACGGGGTTTGAGGTCTCAATACAGACCGCATCTTCTGGGGTGTTAAGGAGCGGTCTAAGGAATGCTTGAAACGCTTCAGGGAAAACCGAGAGGTCAAAACGAGGAGCCATCTGCAATTACACTTATTGTTGTTAGGCAAAGGTTAGAAAGAACAGTTTCATGTCTGGGCCTACTCAGCAACAGGCTTCACGCACTCTTGGGGTGAAAGGCTGAGAGTGCTATCGAGTTAAGCATGACATCGTATCCTGAAAGTGACGCAGATAAAGCCGCCCGCCAAACCCTAAAACGCTACCAGCGCGGGGCAACCGGACTGCTGGTTTTTATGGGTGGGCTTACCGTTGCAGGCTATGCAGCCCCTGCTGCGGGCTGGGTGAAAGATGGCTTTTGGCTTGAAATGCTGCGTGCGGGTGCGCGTGCAGGTGTGGTTGGCGGGCTGGCAGACTGGTTTGCTGTGGTGGCCCTATTTAGGCACCCTTTAGGCATACCTATTCCGCACACTGCGATTCTCCCTGCCCAAAAAGAGCGTTTGGGCCGCGCCTTGGGGCGGTTTGTTTCTGGGCAGGTTTTTACAGAAAAAGAAGTGTCGCGCGTGTTGGCGCAGGTCGATCTGCCAACTTTCTTGGCGAATATGATGGACGACCCCGCAACGCGCGAGACCATTACCCGCTCTCTTTTGTCGTCCATGCCGCAAATGCTCGACAGGTTGGAAGATGGGCGGGCCAGCACGGCCATAAGCAAAGCCTTGCCGCGCTTGTTGGGCGGTAACAATTTGGCCCCTATTGTGGCCAAAGCCCTACGGAGCCTTGTAGATGATGACCGCCACCAAGAAGTGCTGTCTTACTTTTTAAGCCAGATAAAAGATGGTTTGCAGGCCAAAGAAGGGGCCTTGCGCAGCATGATTGAAGACCGCGTGCGAGAGCAGGGCGGGCGGATTTTAGGCTGGGCGATTGGTGGGTCTATTGCTACCCGGGTTTTGATGGCGGCCAGTAAAGAGCTGGAGCGCGTTGACCCCCAAAATTCAAGCCTGCGTGAAGGTTTTACCACATGGGTACGCGGCCAGATTGACCGCATTGAAACAGACCCCGAGCGCGGGGCCGAAATTTCACAGACCGTTATGGGCGTGCTCTCACATGAGAGTGTGACCGTATGGTGGGGGGACATATGGCAGCGTTTCCGGCGCATGGTAGAGGCCGACGTTGAAGACCCAGATGGCCGCATTGCCTCGGTTATTCAGGAGGCCTTGGCTGGTATGGCGCAACAGGCCCGGCACGATGCCGTTTTGCGGCACAAGATTATGGAAAGCGTGAACAAAGCGGTCTTTAAGGCGTTACCTTTTGTACGGGAACAAATGGCAGACTTTATTGCCAAGGTCGTTGCCGGGTGGGACGCCGTGCAAATTGCTGAAAAGCTGGAACTGCGTGTTGGTAAAGACCTCCAGTTTGTCAGGTTTAACGGCACGTTAGTCGGATTCGGGGTGGGGGCATTACTGTTTGCCATCTTGAGAGGGTTGTTTGGCATTAACGCCCAGTAAGGGGTGATGGCCCTGAGTTGCAGCACACATCACGTTTGCGCGGTATGCCAGATTGGTGTGGTTTTGGGTTGACGTTTACAGGACTTCGTCCCATGTGTCTCAAACAGGACCTAACAGGTCTCCAATCAGGTGATGCAGGATAATGCTGAAACTTTCCCGGCTGGCTGACTACGCGGTCGTTATACTTGTTAATCTTGGCGACCAAGATGGTGTCGTGACTTCTCCGTTTCTGGCATCAGAAACGGGCGTGCCCGAGCCAACGGTTGCAAAAATTCTCAAAGTGCTTTCGGCCAACAAGTTTGTGCTGTCCCAGCGGGGGGCAAAAGGCGGCTACCGCTTAGCACGCCCCTTGGCTGAAATTTCGGTAGCAAGCGTTATTTCTGCTGTTGATGGCCGCATTGCCCTGACCGCCTGTGTTGAAGGTGGGGAGTGTGATGCCGGAGTATCCTGCGGGCTATGCGGCAGTTGGGATACGATCAATAAAGCCATCAGAGATACACTTGAAGCCATCTCTCTGGAGACCATGCGGCAGAACAGCACATGTGGCTCTGCCCTGATGGCAAAAAACCAGTTTGGTGGTGTTAGCACACGATGTGGAGGGGCTTGATCTATGCCAGCAGTGACAGAAACCCGCGAAGCGGTCGAAAAACTGGGGCAATCCTCCTACAAATGGGGGTTTGAGACCGATATTGATATGGATCTCGCCCCTAAAGGCTTGAATGAAGACACCATTCGTCTGATTTCTGCCCGTAAGGAAGAGCCAGAGTGGCTGCTTGAATGGCGCTTGGCCGCCTACCATGCGTGGCTGCAAATGGAAGAGCCCAAATGGGCCAAGGTGGCGTACCCACCCATCGATTATCAAGATGCCCATTATTACGCGGCCCCCAAGAAAAAGCCCGGCCCCAAATCTTTGGACGAAGTCGACCCTGAACTGCTGCGTACCTATGAAAAATTGGGTATTCCGTTGCATGAGCAGGCTATGCTGGCTGGCGTAGAAGTGCCAGAGGGTGAAGAAGCCCGTATGCCTGTAGCGGTTGATGCCGTGTTTGACAGTGTGTCTGTGGTCACAACCTTCCGCAAAACGTTGGAAGAAGCAGGCGTTATTTTTTGTCCTATTTCAGAAGCGGTAAAAGACCACCCAGACTTGGTACGTAAATATCTGGGCAGTGTTGTACCCACGGGCGATAATTTTTACGCCGCACTCAATTCTGCGGTGTTTACGGATGGCTCCTTTGTCTATGTGCCCAAAGGGGTGCGTTGCCCCATGGAGCTTTCAACCTACTTCCGTATTAATGCGCGTAACACAGGGCAGTTTGAACGCACCCTGATTGTGGTGGAAGACGGTGCCTCGGTTTCTTACCTTGAAGGCTGCACCGCCCCTATGCGCGATGAAAACCAGCTACACGCGGCTGTGGTTGAGTTGGTGGCTATGGAAGATGCCTCCATCAAATATTCCACCGTGCAGAACTGGTACCCCGGCGATGAAAATGGTCGTGGCGGTATTTATAACTTTGTGACCAAGCGTGGCGCATGCCGTGGTGCTCGCTCCAAAATATCTTGGACACAAGTTGAAACTGGCTCTGCTATTACATGGAAGTATCCGTCCTGCATTTTGCAGGGTGAAGGTTCTGTGGGTGAGTTTTACTCGGTTGCGGTGACAAACAACCACCAGCAGGCAGATACCGGCACAAAAATGATTCATATTGGGCGCAATACGCGCTCAACCATCATTGCTAAAACCATTAGTGCCGGTAAGTCAGACAGTACTTACCGTGGGTTGGTGCGTGTGCTGCCTAAAGCTTCTGGCGCACGTAACTTTACGCAGTGCGATAGCTTGTTGATTGGCGACCAGTGCGGGGCGCATACCGTGCCCTACATTGAAAACCGGAACATGAAGGCCCGTATTGAACACGAGGCCACGACGTCCAAAATTTCAGAAGACCAACTGTTCTATTGCCGCCAGCGTGGCCTGTCTGAAGAAGACGCCGTGGGGCTTATTGTGAACGGCTTCTGCCGAGACGTCTTAAAAGAGCTACCCATGGAATTTGCGGTAGAAGCTCAGAAATTGTTGCAGATTAGCCTTGAAGGCAGCGTAGGGTAAGGGAGTGCAAGACATGACCCAATTTTTGGATATTTCCGGTCTGTGCGCCCGGATTGATGCTGACGGGCAGGAAAAAGAAATTCTGCGCGGTGTAGACCTCAGCATTCCACCGGGTGAAGTGCACGCCATTATGGGGCCAAATGGCTGTGGTAAGTCTACCCTGTCTTACGTTCTGGCTGGGCGTGAAGACTATGAAGTAACCGCGGGCAGCGTGACCTTTCATGGTAAAGACCTGCTTGAAATGGAGCCAGAAGAGCGTGCTGCGGCTGGCCTGTTTTTGGCTTTTCAGGCACCTATTGAACTACCCGGCGTTAATAATGCCAACTTCTTGCGTACAGCCGTCAATGCCGTGCGCCGTGCCCGTGGGCAGGAAGAGCTGGATGCCGTAGCCTTTCTGAAAACCGCGCGTGAGGCCGCCAAGGCGCTTTCTATGGCGCCAGACATGCTGAAACGTAACGTCAATGTTGGCTTTTCAGGCGGTGAGAAAAAGCGCAACGAAGTGCTGCAAATGACCCTGCTGCAACCGTCTTTTGCTATTCTGGATGAAACAGATAGTGGGTTAGACGTTGATGCCCTGCGCATTGTGGCCGAAGGCGTTAACCGTATGCGCTCACCGCAGTTTTCTGCGCTGGTTATTACCCACCATAAGCGCCTGCTTGATTACCTGAAGCCAGACCGTATTCACGTTATGGCAAAAGGCCGCATTATTCATTCTGGTGGCCCAGAACTGGCCGAGCAGATTGATACCGAAGGGTACACCCGCTTTCTTGCGGAGGCCGCGTGAACGCTGTGACCAAAGACACTAAAGCCACGTTGCAGCCTTTTCAGCCCCGGCTAGACGCCGTTAAGGGGCTGGAGCGCACGGCGGCTTTGGGCGCTTTACACCGGGTAGGTCTGCCAGACCGCCGGGTGGAAGAGTGGAAATATACGGGCCTGCGCTTTTTAGCCGAAACCCCGTTTGCAGGCCCTGTGCGTGCGTATGATGCAACATGGGCGCAGGCAGAGTTACAGCGCCTTGGCGTAACAGCAGGTGTTGGGGCTGCTCTTGCCCGTTTGGTGTTTGTAAATGGGTATTACGCACCAGACCTGTCTGTGTTGCCTGAAGGAGTGTCTGTTGCGTTTTTTAGCAAAACAGGCAGCTTTGGCCCGTTGGCTTGCCCAGACAGAGAAGCCCTAACAGCCCTGAACACAGCTTTGGCAGAAGATGGGGCGCAAATTAGCGTGCCAGCCGGAGTAGATGGTGGGCATGTGCTGCTGGTATCGCTTGGGCAAGCTCAGGCGGGAGCGCCGATTTCTTTCCATCCACGGCACAGCGTGCATGTGGCTGAAGGCGGTAAGCTGCGCTTAACCTGCATACAGGGCGGGCAGGGGCGTTACCTGCATAACCCCGTGCTAGAAGTAAGTGTTGCTGCCCGCGCAGAGCTCAACCACCTAACCATTCAGTCTGAGAGTGATGAGGCCGCCAGTCTGGCTACTCTGTATGCCCAGATTGATGAGCGCGGTGCGTATAATAGCTTTGTGCTGGGTGTTGGGGCAGCTTTGGCCCGGCACGAAGTGCATGCCCGTTTGAGTGCGGCCCATGCGCAGGTGCATGTAAATGGTGCCCAGCGCCTGCGTGCTAAACAGCATGGCGATATTTCAAGCGTTATTACCCATGCGGCCCCAGACTGCATTTCGCGCCAGACGGTGCGTAATGTGCTTGATGGGCAGTCGCGCGGGGTGTTTCAGGGTAAAGTTCTGGTTGAGCGCATTGCGCAAAAAACCGATGGCTACCAAATGAACCAAGCTCTGCTGCTATCTGAGCACGCAGAGATTGACGCCAAGCCAGAGCTGGAAATTTACGCTGATGACGTGAAATGCAGCCATGGCGCCACAGTTGGTGCGCTGGACGACGACCAGATGTTTTACCTACGCAGCCGTGGCGTGCCAGAAGCAGAAGCCCGGCAAATTCTGATCCATGCGTTTTTGGAAGAAGCACTGGATCTGATAGCCGACGAAACAGCCCACGCTCTGAGCGCACATATTATGGCCACACGTTACCCGCTCAGCGGGGAGGAGGCATAAGCATGTCTGTAGGGCACCATACCACGCAGCCGCAGCAGGCTTTAGAGAGTTCTGCCATTCGTGCGCAGTTTCCCATTTTAGGTGAAAAAGTGCACGATAGGCCGCTGGTTTTTTTAGACAGCGCGGCCTCTGCTCAAAAACCTAATGCAGTTATTGATGCCATGGCCGATACCATGCGCACGCAATATGCCAATATTCACCGTGGCCTGCATTGGATGAGCGAGCGCACAACCGAAGCGTATGAAGGTGTGCGCGACCTAGTTGCGGGTTTTCTTAACGCTCCCTCGCGCGAGGAAATAGTTTTTACCCGTAACAGTACGGAAGCCATTAACTTGGTGGCGTATTCTTATGGTGCGCTGCTTAAGCCGGGCCAAGCCGTGGTGATCTCTGAAATGGAGCACCACGCCAACCTTGTGCCGTGGCAAATGCTGCGTGACAGAGCAGGTATAGAGCTGCGTATTGCCCCCATTACCGATGCGGGTGATCTGGATATGGACGCCTTTAAGGCCTTGTTGTCTGATGGCAACGTGGCTTTGGTGGCCATAACCCATATGTCTAACGTGTTAGGTGGCGTTACACCGGCAAAACAGATTGCCGACCTGGCGCATGCTGCCGGGGCTTTGGTTTTGTTTGATGGCAGCCAGTTTGTGGTGCACCGCAAAACGGATGTGCAGGCTCTGGGCGCAGATTTCTACACCTTTACGGGCCACAAGCTCTATGGCCCCACTGGCATTGGTGTGTTGTGGGCACGCAAAGAACTGCTAGAGGCCATGCCACCTTTTATGGGTGGCGGAGACATGATCTCTACCGTTACATTCGAGCGCTCTACGTGGGCCAATGTGCCACACAAGTTTGAAGCAGGCACCCCCGCCATTATTGAAACAATTGGCTTGGGTGCTGCCATTTCTTGGGTGGAAAGCATTGGTATGGACGCCATTGCCGCACACGAGGCAGGACTGACAGCCTATGCGCTTAAGCGGTTGCAAGATGTGCCGGGCCTGTCTGTTGTGGGTAACCCACAGGACAGAGGGGGCGTGGTATCTTTTACCATGCAAGACGTGCACCCGCACGATCTTGCAACCTTGTTAGACCGCAACGGTATTGCCATACGGGCAGGCCACCACTGTGCCGAACCCCTTATGCGCCGCCTTGGCCTAACCGCAACAGCGCGTGCCAGCTTTGGTATTTATACCCTTAAGCAAGAAATTGATGTGCTGGCTGACACACTGATACGCATAAGGGACTTCTTTGTGTGAGTGACGTAATAGAGGGGGCAGCACTCTATGACCGGCTTATTGTGGAGCGCTCACGCACACCACATTTTGCTGGCCGGATAGAGCAGCCCGATAGGGTTGGCGAAGGTAAAAACCCCCTCTGTGGTGATAAAACACGGGTGGAACTTGCCCTGACCGATAACCATATTAGTCAGGTACGCCACCAGACCCGTGGCTGCGCTATTTGTCTGGCTGCAGCAGACCTGATGGCAGAACGTATTACCGGCCTAAGCGTACCGCAGGCACGAGAGGTAGGGCAGCGTTTTTCAGCCATGTTGGTGCAAGAGACAACTACACCGCCCGGCCACATAAGTGGTGGGCAACAAGAAACAGCCGCATTGGGGCAGCTAGAAGCATTTGCCCCTTTGCGTGCGCATCGGTCTCGGATCCGGTGTGCGGAACTGCCGTGGGTCGCTTTGAAGGAGGCGCTTGTTCATGTCGATATCTGAAAAGGTGCACACTCCTGATACGGTGGAAGCGCAAACAACGCCTACACCACAGAGCGGTGAAACCGTACTGCATGCTGACCAACCCCAGAGCAGCGCAGAGCAGGCCAAAGTAGAAAGCTGGACACCAGAGGATGACAGCGCATTACAGGCAACGCAGCCTGCTGGTGCTGGTGCTGGTGCTGGTGCTGGTGCTGGTGCTG
Source organism: Acetobacter orientalis (assembly GCF_000963965.1). Lineage (GTDB taxonomy): Bacteria > Pseudomonadota > Alphaproteobacteria > Acetobacterales > Acetobacteraceae > Acetobacter > Acetobacter orientalis. The sequence goes on from NZ_BAMX01000006.1 coordinate 179,428, forward strand.
GTGCTGGTGCGGTGGATGAAGACGCTGTAATTGCCGCCATTGCCACCGTGCATGACCCCGAAATACCCGTAAACATTTACGAGTTGGGGCTTATTTACGCCATAGAACTCTTTGATGATGGCCGGGTTAAGGTGGAAATGACCCTGACGGCCCCGAACTGCCCCAGCGCGCAGGAACTGCCGTTGCAGGTCAAAGACGCAGTTGAAAAAGTGCCGGGTGTTGCCTCTGCATCGGTTGATGTGGTGTGGGACCCACCGTGGGATATGTCGCGCATGAGCGATGAAGCCCGCCTTGCACTGAATATGTTTTAACAGGAAAGGACGGAACCATGTCTCAGGCAACTGTTGCGTCATCACCTGCCAAAAGGGAATTGCCGCCGCTCATGCGTTTGTCAGACGCAGCGGCTAGGCAGCTTGAGCATCTTTATAAAACGGCACATGCAGGCCAAACCCTGCGTATTTCTGTCACCACAAAAGGGTGCTCGGGCAAAGCATACGACATGCAATTTGTTGATGCGCCGGAACCCGGTGATGATGTGGTGAAAGATAAAGGCCTTACCCTGCTGGTTGACCACAAGGCTGTGCTGTTTCTGATTGGTTCAGAAATGGACTTTCAGCAAACAGACCTTGAGGAAGGGTTTGTGTTTAGCAACCCAAACGAGAAGGGCCGCTGCGGATGCGGCGAGAGCTTCCATGTGTAAAGCCGCATACGGCTTCTACTTCGGCTGACCACAAAAACTGGTCAACAACCTGCACGCTGGTTAGGCTGTAGCCTGCGGCGTGCAGCACGGCGGCATCTGCCACCAATGCGGCCGGGTTACAGCTTACATAAATAACGTGCTTGGGTTTACCGTTGGCAAGCTGCTTCATTTGCAGTTTGGCGCCGGCATGTGGGGGGTCTAGTACCACCACTGCCGCGTCGCTTAGGTCTTTACCCATTATGGGTTGGCGGTTTAGGTCGCGGCAGAACACCTCAAGCCGCATACCGCCAGAAGCCGCTTTTAGGGTGGCGGCTGCGGGTGGGTAACCCTCATAAGCCAAAACGCGCTGGCGTGTTGCTAATGGAAAGCTGAGCGTGCCACAGCCTGCATACAGCTCCATAATAACATCACGCTTGGCCATTTTGGCGGGTAGGGCAGCTAAAACGGCTTGCTGTATCCATGCCTCGCTCTGCTGGGTGGCTTGTAAAAAAGCACCAGCCGGAGGGGCAACAGAAACCTCACCAAATTTATGGAAAACAGAGCCGCGCTGCGCCACGGTCTCGTAGGCCTCAGACCCGCGTTGGTACCAGTTAATACGCGGTGCCATGAGTGTACTGGCTAAAGCTGCTAGCCGCGTGCGGTCGGCACTGGTGAGGGCACCATCGGTTGAAAACAAAATATCCAAACCCGAATCGAGCAGGTTTATTTTGATTTCACCAGCTTGGCGGAGCCCTTCAAGGCTACGGAGTGCTTGGCGGAGCACTGGCAGGGCCTCAAGAATTTTGGGGTGCATAATAGTGCAGGTGGTCAGGTCAACCACATCTCCACTATTGCGGGCATGCAGGCCAATAATCAGCTCTTTGCCGTTGCGCCTAATTGCCAGATCAACACGGCGGCGCGAATGGGGAGGCACCTGATGCTGCTGGATAGCAGGTAGTTGCGTAAAACCGGCCTTGGTTAGAGCATGCTGCACGCGCTCTGTTTTCCAGCGCAGCAAGGCCGAGGGAGCCATATACTGTAAAGTGCAGCCGCCACACCGTTCAAACAACGGGCAAGGGGGTGTGACACGCTCATCAGAGGGCGTAGTAACGGCCTCTACGCGCCATTTTTTTGCGTCTGTGCTGGCAATGCGCAGCGTTTCGCCGGGTAGGGTGCCAGGCAGGTGCACAACGGTGCCATCTGCCAGTTTTGCACAGCCATCGCCTTGGGCAGCAAGATAAGCAACAGTAACGACCTGCTCTTGGGGAGCAGGCCGTGTATTATTTTCAGGTTTTGTCACTATCAGGCGTGCTTTATCGAGCCATCGTCTGAGACAGACATATCAGCCGTAGGGGTAGGGAGGTCAGCCAATATGGTTGTGCGGCGCGGTAGTTGCATAAAAGCGGGTATATCGCGCCCAAAGCCAAGCACATCTCCCGCAGGCATGGGCGGGGCTTCATCACGCATACGCTCACGGTAGGGCTTTTGCTGCGTGGCGTTGCTGTTACGCTGCGGTGCTGGGCGGCGGGTATTCTGGCGCTCTTCTGCCACAGGGGCTGGTGCAGCATCTTGTGCTGGGGCCTCTTTGGCGGGTGTACGCTCTTTGTGCTGTGCATCGCGGCGGGGGCGTTCTGGGCGGCCACGCTGGTTGGTGTTGTTACGTGGTGGGCGTTTTTCGTCCGTCCAGTCTAGCTGTTCCAACCCGTCTAGTTCTAAGCGCGGAATTGGCTTGCCGGTCAGGGTTTCAATGGCTTCAGCCAAGGCTTTATCGTAGGGCGTTGCCAAACTGTATGCGTGGCCCTTACGCCCTGCACGGCCTGTACGGCCAATGCGGTGCACATAGTCTTCTGCATGGAAAGGCAGGTCGAAGTTAAAAACGTGCGACAGGCCGCCAATATCAATACCGCGTGCGGCAACGTCAGAGCAGACTAGTACCTTTAACGCGCCATTTTTAAATTTTTCTAGCGTGGCAAAGCGGGCAGACTGCGGCAGGTCACCATGTAATGCGCCCACGGCAAAACCGTGTTTGGTGAGCGAGCGCGTCAACACGTCTACATCGCGCTTGCGGTTACAGAACACAATGGCATTTTGCAGCGATGGGTCGCGTAGCAGGCGGCGCAGAGTGTCGCGCTTGTTGTATTCATCAACCACCACAAGGCCGGTCTCAATGGTCGTCGCAACGGACGATTCGCGGTTGACCGTTATTTCCTTGGGGGCATGCAAAAAGGCATCTGCCAGTTTACGAATGGCCGGGGCCATTGTGGCAGAGAAAAACAGGGTTTGCCGGTTAAGTGGCAGCAGGCTGACAATTTTTTCGATATCGGGAATAAACCCCATATCCAGCATACGGTCTGCTTCATCAATAACCAGAATACGGGTTTGGGTTAAGAGCAGCCCACCCCGCTCAAACAGGTCTAGCAGGCGGCCGGGGGTGGCAATAAGCACATCAACCCCACGGTTTAGCACCTCTTTTTGGTCTGCCATGCTCTCACCGCCAATCAGCAGGGCATGGGTTAGCTTAAGGTGCTTGCCGTAATTAACAAAGTTTTCTGCAACCTGTAGAGCCAGTTCACGGGTTGGTTCCAGAATAAGGGAGCGGGGCATGCGTGCTCTGGCCCGCGAGTCGGAAAGAATTTCCAGCATAGGCAGCGTGAAAGACGCGGTTTTACCTGTGCCTGTCTGGGCTACACCAAGCACGTCTTTGGCCATTAAAATAGCCGGAATAGCTTGTGCCTGAATGGGGGTGGGGTGGGTGTAGCCCATTTCCGCAATGGCACGCAGAATCGGTTCTGACAGCTCAAGACTTTTAAAGGTCGGCTTATCAGTTTCAGGTATTTTGGGGGCTGGAGCGGCTTCCACTTCCTCTGGTGCTACAGCAGCAGGGGCTTCCTGTGGGGCCTCAGCAATAACCACGGTTTCTTCCGGGGTCTCTGGCACGGCTGCCTCTGCTGGAGCAGGGGCTGCTTTTTTACGTGTGGTTGTTTTACGCACAGGTGTTTTGCGTGCGCGGGGCGCTGCTTTGGCAGTTTTGGGGGCTGCTTCTGGTGCTGCCTCTTCTGCCGCAACTTCGGCCTCGGCAATGGCGTCTACCGGCGCAACGGTTTCTGCTTTTTTTGCAGCAGCCGTTTTGCTTTTGGCAGGGGCGCGCCGGGTACGTGTCGTTTTTTTGACAGGTTTAGCCTTTACGGACTCGTCTTGTAGCCCCTCGGCTTCAACAACATCGGGTACGGCTTCCACCTGCGTGTCAGAGGATGCCACGGTCGTTTTTGTACGACTGCGAGCTGTTGTTTTGCGGGGGCGTGCGGGCGTTTTGGCTGTCAATATGCTCTCGGGAGTACATCAGTCATTATGAAGCATGAACCGACTGGCCCTGCTTTAGCCCCGCGCCAGAAAACTGGCGCAAGGTCATAAACTGAAGCCGGTCAGGCGAATGCTCCGATAAAGGGAATTCCCGGCAGAATCAAGTTTTCGCGCACAGCATTATGCTGTTTTACGCAAAAGGGTGCCCCATAGACGCAGCCAGAATGGTCAGAACGCCTAATGCTACAATAACCAGAACCTGCTTGCGAATGGAGTCGAAAGTGGCCGGTTGGGGGCGGATCGCACGCCGCACTTTCTGATAAGGCCCCATCATAACCCGTACAAATAAAAGCGCCATAATAAGGCCTAAGCCTTGCATGACGTTGGTTGTCCATGGTGCTGCGGCAAACCCGCCTTCATGAATAATCATGAGCCAGCCAGTAATCAGGGCTGTAGGCACAACATGGGTGAGCATTTTGAAAAAGCGGTTGAGTGTCTGCAAATGCACAGAGTTGCGTTGCGTTGTGTCCAGCAGGTTTAGGCTGGGGCGCAAAATAATGGCTGCGTAAGCACCACCGCCTATCCAGACAACAATGCAGATCAGGTGAAGCGCCAGAACAAGGCTCCACAAAATAGAATGAGACATGCAGACTCCGCTTTAACGAAAAAACCAAAACTGGTTTTGAGGGCTTTTTAAAGTACCGCACCACGGGGGCTGCAAGGGCAGGTGTGGCGCAGGGTCATGCTGCTTGATTGCCAAGCTGTGCTCTGGGGTGCAAGCCCTGAGTGTGTGCCTGTGTTTTACACATAAAAGAGGTGAGCCATGCCTGCTGCATTTTCTCTTGCTGTCTATACCCCCGCTGAAATGGACGAAATTGACAGGCAGGCAGCAAAAATAACGCCTGTGGCCACGTTGATGGAGGCCGCAGGGTGGGCTGTGGCGCGGGCTATTAAGCAGCGTTTTAAGCCTTGCCGTGTTTTGGTGCTGTGTGGCCCCGGTAACAATGGTGGAGATGGCTATGTGGCTGCCCGCTATTTACAGCAGGCGGGCTGGCCTGTGGGTGTGGCGGCGCTTGCTGCACCCACAGGCCCTGCGGCACAGGCAGCGGCCCGCTTTGCGGGGGTACATGTGCCTTTTAGTGTGGCTGAAGTGCAAAGGGCCGATCTGGTTATAGATGCCGTATTTGGGGCAGGGTTAAGCCGCCCAGTGGGCGGACCGGTTGCAGATGTACTTGCCGCTGCCCGGCGTGTGGTGGCGGTTGATGTGCCCTCGGGCATTGATGGCGCAACAGGGCAGGTAAGGGGTATGGCCCCTAAAGCCGAACTGACTGTTACGTTTGTGCGCTTTAAGCCTGCGCACCTGCTTTACCCAGCGCGCGAGTCTATGGGGGCTTTGGTGTTGGCTGATATTGGCATGCCTCAAAGCGTTTTGCGGCAGTGCTCAGCGCAGATGTGGCATAATGTGCCCGGCCTTTGGTGCCTGCCTGTGCTTACCCCCGAAAGCCATAAATATACGCGCGGTGTTGTGAGTATTTGTGCCGGTGGCGTTATGCCGGGGGCGGCACGGCTTTGCGGTGGGGGGGCGCGCGGTGCTGGCGCCGGGCTTGTAAGACTGGCTGCAGGGCAGGCCGCACCCGCGTACCGCTTGGGGGCGCCCGGTTTGGTGGTTGATGATGCCCCCCTTGAGCGCTTGCTTGAAGATAGCCGCCGCAAAGTATGGGTGTGCGGCCCCGGCCTGACAGAAGAGGAAGTGGAGGCGGCCCTGCCTGCTCTGGTGGCCGCAAAACGCACGATTCTTGCTGATGCTGGAGCACTGAGCGCTTACGCTGGGCGGCCAGAAGGGTTGCGTGGCGTTTCTGTTATTACGCCGCATGTGGGGGAGTTTGCCAAGCTCTTTGGTGCGCCCACGCCAGACCCGGTTGCGGCTGTAAGAGCCGCTGCCCGGTTGTTGGGGGCGGTTGTGGTGCTTAAGGGGGCTACAACACTCATTGCCGCGCCAGATAGCAGGGTGGCACTTAATACCCATGCGACTCCCGCTTTGGGTACAGCAGGCTCCGGCGATACGCTTGCGGGCATTATTGCTGCACTGCTGGCCGCCGGTATGCCGCAGTGGGATGCCGCCGCCGCTGGTGTCTGGCTGCATGGAGAGGCCGGATTACAAGCCGGAGCTTGGCCTTTAGCCGAAGATCTTGAGGCATTTTTGGGGGCTGCGCGGGTTAAGGCAACGCAGGCTCAGAATATTTTTATGAAAGATAATGCAATCAGCATCTTGCCGGGAGGCTCGCACTAGGTTAATTGCAGCCAACTTGCGACGGGGCATTTGCCGTGCGGGCGTGGTGGAATTGGTAGACACGCCAGATTTAGGTTCTGGTGACGCAAGTCGTGGGGGTTCAAGTCCCTCCGCCCGTACCAATTTTCAAAAAATTGGTGGCCCCGTCCTGTCCGCAGCAGCCTTTCGGCACGATGCGGGATTTTTAAGTTTGTACCGAAAGGAAGGCCTGGCCGATGCAGGTTACCGAGACCCTTTCCGAAGGGCTGAAGCGTGGTTTTACCATTACCATTCCGGCAGCTGATCTTGATGCGAAGCAGGAAGCTCGCCTTAAGGAAGTTGCCGCGGGCCTGAAACTCCCCGGTTTCCGTCCGGGTAAAGTGCCTGTGTCTATTGCACGCCAGCGTTATGCTGATGCCGTGCGCGCAGAAGTGCTTGAGCAGGCTGTTTCTGAAGCGCTTAGCTCCACATTGGATGAACGCGGTCTCCGTCCTGCTGGTCAGCCTAAGGTTGATCTGGTTTCTGGGCAAGAGCAGGGTAAAGACCTTGAGTTCAAGGTTGAAACCGAAATTCTGCCAGAAATTACAGTGCCAGACCTGTCTGACCTGTTTCTGACACGCCTTAAAGCCGTTGCTGGCGACGAAGCCATTGATAAAGTTGTGGCCGACATTGCTAAGCGCCAGCGTAACTTTGAAGTGGTTGAAGAAGTCCGTCCGTCCGTTAAGGGTGACGTACTCACAATCGACTTCGTTGGTAAGCGCGATGGTGTTGCTTTTGATGGTGGCACCGCTGAAGACGTGAACGTTGAACTGGGCGGCGAAGGGTTTATTCCCGGTTTTGCTGAACAGATCGAAGGTATGCAGCCGGGTGAAGAAAAAGTTATCACGGTAACTTTCCCTGAAAACTACGGTGCAGAAGAGCTTGCTGGTAAAGAAGCAACGTTCGACATTAAGGTGAAGGCTCTGAAAAAAGCCGTTGATGCACCGATTGATGACGAACTGGCTAAAAAGCTCGGTTTTGAAACCCTTGAACAACTGCGTGACCTTGTGCGCAAGCAGGTTGAAGGGGAATACGAACAGCTGACACGCCTGCGTATTAAGCGTGACCTGCTGGATGCTCTGGCTGCCAAAACCAACTTCGAAGCACCAGAAGGCATGGTTGACGCTGAGTTCAACCAGATCTGGCAGCGCGTTGAAGCTGACCGCAAAGCGGGTGAGCTGGACGAAGAAGATCAGGGCAAAGACGAAGAAACCCTGCGTGCTGACTACCGCAAAATTGCAGAACGCCGCGTAAAGCTGGGTCTGCTGCTTGCTGAAATTGGCCGTAAAAACGCTATTACCGTTACCAACGACGAACTTGGCCGTGCCATGCGCGCAGAAGCAATGCGCTATCAGGGCCAAGAACAGCAGGTGTTTGAGTTCTTCCAGAAGAACCCGCAGGCCGTTGAATCGCTCAGAGGCCCAATCTTTGAAAACAAGGTTGTGGACTACCTGATCGAACTTGCGAAGGTGGAGGACAAAGAAGTCACTCCAGAAGAGTTGTCGGATATACCGCCAGCTAACATCTGAGCCTTTTGTGTCCCGCCAGTGTGAACTGGCGGGACACTCTTTTTCAGACTGTTTTTCTTTTCCGGGGTGGCATATTGCCACATTATCTCTATCTTGAATAAAGAGTGCCCAAACAACCATCCGGTTTTGGCCGGGTGGGTTTTGGGTTTGTGCAGGTTTTTTACGGGAATGACTAACATGAGGGATCGTGATCCCGTTGAGATTTTCAGCAACGCTATGGTGCCAATGGTGGTCGAGCAGACCTCTCGTGGCGAGCGGGCATTCGATATCTTTTCCCGCCTGCTGCAGGAGCGCATCATTTTTCTGACAGGCCCGGTCTATGATCAGGTGGCCTCTCTTATCTCAGCGCAGCTTCTTTACCTTGAAAGCGTAAACCCCACGAAGGAAATTTCCTTCTACATCAACAGCCCCGGTGGCGTTGTGTCTGCGGGTTTGGCTATCTATGACACCATGCAGTATATTCGCAGCCCCGTAAGCACGGTGTGCATTGGGCAGGCCGCCTCTATGGGGTCTTTGCTGCTGGCTGGTGGTGAAAAAGGGCGGCGGTTTGCGCTGCCAAATGCGCGTGTCATGGTGCACCAGCCTTCTGGTGGGGCGCAGGGGCAGGCGAGCGATATCGAAATTCAGGCCAAGGAAATTCTGATTATCCGCCAGCGCCTGAACGAGATTTATCGTGAGCATACAGGCCAAACGCTGGAAGATATTGAGCAGAAGTTGGAGCGTGATAGCTACATGTCTGCCGATGAAGCAAAAGCTTTTGGTATTGTGGACAACGTAATTACGCACCACAAAGCAACCGATGACACGGCTAAGAAGGATAAAGACCATCCTTAATCTGGTGTACAGTGACATTCCTGCTACAAAGTGGGAATGGTCTGACCTGATGAAGGCAGATGAGGTCTATAACACGGTTCTCGGTTCTCTGAGGCCAGGGATGATCGAGGGAGTGGGCTCATGAACGCGAAGTCCGGTGATTCCAAGAATACGCTTTACTGCTCTTTTTGCGGTAAGTCTCAGCATGAAGTGCGCAAGCTTATAGCTGGCCCCACCGTTTTCATCTGCGATGAATGCGTTGAGCTTTGCATGGATATTATCCGTGAAGAGCACAAAACCACGCTGGTTAAATCGCGCGAGGGTGTGCCCACGCCCAAAGAAATCTGCAAAGTGTTGGACGACTACGTAATTGGCCAGTTTGAGGCCAAGAAGGTTTTGTCTGTTGCAGTGCATAACCACTACAAGCGTCTGACACAGGCCGCTAAAAGCAACGATGTTGAAATTGCAAAATCCAACATTCTGCTTATTGGCCCAACGGGTTCTGGTAAAACGCTTCTGGCGCAAACCCTTGCCCGTATTCTGGACGTGCCCTTTACTATGGCTGATGCCACAACGCTGACAGAAGCAGGCTATGTTGGGGAAGATGTTGAAAACATTATCCTTAAACTCTTGCAGGCTTCTGACTACAATGTGGAGCGTGCGCAGCGCGGTATTGTTTACATCGATGAAATTGATAAAATTTCTCGTAAGTCAGACAATCCCTCCATTACGCGCGATGTTAGCGGTGAGGGCGTGCAGCAAGCCCTGCTGAAATTGATGGAAGGCACGGTTGCGTCTGTGCCGCCACAAGGGGGGCGTAAGCACCCACAGCAGGAATTTTTGCAGGTTGATACCACCAACATGCTGTTTATTTGTGGTGGTGCTTTTGCTGGCTTGGATAAAATTATCTCAGCACGTGGCAAGGGTTCGGGCATTGGTTTTGGTGCCGATGTACGCTCAACCGATGAACGCCGCACCGGCGAAATTCTGCATGATGTTGAGCCAGAAGACCTGATGAAATTTGGGCTTATTCCCGAATTTATTGGCCGTCTGCCTGTGTTGGCAACATTGGGCGATCTGGACGAAGAGGCTTTGATTCGAATTTTGAGCGAACCAAAGAACGCTCTGGTTAAACAGTACCAGCGCTTGTTCCAGATGGAAGATGTGCAGCTTACCTTTACGGAGGATGCACTGAAGGCCATTGCAGATAGAGCAATTAAACGTAAAACCGGTGCGCGCGGCCTGCGTTCCATTATGGAAAGCATCCTAATGTCGACCATGTTTGACCTGCCTGGGTTAAACACGGTGGAAGAAGTGGTTGTGAACCGTGATGTGGCGGAGGAGAAAACGAGCCCCGTCTATGTTTACGGAAAAAGTAAAGACGTACCGACCGAACAGTCGGCATAAATTAGCGTAAAAAAGCCAGCAGGGGGCAACCTTCTGCTGGCTTAGTTTTCTGGTGCCTATTGAGAAATGGGCTTTCGTAACGACATGTAGAGGCAGAGGCCTTGTTGGCGCCTCTACGGGCCAAGGGGCATGCCACAAACTGGGTGTCTCGGCCTGGATCGTCCTTGAAGGAGGTCATGGTATGGCTGAAGAAAAGAAACCAGCAGTCAAGCGGAAGCGTAAAGCACCGGTAAAAGGGCGGGCAACCAAGGCCGTTGCCCCTGTTGCAGCCGGTGTGGAAACCCAAGGGGCAGCTGTAGCCGCACCTAAAGGCGCAGACCGTGTAGCTGTTTTGCCGCTGCGCGATATTGTGGTTTTTCCGCATATGATTGTGCCCTTGTTTGTTGGGCGCGAAAAATCAGTCAAAGCGTTAGAGTCTGTGACGCGCGACGACCGGCAAATTTTGCTGGTTGCACAAAAAGATGCAGCACAAGACGACCCAAGTGTTGATGACGTGTACCGCTTTGGTACGGTCTCAACCATTCTGCAATTGCTTAAGCTGCCAGATGGCACGGTTAAAGTGCTGGTTGAAGGCGTGCGCCGTGCCAAGGTGAAAGCCCTGCACGATGTAGACGGCCATTTTGAGGCAGAAATTGAAGACATGCCCGAAGAGCCTGCTATTGGGGCCGAGGCAGAAGCGCTGGGGCGCTCTATTGTCTCTCAATTTGAAGACTACATTAAGCTTAACAAAAAAATTGCGTCTGAAGTTCTGGTGTCTTTGGGCCAGATTACAGACCTGTCCAAACTGGTTGATACTGTTGCCAGCCATCTGAACCTCAAGATTTCCGAAAAGCAGGAAATTCTTGAAGCGCCGACTGTCATGCAGCAGATGGAAAAAGTTTTTGCCCATATCGAGGCAGAAATTGGCGTGTTGCAGGTTGAGAAAAAAATTCGCAACCGCGTTAAGCGCCAGATGGAAAAAACCCAACGCGAATATTATTTGAATGAGCAGCTTAAAGCCATTCAGAAAGAGTTGGGTGAGGGCGAAGACGGTAAAGACGAAACCAGCGAACTTGAAGAGCGCATAGCCAAAACCAAGCTCTCGAAAGAGGCGCGGGAAAAAGCCATTGCCGAGCTTAAAAAGCTGCGTGGCATGTCGGCTATGTCTGCCGAATCGACGGTGGTGCGTAACTATCTCGACTGGATTTTGGGTATTCCTTGGAAGAAGCGCACCAAGGTACGCCATGACCTAGGCGAAGCTGAGAAAATTCTGGATACCGACCACTACGCTCTGGATAAAGTGAAAGAGCGTATTCTTGAGTATTTGGCAGTGCAGAGCCGCTCTCAAAAACTCAAGGGGCCAATTTTGTGCCTAGTGGGGCCTCCGGGGGTGGGTAAAACCTCTCTGGCCCGCTCTATTGCTAAGGCGACAGGCCGCCAGTACGTGCGTATGTCTTTAGGTGGCGTGCGTGATGAGGCCGAGATTCGTGGGCACCGTAGAACCTATATTGGGTCTATGCCGGGTAAAATTATTCAGGGCATGAAAAAGGCCAAGGTTTCTAACCCGCTCTTTTTGCTCGATGAAATTGATAAGCTGGGTGCTGATTGGCGCGGCGACCCGGCATCTGCCCTGCTTGAGGTGCTCGACCCAGAACAGAACAGCACGTTTGCCGATCATTATCTGGAAGTAGATTATGATTTGTCTGATGTGATGTTTGTCACAACGGCCAATAGCCTGAACATGCCCCAGCCTTTGCTGGATCGTATGGAGATTATCCGGCTGTCTGGGTACACAGAAGATGAGAAGGTGGAAATTTGCCGCCGCCATCTGATTGCAAAGCAGGCTGAGGCCCATAACCTTAAAAAGGGTGAGTGGTCGCTGAGTGATGACGCATTGCGTGACCTCATTCGTTACTACACGCGTGAGGCTGGCGTACGAAGCCTTGAGCGTGAAATTGCGAATCTTGCCCGCAAGGTCGTGAAAGAGATTGTGACCGGTAAAGCCAAGAAAGTGGCTATTACCGTGCGTAATCTTGAAAAATATGCAGGCGTTAAGCGGTATAGCTTTGGCCAGACAGAAGCCGAAGATATGGTGGGTATTGTAACCGGTCTGGCCTGGACAGAGGTTGGTGGTGAAATTCTGACCATTGAAAGCGTTATGGTGCCCGGTAAAGGCGGCATTGTTGAAACCGGCAAGCTGGGTGATGTCATGAAAGAAAGTGTCTCTGCTGCTTTCTCTTATGTACGGAGCCGCGCCACGACCTTTGGTATTGTACCCACCCTGTTTGAAAAGCGCAGTTTCCATGTGCATGTGCCTGAAGGCGCGACTCCTAAAGACGGGCCTTCAGCCGGTATTGCCATGGCAACATCGTTGGTTAGTGTCCTAACGGGTATTCCTGTTCGGCGCGATGTTGCTATGACCGGCGAGATCACTTTACGGGGCCGTGTATTGCCTATTGGGGGCTTGAAAGAGAAGCTTCTGGCGGCTGTGCGGGCAGGGATCCAGACGGTCTTTATTCCGAAAGAAAATGAGAAAGACCTCGCGGAAATTCCTGAATCTGTGAAGAAAGATTTGGAAATTGTACCCGTTGCTCATGTTGATGAAGTTTTGGCGCGCGCCTTGGTGCGTAAGCCCCAGCCCATACATTGGGAAGAGGTGCCAGAACCCGTTGCAGGGGCGGAAGGAAACAAGCCTGCGGCTGTTCTGCCGCACTGAGACGAAACAGCACTATGTAGCCAAACTTTGCGCTTGGTCGGTTGACGTGGCGAAAAACGGCTTCATAGTGCGACCGGGAAGCGGACAGGCGGACAGAGCCGCCCGCCGCGCCAGTAATTTTGATATTTAGAGAAAGGCGTAAAATGGATAAGCCGCTCAACAAGCAGGAACTCGTATCGGCAGTGGCCGACAAAGTAGCCCTGCCAAAAGCGAAAGCTGGAGAAGTGGTTGACGCCGTGTTTGGTGCAATCGAAGAAGCTCTTTCTCGTGGGCAGGAAGTGCGTCTTGTTGGTTTCGGTACATTTGTGACCGCAAGCCGTAAGGCCGCCAAAGGGCGTAATCCACGCACGGGTGAAGAAATTGATATTCCGGCTTCTACCTCTGTTCGGTTCAAGCCGGGCAAGGCATTGAAAGACGCCGTAAGCTAATTTTTTACAAAAATTAGTTTTTTTGGCTAACGGGCTGCAAAACCTTAAAAAAAGGGGTTGCAGCCCGTTTCCGTTTGTGGCACATACTGCGGCGGGCGGTTAGCTCAGCGGTAGAGCGTCTCGTTTACACCGAGATGGCCGGGGGTTCGATCCCCTCACCGCCCACCATTACCTCACATTGGTAATATTACGATAAGGAAGAGCCTCAGGCTCTTCCCTTCGTGCCTTTCTCATAAAAAAGTAAAAATCTGGTTATCATATTATAATAATCAGGTGAGCGTACCAAGTAATCACGGGAAAGTTCCCGCCAATACCTCTGGCAGGCATGGTTGTGTGAAGAACTTGGGAGTAGGCTTACTGCAAGACGTTTGGTTTAGCGACCTTAGCGCATTGCAGGAGCCCCCTAATGCAATCTGTCCTTGGTGATTACGCGCCGGTTCTTATTTTCGGTGCTATTTCGGTTATTATAGCGGCTGCCATGTTGGGCATGGCATTGGTGAGTGGGCACCAGAAACCCTACCCAGAAAAAACAACGGCTTACGAGTGCGGCTTTGAAGCCTTTGATGATGCACGCCGCCGGTTTGATGTGCGTTTTTATCTGGTCGCAATTCTTTTCATTATTTTTGACCTCGAGGTCGCTTTTCTATTTCCGTGGGCAGTCAGCCTGTCACGCATTGGGCTTTTTGGTTTTCTTTCCATGTTGGGCTTTCTGAGCGTTTTAGGCATCGGCTTTCTGTATGAGTGGCGCAAAGGCGCGCTGGATTGGGATTGAGGGAGAGCCGCCTATGTCTACACATTCGCAAGAAGATACCTTGCTCTGGAACCGTGAGGCGCTACCGCCCGGCCCAGAGCAGGATGCCGTGGTACGTGGTATTACCGGCGCTATAGCCGAGAAGGGCTTTGTGGTTGCCAACCTGGACAAGTTGGTAAACTGGGGCCGTACAGGCAGCTTGTGGCCTATGTCTTTTGGGTTGGCATGCTGTGCGGTGGAAATGATCCATGCCTACATGCCGCGTTACGACCTTGACCGTATGGGTATTATTCCCCGTGGGTCGCCCCGTCAGTCAGATGTGATGATTGTCGCGGGCACACTTACCAACAAAATGGCCCCTGTGCTGCGCCGCTTGTATGAGCAGATGGCAGAGCCACGGTGGGTTATCTCTATGGGCTCCTGCGCCAATGGGGGCGGGTATTACCATTATTCGTACTCGGTTGTGCGGGGGTGTGACCGTATTGTGCCGGTCGATGTGTACGTGCCCGGCTGCCCCCCAACGGCAGAGGCATTGATTTACGGCATTATGCTGCTGCAAAAGAAAATCCGCCGTACGGGAACCATTCTTCGTGGTTGAGGTGCCTGCCACAACGCAGTTTAGCAGCCTGCAAGGGCAGTTGGGGGCTATGGCGTTTACGCTGGCTACCACGCTGCCGGGTATTCATTCTGCTGCGGTTGAAAAAGATGAGCTTGTGGTGCGTACTACGCGCCAACAGCTTTTGCCGCTGCTTACGCTGTTAAGAGACAGTCCACATTACCGTTTTGAGCAACTGATGGATTTATGCGGGGTAGATTACCCAAGCCGCGTAGAGCGGTTTGACGTGGTCTATAACTTGCTTTCGGTTTCTTATAACCGGCGTATCCGCATTATCATCACGACAGATGAAAACACGCCTGTGCCGTCTGTACACCAGCTCTGGCCGAGTGCCACATGGTGGGAGCGTGAGTGTTACGACCTGTTTGGTGTGCGCTTTACGGGCCAACCCGACATGCGGCGTATTTTGACCGATGACGGGTTTGAGCATTTCCCGCTGCGCAAAGATTTCCCGCTGAGCGGGTATGAAGAAGTCCGATACGATGTTGAAAAACGTCAGGTGGTTAAAGAGCCTGTCTCTTTAACACAGGATTTTAGAGATTTCGACTTTGTCTCTCCTTGGGAGGGTATGCTGACCCTGCCGGGTGATGAAAAAGCACACGAAGTGAGACAGGGCATCAAGAGGGCCCGCGGATGACAGAGTTTAAAACCAACGCCCCCCTTGCACCGGGCGACGTACTGTTAAAGCAGGATATTCCCGAAACGCTTTTGCCAGACCAACTGGCAACTGCCGAGCCAAGACGCATTGTCGAGTTTGACTCCCATAAACTTAACTTTGGGCCACAGCACCCCTCAGCACATGGTGTGCTGCGTTTGGTGTTGGAACTAGAGGGTGAGGTTGTTGCGCGAGCAGACCCGCATATAGGGCTTTTACACCGTGGAACTGAAAAACTTATAGAATATAAAAACTACCATAAAGCCTTACCGTATTTTGACCGGTTGGATTATGCCTCGCCCATGTGTGAGGAGCAGGCGTTTGCGCTGGCTACGGAAAAATTACTAGGTATAGATATACCTGAACGTGCCAAATGGCTGCGGGTTATGTTTGCTGAAATTACCCGTGTGCTTAACCATATTCTCAATATTACCGCTATGGGGTTGGATTGTGGTGCCGTAACCCCCGCCCTGTGGGGGTATGAAGAGCGGGAAAAACTGCTGGAATTTTATGAGGCAGCATCTGGCGCACGTTTTCATGCCAATTACTTTCGCCCCGGTGGTGTAGCGCGTGATATTCCGACCGAACTAGAAGACCGCATAGGTGTATGGGCCAAAGAATTTCCGGCATGGATAAATGAGCTGGAAGGGTTGCTGACCGAAAATAGAATATGGAAACAACGCACGGTTGGTATTGGTATTTTTACAACCGAGCAGGCTTTGGCTTGGGGGTTTAGCGGCCCGTGCTTAAGGGCCTCTGGCGTGCCATGGGACTTAAGGCGTAGCCAACCCTACGACAATTACCACAAGGTTGACTTTAAAGTGCCCGTTACCCGGCAGGGAGACTGTTACGACCGTTACTTGGTGCGTATTCAGGAAATGCGCGAAAGTGTAAAAATTATTGAGCAGTGCTTGGCGCAAATGCAGCCCGGTGCAGTAAAGGTGCAAGACCCTAAATTCTCACCGCCGCCGCGTGCTGAAATGAAACGCTCTATGGAAGCGCTCATTCACCACTTTAAACTCTATAGCGAGGGGTACCACGTACCACCTGGTGCTACGTACACAGCCGTAGAAAGCCCTAAGGGTGAGTTCGGTGTGTATTTGGTGGCCGATGGGTCTAACCGGCCATACCGCTGTAAAATTCGGCCCACAGGCTTTGCTCATTTACAAGCGCTGGATGAGATGTCTCGCCGGGCCATGCTGGCCGATATGGTGGCTGTTCTTGGCTCGCTTGATCTTGTGTTTGGGGAGGTAGACCGTTGAACACCCCTTGGAAACCTGCTGAACAACCAAGCAGCTTTACCTTTGATGCTGACTCTGAGCGCGAAATAGAAGAAGTGCTCACTAAATATCCGGTAGCGCGTAAAGCCAGTGCCGTTATGCCATTGCTCTATATTGCCCAACGCCAGATGGGGCGGCAGACCGGCAGCGCATGGATACCCCTTGTGGCTATGGACGACATTGCTGCCCGGTTAGACATTGCGGCTATTCGTGTTTACGAAGTTGCGTCATTTTACACAATGTTTAACACGCAGCCCATTGGGCGTTACCATTTGCAGGTGTGCACCACCACGCCATGCTGGTTGCGTGGGTCTGATGATGTGACATCGGCTTGCAAAAAAGCAACTGGCATAAGCACTTTTGGTGAAACCAGCCAAGATGGCTTGTTTACACTCACGCAGGTTGAATGCCTGGGCGCTTGCTCCAACGCCCCGATTTTACAAGTTGATGATGATTTCTATGAAGATATGGACGGCCCACGCACAGAAGCCCTGATTGCGGCTTTGCGCGTAGGCCAGTACCCTAAGCCGGGGCCGAGCATAGACCGGGCAGGGTCTGCGCCAGAAGGTGGGCGTAAAACCTTGTTGGAAACGACTGCCCCAGCCCCTTCAGGCGCAGAGTAGGAGAGACGGCAATGTTACATGATAAAGACCGTATCTTCACCAATCTTTACGGCCAGCAAGACTGGCGTTTGGCGGGTGCCCGCCAGCGTGGAGACTGGGATAATACTGCTGCTATTTTAGCCAAAGGGCGCGATGCTATTTTGGCAGAAATGAAAGCCTCTGGCTTACGTGGGCGGGGTGGGGCAGGCTTTCCTACCGGGCTAAAATGGTCTTTTATGCCTAAACAGTCTGATGGTCGGCCCCATTATTTAGTTATTAACGGCGATGAGTCTGAACCCGGTACATGCAAAGACCGAGAAGTTATACGCCACGAACCGCATAAGCTGATTGAAAGCGCCTTAATTGCGTCTTTCGCTATGGGGGCACATGCTGCGTATATTTATATTCGTGGCGAATTTTGCCGCGAAGCAGAGCACCTGCAATATGCCGTAAACGAAGCCTATGAGGCGGGCCTTTTAGGCAAAAATGCCGCTGGTACCGGGTGGGATTTTGATTTTTATATTCACCGTGGGGCTGGAGCCTATATTTGCGGTGAAGAAACCGCCCTACTGGAAAGTTTGGAAGGTAAAAAAGGCCAGCCCCGTATGAAGCCGCCTTTCCCTGCTGGGGTGGGGCTTTATGGTTGCCCAACCACGGTTAATAACGTGGAAAGTATAGCGGTGGCCTCGACCATTTTGCGGCGGGGTGGTGCGTGGTTTGCGGGGCTTGGGCGGCCAAATAATGCAGGCACCAAGCTTATGGCTATTTCAGGCCATGTAAATACGCCCTGCGTGTTTGAAGAAGAACTTGGCGTGCCCCTTAAAGACATTATTGAAAAACACGGTGGGGGCGTGCGCGGCGGGTGGGATAACCTTTTGGCGGTTATTCCCGGCGGGTGTTCTGTGCCTGTTTTGCCCAAATCTGTGTGTGAAACAGTGCTGATGGACTATGACAGCCTACGGGCAGAACGGTCTGGTTTGGGCACGGCCTGCATGATTGTGATGGATAAATCGACAGATATTATTGAGGCCATTGCCCGCTTTTCTCGGTTTTTTAAACATGAAAGCTGTGGCCAATGCACCCCATGCCGTGAAGGAACGGGTTGGATGATGCGCATGATGGATCGCATGGTGCAGGGTCGGGCAGAGCTTGAAGAAATAGACTTGCTTGAGCAGGTAACCCGGCAGGTTGAGGGGCATACTATTTGCGCATTGGGTGATGCAGCGGCATGGCCGATTCAAGGCTTGATCCGGCATTTTAGGCCCGAGATGGAAGCGCGCATTCAGCACTATAAAGCGGCATTGAGCGCAAAAAGCGTGGTGCAGGTGCCCGTGCAGGGCGTGCCAGTAGCAGCGGAGTAAAGGCTATGGTCAGGGTCATTGTAGATGGCACACCGGTAGATGTGCCCCCCGGCTCTAGCGCGCTTCAAGCGTGTGAGGCAGCGGGTAAAGAAATACCACGGTTTTGCTACCATGAGCGGCTGTCTGTGGCGGGTAACTGCCGCATGTGCCTTGTGCAGGTGGTGCGAGCGCCAAAACCTGTGGCCTCGTGCGGGTTTCCCGTTTCAGACGGTATGGAAATTCTGACAGATACCGAAGTTGTGCGCCGTGCACGCCGTGCGGTTATGGAGTTTTTGCTCATAAACCACCCCCTTGATTGCCCCATTTGCGACCAAGGGGGGGAGTGCGATTTGCAAGACCAAGCTTATGGCTATGGCACGGGTATTTCGCGCTATCAGGAAGCCAAGCGGGCGGTAACAGATAAAGACTTAGGCCCCCTTGTCAAAACGGTTATGACACGCTGCATTCAGTGCACACGCTGCGTGCGTTTTACAACAGAGGTAGCGGGCACACCTGAGCTTGGTTTGGTGTCTCGTGGGGAAAATGCTGAAATTACCACTTATGTGGAAAAAGCACTGACGTCTGAACTCTCTGGTAACCTTATTGATATCTGCCCGGTTGGGGCGTTAACGGCTAAACCCTCAGCCTTTCATGCCCGCGCGTGGGAATACAAAAAAACAGACGCCATTGATGTGATGGATGCCCTTGGCACCAACATTCAAATACAGGCACGCGGCGGTGAGGTTATGCGTATTGTGCCCCGTGTGAATGACGAGGTGAATGAAGAATGGCTGTCTGACAAAGGCCGCTTTTCAGTTGATGGGCTTAAACGCCGCAGGCTTGATAGACCTTGGGTGCGCGTGCATGGCAAGTTGCATAAAGCGTCTTGGCAGGAGGCTTTCGTATCTTTGGCGCGCAGGCTTGAAGGTGTGTCCGGTGAGCGCATAGGCGCTATTGCCGGAGACCTATGCGATGCAGAAAGCCTGTGTGCACTTAAAGATCTTATGGCAGAACTAGGCTCTAGCAATATTGACTGCCGCCAAGACGGCGCATGGTACGACACAACCAACCGTGCGGGGTATTTGTTTAATAGTGACATCGCTGGCTTAGACGATGCTGACGCGCTGTTACTGATAGGCACAAACCCACGGCACGAAGCCCCCGTTTTAAATGCCAGAATTCGTAAACAATATTTGCATAATGGGCGTGGGGCTTTTCCGGTAGCCAGTATTGGCAATATACCCGTTGACCTAACATACCCCGTTGAGGTGTTGGGTGATGGCCCTACGGCATTGGCAGACCTGCTTGCTGGCAAACATGCCTTTGCTGAGGTTTTAAAAAACGCCAAACGCCCCATGATTATTCTTGGGCATGGGGCACTTACGCGGCCAGATGCTCAGGCCATTTATGAGGCGGCCAAAGCGTTGGCGTTGCAGGTGGGGGCTATAACCCAAGGGTGGAACGGCTTAAACGTGCTGCACACGGCGGCCTCTCGGGTGGCGGGGTTAGACCTTGGGTTTGTACCCGGCCCGCGTGGGCTCGCCAGCACAAACATGCTGCGTGGCGGTGTAGAGGTTTTGTGGTTACTCGGCGCAGATGATTTTGCGCTAGATAAAATTGGGCCAGATACGTTTGTTGTGTATCAGGGCCACCATGGTGATGCTGCTGCCAAACGTGCTGATATTATTTTGCCCGGTGCTGCATACACTGAAAAAGCAGGTACCTACGTTAATACTGCCGGGCGGGTACAACGGGCATTTCGGGCGGTCTTTCCACCCGGCGAGGCACGGGAAGACTGGCGTATTATCCGGGCGTTTTCAGACGTTGTAGGGCATGCGTTGCCCTATAATAGCCAAGAGGGTGTGTGGGCACGTATGGCCAGCATAAACCCTGTGTTTGGCGCCGGTTATGAGGGTGAAAACACGAGCCCCCAACTTGCTGCGCCCGAAACAGCGCAGGGTGAGTGGGGTAATAAGCTGGGGAGCACACCCCTTAAGCCGGTTATTGCTGATTATTACCAGACCAACCCCATAAGCCGTGCCAGCCCCACCATGGCTGAGTGTTCCCGCGTGTATAGCCCCGTGCGGGCTGCTGTGGCGGCGGAGTAAAGGCTTATGGAACAGTTTTTTTACCACACTCTCATTGGCCAGATTATTCTAATGCTGTTGGAAACACTGGCCGTTTTGGTACCGCTCCTTATTGGGGTGGCCTATCTTACGCTTATGGAGCGTAAGGTTATGGCGGCCATGCAGCGCCGCCGTGGGCCAAACGTAAATGGTCTGTTTGGCCTGCTTCAGGCCTTTGCCGATGCTATCAAGATGATTTTTAAAGAAACGGTTATTCCCGCAGGGGCAAACCGGGCTTTATTCTTGTTTGCGCCGTTTTTAACTTTCTCTCTGGCTATGATTGCCTGGGCAGTTATCCCTACCGGTAATGGGTTGGCGGTGGCCAATATTAACGTGGGTATTCTCTACCTTTTGGCTATTTCGTCTTTGGGGGTGTACGGTATTCTTATTGCCGGGTGGGCCTCAAATTCAAAATATGCGTTTTTAGGGGGCCTACGCTCAGCAGCTCAGATGGTGTCTTACGAGGTCTCTATCGGGCTGGTTATTGTTTCTGTACTTCTGGCTGTAGGCAGTCTGAACCTGAATGACATTGTGCTGGCGCAGCGCCATGTATGGTTTTGCCTGCCTATGTTTCCAATGTTTATTGTCTTCTTTATTTCGGCCTTGGCAGAAACCAGCCGCGCCCCATTTGACTTGCCCGAAGGGGAAAGCGAGTTGGTGGCGGGCTTTTTTGTTGAATATTCATCACTTGCCTTTGGGCTCTTCTTTCTTGGCGAATACGCCAACATGATCCTGATGTCTTCTATGGTGAGCATTCTCTTTTTGGGTGGCTGGCTGCCGCCGCTGGGGTTAGCCCCCTTTACGTGGGTGCCGGGGCCGCTGTGGCTTATTTTTAAAATCCTGTTTTGTTTGTTCGTTTTTATTTGGGTGCGCGCCACGTTCCCGCGCTTTCGGTACGACCAGTTAATGCGGCTTGGCTGGAAAGTTTTTCTGCCCCTGTCTCTGGTCTGGATGATTGCAACGGCTGGCTTTTTGCTGGCAACCGGGTTGCTCCCGCAAGTTGGAGGCGTGTCATCATGAATGCGCTTGGTAAAACGTTCCGGTCTTTTCTGCTGACAGAACTTGTCGCGGGTATGGCCTCTACTTTTAAAATGATGTTTCAGCCCAAAGCCACGCTGAACTACCCTTATGAAAAAGGCCCGCTTTCCCCCCGGTTTAGAGGTGAGCACGCCTTGCGCCGCTACCCAAACGGAGAAGAGCGTTGCATTGCCTGCAAATTATGCGAGGCAACCTGCCCGGCAGAGGCCATTACCATTGAAGCCGCAGAACGTGATGATGGGTCTAGGCGCACAACGCGCTACGATATTGACATGACCAAGTGCATTTATTGCGGCCTGTGTGAAGAAGCCTGCCCGGTAGATGCCATTGTTGAAGGCCCCAACTACGAGTTTGCGACCGAAACCCGTGAAGAACTTTTGTATGACAAGGCCAAGCTGCTTGCAAACGGAGACCAGTGGGAAGCCCTGCTGGCCCGGCGGCTTGAACTTGATGCACCGTATCGCTGAGGGAGTACAGGCCATGTCATGGCAGGAGGTGGGCTGATGTTACCGCAGCTTGTTTTTTATGTGTTTGCAACCGTGCTTCTGGTTTCGGCCGCAATGGTTATTAGTGCGCGCAACCCCGTGCATTCGGTGCTGTTTCTTATTTTGGCGTTTTTTAACGCAGCCGGGCTCTTTCTTGTGGCCGGGGCCGAATTTTTGGCCATGTTGCTGGTTATTGTTTATGTCGGTGCCGTAGCCGTACTGTTTTTGTTTGTCGTTATGATGCTGGATATAGACTTTACCAAAATGCGTGAAGGCTACCAGCGTTATGCGCCAATTGGTGCCTGCATTGGCGGTATTTTGTTTGTTGAACTGATACTGGCCTTTAGCCATTGGAAAATGGCATCTGGTACGCCAGTGGCGCCTATACAAGGGCCTGCGGGGCTAACCAACACCGCTGCTTTGGGCACGCTTATTTACACCCATTATATTTTGCTCTTCCAGACCTGTGGGCTGGTGCTGCTAGTGGCCATGATAGGGGCCATTGTTTTAACGCTGCGCCAAACTGGTAGCGGGCGTAGGCAAAATATTCAGAAACAACATGCCCGTGTGCCTGCCCAAACGCTGGAATTGGTTGATGCCCCCTTGGGTGCCAGTGTTGTGGCGCAGGGTGGTTTTTTGCGGCCGCACACGTCTTACCATGAAACCTCTGTTCCCGGCTCGTATGCATCGGGTGAGCAGAGCGTGGCAGATGAGAGGGAGAAAAACGCATGACCCCCGCTATCGCCCCCATAGGGTTAATGCCCTATCTGGTTGTGAGTGCTGCGTTGTTGGTGCTGGGAGTGTTTGGCATTTTTCTAAACCGAAAAAACGTCATCATTATTCTCATGTCAATGGAGCTCATTCTATTGGCCGCAAACCTTAATTTTGTAGCGTTTTCTTCTGCTCATGCAGACCTGTCTGGGCAGGTTATGGTGTTGTTTGTGCTCACCATTGCCGCAGCTGAGGCCGCAATTGGGCTGGCTATTGTCACCGTCTATTTCCGTAACCGTGGCTCTATTCAAGTAGAAGACGCCACGATGATGAAAGGGTGAGGGGCACCATGCTGATAGATATGAACCTCTTTGCCCTTGCGGTTTTTTTGCCACTTGCTGGGGCGGTTGTAGCCGGTTTGGGTGGCCGCCTTATGGGGGATGGGCTGGCTAAACTGGTCACACTAGGGTGCATGGGTGTTGCGACCCTGTGCGGCATTCTCACATTATGGCACGGCTGGGCTGGTGGCTTTGTAGCGCAAACCATGCCAGTGGCTGAGTGGGTTAATGCCGGAGGGTTTCAGGCAAGCTGGACACTGCGTTTTGACACTCTCTCTGCCACTATGGTGGCTATGGTTTTAAGTGTGTCCTTGCTCGTGCATTGCTACAGCTTGGGGTATATGAGCCACGAGAGTATGCCGGTTTATCGGTTTTTTGCGTATCTCTCACTCTTTACCTTTGCCATGCTTATGCTGGTGTCTTCTAACGACCTGATACAGCTCTTTTTTGGTTGGGAAGGTGTTGGTCTGGCTAGTTACCTGCTTATTGGGTACTGGTACGACCGCCCTGCGGCAACGGCGGCTGCCATTAAAGCCTTTGTGGTTAACCGCGTGGCAGACCTGTTTTTTCTGGTTGGTATTGGTTTAATTTATGTGCTCTTCCAGAGCGTAAATTACGCTGCCATTTTTGCACAAGTGCCCCATGTGCTTGGGGCGACATACCATCTGTTAGGCACCTCGTTTAACATGGTAGAGCTTATCTGCCTGTTGCTGTTTATTGGGGCCATGGGCAAGTCTGCCCAATTGTTTCTGCACACATGGTTGCCAGATGCAATGGAGGGGCCAACCCCGGTTTCTGCCCTTATTCATGCTGCTACCATGGTTACGGCGGGTGTGTTTCTTATGGCGCGCATGTCGCCTTTGTTAGAGTTTGCCCCCGGCACCCGTAGCTTTATTATTTTTATAGGGGCAACAACCTGCTTTTTTGCAGCAACTGTTGGTATGGTGCAGCCCGACATTAAGCGCACCATTGCGTATTCAACCTGCTCGCAGCTTGGGTATATGTTTGCTGCCGTTGGGGTGGGGGCGTATCAGGCTTCTGTTTTCCATTTAACAACACATGCGTTTTTTAAAGCACTGCTTTTTTTATGCGCAGGCTCTGTTATCCATGCCATGCATGATGAGCAAAATATGTTCCGTATGGGTGGGCTTTGGAAAAAACTGCCCCTTACTTATGCCTGCATGTGGGTAGGTAGTTTGGCTCTGGCTGGGGTTTTTCCGTTTGCGGGGTATTGGTCAAAAGATGCCATACTCAACACCCTTTGGGCGGCAGATAGCGCCATGAGCCATTATGCGTGGTGTTTGGGTACGCTTACCGCTTTTATTACGGCTTTTTATAGCTGGCGCTTGTTGTTTTTGGTTTTTCATGGTGCCCCGGCTAACGCGCAGGCACGCGATAGTGCCCATGAAAGCCCACTGAGCATGAGCGCTCCTTTGGTGCTGCTTTCGATTGGTGCTGTGGTGGCGGGCTGTGCATTGGCACCCTTTTATGTGGGGGCAAAACATCTGGCATTTTGGAATGGTGCTATTTTTAACGCACCGGGTAACACCATTATGGAGCGGTTTGAGCATATTCCGGCTCTTATTGGTCTGCTGCCTTCAGTGGCTGGTATTGTCGGTATTGTGGTGGCTTACGTGTTTTATGTGGCAGCACCTGCTTTACCTGCCAAAATGGCGCAGGCTTTTGGCCCCATTTACCGCTTTTTGCTCAATAAATGGTATTTTGATGAGCTGTATGCGGCCATATTTGTAAAGCCTTACACCGCCATTGCCCGCATGTTGTGGAAAGAGGGCGAGGAAGGGGCCGTAGAAAGCCTACCCCGCGACCTTGTGCGCTTTACAAGCCAAAGTGCGGCACAAGCCGTAAGGCTACAAACAGGCTCTATCGCTATTTACGCCTTTACTATGCTGGCAGGCCTTGTGGTGCTGCTTACCGTAGCGCTGTGCGGTTAAGGGAGAAACATAATGCGTTGCTCAGTTTCTTTCCCACCGTGTGTTAAAGGGAGGGCCGCCCAATGAGCCCCAATGCTATAAACTGGTCTCTTGCTTTGCCAGAAATTGCCTTGGCGGTATCTGGGCTTGTTATTCTGGTGGTGGGTGTTTTGCAGCGCAGGGGGGAAGGGTTCTTTCCGTGCGCTATGCTTACCATTGCCTCTTTTATTGGCTGCGGGTTTTTGGTTGCGTTGTCTGGCAATGGTGAGGCCTATGCTGGCACCTTTGTGAACGACAGTTTTGCCCGTTTTATGAAGCTGCTGGCCCTGAGCGGTGGCTTGCTGGCAACAGTCGTTACCGTGGGGTATCAGGCAGAAGAGCAAGGCACGCAAAAGCCTTTGCCATTTGAAACCCCAATTTTGATGCTGTTCTCAACAGTAGGGGCCATGATTATGGCGTCCTCTGGCAACCTTATGACCATGTTTGTGGGGTTGGAGCTTTCGTCTCTTTCTATCTACATTTTGTGTGCGCTAGAGCGCGACAAAGTTACGTCTTCAGAAGCTGGGCTAAAATATTTTGTGCTTGGCTCTTTGGCGTCTGGCTTACTGCTTTACGGTATGTCTTTGGTGTACGGCTATGCTGGCACAATGGATTATACAGGTTTGGTCAATGTTATTGGGGGAGATGACATTGTACCCCTAGGCCTTATTGTTGGGGTTGTGTTTGTGGTGGTGGGGCTGTGTTTTAAGCTCTCAGCCGTGCCCTTTCATATGTGGACACCCGATGTGTACCAAGGTGCCCCAACACCCGTTACGGCTTACATGGCGGGCGCCCCAAAATTTGCAGCCTTTGCCCTGTTTTTACGGGTTATGACCGGCCCCTTTGGTACAATTGCCCCCAAATGGCAGATACTTATTGAAACTGTGGCCCTGCTTTCTATGGTGTACGGGGCTTTTGCGGCTATTCCACAAACCGATATTAAGCGCCTTATGGCCTATTCTTCTATCGGGCATATGGGGTACGCCATGATGGGGCTTGCCGCGGGGTCAGATGCTGGGGTGCAGGCTACCCTTATTTACCTTGCAGCCTATCTGGTTATGAATGCCGGGGTGTTTGCTGTTATTGCCACCATGCGGCGTAAAGGGCACGAGGTTACCACTCTGGCAGACCTAGCTGGCCTTTCACGGCGTGAGCCGGGTTTAGCCGCGGCCTTGGCTATTTTTATGTTTAGTATGGTAGGTGCCCCCCCACTGGCAGGTTTTTTTGGTAAGTTTATGGTGTTTGCTGCGGCATGGCAGGCAGGGCTTTACGTGTTGGTGGCTGTGGGGGCTGTATCCAGCATTGTGGGCGCATATTACTACCTACGGGTTGTAAAAATTATTTATTTTGATGCCCCGGCAGAAGGCTTTGACCGCCCAGCGCCTAGCTTGCTGTTTGTGTCTGGCAGCATGGGGGTTGCAACACTGCTCTTTATTCTGGGGCTTGGCCCGCTTATGACTATGGCGCACCATGCAGCACAGGCGTTGGTAGGATAAGGTGAGGGAATGAAGGCAGTTTGCCCGCCATGGCGGTTTGAATGTTACAACGAACTGACTTCAACCTCAGATATCTGTATGGAGCGTGTGCAAGCCGGGGTAGCCCCCGGCCTTGCCATTTTGGCGCTTAGCCAGACCAAAGGGCGCGGCAGCCGGGGCCGGACTTGGGTAGATGCCGGCCAGAGCTTAGCGCTTTCTATGGTGCTTGATGCTGGGTGTACGGGCCAAAAAGCCTTGGGGTGCTGGCCGTTTGTGGCCTCTCTCGCCTTTTACGAAGGGCTGGCACAGGCCGTACCAGCTGCAAAAAATGCCCTTAGCATAAAGTGGCCCAACGACATTTTGTTGGCTGGCCAAAAACTTGGCGGTATTTTGATAGAGCGCACAGGCAGTGCACTTATAATAGGCATGGGGGCAAATTTGCGTGCCCCCCCAGATATGCAAACGATTGGCAGGCAAGCCGCCGCCTTGGCTGATTATGGCGCAACCACGCCAGAAGACGTAGCCCGTGCCATTATGGCGCAAATGTCTGACTGGTGTGCATTTTTGGCGGCTAAAGGGTTTGGGGCACTCTGTAACGAGTGGCTTGCCAGAGCGCACCCAGTAGGCTCACCCCTTGTGGTAAAGGGCGGGACTACTTATGAACAAGGCCTGTTTGCTGGTTTGGCCCCCGATGGCCGCCTGCTTCTTGAAACGAAAGACGGTATAAAGATGATCGCAACAGGGGATATCCTGCTGGCATCTCAGGGGGTAGGCAGTGCTTCTGGTCATTGATGCGGGCAACACCAACGTTGTTTTTGCGGTATATGATGGGGCAAAGTGGCAGGGCACATGGCGTATTACCATGCAGGCCCAGCGCACGTCTGACGAATATGCAGTGTGGTTGCTTGCCCTGCTGCGCATGCAGGGTATCTCTGCTGATGATATTGAAGGCGCTGTAATAGGCACCGTAGTGCCCGCAGCCTTGTACCATTTACGCACTTTGTGCCGCCAATGGTTTGCGGTTGAACCGCTTTTGGCATCTGCCCGCCTAGATTGGGGCTTTGCAATAAAGATGGATAACCCAGATGAAGTTGGGGTAGACCGTCTTTTAAATGGACTTGCGGCGCACCATCTCTATGGTGGGCCACTAGTCGTGATTGATTTTGGCACCGCGACGACCTTTGATGTTGTGAATGCGGAGGGCGATTATTGCGGCGGTGTTATTGCACCGGGCATTAACCTGTCTGTTGAGGCATTGCACCAAGCTGCGGCCCGCTTGCCGCGTATTGGGGTAGGGCGGCCTGTGGTAGATTCGGTTATTGGCCGTAACACGGTAACGGCCATGCGCTCTGGGGTGTTCTGGGGTTATGTGGGTTTGATTGAGGGGATCGTTGAGAGGATCAGGCGGGAAGTTGGGCAGGATATGAAAGTGCTCGCAACCGGCGGTCTGGCTCCGCTCTTCTCTGAAGGAACGACGGTCTTTGACCATGTGGATTCAATGCTGACCCTTAACGGGCTGCGGATATTGGCGGGGCGGAACCCCTTGCCGCGTCTTACAATCGAAAAAGATCTCTTATCAGAAGGATAGTTAAACGAATGACAGAACAGAACGGCGATTTCGCCTTTCTGCCCTTGGGCGGAACGGGCGAAATTGGCATGAATTTGAACCTCTACCGCCTTGGGGAAACCTGGTTGGCGATAGATTGTGGTATTGGTTTTAGTGGTAACGACACACCAGAAGCAGAAATTCTGGTGCCAGACCCCACCTTTATTGTAGAGCGCCGCGACCAGTTGGCCGGGCTTGTTATTACCCACGCCCACGAAGACCATATTGGCGCTGTGGCCCATGTATGGCCGCTGTTGCAGTGCCCGGTTTATGTCACTCCGTTTGCAGGCTCTGTGTTGCGCCGCAAATTGGGTGAGGCTCGCTTGCTGAACGAGGTGCCCATTCACGTTATTCCGTGTGGTGGCACGTTTGATGTTGGGCCTTTCAACCTTGAGTTTATTCCTGTCACGCACTCTGTGCCAGAAGCGCAAAGTGTTGTGCTGCGTACCCCGCATGGCATTGTGGTACATACGGGTGACTGGAAACTAGACCCTGAGCCACTGGTTGGCCCCCCAACAGACATTAAACGTCTGAAGGAAGTGGGCGATGAAGGCGTTTTGGCACTGGTGTGCGACAGCACCAACGTGATGAAACCCGGCCCCTCACAATCTGAGGGGGAAGTACGCCGCAGCCTGACCGAGCTTATTGGCAGCTTAAAGGGCCGTATTGCGGTTACCTGCTTTGCCTCTAACGTTGCCCGCGTAGAAAGCATTGCCATGGCCGCACAGGCCGCAGGCCGCACCGTGGTGCTGGTTGGCCGTTCTTTGCGGAACTTGGATGTCTCTGCCCGCGAATGTGGCTACCTGTCTGGTGTGCTGCCTTTCTTGAACGAGCAAGATGTAAACGACCTGCCAGATGATCAGGTTGTTATGATTATTACCGGCAGCCAAGGTGAGCCACGCTCTGCGCTGTCTCGTATTTCGCTCGATATTCACCCCAATATCTCTTTGGGTGAGGGCGATACGGTTATCTACTCCAGCCGTATGATTCCGGGTAACGAGCGTGCCATTATGGCAGTGCAGGACAACCTGTCGCGCCGTGGTGTTAGGGTTATTACTGACCGCGAGCATTTTGTGCATGTATCCGGCCATGCAACGGGCGATGACGTAAGCACCATGTACGACTTGGTGCGCCCGCAATTTGCTGTGCCTGTGCATGGTGAGTGGCGCCACCTGACAGCCCATGCAGCTTTGGCGCAAGACAAGCATATTACCCCTATCTTGCTAGAAGATGGTGATATTTTGCGCCTGGCACCGGGTAAGGCAGAGGTAGTAGATACCGCACCAAGCGGCCGCTTGGCGCTTGATGCAGGCCGCCTGCTCCCCATGAATGGTGGCGTATTGGCCGCCCGCCGCAAAATGCTGTTTAACGGTATGGTTATTGCCAGCTTTGCCGTTGATGACGAAGGTTTTGTGATTGGCGAACCAAAAGTAAGTGCTCCTGGCCTGCTTGACCCCGATGACCTGGAAAGTGTGCGTGTGCGCGAAGAATTTGCAAACGCCATTGACGTTATTCCAGACGAATTGCGGGGCGATGACCAAGCCTTCCGTGATGCAGCTAAAACCGCCCTGCGCCGTGCGCTAGGCCGTAAGCTGCAAAAACGGCCTTTGGTTGATGTGCATGTGTTGCGTGTATAAAGCGCAGCATATTTCGTAAAAACTGGCCTTAAATGAAAACCCGCACCTTGCGGGTTTTCTTTATGAGTGCTGTGTTTTAGAGCAGAAGTTCAGGAATTTTTTTAGCGGTGTGCTGCCTGCATGCCGCGCTACCAACAAGGCTGAGTACCACCATGCGTCTTTCGCGCAGTTTTCTCCCCACGCTTAAAGAAAATCCGGCAGAGGCACAGATTGTCTCGCATCGTCTCATGCTGCGGGCTGGCCTTGTGCGCCAAACGGCTTCGGGCATTTATGCGTGGTTGCCAGCAGGCTTAAAAGTGCTGCGCAATATCAGCCAGATTGTTCGTGAAGAACAAGACCGCGTGGGCGCGCAGGAAGTGCTTATGCCAACCTTGCAGTCTGCCGACCTGTGGAAGCGTTCAGGCCGGTACGATGCTTACGGCCCTGAAATGCTGCGTATTCAAGACCGCCATAAGCGTGAACTGCTATACGGGCCAACCAACGAGGAAATGATTACAGACCTCTTTGGCCAAGCCGTTAAGTCTTACAAAGACATGCCGCAGGTGCTCTACCACATTCAGTGGAAATTTCGTGATGAAATGCGCCCCCGCTTTGGTGTCATGCGCGGTCGCGAATTTCTGATGAAAGACGCTTACAGCTTCGATCTAGATTATGCCTCTGCTGTGGCAAGCTACCACCGCATGATGCTGGCTTACCTGCGTACCTTCCAGCGTTTGGGTGTGCGGGCTGTGCCTATGCGGGCAGATACCGGGCCAATTGGGGGTGAGCTTAGCCACGAATTCCTGATTTTAGCCCCAACGGGGGAAAGTGGCGTGTTTTATGATGCCGCCCTTGAAGACCAAGATTGGCTGGATACACCGGTTGATGTTGAAAGCCCTACAGCACTTGAGGCTTTTTATACCCGCGTAACCACGCCCTACGCTGCAACAGATGAAATGCACGACACCACAGCATGGGACGCAGTGCCTGAAGACCGCCGCCGCGAAGGGCGCGGTGTTGAGGTTGGGCATATCTTCCACTTTGGTACCAAATACACCAAAGCGATGGACGTAAGCGTTATTGCGGCTGATGGCTCACAGATTTACCCAGAAATGGGGTCTTACGGTATTGGTGTCTCCCGCCTTGTGGGGGCCATTATTGAAGCCAGCCATGATGAAAACGGCATTATCTGGCCAGCGTCTATTGCGCCTTTCAAAGCGGCAATTTTGAACCTGAAAGTGGGTGATGAAACCTGCGATGCCCTGTGTGAACGCATTTACAACGAAAACCCCGAAGAGTTTTTGTATGATGACCGTTCAGACCGTGCAGGTGCCAAGTTTGCTGATGCCGACCTGATGGGCCACCCGTGGCAAATTGTTGTTGGCCCCCGTAGCGCTAAAGAAGGCCGCGTTGAACTAAAACGCCGTGCCACAGGTGAGCGCCACGACCTGAGCGTTGAAGACGCTCTGGCACTGGTTTTGGCAGACTAAGCATGTTTGGCCCCTTTGAGCGCGCCATAGCAGGGCGCTACTTAAGAGCACGGCGCGGCGAGCGCTTTGTTTCTGTTATCGCTATTTTCTCGCTGGTCGGGATTGCGCTTGGGGTGGCCACACTCATCATCGTTATGGCGGTGATGAATGGGTTTCAGGCAGACCTGATGGATCGTATTCTGGGGCTGAATGGTGACCTGAGCATTTATGGCTCTGGCCGCACCATCTCCCAGTACGAGCAGGTTACAGACCAAGTGCGCAAAGTGCCGGGTGTGACCAGTGCAACCCCCCTTATTGAAGGGCAAGTTTTGCTCAGCGCCGGTAGCTTTAACTCCGGCGGGGTTGTGCATGGCATGACCAAGCAGGGCCTGCTCGACCTGAAAGGGGTTAGCTCATCTTTAGTAGCTGGCTCTTTAGATGATTTTGAGGGGGATGATGCCATTGCCGTGGGGGTTACTATGGCCTCGCGCGCAGGGTTGAGCATTGGCTCACGCATTACCCTTGTCTCGCCCGAGGGGGCAGCTACCGCATTTGGTACCATACCCCGCGTGCGCGCCTACCATATTGTTGCAATTTTTGATGCCGGCGTGAACGACTATAACGCCAGCTACGTTTTCTTGCCGCTGCATGCCGCGCAAGTCTATTTTCAGATGCCCAACAAGGTTACGCAAATTCAGGTTATGGTGCAGGACGCCCAAAATATCCGGCCTGTTACCATGCGTATTATCAATGCAGTGGGAGACCCCGGCTTACGCGTGCTGGACTGGACAAATGCCAACAATGCTCTGTTTGGCGCGGTGCAGGTTGAGCAAAATGTTATGTTCCTTATCCTAACACTCATCATTTTGGTTGCGGCGTTTAACGTCATTTCCTCATTGATTATGATGGTAAAAGACAAAACGGGCGATATTGCTGTATTGCGTACCATTGGGGCCAGCCGTGGTGCGGTTATGCGTATTTTCTTAATGTGTGGGGCCTCTGTTGGGGTAACGGGTACGGTTGCCGGTACGCTTTTGGGCGTTGTGTTCTGCCTTAACATTGAGCGTATTCGCCTAGCGTTGCAGAGCATAACCGGCACCAACCTGTTTAACCCAGAGGTGTATTACCTCACGCATTTGCCTGCCAAATTGGTGTGGGGGCAGGTGGGGGAGGTTATTGCTATGGCGCTCGCACTCTCTCTCTTAGCAACTCTTTACCCGTCATGGCGTGCAGCACGCACAGACCCAGTGGAAGCTCTGCGGCATGAATAACGTTGTGTTGCGTCTCTCAAACGTCAAAAAAACTTACCGCAGTGGCGATGAAGGCTCTTTGCCTGTGTTGCAGGGCGTAGATTTTACGCTGCATGCCGGAGAACTGGTGGCGCTTGTTGCCCCATCGGGCACAGGTAAATCGACCTTGCTACATTTGGCTGGCCTGCTCGATACGCCAGATGAGGGCGATATTGAGATTGCAGGCCAGAACACACGTGGTTTGGCCGATGCAGGCCGTACTGCCTTGCGGCGTGACCAAATAGGCTTTGTGTACCAGTTTCACCACCTTTTGGCTGAGTTTACCGCGCAAGAAAACGTTATGCTGCCGCAAATGATTGCTGGTGTGCGTAAGGCAGAAGCCCGCGTTAAGGCGCAGCACTTACTGGGGCAGTTTGGCTTAGCACACCGTGTTAAGCATTTACCCGGTAAGCTGTCGGGCGGGGAGCAGCAACGTGTTGCCATAGCCCGTGCCTTAGCCAACAACCCGGTTTTACTTTTGGCCGATGAGCCAACAGGGAACCTTGATGTGCGCACAGCAGATGCAGTGTTTGATGAATTGTTAAATGCGGTAAGAGGGCAGGGTTTGGCAGCACTTGTTGCAACCCATAACGAAGAACTTCTGGCACGTATGGACAGAGTTATGACCTTGCGTGATGGCAAGTTGGTAGAGCGGGTGCAGCCTTAAGGCACCAACAGCATTTACACCATCGTTTTGAGAAACAAAAAGGCACTTCTTTTTTAAGGGAGTGCCTTTTTTGTATTTAAAGAGACAAGGTGAGGCAGGGTGAATAGCGTGAGCAGAGAGCTGATAATACAGCCAGCATAGGTTTGCATAAGTGTTGTATAGTCTTGTTTTATAAATAATTTATTTTGATATAAAAGAATGTAAATTGGTATTTTTAATAAATAATGTCAGAAAATAGAAAACTTTATTTTTTAAATAAATATTAAATAATTTATTGTTAAGAAGAATGTGATCCACATACTAGGTGGTGCAGTATTTATGGAGATATAACCTCAAGAAATAACAAAAATAGCAAAAAATTTTCTTTAACGAATGGTTTTACTCGATTGGATGGGTAAGGAGGCATAACATGTCTATCCCTCTGTCTGGCACATATAAGTTAAATGTTATCCAACTCTCTAGTTGGGGATATCTTAACGGTAGAGCGCAATATGTTATCGGAGCAAGTGGCGGGGGGTCTACAAATGTTAATTCGCCACAGGTTGATGTTACGTTTGATGGAAAAATTTTCTCTTTTGTTGATTCTTTAGGGCAGCAACAAAAAATTACTTATAATCTGGTCGCTGGATCTGGTGAATACCATTACAACTCAGTGATTGTAAAAGGTGTTGATAGCGGTGTGTGGTGGTTACTGTCTGCCGAACCAGAGAGTTGCACACCGTCTGGCCAAATTATAACACACGGCTTTGAGCGCGACCTGTCTGACAGAAGCGACTGGCACTTTGGCCCGCGTATTTATAACATTACAAAATCAGACACGCCGTTTAACGCAGGCTCGGTTGTTTGTTTTTTAACGGGCACTTTACTTAAAACGCCCAACGGTCTTGTGCCAGTAGAAGACCTACACCTGCATGATGAGGTGGTGGTGTACCGTTACGGCAAGGAACAGGTGGGCCATGTGGTCTGCCTTAGAAAAGGGCATGCGGTAACACGGCCAGAGCTTATGCCTGATACAGCAGGCTACCCGGTGCATATTACTAAAAACGCCATAGCAAAGGGCGTGCCTTCAAAAGACCTACTGTTTACGGCAGAGCAGCGGTTGCTTTTTAAGGGGCGCTTTGTACCAGCTCGGCTTTTGGTCAATAACCGTTCTATTTTTTACGATAAAAGCCTGCCTGAATACGACTTTGTGCATGTAGAAATAGAAGAGCATGCAGCCATTATGGCAAATGGTGTTTTAACAGAGAGTGACTGCCAAAAGCGCCAGAGCCAACATAATGAGCAGACGGGGTCTGTTGTGAGTTTTGAACGGCAGAGCACGAAGCAATGGGGGCAAGAGGCCGCAGCCCCATTAGAGGTTGATTACCGTTTTGTTGAGCCTCTGTACCAAAAGCTGCTGCGGCGCGCAGAAAAGCTCCATGTGCCTATCCAGCAAGAAGCATTGCCCTTAACCACTGAAATTGCGTTACACCTTGTGACAGATACAGGAAAAATTGTGCGGCTTGCGCGTAAGCAAGATGGGTATTTTCTGTTTCTTATACCCGGTGGGGTTCAGGCGGTGCGCATTGTTTCAAACGCCAGCCGTCCGTGCGATGTTATTGGCCCCTATATTGATGACCGGCGTTATTTTGGTGTGGCTATTGGGGAGATAAAAATTTTCCGCAAAAATAAGCCACAAACGATTACCGAGCATTTAAGTGTGGATGACTTATCTGGCTGGTTACCGCTAGAAACCCCAGCCGCGCGTTGGACAACAGGCAACGCCCTTTTGCCAATAGGGCAGGGTAAAGTGGGTGAGATTGCTCTTTTGTCTTTGCAGGTATTAGAGGCGGGGCCGTATGTGCTGGCCCCTACGCCTGAGATGGCAGAACATAAAATAGCGAGTTAGTTCTGACATATCCCCCTTCCTGCTGAATAAGAGGGAGGGGGTAAATTTTTTGCTTAGCCGTTTAGCAAAATCCGCTCCAGCGCATCACGCACACGCGGAGAGGTTGGAGCTGTTAGGCTACTAAACCATGCAACAGGCTGGCCCTGTTTGTTGAACAGATATTTGTAGAAATTCCAGCGTGGGCGGGCCAGAAACCCCAGATCCTTGTTCAACCACTGGAACAGCGGTATAGCGTTGGTGCCTTTTACAGGGCAACGCGCCGCCATAGGAAAGCCCACACCGTAATTTTTATGACAAAAGGCAGCAATTTGTGACGAAGACCCCGGCTCTTGCTGGCCAAAGTCGTTACTCGGGACACCAATAACCACCACACCGGCTTTTTTGAACTGAGACCACAGAGCCTGTAGCCCTTCATATTGGTGGGTAAACCCACATTCAGAGGCGGTGTTAACAATTAAAAGGGGTTTGCCACGATACTCAGCCAGATCAAGCGTGCCGCCGCCTTCAAGGCGCGGGAGGGAAAAGTCGTAAACGGTTGTCATGGCGCAGGGGCCCTCTTTTGTTGGCAAACTCATGGGGGTAGACCCTGTTTAACTGAATACGACAGAAACGGCGAGGGGGGAGAGACAAAACCGGGGGAAGCCTGCTGCCCTGTTGCGGGTTCTTGTCAGGCTTCCACCGAAAGTTTTTGAGAGGATCGGCTCATTGTTATTGTTCATTATATTGAACTCGATCCCGTATGTGGAATAATGGTGTTATTGGCTTTTCTTGTCAATAAGGAAAATAAGAAACGACATGAGCAAACCCACAGATTCCGTTCCCGCTTTGCGGCGGGCCGTTAGAGTGCTGGATATGGTAAAAGAGTCTGCCCGCCCGCCTTTGGCGGCAGACATTGCCCGACAGCTCGATTTACCCCGCAGTACGGTGCATGGTTTGCTGGCTGTTATGGTAGAATTAGGCTTGCTAGAAAAAAACGCTACGCAAGGCTACCGCCTAGGCACCCGCTTACTAGACTGGGTGGGCGGCGTGACCGAAAAGCGCGACTTGGTAACCGAGTTTTACCAAGCTCTTGATGGATTCTCTGATCTGGATTCGTTTACCGTCACCTTAACCCTACTAGAGGGTATGGAGGTGGTGTATGTGGCCTGCCGCAATAGTGCCACCGTGCTTGGGGCATCATTTAGGGTGGGTATGCGTTTGCCTGCCATTTTTACGGCCACGGGCAATGCCATGCTGGCCGAGATGGATGACACGACCTTTAGAGAATGGTTGACCCTACACCCCGCCTCAACATGGCCCAATCCGCTCACACCTAATGGGATTCGCTCTGTCACAACCCTGGTGCGCGAAATTGCCGAGATTCGCGAGCGTGGGTACGCCGTTGATGATGAGCAGGTGCATGATGGTCTGTGGTGTTTTGGGGCCGGGGTTAAAGACTATTCTGGCCGTATGGTGGCGGGGGTTGGGGTAAGCCTGCCCCAAACAGACCTTGCCCGGTATGATGTAGCAGAGCTTGGTGGCAGGGCTGTCGCGCTGGCTCAAGCCGTATCGACCCGCCTAGGGTACAGAAATATGGGCACAGACAGCCTAGGCGGCATGCGTTAAAACGGTTTTTCAAGACCTGCTCTGGCGTACATAAAGAGCAACAAATACGAGGGTAAGAATGCCGTTTTCTTGTTTGAAGCGTATGGCTTTGGGGCGCAGTTTTTTAGGCGCATGTGCTGCATTGAGTATAAGTATTGCCCCCGTTGGTCTGGCTTGCGCGCAAGAGCAGCGCCCCCCCCAAACGGCTCTGACATATTCTGTTTTTGTGCATGGTCTGCATGTTATGAATATTCAGGCGTCGTATTGGCTAAGTGACCAGCAATATGGGGTGGCTGCGCAGGTTAAAACCACAGCACTGTTTGGCCTGTTTATGAAGACCGACCTGTCTATGCAGGCGCAGGGCCGCTTTGACGGGCGTGCGGTTGAACCAGAAAAATTTACAACAGCCGGTTGGTCGCGCAGGAGCATGCGCCGCGCCACGATTGTTTATAAAGACGGCATGCCAGAAGTAAGCGTGTTAGAGCCTGCTGAAACAGACCGTGAGCCAGTAACGCAAGAAGAGCGCAAAGGGGCGGTTGATGTGCTTTCGGCCCTCATTGGTATTTTGCACCAGGCGCGCTCACAACAAAGCTGCCAAGGGCAGGAAAAATTGTTTGATGGCCTACGCCTGACAACCCTTTCCCTCCAGACGGCGGGTACAGTCAAGCTGCCATCAGGCGGCCCGTGGGACTGGGGTGAGACGGGCCTGCGGTGTAATTTTGTAGGCCAACAGGTGAAGGGCTTTCATTTCTCAAGCGATAAAAGCAAGCTGCATAACCCGCAGCCGGGCCGTGTGTGGTTTGAAAATATTGGCAATTTGGGGCTGGTGGCTGTGCGTATAGAACTAGACCACCCCAAATTAGGGCGGATCAATGTATTACTGAGCAGCACCCCGAAACAATATCCTTAAGGGGCTAAAAGGCGCTCTTGCTTGCGGCACTATAGGCTTGATGGGGCGCTAGTGGAGCTTGAGGCAAAAGAGGCTTTTTAAAAGCCGCTTAGAAACACCTCAACAGAGTGTTGGCTTTTAGGGCGGTTTGGCCTGTGCTCTTGTGCGCTTTTGATGAGGGTCTCGGGGTGCAGTTGAGACAGTAGCATCGTGGTTACAAAACTGTCGTGTTAGTAACAGAATTGCCCTCTTAACCCTCAAATAGATGCGTTTAAACTGCCTTTAAGTAAAAAAGGGCGGGAAGTGCCGCATGCTCTTTAAAGAGCTATACCGCGCTTGCCGCCCTTATTCGTTGTACTTTTAAGTACGTGTCTTGGTGAGGGTTATTCCACCGTGACAGATTTTGCCAGATTACGGGGCTGGTCTACGTCGGTGCCTTTCATAACAGCAACTTCGTAAGCTAACATCTGGACAGGAATGGTCTGGAGTATGGGGGCCGCAAAGTCGTGTACGTGTGGCAGCACGACCATTTCTTCTGCAATGGCAGAAACGCGCTCAGCACCTTTGGTATCGGTAAAGACCAGCAGGCGGCCGCCACGGGCCTTGGCTTCTTGCAGGTTGGACAGAGTTTTGTCGAACAGCGGTGTAAAGGGTGCGCTGGCAACAATTGGCACTGTGCGGTCAATGAGGGAAATGGGGCCGTGCTTCATTTCCCCTGCGGCATAGGCTTCGGCGTGGATATAGGAAATTTCTTTGAGTTTCAGTGCGCCTTCTAGGGCAACGGGGAACATGCTGCCGCGGCCCAGATAGAGCACATCACGCGCTTCTGCCACCACGCGGGCCATACGGCGAATAGCATCACCTTGTGCAAAAACATCTGCTGCACGGCTGGGCAGGTCTAGCAGGGCGGCCACCAGTTCTTCTTCCCCCAAGGGGTCTAATGTGCCACGCGCACGGGCAATGGCAATGGTCAGGCACGCCAGTACGGTAAGCTGTGCGGTAAAGGCTTTGGTTGACGCCACAGAAATTTCTGGCCCGGCAACAGTGCCGAGCACCAGCGCGCTTTCACGTGCCATGGTGCTATGTTCAACATTAAGCACAGACAAAATATGCACAGCATTTTGGCGGAGCGTGCGCAGCGCCGCCAACGTATCGGCTGTTTCGCCTGATTGAGAAATGAGCAGCCCTAAAGACCCATGTGCCAAAGGTGGGTCGCGGTAGCGTAACTCGCTGGCAACATCAATATCAACGGGCAGGCGGGCAATGGATTCCAGCCAGTAGCGGCCCACCATGCCAGCATAAAAAGCTGAGCCGCAGGCGGTAATAACGGCGCGCGGTACCGTTGCAAGGTCAAACGGCATATCGG
Source organism: Acetobacter orientalis (assembly GCF_000963965.1). GTDB lineage: Bacteria > Pseudomonadota > Alphaproteobacteria > Acetobacterales > Acetobacteraceae > Acetobacter > Acetobacter orientalis. Next base: position 218,348 of record NZ_BAMX01000006.1, read on the forward strand.
GCAGCACAACCTTACGGTTGGCTGGGTCGATCATGCGCTGCAAGGTTTGGCCTATAACCAGCGGGTGCTCATGGAGTTCTTTTTCCATGTAATGGCGGTAGCCATCTTTGCCGATAGCACCAGCTGCAAGAGCCGTTGTTTGTTCAGCGCGGCGTACTGGGGTGCCGTCAAAGGTCATGAATTCGACCCCGACGGGTGTAAGCACCACGCAGTCTCCGTCTTCCATGTAGCTGATACGGCGGGTAAGCGGGGCAAGGGCCAGAGAGTCTGAACCCAGAAACATTTCGTTATCGCCATAGCCCACAGCCAGCGGTGCGCTGTGGCAAGCGCCAATCATCAGCCCTTCGTGCTCGGCAAAGATCATGGCAATAGCGTAAGCGCCTTCAAGCCGTTGCAGCGCTTTCAGGGCTGCGTCTTTAGGGGCAAGACCTTGTGCCAGATGGTAGTCAACGAGCTGGGCTATGGTTTCGCTGTCGGTTTCGGTCTGGAAAACCTGCCCGGCGGCTTCTAGCTCACGGCGGAGGGCCTCAAAATTTTCAATAATGCCGTTATGCACAATGGCCACACGTTCTGTGCCATGGGGGTGTGCATTGCAGGTTGTTGGGGCGCCGTGTGTAGCCCAGCGTGTGTGCCCAATGCCAGTGGTGCCGGGTAGGGGGCTTGTTTCAAGCAGGGCACCTAAATTATCGAGTTTGCCTGCTGCACGCCTGCGGTCAATTTTACCATCAACCAAGGTTGCAATGCCCGCAGAATCATAACCGCGATATTCCAGACGGCGCAGGCCATCAAAAACAATCGGGCTGGCATGGCGTAGGCCAACAACGCCGCATATTCCGCACATTAGCCGTTATCCTTTCGGGCTTTGAGAGACTCTTTTAACAGTTTGCCACGTTCTGGCATGTTTGTTTGCCGTGGGCGGCCAAAGGCAAGAGCCTCTGCCGGTACGTCTTTTGTAATGACACTGCCCGCAGCAACCAGCGCGTTGCCACCAATGTTTACCGGGGCCACCATAATGGTGTTTGAGCCAACAAAAACATGCTCACCAATAGTCGTACGGTGTTTGAAGACGCCGTCATAATTGCAGGTAATACTGCCCGCCCCAACATTGGTGCCAGCGCCCACCGTGGCATCACCCAAATAGGTCAGGTGGTTAGCTTTTGCACCATCGCCTAATGTTGTGTTTTTCACCTCAACAAAATTACCAATACGGGCCTTGGCACCGACCTGCGTACCGGGGCGTAGGCGGGCATAGGGGCCAATAATGGCATCTGTTTGCACTGTGCACCCTTCAAGGTGGCTAAAGGCTTTAATTTCTGCCCCGCTGCGTACAGTAACACTTGGCCCAAAAACAACGTGGGGTTCGACCAGTACGTCTGCTTCCAGCACGGTATCGGCACAGAAAAATACGGTTTCTGGTGCAACAAGGGTCACGCCATTGGCCATAGCCTGCGCACGCAGGTGTTGCTGCAAGGCTGCCTCTGCCTGTGCCAGTTCTGCGCGGGAGTTAATGCCGCGCAGTTCATCTTCTGCGGCTTCAACTGCGCGTACGTTCACGCCGTCTGCTACTGCCAGATCAACCACATCGGTCAGGTAATATTCGCCTTTGGTGTTGTCGTTTTTAACGTTGTGCAGCCAGTGGCGGAAGGTTGGAGCATCGGCGCATAAAACGCCAGCATTGCACAAATCTATGGCGCGCTCTGCGGGGGTGGCATCAGCCCACTCTACAATACGTGTGACATTGCTGCCCTCTGTTAATACGCGGCCATAGCGGCCGGGGTCTTGGGGGCGCATGGCAAGTAGGGCCAAGCCAACGCCGGGGCTACGGCGTTCGGCCAAAAGGCGGCTTAGGGTTTGCTCAGAAATAAGCGGGTTGTCGGCGTATAGTACGGCGACATCGCCTTCGCCAAAATAGGCTTCGGCTTGCAAGGCGGCATGGGCAGTGCCTAAGCGCTCGTGTTGCACAACCACTGTATGGGGGGCTGCTAACTCAGCCACGTCTGCCATCTCTGGGCCAATAACAACAACCAGCTTGTCAAACACTGCAGCTGCGTTGGCTATTAAATGCGCCAGCATAGGCCGCCCTGCCAACCGTTGCATGGCTTTAGGGCGAGAGGATTTCATACGGGTGCCTAGACCAGCGGCCAGCAGAACCGCAGTGGCAGGACGGGGTGCTGAAGAAAATGTCATGGTCTGACTGCGGTAGGCTAACCTCACCGTGCTGTCAAACGCTTGGCTATGGAAAGCATGCTAATAAGATATCATAAAGTTTTTCAGGAATTTACCAAAAGGCGCTTTGGGTGATGAAACAGAAACTTGCCGTGTTTGATATGGATGGCACCTTGCTGGACTCTTTGCCAGATTTGGCAGAAAGCGGGCGTGCCTTATTGGCCAGCTACAACCTGCCCAGCGTTACAGATACACAAGTGCGCGGCATGATAGGGAATGGTGTGCCTTTACTGGTTGAGCGTTTATTGGCAGCCGCTGCCGCTCAAGGGGCAAAACAGCAGGTAGAGCAGATTGACCATGCTGAAGCCTGCCACCGTTTTATGGCGCTTTACACCCCACGCGCCACACAGCTTTCCCGACTTTTTCCTGGCACGGAGGAGGCTTTGCACACCATGCGTGCGCAAGGCTGGCGACTAGCCGTGTGTACCAACAAGCCCGAGGTGGCAGCATTAGCTATTTTGGAGCGCTTTAACCTGTTCCCACTCTTTGCGTGCGTAGGTGGCGGCGACAGCTTTGTGGCTAGAAAGCCCGACCCACGCCATTTGCTTGGCACCATAGAGAAAGCCCAGAGCGCACCAGAGCACACAGTGATGATTGGCGATATGGCGCCAGATCTGTTGGCGGCCCAAGGGGCTGGGTGCCCAGCATTGTTTGCCGCATGGGGCTACGGAGACCCCACTTTGGCTGATTTGGCGCAAGCGCAGGCGGTAAGTATGGCCGAAGTGCCTGACTGTGCAGCACGTTTGTTGGCTTGACTGCTTTAAACACAAAAACCCGCCAGAAGGGCTGGCGGGTTTAAAGGCTGTTATGGCTGTGGTGTTGGCTTACGCAGGCGTTTTAGCTTGGGATGCAAGAATTTGCTCGGTCAGCACGAGGTCTGCTGGTTTATCAACATCGACCGCGGCTCTGCCGTCTGACAAGCACACAAGAGCTGCTTGTGCACCGGTGAGTTTGCCAATACGGGCGCATAATGCTGCACTGCTCAGTTTTTTGAGAACAGCACGGAGCAACGTAAAGGGGCCAAGCAACCACGCAATACGGAGGGGGTGCTTACGGTTTTTTTCAACCTTAAGCCACAGGCGGGCAACGTTACAGGCCGCAGGTGTGCGGAATAAAAACAGATTGCACCCAGAAAAGGCGAGGTCAGAGAGGCGAATAAACGTGCGTTTAGTAACGGGTACATCGCGCAGCACGGCAGCTTCTGGTGCAACGGCCACGGCTACATCGCATGCGGATGGGTATTTTTGTAGAAACTCCGTAACCCATTCTGGCTTAAGTAGGGCATTGTCAGCTGTTGTGACCAGAAGTGGGGTGCCAAGCTGAGCAAGGCCAGCTAGCACACTGGCACTTGGCCCTTCGGGTTGTGCTGCAATAACACTGATATCTGGCGGTAAAAGCCCATCAAGCACTGCGGGTTGGTCGATACATACCACAATACGGCCAACCTCTGGTGTGGCGCGTAGGGTGGTGAGTACGCGGGTAATCATGGGGGTGCCCGCAACAGGCAAAATGGCTTTATGTGTGACGCCAGCCGCTTGGGCCATGGGGTCTGGCACACCGGGGCGTGTGCCAGCCAGCACCAGAACCGAAAGAGGCGGCATAGATGTGCTCACGCCGCGTGCTGGGTAGAGGGTTTGGCTGTGCTGGTACGGGCACCATCGGGCCGGTCACGCGGGGGGGATCCAGTAAGTTTCATAACCCACGGAAAGCGTTTGGCTTCCTGCACATCATACCCGAGGTTGAACACGGTGGGGCTACGGGGGCGGGCTTTGGCGTCTAGATAGTAGCTGCCAAACAAGCGGTCGACCACAAAGCTGGTAATACCAAAATTACCATCTTCATCATGGAAGTGGTGCAAAACGTGCCGAGCTTTCATGCGTTGAATCCAAGCCGCACTTGGCTTGTAGTTTAAATGCTGAATGCAGTGAAAGAACTCATAGATGCACGTAATGGCAACGCCCGTACCAAAGGCCGTTGCGGCGGCACCCCAGCCACCAATAAGGTAGCCAATAGGCCCGGTAATAATGGCAATGGTAGGTAGGGTGGTAACAGGGGCCCCAAACAGCACGTCAAGCAGGTGCGGGTCTTGGTGGTGGTCAAAATGGATGCGTTTCCATAAAGAGGCTGTCCATTTCATTTTATAAAGTAGCCGCCCATGCAGCACGTAGCGGTGCAGCAGGTACCATGCCAGAGGGTACACCAGAATAACCGCTACGATAGAAACCAGCGTTGCACTCCAGCCAGCAAAAAAATGGGCCGCAGCCACTATGCTGGCAACGACAAGAGCAAAGTATAGCAGAATGGTAGGGTAAGTCAGATAAGCGACCCAGAGTTGCTTGAGGTTCATTTTACCCAAGTCAAAACTACGGCCTGTTTTCAGACTTTGGTTGTTTAGTGTTCCACTCATTTTGCTTCATTCCTCAAAAGCACTGTTACAGCACCCAGCGTAAAAATGATCAGGCCGGGTATTGTCGCAACAGGCGGTGGCAACAAGCCTGCATTGCCCATTGCGCGCAACATGCCTTGCACAATAACAAACAGCAAACCCGCACCCAGACACCAGACCGGTGTCCAGCTTCGTGTGCCTGTACGAGGTGGGATATAGATCACTGGCAACGCAATTAATAGAAGCACCAGCAAGGATAACGGTCTTAAAAACCGCTCTAGCAACCCAGCTTGTAAAAAACCGGGGCTGGAATCTGAGGGTAGGTGGCCACGGAGCATGCCCAAAATTGTGCCAGAAGACAGGGGTGGGTTTTCAGCGGAGAGGCGAATAAAATCCCACGGGTGCAAGGACGTAGGCCATGCACGCTCTGCTTCATCGGGCATATTTTCTGCTGTTGCAGTTTTAACATGCACCACTTTTAGGTCGTGTAAAATCCAACCGCGCGCCTTGCTATAATCGGCACGTTCAGCACGGATCACGTCTTGTAACAAACCTTTCTCATTGCGTGAGTAAAGGGTTACGCCACCCAAAAAATTACCGCCATCGGCAACATAGTTTACCCGTGTTAAGGTAAGACCTTCATGAAACCAGAAGGAATGTCCGTTTTCGGGGTGAGGGTCTGTGCGGTTCCACCATGCAGCCAGAGCTTGCTCTGAGCGTGGTGTTACCTGGTCATCAAGTGTAACGCCTAGCACACCTATAATAAGTGTTGCCGGAATAAGCCGTTTGTATAACCCCACGACAGAAAGGCCCGAGGCCTGTAAAATGGCCATTTCGCTGGCAAGGGTCATTTGGGTAAGGGTAACCAGCGCACCAATAAGAAGGCTAAGGGGTAGGGTGCCTGCCAGCAAAAAGGGCAGACGCATGGTGGCATAAGTAAGAATGCCGCTCACCCCTAAGTGGCGTTGTAAAATGGGCGTTGTTTGTTCGAGCAAGGCTAGAATTTCCAGCAAACCCACCAAAACGGCACCGCATAGTAAAACACGGTTTAACAGCACACCAGAAAGGTAGCGTAGCAGCACAAAGCGAGAAGGCTTGTTAGCAGGCGCGCTCATGCCTTTTGTCCTGCCTTAATAGTACGGCGTTTGCGGTTGTAATGGGCCTTAAATGCTTGAAGGGCGCCAGATTTGTAAACAAGCAGCATAGAGCAGCCAAGAGCAAATATAACAGCTGGTAGCCATATGTTGAGCAGTGATGCGTTTTTAGTAGCCACCATGCTGTGCCCAAATTGGAGCAGATGATCAAACCCGACCAGCGCCAAGAACGCGACAATAAGCCCAGAATTACCCCCTTGGCGCTTGCGCATAATAGCAAGAGCCACCGCCAATACCGGAATAAAGGGAATGGTTAAGCATCGTGCCAGTCTAAAATGTAGCTCTGACAGCATATGCGAAAAAGGTATGCGCGGGTCGTGTCGTATAAGGCGGCTTATGAGCTCGGGTGATGTTAACTCACGCTCATCATCCCCTCTTTCCCGAAATGGGGCGAGGTGGTCGGCTTTTGTGAGATAGCGTGTAGCCGTGTCGAACGATGTGAGTGTTGGGGTTTGGTCGGGTGTTTCTGTAAGGATAGTACCGTCTTGCAGGTCAATTTCAACGGAAGAACCATCTGCAGCAACACGAATTTGGCCATGTACAGCGGTAATTGTTCGGTCGTGCCCTTCTGACGTATCGCGAATAAAAACATCGGTTAGGTGTGACCCGCCTTGATCTACATGGTCAGCGACCAGAGTGAGGGTGTCAGATGGGCGCGCAAAGGTGCGGGACTGCAAACGCGGTGCCCAACCGGTGTGGCTGGCAACATAGAGCGCTTCTCTAAAGTCGTACCGGGCAAGGGGTTGTATAAACCCATACAGAAAAAACGACATAGCCCCCAAAAGCAGACCAAGCAGAATATAGGGGCGAGCAACGCGAGTTAAAGAAATACCACTGCTGTTAATAGCGTCAATTTCTTCATTCTGGCTCATGCGGCGCATGACCGTAAACACGCTGGTACACAGGGCCGCAGGTATGGCCAGACCTAAATAATGCGGCAGGAGTGTGCCGAGTAGGCCCAGAAAAGTTGCAATGTGGTTGTTGCCTGCTGCCAGCAGGTTGAAGAGAACAAGCAGGCGCTCAAGCAGCAATGCCGACATAACAACAGAAAGTGCCACCAGAAATGGCGGCATAACCTGCAAGATCAGGTAACGGTCAAGCATTCCGGGTATGAAGAAGGCTCTGACACGGCGCAAGAAAGGCACAGACTGCATGCGGGTTGTCATAGCGACATTGCACGAGAAAGGCGATGGGGCATAAAGCGGTAAGAGGGGCCATCGTGCATTTTATGGTCCATGCATAAAGCGCGCCGCTGTACGGTTATATCCCACGTGTCTTTTGCCGCTTGAATGGAAATAGCGTTCCACCCCGCAGAGCGGGAAGAGAGTTGTGCGCAGTGCGAGGCAGAGGGCGTACCCAGCACCGGAATGCGGGTCTCTGGTAGGAATGTAAGACTGGCTTTGTGGGAGTGGCCATGCAAAATCAGTTCAGCGCCTTCCTCACGTAAGAGCTGCTGTAACTGTGTGCATTGCCGCAGGCCTTTGCGGCGCGGTACCAGCCCCCGTACGGGCGGGTGGTGTAGTAACACAACGCGGCACAAACCCTCTTTACCCATTTGGCGTAAAAGAGGGCGCAATGCCGCAAGAGCGTGGGGGGCCACGCAGCCAGAGGCCAGAAAAGGTGCGGTAGGAATGGCACTGTTAAGGCCAATAAGCACCACCGGCCCGTGCTGTAAAAGTGATATGCCGTTTTCCATGGTGCGTAGCCATGGCGCCCAAAGGTCTGTCTTGGTCTGGGCCTGCCCGCGAATCAGGGCATCGTGGTTGCCGGGAACCAACAAGGTGGGGGGCAGGTCTTGTGCAGATAGCCAGGCTTGCGCGGCCTGAAATTCAGAAAGCAAGCCAAGATTAGTGAGGTCGCCTGTCATGGCCACCATGTCGGGGTTATGGTGGCGAATATCTTTAACCACGCACGTAAGTGTTTGTGGTAAATGAATATGTTTGCGCCGTAACTGCCAAGATAAGAGCGAAAGAACCCTCTTAAACCGGATTTCCTTCAGGGAAGGCAGCCCAGCCAATGGCAGATGCAGGTCGGACAGGTGGGCAAGTGTGACAGCAGACAAAAACGAGGCTCTCCGGCGTAAGGTGGCCTGATCATAGGACAGTATGTGACAAGCGCACCAACTACAATTATACCACCGACAGCAGCCGGGGCAAAAGGCAACGGCGTTTTTTAATACGCATAGCATGAGTGTCTGAGTGCCAGAACGTTTTGCCTTAATTCACAACCCCCGTAGCCGACGTAATCTCAAGGCAGACCGTCAGTACCTTGAAACAGCGCGCACCATGCTTGGCCCTTTGTTTCATACCCCTGAAACTGCCGTTGCCTTACGCGCAACCATAGAAGAACTGGCACGCCAAAATGTGGAGTGTCTGGTGGTCGATGGGGGAGATGGCACGGTAGGGAAGGTGCTTAGCGTTTTATACGCCTCATCTTACCCAAACCATAAACTGCCCATGATAGCGCTTTTGCCCTCTGGCAATACCAACCTTATTGCCGCTGATGTCGGGTTTGGCAAAAGAGGTGGCGAGGCGCTTGAGCATTTACAGTCTTTGGCGCGGGCGCACCGTTTGGGCGAAAATATTAAGCAGCGCCAGCCGTTGGTTGTCTCTTGGCCGGGGCAGAAACGGGCACCGGAGCTTGGTTTCTTTGGGGGGGCTGGTGCCTTTACCAAAGGGATAGAAATTGCGCACCGCCCAGATATTTTGAATACTTACGCGCATGACGCCGCAGTACTTGCCACATTAATGGTAACAGCGCGGCAGCTCTTCTCTCCCAAATTGCGGCAACAGTGGCTTAATGGTACGCCCGCAGGCTTGGGGCTGGACGGGCAACCGGCTGATGTGCGCAATCGCTTTTTGTTTTTATGTACTGGCCTGCATAAACTCTCCCATAAAATATGGCCTTTCTGGCGGCCTTCTTGGGAGGTTGATAAAGGCATAAGCTATCTGGACATAGACGCACACCCAGAGCGTTTGCTGAGTGCTGTATGGAATTTGATGCGCGGTAAAGCACCATCGTGGATCCAACAAAGCGCATCATATAGAAGCGGTACCGCAGCACGTATCCGCCTGCGGAGCGAGCAGTCGTTTGTGTTAGACGGCGAAGTGCTTGAAACTGGGCCTGAGCAATGTCTGGATATTACTGCGGGGCCTGTGGTCTCTTTTTTACAAGCGTAGGCTAAAGGTAGGGTTGATGTCTGATGCAGCAAGCGCACACGCGCGCTCCTTGGCCGCAAACCTGCTTGCGCAAAGTATTGGCGCAGAAATGGCAACGCCTGTTGCGCCAGAAGTAACAGCGTTTGTAGAGCAACTGATAAAACCAGCCCGCCCACTCGGCGTTTTGTTTTATGGCTCAGGCTTGCGTGGCGGCATACAAGACGACACGTTGCTGGACTTTTACGTTATTCTAAAACGACAATCAGACTGGCCTCGGCCTTGGGCGGCACGCTTAGGCAATGCTCTGTTGCCACCCAATGTTGAATACCATGAAATTGTTGTGCAAGGGCGCTTGTTGCGTGCCAAAGTAGCACTGCTTAGCTTAGTGCAATTTCAAAGACTGACGGGTGTTGCCACATGCGATACAACGGTTTGGGCGCGCTTTTCTCAACCGGTTCGGCTTGTTTGGTCGGAGGGGCATAAAGCAGAGCAGGCTTTGCAACGCTGTGTTATGCGTGCGGTAGTGACCGCAGCCTATTGGGCCGCCGCTTTTGGCCCTGAACGCGCTGAACCAGAAGCCTTTTGGAACGCCCTTTATGCCCGGACATACCAAACTGAATTGCGGGTAGAAAAAGCAGGGCGTGGAGCAGGTATTGTTGCCACATATCCAGAGCGTTTTAAGCGCTTACTTCTGTCGTGTTGGCATATTGCAGGTATAGCCGTTGCACAAAATGGGCAAAATCTAATCCCGCTCATTACGCCGCACCGCCGTGAAGCGTTAGAAAAAGCATGGGTGGTGAGGAAGCGGCTCGGTCGGCCTTTAAATATTTTGCGGCTTATGAAAGCGGCTTTCACCTTCTCAGGTGGGGCACGCTATGCGGCATGGAAAATTGAGCGGCATAGCGGTATTAAGGTGCCTTTAACAGCCTTTGCAGAAAAACACCCCCTTATTGCCGGACCTCCTTTATTGTGGAAGCTGTGGCGCAAGGGGGCGTTTCAAAAAAGCAGTTAAGCGGTTGCTGTGCTTAGCACACCTGCATCAAGACCGGCCTGACGGAAAATCTCAATAGCTTGATCAATTTGTGCGGCTGTGTGTGTTGCCATAACAGAGCAACGGAGCAATGGGCGGTGGTCTGGTGTTGCTGGGGGTACGCTCAGGTTTACATAAACCCCAAGCTCCAGCAGGCGGTTCCACATGACAATGGCCTGGCCCATTTCTTCCAGTGTAACAGCAATAACCGGGCTAACTTGACGGCTGGCATTGAGGCCAATTTTATGAAAACCCGCATGCAGGCGTGCAGCATTGTCCATAAGCTGTGTGCGTAGCTCTGGGTGGGCTTGCATGTCTTCCAGTGCAGCCATGGTGGCGGCAATCACTTCTGGCGGCAAAGAAGCCGTAAACATGTAAGGGCGGCAGTTAAGGCGCACAAACTCAAGTTCTGGGTGGTCAGAGACGCAATAGCCACCAACAGTACCAAGGCTTTTGGAGAAAGTGCCAACAACAAAGTCTACGTCGGCTTCAACACCGGCAGCTTCGGCAACACCTAGCCCTTTTTCGCCCATGACCCCAAAAGAGTGGGCTTCATCGACCAGTAGGTACGAGCCCGTTTCGCGTTTAATGGCTGCCATTTCTGCAACGGGTGCCACGTTGCCGGTCATGGAGTAAATGCCTTCAACCACAACCAGCTTTGCGCCGGGAGTGCCATCAAGGCGTTTTAAGCGTTTGTACAGGTCATCTGCATCGTTATGACGGAAACGAATAACCTGTGCGGGGCTTAAACGGCTGCCGTCGTAAATGCTGGCATGGCTGTCTGCATCCAGAATGAGGTAGTCGTCTTTGCCAACCAACGTAGAAATCATGCCGAGATTGGCTTGGTAGCCGGTTGAAAACACCATGGCATCGCGGCGGTTAAAATAGTCTGCAATGCGTTTTTCAAGCTGGCGGTGCAAAGACTGGGTACCGTTAGCAATACGAGAGCCGGTAGTACCAACGCCATATTTTGCAACAGCGTCTTGCGCAGCTTTAATGGCGCGCTCAGACTGGCTTAGGCCAAGGTAGTTATTGGTGCCAAATAAAAGGGTTTCGCGCCCTTCAATAATCCCAACAGTGGAAGAAAGGGGTTTTTCAATAACAACAGCAAAAGGGTTGCGCCCACCAGCCTGCACAAGCGCACCAAGTGCGCTGGCAGTGCCGTCAAATTTTGCGAAAAGTGACGTCATACGCGCTTAGCCTTTATTTTTAAGGGCAACAATGCAGGCTGCAAGGTCGTTGATGGTACGAATATCGGCCAGTTTATCCAGCGGTACGGACACATCAAGCGTGTCTTCCACTTCCATGACAAAGTTCATGACGGCCAAGGAGTCAAAAGCCAGATCTTCCATGATCTTGCAGTTGCCGTCGATGTCGCGCGGAACTTTGGGGTTTTCAAGAAGCTTCTGGATAATGAGTGCAGAAACGCTTTCAACAGTTTCGCTCATGGTGGATCCCTTCGTCCGTGTACGCATGGAAAGTAAGCGAGTAACCCCGCCGTTGGCGCGTGCTTATGAACGAAAAAAGAAGAGTGTGCCAGTTCTCATCTTACGCACGCACCATGCTCGTGGAGTTTAAGCAGGTTCTACTTCAGGCTGAGGCTCAAAAACACCGCTTAAAAACATTGTGCGGGCTTTTGCGCGGGTCAGCTTACCAGAAGATGTCTGGGGAAGGGCATGGGGGGGCACCAACACCACAGAGACCTCTACGCCATGCAGACGGCGGAAGAGGCTTGCAGCTTCGCTACGTAGCTCTTCACGTGTTTCTGGAGTAGTGGCACGGCACTGAATAAGGGCCACAATTTCTTCCTGTTCCCCTTTTTCTAAAGAGAACACAGCTACATCGCGGCTACGCAGGGTAGGCAGCTCATTTTCAGCAGACCATTCAAGGTCTTGCGGCCAAATGTTACGGCCATTGATAATAATCAGGTCTTTCGCGCGGCCCGTTACAACAATCTGGCCATTCAGCATATAACCAAGGTCGCCTGTGTTCAGCCACTTTTGGGTATCTATTGCTTTTATGGTTTCTTCAGGTTGGCGGAAGTAGCCGTCCATCAGGCTGGGGCCACGTACAAAGATCGTGCCAACGGTGCGGTCTGGTAGCACGTTGCCTTCGGCATCCCGTACTTCCAAGCCGTGGTGTGGTAGCACTTTACCGCAGAGCACAAAGGTGCGTGACGGTGCGTTGGCTGATTTCGGGGCAACAGCCAAGCCTTGGCTTTCCAGCACACTCAGGTCAACCGTGTCGGTCTGAATACCAGTGTTAAGCGGTGCAAAGCTAATGGCAAGCGTTGCTTCTGCCATGCCATAGCTGGCTTCAAATGCTCTTTTATCAAACCCGGCAGAGGCAAAGCGTTCGGCAAAAATTTCCAGAATATGGGGGCGGATCATATCGCCACCAATACCGGCCACGCGCCAGCTTGAAAGGTCAAGCCCTTCAGCCGCAGGGCGGCGTGCGCAAAGCTCGTACCCAAATGAGGGGCTGTAAGCGAGTGTGCCGCGGTTACGGCTAATCAGATCCAGCCAAACATGGGGGCGGCGTGCAAACTCACGGGTCGGCAGCATGTCAACCGTAAGCTGGCAGGTCATAGGGGTGAGAAAGAAGCCCACAAGACCCATATCATGGTACAGTGGCAACCAAGAGACGCAACGGTCATCGGTTTCGCGCACTTGCAAGCCGTCATGCGCAATGGCGGCTACGTTGGCCATGCCAGATTTTTGGCTCACACAAACCCCCATAGGGAAACGGGTGCTGCCAGAAGAAAACTGAAGGTAAGAGAGGGCTTCAGGCTTGATTTCCGGCAGGGCCATCTCTGGCACAGGGCGCGCCATCAGTTCACCAGGGGAGCCCGCGAAAACCAACCCAAGGCCGCTAACAATATCGTTTGTCCAGCCTTCAATAATTTGCGGAATAATAACCGCACTTGCGCCCGCGCTGGTAATCATGCCGCGTAGGGTCGCAAGATAAGCCTCTTTACCAGCAAACGCTACGGGTAGCGGTAGCGGGGCAGAGACCAGCCCTGCATACTGGCAGCCAAAGAAAATACGCGCAAAGTCACCATCGCTCTCGGCAACAATGGCAACGCGGTCACCGGGCTGTAAGCCCATGCCCAGCAGGCGCAGGCCAGTTTCAATGGCTTGCTCACGCAATTTTTTATAGGGCAGGGCTTCTAAGAGCACACCTTTGCCTGAATAAATATTGAAGCCCGCATTCCCTTGTGCTGCATAATCCAAAGCAGCAGGAAAGGTCGGAAAATCCCCATAACGGCGTTGCTGTCCGGAATTTGTTGGAACCGGCTGCAAGGTCTCTTCGTTTAAGGTAGAAGAAGCAGAGTTCATAACGTTCATTCAGCTAGCCATTCGAAGAAATTCAATAATTGCGTCAGCGCCCTATAGCGCAGTGTGTCCGCGCCTCTGTTAGGGCGAACGTGTCGCCTATATAGTCTTTTTTGGGATTCACAAAAGTATCATGTGTGCAAAAAGCGTCATTTGATGTTTTTTAGGGCGGTTGAAAGCCTTCTTTTATAGCGTCACATATATAGAGTTATCGTCTTGCCGTGAGCCGCTAAGCTTCTTGCAGCGTTTAAGAAAATCACGCTGCCAATACGTTACACTCTAATAGGGTATGGTCTGAAACGTTTCGTAATACTTCTTGTTTGAAGTGGGTGCGTATTTTCCTCGGTTTCAGCAGTGTGCTCATGCCTAATATACAGATACGCAACTGCGTCACGATTCCAAGTTGCGGAAGTTTGTCTCTCCTTACAAATCAACGCATGGCATTAGCCCACTGAGTATGTGTGGTGTTAACGTTGAAAGGGGAGGGGAGCAGCAGTTGGTTGCCACCGGTGAACGCGATTGGCGATGGCTAACGGAATGGTCTTTCCAATCAAGTAACTAGCTTGCGCAGCGCGACTTCAAATCGGCGCCAACATAAAAATGTAAAAAAAGCATTTTTTGGTGTTGACGGTTTTGTGGTGTGGGTATAGAAACCGCTTCA
>NZ_BAMX01000005.1 GCF_000963965.1 Acetobacter orientalis
TGGCACTGGCACTGGCACTGGCACTGGCACTGGCACTGGCACTGCGGCACCCCTTAAAATAGCCCCAACACCAAGCCTTTTTTTAGCAACGGCTGAACCACCACCCCAGCCGGTGGCCACGCCAGCCCCTGCCGTGGCAGCAACCGCACCTGCGCCCTTTACCCCGGCAGAAGCTGCGGGCACAGATGCCAGCGTAAAAGCGCCGCCAGTTAAACCAGAGCCAACCAGCCCCCCAACAGCAGAAGCGGCACTAAACCTGCCGTTGGTTAAATCTGTCATTTACACAGCGCTGGAATTTTTAGGGCCACGCACGCTTGAATACCATTCAAGCCGCGAGTTTACGCTGTGGGGGCTTGGCGCTTTAACGGCACTAGACCCGGCTTTATCACTCGATGCACGCGGGGCTGATATACGGCTGCTTTCTGGGCAGACAACGCTGCTTTCACGCCCCGCCCCCGTTGCAACCAACGATGAAGACTGGGCGCAGCTTGCCATTGCCTTTATTGCCGCAGCACACGACCATTCAGACGCCGTGCGCCAAACCAGCCGGGAAGAACTGGTGCAGGCATTTTTTGATGAACTGTTTAACCACCTAGACCCTTATTCGCGCTATATTGGCCCCACTTCCGCCAGTACAGACCGGCACGCCCGTGTAGGGGGCGAGGCAGACGCAGGCATAAGCCTAACCCGTAAAGGGCGCGACATTGTAGTCTCTGCCGTTAATGCCAACGGCCCGGCATGGACGGCAGAAATTGATGTGGGAGACCGCCTGCTTGCGGTCAACACCAAGCTAACCTCTGGCCAAACGGTTGAAGCCGTAACCCATTGGCTACAAGGCGATGAAGACTCGCCGGTTAGCCTACGCCTGCTCTCTCCGGGGCGGCGCAAGGGGCATACAGTTGTGCTACGGCGGGCAAAAGTGCCGCCAGAAACAGTGTTTGCTTTTGCCAGCGGGTCTTTGGTGGTGTTGCGCGTTACAGCTTTTTCTTCTGACACAGCAGAAGAAATGAGCCAGTACCTAGACCAAGCCACCCAAGAGGGCGGCTTGAAAGGCCTTATTATAGACCTGCGCGGTAACCGTGGTGGCGTGCTACAGCAGGCCGTTACCGCTGCCGCCTTGCTGCTAGACAGAGGCGTTGCCGCCGTAACCGATGGGCGCGATGCACAAGCCAACCATATTTGGGCCGTGCAGGGCGGCGACATGACCAACGCCCTACCCATTGCCATTTTAGTAGATGGCCGCACCGCCAGCGCAGCCGAAATACTGGCAGCAGCCTTAGCAGACCACCGCCGAGCGGTTGTTATTGGCAGCTCAACTCTGGGCAAAGGGCTGGTGCAAACCGTGGCCCAACTACCAGACGAAGGCGAACTGTTTGTCACCTGGAGCCGCGTTATTGCCCCGCTGCACTGGCCCCTACAGGGCTTGGGCGTTATGCCGCAAATTTGCACCAGCGTGGGCGATACAGAAACCACACACCAACTCCACACACTTGCGCATGGCCAGCTTGAAAACCAGCCAGCGGTGCTCGCTGCACGTGCTGCGCGTTTTCCGCTGCCTGTTTCGCGTATTCTTGCCATTCGCAAAGCGTGCCCGGCAGCTTTGGGCACAGACCGTGATATTGAAACCGCCCGCAGCGTGCTTGAAAACAAGGCGTGGTACAAAACTGCCATAAACGCCATGCCAGAAGACCCCGCAGCCCTGCCCAGCGCGATAAAAGAATGACCACCACACCCCGCCTACGCACCCACCTGCATGCCAGCGCCATTTTACGACAAGCCGGGCAGGATGGCCGCTCGGCCATGCTCCTGCGCAAAGGCGACCCCGATGCAGGCAGTATTTTAGTGATTCTTGTGGAACGAAACGGTAGCGCCGTTGTTCTGAGCCAGACAAGAACACCAGAAGGTGAAGCGGCTTGGTTACGTGCTTCTGGGGCTACCCCGCTGGAGCCGCCAGAACTCAGTGCCTATATTGAACGCCAAACCCGTTTTGACCCAGACCTATGGGTGCTCGAGCTCGACGCACCCGACTTTAGACCTCCGTTTGAAGCAACTCTGCTTTGAACAAATGCAAAGATGTGTGACTTATGCCACACGCCAGCGTGCCTGATGTTGCGTAAATGAGCCTAGTTGGTGAAAACAAAGCTGCCTGCCTGTTGCACACAACGCAAGTTTACAGCAAAGAAGGCAAGCATATGTGCTTTATACGCACACCTATCGTGATGCCCGGCCACTGCGGAACCAGTGCCACAGCAGGGAGAAGAACATGAAGCTGCGCCAAGGTCTCCTCGCGCAATCACTGCTTTCTGCGCCTTTGGTCGCAGGATATCTGCTGTGTGCGGCCCCCGTTATGGCGCAGCCCGTACAGGGCCTTTATATTGCCGGTGAAGGCGGAGCGACCTTCAACCAAGACCAGCAGGTACGTGCGTCTTCCAACCTGCCCAGTGGGCGAGACAAATGGCACGCAGGTGGCATTGGGCTTGGCTCTATTGGTTATGGGCTTGGCAACGGCTTCCGTGTGGAAGTTGAAGGCGACTACCGTAGCATGGCCTACAAACGCTTTATTGCAGACAACGTAAGCGGCCGGGCCGATGGCCGCCGCCAGACTGCAGGCGTTATGGCCAACGCCTTGTTTGATATGGACGTAGGCCAACCTTGGATTTTTCCATATTTTGGCGCAGGCGTGGGCTATGGCTGGACAAAGCTTAACACCTCCTTCACTGCCCCTAATGGCCAGTTAAGCCAGCAAACACGCGGTACGTTTGGCAATTTTGCCTATCAGGGCATTTTTGGCCTGTCTTTCCCGACCCCTTGGGTGGTTGGGTTGTCTTTCACGGCTGAATACCGATTCTGGACGATGCTTGGCCCGCAGTCACACTCCACACTGGCGTATGGCACTGTAGGCGGTAACAATAACCAGCCCAAATCTGCCGGTTGGGCTTCTGGCAACCGTGATACCAAAACAGACTTCAACCACTCGCTCATGCTTGGGCTGCGGTATGAATTCAACCCGGCACCACCACCCCCGCCACCGCCGTCAGAAACACCGGCCCCTGCTCCGCAGGCCGCTCGTAGCTATCTGGTCTTTTTTGATTGGGATAAATCTGACCTGACAGATCGTGCGCGCTCCATTGTTTCTACTGCCGCACTGGCCTCTACCCATACAACGCTTACGCGCATTACCGTTTCTGGCTACACAGACAACTCATCTGCGCATCCGGGCCAAAAATCGGGTGAAGAGTACAACATGAAGCTCTCTCTCCGCCGGGCAGAAATGGTAAAAGCAGAACTGGTGCGTGATGGTGTGCCCGGCACAACCATTGATATTCATGGCTATGGTGAAACCAACCCGCTGGTAAAAACTGGCCCTAACACCAAAGAAGCCCAAAACCGCCGTGTAGAAATCATTTTCCGTTAAGCGTGCGGCTGTTGCTTTAATTTTATACCGCTCTGGCCTACGCCAGAGCGGTTTTTTATTGCCCTAGGGCCACCTTGCCCTTCCCTTTTGTTCCGGCCATTCACACACCATGACACACGCACCCAGCTTCGAAATTTTTCTTGCAACCTCTCCGGGGCTTGAGCCGGTTCTGTGCCAGAAAGTGCGGCTTAAAGGGTTTAAGCACGCAAAAGCCGTGCCCGGCGGCGTAACCATTACTGGTGGCTGGCCAGAAGTATGGCGCGCCAATTTATGGGTACGCGGCACAAGCAAGGTGCTGGCACGCCTGCTCTCCTTCCCTGTGCGCTACCTCACCCAGCTTGAAAAAAGAACCAAAGCATTTGACTGGGCCAGTGTGCTCCGCCCAGACGTAGCATTTCGGGTAGAGGCAAGCTGCTCGACCTCAAGAGTATACCACGCGGGAGCTGCGGCAGAGCGTATTGGGGCGGCTATAAGTGCTGCTCTTGGCGCACCACTGTCTAATGACGCCGCAGTAGTTATTAAAGCCCGTATTGAAAACGATATTTGCACCCTAAGCCTAGATACCTCAGGCGACCTACTGCACCGGCGTGGCTATAAAGCTGCCGTAAACCGCGCCCCCTTGCGGGAAACTCTGGCCTCTCTGTTTCTTATGCAGTGCGGGTACAAGGGTACAGAACCCGTGCTCGACCCCATGTGTGGGTCTGGCACATTTGTATTGGAAGCGGCCGAAATAGCAGCCCGCCTTAACCCCGGCAGGCTACGCCATTTTGCGTTTGAGCAGTTTGCCACGTTTGATGCCCACGCATGGCAAGCTATGCGCGCGGTAAAAAGCGAGCGCACACCCCCTTTTAAATTTTACGGTAGCGACCGCGATGCAGGCGCTATTACCATGAGCCACGCCAACGCAGAGCGTGCGGGGCTAAACGCTCTAACAACCTTTACCCAACGCCCCATAAGCGAGGCCCGCCCACCCGAAGGCTGCCCTGCAGGGCTGGTTATAAGCAACCCACCCTACGGCACACGTATTGGCGACAAGCAGGAGCTCGCGCCACTCTACCGGGCATTTGGCCAAACCATGCTGGCCCATTTTTCTGGCTGGCGGGTGGGGCTTATTACCAGCGAATCTAGCTTGGCCTATGCAACCGGCCTGCCCTTTTTGCCCAACACAGCGCCCATACCGCATGGCGGCTTAAAAGTGACCCTGTACCAGACTGGCCCGCTCCCCTAACGCACAAGGCTCTTTCTGCTACCACCTAAGGTAGCTTGGGGGCACCTGCTGGGTTAGCCAGACACCGTTATCGGCCTGCAAAAAAACAAAACCATCCTGCGCCATGCGCCCAGCCTCTACCCCTAAAGCAACAGCCTTACCATGGCGCGCCCCAACGCTTAGGGCCGTGTGCTGGTCTTTCGATAAATGCACATACTGCCTGCGCCCCGGTAGCAGCCCTTGGGCAAAAATAGCATCCAACACATCGCGGGCTGTACCATGCCACAAGAGTTCTGGCGGCTGAGCGGGGATTAACCCTAAATCTATATTTTTGAGAGAATGCCCTTGGGCCGCTCTAATGCGCTGCCCGTTGGCTGAAAGCGTAAAACGCTGCTTATCGTTTTCAGCCACAACACGCTTAAGCGTTGTTTCATCAAACAGTTTCCCAGCTTTTTTTGCTTTACGCAGGAGCACCTGCGTTTCTGCCCAGCCCTGCTTATCAAGCGGCAGATCAATTTTTTCTGGGGCATGGCGCAACACTAAACTCAAAAATTTACTGACCTCTTTATCAGTCATCATGAGAATGCAGCCCTACGCCATACCCCAAAGGGGGTTTTAAAGCCCGTTAAACAAAGAGGTAGACAGGTACCGCTCAGCAAAAGAGGGCGCTATAGCCACAATGGTTTTGCCTGCATATTCTGGCTTTTTGGCAAGCTGCAACGCAGCGTGCAGTGCCGCCCCTGAAGAAATACCAACCGGAATACCATCAAGCCGCGCACAACGGCGTGCTGCCGCAATGGCCTCACGTTCGGACACGGTTAATACCCCATTTAACGATTTGGTATGCAGGGTAGCTGGGCAAAAACCCGGGCCAATGCCTTGAATACCGTGGGGGCCGGGCTCATCACCGTTTAAAATAGCACTCTCGGCGGGTTCAACACCAAAGACCTGAATGTCCTTACGGTGCTTTTTTAAGGCTTCTGCAATACCAGTTGCGGTGCCACCAGTGCCCACACCTGCCACAACCACATCCACTTTACCTGCGGTATCAACCCAAATTTCTTGCGCGGTTGTCGCCGCGTGCACGGCAGGGTTGGCATCGTTATCGAACTGGTCGGGCATCCAGGCGTCTGGTGTTTCGTTCAAAATTTCGTTAGCGCGCGCAATGGCGCCAGCCATACCCATACGGGCGGGCGTAAGTTCAACCTGTGCATCCATCAGGCGCAGCATACGGCGGCGCTCAATAGAGGCCCCCTCTGGCATGGTAACAACCAGCCGGTAGCCCCGCGCTGCGGCAACAAACGCCAAAGAAATACCGGTATTGCCCGATGTAGGCTCAACCAGCACCGTGCGGCCCGGTGTAATACGGCCTTCTTTTTCAGCAGCCAGCACCATGGCTGTGCCAATACGGTCTTTAACCGAGCCAAGCGGGTTAAAGAACTCGAGCTTAAGCAGCACACGTGCTGTCAGTTCATCTTCTTCACTCTGGTGCGGTATGGCCACCAGCGGTGTGCCGCCCACCACATTGGTAATTGAGTCGTACACCCGGCCACGGGGTGCCGCAAAACCATATGTTTCACCTGAAAGATCAGAAGCTGTCATGAAAACGCCTTTCTCTTTGTTTGCATCTCTGTCAACATTATAATACGAACTTACAGCGTAGATAAACCGGACAACCCCTGCTATATGCAGGTCTACCCATTTCTAACGCTACATTTGCCCTTTTTTGAGGTGAAAGGAAACCGGATCATGATCCTGCGCCGCGATAGAGCCATGACGGCAGTTCTTATTATGCTTGATGTTGCATTCCATGCAGGCCGTTCCGGAACCGTAAGTGCTGCTGATATTGCCGAGCGCTCTAACCTGGCCCGCCGTGGTATAGAGCCATTGCTGCAAGCCCTTTCCCGCACGGGGCTTTTGGAAAGTATTCGTGGCCCACGCGGTGGTTACCGCCTTGGTAGACCCCGGCGCGATATTTCGTTGGTGGATATTATTAACGCGGTCACCCAAGACGACCTAGCGGGTGAAGATGGCCCCCAAGGCCCCATTTTTACCAAGGTTATTGAACCAAGCTGGAAGCAGTTTGATAAAGAACTAACCGCCCAGATGAAAAAAACCAGCCTAGATGACTTGGTGAAAAAAGCCGAAACCGCCGGTTTAAAACGCCCCTTAAGCGAGCCTATTACCTTCTCAATTTAAAATTCTCGCATAAGCCATGCAAAAACCCCGCAGCACACCGTGCCGCGGGGTTTTTTATAGTCACCTGCGCAAAAAGTACGGGGTTAGCCAGAAACTGGCTTAAAACCCCACCCTTTAAGGTTATTTTTTGCGGGTCGTTGTTGCCTTACGACGAGTCGTGGTCGTGGCTTTCTTGGTTTCTGTTGGGGCCGTCACTGCGGGCACAATTGGCTTAGGCAGAACAACACCAGTTGCATCAACCTGTGCGGTCACGGTCAGGCGCTTACGGGCAGAGCCATCACCCGGTATCAGGGTAACGCTAAAGCTGTCGTTACCCGTATACCCCATGGTTGGGGTGTAGGTCAGGTGGGTGTCATTATCCAGGTTGTACAGGAAAGCCTTGCCGTGCTCCGGTGCAGGAGACACCCCAAAAGACGCATAAGCCTTACCAGAACCCTGAGCCAGCTTTAGTTCACACAAACCATCGTCTGAACGCACGGTCATGGTTGTAGAAAGCTGCCCATCTGCACCAGTTTTAATAGGTGTGGTGGTGCAAACGGCTGATTTCTTCATATAGCCAAATGGGTTAGGTGTACCCGTCTGTACTGGGCCTTTTGTGGTCGCACAGCCGGCAAGCATACCACCTGTTAACGCCAGAACGGCAATTCCTCGCAAGCGCACTGTCAGCTCCACTCATTCATCTCAATGATTACAAAGACTGAACCCTGTGCACCCTAAAGCAAACAGGCAGAAAGAAACCCTCTGCCACGCAAGCGCCTTGCGCACCATGATTCGTCTTTGCGTTTAGAACATACTCAGCAAGGAAGAAAGAGGCTAAACAAACAGGCCTGCTCAAACACTTGCCCCCAAGCAGGTTACCATTATTTTGCCCTAAATCCCGTGTTTTAAACCTACTTTGCCTTCCAATACCGTGCGCTAAGCGGCAGGCAGCTAAAAACTGCCCATAAAGTTGAGACGCGGTATGAAAAAATACCTGTATCTTTCTTTCCTGAATACGCTATTTCGTGTCGTCAAACTCATAGAAGCCCGTTTCGTATGCTGGATCGGCCGGACACACTTTAACGTGATGAACAACGCCCGCTGCAGCATGTACCGGAGGAACCGCATGTCTTGTTTTTCTCGTTTTCTGGCCGCCACTGTGTTTGCTGCCGGAGTGCTGCAAAGCTCTTACAGCCTTGCCGCCACACCGTGTGGCCACTCCCCCGCGCATGAAGCCTTTAATGTACAGGCCCTGAAAAGCGAGCTGATGGTTACCGCTCTGTCTTGCAATGCGCAGGACCGCTACAACGCCTTTGTTGCCAAATTTCGCAGCAACCTGCTGAACGAAGAGCAAAAGCTCAACACCTATTTCCGTACCACGTATGGCCGCAGCGCCCAGCGCGAGCACGATGACTACATTACCCAGCTTGCCAACGTGCAGTCTGAAAAAGGGCTTTCTGCCGGCACCATCTTCTGCCAGCAGCGCCTTGCCATGTTTGACGAGGTAAACGCGCTAGACAGCACAGAAGACCTTGCCAACTACACAGATGCAAAAGACGTCACTCAGCCTGCCTCTTTTGAGACATGCGCAGCCCCTGAAACAGCTAAACGCACAACCCGCCCAACACGGCGTGCCCGCGCAGCAGCACACAAGGCTTAAATTTTACAGCCCTGTCTTTTTAAAAAGAGCCGCCTTCTTGTGCGGCTCTTTTTTTTGCGCAAATAGCCAAGCACTGCTGCGGCTTGGGCCTTTTAAAGCCATGTGAAACGTTCTCTTTTTGTGCGCTTTATGCACCGCACCGCTTACGAGTGCTTGACGAATCATCAACAACGCGGGACAGACCTTAGTTATGAGCGATCTGTTTTCCGAGCCCCCTCCGTCCTCCCGTCGGCCTGCCGGAAAGGCAGCCAAACCTGCCGCACAGCCAGATACCGGGGCCACCCCCGCCTATGACGCCAGCGCCATTGAGGTGCTTGAAGGCCTAGAGCCCGTGCGCCGCCGCCCCGGCATGTATATTGGTGGCACAGACGAGACCGCCCTGCACCACTTAGCAGCAGAAGTGCTCGACAACGCCATGGACGAAGCCGTGGCCGGTCATGCCTCTACAATTGACGTGACGTTATCTGTGGGAAACAGGCTGACCATACGCGACAACGGGCGTGGCATTCCCGTTGACCCGCACCCGCGTTTTCCAGACCGCTCAGCACTTGAGGTTATTTTAACCACCTTGCATGCCGGGGGTAAGTTCTCTGGCAAAGCCTACGCCACCTCTGGCGGGTTGCACGGGGTTGGTTCTTCGGTGGTCAATGCGCTTTCATCGCGCATGGAAGTAGAAATTGCCCGTGACCGCGCCATTTGGCAGCAGGCTTATGAGCGTGGCCTTCCTGTTACCCCGCTCGAAAAAACCGGCGCCACC
Organism: Acetobacter orientalis; assembly: GCF_000963965.1. Taxonomy (GTDB): domain Bacteria; phylum Pseudomonadota; class Alphaproteobacteria; order Acetobacterales; family Acetobacteraceae; genus Acetobacter; species Acetobacter orientalis. The sequence goes on from NZ_BAMX01000005.1 coordinate 9,218, forward strand.
CAAAACCGGCGCGGCACGCAAATTGCGTTTGTGCCAGACACCCAAATTTTTGGCACCCACCAGTTTGTGCCAGCCCGGCTCTACAAACTTTGCCGCTCTAAGGCGTTTCTGTTCCGTGGTGTGACCATTCGCTGGGCGTGCGACCCCGCACTGATCAAAAGCGGTGATGACACCCCAACCGAGGCCGTTTTGCACTTTCCCGGTGGGTTGGCAGACAGCCTGACCGATGAGCTTGGCCCCAACGCCCCCCTGCTTACCCCCCTCTGGGCGGGTGATGCCGCACTGCCCCCCGCAGCCGATGGCACAGATAATGGCCGGGTTGAATGGGCTGTCGCGTTTTTAGAGAGCAGCTCTGCTGCCCTCGCATCGTACTGCAACACCATTCCGACCCCGCAAGGCGGTACGCACGAGACGGGCTTTCGTAACGCTCTGGTCAAGGGCTTACGCACATGGGGCGACCAGCGCTCTAACAAAAAAGCAGCCGCCATTACGGCAGAAGACGTGCTGGGCAGCATAGCCGCCAAGCTGTCTGTGTTTATTCGTGACCCGCAGTTTCAGGGCCAAACCAAAGAAAAGCTGACCTCTTCTGAAGCCAGCAAATTGGTTGAAACCGCCCTGCGTGACCGTTTTGACCACTGGCTGGCGCAAAACCCACCACAAGCTGATAGCCTGCTGGCATTTGTCATCGAGCGCGCTGAAGAACGCCTGCGCCGCCGCGAGCAAAAAGAAACACCGCGCAAAAGTGCAACCCGCCGCCTGCGCCTACCCGGTAAATTGACCGACTGCACCCGAGAACGCGCTGAAGAAACCGAAATTTTTCTGGTTGAGGGCGACTCGGCTGGTGGATCTGCCAAGCAAGCCCGCAACCGCGAAACACAGGCCGTGCTCCCCCTACGCGGTAAAATTCTGAACGTGGCCAGCGCCACCACAGAAAAGCTCCGTGCCAACCAAGAGCTACGAGACCTGATAGAAGCCTTAGGCTGTGGCTCGGGCGACAAATTTGACCTGACCAAACTCCGTTATGGTCGCGTTATTATTATGACCGATGCAGACGTAGATGGCGCGCATATTGCCTCTCTCCTCATGACATTTTTCTACCGTGAACTGCCCGAACTTATTCGCGCAGGGCGGTTGTATTTGGCCCAGCCCCCCCTTTACCGGCTAACACAAGGGGCACGCTCGGTTTACGCCATGGATGACGCAGACCGCGAGCGTAAGCTAAAAACCGAGTTCAAAAACCGTGGTAAAATTGATGTCTCACGCTTTAAAGGTCTGGGCGAAATGCCCCCCGCAGACCTTAAAGAAACAACCATGGACCCCAAGCGCAGAACATTGCTGCGCGTTATTACCCCACCAGAAGACCGGCTTAACACGCGCGAGCGGGTAGAAAGCCTGATGGGCCGTAAACCAGAGCTCCGCTTTGCCTTTATTCAAGAGCATGCCCAGTCCGTTGGTGAACTGCTAGACGTGTGAGCATAAGCGCCAATACCCAGACCGCCAGCTTACAGGTTCGCATTGCTGCGTTAGCCCAGTTAATTGGCGGTATGGTTTTCCTGCAATTTGGGTCTTCTACGGCCAAAGCCCTGTTCCCTATTTTTGGGGCAGCAGGCATGGTTGCTTTGCGCTGCGGGTTTGCGGCCCTCATTTTAATGAGCGTTTTTAAAACCTGGCATGTGCTGTCTTGGCGCTTGTTACGCTTGGCTTTTCCATACGGCATGGCCATTGCCACCATGAACCTGTGCTTTTACTTGGCACTAGAGCGCATACCCCTTGGCATAACCGTAACGCTCGAATTTACCGGCCCGCTGTTTCTAGCCTTTTTAGGCTCACGCCGCTTAAGCGATATTGCTTGGCTGGCCGTAACAGTTTTGGGGCTGTTTTTGCTGCTTAACCCCACCGGGGCCAATGCCCCCAACTTGCTTGGCCTTATGTTTGCTTTAGGGGCTGCCTTTTCTTGGGCGTTGTACCTTATTTTTGGTAAGCGCCTTATTGGCAAAATAGCACCCGGTCATGCCTGCGCTCTTGGGCAGCTGTGTGGCGGGTTGGTATTGTTTATACCCTGCTTTTTACCAGCGCTTATTGCGGGCGCAGGCCACCCTTCGTCACTTTTTTGGGCGGTTGTGGTTGCTGTGTGCTCATCTGCATTGCCTTACGCCCTTGAAATGCGCGCCATGCAGCACTTAAGTGCCCGCGACCTTGGCCTGCTATGCAGCCTTGAACCTGTATGCGCCACCTTGGCAGGCGTACTCATTTTGCACGAAACCCTGCCGCTGTTACGGCTGTGCGGTATTGTGCTTATTGCCGGTGCGTCTATCGGCACCGTGCTAACTCCCGGCAAAAAAGCCCCCTTGGCTGAGGTGCCAGAAGCCCCCCAATAAAAAAACGGGCCCTCTGGCTCTGGCTCTGGCTCTGGCTCTGGCTCTGGCTCTGGCT
>NZ_BAMX01000004.1:0-2500 GCF_000963965.1 Acetobacter orientalis
TGGTTGCGGGGGCAGGATTTGAACCTGCGGCCTTCAGGTTATGAGCCTGACGAGCTACCGGGCTGCTCCACCCCGCGGTGGTGTAGTGGTTTGGAAGACCTGGCGGCGACCGACTTTCCCACGACTTAAGTCGCAGTATCATAGGCGCTGGGGGTTTTCACGGCCGAGTTCGGGATGGGATCGGGTGGATCTCTCCCCGCCATGGCCACCAGGTCATCCAAACCACCATTGAAGGGGTGGTGTGGACGGTTGGGTGATGAGTGTGTGACGTTTATTGTGTGTGTATGGATGATTTCTGTGCATGGTTCCTGACGGTGTCAGGATGAAGAGAGTGAGCCTATTGGGCGATTAGGACCAGTTAGCTGCACGCATTACTGCGCTTTCACACCTGGCCTATTGACGTGATGGTCTATCACGGCCCTCAGGGAGACCTAGTTTTGAGGTGGGTTTCCCGCTTAGATGCTTTCAGCGGTTATCCCGTCCATACTTAGCTACCCGGCTGTGCCACTGGCGTGACAACCGGTGCACCAGAGGTATGTTCATCCCGGTCCTCTCGTACTAGGGACAAATCCTCTCAAGTCTCCAACATCCACGGCAGATAGGGACCGAACTGTCTCACGACGTTCTAAACCCAGCTCACGTACCACTTTAATCGGCGAACAGCCGAACCCTTGGGACCTGCTCCAGCCCCAGGATGTGATGAGCCGACATCGAGGTGCCAAACCTCCCCGTCGATGTGGACTCTTGGGGGAGATCAGCCTGTTATCCCTAGAGTACCTTTTATCCGTTGAGCGATGGCCCTTCCACGCGGGACCACCGGATCACTATGGCCGACTTTCGTCTCTGCTCGAGCTGTCACTCTCGCAGTCAGGCGGGCTTATGCCATTGCACTCAACAGCCGGTTTCCGACCGGCCTGAGCCCACCATCGCGCGCCTCCGTTACACTTTGGGAGGCGACCGCCCCAGTCAAACTGCCCACCATACAGGGTCCCGGATCAGGCTAACTGACCGCGGTTAGACATCAGAAAAATTCAGGGTGGTATTTCAAGGATGGCTCCACAAGGACTGGCGCCCCTGCTTCAAAGCCTCCCACCTATCCTACACAGAATGTCTCTGATGCCACTGTAAAGCTGCAGTAAAGGTTCATAGGGTCTTTCCGTCTGACCGCGGATACCCCGCATCTTCACGGGGAATTCAATTTCGCTGAGCCGATGCTGGAGACAGCGGGGAAGTCGTTACGCCATTCGTGCAGGTCGGAACTTACCCGACAAGGAATTTCGCTACCTTAGGACCGTTATAGTTACGGCCGCCGTTTACCGGGGCTTCAATTCAGTGCTTGCACACCTCCTCTTAACCTTCCGGCACCGGGCAGGCGTCAGGCCCTATACGTCGTCTTTCGACTTCGCAGAGCCCTGTGTTTTTACTAAACAGTCGCTACCCCCTGGTCTGTGCCACCCGCCGATGGTTGCCCACCAACGGGTCTCGCTTATCCCGAAGTTACACGAGTAATTTGCCTAGTTCCTTCAGCATCGTTCTCTCAAGCGCCTTGGTATTCTCTACCAGTCCACCTGTGTCGGTTTCGGGTACGGTCTATATGCCAGAGCTATTTCCTGGAATACGCAAAAAGCCAGACCAATCCGATAAGGACTGACAACATTTTGTATTCGTCACTTCTGGCAGGTTCAGGAATATTCACCTGATTCCCATCGACTACGGCTTTCGCCCTCGCCTTAGGGGCCGACTAACCCTGCGTGGATTAACCTTGCGCAGGAACCCTTGGACTTTCGGCGACAGTGTTTCTCGCACTGTTTGTCGCTACTCATGTCAGCATTCGCACTTCCGATATCTCCAGAGAGAGTCACCTCGTCTCCTTCACAGACTTACGGAACGCTCCGCTACTGCGCATATCAGAGATATGCACCCACAGCTTCGGCACGTGGCTTGAGCCCCGTTACATTTTCGGCGCAGGGTTTCTATTAGACCAGTGAGCTATTACGCTTTCTTTAAAGGATGGCTGCTTCTAAGCCAACCTCCTGGTTGTTATGGAATCCCCACATCCTTTCCCACTTAGCCACGATTTAGGGGCCTTAGCTGGTGGTCTGGGCTGTTTCCCTCTCGACAATGGACCTTAGCACCCACTGTCTGTCTGCCGAGCTCATACTTCCGGGTATTCGGAGTTTGGTTAGGTTTGGTAAGACTTTGGGTCCCCCTAGCCCATCCAGTGCTCTACCCCCCGGGGTAATACTCGACGCTCTACCTCAATAGATTTCGCGGAGAACCAGCTATTTCCGAGTTTGATTGGCCTTTCACCCCTAACCACAGCTCATCTCCGACTTTTTCAACAGGCGTGAGTTCGGCCCTCCAGTGCGTGTTACCGCACCTTCAGCCTGGCCATGGCTAGATCACTCGGTTTCGGGTCTTCTGCCAGCAACTAGTCGCCCTATTCAGACTCGCTTTCGCTACGCCTACACCTACCGGCTTAAGCTCGCTGCAAACAGAA
>NZ_BAMX01000003.1 GCF_000963965.1 Acetobacter orientalis
AGGCACGTAGGCACGTAGGCACGTAGGCACGTAGGCACGTAGGCGAACCCTTTAAACAACTATGTTTGCAAGCAGTTTAACGGTCACTCTGGCGTATCTTAGGCACCTGTGCAGCCCCTATCGTGTACCAAAAAACCATACGCTGCGCTAACCACGCACGTGGTTAAGCCGCCTTTGCTCATGGCGGGCAGGCTCTTAGCCCGCAGGTCTTTGCAACACCCATGGCATTAGAAGGCTCACCTTGGTTGGCTTGTACCGCCTCGTTTCTAAAGCCTATCCAGATTATGCGTTTTCCCCTCCGGGTCTCGTACGGTACGCGGGCCATCAACATAGCCGGGGCCAAGCGGCACTTTGCCGTACCCACCGGGAATATCAAGCACGTAAGTAGGCCACGCAAGCCCCGTTACCCGCCCCCGTAGGCCAGCTAACAAACGCTGCCCTTCTTCTACCGGCACATGAAAACGGGCCGTACCCGGTGCGGGGTCAAGCTGGTGTAAATAATACGGCCGCATACGCGCCGCCACCATGCCACGAAACAGAGCTTCTAGCGCGTCTTCGCTATCATTCACGCCACGTAGCAGCACAGACTGCCCCAGTAAGGGTATGCCCCGCCGTACAATCTGTTTGAGACACGCTTTGGCTGGCTCAGACAACTCGCGCGCATGGTTAATATGTACGGCCATCCACACCGCTTTGTCAGACTCTAACGTATCCAACAGGGCCTCTGTCACACGCTCTGGCGCGGCAACGGGCACACGGGTGTGCAGCCGTATGGTTGTCACATGCGGCATGGCAGAAAGGGCGTCCATAATCTGCCCTAACCGCCGGGCAGAGAGCATAAGCGGGTCACCCCCGGTTAAAATAACTTCCTGAATTTGGGGGTGGGTACGCAGCCACTCTAAAGCGCGTTCTAGGGCGGCATCATCCAACAAGCCGCCATCTGGGCCAACATGCTCGCGCCTAAAGCAAAAGCGGCAATAAAGCGGGCACACCAGCAAGGGTTTAAGCAATGCTCTGTCAGCATAGCGGTGCACAATACCCGGCACGGGCGAGAGCGCGTCATCCCCTATCGGGTCGGAGCGTTCTTCTGGGGTTACCTCAAGCTCAGCAGGGGTGGGTATAACCTGTATGGCTATGGGGTCGTTGGGGTGTTCTATCAGGTCTAAAAACGCAGGCGGTATGGCCGTGGCGTAATGCTGCGCCACGGCCTGCAACGCTGCGTGCTGGCTGGGGGGGGCTAAGCCCGCCGCTATCAGGTCTTGGGGGGTGCGCAACAGCCTGCGGGGCAAAGATTGGGGCTTGACCAGATGAGACATGCCACGGCTCTACTCTCACCATGTCCTGTCCTGCAAGCACACAAACCACTTTAACACCTGCCCCTACCGGGCCAGACCCAGAGCATATTCGCGATCGGCTGCCTTTTTTACGCAGGCGCGGGCTTATGCAGCGCGGTATTCGGGCATTTTTGGAAGCCCGCGGCCACATGGAGGTTGAAACCCCCTACGCCGTACCAACACCGGGTGAGGAAGTGCACCTGCACCCTTTCCACACCGTGCGCGAAACACCCCAAGGCGTACCAGAAACCCTGTTTCTGCACACCAGCCCAGAATTTGCCATGAAGCGCATTGTGGCAGCCACAGGCTTACCGGTGTTTCAGTTTGCGCGTGTGTGGCGCAATGGCGAGCGTAGCGGCCTACACGCCCCCGAATTTACCATGCTGGAATGGTACCACCCCCACGCAAGCCTAAGCGCCTTGATGGACGAAACCGAGGCCCTGCTAAAAGCCGTACTCCCCCCCGCCCTACACCAGCCCACCCTTAATGGCGCCACCACCCTAGACCTAACCGGCCCGTTTGAGCGCTTAAGCATGCAAGAGGCTTTCTACCGCCACGCGGGGCTAGACCTGCTGCCCACAGAGGGCAACGTGCAGGCACTGGCCCAAGCAGCCCAGTGCACCGTGCGCACGGGGGAAACATGGGAAGACCTGTTTTTTAGGTTACTGCTGGAGCGCATAGAACCCGCCATAGGCCGTACACGCCCCACGTTTTTAACGCATTGGCCTGCAAGCCAGGCAGCCCTTGCCAAGCAAGACCCACAAGACCCTAGAGTCGCGCTGCGTTTTGAGCTGTACGCCAACGGTATGGAACTGGCTAACGCGTTTGAAGAATTAACAGACCCCACAGAACAACGCGCCCGTTTTGAGGCCGACCGTACAAGCCGCCAAACCCAGTACCCCACGCGCCCCACTTGGCCGATAGACGAAAAACTGCTGGAAGCCCTGCCCCATATGCCCCCTTGTTCGGGCATTGCTTTGGGGTTTGACAGGCTGGTTATGCTGGCCTGCGGCACCCCACGCATAAACGATGTCTTGTGGATAGGCGTTTAGTCTGCAAAACTTATATAAGGTTTATTTGCACATGACCCGGCACGGGGCCGGGCTGGCATGTTTCACCCTGTCGGAATTTGACCATGACATACAGAAAACTGTTTCTCCTGGTGAGCATGCTCTCTCTGGCTGCCTGTCAGGTTCCCTCTCCCAAAGAACGCCGCCTGCTCGACTCGATGATTGGTAAGCAGGCTGTAGACGTTGTGCGCACTTACGGCGTGCCCACGCGTGAGTTCCAGTCTGGTAACCACACCTTCCTGTCCTACATCTCGCAACAGACCGACTACACCAGCATGGGTGGTTGGGGTTATGGCGGTGGCTGGGGCTACGGCGGCTGGGGCGGTGGTTGGGGTGGCGGCTGGGGCGGCCCCGGTTGGGGTGGTGGCATGGGCTGGGGTGGCCCAATGACCGGCACAGCCTACACCTATACCTGCCAAACCAACTTTGAGCTGGTAAATGGCATTGTAGCCGCATGGACCATGCGGGGCGACGGGTGCTGAACATGCCCAGCACGGTCTGCCATTCTGTTCTGGCATGTCTCTTCAGGAGAGACCACCATGCGGCCCTTGCCTGCATTAGCCCGCCTGCGCACTAAACAGACCGTAGCACTGCCTAAAACAATACTGGTTGCGGCCCCCCTTATGCTTGGGGCCGCAAGCCTTACCGGGTGCCAAGACAAAGCCCGGCAAGATGTGTTTACAACACCCAATGCCACCTGTGCCGCCATGATGCCCACCGTCTCTGGCACACGCACCTATGCCCCCCGCCAAGCAGACTCGCAAAACGAGAAACTACCCCCCAATAGCGTGGTGGCCTACCCAGACCCAGAAACCCCCGCCTATTGCGACCGCCCTTTGTCTGACACACTCCCCACATCTCTTGAATTGGCAGACTATACCCGCGCGCTAAGCGTAACCGACCTGCTCCCGCTCTTGCAGCGCAAAGGCCCTTATACGGTTTTTGCCATTCCCAACTCTGCGCTGGAGCATTACGCCGCCCAGCAAGCGGGGGGCGATGTTTTTGCACAACCCAAGCGCCCCACGCTGCACCGCCTACTGGCCTACAGCATTGTACCGGGCCACTGGGCACCAGAGCAGATTAAGGCCGCCATTCAAGCAGCCCCCAACCATGTGCTGGCCCTACCTACCCTTGCAGACCTACCGCTTTATGCGCAGCTAGACACTGCCAGCGGCCAAATTATTGTTGGCAATGGCGAGAGCACACCTGCACGTTTGTGGGTGAATGGCATTCCGCAATCTAATGGGGTGCTGTATTTTGTGCAGTCTCTTATTCTGCCCCCCACACATATCATGGCCCCAACCACACCCACTATAGCAACGGCCCCAACAGCCAGTGCCCCAGCCGTTACACGGTAGGGCGGTACGTGCCCCGCTAAGCTAAAAGGCTGTTTCAAAAGCCGCCAAGTCAGTCTGGTCTGCTTTTTTGCACCAAGACTAAAGGGCTTCCTACAAGAGTATGGTGGCTGCAAAACTGTGTATGCAGCCACAAAAGCCCCGCGCCAACTTAGCCGCCCAGAATTTTTACACAGCCTCTAAGACCTGATGATGAGGCCTATAAAACCCCCTCACCTTATTGCAGCGGGCAAATGGGCAAGCCCTTTCACCAACAAAAAAACCTGCCGGGCAAACGCCACGGCAGGTTTTTAAACGACCCCATGCACCACATGCCCTAAGGGCAAACTATGCAGCGCGTAAGGCCATCACACCCCTACTGTAACGTAGAGAGATGATGGCCAAAATTTTTAGAGAAGAGACTGGGCTTTGCTCAGCACTGTATTGCACAGCTTGGTTTTAAGCTGGCCTTTTAGGTTAGCCAGAGAGAACATCTGGTTATCACCTGTTTGCAGCAGCCCCTGCTGGCCAGCGCTATAGGCGCTAGATGAGGTAACGCCGGGCTTCTGGGTCAGGTTATTCAACACAGAGCTTGCGGTAGAGGTTGAGCTTTGCAGCACGTTATTCTGCACGCAATACCCCAAAATACCGGCAACGTTGCTGGTGCTGGCAGAAGACAGGCTGGGCAGCATAGAGCCAACCATATTCATGCCTGCGCTTTTTGCGCCGCTTGTGGCACTGCTTGTTGCACTAGACAGCGCATCTTTACCAATGCTGCCCCAGCTCTGGGCCTGTGCCGCACCTGTGCCAGCCAGACCAGCAGCCAAAACCAGAGCTGCAACTGTTTTTGTCATACGCATATGCCTTATATCCTTTTTTAGGGGCGGCACGCCGCCATAAGCGCGGCTATGTGCCCTACCAGCCTAATAGACCTCATACCATGCTATGCCGTAATGGGGTGGCCGAACTATGGCCAGATTGCAGCTTAGTGCCGCATTAAGCGGGTATGTGCCATGCCTGTGGCGTATCCCAAAAGGTAATGGCGGGCATCATAAAGTCTGCCCCACTTGCTGCCACCTGCGCCAGTTGTGCGGGTTCTGGCACCTCTACTACGGCAGGCAGTTCCATCACCAAGCACCACCATTTGGCAAGTTCTACCGGGGTAGGCTCTGGGGTACCGGGCAAAATATCCTCTGCATCGGCAGGGGCGCCACCGGCCCCAAAACAAATGTAATCCGCACCTTCTTCACCCGCGCGCATTGCGGCATCTCGGCTTACACCAACTGCCACACCAAGTTGCAGGTCATCCCCAAGAAGTTTGCGCACATCACGCACGCTGCCCCCCGCAAACCGGGGGGAGAGATGCACACCATCACAGCCAGTTTTTTTGGCTAATGCGGGGCGGTCTTCCAGTAGCACGGCAATATCTTGCCCCTGCACCACTGGCAGAATTTTTTGAATAAGGCTTACAAGCTGCGGCTCTGGCGCATCGGCCAGCCGTAGCAGCACAGCAGCAGGGGGCAATGTAGCAAGCCCCTGCGCCAGCTTAGGCAAAAACGCGTCAGCGTCCCGCAGGGCTGGGGTCGCGAGATAGATGTCATATGCCGTCATAACGGCCCTCCTCGCGGCCCTGTATCCTGCGGTTATGGTGTTAGCTTTTAAAGATGGTAATAATTTTGTCCAGCAGGTCGAGTGCTTCAGCTTTAGGGCGCTGGAACACGTTACGGCCAATGATGGAGCCAAAACCGCCGCCATCCTGAATGCCCTGAATGGTGCTTAGCAGGTTGTCGGTACCCGTTTTGTCACCACCGGAGAAGATGACAATACGGCGGCCAGCAAAGGAAGACTGCACCACGTGGCGAATACGAGCTGGCAGGGTTGAGATATCAATATTGTTCTGCTCGTAAGCAGCTTTATTGGCATCCAGCGCCACCAGTTCCTGCGGGGGCTTTACCTTGATAATGTGCGCACCACACAGAGCGGCCATGTGGGCGGCATACGCGCACACATCTACTGCGGTTTCTGCTGGTTTGTTCAGCAGCGGGCCACGGGGGTAGCTCCACAGAATAACGGCAAGGCCAGCGGCTTTTGCTTCGGCTGCCAGTTCACGGAATTCTTCCATCTGCTCAAAGCAGTATTCAGAACCGGGGTAAATGGTAAAGCCAATACCCGCGCAACCAAGGCGCAGGGCGTCTGCCACGGTGCCGGTTACAGCTTGGTCTTTTTCTGTCGCAAGGCTGTTAGAGCTGTTGCATTTCAGAATAAGCGGAATTTCGCTGGCATATTTTGCCGCACCACATTCCAGCATGCCCAAAGGCGCTGCGTAACCGCTCAGACCTGCTTCAATAGCCAGCTCAAAGTGGTAGTGCGGGTCGTAGGCTGCGGGGTTAGCAGCAAAAGAGCGTGCAGGCCCGTGCTCAAAACCTTGGTCAACAGGAAGAATGACAAGTTTACCCGTACCAGCCAGTTTACCGGCGTTCAGAAAGCGGGCGAGATTTGTTTTTGTTCCTGGATTATCGCTCTCGTACTGATCAAGAATAGCCTTAACCTGGGGGGTAAGCGTCATTGAGAGATCCCTTTCTCTAGCCTGTTTCCGCACTGATGGGCACGGAACAACTTTATTCGCAATAACTCCGTGAGAAATACGCGGCAAGATGCGTTGGCACAGATACGGCGCGTATAAGGTCAAATGATGGCGGCCGCGTTATGAAAACATGACCGCCACGCTGGGCATAAAGCGCAGTAACGGCTTTTGTTGCGGCAGAATCGTTTTGTAACACAATAAGGCTTTGCCCATGGCCCGCAGCCATGGCGGCGTAGCCTGCGCTTGGCCCGCAATCTAAAATATGGGGGCAGCTAAACCCGGTTTGCTTTGCTATGGCCTGTACTAAGGCCTGCCATGCTGCCACCCCCATATAGCCAGCCGCACCGGGGGCAGAAATAAAGCCGTAAGCAGCCCGCCCGTTAAGATGCAAGGGCACCCCTGCCTGCTTTGCCGCCTGCCACACTGCCACACCCATGGCATAATCATGCAGTGTAAAGAGCCGTGCAGGCAGGGCAGAATGTAAGAAAGATGCAACGTTTTCCATAACCACGCTTGACGCCGCCGCATTTGCGGGCGATTCCTCAACAGACCATAAGGATAATGACCATAATGCAGGATCAGGCCGTGGCGCAGTCTCTCTCAGACACAAACGAACCGACCAGCATGCCCCATGGGGCAGCCCCCCCTGCCACACACCAAGACCCTATTGCCCGTTTAGACCGGGCCTTGCAAAGAATCTCCTTTGCGCTGGAAAAAGGCAAGCAGACCCAGCAACACCATGCCCTTAACACGCAAGAGCTTGTTGCCAACGTAGATGCCCTGATCTGCCGTGTGCGCGACACTTTGGCCCAGACCGCTGGCACGGAAGAGAAATAAGAGATGGCGACTGTTTCAATCCGCATTAATGGGCATAGTTATTCTGTTGGCTGCGAAAACGGGCAAGAGCGCCACCTGCAAGCCATGGCCATGCAGGTAGAGCGCCGCGTGCAGCATATTCGTGCCCTTGGCTTTACAGGCGAAAGCCACGTGCTGGTGCTGGCCTCGCTGTTAATGGCCGATGAGATTCAAGATCTGGCGTCCCAACTGCTGCCAGCCAGCACCAATCAGGCCGTGCAAGACGTTGACCGTATGCGCGCTGAGCAAGCACTGGCCGCCACACGCTTAACTGATTTAGCAGAACGCGCAGAAACTATTGCAGCAACGCTCGAGCGCGCCTACATAGAGGGAGCGGGGCTGCCCGACGCGTGAAGGCATGTCACACCCCTGGGCCGATAAGCACTTCCTAGGGAGCTGGCTCTGTTGTGGCCCTGGTCACATTACCCGGCGCCCACCTGCACTAGCAGGTCCTGGAGGTTGAAAGACCCACGGTCATGGTGGCTCCGCACTTACCCCCCTTTATTTCAGACCCACCCGCTGTGGCGCAGGCTAAAAAGCAAGCCCGTACCGGGTGCCTGCACGCGCTTAAAACACGCAACCCAGCACTAGACAGCCTGCTCTGTGCCCGCTTGGCAGAAACCCTGCTGGCACTACCCGCACAAAATATTGCCTGTGTGTGGCCCCTACCGCACGAGGTTGATGTACGCCCCCTATGCCACGCTTTACACAAGGCGGGCCGTACCGTGTTACTGCCAGAAACCCCACCGCGCGGGCACCCGTTGCAGTTTAGGGTTTGGCACCCACAAGGCAGCATGGTGCCAGGCCGCTTTGGCACAGAAGTGCCTGATGGCCCCTATGCTGCCCCCCAAGCTCTTTTGGTGCCTCTTGTGGGTTTTGACCGTACTGGCAACCGGCTGGGGTATGGTGGTGGCTATTACGACCGCACACTCGCTGGCCTGCCAGCTATTCCGGCAGTAGGGTATGCTCTTTCGGTGCAAGAGGTAGACCATCTGCCCACCGGCCCGTATGACAAACCTCTCTCTTGTATCGTAACAGAAAAAGAGAGGCTGCATTTTGACTGAACGTACACACAGAAAGACCAGCGCGTGAGAATTCTGTTTTTAGGGGATATTGTAGGCCGCAGCGGGCGCGAGGGGGTGTTAAGCCGCCTGCCCACCCTGCGGCAAAAGCTCGCGCTTGACCTTGTTATTGTCAACGCAGAAAACGCAAGCCACGGCTTTGGCCTTTCCCCCGGTATTGCAACCGACCTGTTTAACGGTGGGGTTGATGTTATTACCCTTGGCAACCACAGCTGGGACAGGCGCGACCTTATACCCCATATAGATGCAGCCCCGCGCATTATACGCCCGCTTAACTTTCCGCCCGGCACACCGGGCAATGGCAGCGTACAAATTGAGCTGGCCGATGGCCGCAAAGCCCTTGTGGTTAACGCCATGGGCCGTCTGTTTATGGACCCCCTCGATGACCCCTTCCGTTCTATTAACGAGCTACTAACCCGCCACCGCCTAGGGGTAACCACCCAAGCCATTGTGGTCGATATTCATGCTGAAGCCACCAGCGAAAAATGGGCGCTGGGCAACGTGCTTGATGGCCGGGTGTCTTTGGTTGTGGGCACCCACACCCACACACCCACAGCAGACCACCGCATTTTGCCCGCGGGCACAGCATTTCAGACCGATGCTGGCATGTGCGGAGACTACGACAGCGTTATTGGCATGAGCAAAGCCCCCGCCATGACCCGCTTTTTACGCAAAATGCCCGGCGAGCGCCTACAACCCGCTGAAGGTGAGGCCACCATTTGCGGCATTATGGTAGAAACAGACGATGCCACCGGCCTTGCCCGCCGCTTGGCCCCCTTACGCCAGGGTGGGCTGCTGGCACAAACCATGCCAGATTTCTAATGGCTCACGTTTCTTAGCCAAACAAAAACCCAACAAAAAAGCCCAGAGCCGCGCCTCAACTGGCCATGCTCCGGGCTTTTTTCATACGTACCGTATTCAAACGGCTACCTTAGTAACGGCGGGTTAACACATAGACACGTGGCGCTGTAGGTATGGCTTACCAGACCAAACGCGGCAGGCTGGCTACCGGGCGCAGACCGGCTCCTTCCGCTTCCTCAGCCGCAAGGGCAGCGTTATTGCCCAGCATTTCTTGGTGAATACCCCCTAAAACCCAAGCGCCATCAATACCCGCAACCGCAGCGCCACGTATATCTGTTGCCAAGGCATCCCCAATGCCCAAAATACGGCTTTGCGGCACGCCAAGCATGTCAAAAACAGGGGCATACACTTCTGCATAGGGTTTACCTACCCAACGCACATTGCCCCCTTCCTGCTCGTAAAATGCCGCTAACGCTCCGGCGCAAATCATGCGTTTTCCGCCTTTTACCACCACCATATCGGGGTTAGCACACAGCATGGGCAGGCCGCGTTCTAGCCCTGCGCGTAACTCTGGCAGGTAGGGGTCAACCGAGTCTGTCCCGCGCTCAGCATCTGGGCCAGTATTTAAAATAAACTGTGCTTGGGTAGCGTCTGCCACGCGCTCAAGGGCTAAGCCGTCATACAAACCAAGGTCGTGGGTGCCACCAACATGCAGCACTTTATCGCCTAAACGTGCAAACCAAGGGTCTGTACGGGCTTGCAACAGGCGGCGCACCAACTCACCGCTGGTCATAACTCCGTCATGCAGGGTGCGGTCTACCCCAAACCCTTCAAGCTGGTTGCACACTACCTCTGCCGGGCGGGGCGCGTTAGACAGCATAACAACCCGTTTACCCGCAGCCCGCAGGGCTTTTAAGCAGTCAACCGCACCGGGGTAAGGCTGCACGCCATCGTGCACGGTGCCCCACAGGTCAATAACATACCCATCATACTGGTCTGCCAAAGCAGACAGACCTTGCAGGTTTTGCATTGCAAAGGGGGCTTGCGTCATTACAGGGCGCTCCCGCGTACATCATCCAGCACTTCAATGCCGTCTTGGTGCATGAGGTCTAGTAGTTCGCGCTTTAGGCGGTTCACAAGGGCTGGGCCTTCATACGCAAAAGCAGAATAGACCTGCACCAGGTCAGCCCCAAGGCGAATACGCTCTAAAATATCGGCCCCGCTTTCAATACCACCGCACGCAACCAGCGCCATACGGCCAGCAGCGGCCTGTGCCACAAGGCGCAGCATTTCGGTTGCCCGTGGCCGCAAGGGCCGCCCAGACAGGCCGCCACTTTCGCCCTTAAACATGCTTTGCAAGCTGGCAGGCCGGGCCAACGTAGTGTTGGACACAATAAGCCCCTGCGCACCACCGGCTATCGCGGCCTCTACAATTGGGCCAATGGCCTCATTTTCTAGGTCTGGGGCTAGTTTTACCAGCAAGGGCGGCCGCTCTGGGTGGCGCTCGGCAATGGCATCCAGAATACTTTTAAGGCGGGCCGCATCTTGCAGCCCCCGCAACCCCGGCGTGTTGGGAGACGACACATTGAGCACAATGTAATTAACGTAAGGTTTTACCCGCCCAACCAGTGCGGGGTAGTCGCGCTCTGGGTCTGCACCGGTTTTGTTAATACCAAGGTTAGCTCCAATAGGCGCCCCGGCCCCGCCCCCACGGCCAGAAGGCAATGTGCGGTGCAAGCGGGCCAAACGCACGGCAAAGCGGTCTATCCCTTGGTTGTTAAAGCCCATACGGTTAATAACCGCGCGGTCTTCAGTAAGCCTAAACAAGCGGGGTTTTGGGTTACCAGCCTGGGGGCGGGGGGTTACTGTGCCTGCTTCAACAAACCCGAATCCAAGCTGGGCCAACGGGCGCATAACGCGTGCGTTTTTATCGAACCCGGCCGCAATGCCTATGGGGTTAGAAAAACGCATACCCAAGGTACGGGTAGCCAAGGCTGGGTCATCAACCGGGCGTTTTACTGGCACCGACACGCCCAGCATAAGGGCATCGAGAGCAAGCTCGTGCGCAGTTTCGGGATCGAGTTTGCGCAGCAGCGGAAGGGAGAGAGAAGCTAGGGAAGACATAAATTCTGTCTGCCCCATGCAGGCGCACAAGAAAAGCAGAAATTCAGCCTGATCTTTCGCTGCATAAGACATCTGCTTACTTTTTATGTTGCAAATGAGAATAGTTCTCATTTAAAAGAAGGTCATCACAGTTTAAGAGGATGAGGGTCTCTCCCCCTCAGGAATGCGCCATGACACGTTCACCTGTTTACCTGACAGACCTTGCCTGTAGCGAACGGCTGACAATCTGGACCATTCGCCGCCTTGCCGGTGAGGCCCCTTCTCCTGCCCCGTCTGCCTGCGGCCGACAACTTGGGCTGTTTCTGCCATGTTTTAGGCAGGAATTTTTAGCCGTATCGACCGCATTTCATGAGGCATTAAGCCGCATGGCAGCGCTCAAAATGCCATCGCTTGATATTCGGGTCGGCAGCACATTAGCCATTACCCCTACAGAATACAGCCTGCTCCTTGCCACAGAAGCCGCCCAAAACGAGCGGGAGAGCGATGTGCAGGCACTCCTGCGCCCACTCCTCCCCTTTCCTGCACTGGTGAACGGCCTTGCCTCTGCCATTACCACCCTTGGAGCATGCCTTGCCGGGGCTGGCTACTGGCTCTCTCGCCATGCCATTACCACTTTGGTGCGCCCTGCCGCACTGGCCAGCACCCCAACGCGCCATAATAGCGCAACGGGGGCAGCCCTCTCTCTGAGCCGCTGGCACGATTTTGATGTCGGCAACCACCGCATGACCTGGCCCCTAGGGGCCCACCGCATGGAAGAAAGCGTAAACCACAGCGCCTATGTGCATTAAACACACCACACACGCATAAAAAAGAACAAAAAAAGAACATTTTTGCGCATAGAGGGGTTAAAACCCCCATACACTGTGGTAGGCTGGCCCCATGAGCCAGCCTGTGCGCCGCATTATCCATATTGATATGGATGCTTTTTATGCCTCGGTCGAGCAACGCGATGCGCCAGCGCTCAAAGGCCAGCCTGTAGCCGTTGGCCGCAGTCAGGAGCGCGGAGTCGTAGCGGCAGCAAGTTACGAAGCCCGTAAATTTGGTGTGCGCTCTGCCATGCCCTCTGTCGTGGCCCGCAGAAAATGCCCACACCTTGTTTTTGTGCCACCACGCTTTGAGGTGTACCGGGCCGTTTCGGCCCAAATTCACGCTATTTTTGCCCGCTATACGCCACTTATTCAGCCGCTCTCGCTCGATGAAGCATATCTTGATGTTACGAACCCGCTCCTCCCCCGCCCGTCTGCCACGGCCATAGCGCAAGAGATCAGAGCCGCCATTTTGGCTGAAACAGGGCTGACAGCTTCTGCTGGCATTTCTTACAATAAATTCTTGGCCAAACTGGCGTCAGACTACCGCAAACCTAACGGGCAATTTGTTATTCCACCCAAGGCCGGGGCAGAGTTTGTCGCCACCCTGCCGGTCTCGACTTTTCATGGTATTGGCCCTGCCACAGCAGCCCGCATGAACGCCCTTGGCATTTACACAGGGGCAGACCTGAAAGCACAGACCCTGCCCTTTCTAAGCCAATATTTTGGCAAAGCTGCCAGCTTTTATTACGGCATTGCCCGCGGAGAAGACCACCGCCCCGTAGAAGTAGACCGCCCCCGCAAGTCTTTGGGGAAAGAAACGACGTTCGAGCAAGACCTGCACACACCAGACGCCCTGCTTGCAGCCCTAACAAACTTGGCAAATATGGTGTGGCGGGCATGTGGCAAGCGCCATATTTCAGGCCGTACCGTTACCCTTAAATTGCGCTATGCCGATTTTACACAACTTACCCGCAGTACCTCGCTCCAAACGTTGGTGCAAAACGAGGCACACCTGACTGAAACGGGCCGGTTTTTGCTTACCCCCCTCCTGCCCCTTGTGCAGGGTGTACGGCTATTGGGCTTAACTCTTTCTGCCCTAGACAGCACAGAAAACCCAGCCACAGAAACACAGCTTTCATTGCTGCCAGATTTGTAAAATAAAACCCCTAAAATTGGCGCAAGACTTGTCCTGAATTTTTGTTTGGTATTAAGAACACCCTTCTCGACGCGAAGGAACACTTCCGGATTATTGTCTTTCCGCACTGAACTTGCTGGTTTTAACGCTTAACTTAGCAAACCCGGCGCTGGCGTGGCATGGCCTGTTTGCGGCATCCTATGGTCTACCCAGACCATGCCAAACGGCTCTGCCTGCTTTTCGGTGCATTTCAAGACATCCGGGCCAGTTTTAGGATGCCTGAATGCCTCAGTCTGCCCCATTGCCCACGTCTGCACAGCCTAAACCCGCCTCTAACCTCACGTCTGAAGGCTACCACCGCGGGCTGGGCAAACGCCAAATGCAAATGATCTCTATCGGCGGGGCTATTGGTACCGGGTTATTTTTGGGCGCAGGCTCGCGCTTGCAACAAATTGGGCCGTCTTTGGCGCTGGTCTATCTCGTTTGTGGTATTTTTGCATTTTTGATGCTGCGCGCCATGGGCGAGCTGGTTATGCACCGCCCCACCAGCGGCAGCTTTGTGTCTTACGCGCAAGAATTTCTTGGCCCCAAGGCGTCTTACATTGCCGGGTCAATGGCGTTTTTAAACTGGGCCATGGCAGGCATTGGCGATATTACCGCCGTAGCCCTGTATATGCGCTTTTGGGGTAGTTTTGACAGCGTACCCCAATGGGTTTTTGCCCTCGTAGCCCTCGTGCTCATTACCGTTATGAACATGATAGGCGTGCGCTGGTTTGGCGAGATGGAGTTCTGGTTCTCTCTCGTTAAGGTTGGGGCACTCGTTACGTTTCTTGTGGTTGGCACCATCGTACTTGGCTTGCAGCTACCCTTAGCGGGGCACACACCGGGGCTGCACCTTATTACACAAAACGGCGGTATTTTTCCACACGGGGTACTACCGGCCCTTGTGCTCGTGCAAGGTGTGGTATTTGCCTACGCCGCTATTGAACTGGTAGGCACAGCCGCAGGTGAGTGCGAAGATGTTGAAAACGTGCTGCCAAAAGCCATTAACACGGTCATGTGGCGTATTGCGCTGTTTTATGTGGGCACAATTACCTTGCTGGTACTGCTCTTACCCTGGAACAGCTACCACGCTGGCGTTAGCCCATTTGTAACGTTTTTTGCCAATTTAGGCATACCGGGCGTTGATAGCATTATGAACATTGTAGTGCTTACCGCAGCGCTCTCCAGCCTTAACTCTGGGCTGTATTCGACCGGGCGTATTTTGCGCGCACTGGCCCTAGATGGCTCAGCCCCGCGCTACCTTACCCACATGAACAAAAATGCTATTCCATCAGCCGCTATTCTCACCACCGTTTCAATTTACCTTGTTGGTGTGGTGCTCAACTACCTGCTGCCAGCACAAATTTTTGAAATTGTGCTAAATGTTTCTTCTATCGGTATTTTGGGCACATGGGCTTTCATTGTGCTGTGCCAAATTAAGCTCCGCCAAGCCATTAACAACGGCACCGTGCGCGCAACCTCTTTCCCTATGCCCGGTGCCCCTTTTACGTCTTGGCTCACACTCGCCTTTTACGCCTGCGTGCTGGTTATGATGGCGTTTGACTACCCCAACGGCACATGGAGCTTTTGTGCCATTCCCGTTATTGCACTGTTACTAGTTATAGGCTGGAAAACCTTCCGCCACGTACCAAACCATGAAGCCGTGCCGCAAACCGTGCCTTCTATCCAACTCACAGAAGATCTGCTGGAACATACTGAACACACCAGAAAAAGACCCAACAAAGACTAAACAGCTATAAGCTAGCACAATCTGTCGTTACAAAAATCCGCCCTTAGTCTTATGGGCGGATTTTTTATGTCCTAAGCGGCTTGGTCAACAAGCACCTAACATCAAAACCAACACGCCTTGTGAGCGCCTGAAGGTATGTGGTTTTCTGCGTCCATACAGCAGCGTCAGGGCTAAAAAATACCCTCTCCTGCTTAACAAAATACCCAGCCAGCCCTCAACGCTCCATTCTTAAAGTGCCTCTAACAGATACGCTCTAGCGTAAAGGCCGCTTTTCCCGAAAGCCAAAGCATACGTAGTGCATAAAGGGCCCAAAGGGAAAAGCCGCTATATCTGGGTTAGCATGCACATAAGCCCGCCCATCAAAATACGGGTTGGGGTTACGGCCTTCTTGCAAACCATGCTCTAAAAAATGCGCTACAGGCTCTATACCCGCCTCTTTTACATCTGGGTAAATTGCAAGATACCACGCGCCATCAAACGCAACCGCGGCTTCAGCCTCTGCTGTATGGGTGTTTTGGCCAGACATAACAGCGTCCTCTGCAAACTGGTCTGCCTCATCTAAAAGGCCCGTAAAAGACACATCCATCTCATCAACAGGTTCCAGCTCTTGGCCTGCTGTATATGACCGCCTTGCAGCACTAGCGCGCAATGCGGCTTTACCTCGCCCCCCTGTTGCCGGCTTTGTCATACGCCGTGTTTGGGTTTTTCCTTTTCTTGCCTTGCCTACCATTGTGCTGCTCACTGTGCCTTTTACCCCACTTTTACCAAATATGGTTTGTGCTGCCGTTTATCTGGCGCAGTGCTTTTACACTGTGCCACAAAAGGGTTTTTCTCACGGCTTCACCCCCAAAAAAGAGACCACCAGCCTCCTGCCCTTTATTTGTATTTTTCCAGAATTAAAATACGGTTAAATGAAACACAAAAAATATTTGATAAATATAGAAAAACATATAATATATACTTAATTGTTATGTATTTTTTATAATACAGAACATACAAACGGATATTATTGTTTCAATAACGTTTTTTATATACATTTTATGTAGATAGAACTTGAGTAAATACCCCTTACTGCTCTCGCAAAGCCAACACCGTACCATGCAGCCACAAAATATTATAGCGGATTAAAATAATGCCTTCAAAGAAAAGAAAACAAATAAGGACCCTGTATAGAATTTTTAAAAATACCGTTTATATTTTTGCACGCATATAGGCCGCAGCATGACCGTTCTGACTACACCCCATAAAAAAGACATTCAAACTATTCTCGAGTCTGAACAGTTTGACACCACTTTTTATTTAGCAAACTACCCCGAAGTTAAACACTCAGGTCTAGATCCCTTAGTGCATTATGTCGCTTTTGGTTACAAAGAGCACAAAAACCCTAACGCAACATTCAATACTGAAATTTACCAAAGCCTATTTTCAAAAATTATTGCCAAAAATGAAAACCCTTTTGCGCATTATTTACGCAATAAAACCAATACGCTTTTTTTTGAAAAAGGGCTGCTACAAAATTATTCGCACGATATCTTAACAAAATGCCTCAAAAAATTAAAAAACTACGCTCTTTTCGATGAAGAATATTATAAAACGCTTCACAAAACAGTGCAGTTTTCCACCATTTCTCCAACACAGCACGCTCTGTTACATGGCATTGGCGAAGGGCGCGATATTCTCTCCCCCCATCGTATGGCACAATATTATGGTAACCAATGCCAGAAAAAACTCACTTACACTCCGCTACCCTATACCCCTCAAGCCCCACAACCGCGCTCTATTGGCGTTTTTTACCATACAGAGGGTAATAGTTTTATTCAGGAACTTGCCCAAACTCTTGCCACAGCTTTGCAGCAAAGTGGGCTTAATACCCAAACCATGACAGAAAAAACACCTCTGGCCCGCAAACCAGAGTTGTGTATTTTCTGCGCAC
Source organism: Acetobacter orientalis (assembly GCF_000963965.1). GTDB lineage: Bacteria > Pseudomonadota > Alphaproteobacteria > Acetobacterales > Acetobacteraceae > Acetobacter > Acetobacter orientalis. Next base: position 16,854 of record NZ_BAMX01000003.1, read on the forward strand.
CACACGAATTCTTTTTTCTAGACGGTAGTGAAGCATGGAAGCAGGAAGACATAATGGCCCGCGCCATTATGTTTAATACCGAACAACCCCATACGCTTTGGTTTACACGTGGGCTAATTTACTGCCTTATGGCCGCAGGTATTATGGATTTATGCGTGCAAAGCCTACCCGCGTTTGCACAATTTGGTGTGCCTGTTTTCCATTTTGACCCACTCCCCACACCACATAAAAATACCTTAACCAATGCCGATAAACAAACAGCGTTATTCCGCACGCTACCACCCACCGCCCGCCATGCAGCACCCCCGACAACGCCCTTAGCTAAGCGTGTGTTTGATATCAGTTTTTTTGGTAATATTTCTTATAAACGCGAAAAGTTTTTTGCAAATCATGCAAGTTTTTTTGCAGCTTATAACTGCTTTCTTTATTACCGCAAAACAGATGGCCCCTTAACCACCCAAGGTCGTTACGCCATTTTGGCACACTTACCGCGATATATTGCAGAACATTCAAAAATTTTTCTTAATATCCACCGTGATGATAACCATTTTTTTGAATGGCACCGTATGGTTCTACAAGGTATGGCAGCCGGTGCTGTTGTGGTGAGTGAAGAGTGCTTTCCGCACCCACTCTACAAAGCAGGCACACACTATTTAACAGAAACCACCCGCCACATGCCAAATCTTATTGAATGGCTCCTCGATACCCTAGAGGGACAACAAGAGGCCGAAAAAGTGCGTCAAAATTGTTTTAAACTTTTTAATAATAAAACGCTTATTCGCTCCAAAAAACAGGATTTAGCAAGTTATATTTCTTCTGTATGGGCAAAACAACAATGACCCTCTTTAAACCATGGGACCCTGCACCCAACGGTATTTTTAGCCATAAAAAGAAAACACCCCCACCACCAGACCTTATTAGTATTTGCCTAACACATTATAATTACACTGATTACGTTATAGAGTGCCTAGACTCTCTCGCCGAGCAAACACATCAAGCCCTAGATCTTGTGTTTATTGATGATGCCTCAACGCAAGATAGCGTTATCCCGCTTATTTTATCGTGGCTTGAATCCAATAAAAATCGTTTTTACAGAATAACCTTCCTGGAAAACAAATATAATCAAGGCCCTTCTTTTTCACGTAATATGGCCTTTAAGCACGCCTTGGCCCCCAGTGTATTTATTATAGATGCCGATAATATGCTTTACCCAGAAGCCCTAGAAAAACTTTATGCTACCCTACAGCATGGAAATTTTCCTGCTGTTTACTGCCAGCTTGAAGAATTTGGAGACCGCACTGGTATTGGCCGGGCCGATATTTGGGACCCAGATTTAATGCGCAAAGCCAATTATGTAGATGTTATGGCCCTTGTACGCAAAACAGCTTGGCAGCAAGTGGGCGGTTTTTCTCATATAGAAGAAGGGTGGGAAGATTATGATTTCTGGCTCAAATTTATTGACCATAACCTAGAACCTGCTTACCTGCCTGAAATATTGTGCCGCTACCGTGTGCATGAAAATTCACGCACGGCCCGCGAAGCCTTACGCGCACACCACCGACTAGAACTCATCATGGCTTTTCGCCACCCAACGCCGCTCGACAAGACCTAAGCTGGATTAGCCATAAAAATACTCAGCCAATAAAAAACCCCACCCCTTAAAAAAAGGAGGTGGGGTTTGAGTGTTCGCTAAAAAGCAATTACCATGTAGGGGTAGGGCCTTTTACAATTTGTGCCATACCATCTGCCCGCAGCCATTTTTTAAACGCAGCCTGCACGTCTTCTGCACTGGCTTTATAATATGCTTGTGCCGCGCGGTCTGCTGTGTCTAACGGTAAACCAAGCTGAGTTAGGTTAATATACTCGCTTGCAATGCCAGACAGGCTTGCCCTGCGCAGGGGCAGGCTACGGAGTAAAGAGGCTTTCGCTAATGAGAGCTCTTCTGCCGTAGGCGCAGCAGACTGCATGTCTTTTAAGTCCTGCATGGCAGCAACACGGGCTTTACCCACTTTATCTGGGTCTGCACCGTAACTTATGCTGTAATTAGCGCGTGTACGGCTCCATGAAAAAGCACTGCTTACAGTGTAAACATAGCCAGTTTTAACACGCAAGTCTCGGTAAAGGCGCGACGAGAACAGCCCACCGCCTAAAACCTCGTTCCCAAGTTGGAGCAAGAAATGGTCTGGGTTAGATACGAGTAAGCCCAAGTTTTGTGCCAAAACCACCTCGTCTTGCACACTGCTTTTATCGGGCACATTTGCACGAGAGGGTTTGTTAAGCGGCACAGTCGGTAAATCAAGGTTGGGGGTTGGGCCGTCAGCTTTCCAAGCACCAAATTCTTTTTCTACTACCGCTTTGGCTTTTTCTGGCGTTATGTCACCAGTAATCACAATAGTGGTTAGGTCTGGGCGCCATGCTTTTTGATAGTATTTCACCACATCATCGCGCGAGATAGCCATAATACTGTGTGGTGTTGCCTCACGCAGTGTGGGGTCTTTTGGGGGTACCAAGGCTTTTTCTATCGCGCGTTCAAACAAATACCCCGGAGACTGCAACACACCGCCCTGCGCCTGCGCAGACTGTGCTTTAACAACCTGAAAAGCTTGTTCAGGAAAAGCCGGGTGCAGCTCATTTTCTGCCAGTAAAGCCATACCTTTTTCAAAATCTGGCGTTTGCACAGCTAAAGAGAAGCTCCCCCCTGCCTCCTCCCATGCAGGAATATCGTCTAACGCTTTGCGAAAAGCTAAGCGGTTATGCTGCGTTGTGCCATAAGAGAACAACTCTTCTGCCACACTGCTAATGCCTTCTTTACCTTCTGGCTCTTGCAAGTCTGGTTTTTGGCGCACCTGCCCGCTTACCTGCACCGTATGCCCAACATGGGCAGGCCACACAATAAGCTGCAAGCCATTCGCTAATGTGGTCACATAAGGCTGTTTAGATGGCTGTGGCGCTTCAAGCTGCATAAGGGCTTTTTCTGCCCATTCAGGCAGCTTTACTGGCTTATCTGGGGCAGAAGCAAACGATTCTGCGCCACCAAACCCTTTGCCTGCCACAGCTTTACCAGAGCTTTCTGGCACCAACACAGCCGTTACCGCATGGGTTGGGTCAAGTAATGTTGCTGCTAATTTGTTAACCGCTTCTCGTGTTACGGCTTCATACGCCGCTACGGCATCACCGGGTGACTCAAGCCCCCTAAATGTCAGGGCGTCTGACCACGTTTCTGCAAGCCCGCTTACAGAGTTAGCAGAAAACTGAAGCTGCGCCACTTCACGCCGTTTAGCGGCCTCAACCAACTCTGCTGGCACACCGTCTTTGCGTATTTTTTCTAAAACACCACGCAATTCAGCTAACATTTTATTGGAATCCCCTCCTTTAGGGAAGGCTCCAAGGGCCAATCCAAACCCGGCGTGTTTTTTAGGCGCATATTCAAAACCTGCCATAAGCGCCTTGCCTTGCGGCACGAGGTCGTACAAGGCTCCACGCTGGCTGCTGAGCACGTCAGACAAAATATCAGCCGTAGCAAAGTCTGCCGCGGCCCGGCCCGGCATAGGGAAGGCAAGCGTTGCAAACCCTACAGGGTAGTCTGTTGGGAGAGACAACGTGCGCGCTGGGGCTGGCACCGGCTTAATATCCTGCCGTTTAGGAATTGTGCGGCGAGGAATGGGGCCAAAAATTTCGCGCACCTGCTCCAGTGTTGTTACGGGGTTTATATCCCCTGCAATAACAAGAATGGCATTGTTGGGTGCATACCATTTTTCGTAAAACTGCCGCAGAAGTGCTGCCTTTGTTTTATCAAACGATGGCCGGGTGCCTAAAGCATCGTGCGCATAAGGTGTGCCCGCAAACAAAATTGACTGTAGCTGCTCAATATACCGATACGCCGGGCTAGACAGGTCGCGTGAGACTTCCTGCTCTATCGCGCCGCGTTCTTTGTCCCAATCGGCCTCACTTAACGTAAGCCCACCCATGCGCAGCGCTTCAATTTTTAACAAAACAGGTAGGTCTTTTGCCTGTGCTGTATAAAAATAACGGGTTACATCTTCGGTCGTAAAGGCATTGTAACTCCCGCCTAGCCGCGTGCCTACCGCAGCCAATTGGTCTTTATCTAGCCCTTTGCTCCCACGAAACATCATGTGTTCCAGCGCATGCGCGGTGCCGGGAAAGCCTTCTGGGGCTTCAGCGGAGCCTACAAGGTAGTTTAACTGTGTGGTCACAACCGGGGCTAAACGGTTGGGTATAATAACAACCTGCAACCCATTAGGCAGCGTGGCCCGCACAACCTGTGCACTACTTAATGCCGCCGGAATACGGGTAGAAGGCATAGCAGGCGCCACTTGCTGCGCATGCGCTACCTGCCCCACATGGCCAGAAGACAGCGCCGTGCCTGCCAGCATGCAAACCCCTAACACCACAGGGGAAAACTTGCTGCATTTATAATTATTTTTAGCAAAAAAGTTTTTCTGTTTCATAAAAAATCAATCATTCCTGTGTTGGGTCAGGGGCGGGAGTAAAAAAAAGCCAAGCATGCCATTACAATGGCGCTATGCCTTAAAGAGCTGCACCGGGTAGAGAGAACTTTTTGGCAATAGCCGAAATCTGGTGCCGCCGTAATTCTGAGCGCGCGCGGGCATCTTGAGTCATGTAGTTCAGCTGGATGGTATAGCGTTGCCCTACAAACTGCCTATGCCCATGCCATGTTGTTGGCCCATTGGGAAAAATAAGCAGCGTGCCATCAACTGGCTGCACTTCTTTGGCGTAATCTTCAATATCGTGCGGGCCACGCAGCAGGCGCAGGCAGCCCTCTTGCTTTTGCCATGTCTCACCCGCTGGGTTGAGATACAGCAAAATGGTCACCCGTTTTGCTAAAGAATCTGTGTGAATGCGCCCGTCTTTTTCGCGGGTGCGACCCCGAATGGTCAGCATAGAAGGCGCATGCGCTAAATCGAGGTTAAATTTTTGCGCAATAAGCTGCCGTAGCTCAGGCCCTTCCATTTGCGTGACCAAAGCCTGCACTAAAGGCGAGAGGGTAAGAGCCGATGGCGGAAAAGACCCGCCAGACGTTATCTCTGGCATAGCCGCAAACAGACGCGGCAAATCCTCCTTCCTGATGAAATTTGGCACCACCACATGCGTAAAAGGCTCTGTGCAAACAGGTGCCGCAGCAAGTGCTGCATAATCTGGATGGAGGGTGTTTTCTGACGTTGTCATGGCTTTGGGTCCAGATAGTCAAATACTAAGCCCACACGGTAGAAGGGTTGCGCCGCCCTAACAAGCCCCAGCCCAACTGGCGGCCGCTGCCGCTAGGGGGCAATGGCGCGGTAACACGCATTTTGTTGGGCAAATTGCCGCACCCCTTCTGGCAGGCTGTTAAGGCGTTCACTTTGCGCCAACATCTGCCGCCCCGTAGCAGACAAACCCGCCAAACCAATGCGCGGCTTGGCAAAGCTACCACTCACACGCACCGGAATATCTAAGGCAAAACTGCCAGTTGTGGCCCGTTGGGTTGCAAAAATAAGGTCAAACGAGCGGTTGTTCAGGTTAAAACGTGCATTGGCCGATAGCGTGCCCTGCTCGGTTTTAAGGCGCAAAGGCAGCACCTGTCCTATGCCATTTTGCGCACTCACAACACCTAATAAACACGTAATAGGTGTTGTGCCTGTCGCTTTATGAAAAAGCAGCCCAAGATCAGCCGAGGCTGCCCGTATCACCGCACTTTCTAACGTGCCCCCGGTCATGCCTACCGCAGCCGCAATGGTAGCGTGGCTTATGGCCGCGTTTAGGGTTGGCTGTGTGGCCTCTGCCGTCATTTGTAAGGTGGCCCGGCCCTTAATAGGCACAGGCTGAAAACCGAGTGCGCGCCTATACGCCTCTATATCTACACCGCTTACAAGCGCTTTGGCTTGTATATGCGTGTTACCCTGCGGGCGCGCCTGTAACTGCCCAGAGGCCGCAAGTGTTGCCCCTAAATAGCCCACCCGCATTTCCTGCACGCCTACCACACCGGGCATAACAGATGCCAAAATAGAAAAATTTTGAAAATTATAGACATTATAGGCAACAGACTGCGCAGTTAAATGGGCTTCTATCAACGGGTCTGGGGTTTGGCTTACAGCAAGCGGCAGGTCGGCCTCTGCACTTTGGCCTGCGTGCTCGGCCTTTACGAGCAGGGTGTTCATGTTCAAATGCTCAAATGCAATATCGGCTTTTACATGGTCTGGCTGCGTATGTGTGCCCTCGTATAATTCAGCTAAGGCAACGCTCAATTTATTCCCTTTTAGCGCAGCATGCCCTTTGGTGAGTTGCCATAGGTCACCTGCATGCACAAACTGCCCTGCCATGCTCAATGGTATATTTTGGGGCAATTTATAGCCAACTACCGCCGCTAAGGGGGCAGAGGTTGGGGTCTCTACCTGCACAGCGCCCGCCAAGCCATCTGCGTTCAGTGGGTCTGTTGCTGTGCCAGTAAACACAACAGATAAATCACCCGATGTAACACGCACAGCCATACCATAAGGCGTTTGATACTGCCGCAACATGGCAAAGGGTTGTAATGTTGCCTCTAAATGCACGGGCAACGTGTTGTATGCTCCGTCAACCACAAGGCTAATGGGGGTTTGTGCCCCTTGGGTTTGCATATGCACGGCATGCAATACGCTCTGATAAGAAACACCATGCGCGGTGCGGTAGGTTACATCGCTCTGCTCTAGCTCTGCCTCTAGTACAGTTGGGTAGTGTGCACGGTCTTTTGCCACGGGCATAATAGGCTGCTGGCTCGGCTGTGGTGGCGCATGGCCTGCACTTTGCAAGCCTGCAACGGCAGGCGGCGTAGGGGCAGCACTAGGCACCGCTAACATACCTTGTGTTTTAAAGCGCCAGTTAGGCACACCCGCGGGTGTTCTTTCTACTAAAACATGCACACCCTGTGCGCGCACATGGCGCACAACCATGGGGCCAGAAAAAAGAGAGCTCAGCTTAACGTCAACACCCAAATAGCCTACTTGCACCATATCTGGCGCGCTGCCACCTGCTACGTTGGCTACCTGCACGTTTTGAAACTGCACCCCCACCCACGCACCCGGCGTTATGGTAAGGCTTTGTATGCTCACTGCCCGCCCCAATAAGGCAGTGGCCCGCTTACTTGCTAAAGAGGCTAAATTAATATGGCCCAGCGCAAACCACCCCACCGTAGTTGTGGCAACACCTAAAAGGGCAATACCCCCACAGCCATAGGCTAACCATGCCCGTGTGCGCTTTTTAGGCTCACTTTTCTCTGCCCTGTTTTGCTCTGCCATGGCCTTTATCCTTGCTTGCCCTTGGGTTGGGGCGTTTGCATGGCTCATGGGCACCCCGGCAACGCAGGCTGGGCTAAAATTAAGCTACAAGAGCATGCTGAACTCACGTAAAAAACGTATCTGAGCCCATACACCAGAAAGTACACCCCCGCCATGCCCAGTTTACAACACACCCCCACACGCCCGGCCCGGACAGCTTAAACATGCCCCCTCATACACCGTCTTCTCAACAAGCACGGGCTGTGCTGGCCGCCATGATGGCGGGGGTTATGGTTGTTTTTTCTTTGTGGGTTATACGGCCATTTTTACCTGCCGCCATATGGGCCGTAACGATAGGGGTTACAACATGGCCGCTTTTGCTACGCTTACAAAAAATACTCTGGGGTAGCAGGGGGTTAGCCGTAACCGTTACCACCATTTTTGCACTTTTGGTTTTTGTGCTGCCTTTTTGGCTGGCCACAACCGTTGTCATGACGCACTCTGGGGAATTGGTTAATTTTTCTCAAAATGTCATCAATTTCCGTATTCCTGCAGAGCCGCAATGGTTAGCCAACCTGCCCCTCATAGGCCACCGCACCACTGCTCTTTGGCATAAAATTGAAAATGCCCGCCTGCCCCAACTCCTTGATAGTATGCTGCCTGACGCTGGGCAAATTATTCGTTGGGCATTAAGCTATCTGGGCGGTTTTAGTATTCTGGCACTCCAGTTTTTACTAACCCTAATTATTATGGCGGTTATACAAACCAAAGGCGAAGCCGCAGCCCAACTCATGACCGACTTTGGACAAGCCCTTGCCGGAAAACGCGGCAAAGACATGGTTTTTTTAGCAGGCCGCACCATTCGGGGCGTGGCTATTGGGGTAACCGTTACCGCTTTGGTTGAAACGGCAGTAGGCGGCATTGGGCTTGAAATAACCGGCATGCCGTGGGCAAGCGTTTTAATAGCCATAACCTTTATGGCCTGCCTGCTACAGGCTGGGCCGGGTGTTACGCTTATTCCTGCTGTGCTCTGGATGTTTTTCTTTAAAGACCTGACCAGCGCCATTATTTTACTTGTAGTCACAATCTTAACAATTGTTATTGATAACCTGCTGCGGCCTTACCTTATTCGTAAACAGGCCAATATTCCGCTCATACTCATTATGGTAGGCGTTATGGGGGGCTTAGCGGGTTTTGGGCTTGTTGGTATTTTTATTGGCCCGGTTATTTTGTCTGTTACCTACACATTAATAAAAAGCTGGTTGTCAGAAGCAAAGTCTGACAACCCAACTGCACCAACAGCCCCTTAACCCACAAGCAAGGCTTACCCCCGGCTTTTTGTGCGCCCACGTTTAGGCTTTGGCTCATACCCGCCACCGCCCGGCCCTAATGGGCGGGGCACTTGGTCTTTCTTTTTACGCCGGGGGTTTGCCCCACCACTGGCTGGTTTGCCAGCAGTAGACACAGGGGCTGGTGGTGGCTCAAGCCCAAGCTGTATGGCCTCTAGGCGTTTTACCTCGTCACGCAAACGAGCGGCAGTTTCAAACTCCAGATCTGCTGCGGCTTGACGCATGCGTTTTTCAAGCCCTGCAATGGCTGCATCTAAATCTTGCCCAACAAACTCCGCAACGCCCAAATCTTCATCAGGCGTGATGGTAACATAATCTTGCTCAAACACAGACGATACAATGTCCCCTATGTTTTTACGCACACTTTTAGGTGTAATACCGTGCGCTTCGTTCCATGCCATTTGTTTTTCCCGCCGGCGGGCAGTTTCTTCAATGGCATAGCGCAAAGAGTCTGTCATTTTATCAGCATAAAGCAGCACGCGCCCTTCAACGTTACGCGCAGCACGGCCAATAGTCTGGATAAGAGAGGTACGAGAGCGCAAAAAGCCTTCTTTATCTGCGTCTAGAATAGCCACAAGAGAGCATTCGGGTATATCTAACCCTTCACGCAGTAGGTTAATGCCAATAAGCACATCAAACGCACCCACCCGCAAATCGCGAATAATTTCGATACGCTCCAATGTATCAACATCAGAGTGCAGGTAGCGCACTTTAATACCCGCTTCGTGCAAATAGTCGGTCAGGTCTTCGGCCATGCGTTTGGTAAGGGTTGTCACCAAAACGCGGCCACCTTTGGCAATAGTTGTGCGGCATTCTGCCAAAAGGTCATCAACCTGATGCTCAACAGGCCGCACATCTGTTACCGGGTCTATCAAACCTGTTGGTCTAATAACCTGTTCTGCAAAAACACCGCCGGTACGCTCCATCTCCCACGGGCCGGGGGTGGCACTTACAAACACTGTCTGGGGCCTAAACGTGTCCCACTCAGCAAAGTTAAGGGGGCGGTTGTCTAGGCAGGACGGTAGCCTAAACCCAAACTCTGCCAAAGTTGACTTACGCGCATTATCTCCACGCTCCATGCCGCCAATTTGGGGCACGGTCACGTGGCTTTCATCAACAATCAGTAAGGCATCTTCTGGTAAATATTCAAACAAAGTTGGCGGCGGGTCGCCAGGATTACGGCCAGATAAGTAACGGGAATAATTTTCAATACCTTTACACACACCTGTTGTTTCCAACATTTCAAGGTCAAAAGTGGTGCGTTGGTCTAGCCGTTCTGCCTCCAGCAGTTTGCCTTCTTTGGTAAATTTATCGAGCTGTTCACGCAGTTCTTTTTTAATACCAATATTGGCTTGGTTCAGCGTTGGCCTAGGTGTTACGTAATGGCTGTTTGCGTAAATGGTGACCTCTTGCAGGTCTGCTGTTTTTTCCCCTGTTAGGGGGTCAAATTCAATAATACCGTCAATTTCGTCGCCAAACAAAGAAATGCGCCACGCGCGGTCTTCATTCTGCACGGGAAAAATGTCTATTGTCTCACCGCGCACCCTAAACGTGCCGCGCGTAAAGGCGGCATCGTTACGGCGGTATTGTAGCTCAACCAAGCCACGCACCAGCCTGTCGCGGTCTAGCTCGCCCCCCAGTTCAACCTTAACCACCATGCGCGAATAGGTTTCAACCGAACCAATACCGTAAATGCACGAGACAGAGGCAACAATAATCACGTCATTACGCTCAAGCAGGGCTTGGGTCGCGGCATGGCGCATACGGTCAATTTGTTCGTTTATCTGGCTATCTTTTTCAATATAGGTATCAGAACGCGGCACATAGGCTTCGGGTTGGTAATAGTCGTAATAGCTTACAAAATATTCCACAGCATTATTGGGGAAAAACTGTTTCATTTCGCCATAAAGCTGGGCAGCCAAAGTTTTATTCGGGGCTAAAATAAGGGTGGGCTTTTGTGTGGCCTCAATTACTTTGGCCATGGTAAATGTTTTACCAGACCCCGTAACACCCAGCAGCACTTGGTCGCGCTCACCAGCTTCTACCCCGGCTACAAGCTCTTTTATGGCTTGGGGCTGGTCGCCCGCAGGGTCGTATTCAGACACAACCTGCATGTGCTTAAGCTTGGGCCGTACAGCCTGTTTTTCTGGCTTAAACAACACAGGCGGCAGGGCTGCTGCTTTCTCACTCAGAGAGGAACGCTTGGGAGACGCAGGACGGGAAGCTGATCGTGTGGCCATACTGCCAAGATGGGGCAGCGCCAGCCCGCCCGCAAGCCCTCTACCCGCAGTAAACACCCCTCCCGCACCGGAAAAATAACACCCCTGCCAGCACAAGCCCCCCTTTTACTGCATATGAAACAAAACCCGAGAGAGCGGCGTATGCGACAGCACAATAGCCAGCAGGCCCAGCCCAATAGCAATGCGCCCGCCTACATACGCACAACCTTGCGCTAACTCCTGCCGAGTAGCCAACTCCATAAACCGGTCTGTGCCGGTATAGGTCACAGCATTACGCTGTGTACGGTGGCGTTGTAGTTCTTGAGCGGAAAGGCCAGCTTTAGCAAAAAGCGTTGCGCAATATTGGTCTAGGTCTTCTTTGCGGTAATGACGGCCTTTTTTATCGGGCTGCACAGAGGGCGGGCCAAGACCAACAAAGTCTAACAAGCGCAATCTTTTTTCAGAAATACCTAAATATGGTGCCGCCTGTTGCCGGGTCAGAACATGCGCACGCGGAAACCGGAACACCACCCCCGGTTTCTCTCCCTGCTCTGCACGGGGCGGAAACTGTTTCATGCCCTCAAGAGTGCTGAAAAAGCAAAGAGCAAGTCAATGTAAAAGCCAGAACGCCAGCCCTGCGGTAGCCTCACGGCTGGCTTATTCGCACATGCTACAGGCTTACAAAACAGCCCGCAGCATACTGTGCGTGCTTCTTTTTAAGAACGCGCAGGGGGTGCCATAAATTCTGGCCCCACTGGGCTGGTAATGTCTTGGGCAAGAATAGCGTCAATGGCTTTTAGGTCAGCCTCGTCCAGCTTCCAGCCAAAGGCGTCATCAATACCGCTAATTTGCTCTGGTTTTCTGGCTCCCCACAAAGCAATGGTCGGCCCTTTGTCCAGCACCCAGCGTATAGCTAAGGCCAACATGCTTTTATTATGCTTGTTAGCAATAGCCTTTAGGTCTTCTACCGCTTTAAGGTACTGCCCAAACCGAGGCTGCTGAAATTTAGGGTCTGTACGGCGTAGGTCATCGCCCTCAAATTGCCGCTCAGCGGTCATACGGCCAGACAACAGGCCACGACACAATGGGCCATACGCCAAGACGGCCAAGTTGTTTTTAACCGCATAGGGCAGAACATCTTTTTCAATATCGCGCTCAAACAGGTTATACGGCGGCTGTATGGTGGCAAGCGGGGCAAATTGCGCAAACTCGTTCATTTGCTCAGGCGAGAAATTACTCACGCCCAATGCACGCACTTTACCAGCTTTAACCAATTTTTCTAACGCACGGGCGGTTTCTTCAATGGGTGTTTTGGGGTCAGGCCAGTGCACTTGGTAAAGGTCTATATGGTCTGTGCGGAGGCGGCGGAGCGAGTCTTCTACCTCCTGCGCAATACGTGCTGGCCGACTATCTCGGAACACTTTGCCGTCTTGCCAGTTTAGGCCCACTTTTGTGGCCAGAATAACGCGGTCTCTCTTACCTTCCAGCACGCGGCCAATCACGTCTTCTGAATGGCCAAAGCCGTAAACGGGGGCGGTATCAATAACGTTAATGCCCAGATCGAGTGCTTTGTCTATGGTACGGGCCGCGTTTTCATCGTCTGGCCCACCCCACATAGACCCACCAATGGCCCAAGTACCCAAAGCAATACGAGACGCTGGCTTAGCCAACCCAGAAATGGAGAGCGTTTCGGCTGTCATGGTACAGCACTCCTTACATTCGTCTTACTTACTACGGCGTTGCCTACACTGCCGCGTGGCTAGACACCTTAGGCAACACTCTTGCTGTCTTTAAACCATACTCCCCCCACGGGTTGCAAAGGCTTGGGCAGGAGGCAGCCATTCCTGCACTCCCCCCCCTTGACGCAGCAAAGGCGGCTTTTGCATTCTGCCTACATGGCAGATCTTCCCTTTTTTCCGCGCGTGGGCGTTTTGGCTGTTGTGCAGCACAATGGTAAATTTTTGCTTGTTAAGCGCGCCAAAGCACCAGATGCAGGGTTATGGGGCTTTCCCGGTGGGCGGGTTGAACCCGGTGAGACCTTACACACCGCCGCCACGCGTGAACTGCAAGAAGAAACCGGGCTAGAGGCAACTGCCACCCATGTGATCGATACGTTCGACAGCCTGCACTATGACGTGCAAGGCAACCTTATCTTTCACTACGTTATTGTTGCCCTAAATTGCACCCTCGCTACACAAGCGCATTGCACCCCCATAGCTAATGATGATGCCTTGGAAGCCCGTTGGTTTTCTTATGACGAGATCTGCGCTTTAGGGGCACACGCCTGCACGCGCTTGCAAGAACTCGCCCAAATGGCCCGGCATAGCTCTGTGCCAGACCTAAAAACACATAGTTAGTGAAAAATACGCCGCACAGCCTGTTTGGCGCGTTGTTTCATAACAACAAAAATACCCAACACCACTGCGGCATACAGGCCGCCTAACACGCTCATAGAGAGCGGTACAGCAGGCACAAGATAAGTTGGGTAATCGCACGGTTTACCCGGCAATAGCGGCATAGACGCCAAACGCTCAGCCATTGTGGTGCCATGAATATGCGGGGCATGACAGCCGGGTAAGGGGCTTGGCCACCATCCCCACTCTACCCCGGCATGGCAAAAGGCCAGCCCAACAGAGGCCACAAGCAGCGGCACGCTCAGCCAGAGCACTGGCCCACCTGCAACACCGGGCAGCAGAATATCAATGAGACCTACCAGCAACAAAATACGCCACGGCCACCGCTCAACCAAGCATAGCTCGCACGGCATAATATGCAGAATATTTTCTACCCACCATGCCACACCAAGTGCCAGCACGCTGGCCAGCACCAGAAAAAAGCCTATTTTACGATGGGCCAGAGCCGCTTTCACGCGTGTGTCTCTCCTGCAAGAGCCGTCATAAAGTCCCGCGCCCATGTCTGTGCAGTTACACGCCAAACATCGGGTTTGAGTCGCCCCCAACGGGCTTGCCGCTCAGATTGCGTCATAGTCAGGGCTTTATGCAAGGCATCTGCTATTTCATCGGCATCATGCGGGTTTACCAGCAAGGCATCTTCCATTTCTGGGGCAGCCCCAGCAAAATGGGAGAGAATAAGCACGCCGGGGTCTTCTTCATCTTGGGCGGCAACATATTCCTTGGCCACAAGGTTCATGCCGTCACGCAATGGGGTTACAAGGGCTGCATCGGCCAAGCGGTAAAACCCTGCCAGCAAATGCCGTGGCACGGGCTGGGTAATGTAGCGAATGGGTGTCCAGTCAAAATCTCCATACATGCCGTTAATGCGGCCTGCTGTTTCATCTAACTGGCGTTTGAGCAAACGGTATTCCTCAACATTCCCACGAGAGACAGGGGTAATTTGAAGATACATGACCTTACCCCGGTGCTCGGGGAAACGTTTGAGAAATGCCTCGTACCCATGAAAACGCTCTGGTAACCCTTTAGAATAATCCAGCCGGTCTACCCCAATAATTAACGGGCGGCCGCGCAGGCTTATTTGCAGGCGCTGCACATCAAAGTCATGCTCGCCTGCTTCGGCTTGCTGCACAAAGCTATCAGGGTCTATCCCAATCGGGAAAACCTGCGCTTTTTGGGCAATATTACACTGCACAAAGCCATCGTTCATGTTCCGGGCGTCGTCTTCGGTCTGTACACCCATAACTGTGTAGGCCTGCATGCTGCGCATTAAATGCTCTGCATCAGGCAAAGACTTCATCAGGCTCCATGGCGGGAACGGAATATGCAAAAAGAAGCCAATAGGGTTTGTAACCCCAAGGTCGCGCAAGGCCTGCCCTAGCGGGAACAGGTGGTAATCCTGCACCCAGATTATATCATCAGGGCGGAGTTGTTTTTTAAGCTCACGCGCAAAAAGCTGGTTGACCTCCCAGTAAACCTCTTGGTCTTTTCTGGAATAGCTCATTAACCCTGCACGGTAATGGCAAAGCGGCCATAAAATACCGTTAGAATATTTCTGGTAAAACCCATCAAATTCAGAATGGGTGAGGTCAATGGTGCTGTAGGCAACATTACGCACCTGCTCTGCACCGGCTTTGCGGTTGTCTTTATCGGCATCATCTATTTGCCGCCCCGACCAGCCAAACCATAAGCACTCGCCCTGTTTTAGAGCGTCACGCAACGCAACAGCCAGCCCTCCGGCGGGTTGCTGCCGGTCAGAAGATGACGGAACACGGTTAGAGACAATAATAAGCCGGGCCATAGTTTAACGCTCCTGCCCTACCAGCATAGACAACCAAGACCGAAAGACCGCAGGGGTCGGAAAATCTGTTGGAATACGCAAGCCCACACCTTTAAGCCTTTTGGCTGCGGCTATGCCGTCTTCATCGGTTACGTCATCCCCCACAAAAACGGGTTTGCGGCCTTCAAACGGGGCGGCTTGCATAAGCAAAGAGACGGCGTAGCCTTTATCCACCCCTGTTGGGCGTATTTCCCACGCCATTTTAGCCGCTTGCAGGTGAAAGGCGCCGTCTGCTTCGTGCATCCAACCCTCTGCCGCTTTTTTCAGGGCCGCACCGGCTTCTGGCGCGGCACGGTAGTGCAGCACAAAGCCTGCCTGTTTGTGCTCCAAACGGGTGCCGGGGTACATTTCAACCAAAGCACGGGCTTCTATCAGCCACTGCTGGGGCAAGGTTGGCAGAGCGGCCCGCTCTATGGGGCCACCGGGGCGGTGCCGTATGGCAATGCCGTGCTCACCCGCTACAGCAAAGGGTATGTCGCCTAAAAAATGGTCTATTTGGTCAATCGGGCGGCCAGAAATAACGGCCAGCGCGTCTCCGCACTTATCGCGCAGTTGGCGCAACGTGTCTGCCAAGCCATCTGGCACCACCACTGCTTCTGGGGTAGGCGCAATATCGACCAACGTTCCGTCAAAATCGAATAAAAAAGCCGCTTCGTCCAGAGCCGGAACCTGAAAGCGGAACTCATTATTAGAAATAGTACGGACCACGTGCACCTCGCCTTGTTTTATGCGGCCAAAAGCGCGCATACGCTGCGCACCATGCCTGCGACTAAACGATGCCGGAGCCAGTGGTTAAGGACAACCTGTCATACAGAAGACAGGCCATGCGTTAAGCCAGCGTAGTTAACCCTTGCGTTGGGCTGCTGGCTGTAGTGTCCTTAATATTCACCACCATATTCAGGTGCAGCGGGGCTTGCCCCCTGTGCGGGAGCGGCCCCACCTGCTGGCACTGCTTGCCCACCCTCGCCTGTGCTCTCTCCTTGCGCAGGAGCATCAGGGCCGGATGGCTGTGCTAAAACCGGAACTGCTGGCGTAGGCAGTGGCGGTGCCGCAGGGGCTACGTCATTGCCTTCACACCGCACCATGCGCACATCGTACACAGCGCTTTCAAACACACCCAAAGCAGGCTCGGCTGCTAGCATCCAGCCTTTAAACGTTGCCCCATCTGGGTGGGTATCGTGCAGTTCCAGCCACCCTGCGGCATCCGGAGATAATGTTTTGGGCCGCTGCAAGCACCGGCCCGGTGTAATATCCAAACTCTTGTAATGCGCAGTCGTTCCAACTGGCACACTTAAAAGCTCAACATGGGCGTCTAGCCTGTCTAACACCCGCACCACAGCGGTTGCCTTACCTTGCCATGTGTTAGCGGGGTAAATAGCCGGGGGGGCCAAAGCTTCACCCGTTGCATGGGCCATAGACACAGACAGCCCCACACAGGCCACACTCAGGCAACCCACAACACGCTTACGTACGCCAAAGCTCATGCTGCATGCCCCACTTTGGGAGAGACAAGGCCTGCAATAAGATCTGTCAATTTCTGGCGCATATCGTGCTCGCTTACCCCCATTAAAACCGCGTCTTCAAAGGCGTCTTGCACAATGCTGTGCAATTCTTCCCAATTTTCTTCCAGAACACGCAGTTTTTCCGTGCAGGTTACTGGCTGAGCATCATCTTGCAACCAGAGCATTTGCTTTCCCATAACGCGACCTTATTTCCGATACATGGCCAGAGTGTGGCTTAAGGCTGGTCTGTTTTGCCCGCAGCTTCTGGTGCCGCACCATTTGCCGGTGTGGCCTCTTTATCTGCCGCATCTTTATTGGCGCGGGTTAGGGTGTCGGTTACAGAGAAAATGAATTTGCTCAACAATTGCTCAAGGCTAATCGCGCCCTGCGTCTGGTTAATGGTGCTGCCCGCTTTAAGGGTGCTGTCATCACCACCGGGGGAGAGGGCAATGTATTTACCGCCCAGCAGGCTGTCGCTGGTAATAATAGCCGCACTATCGGTAGGCAATTTAATATCAGGCCGCACGGTAAAAGTAACTTCAGCCTTATAAGTGGCGGGGTTAACCCGCTCTTGGGTTACTTGGCCAACCGTTACCCCTGCCAGCCTTACGTCTGAGCCAACGCCCAAACCATCAATATGGCCAAAGCTGGCATGCAGGGCATAGCCTGTGCTGTCTGTTTTGCGGCCTTCACCTACAATGGCTGCCACCAACATAAGGGCAAGACCCAGCAGCACCGCAACACCGGTAATAAGTTCTGCCATATTGCGCCGGGCTGGAGCCGTGGTAACTGAAGCCATAGACGTGTGCACTCCCTGAATGAACGGAGAGGTTAGCAGGTAAAGCAGCTTACCAACACCGTGCCTCTCCCCTTTTTCTGTAGCAGGGAATGCTTTTTAGATCACGCCTCTGGCACCCAAGATTCGTAATCTCCTTGCGCGGCAGGTTTACGGCCCAAGTTATAGGCACTCCCTGCTGGGCGGTAAGCTTGGGCCGTACCAGTCTGGTTTGGCACGTGGGGTACCTGCCACGGCTTGCGCTCTTCTGGCGCAATAGGGGCATCCAGCATATGGTGCAACCACCCCCACCACTCTGGTGGCACGGCTGAAGGGTCTTCGCCCTTTAGGTAGATCACCCATCGTTCTGGCCGGTCTATCCCTCCGCCCTTGCGGGCTAGGCCGGTCGATTCGTAGTAGCAGCGCCCCTGGTCATCTTTACCAACCAGGCGCCCCTTGCGGCGCGTGTAAAGCCGTGTTCCGAGATTTGCCATGACTCGCATAATAATGCGCGGTTTATAGCCCGGTCTATGCCTTTTAAAGGGCTACCCGATCAACTGCGCTCGAGCAGGGCAAAAGTTATCCCCCATATCCTCATTATACTAACCATTGTATCGCGTTTGGGGCTGTTTGAGCGGGTTACACTGCTCTTGGTGGCAGGAGTAAGCTTGCACCATGACAAGAGCCAGACGCCATTGGAGTGGTGTGCTCATGAGCACATTACAGGCCGCAGCAGACCCGGATGCCCCTTTGCGCTCCGTCCTGTTGCCCGCAGAGTGGGATGCCGAAGCTGCTGCCGCGCTGGCACAGCTGGTGCCCGGAACAGATGCTATTGACCTTGCTCGCGTGGCCTCACGCTGGGTAGAGGCCCTAACGCAAGACGATGCAACGGCCCGCTCGCTCACGTGGCTTTTGCTCATGCGCCAAGCCGCCCCAACCGAGAGTGTCTGGACTTGCACGTTTGACCGGCCACCCGGCTTTATTGTTAATTTGGCAGCCTTTGTGACACCGGGTGAAGGCTTTAGCGCCGAAACCTTTGTAGCGGCCCTGCGCCTGTTAAGCTGCGTGTTGCGCGACACAGCCCAAACACGCGCCAACCAGCGCAATGGTGAGCTGCCGCTGCCCGGCCTGTTTGCCACCACAGCGGCCCCAGTCCCCACGCAGGCAGATGCCCCAGCGCAAGACGACCCCACGCAACCCGCCCTGGCAGGCACACTGTTACTGACCAACCTAGATGCCTGCCTTGCTGGTGTCGGGCTGGATTATGATAGTGAAGATGGCCGCGCCGCCGCCTGCGCCATTGCAGCCCTAACCACCCTTACCGCGCATTGCGGTTGCGGGCCGGAGTCTCTCCCCCTGCCCCCCGTACGCACAGTACTGCCGGGCTTGGGTGAAACCCTGCGCGCTGTCTGGGCAGAAGCCGCCGTTGAAACTGAAAACCCCCTTGCTTTTATAGAAACAGGGTTTTCTAACTCTGCCGCAGTTGATGGTATTTTGGGTGTTGAGGCCTGTGGTCTCGCCCCTGTATTTTCGCTTTTACGGCCCGATGGGCAGTTAGCCCAAAGCACGCTTAACCGCCTAGATGCCCGCGGCTTTACCGCAGAAACCGCACTGGCCGCAGCCCTAGCGGGCGAGAGTGTGTTGCCCCTACCCGGCGCCACGGCCCACATGGCTATGTACCGTGCCTTAAGCGGCTTTATTGACCGCCTACCCGCCAAGCCAGACCCCGCAGACCAACCCCTCAACCAAAAGCTGGAACGCGGCATGCGCCGTGCCCTACCGCACAGGCATGGCGGCTTTACGCAAAAAACCGCTATCGGGGGCCACCGGCTCTTTTTACGCACCGGTGAATATGAAGACGGCACATTGGGCGAACTGTGCCTAACCCCCACGCGCGAAAGTGCAATGGTAAAAGGTCTTATGGAAAGCTTTGGGGAGGCCGTAAGTATTGGCCTACAATATGGTGCCCCGCTGGAAGAATACGTGAACAGCTTTGCGTATTCCTGCTTTGGCCCGGCTGGCACTGTAGAGGGCGACCCAGTTGCGACCTATGCCACCTCCATGCTCGACTATGCCTTCCGTGCATTGTCTGAGGCATATCTGGACAAAAAGCTGCCAGATGGCCCCCACCAAGACATGCAAGGCGAGCCTGACCCACTTCTCCCCCTTGATTTCCCCGGAGATGGAGGCGACCCTCCTCCGCGCAAGCGGGGCAGCTTACGCTTGGTTGTAAGCTAACCCCCGCCTTGCACGGCCTGTATACCAGTACGGAAAGAGAGAATAAGAGATGAGCACAACACCAGAAGCCCGCCTTGCCGCCCTTGGCATTACCCTGCCCACACCTGCGGCCCCTGTTGCCAACTATGTTGCCTGCGTACAAACCGGCTCTTTACTTATTGTGTCTGGCCAGTTGCCGCTGGCTAATGGCAAGCTGTTTGCAACCGGTAAGCTGGGCGGTGCCGTTTCTGTTGAAACAGCAGTTGAGGCAGCCCGCTACAGCATGATTAACGTTATTGCGCAGGTTAAAGCCGCTGTAGGTGACCTAAGCCGCGTTAAGCGCGTTGTGCGCCTTGGGGGTTTTATTGCCTGCACCCCAGAATTTACCGCGCATGCGTCTGTCATGAATGGGGCGTCCGACCTTGCGGTTGAGGTCTTTGGCGATGCAGGTCGCCATGCGCGCTCTACCGTTGGCGTGCCCTCACTCCCGCTTGACGCACCAGTTGAAGTCGAAGGATTGTTTGAAATCGACTAATACTCACTCCGCATAAGGACATGCCATGCCAGACTGGTCTATAAAACTCCATGATGGCATGCAGTCTTTTACCCCAACCGAGTGGGATACCTGCGCTGGGGCAGATAACCCCTTTGTCAGCCATGCGTTTCTTTCTGCCTTAGAAGAAAGTCGATCTGTCTCGGCCCGCACAGGCTGGCTGGCCCAACATGTTAGCCTGCATGCACCAGATGGCACACTGGCAGCCGTATGCCCCGCCTATTTAAAAGGCCACTCGTGGGGGGAATATGTGTTTGACCAAGGCTGGGCACGCGCCTTTGAGGCCGCTGGTGGCAGCTATTACCCCAAACTACAAATAGCTGTCCCTTTTACGCCTGCACCCGGCCCCCGCCTTTTGGTGCACCCCAATGCCCCGCCAGAAACCGCAACGGTTTTAGCTGATGCACTCCGCCAGATATGCGGCCAGCTACAACTTTCTTCGGCACATGTTACTTTTTGCACCACGCAAAATAGCACAACCCTAAGCCAACGCGGCTGGCTGCCACGGCTGGGCATGCAATACCACTGGCATAATAACGGCTACCAAACATTTGACGATTTTTTAGCAGCCCTTTCCTCTCGCAAGCGCAAAGTGCTCAAGCGTGAACGGCGCGATGCCAACGCCGCAGGCCTAACTTTTGAAACCCTACGCGGCGCAGACATAACCCCCGCAGACTGGGACGCCTTTTACCAGTTTTACCAAA
The DNA here is from genome assembly GCF_000963965.1 of Acetobacter orientalis. Classification (GTDB taxonomy): domain Bacteria; phylum Pseudomonadota; class Alphaproteobacteria; order Acetobacterales; family Acetobacteraceae; genus Acetobacter; species Acetobacter orientalis. The sequence continues at coordinate 37,695 of NZ_BAMX01000003.1, forward strand.
ACACAATTGATCGCAAATGGGGCAGCGCCTACCTCACCCGTAGTTTTTTCTCGCTGCTGTCTGAAAAACTAGGTGAGCGTGTTGTGCTTATGGTAGCCCGCCACGGCCCCCAGCCCGTAGCGGCAGCTCTTAATTTAGTGGGTACAGACACACTCTATGGCCGTAACTGGGGCTGCGTAGGCACATGGCCCTTTTTGCATTTTGAGCTGTGTTATTACCGCGCCATAGAGTTTGCTATTGCCAACGGCCTAAAGCGGGTAGAGGCAGGTGCTCAGGGTGAGCATAAAATTCAACGGGGCTACACCCCAAGCCTTACCCACTCTGCCCATTGGATAGAAAACCCCTCTTTCAGGGCCAGTGTTGCCGCCTTTTTAGAGCAAGAACGCACCGCCATACAGCAAGAGGCACAAGCCCTTACGGCCCTTAGCCCCTACAAGCAGGAGCTGGAATGAAAATACCCAGCCCTTACGCTAAAAGCCCCAACCACAGCTTAGGCTAAGCCCAACCCCGCAACACCATTCCAGCCTCTGCCACACCATAGCCCAGCCGGGTACCGGCCTTATATGCCCTGCCAAGCATTGTCCCGCCCGGCTTTTTTGCGTATGCCACAGCAGAGCTGACAGCCTTTTTTAACCTTCAGTTTTGCCCGGCAGCAGGAACGATGAGCACATCTCCCACCCTCTCCCCAGACCATCAGGCCTCCCTCATTGACGGCAAAGCCTTTGCCGCCAACCTCCGCAACCAGATCCGTGATGATGTGCGCACCTTCCATGATGCACACGGCGTAACCCCCGGCCTGGCTGTTATTTTAGTTGGCAACGACCCCGCCAGCGAAGTGTATGTGCGCAACAAAGCCATACAAACCCACCACGCTGGCATGCGCTCGTTTATGCACATGTTGCCAGAAACCACGACCGAAGAAGAACTTCTGGCCTTAATTGAGCGCCTGAACAAAGACTCCGAAATTCATGGTATTCTGGTGCAGTTGCCCTTACCCAATGGGTTAGATGCGCGCCGGGTTACCAACGCCATTCGGCCAGAAAAAGATGTCGATGGTCTGGGTGAAATTAATGCAGGCCGCCTGTCTATTGGCCTACCAAGCCTAATACCCTGCACCCCTTTAGGCTGCCTTTTACTGCTTAAAGACCAATTGGGCGATATGCGCGGCAAACACGCCGTTGTTATTGGCTGCTCCAACCTTGTTGGTAAGCCGCTCTCCTTGCTGCTGCTGGCAGAAGGCTGCACAGTGTCTATTGCGCATATTCATACGCAAGATACAGCCGCACTGGCCCGCCAAGCTGATATTTTGGTTGTTGCCACCGGGTGCAGCGGCCTTGTGCGCGGAGACTGGATTAAACCCGGCGCAACAGTCATAGACGTAGGCATTACCCGCATTACCCTAGACAACGGCAAAACCCGGCTTGTAGGTGACGTCGCGTTTGATGAAGCCGTAAAGGTTGCGGGCCGCATTACCCCAGTGCCCGGCGGTGTAGGCCCCATGACCATTGCCTGCTTGCTTAAAAACACCCTGAGTGCAGCAAAACTTTTAGTAACTGGTAAAGCGGAATGAGCTTAAGTCGCCTCTCTGTTGAGCTTATCCCGCGTAGCGCAGACGCATTGCGGGACGATATTGCAGCCGTAAAACAGCTCCTACCTGCTGCTGATACGCTCAACATTCCCGACCTTATGCGCTTCCCCCTACGCAGTTGGGATGCCGCTGCCCAAATGCAGCCTTTATTCCCTCGTATTGTACCGCATGTCAGAGCCATTGATATAGCGCCAGATGCCCCTTTACCCGGTGCCAACCAACCGGGTTTGGAAGAAGTGCTTGTGGTACATGGCGACCCACCGGCAGACCTTGCACACCGCACTTACCGCAACAGCACAGAAAGCATTATTCGCCGTTACAAAAAAGAAGCGCCTCACCTTCGTATTTACGCAGCTTTCGACCCCTATCGCCGCGCCCCGTGGCACGAATTAGAAGAGATAGCACGTAAAAAAGAAGCCGGAGCCGAAGGTTTTTTTACCCAACCCGTGTTTGACCTCAAACTTTTTGACCTCTGCCGGGAATGGCTCAGTGGCGAGACTGTTTTCTGGGGCTTGTCTCCGGTTATTGGCCCACGCTCCCGCTCTTATTGGGAAACAACAAACCGTGTTGTTTTTCCAAAAAATTTTGTACCAACATTAGAAGCAAACATTACCTTTGCACAAACAGTCCTGAAAAGCCTTGCAACAGACAAAGGGCATGTCTACCTCATGCCGCTCCGTGTAAAGCTGGAGCAGTATCTACCCGCATTACAAGCCGTACTGTCTTAATAACCTTTATATGCAAGGCTATAGTTCTCTCTTATAGCCTTGCATGCACAGCCTCTTATTGTCTGCTGCTTATTGCACACAGCCACAGGCGCTTCGATTCTCTTATTTTCAGTATAGTTTAAATAAAACGAACAAAATTAACTAAAAATACTGCATTTAGTTTTGTTTTATAAAACAAATTCTTGAATTTTCTCCGTTTCTATCTTCATGATGTCCAGTATGTGAAAAAAAATCCACTTTTCACCCCTTAAGTTAACATATTTTTCATGAGTTTTCTGTAATATTTCTGTGTTGGTCAATAACAAACGCTTCCTTCTGGTTGCGTAGACGTACAGGAAGAAAAAACCATGCAGCGCTCAGCTTGCAAAACTTACAACAAAGAACACAAAGGTTTTCTACCTTTGTTGAATTCTTTGCAGCAAGGGGCATGGAGCTGGGTGTTGTTGCCTGAAAAACTGGCTAACACGTCTGCGTTGTTTATAACCAATACATCCTATAACAGTCTGCCTTGCTCTTCTCTTTTGGCAATACCTGCCCAACGCAAAACACAGACAGTTCTATGTTTGTTTGGTTTATCTGCTTTTTCCTTCAGCCACACATCTGCGTGGTTTCCGGCTGCACAGAATATGCGCTTGCAAGTTCGGGTGCAGTTTCTTGGTCTTATCCGTTACAAAAACGGTTTTTCCAAAATAACCAAACATAAGGCATAAGAAAATGACAATAGGACTTCTCTGGTGGCTGTGGTGCCATCGGCGACCACCTTGCCCGTGCTTTCTACCCGGCACCATGCTGGCAACAGATCAACGAGACAAAGCTGTTGAACAGTTTCAGGTTGGCGATCTTATTAAAACATATGACTGGAAAACGAATTCCTCATATTACAAACCTGTTGTGTGGGTCGGCAAGCAGCGCGCCGAGATAGACCGTAACCTGCCAGATGACCGCGCAGGCTATCCTGTGCGTATTTTGGCCAATGCGTTTTCAACCGGCCTACCTTACAAAGACATGCTGGTAACGGCAGAGCATTGCCTCTTCTTTAATGGGGGTTTTGTGCCAGTTCGTATGCTCATAAACGGTCGCTCGATTTTTTATGACAAATCGTTCTCGGCGTACGAATACTACCATATCGAAACGCAGGAGCACTCTGTGATTGTTGCCGATGGCACATTAACAGAAAGCTACCTGAATACCGGCAACCATGCGTCTTTCCAACAGGAAGGAAAAATCGTGAGCCTGCCAAACCAAACCAGACCCAAAACATGGGAAGACGATGCCGCAGCCCCTCTGATTGTTGACCGGGACAAGGTTGAACCCTTGCACGCCCAGTTTACAAATAAGGCGATAGAAGCTGGCATTGAAAGCAAAATTGCCGAACCGGAACTCACGCATGACCCTGACCTGCACCTGATTACGGAATCTGGCCACGTCATTCGTAAAATACGTGAAAAAGACGGTAGTATTGTCTTTATGGTGCCACCAGACGTTTCAACCGTTCGTCTTGTTTCTCGGGTTTCCCGGCCGGTTGATACTATCGGGCCCTATGTCGATGACCGACGCCAACTTGGTGTGCTGGTTAGCGATATTACCTTCTTTGAAGGTGGAAAAACGCGTAGCATTACAGAGCATTTAAAAAATCCAGACCTAACAGGCTGGAACCCGTCTGAACAAGACACATCACGGTGGAGCAGCGGCAATGCCGTGCTACCCCTAGGCCCGCGCCGCCCCCGCAGCATTGGTATGCTGGCCATTAAGGTGCTGACCTCTGGCCCATACCTTATTGAACAAGAGCCAGAACACGCGGCCCCTGTCCGGGCATAGCGCCCTGCTTAGCGCATAACACAGAGAAAACCCCACTTTCAAAAAATGAAAGTGGGGTTTTTCTTTAACTATGCAGCATGCTTTTAAACGCTCTTACTCACCATACACTGCGGTTAGGGTTGCGGCCCCTAATGTATGGTGGTGCACCATAAAACCAACCAAGGCCGGGCTGGCCTCTGGTGTAATGTCCAACGCAGGCACATCAAGCGCATGCACGGTAAAAACATAGTGGTGCTTACGCCCCGGTGGCGGGGCGGCTCCGCCATAACCCGGCTGCCCAAAATCTGTTCGTACCTGCACGGCCTGTGCAGGTAAACCAGCTTTACCAGAACCTGCCCCTTCAGGCAGGCTGGTTACGTTTGCCGGAATATTCGCCACAACCCAATGCCACCACCCAGAACCGGTCGGGGCATCGGGGTCGTATACCGTTACCACAAAACTTTGGGTGCCTTGGGGCACGCCATGCCACGCCAGCGCGGGTGAAAGATTTTGCCCGCTTTGCCCCATGCCATTAAAAACCTGTGCCTGCGGCAGGGTGTCCCCATTTTTAAAGGCTGGGCTGGTTAACACAAATGTCATGGCTGTGCTCCTTACTGTATTTTGGGCTTACCAGTTTTTGCTAATCAGCCAGAATTCTTCAGACGTGAGGGTAACAGCTTTCCCCGCGTCAGATTCTGCCGCGGCACGGGCCAGAGCCTCAATACGCTCAATCATAATTACTTTACGCTGGTGCGCTTCAGAGGTTTCTTGAGCTGCATGCAGCACACCCAAAGAGGTTTTGGCAGCACTTGCTACGCGTGCGGCATCAAGTAGAGCATAAGACATTCGGTCATATCCTTACATATCGGTCAAAAAATACCTGATAAATCTGGCTGTTGCAGGCGCGTTGTTCAAGCCCTACCCTTACACATACCCTTTAGGGAGCACGCACCACGCCCACGCCTGCCACATATTTTAAAGATGTAGAGGTGATTTTAACACCCACAGGCCACCTACCCTCTGGCATTGCCGCAGGCTATTGCGTAAACCCAACGGGCCATGAGCGACCGTACAGAAGATTTTGACTTTCACCTGCCCGAAACTCTAATTGCGCAGGAACCCGCCCGCCCCCGTGAAAGCGCACGCCTTCTGGACGTGCCATTGCACGGCCCCTTTATAGACCGCCATGTGTCAGACCTACCCAGCCTGTTACAGCCCCAAGACCTGTTGGTCGCTAACGACACAGCCGTTATACGGGCGCAATTACAGGCCATGCGTGGCGAGGCCCATATTGGTATTACCCTAGACCGTATCTTACCCGATACATCGTGGCATGTGCTGCTGCGTAACGCCAAACGGGTACGCGTGGGCGATGTCTTAACCTTTGCCAACACCCCCCACACCGCAACCGTTACCGCACGGGAAGAAGGCGGTGGTGGCGTTTTACGTTTTTCAGCAGAAGGTGAGGCATTTGATGCCTTTTTGCGTCACGTAGGGGCGCTGGCCCTGCCCCCCTACATTCACCGCCCCCACGGCCCCACGGCGCAAGATGCACTCGATTACGCCACTATTTTTGCCGAGCATAAGGGTGCGGTAGCAGCCCCCACAGCAGGCCTGCATTTTACTCCGGCCTTGCTCAACGCCATAGATGACACAGGCGCAAGCCGCTGCACCCTAACCCTACACGTTGGCGCAGGTACGTTTTTACCTGTGCGGGATAACGATATTTCAAAACACCATATGCATGCAGAGGGCGGCATAATAACACCCGAAACGGCAGAGCGTATTAACGCCGTACGTAAAGCCGGGGGCCGCATTATTGCCGTGGGCACCACCAGCCTGCGCTTGCTTGAAAGCGCGGCTGACGCGCATGGTGTAGTGCACCCCTTTAATGCCGAAACCTCTATTTTCATTAGGCCCGGCTACCGCTTTCGCGCGGTGGATATGCTCATGACCAACTTCCACCTACCGCGCTCAACCCTGTTTATGCTGGTAAGCGCCTTTGCCGGGCAGGACAGAATGCGCCTTGCCTACGAGCACGCCGTACAAACCGGCTACCGCTTTTATTCCTATGGAGATGCCTGCCTGCTGCGCTGCGCCCATAGTATCCATACCCCCAAGCCCGAAACCGGAGTGCCGTCATGAGCCGTTTTCACTGGACCTGCGAAAGCACAGACGGCGCAGCCCGTGCTGGTATGCTCCATACCTCCCATGGCCCCGTTGCCACCCCCACTTTTATGCCCGTGGGTACAGTTGGCACCGTTAAAGCCATGACCATGGATGCCGTGCGCTCAACAGGGGCGGGTATTGTTTTGGGCAACACCTACCACCTTATGTTGCGCCCCGGCGCAGAGCGCGTGCAGCAACTCGGCGGCCTGCATAAATTTATGGACTGGTCTGGCCCTATTTTAACAGACTCAGGGGGTTTTCAGGTTATGTCTCTTGGGGCGTTGCGTAAGCTCGACCAAGACGGCGTTACCTTTAAGTCGCACATAGATGGCTCAACCCACCGCTTAACGCCTGAAAGCTCGACAGACATTCAGCATAAGCTCGATGCCACAATTACCATGTGCTTTGATGAATGCCCGGCTCTGCCCGCTGCGCCAGAAGCCATTGCGGCTTCCATGCGCCTCTCCATGCGTTGGGCCGCCCGCTCGCGCGAGGCCTTTATACCGCGCGCAGGCTACGGCCAATTTGGTATTGTGCAAGGTGGCACAGAAACAGACCTGCGGGCAGAAAGTGTAAAAGCCCTGACCGATATCGGGTTTGAAGGCTACGCCATTGGTGGCCTTGCGGTGGGTGAAGGGCAGGAACTCATGTTCTCAACCCTAGATACCACCGTGCCCCTTATGCCCACTAACGCCCCGCGCTACCTTATGGGCGTTGGCACCCCAGACGACCTTTTGGGCAGTGTTATGCGCGGTGTCGATATGTTTGACTGCGTAATGCCCACCCGCGCAGGCCGCACAGCCCGCGCTTATACAGAGCGCGGTACGCTTAACCTGCGCAACGCCCGGCACGCAAACGATGCACGCCCCATTTCCCCCCACTGCGACTGCTTGGCCTGCACACGCCATAGCCGTGCTTATTTGCACCACCTCTTTCGCGCCAACGAAATTCTTGGCCCTATGCTGCTTACATGGCACAATATTGCCTATTACCAGCGCCTCATGCGCCAAATACGCGCTGCCATTCTTGAAGGGCAGCTCGAAGCCCTCGCAACGCGCCTACGTGCCGAATGGGCGGCTGAAGACTGGACTGAGGACGAAATGCCTCAACCCCACATACCCCCCGTGGCCTAAAAAACGGGGGTAACACCCCTAAGCCTGTGGTGTGTGGCGCATTTGATTTGTTTAGCGTAAAGGCCTGCCCCCTCCGTGACCCAAGCCCCAGCGCCTGCCCTGCAAAACTTAGCAGACAACATACGCAATAAGGCCTTAGCGCTTGGGTTTGACGCCATTGGCTTTTGCCCAGCCCACCTTGGGCCAGAAGTGCGCGCCCGCTTGGCCGATTTTTTAGCAAAAGGCTACCACGGTGAAATGGGGTGGCTGGCAGAGCGCAGCGCACAACGTACCCACCCACAAGCCCTATGGCCAGAGGCCCAAAGCGTTATTGCGCTTGGCGTTTCTTACGCGCCAGAAGGTGATGCTCTGGCTACTTTAAAGCGGCCAGAATGCGGCAATATTTCTGTCTATGCGCGCCACCGAGACTACCACGACCTTATTAAAGGCATGCTCAAACACCTTGCCCAATATGTGGTGAAAGAGGGCCAAGCGGCCCTAGCCAAACATGGCAATGCTGCCCCACCACAGGTAAAAGTGTTTGTCGATACGGCCCCCGTGGCAGAAAAACCGCTTGCCGCCCAAGCAGGTTTGGGCTGGCAGGGTAAACACACCAACCTTGTCTCTCGCACGCATGGTAGTTGGTTATTTCTGGGCGAAATTTATACAACGCTAGCCCTGCCTACCACGCCCCCGTCTGGCGGGCAGTGTGGGAGTTGTACGCGCTGCCTAACCGCCTGCCCTACGCAGGCTTTTCCGGCTCCCTACACTCTAAATGCTCAACGCTGCATTTCTTACCTGACCATAGAGCACGCAGGCCCCATACCGCACGACCTACGCCCCGCCATAGGCACCCATATTTATGGCTGCGACGACTGCTTGGCCGTGTGCCCCTGGAACCGCTTTGCCAAAACATCGCGCCACGCCAAGCTTCAACCCCGACCAGACCTGCTGGCACCAGAACTTGCCCACCTTGTGCAGCTAGATGATACCGCGTTTAGGCAGCTTTTCTCTGGCTCGCCCATTAAACGTATTGGGCGTAACCGCTTTATTCGGAATGTTCTGACAGCCATTGGCAATAGTGGTAAAAAAGACCTGTTGGCATATGCCGCAGCCCTGCGCCAAGACCCAGACCCCATTGTGGCAGAAGCCGCCACTTGGGCCGTTACCTGTTTGGAAAGCTTACCACCATGAGTGCCCACCTGCGTAAACGCAGCCTTATTCTCTCTGGCCACGACACCAGCGTTGCGCTTGAAAATGAGTTCTGGCAGGTGCTTGAGCACTGCGCTGCCCAAAAAAAACAACCACTACCCGCACTTGTTGCCAGTATTGATGCCGCCCGCACACCAAGCCAGTCTCTGGCCTCTGCCTTGCGGGTGTTTGCACTTAAAAGCCTACAAAACCAGCCATAACGCTCATTTTTACGGGGTGGGCAGCCGTTTTATGCCAGCCCTGCCTTATGGTTGCCTTCTCCTGCAGGGTAAATGCTTGTTATGGTGGCACGTAACGGTGTGTGGTGCGTTCTGTGCGCTGTGCGTAAACAAGGTTAAAGACAAACAGTATGGCTATTTGGGGTAAAGTTTTTGGTGGTGTAGCCGGGTTTGCCATGGGCGGCCCGGTTGGGGCTGCTTTAGGTGCGGCGTTAGGGCACGCAGCCGATAAAGGTACCCTTTTAAACCCACCCACCGGCGGCTGGAGCGACCGCTTTGCCGCCCGCACAAACCCAGACCCCAGCGGTGCAGCAACCTTTATGGCGGCCAAACTGGCTGCCGCCATGGGCAAAAAAGAACAGCTTTACGGGCTAAGCAGCGTTATTTTGTGCGCCAAGCTGGCCAAGTGCGACGCCCCGGTAAACCGCAAAGAAATAGATGCGTTTAAATTGCGCTTTCGGGTACCAGACGAGAATATGCGCGAGCTTGGGCGCTTGTTTGACATGGCCCGCCAACGCACAGATGACTTTGAGGCCTTTGCCCGCGAACTTGGCCATGCCTACGCCACCGAAAAACAACCGCTAGAAGACCTGCTGGGCATATTATTTGCCATTGCCCGTGCAGACTTGGCCAAGGGGGAACCCCTTACCAAAGAAGAAACCCGCTTTTTACACCGTGTGCACGCCCTCTTTGGCCTGAGCAAAGGCGCGTGGGAGCGGGCCGAGCAAGGCCGCGCCCGCCCCAGCATGGTAGAAGATGACGCCTACACCATTATGGGTATCGAGTCGTCTGCCACCAACGATGAAATCCGGGCGCACTGGAAAGTGCTGGTACGGCAATATCACCCCGACGTGATGACAGCCCGCCAAGCCTCCCCCGCCGAAATTGCAGAGGCTGAGGCTAAAATTTCGCGAATCAACGCCGCGTGGGATCTGATCAAGCGCGAACGGGGTTTATAAGCGCACCACCCACACAACAGCCAGCCTGTAGCGTGTGCACTTAATATAGCTTGTACGCCGCACTACCCTGCGACATTCGCGCAACAGATGTGTAAAAATTTTTAAGCGTAAGAGAACTCAAAGGCCCCTAAGGCGCTTCTTTTCCTTAACCCTGCCTGCCGTGCAGAGAAGCCCTGCATTGCGTAGTGCCGTTCTCGTGGTAGACAGTGCGGCAGGATAGCGCCTAGCCATACCGGTTGGGATGTTACTCAAGGATACGTGACAGGGTGAAGGTGAAGGCGGCAATGAATTCTGGACGGAACGGCAAACGAATTCGCCCTCGTGGTCAGGCACATAACGCTCAGGCCATTCAAGGCACTTCGGCTTCTCGCCGCTTTTCGCCACGCCGCGCTGGTCTGGTGCTGTCTGTGCTTGCACTTGCTGGGTGCAGCAGCATTGAAGCCCCTGTTCCCAAAGACCCAGACGCCCTTGAAGACTACAAGCAAGCCAACGACCGCTACGAGCCATTGAACCGCAAGGTCTATAACCTGACCATGAAGTTCGACAAATGGGCGCTCCGGCCAGTGGCCAAAGCGTATGTGTGGGCTGTACCGCACCCGGTGCGTAACTCCTTGGGCAACATGATTACCACCATGAACGAACCATCTGTGTTCTTTAACGACGTAGGCGCAGGCCGCCCACGCCGTGCGGGTGATGCATTTGCCCGGTGGTGCATTAACATGTCTGTGGGTATTGGCGGGTTAATCGATGTCGCCAAAATGGCGGGCTTCCCGCACCACGATAACGATGCAGGCCTAACCATGGCCAACTGGGGCGTGCCCTCTGGCCCGTACCTGTTCTTACCCATGGGGCCATCATCCTTCCGTGATGGTATCGGTTACGGTATTGATCAGGGGCTCTCACCCTGGAACTATGTACCGCGTGGCTATGGGCTTATCAGCTTTAACTGGGCCTATAACATGATGGGGGTTGTGCACGGCCGCTCAGAACATCTGGACGACCTAGACGCCTTACAGCGTGACGCGCTTGACCCCTACGCAACCATTCGCAGTGCCTATCAGCAGCAGCGTAAAGCGCAGGCTGAAGCCATCAAGAACGACCACCGCGCCACCGTGCCGCTGTGGTATCATGTCAAGAATAGACAACAAGGGTAGCACCGACATGAAATTTTTCTCTGGCCGCCGCTTTATTCTCGGCTCTCTGGCACTTTTGTGTGCAGCTAACCTGACAGCTTTGCCAGCACGCGCAGCACACAACACACGCCAGTTTATTGAAAATTTCGGCAACAAACTTGTCGCTATTGTAAACAGCCCCATTCCACTTTCTGAAAAGAAAGAGCAGGTGCTGCCGCTTATCCAGCAAAATGTCGATATTGATGCCATTGGCCGTTACTGCCTGGGCCGCTACTGGAAAGTAGCCACACCCGAACAGCAAAAAGAATATATCGGCCTGTTTCACCAAGTGCTGGTAAACGCCATTACCGATAAACTAGGTGACTACCGTGGCGTAAGCTTTACCATTGGCAACGTAACCAAATCTGGCGACGACGAATCTGTTGATGCCACCCTGGTACGCCCACAGCAGCCCCCAGCAACCATGCAGTGGATTATTAGCAACGCAAGCGGTACCGACAAAGTGGTAGACGTTGTAGGCGAAGGGGCAAGCCTGCGCCTGACACAGCGCCAAGACTATTCCTCTTACATTGCGCGTAACGGCGGTAACGTGGGTGCGCTTATTAACGCCCTAAAACGCCAGATTGCCCACCACACACCAGACGCTCACTAATCGGGCCACACTTCCTGCCCAACACGCTTTGCCTGCCGCCACACCATCGTGCGGTAGGCTAAAGCTGGTTAAGACAGAAGTGTTTAGCCGCCCCGATTTTGGGCCTTAAACTGGTTACAAAAGCACTCTTTAGGGAGTGCTTTTTTTATGGGCTGTCCATAAATTATGGTGTGCGTACACTTTCATAAACCAGCATGGTTTGGCCGTTACGCATAAACTGCTCGCATTCATGCATACCAATGCCTTTCAGAATACTCCGCGATGCCTGATTGCTCTCTTTAGCAACAGCAATCACGCGCTCAATACCGGCATTATGGGTAAAACTGAGGGCCGCATTGGCGGCCTCTCTGGCAATACCGCGCCCGCTGGCCCACGGGTACAGGGCAAAACGCAACCCAAAACCACGCCCATCTGGCCGGTCGTGTATGCCGGTCATGCCTACAAATTTACCGTGTTCGTGAATGGTAAAAATGCCAACACGGTGGCAGGCCCAAAAGGCTATATCATCAGCCATTTCTTTTTCAGCCTGCTGGCGCGTGCATACCCCGCCCAGCATTTGCCCAAAAGCACCGCCATCTGCTTTAAGGCGTGCCATATCGTCCATGTCGCGCCATGTAACAGGCCGTAAAACAAGACGCCCCGTACACACTGTCCGGGCATCAGCCATGAGCAGCCCCTTTACACACACAAGACCAAATACACAAAACCCTGCCTTTTAAAAAGGCAGGGCCAAGGTTAGGGCAGCATCTTATGCAAAAGCCAGATGGATGCCACACCAAGCACCCACCTAATGCTATTTAGCGGGCAATAGGCCGGTAGCGAATGCGGCCCGGCTCTGTGGCATCTGCCCCAAGGCGGCGGCGCTTATCTTCTTCATAAGCCTGGAAATTACCTTCAAACCACTCAACGTGGGAATCACCTTCAAACGCCAGAATGTGCGTTGCCAAACGGTCAAGGAACCAACGGTCATGGGTAATAACCACAGCACAACCAGGGAACTCAGCCAAGGCTTCCTCAAGTGCGCGCAGGGTATCTACGTCTAGGTCGTTGGTAGGTTCGTCAAGCAGCAGCACGTTGCTTTCTTGGCGTAGCATTTTAGCCAAGTGTACGCGGTTACGCTCACCACCAGACAAAATGCCAACTTTTTTCTGTTGGTCTGAGCCTTTAAAGTTAAAAGCACCCACATAAGCGCGTGAAGCAACTGAGCGTTTACCCAAGTAGATCACGTCCGTACCGCCAGAAATTTCTTCCCAGACGGTTTTGTCCGGATCGAGATCATCACGGGACTGGTCAACATAGCCCAGCTTAACCGTTTCACCTATTTTCAGTTCGCCAGAATCGGGTTTTTCTGCACCCACAATCATTTTGAACAGAGTCGATTTACCAGCACCGTTGGGGCCAATAACCCCAACAATGCCACCAGGCGGCAGCTTAAAGCTCAGGTCATCAATCAAGAGGCGGTCACCAAAGCCCTTAAAGACATGGTCGGCCTCAATAACCGTGCCACCAAGGCGGGGGCCGGGAGCAATAACGATATCAGCCACGCCATTCTGCTTTTCAGCACTTTTGGCCAGCATTTCTTCATACCGTGCAATACGAGACTTGCTTTTAGCCTGACGCGCTTTGGGGCTGGAGCCAATCCATTCCTGCTCGGCGGCAAGGGCGCGCTGGCGTGCACTTTCTTCTTTCTCTTCCTGAGCCAAGCGTTTGCGCTTCTGCTCCAGCCAAGAAGAATAGTTGCCCTCAAACGGAATACCGCGGCCACGCTCGATTTCCAGAATCCAGTTGGTCACGTTGTCCAGGAAGTAACGGTCATGGGTAATAACCATGACAGTGCCTTGATAGTCGTGCAGCGTTTTTTCGAGCCAAGCAACACTTTCTGCGTCCAGATGGTTGGTTGGTTCGTCAAGCAGCAAAATGTCTGGTTTTTCAATCAACAGGCGGCACAAGGCCACACGGCGGCGCTCACCACCAGACAGTTTATCAACGGGGCTATCTGCCGGAGGGCAACGTAGAGCGTCAAGCGCAATTTCAAGTTTGCGGTCAAGCTCCCAGCCGTCACCGGCATCAATTTTTTCCTGCAATTCAGCCTGTTCGGCCAGCAGGGCGTTCATTTCTGCATCTTCCATGGGCTCGGCAAAGCGCATGGAAATTTCGTTAAAACGGTCAACGGCTTTTTTCAGGTCGCCAAAGCCAAGTGCTACGTTTTCGCCAACTGTCAGTTTAGGGTCTAGTTGGGGTTCCTGCTCAAGGTAGCCAACTTTAACGCCTTCAGCGGCCCATGCTTCCCCACCGTATTCTTTATCAATCCCGGCCATAATTTTAAGCAAGGTAGATTTACCGGCGCCGTTAACACCGAGAACACCAATTTTTACGCCCGGTAGGAAGGAGAGCGTAATGCCTTTAAAAACTTCGCGCCCACCCGGATAAGACTTGGTCAGATCCTTCATCACATAGACGTATTGATAAGATGCCATGAGATGACCCCCGCAAATGGAATGGTGGCGCGCCATATAAGGACGTAAAAAGAAAAACCTGCGCCCGGCAGGACTTGAACCCGCAACCTAGCCGTTATGAGCGGCCCGCTCTAACCAATTGAGCTACAGGCGCACACAGGTGGGTCTCTGATTTACGCAACCTGACGCATTTGGCAAGGGTTGAGTGCATGAAAACACACAAAAAACCTTCCAGCCTTCTGACTTGGCAAGTTGCATTGCGCCAGATAGGGTCGGCCATCCGTATTTTTAGTGCTGGAGTAGCGTTATGGACGTGTCAAAAATTTCACCCGGTAAAGACGTGCCTTTCGACATTAACGTCGTGATCGAAATCCCGCAGGGTTCTTCCGTAAAATACGAAGTAGACAAAGACAGCGGCGCTATTTTTGTTGACCGTTTTTTGTTTACCCCTATGGCCTACCCCACCGCTTACGGCTTTATTCCCGGCACCCTTGCCGCCGATGGCGACCCCACAGACGCACTGGTTTTAACACCCTCTAACGTTGTGCCCGGCTCTGTTATCCGCTCACGCCCGATTGGCGTGCTGAAAATGGAAGACGAATCCGGTCAGGACGAAAAAATTATTTGCGTCCCGCACGACAAGATCCACCCGCAGTTCAGCAAAGTGGAAAGCATTTCTGACCTGCCAGAAATTACCGTTAAAGCCATTGAGCACTTCTTTACCCGCTACAAAGACCTTGAACCCGGCAAATGGGTAAAAGTAACCGGCTGGGGCAGCCGTGAAGAAGCAGCTGACTTTATCCGCCAAGGTGTAGAAGCCGCTAAAAAGAGCTAACCAGCCCACCATGCGCCCCTACTTTTTGTAAGGGTTAGGCGCATACACCCCAAAAGCCGGAGCCGGTGCAACGCACCCTCCGGCTTTTTTGTGCCCCTAACGCACCCAATCTCACACCATAAGTGCGAAATGTTCTCTCAAAAAGAGATATTATCGAAGCGACAAAACGCAGTCACAGTTGCCTTCTCTTGGGTATGAAGGAGCCTGCACACTGCCATGACACACGACAGCCAAACCGCAGCCCCTTTGCGCCAACCCGTGCTGTTTATACCCCATGGTGGTGGCCCCTGCTTTTTTATGGACTGGCCCAAAACATGGGACAACATGGCCGCTTACCTGCGTGGTATCAGCCAAACATTACCCCAAAAACCAGATGCCATTTTAATTGTCTCTGGCCATTGGGAAACGCCTACCCCCACACTCACCGCCGCTAGCAACCCGCCCCTCATTTATGACTATCATGGCTTTCCGCCCCACACCTACCACCTGCAATACCCTGCACCGGGCGCCCCAGCTTTAGCGGCAGCCATAGCCCAACGGCTGACAGATGCAGGCATAACCGCCACAACAGACCCCACCCGCGGCTGGGACCATGGGGTGTTTATTCCCCTCATGGTCGCCTTTGAAAAAGCCGATATTCCGGTTATCGAACTCTCTTTGCAGGAAAAACTCGACCCGGCATTTCATATTCGCATGGGCCAAGCGCTTACCCCCCTGCGTGATGAGAATGTGCTCATTATCGGCGCGGGTATGAGCTACCACAATTTGCGCCACTTTATGGCAGACACGCCTGACGCCGCGTACGAGGCTGAACGCTTTGACACATGGCTGGCACATGCCGCTTGCCTGCCAGAGCAAGAACGTAACGCAGCCCTAACGCAGTGGCACACTGCCCCCACTGCCCGCTTTTGCCACCCCAGAGAAGAGCACCTGCTACCCCTTATGGTAGTGGCCGGGGCCGCAGGCCCAGACCAAGGCCACCGCACTTACAGCGAGGCCGTTATGGGCAAAGCCTTATCTGGCTTCACATTTGGTTTTCCGTTTGGGCAAGGCACGTAACCCGCACGCCCAAACACGCTTGCTCTGTAACAGGGCAGCCACGCTTTTGTTTTGCACCTAAATACAGGAGGTTTTCATGTTTAAAGCAGCTTTTACCGCCACCTTAGCTACACTCAGCCTTACCGCTGCCGTTTGCACGGCTGCCCATGCTACACCGTTTAAAGACGCACAAAGCGGCACGTATGCACTAGAGCCAACGCACACACAGGTTGTTTTCTCTTTGCTGCATTTTGGCTTTACCCCGTATTATGGCCTGTTTTCAGACGCCAGCGGCACCCTCAAGCTAGACACCGCACACCCTGCCACCTCTAGCCTAAACGTTACCATACCCGTTAGCAGCGTGCAGACCACCAGCGGCAAACTCACAGACGAGCTAAAAAGCGCAGACTGGTTTGACGCAGCCCATTACCCCACGGCCACCTTTGTTTCGTCTAAAGTAGAGCCAGATGGTAAAGGGGGCGCAACCATTACCGGCAGCTTTACCCTGCACGGTATTACCAAGCCGCTTACCTTACACGCCCAGTATGTTGGGTCTGGCACCAACCCAATGGATAAAGCCTATACGGTAGGCTTTAAAGCCACAGGCACCCTAAAACGCAGCGACTATGATGTTAAAAAATACGTCCCACTTGTGGGAGACGACGTAACCTTAACCCTATCTGGTGCTTTTGAAAAACAACCCTAAGCCCCTGCTCTGCTAAAGCAGCTTGCCTATAGCGTTGCCTGCAAAACCTCACCCCTTACAGGGTGGGGTTTTGTTTTATGTGCACAAAGGCGGGAGCTGCTTTTACAGCACACAAAACCCCTAACCCGCTGCCACGGAAGAAAAAAACACTAAACTGCATTTTTTTTCATAAAGCCGGTTGCCAAACAAAAAAATCCCGTTATAAGACGCGACATACCAACGCACATCACTCTCTGATGAGCGTCTGGACTGCGGGTGTAGCTCAGTTGGTTAGAGCGCCGGCCTGTCACGCCGGAGGTCGCGGGTTCGAGCCCCGTCACTCGCGCCACTTTCTCTCACAATCAAAAATTTTGGTTTTTTAGAGAAAGGGCGCGGCCCCTTGGGGGCTTCTTTTTCCCTACACTCTTTACGCACCTTACCTTATGCAGCCCGCGCACGGCCTGCTGTGTTAAGGTGACACCGTAAACCCTAAAAAAATGACCCGGAAACACCGTCCGGGCCATAGACTTTACTGCTCTTTGTAGGCTGCTTTTATGCATCACCCAAAGCAGCAGCACCTTGTAGGGCAACGGCAACAGCATGCACGGTCGCGGCAATACGCACGGCAGTTTGCACGGCTTCTGCGCCCAAGGCTTCACGCACAATTTTTTCGTGGCTGGTTACACACAGGTCGCAGCCATTAATGGCAGATACCGCCAAAGACCACAGTTCAAAATCGGCTTTATCAACGCCGGGGCGGCCAATAACGCTCATACGGAGCTGGGCAGGCATTTTGCCGTAATCGCCACCGGCCATATGCACAAAGCGGTAGTAAATGTTGTTCATGCCCATAATGGCAGCAGCAGCTTTGGCAGCCCCCAAGGCTTCTGGTGTCAGCTTATCAGCAAATTCAGCAACAATCGCTTTGGTAACGTCATCATTGCGAGACGCAATGGCAGACGCCACAAACGTACCAGCAAGCTGCTGCGGCGTGAGTGTTACGTCATTCACAAGAGAGCCAATGTTAAGACGCAGGTCTTTTGCATAATCGGGAAGACGGTCTTTCAGGGCATCAATGGACATCTGATAATCCTTACGAAAAAAAGGGAACAGAAAAACACCACAGGGTTTGCACCTGCGCCACACGCGCCACCTTACTGACCAAGGCGGGTATTCTTTTATGCAGGAAAGTTAAGCCACCAGTATGCTGGCCCAACACGCCACATGGTGTGGCAGAGCACAAAGCATTCAAGGGGCTTTGCGTAACAGCGGGAGCGTGCCCTAACAGGCACCCTCTGCAAGTGGTTTAACCCCACTTGCAAAAAGCGGTACCGGGCAGGGCACCACAAGCAAGCTGCTTGGTATCCGGCCCAGTACATCAACCAGAGTAAGGATCAGACTTTAATAAAGTCGTCGCCCTGTTTCCAGTTGCATGGGCACAGCTCGTCGCTCTGCAGGCCATCGAGAATACGCACGATTTCCTGTGGGTTACGGCCAACAGACAGGTCGTTAACAGACACATGGCGAATAATGCCCTGTGGGTCGACAACGAATGTTGCACGCAGGGCTACACCTGCGTCTTTTGCCATAACGCCAGTGCCTTCGGTCAGCTCGCGCTTGATGTCTGCCAGCATCGGAATCTGAAGGCCTTTGAGGTCTTCATGGTGCAGGCGCCAGTTCAGGTGCACGAATTCGCTGTCGATAGACACGCCGTAAACAACGGCATCACGGTCTGCAAAGTCTTTTGCCAGTTTGCCAAAAGCCACAATTTCTGTGGGGCAAACAAACGTGAAGTCTTTTGGCCAGAAGAAAACAATTTTCCACTTACCAGCGTCAGACTTATCAGAAATCTGCACGAACTCACCTTTCAGGCCTTCCGGGCCGCCCGGAACAGCAGTGAGGTCAAAGCTTGGAAATTTATCGCCAACTGTCAGCATGAATTTAACTCCTTCATGGTGGGTTCACACCGCAACCGCACATCTGTGTTGTTGCTTACGGTAAGTATGTATGGCGCGGCATAACCATTTATGCCAATGAATATTTTATATCAAAACCATCGAAATGATCGATTGTGAGAAAAAGGGAAATCTCACACCTCGTTCTAACTCAAGACGCAGCCTACCAGCCCTGCTTTATTTTGAGGTCTGACCATGCTCCCCCTGCCCTCTGCCCAGCAACTCCGCTACCTTATTGCCCTGTCCGAACTGCGCCATTTTGGGCGGGCTGCCGCAGCATGTGCTGTTACGCAGTCCACTCTTTCTGCAGGCATTATGGCGCTTGAACGCCAGCTCGACGCCCAATTGCTTGACCGCACGGTGGGCAAAAAGGTGGTATTTACCCCCTTAGGGCATGAAATTGCCGCTAAAGGCAGGCACGCGCTTGAAGCCCTAGAGGCTGTGCCACAACTGGCAGCAGCCGCCCGTACACCCCTAACAGGGCCGCTCAGACTCGGGGTTATTCCTACCATCGGGCCATTTTTGGTGGCACCGTTGGTTAAAACCATTCGCACGCGCTTTCCCCAAATCACGCTGTCCATCACGGAAGATACCACCGAGCATTTGCTGGAAAAACTAGCGCTGGGGCGGCTCGATATTTTGGTGCTGGCCATGCCCTGCTTGTGCGACGGCACAGAGACCATACCCCTATGGCGCGACCCCTTTCAGGTTATCATGCCAGAAGGCCACCCGCTGGCCAGCCTGTCGCACGTGCCCGTAGAGCGGCTGGAAGACCAACGTATGATTATGATGGAAGACGGCCACTGCCTACGCGAGCAAACATTGGCAGTCTGCCGTCAAGGCCGTGGGTGGGACAGCGCTGAAGATGAAGGAGACTCCACCTTCACCGCCACATCGCTCCACACCATGGCAGACATGGTTGAGCTTGGCCTTGGCATAGGGGTTGTGCCCGCGCTGGCAACAGAAGGTGGGCTTTTGCAAAACCACAAGGTTATTATGCGCCCCCTCTCAGGCGGACCGGTCTGGCGCACAATTGGCCTAGCATGGCGGCCACGCTCCCCCCGCGCAGCAGACTTCCATACACTGGCCACAGCCTTTAGCGCTCTTGCCCCCCATAAGGAGCATACAGCCCTAACGCCAGAGTAAACCTGATGAGAAAAAAGCACACTCAAGACCCGAAAACGGCACAAAACCAAAAGAAAATAGTGCGCGTGGGGTTGAAAACATTGACTCCGATAACCCGGCCCGGTATGTGCGCTCACAACTTGTTTCAGTTCAATTAAGCATCGGCGGAGAAAAACGGGCCATGAAAATCAGAAACAGCCTGAAATCGGCCAAGGTGCGCGATAAAGATTGCCGTGTCGTACGGCGTCGCGGCCGGGTTTACGTTATCAACAAAAAGAACCCCCGCATGAAAGCTCGTCAGGGCTAATCTATGCCTTACCCGGCCCACTCCGGCTGGTTAAAGACGCATGACATGTGCGCAACCCGTTTTTCCGCTTGCCGGAGAAACGGGTTTTTGCGTTTAAAAGCCCCCTTACGCTTTTACGCTCAGGCAATATGCGGGGCTTTAGTGCTTGGTGTAAGCGTTTGTAGCGCTGCTGCGCTATGCACTGTGGCGCAGGCGGCCCCGGTAGTTTCCAGCACGACTCCTCCGCCCCCAATACCTGCCGCAGCACAGCCTATCCCTGCAACACCGCCCACAGGGGCGCAACAACAGCGCCCCCCTAACGGCACAGCAGTACCAAGTGCCGCAACGGGTGCTCCCACAGCAAGCACGCTCACCCCTAAACCCTTACGCGCAGAAGAACAGATAGCCCAACTGGCAGACCAACTGGCCCACGCCAAAACGCCAGAAGAAGCCCACAGGCTTGAGGGCATGCTAGAGACCTTACGGGCAGCCAACCTTACACCTACCACGCACCTTCTCCTGCGGCGGGCAGAAAAAGACGTTGCCAACAACAAGCCAGACAACGCGGTAGACGCAATGGCCGATGCCTTGGCCCTACAGCCCGACAAAGCCATTTTATGGCGCTCCAGCGCCCAGATGCGCCTTGTAGCCGGAGACCTGAACGGTGCCGTTAAAGACCTAGGCTCCGCCCTACAGCGCGACCCCAAAGACAGCCAAAGCTGGTCTTTACTGGCCACAGTAGAAGAACACCGTAACGACAGCCCCGCCGCCTTAAAAGCGTGGCAAAAGGTGCTTGAGCTTAACCCTATGGCCGATAAAAACCATAAACGACTCGATGCCCTACACATCAAAGCCTTTGGCCAGCCCACGTAACGGCTCATTTCTAAAAATATGAAAAAGCTGCTCTAAAGGCTTTCTATAGGCGGCTGAGCAGGCGCTTTGTTATCAAAGCCGCTCTTTCTGGGCCACAATTGTGCAGCCTGTCAGCCAGAAACCACCGCATCCAAACACAACAATGCTGCTGGCCGGTAAGGGTGCAGCTAAGCATTGCCCTATGCCTGCATACTGCTTCGCACGTCCGTCAGGCTTGCCGGTTTTCAATCAGGCTTTTGCGTATTTTGCGACCGCGCTCAATGCGGTCAACAATGTAATCTTCATCACCCCACCTGATAGCGCGTGCCATAGCCTGTGCATCTTCCATAAAGCGCGCCAGCATTTCCAGCAGGGCTTCTCGGTTTAGCAAGAAAATATCACGCCACATAATGGGGTCAGAAGCCGCAATACGCGTAAAGTCTCTAAAGCCAGAGGCTGCAAAGTCCAGCACCTCAGAGCGGGTTTCGTCTGCCAAATCATCGGCAGTGCCGCAAATGGTAAAGGCCAGTAGGTGCGGTAAGTGGCTTACAATGGCGCACACCCGGTCATGGTGGGCGGGTGTCATATCACGCAAGCGGGCGCCACAACGCTCCCACAGGGTGCGTATGGCTTCTACCGCGGCACTTGGTGTGCCCTCTAATGGCGTGAGCAGGCACCAGCGGTCTTCAAACAAAGTAGCAAACCCGGCATCGGGGCCAGAAAACTCCGTTCCGGCCATAGGGTGTGCAGGCACATAGGGTACGTCTGGCCGTAAAAAGGGCTTAATGGCCTCAATAACCGACACCTTGGTCGACCCAACTTCTGTTAAAATAGCGCCGGGTTTCATGGCGGGTATCACGCTGGCCGCAACAGGCCCCATGGCCCCCACAGGCACACACAGCATCACGCAATCTGCTTTTGCAGCGGCTTGTGCGGCGTCTTCCATAACCTCGTCAGCAATGCCAAGTTCTGCCACGCGGGCACACACTGCGGGGTCAATATCAACCGCTATGACGTGGCGTGCCAAACCCCCACGCTCTTTTGCGCGGCGTAAGACAGACGACCCAATAAGGCCCGGCCCAACAACAACCAATGTGTCAAACACTGGGGGTAAAGCCGCATTCTCTGTTACAGCAGGTACGGGGGTAGCAGGGGTCACGGCGGGTTATTCTTTCACAACTGAAGGGGCTGGCGTGTAAGGCCCTTCTGGCGCGTTAACAGGCCCCTTTTGCTCGGCAGTGCGTAAGCCGCGCATTTCCATAAACTGCCACAACAACAGTACCGGAATACCAATAGCCAACTCACGCCCACGGCGCAGCAGCGAAAGCCCCAAAGACACAGACGAGTCGATACCAAAAGCATGGCCTAGGGCAATATAGGCCCCTTCTTGCACGCCAAGGCTACCAGGCACCAAAAACCCTAAAGACATAACCGCACAAGTTACCCCTTCAACCGCAATAGCATTGGGGAAGGTCAGGTGCGCTCCCAAAAAGCCTGCGGTTAACCACAACATGCACGCACTACCCAACCACCCCAGCAGATGGTAGGCGGCAGAGCCACAAATACGGAGCGGGTGGCTCCAAACAGCCTCCATACGCTCTTGCAGGTTATCGGCCCCGCTCAGCAGGTTTTCGTGCCATTGCGCGGCAAGGCTACTGGTAAATTTCTTACCTAGTTTGCGAAATAAATTGCCACCATGGCGCTGTGTCCAAATAAACCCGGCTGTGCCAAACATTAAAAACACGGCACCAATAATAACCGGCACAACAAAGGGGCTATTACGCTGGTGGGCCACCAAAAAGGCCACACCAAGCAGCACAAAGGCAGTTTGGCCCATAACCTCGGTGGTAATATCAACCAAATTAGCGGCAGTAGCTTCTGGCAGGTCAACTTGCCTAGAGGCACGAGTATGCAGGCCATGCCCGGAGCATGTGGCCCTTATACCAATAACAATGCCCCCAAGCTGCGAAAACGGCAGGCATGTTGCCGCAGCATCACGCACCATGCGGGCACCGAGCAGGCGTAAATAATGAATTTGCGGTACAGCCGCGTGCCAAGCCAGCCCCAGCACGCCGTTTACCACCAACTGGCAGCATACCATAAGAAGGAAGCCGCCTAGACCAATACGCATGACAGCATGCACAACAGAGCCAAAGCCGCTCCATGCCATGGCTGCAGTAATGGCCACCAGGCCAAGCAAAGTTAGGAAAAAAGTGAGTTTCTTCAATGACTAAGCTCTGTCTACCCGAGTTAGCCCCCTAAGCACCTGTGTCCCTTAGTAAAGGGTCGTACACAGGGGGGTGTGTTTTTACGAGTTCGATCACTTACACTAGCACGGGGTCTGGCGCCACCTCAGGCAGCAGGATAAAGAAACAGACCAGACGTTCGGGCTTCTTTCGCCCTATCATTCATACCCCTACGGGAGCGCACTTTACTATGACCGCCCATACACTTGTAACTGGTGCTACAGGTTTTGTAGGCTCTGCCGTGGCCCGCACACTCTTGGAACGCGGCCATACGCTGAGGCTCATGGTGCGCGAAGGCAGTGACCGCCGCAACATTGCCGATATTCCCGCTGAGTTGGTAGAAGGCGACCTGTCCCGCCCAGAAACCTTTGCCCGCGCTGTTGAAGGTTGCCGTTATGTGTTTCATGTGGCGGCAGATTACCGCCTATGGGTGCCAGACCCCGCCCCCATGATGACCGCCAACGTAGAAGGCACGCGCCTGCTTATGCTGGCCGCCCAAAAAGCAGGGGTTGAGCGTATTGTCTATTGCTCATCTGTTGCAGCACTGGGCCTTATTGGTGATGGCAGCGTGTCTGATGAAGCAACCCCCGTGCAAGAACACGGCGTTATTGGCATTTACAAACGTTCTAAATACCGTGCCGAGCAAGAAGTGCTGCGGTTAGTGAAAGAACAGGGGCTACCCGCGGTTATTGTTAACCCCTCTACCCCCGTTGGCCCGCGCGATATTAAACCCACCCCCACCGGGCAGATGATTCTGGACTGCGCCGCAGGCCGTATGCCTGCGTATGTTGATACCGGGGTTAACATTGTGCACGTTGATGACGTAGCAGAAGGCCACGCTCTCGCCCTTGAACGCGGCACCATTGGTGAGAAATACATTTTGGGTGGCGAAAACTACCTCCTGCGCGACCTGTTTGCCATGGTGTCCGAAATTGCACATGTGCCGCCGCCGCGCATAAGCCTGCCGCAAGGCGTTATCTGGCCGGTTGCTGTGGCGTCTGAATGGCTTTCACGCTCTTTTGGCTTTTCGCCCCGTGTCACGCGTGAAATGCTGGCTATGTCACGCAAGAAAATGTTTTTCTCATCAGACAAAGCCATAAAAGAACTTGGCTATAACCCGCGCCCAGCCCGCAAAGCGGTAGAAGACGCCATTACCTGGTTCCGCAATAACGGTATGCTAAAATAAAATTACGGAGAAGTGTCCCATGCTGTTAGGGCTGGCCATTTTTTCTGCCCTTATCTGGGTTGGACTTATCTTTTTTCACGGCAAATTCTGGCAGGGCGGCCCTATTCTGCGCCCTGCACCGCCTACCCCCAACGTGGCCGATATTGCACCAGAGGTCACGGTTGTTATTCCCGCCCGTGATGAGGCAGAAGCGATTGAAACCGCCCTCTCCTCTCTCCTCACACAAGATTACCCCGGCAAGCTGTCGCTTATATTAGTCAACGACCGCAGCGAAGATGAAACCGGCGCCTTGGCCCGGGCCTTGCCAGACCCCCTTAACCGCCTAACCGTACTAGACGGCGCAGACCCCGCGCCGGGTTGGAGTGGTAAACTCTGGGCGGTTTCTCAAGGCGTTGCAGAAGCCAACCGCCAAAGCCCCGCACAAAATGGATATGTACTGCTAACCGATGCCGATATTGTGCATGCCCCAGCCCATATCTCCACCCTTGTCGCCAAAGCCCAGACCGATGCCCTGCATATGGTCTCTGAAATGGTGGAACTTCAATGCGAAAGCCTCGCTGAGCGCGCGCTGGTGCCAGCTTTTGTGTTCTTTTTTGCCCTGCTTTACCCCTTTGCCAAGGTCAATAACCCAGCCAGCCGCACGGCCGGTGCCGCAGGCGGCACCATTTTACTGCGGCGCGACACATTGGCAGAAATTGGCGGCATAGAAGCCTTACGCGGTGCGTTAATTGATGACTGCACACTAGCCACGTGCGTTAAGCAAGCGGGCGGGCGGCTCTATCTTGGGCATTCCTGCCTCGCTAAATCCATACGCCCCTACCCCAACGCCCAAGATGTATGGAACATGATTGCCCGCACAGCCTATGTGCAGTTGCATTTTTCACCCATTTTGTTGGTTTTAACCGTTATAGCCATGGGGGTTGTTTGGGTTATGCCCAGCCTTTTGGCGGTTTTTGGGCATGGGCCAGCACGTTGGGTGGGGCTTGTAACATGGGCTGTCTCTGTGGCCTCTTTTTTACCAACCCTGCGCCGTTTTCGGCTCTCGCCACTATGGGCGTTAACACTCCCGTTTGTCGCAGTTTTCTATACAGCCGCCACCATTGGTTCTGCCATAAACCACTACCGTGGGCGTGGTGTCGTCTGGAAAAACCGTGCCTACCGTGAGGCCATACCCAATGCTGGCAGGGTTGATGTGCAGGCAGACCAAGAGCCGCACCACCAAAAAACACAGTCCAACTAAAACACCCAGCCCACCGAACAAAAGGGAGCCAAAATGGCTCCCTTTTTTAGCGAAACACCGTGCTGCTTGCCTTAGTGCGTTAGGTCGTGCAGTACGGCTTCGGCAGCGGCTTTTTTTACGGCTTCAATGCCTTTTTCGCGCCCGGCTTCACTCTCATACTGCTCACTAGTGCCAATCACCTCACCATTGCGGGCTTTTAGGTTAAAAAACGCCTTGCCAGCGTGGCTGGTCTTACGCTCAAAGCGGGCATCTTCTGGGGCATTGTGCCGCACAGATTCAATACCATGCTCGGCGCTGGCTTTTTGCTTGTAGCCTTCGCTGGCCAGAATAATTTCGCCATTGGCGGCTTTCAAACGAAAGCGGAACTCACCTGCTTTATCTTTGAATACTTCGAATTTTGCAGCCATTTTACGAGAATCCCTGCGTTGTTTACCAATACAGAACCAGTTAACACCGCAATAGTGTCAGAAATCAGTTAAAGAAGACACTATAAATTCTTACCATATATCAGCCCACTAACGGCAGGAGTAGGCAGCAGCCAGAAGAGGGTGTAAAGGAAGCGGTCAAATGACCGCCCACACCACATAGAGTTAGGCATGACTGAAACAGTATCTGTATGGGGCAAAGCCGACGCCTCCTCCGGGAAAGGCGCTTCGGACGAAAACTTTCCGGTTGGCTCGTTTTTACTCAGCAAAGAGTTGCGCCCGCACGTTCATGCCTATTATGCGTATGCCCGCACGGTTGATGACATTGCAGACAGCGAAACCCTAAGCCCAGAAGACAAACTGGCGCGCCTTAACGCCATGGAAGAAGTCTTGCTGGGCACGCGCGAGCCCATTAACCGGCCAGACGCCATGAGTGCCGCCACACTACGCACCAGCCTGCAGCAAACCGGCGTACCGTTTGAAACCGCAACAGACCTGTTAGTCGCCTTTCGCGACGACTCTCGCGGGACAGACTACAAAAACTGGCAAGACCTGCTGCATTACTGCAAATATTCAGCCAACCCTGTGGGCCGTTTTCTCATAGACCTGCACAAAGAAACCTCAGCATCTTACGCAGCGTCTGACGCGCTCTGTACGTCTTTGCAAGTGCTCAACCACTTGCAAGACTGCCAAAAAGACCTGCGCATACTTAAACGCTGCTACCTGCCAACAGACATGCTTAAACTGGCTGGCGCTTCAGAATCTGATCTGGAAGATGGCCGTACCCCCCCGCGCCTGCGCCGCGTGTTTAATAACCTGCTTGATGCGGTAGATGACCTGAACAAGCAGGCCACAACGCTGCCCGCTTACATGAAAAGCCGCCGTTTTCGTATGGAATGCGCAGCCATTGTAGAACTGGCCCACCGCCTAACCCTACGCCTTAGGCGGCAAGACCCCCTAGCTGGGCGTGTAGCATTAACCAAAACAGATGCCACGCATGCAGCCCTTGCGGCCCTGCGCGTATGGTCTTGAGGTTTCCCCCCGCGGCAACTTCTGTAAAAAAGACCCAACTTTGATAGACAATAAACCAACAGGTGGAAAACGCGTGACAGCTGAAGACATCCAGACGCATGACAAGCCAACCCCGCTTGGGTGCGACCCGGCCGATCTGGCATGGGTTGAAAGCACTGTAAAACAGGCCGGTACGTCCTTTGCGGCTGGCATGCGTATTCTGCCCCCCATGCGCCGCTACGGCATGTATGCCATTTATGCGTTTTGCCGCGTAGTCGATGATATTGCCGATGGCTCAGCCCCCATGCCAGAACGCAAAGCAGCGCTTGAGACATGGCACACCCGCATTGCCGCCTTGTACGAAGGCGAAGCCCAAGACCCGCTAGAGCGCGTGCTGCTGGCAACTATCCGCTTCTTCTCCCTCCGTCAGGCAGATTTTGATGCCGTGATTGACGGCATGATTATGGATGCCGAAAACACCATTGTTGCCCCAGACGAAAAAACGCTGGATCTATACTGCGACCGCGTAGCCTCTGCTGTAGGCCGCCTGTCTGTGCGTATTTTTGGAGATAGCTCAGACGAGGCCGACAAAGTGGCCCTGCACCTTGGCCGTGCATTGCAGCTTACCAATATTCTGCGCGACATTGCAGAAGATGCCGCCCGTGGCCGCCTCTACCTCCCATCAGACCTGCTTAACCGCTTTAACGTACCCCTAGACCCCGTTAAGGCGCTGTCTGCACCGGGGCTGGAAGATGTCGCCCGCATTCTGGCGGCCCGTGCGCAAGACCATTTCCGTAAGGCGTTTGCCACCATGCGCAACTGCCAGCCCAAAGCCATGCTGCCTGCCCGTATTATGGGGGCTAGTTACGAGGCTATTCTGGTTGCGTTGCGTAAAAGAGGGTGGGCAAACAACGTCTTGCTGGCACGCCCACAGACCTCTACCGCCACTAAACTCCTCTGGCTTGCAGCCTCTTACCTTCCATAACTTTGAGTAAAGGGTAACCGAGTCTATGGCAGGCACTCTGCATATTATTGGCGGCGGTATGGCTGGGCTTGCCGCCGCGGTTGAGGCCGCTGGCTGTGGCAAGCGCGTTATCGTGCACGAAGCAGGCCGCGCCTGCGGCGGGCGCGCCCGCTCTTACGAAGACCGCCAATTAGGCTGCCGTATTGATAACGGCAACCACATGCTGCTGTCTGCCAACAAAACCGTTTTTAGGTATCTGGCCTTTACCGGCGGCACAGACACCCTAACCGGCCCCGGTGCACCGCTTTTCCCCTTTGTTGATTTAGCCGAAGATGCCCGCTGGACGCTCGACCTCTCGCGCGGCAAGGTGCCTTGGTGGGTCTTCCAACCGCACAAGCGTGTGCCAGATATGCGGGTTGTTGAACTCCGCAGCCTGCAAAACCTCATTAAAGCCAAAGGGGATACAACGGTTGCAGAGTGCCTGCTACCCGGTGCCCTCACCCGCCGCCTGCTTGAACCTTTAGCTATTTCTGCCCTTAATACCGCGTGTGAAACCGGTAGTGCGGCCCTGCTAGGTGCCGTTGTGCGCGAATCTCTCTCGCAGGGCGGTAACGCCTGTATTCCGTGGTACGCAAAAGAAGGGCTATCCGAATCTCTGGTAGACCCTGCATTAAAGCACCTTGGCTTTATGCAAGTTGACGTACGCACCCAAAGCCGTATTGCCGGGCTAGATATTGAGCGTGGCCGCGTAACGGCCCTCCATACCCCAGAAGGCCCACTGCCCCTAAGCGCAGATGACGCCATTATTCTGGCAGTACCCGCCCCCGTGGCCAGCAGCCTTTTGGCAGGCCGTGTGCCCGGCTTTAGCGCACCAGATGAGTTTGAGAGCATTCTCAACCTGCACTTCCGCTTAAACGAGGCCCCACAGCCTTTGGGCAGCTTTGCCCAAAGCGGCTTTATTGGGTTGGTTGGCAGCATTGCAGAATGGGTCTTTCTCAGAGACGATATTCTGTCTGTTACAGTCAGTGCCGCCAACCGCTTTGCCGCGCAAGACCCAGACATATTAGCCCGCACCATCTGGCACGATGTACGCCGTGCCTGTGACCCGGTGCTCAAAACCGCCCTGCCCGCCACCCCCGCACACCAACGTGTGGTATGGGAAAAACGGGCAACATTTGCTGCCACACCGGCACAAAACCGCCTACGCCCCGGCCCTGCCACCGCACTCGTTAACCTTGCTTTGGCAGGAGACTGGACGGCAACCGGTTTGCCCGCCACACTCGAAGGGGCCATGCGCTCCGGTGTGCAGGCTGTTTATACCCTTGGGCTACGCCGCCCAACCTAATACCCTGGCCAGAGCCTTCTGGCCCCAAACGCACAGAAGCAGAAAGGAATAGTCACCATGGCCGCTGATGGCAGCGCTCTTTCCGATACCCCCCTCTCTCGGGAGAACTTGGATCGTGCGGTAAAAAACGCCCACACCGCTCTGGGCAAGCATCAGCAACAAGACGGCCACTGGGTGTACGAACTCGAAGCCGACGCCACTATTCCAGCCGAATATGTTTTGCTGGAACATTATCTCGACCGCATTGATGACGCTCTGGAACAAAAGATCGGCAATTACCTGCGCCGCACCCAAAGCGAAGACCATGGCGGCTGGCCGCTCTACCATAATGGCAAATTCGATATCTCTGCCTCGGTCAAAGCCTATTTTGCGCTCAAAGCCATTGGGGACGACATAAACGCACCTCATATGCGCCGCGCGCGTGAGGCCATTTTAGACCACGGCGGTGCAGAGCGCACCAACGTGTTTACACGCTGCCAGCTTGCCCTGTTTGGTGATGCCCCATGGCGCGCCACACCGGTTATGCCGATCGAGCTCATGCTGCTACCCCGTAAGGCGTTTTTCTCTGTCTGGAATATGTCTTACTGGTCGCGCACGGTTATTGCCCCACTGCTGGTGCTGGCAGCCCTTAAACCCGTTGCCATTAACCCCCGCCGCATTCATGTGCCCGAACTGTTTGTCACTCCGCCAGAGCAGGTAAAAGACTGGATCCGTGGCCCTTACCGCTCTGTATGGGGGCGTATGTTTAAAGGGCTGGATACGGTGCTGCGCCCCTTGCTGCCCCTTATTCCAACCACAACCCACGAAAAAGCTCTTAAAGCTGCCATAGACTTCATTGAACCCCGCCTAAACGGTGAGGACGGGCTTGGTGCCATCTACCCAGCCATGGCCAACGTGGTCATGATGTACCGCGCCCTTGGCGTACCAGATGAAGACCCCCGCGCAGCAACAGCATGGAAAGCCGTGCAAAAGCTGCTGGTTATTAAAGACGATGAAGCCTATTGCCAGCCGTGCGTTTCCCCTATTTGGGATACGGGGCTGTCTGGCCATGCCATGATAGAAGCCGCTTCTGGCCCTAACGGCATAGAACCAGAAAAAACCCTTACCGAGCTACGCAAAGCCAGTGCATGGTTGCGGGATAAGCAAATTCTCAACGTTGAGGGCGACTGGGCCATTAACAAACCCGGCCTAGCGCCCGGCGGCTGGGCTTTTCAGTACGGTAATGACTACTACCCAGACGTAGATGACACAGCCGTTGTGGGCATGCTGCTCCACCGTGAGGGGGACGAAGCCAATGCAGAAGCCCTTGAGCGCGCCCGCCAGTGGATTATTGGCATGCAAAGCACCAATGGTGGCTGGGGTGCTTTTGATATTGATAACAATAAAGAGCTGCTCAACCACATTCCCTTCTCAGACCACGGCGCCCTGCTCGACCCCCCAACAGCAGACGTAACCGCACGTTGCGTTTCGTTTCTGGCGCAGCTTGGCCACCCAGAAGACCAACAGGTGATTGACCGCGGCATTGAGTACCTGCGTAAAGACCAAGAACAAGACGGCTCTTGGTTTGGCCGGTGGGGCACCAACTATGTTTACGGCACATGGTCTGTGCTGTGCGCCTTTAATGCAGCGGGCATCTCCCACGATGACCCCGCCGTTGTAAAAGCCGTTGAATGGCTCCGTTCGGTGCAACGCCCAGAAGGTGGCTGGGGAGAAGGCTGCGAATCTTACGAAGGCGGTGCACACGGCACGTACAGTGAAAGCCTGCCCTCTCAAACCGCATGGGCCGTGCTGGGCCTTATGGCTGCTGGCCGCCGCGATGACCCCGCCGTCGCCAAAGGTGTTGCGTGGCTTGCTAGCCAGCAGGACGACAACGGCGAATGGCACGAAGACCCGTATAATGCTGTCGGCTTCCCCAAGGTTTTCTACCTACGCTACCACGGTTACAAGCAGTTCTTCCCGCTTATGGCGTTGGCCCGCTACCGTAACCTTGAAAGCAGCAATACCCGCCGCGTAGCTTTCGGGTTTTAAACCATGGCGGCAACGGCACATATTACCCCCACCAAGCCGGGCATTCTGGTTGGCCTTACGGCAGAAGCCAAGTTTATCCGGCAGGTTTTCCCGCATGCCGCTATTGCGGCCAGCGGGGCCACCAGTGCCGGTGCCAAGCGTGAGGCCGCACGGCTGGCAGCGTGCGGCGCAGATTGCCTGCTCTCTTTTGGGTTAGCCGCAGGGCTAGACCCTGCCCTGCCCGCTGGCACCATTATTGTGCCCGAAACCGTCTTGGCCTGGGGTACCACATATGTGTGCGACCCAACCTTGCGCCATATTTTGGGGTCTGGCCAAGCCAGCAGCGTAGGCGGCAGCCTGCTACACAGCGGCCACGTGGTGTTAGATGCTGGAGAAAAAGCCGCCCTTTTTGCACAATCTGGCAGTACGGCCTTAGATATGGAAAGCGGCTTTCTTGCCCGCGCAGCAGCAGATGCGGGGCTACCCTTTGCCGTACTGCGTGTGGTGTGCGACCCCGCAACCCGTACACTCCCACCAGTTGCCGGGGCCGTGCTCTCACCAGATGGTGGGTTGAATATTAAGGCGTTACTCAGCTCATTGTTGCGTAAGCCTACGCAAATTCCGGCCCTTATGGCACTGGGTAAAGATGCAAGCTTGGCCCGCAAAGCCATGCAGAACTTTCTGCAACAACAACGCACCTTGCAAGCGTTTGCGCGCTTAGCAAACTAGGCACTGCCCCCTTGGTGGCCCTTTGCAAAAACGGGCACCAAGGCGCACAGCTCTTACAGGCAGATGCTATAACCCTGCCTTAGTGTACGTAAAGTTATAGCCTCTCCTCCTCCCCCCTCAGAACCTTCATTCTACGCATTAAACCGTATTACGGCTCCATACAGCCCACGCTGTACCCAGCCTTATAGCTGCGTGCCTTGAAATACGTTTTTGCGCCCATTCTATATGTTGCCTTATCGAAACATCTGACTTATTGTTTTGAATAAGGAACATTTAGGTAGTGCGGCGCACCACAGTCTGGCCACCTGCATTGCCTGCGCTTAACAGACTGTTTTTCAAGAATATTGCGGGATCACTGAATGCCACATGCTCATTCCCTTCCCCCTACGCGGCGGCAACTTTTAACCCGTATTGGTACGTTGGCCGGGAGTGCTGCCCTGTACCAAGCCATGACCACACTTGGCCACGCCGCAGGCACAGACTTTAAGGGCGCACCCAACCTGAAAGGGGCCAAAAAAGGCACCAAAGTTCTGGTTTTGGGGGCAGGCCTTGCGGGTATGCTTTCTGCCTATGAACTGCGCAAAGCGGGCTATGATGTCCAAATTCTGGAATTCCAAACCCGTAGTGGTGGCCGTAACATCAGCCTTCGTGGCGGCGATACGGTAAAAGAGCTAGGTGGCGCCACGCAAAAAGTGGGTTTTGCGGCAGGTAACTATATCAACCCCGGCCCATGGCGTATTCCCTACCATCATCAAGGCCTGCTGCATTACTGTCAGGAATTTGGTGTTGAGCTAGAACCGTTTGTTGAGCTTAACCACAATAGCTGGCTGCATAGTTCTGGCGCGTTTGGTGGCAAAGCCGTGCGCTACCGCGAGTTTGCCTCAGACTTCACGGGCTTTACAGCAGAGCTGCTCTCTAAAGCCATTGACCAGCATAAGCTGGACGATTTTGCGACCCCAGATGAACGCGCACACCTACAAAGTGCTATGAAAAGTTGGGGTGCTCTCGACAAAAATGGCGCTTATACCAAGGGTGACATCAGCTCTCTCCGCCGGGGTTTTGAGCGCCCACAAGGTGGCGGCATTGATGGTGCTCCTATTCCATCCAGCCCCTTTGCGCGTGAAGAAGTGCTTAAATCCGGCCTATGGACATGGATGGCATTTCACGAGCGGCTAGACATGCAAACCACCATGTTCCAGCCCGTTGGCGGTATGGATCAAATTGGTAAAGGCTTTACCCGTCAGGTCAAAGACCTCATCACGCTCAACTGTAAGGTAACCGCCCTGCACCAGAGCGAGCAGGGTGTAACCGTTACCTATAACGATATGGCCAACGGTGGGGCTGTGCGCCAAACACAAGCAGATTATTGCGTCTGCACCATTCCCCTCTCGGTACTCTCCCAACTTGATGTGCAAGTGAGCGATGGCATGAAGGCGGCTATTCAGGCTGTGCCCTATGCCTCTTCTGTTAAAATGGGTCTCGAATTCAAACGCCGCTTCTGGGAAGAAGATGACCAGATTTACGGTGGGATCAGCTTTACAGACCAGCAGATCAGCCAAATCTCTTACCCAAGCCATGGCTACTTTAGCAAAGGCCCAGCCGTGCTCTTGGGCGGCTATATGTTTGGCCCCTCTGCCTACGACTTTGCCGGCATGACACCCCAAGAAAGGCTTGAACGGGCCTTGGCTCAAGGCATGGCCATTCACCCACAATACCGCAAAGAGTTTTCAAACGGTGTCAGCTTTGCCTGGAGCCGCGTACCCTGGACACTAGGCTGCTGCGCCATGTGGACAGAAGAGTCTCGCAAGACCCACTACAAAACGCTGTGCGGTGTTGATAACCGCGTTGTGCTGGCCGGTGAGCATGCCTCCTACATTGGCTGCTGGCAGGAAGGGGCCATTCTCTCTGCCCTAGACGCCGTAACCCGCTTGCATAAACGCGCTTTGGGAGCAGCCTAATGCGGTATTACCATAGCCTTTCTGCCCTTGTTCTTGCGGCTGCAACAGTGGCACCGCTTGCCCCCTACAAAGCCGCATATGCCGATAGCGCAAGCGCTGTCGCTGGTAAAATGCAGGCCATGCCAGATGGCGCGGCTGTGTATAAACATGTCTGCCAAAGCTGCCACATGGCAGATGGTAAAGGCGCTGTAGGGGCTGGTGCGCGCTTTCCGGCATTGGCTGGCAACGCTAAACTCAAAACCGCAAGTTACCCCGCCTATGTTGTTCTTAACGGGTATGGCGGCATGCCGTGGTTTGCTGGGCTTTTAAGCGACAAACAGGTGGTTGATGTTGTCGGCTATATTCGTACACACTTTGGCAACCACTATACTGACACACTAAAACCCGACGAAGTGAAAGAGATGCGGCCATCTCTGACCGTAGAGGATCAATAATATGCAGCTTTCCAAATCTCTGCTTCTTGCTGGCCTTATGAGCGCAGGCCTTCTGGCACCGTGCCTGAAAGCACATGCTGAAGACGGCATTATTCGCCACCCGGCAGACCATTTCCCTATTTCTACAGCGGTTGAAGTACCCGCTGGGGCCAGCACCATTTACCTCAGCGGTATGGGTGCCCCCGTGCAGGACAAAACAGCCCCAGCCAAAAGCCTTGAAGCCTACGGAGATACCCAGACACAAACTCTGGCCTCTCTCCAACGGATTGAAGGCGAACTGAAAAAGCTGAACCTGACCATGGGCGATGTCGTGCAAATGCACATTTACATGGTCGCTGACCCACGCACCAAACAGCTCGACTTTCCGGGCATGATGAAAGCCTACACCCAGTATTTTGGCACCGCCAAACAGCCCAACCTGCCAGTACGCTCCGCTTTTGCGGTTGCACAGTTGGCTAACCCCGGCTGGTTGATTGAAATTGAAGTAACCGCTGTACGGCCTGTCAAAAAATAAGCAGGACACTCCCTCTTGCCCTACAGCAGGAGGGAGAACCACCAGCACAACTTGCAGCCCCCTATGCGGCTACACACAGCACAGAAAGCCACGCCTGAGCACACTCGGCTGCTCGGCACCTTAAAGCCGTTGGTTTTATTCGCTATCAGTGCTCTCAAAAATTTAGCCGGGCTGTGCTAAACTGGGGCTTATAGCCAGTAAAACCCGGCCATACTTAATACACCCAATCCCACCAGTAATGGGCAGCCAGCACAGTCTGGGCGCCAGAATTTCCTCATGGCGGCTATCATTAACCACCATGGCTCAGCCACTTAAGCACACAGCAAAACTCTCGGCCAAATCTACCTCATAAGGCAGCACGTATAGGCAGAGGGCTAGGCTATATATGTCGCACCCATTAGCGTTATTGCTTAAAGGCCCGCGCTAACACGTTTTGTGTTTCAAGAGAAACGGGCAACGTTGTGTTCGTAAGCGGCACACCTTTCCACCCTGCACCAAGGGCTGTGTAAAGGTTTACAGCATCACGCAGGCGTTCCAGTTTGGCCAAGGCTTCCATGTTCTGGGCATTTAAGGTTGTACGCTCGGTGGTTAGCACTTCCAAAAAGCCAACAAGCCCTGCCCCATACAGCTTACGGGCGCGCTCACTCGCTAAAGTGCTGTCTTCTGCGGCCTTATGCAGTTGCTCGGCATATTCAATATCGTCATGCCATGCTGCCATGGCATCTTCTACTTCCTTAAAGGCCGTTAACACTGTCTGCCGGTAGGTTAGGCGCGCGGCCTCAGCTGAGGCCTGCGCAGCTCTAATTTCGGCCGTCATTTTACCACCATGCATCAGGGGCAAGCTGGCCATCATCAAAAACTGCCAGCTCATACCGTTAACCTGAAAGAGCTGGTACATGGCTGACGCATTAGGGTTAAAGGTCAGCGGAATAACAAAGTGTGGGTACAGGTTGGCAACAGCTACGCCAATCTGGGCGGTGGCCAACGCGTATTTACGCTCTGCCATACGAATATCTGGGCGGTTCGCCATAACAATAGAAGGCATAGTCGCAGGGAAAGCAGGCACCGTAGGCAGAGGGCGCGGCACCTTAAGCTCATCTTCCAGTTCGCCGGGCATTTTGCCCAACAGCACGGAAATAGCGTGCGTCACCTGCGAAACACGGGTTTTTAGCGGCTCACGCGCAGCAATCTGGGCATCAAGCTCTGCCTGCGCCTGTGCTGTCTGTAAGGTGTTACCTACCCCTTCCAGATACAGCTTATTGGCAAGGTCAACGCCTTCTTTGGCAACCCGAATATTGTTGGTGGCAATACCAATCTGCAACTGGGTAACACGCAACAGCATGTAGTCAGACGCCAGTTCAGACAAAAGCGTCATTAACAACGCGCGGCGGCCTTCAATAGAGGCCTCAACAGCGCGTTCATGCGCTTCTACATCGCGGCGAATGCGCCCAAAAACGTCTAGCTCCCAAGATGCCGTAGCACCGTAGGTGAGCATAGAAGCCTGCGGCCTGTTAGACGGGTTACCGGGGCGAATGGGCCAGTTATCAATATTGATGGAGTAGCGTACATCGCCCCCACCCATATTGGCATCCATCTGCGGGTACCATTGCGAGGCTGAACGATCACGAATGGCACGCTCTGCCAGAATATTCTGGCCAGCAATTTGCAGGTCGTAGTTGCTCTCAATGGCCTGCTCAACAAGGCGGGTTAGAATGGGGTCATGGAAGGCCGCCCACCACTCTGTCATTTCCTTGTTGGTGCGCGCCACTTCTTCTGGCGTTGCGGGGTGCTCTTCTGCGGCTTCTTTAAACTGCGCAGACACCTTCATGCGGTCTGGCTGGTAATTTGGCCCAACAGTGCACGCCGTAAGCAGCATGGTCGAGGCCATAAATAAGCCGAGGCGATGACGAAACTTCATTGTTTTCAGCACCCTGCCTGCGCTCAAAGGTGGTCTTGCAGCCATGTGGTCAGCTTACCGCGCCGCCCACGTGGTTCAGGCCCCACACTGACTGTTGCCGTCATACCTGCCGCCAGCGTGACACTGTCTGGCACATGGTCAAGATGAATACGAACCGGAATACGCTGCGCCAGACGCACCCATGTAAAGATAGGGTTTACGTCTTGCAGGCCCAGCTTATCTGGTGTGCCGTTGGTATCGTTAATACCACGGGCAATGCTGACAACGTGGCCGGTCAGGATAGGTTTGTAGCCCATCAGCTTCACACGGGCTTCATCACCCACATGCACGCCCCACATTTTTGTTTCTTCAAAGTAGCCATAAACCCAGTAAGAATCGGCATCAATAACGGCCATACGGGGCTGGCCTGCTGGCGCATAGTCACCCACCCGCACGTTCAGGTTGGTCACGTAGCCATTAACGGGCGAATACAGCACAGAGCGTTGCAGGTTCAGCTTTGCCAGATCAAGCGCTGCACGGGCTGCGTCCACATCGGCAATCTGGGTTGCAACGTTAGAGTTAAACACTTCCTGCTCTTCCGCAGACACAATGCCACCCAGCCCCATACGGCGGCGTGCGTCGTTGCGTTTTAGCTTCAGGTCTTCCAGTGCTCCATCCAGACGGGCCTGCGCTTCCCGAATGGCAAGACGGAAACGTACCGGGTCAAGCACATAGAGCGGGTCGCCCTTATGCACGTACTGGTTATCCACCACCGGAATTTGCACCACTGTGCCGGGCACTTCAGGGGCCACGTCAACCACATACACGCGCACGCGCCCGTCTCGGGTCCATGGCGCAATCATGTAAACATTCCAGAGGGTGACCCCCAGAACAATGGCCATTGAGACGACCGCAAGGGTCAGGATAACTCGTATCAGGGTGCGCAGAAGGGGCATTGCAGAGACTCAAAAGCCTTTATGGTGGATCAAACGTACAGGATCAGCAGGCAGAAGATACAAACGTATAAAGAAACTTCGAATAAAGCGATGTGCCAGAACCAGCCCAGCACGCCGCTCCACCACAGTACAAACCGAACAAGCATAGTCAGTGGTAAAGCCGCGAGGGCATACACCACCACAGGCGCCATAAAGACACCAAAGAGATTGAACTCCGTCAGCATGACGCCATTCTCGTTACTCTCATAACCGGGCACAGTCCCGCTCGGTTGGTGCAGGCTCTTTGTGGGCCGTAGCCGCCTGCTCAACACGATCAAATATCTGGCAGCATTCAACCATCTCTTCGGCGGTTACATCAGCAGTTAGCCTTGCTGCAACACGATCTGCTGCACGGCTGACCAGCGTGGCAATCTCACGTCCGGTTTCTGTAATGCTCACCAGCTTGGAGCGGCGGTCTTCTTCATCTATGGCGCGTACAATAAAGCCCCGTTTCTCCAGCACGTCTAACAAACGCACCAAAGACGGGGCTTCAAGCGAGAGAGACCGCGCCAAGTCGGTCTGCCTTAAAGGTTTAGCAGAAAGGGTAAGGTAATAAATCGGGCGCCATGTTGCATCTGTCAGCCCGAACTCACGCAGGTCAGCATCAATTTCGCGGCGCCAGACGGCCGCAAGGCGTGCCAGCCGGTACCCGAAAGACCGGCGGATGTCTGCCTTCTGTGCTGAGTGTTCGTGAGAGTTCATTACAAGCCCATGCTAGCAAGCATGCAAACTGTTTGCACACTTACAAATTGCGGGGGCCATCATTCACAGAAAAAAAACCACCCTGCCAATGCAAATTTGGAATGGAACCTATCAGCAAAAGCAGGGCTGTTTAAAAAGGCTCAATACTCAGCCTTTTTTACGGCGCAGCACGTCCCAAATTTTGCGCGTACCGTGCCGCCCAACAGAGGTTGCCACCGTAGCGGTAACAGCCGCCATTGTTACGGATTCGCGCATTTGGGTCATGCAGCGGTTACGGGCAATACGGGCATCGACCTCAGCCGTGGTCAGGTAAGACCGGCGGCCAAACAGCACACAAATAAGCGCCACAATCAGGTCTAGGGCAAACACAGCAAAAGCTGAAGTTACCGGCCCCCAATGAAAGGCAAACAAGAACAAAGCCCACAGGAGGCCATGCCCAGAAACAAGAGCAAAAAAGCCAAACACTGCGGCAACCACCAAAAACGCAGCCTGACGGCCAAGACGAATGGCCATCTGCTGCATAAGGTGGGACTGAGCATGCAGGGCTGACCTGCCAAGTTCAAAAATACGCATGGTCTCCAGGGCTACCTTCGTTCAGAGCACGTTAATGCTTTAGCGTGACAACCGACCGAGGATAAAGCCTACAACGCCAGAAATAGCGATGGAGACAAGAGAGGACGGCCCACGCGTCTGCTTGGAAATGTCTTGGCGCGCATGATTGGCCAGTTCTTTTGCGTTGGCAACCGCCTGATCTGTCAAATTTTCTGCCTTGCTGCCAGCATTGGTCAGTGCAGGCACAATATGCTTGGTAATAAGACGCTCCAGATGCGCTTTCACCGCTTCAATTTCATCACGAGCAGTTTCTACGGCGTCTTCGCTAGCAGCTTTTACTTCTTTGATTTTTTCAGAAGACATTTCAAAAGTCCTATTTGCTCTTAATAAGTGAAGATACCCTATCTTAACGCCAAACTCAGGATATCGTTGCATGCATACCGCGCATGGCTTGCCACTGCCACTCACACTTTCAAATCTGGCCATACAACCGAGTGGGCCAAGCCTAAGCGTGCAAGTACCCCACGGCCAATGCGTTGCGTTATTGGGAATCGGGCCAAACCTGCAAGACTTTGCCCCCCTTGCGCGCACATTAGCGGGCCACACCCCAGCACAATCTGGGCAAATTTTTGTTAACGGGCAAAATGTGACCACTGCGCCGGTTGGTCAGCGCAAATTGGGGTTACTCAGCCCACACTCCCCCCTTTTCTCCCATCTGTCGGTTACGCAAAATATTCTCTTCCCCCTCAAGGCAGAAGGCGGCTTGTCACAAGCCGCAATGACCTACCGCACCGCAGAAATACTGGCACTTATGGGGCTAGATGCTGTTCGCAATGCGACGCCAGCCACACTTAACGCTGAGCAAACATTTCGTGCACAGCTCGCCCGTCTGCTGGTGGTACGGCCTAGCGCCGTCGTACTTGAAACACCGTTTACCGGCATGGATCACAGCAGCACCATGCGGCTTATTACCTTGCTGGAAAAGCTACAACGCGCCATTGGCCTAAGCACCCTGCTGCTTACCCATAACCGTACCGAAGCCCTGCTGTTGGGTGAGCAGCTTGGCATTATGCAAAACGGCGCCCTCCTTCAGCTCAGCAGCCCCGCAAACTTGCTCCAACGCCCTACGTCCGAAGCCGTAGCCACAGCGTTTGGAGAGGCCAACGCCCTAACGGGCAAAGTGCTTTATTTAGAAGATGACTGCGCCGAGCTCCGCCTACCCTCCGGCGAAGTCGTTGAGGCCATGGCC
Source organism: Acetobacter orientalis (assembly GCF_000963965.1). GTDB lineage: Bacteria > Pseudomonadota > Alphaproteobacteria > Acetobacterales > Acetobacteraceae > Acetobacter > Acetobacter orientalis. The sequence continues at coordinate 77,949 of NZ_BAMX01000003.1, forward strand.
GCCGCAGGGCTGGAAGAGAACGACCTTGCCACCATCTGCATCGCCCCAGACCGGCTGTCTGTTATGTTTCCGCGCACAGCCCCCACAGAAAGCGCAGAACCGGGTATGCTTGTCTGCTCTTTGGTCAGCGCTCGCCACATTGGCACCAGCATTCACCTGCGCTTTCGCTTACATGATGGCACAGAAATACTTGCCCACCGCCCCCCTGTTCATCTCCCCAAAGAACTTGAACCAGGGCGGCTTGCACTTGTAGCGTGGCAAGCTGGTAGCGCTACAGCCTTTCCGATGGATCAAAAATCAGGCTAGAATAGACAATCAGGTTTAACCCCCGCGCATGAGGTCGCTCTACTTTTGCTTCTGCACCATGCCTTTGCACCGCATACAGCCGCACCCAAGCAGACCCGCCGCACTCTCGGGGCGTTTGCGCTCGCCTGCACATTGCTCTCTGGCCTAGCTGGCGGGGCACACGCACGTACCTACCACCGGGTGCGCCATGCGGTACTGCCTGCCTCTCTCAAAGTTCTCACATTCGGGGGGGCTATTGCCGCAACACAGCAAAAGGTTTTGTTTACCCCTTACGAACAAGCCCAAAAACACACCATTAGCGCCACCCCATGGGACGGCACGCTCGACAGCTTAAAAAAGCAAGAAAGCCTTAACCCCAAACGGTGGGCTGCCCTCATGATGGAAAATAGCAGCTTGCAAGTCAGTTGCTCGCTTGGGCTTTTGGTGCGCGACCCTACAGACACCTCTAACGCAAGCTGTGGCCAGCCTTCCGCCACCATAGATTACGCCATGGCGTGGGATCACTCCCGCTTTGAAACGCCCCCCAACTGGGCAGATTTCTGGGATGTAGCCCGCCACCCCGGCCGCCGTGGCTTACGGAAAGACCCACGCACTACGCTAGAAATTGCCTTGCTAGCTGACGGCGTACCATCAGAGGCTCTCTACCGCGTACTCAACACCCGAGACGGCATAGACCGCGCCTTTCGCAAACTCGACCAGCTTCGCCCTTATATTGTCTGGTGGTCTACCCCAGAAGAAGCCGCCCGCATTTTAAAAAGCGGTGGAGCCTTAATGGGGAGCGTACCAACCGGAGAAATCCTCAGCCTACCGCCCACAGAGCGCGAGCATTTTGGTATTTTCTGGAGCCAAAGGCTGGCCGTTAATTACGCTTGGGGTATCCCTAAAACTGCGGGACAAGACGCAAGCGCCCTTGCCTTAGTGGCATGGCTAGAACACCCCACCCAAAAACAAGCCTTTGCCAATGCGTGGCCGTCTCTGCCATCTTTAACTGAAATGGCGTCTGGCCCAGCAGACCTGCAACACCTCCCCTCCGCCATTTCAGTCGATGACACATTCTGGGACACCCATTTGGCAGAGCTGAGCACACGGTTCGAACACTGGGCAACAGAACGTTAAGACAAAGTAGAAACCCGTGCCCGCACCCATTTTTTTCCTATTCCATAGCCTTTTCATGGCGGCCAGCGGCATTGTGCTTGCCGCCGCGGTGCTTAGCCTTGCCCTTCTAAGTCGTCAGGGGCAAAGGCTGCATATCCTTTTGTTGCTTAGTGTTGTACCCGCAACGCTCGCGGCATTAGTGCTCCCTTTTAGTGGTTTGCACACGGCTGGTAGCCTCTTTTTTCTGTCCTTTTTACAAGGTGTGCTCATCGGGCCAATTATTTCTCTGGCCCCTCTCACACGCCTTAAAAATACACCCAGCACATGGGCCACCACCGCACAGGAACTGGGCGCCAACAAAAGCGCACGGTTTCGGCTTTTATGGTTTCCGTTACTCGGCACAGCGTTGGCAATTGGTTTGTTTCTTGCCCTCCTGCTAAGCTTGTTGGGCACTTTTGCCCTTATGCGCGCGACCCTTCCCTGAACCAGAACTGTCGTTTACCATAGGCGACATGACCACACCCCCTTTACCTTTTTGGGAAACCACACCGCTTTCTGAGATGTCGACTCAGGAATGGGAATCTCTATGCGATGGCTGTGGCCGTTGCTGCCTACATAAACTCCGCGACGAAGAAACAGACGAAATTCATTACACGTCTGTTGCCTGCCGCCTGCTTGATACAGCAACCTGCCGCTGCACAGATTACGCCAAGCGCCACCGCAAAGTGCAAGACTGCATTACACTCACACCCGACATGGTAAAAGAGCTCGACTGGCTACCACCAGATTGTGCCTACCGTCGCCTTTCAGAAAATAAGGGCCTTCCTGAATGGCACCCTCTTATTACTGGCACCTATGAGAGCGTTAAAACGTCTGGCGCCTCTGCCGCAGGGCGTTGCATAAGTGAGCGCAAAGCCGGAGACCTAGAAGACTATCTTGTGGCATGGCCCGGCCAACCTACACACACGCCTTAGTGTGTGTCTCTCTACTAAAAACATAAGTCGGTTGCAGTGCTTTACACGACGCACCCACCAACCGACCCTCACCCGGTTCTAGGCACCCCCTCAGCAAGCCATGACCCCACCGCCAGCAGAACTCCTTATTGGCTCTCTCAAAGTGCCCCTTATCTGGCGCACCTCACCCCGTGCACGTCGCCTTTCTGCCCGCCTAGACCCCAAAAAGCGGGCACTTATTGTCAATTGCCCTCCCCATTATCCACAACAAGCCGCTCTCGCTTTTTTACAGACCCAACAGAAATGGATTCTAGAGCGGTTTCAAAAACTCTCGTCACAAACAATTTCTTTTGCCCACGAAGGCATTATTCCCATTGAAGGCAAACCCTATACCATTACGCACCAGCCCAACGCACGCAGTGGTGTCTGGGTTGAGGGCAATACACTTTGCGTGAGTGGCCAAAGCGAATTTATTGCAAGGCGGGTCATAGATTTTCTAAAAAAACGTGCGCGCGCACTTCTTACACAAGAACTGCACCACGCAGCCCATGCAGCAGCCCTCTGCCCGAGCAAACTCGACATTAGAGATACCGCAAGCCGATGGGGCAGTTGCAACAGTGCTGGCCGCATCATGCTGTCTTGGCGTTTGGTCATGGCGCCCCTGCCTGTGCGCCACTACCTGATTGCCCACGAACTCGCCCACTTAAAACACATGAACCACAGCCCTGCCTTCTGGGCTTATACAGACCATTTAACCCCTTACCGCCAGCAAGCAGAGGCATGGTTAAAGCTTTATGGCCCCGCTCTCTTGGGCGCGCAGTAAATTCCCTCTTGCCGCAACGCACCAACATGCTAAAACCCACCTCACTAAACGCCCACCACGCACAATCCACCTACTGGATTATGCCCTAAGCGAACTTGGCGGAATGGTAGACGCAGGAGACTTAAAATCTCCAGCCCGTAAGGGCGTGCGGGTTCGAGTCCCGCAGTTCGCATACCTTAAGGTGTTGATTTTATTGAGAAACCCTGAAAGCGGTGAAGTGTAAACCCGCTTCTCCATAGTCCTTCTCCAAACTGGAGAAGTTCTCAATGCTGGCTCTCGTGGGCACCCATTACCATTTCCGGCGCGTCGTCCCCGTTGCCTTATGGCCCCTCTTCGGCAAAACTGAATTCTGGATTTCCCTCAAAACGGGGAACAAATCAGAAGCCCGCCTCTCTGCCATGGCCCTCCATGCCCAGACCAGTGCGCTATTTAGAACGGCCCGCCTCATGACTGACCCAGCCCAGAAGAAACCCATCACCAAAGACGACCTTCTGGCCCTGTATGAAGACATCATCAAACAGCAGGAAAAGGTCATAGAAAACAGCGAACGCGCTGCCGCAGGGCAACTCAAACTTGAGCGCTACCGTGCCAGCATGACCCGCTATGCAGACCTGCTCAAGACAAGAGCCTTCATTGCCTATTCTTCTGAGGCGTTGGAACGTCTGAACCAGAACATGATAAAACTGCGCAAGGACATGATAACGGGCACGATGCAAGACAAGGCCAGCCTTGCCCGCAAGACCGAAGAGATAGAGCGGCTTCATGCCACTCTAGTCAAACTGTTCCAGACTGGCCCTGCCCTCTCTCAGGCTCCCGGTGCAGTGCCACCGTCCCATCAGTTGGCACCCCCTACACCGTCTCCGGCACCAGTTCTCCCAACCTCCCCACGCCTGACGGAAGCCCTTCAGCTTGCCTTGCTGGCAGACAGCCAGAAAAGTGAAGCTACCAAGAAAGAAACCGCCCGCACGGTAGCACTCTTTGTGCAGGCTTTTGGCGATAAGCCGGTTAAAGAAATTACCGGGCGCGTCGCTGGGGAGTTTAGAGACCTGCTTTTCTCCCTCCCGACCTCCTACGCCAAAGGCAAGCAGGACTTGGATTTAAACGCTGAGGTCGAACGGGCACAGGAGTTTGACCTGCCGACCCTCAGTGGCAAAAGCGTGAAGAACCACTTCATGCGGTTCTCAGCCCTGTGGAACCAGCTTATCCGTCGTGAGATTGCAGAGAAGAACCCTTGGAGCAACTGGGACTTTGACCTGACTAAACGGAACCCGCGCAGGGCATGGACAGATGATGAACTGGCCCTGCTGTCGTCTTCAGTCTGGACATGCAACACCATCTCGCAAGCAACCTTTGCAGGCATTACACTGGTTGCTGCCTATAGCGGTATGAGACTGGGAGAAATCTGCAACCTGAGGAATGAGGATATTCAGGAGGTTGATGGTATCCCCTGCTTCCTTCTCCGCCCCCACCCCGAGGATAAGTGGACACCCAAGACAGAAGCAGGCACCCGGAATGTGCCCATCCATAGTGCTTTGTTGGAATGGGGCATTCTAGACTTCAAGAAAGACAGTGAGAAATTCCTATTCTCGGAACTGAAAACCCCAAAAAGCGGCCCACGTGGTACAGACTTTGGCCGGAACTTCTCAAAATTCAAAACAACGATTGGCCTACCTGCCGCCATCACGTTCCACAGTTTCCGACACACTGTGTCTACCCGTCTTCGTAATCAGGCAGGAGACCTGAGAGAACTGTGGATTGATGCCCTACTCGGTCACGAAGCGAGCCATAAAAGTCAAGGAGCCACCACCTATCTCTCAGGTATTATCACCGAAAATCTGAAGCATACCGTGGAGGTCATTAGGTATCCGACACTCTGTTTAATCAAAAAATAATTTTATTATGTGGGAAAAATGGTAAATATTTTTTATTTATTTATTTATTTATTTATTTATTTATTTATTTTATAATGGTAAATATATCATAAATTATTATTTTTAATTTAGTATTGGTGCATGAATATTTTATAGGGTTTCCGATTTAACGCAAACATGATATCAAATGGGTATTAATTTAGTTTCGGAACGGAAAATGGACACGATACCCCACCTCATTACCACAAAGGATGCCGCACAGAAAATTGGGATTTCGGAACAACGAGTACGTTCATTAATGCGTTCAGGCAATTTACAAGGTCAACAAATTGGCAAGCAATGGTTGACCACAGAGGATGCCATAAAAGTCTATTTGAAGAATAGAACTCGTGAACCTGTAGCAGATCAAATATGCCGCTTCCCCCACCATTCTAGCATTAAAGCATTATCATTTTTTTCTGGAGCAATGGGACTGGATCTTGGCTTAGAGAACGCTGGCATACCTATCCGAATGGCTTGTGAAATCGATAAACTATGCCGACAAACAATTATAAAGAATCGACCAGATATTGGTCTTATAGGCAATATTTGGGAATACACAGCTAAAGAAATACGTGAATTCTCTGGTTTAAGTCCCACAGAAGACATTGACGTTATAGTTGGTGGCCCACCTTGCCAAACATTCTCTACAGCAGGAACTCGTCGAGGCTTTCATGACTCTAGAGGAAACGCCTTGCTTAAGTATATCGACTTAATTTTAGAGCTAAAACCTAAGTTTGCCGTCATTGAGAATGTACGCGGCTTACTTTCCGCTCCCATGGTGCATACCCCCCACGCAAAAAGAGGATCAAATTGGCAGCCAACCCCGGAAGAACAATCCGGTGGGGCTTTAATGCATATTCTCAAAACTCTACAAAGCGCAGGCTATGGAGTATCATTCAATCTTTATAACGCAGCCAACTTTGGGGTGCCACAATCGCGGGAACGAGTAGTTTTAATCTGCTCACGAGATGGTAAAAAACTACCATACTTAACGCCGACTCACTCGCAAAAAGGTGATTTTGGTTTACCTAAATGGAGAACTTTTGCAGAAGCAGTGAAAGACCTTGACCCCAAAAACTGTGACCACGCGAAGTTCCCAGAGTCACGAGTGAATTTTTATAAACTTTTAAAGCCTGGGCAATATTGGAAACATTTACCTAAAGAGCTGCATCGTGCAGCACTAGGTAACTCACTAGACTCAGGCGGGGGTAAAACCGGATTTTTGAGACGTCTAGACTGGGAAAAACCTTCCTGCACCCTTGTCACTTCTCCTATTATGCCAGCAACAGACATATGTCACCCGGTTGAAAATCGTCCACTATCTGTGCAAGAGTATGCGCGTATTCAACAATTTCCAGATAGTTGGATTTTTTGTGGTTCCATTACTGATCAATATAGACAAATAGGTAATGCCGTTCCTGTCGGACTTGGTGAAGCTATAGGACGTACCATTTTAGCCCATATTGCAGGCCAAGAAAAAAGACCTCCAGCTAACTTTCCATTTAGTCGTTACAAAGACACTAATGACACTTCATGGGCGCATAAAATGAATACCAATATAGAAACCCAACATAGTACATTACAAAAAAATCTTTTCTCCCATGAGCCCCTTTAATTTAATGACTGCAAGTATTTTGTTACAAACTCCTTAAAACCCTCTTCAGAAAGCAAAGATGCTAACGTGGGGTCTGGAAAGGCCCCCCAATTTGAACCGATTTTTCTTGAAAATGTTCTGTGCCATTTTTTAATATCTGTTCCCAATCGAATTGCACTTGAAGAAGAATTTTCAGAATTATCTCTGTTTTTAACTTGCAATGAAGTCCATACTTCCTCCCTATCTGATGGTGGCTTTATAAAATCTACTGCTTTAACTATTGCTCCAGAACACCATATCCATCCCCTTGGTTCTAAAATAGAGGCAATATAACGTTCTAGTAAATCCCCAACAATATTCTCAGCTCCCATCGATAGGGCATGTTCACGCTGAATACGTCCGGTATCTGCTTCGGATATTTCAAAGTATGAAACAAGTATAACTGAGACCATCTCATCAGGTATAGTTTTAGGAGGCTTTGGCTTTTTAGGGACTCGCCCTTCAGAAAAGACTCGTGCCTGTTTCCGAATATATTCGACCGATCCTATCGAAGCAGAAGAACACCCACGTGGAGTAGATGCAGCTGTTGGGTAAAGAGAAAGAAACTTAATTAATTGAACATATGCATATACCAAATCGTTATTAACTTTGCTCATTTCATCAGCGGCAATATGAGCAGCACTTTCTACAAATTTCATAGCGTTCTCCTTATATTAAAAAAATACACTATGAAAATAAAAGAACAAGCCTTCCCTCCCCCATAAGCCCCTTACACTCAACTCTAAGCTAAAGATTTTACAAAAAATGAAAAACTAAATTGGGTATATCCTTCTAGATATTATATCATAAAAAATTATCTTTGTGTCTACCAAATAGCTTGTTCTTTTTTCGTTCTTTGCATGGAAATAGATTACCTTAATCTCCATGGGGTTTGTGTCAGGAGCCAGCAGTGTCCAATGGCTACCCGTTGGGTGCCTTGGACAAGCTGGCAAGGGGGAGTACCTCCCCCGTTGACCCCCGCAAATAAGGAGACTGAAACCATGCCTGAAATCCGAACGTCCCGCCTCTCCGTCAGGGCCAGACCCGACGAACTCGACCGCTGGCAAGTTGTCGCCAGACGGGCCGGGCACCATACTACCGCCGGGTGGATACGCGCTCTCTTGCGTGATGCCGAGTTCGCAGGCCAAGAGGGTGACCAACTCCTTGCTGAACTCAGAGGCCTACGAGGAGACCTTGCCCGTATTGGCAACAACCTCAACCAACTGGCCCACGCTGCCAATCGTGGCGAAGCGGTGGCCTGTGCCGCCACTTTGGACGACGTCGACGCCCTGAAAGACCGGACGGACAGACTGTTGCGCCGTATCCGCCCCGCTTCCCGGCAGACGATACATTGACCCTGCCCTCACAACTATGTGGCCATGATTGTCAAGGAAACCCGCATCAAGATAAGCAGTGGCCATAAAGCCCTTGCCGCCCATGTCTTGCGGGGTGAGAAGAACGAAGCCATTCTGGTGCGTGAAGGCAGCGAATACTGGCTTAAAGACTGGGTTAAGGAAGCCAAACGTGAAGGCCTGACCTATGGCCTCCGTCACATCGCCTTCAATCCCGAACCGGCCATGTCAGACAATGAATTGTCAGAGTTTGCTGACCGGATTTGTGAGGAACTCAAGGCCGATAAAGCCTCTCGCGCCCTTATCCTTCACCAAAAAGACGGTAAGAGGCATGGACATCTTATTCTGCCTGAATGGCAGCATAACCATGTGTTGAGTAGCCGCTTCTCCTATATGCGACTGGAGAAGGTCGCCCGGTTGGAAGAAATCAGGCTGGGGCATCCTTTAACGGCTGGGCGTCATGATACCGCTATTGCCAATGCTTTGCACAAAGAGGGCAAGCATCGCGAAGCCCAACTGGTGGAAGTTCTCATACCTGATGGTGCTCCCCTTCCCCGTGCCGCGTACACCTCTCAGGCACGCCGCATGACAGAACGACAGGCTTTGGATTTACCGGCTTTAAAGAAAGAAATTGCCGCCCTCTGGCAGCGTTCCGGCGAAAAACTCCCTGCCTTCCGCCGTCTATTACAAGAAAAGGGCCTTGTGATGCGTGAAGGCGATAGAAGCACCACCAGACCGGGTGCCCATATCATTGAAACAGCGGACGGCACTCTGATTGGTTCTTTTACCCGCCTGACCAAAATACGCATGAAAGACTTCCGTGCGCTTCTGATGCAGGAGGCCCTGCCAGCAGAAGAGCCCCACCCTGTGTGCCCAGTTGCCGCCCGTGCCTGCCGGTTAAGCCCGCTCAGCGCCAGACCGCCCCGCGTCTTGCCACCGGATGCCATGATTATCCCACTGCGTAGAGGGCCAAGGTCTCGTCCTACCGTGACTTCTCTCCATCAAACCAAAAACCTTAACCCCGGCTTTGCCCATTACCTAATAGACTGGAAAAAAGAGGTGACACGATGTGAACAGATTATCCGCCAGAACCCTTTATCGCTGTATGGGCCAGTCCCAACACGCGACCAAGTCTTCCAAAATATCTTACGCGAAATAAGGCCCCTTCGGATAAAACTGAAAAAGGCTAAGGAAACACTCGACTTAGCACATCAGGAACGTGAAGCCGCTTATGCCTCCTTATTGGGAGGTTTAACCGGACGACGGCACAAGGCCGATGAGGCTTTTGAAAAAGCCCTGCTTATCCTTACTGAGATACTCCGTTACCTCATTGAGACCTTACTTTACCTGTTTGGCCTGAGAGCAACGCCGCCCCATCCTCTGACCTTGCCGGTGCCCACAGCACGGGAACGGGATTTGGAAAACTACTATGACCAGAAGAAGAAATACATCTCAGTTCTTCTTGATAAAGAAAGAACCCTCGCTTTACTGAGGACCCTTTATCAAAAATCCATGGCGCAGAGGAAAGAAGAGCAAAAGAATGCTGAGACTGCCTACAAACCTACCCTCGAAGCCGCTCAAAACCGCTTACACCACCTCAGGCAACTCCCCGGCCTGCACAAAGACCTTGATAAAACCACACGGAAAGCCCTCTTCCGTGCCCAGCATACAGGACAGCTCGAACAAGCCCTCAAGATTTTACAAACATACGCCCTTAAAACAGACCAACTTCAAAACAAGTTTTTCAAGCCGGAAACAGAAGCCACAACTCGACAAAAACCCGCACCGAACCCGCAGACCAACCGCCGCCCCTCTGTCACCCCCTCACCTTTTTGAACGTTTTGGGAAGTCTCTTGACGAGAACTTGTTTCTTCTCCAAAGTGTTTCTCATAAATCGTTACCAAGAAGGACGTCTTTTAGCGTTTTCCTTGATGAAATCAGCAAGGTTTTGAACGCAACTCACCCGCATCTCAGGGTTCGAGTCCCGCAGTTCGCACCACAGACACCTGAAATAGCACGATTTTTCGGCTGAATGAGGGGCAAAGGCTGTCTTTGCTCCATCGTCCTTCCCCACCGAGGGAAGATTTTATGCTCCGTGTCCGAGGCACCACTTACCACTTCCGCCGTATCGTTCCCCCTGCCCTGCGAGCAGCCTTAAACCGGCGGGAAATCTGGGTTTCCCTAAAAACTGGCTACCAGAATGAAGCCCGCAAACGCGCTTCTCTGCTTCACGCCAGAACCACAGAATTATTTTCTCAGGCCCATCTGGCCCTCTCTGAACCAGACGCTTTAAGCAGGCTTGAGGGACTGCGGGTTGCACTGCGGGATTTGCAGAGCGTGAACCTGCCTTCATCTACTCAGGAAACGGGGTCCGTGCCGGTGTCAGCACCGATGCCAAAACCCCGAACAGCAAAGAAACCGGCCAAAGCACCCAAAGCCCAACCTTTGATGCTCTCTGGTGCCCTGAAACGCTTTGTGCTGGATAATCCCCACGCCAGCGCCGATACGAAAAAGGCGACCCAGCGGGCTGTAGACCTGTTCCTGCAAGCCTTTGGAGATGCCCCCGTGTCCATTATTGGTGGTGAGAAGGCCGGAGCCTTCCGTGACCTGCTGTTTTCCCTTCCAGCATCACTTGGCAAACGCAAAAGCAGTCTTACCCTTGAAGAAGAAGCTCAGCGGGCCAGAGAGGAAGGTCTGTCAACTTTGAGTGGCAAGAGCGTTAAAAACCATATGATGCGCCTCTCCGCCCTATGGAACCAGTTACATCAGCGGGAACTGGTCACACGCAATCCTTGGACGGGCTGGAATTTCGAGAACGGACAGAAGACCATACGCAGAAGCTGGACGACAAAGGAACTCGCTTTGCTGGCCTCCGCCTCATGGCACAGCACGTCGGTGCCAGAAGAGACATTCAGGCTGGTTACATTGATTGCAGCTTATAGCGGAATGCGACTGGGTGAAATCTGCACCCTGCGGAAAGAAGACATCCAGACTGTCGACGGCATCCCCTGTTTTCTTATCAGACCCCATACCGAAACCGGCTGGGCACCGAAAACAGAAGCAGGCAACCGTATTGTTCCTGTCCACTCAAAACTCATTGAAGCCGGTGTGCTGATGCTGACAGAGACCACGGAAGGCCCCCACCTCATTCCCGGCTTGGAAACTTCAAAGCAAGGTATCAGGGGCGCAGCACTGGGCCGGGCTTTCTCGTTACTCAAAACCCGCATTGGTCTGCCCGCTGAAATTACATTCCACTCATTCCGGCACACCGTATCAACCCAACTCAGAAACGCAGATGCCAATATCCGGGAGGTCTGGATTGACCGCTTACTCGGTCATGAAGCTACCCATAAAAGTCAGGGCACCACAACCTATCTGACAGGCATTTCAACAACCAATCTGCAACAAACCGTAGAGGCCATAAGCTACCCAGAAACAGCCTTTGCAAACCAGATGATTTAAAAGAGAGCCAGCAGTGTCGAATGGCTACCCATTCGACATCTGGCAAGGGGAAGATACCTCCCCCGTTGACCCCCTAAAGCACAGAAACCTGTCCTTTTAACCTGCACCTTGCAGGGCAGTACATATATGGAAAAGAGGGGGTTCACGGGGGAGAGCATTGCTCTCCCTCTGACCAGTTTGCAAACCATCGGAACACAACGTGTCCGCTGGTTTGCACGGCTGGCTATATTTTAACGTTATTTATTGTGCGGCAATCCAAGAACATGTGCAATCCAATTTGTTTCGCAATAAGTGGGGTCTTCATACGATGCAGCTTTCAATGACACAGCAGGACAGCTCAGAGTAATATCTGAAAGATTCATAGCCCAAGATATAGGCCACCCCCATATCTCTAAGGGACGCATATGGTCGCCACGCCATAATTGAACCTGCTGTTTCCAATCAGGGCCAGAACGCACAATACCAATTGGTTTGATATAGCTGCTCACACAGACCAATAGCATTACAACACATAGAACCTTCAAAATGGTTCTATAATTTTTTGATACATTGCTAGTAATAATCAGCAGTGCCATTTCAAAAAAAACTAACGGAATGAAATTGTAACGCTCCCCATCTTTACCATCGAACCAAGAATTTGCATCTGAGGAGATCATCCCTCCACCGAAAGAAACGACAGCCAACAAAAACCCAGAAACAAGAAGCCAACCGGCAGAAATATTACGATACCGCCAAGATATATACAATAAAAATAAAAAATAACACACTGAAATCAAAGAAAAGGAATACCACAACAATCCATTTTCATTGTAAGATTGTATAATAATCTGGCCTATTCTTCTAGAAATTGACGAACCTAAAATGGGATATACTCCCGTCCTTACAAACAGGATAGAACAAAGTGTCAAGGGATTTAAGAAATGACCACGCACAACACTTGGAGAAAAAAACAAAAATAACTGAACTATGCTACCCAAGCCCAAAAATATAGTCTGACACATACGGCTGACCGATTTATCAATGATGCTACGCAACAAAAATAAAGGACCCAATACAATAGCCCCAGGACCACAAAGTGGCGCAAGAACAAGAAGTAAAGCTTGATAAAACCATACCCAGAAATTTTTTGGGGTATTGATCGCCAATATCAAACCACAGCACAGTATAAGCTGATATTGAATGTGCATTACATTCAACCAAACTTCCTCACTAAAAGGGCAAAAGGCTATCACAAACAATAAGGCAGGCTTAATATATTTACCACAAAGCCAGTCAGCTTTGCCCCATAAAATTATTACAGCCGCCTGCATTTGAAAGAAAAATGCAATCCCTGTTGTTACGTAAGGCGCATTCTCTAAAGATACCCAACCGGCTTTCACAAGGCTCGCATCCAAAGCAGTAGAGGCATTGGCCCCTAAATTGAGGTAGCCAGCAAATGGACGCCACACAGCTTTCCAAGCAGGAAAATGCCATGCATATGCAAAAAAAACAGCGCCTTCTTCTGCTAGAAAGCGCCCTTGAAGGACAACGTTTGGTAATCGAAAAACAACAAAAAGAGCGAATAGAAGAATAATTACAATATTTTTTTTATTACTTCCAATAATAGAAAATTTTTTCATTCAAAAAAATCCCACTTAATCGATATTAAAATAAAAATTACCTATTTATTTTGAAGAAAAATATTAAGTAGACATTCGAGCAAATTTCTTATAAGAACGCAATAGAAATATATGAGATTTTAATTTTTACGATTACACAAAGGTTACAAACGTGATTGATGGAAAACGCATAGCAGTTGTTCTCCCTGCGTATAACGCCGAAAAAACGCTCCAAAAAACAGTTTCGGAAATACCTCGTAATGTCGTTGACGATATTATTTTAACAGACGATTGCAGTCAGGATAATACATCGACGTTAGCAAGGACGCTCGGTTTATATGTTGTAGAACACGACCGTAACAAGGGTTATGGTGGCAATCAGAAAACATGTTACAAAACCGCGCTTAGCCGCGGGGCAGATATTGTCATTATGCTGCATCCAGATTACCAGTATTCGCCGCGCCTTATTTACGCAATGTGTACCATGTTGACTTCTGGGCACTACGATGCTGTTATTGCATCGCGTATACTCGGGAAAGGCGCTCTCGCTGGCGGTATGCCTTTATATAAATATATTGCTAACAGATGTTTAACGTTAGCACAAAACATTCTTCTGAATGCCAAGCTTTCTGAATATCATACTGGCTACCGTGGCTGGACACGAAAAGTCTTGGAGGCCTTGCCGCTAGACGCCTGCTCTAACGATTTTGTATTCGATAATCAAATGATGGCTATGACTATCAATTCAGGTTTTCGTATAGGCGAAATTTCTTGCCCTACACGGTATTTTCCTGAGGCATCTTCAATCAACCTACAACGTAGCATTGTGTATGGCTTAGGTTGCCTTAAAACATCTACACAATACAGACTACATCAATGGAAAATTTTAAGCTTCCCTATATTTAAGAAATGAAAAAAATTATTATAATATCCACAGCAATAATTCTCTTTTTGTTGCCTGTTTTGTTTTTGTTTTACTTAAATAATGGGAATACAAATCAAAATATTGTCGAATATTTTCATCGCATAAAAACAATTTCTCCATTCTTAGGAGTGATTGTGTTTTGTATTCTTCAAATACTTATAGCTGTGTGTGGTGTATTACCTGCTTCTGTAGGTGCAGTGACATCAGGCATGATATTTGGATTACAGAATGGCTTTTTAATCGCTTCGACCACAACCCTCGTCGGAGCTTTGATAGCATTCTGGCTAAGCCGATCTATCTTTCGGAGTCCAATACAATCTTTTCTTAACAGGCACAAATTTTTCTTAATGTTAGAGCGAATGACAGAGAAGCAAGGCTGGAAAATGGTTTGCCTTTTAAGAATATCACCCATTCTACCTTTTGCTGTCACAAGCTATGTGCTTGGTTTTACCGAACTATCTACCGCTGATTATATTTTAGGCACACTAGCGTCATTGCCCGCGCTCTTAGGGTATGTCTTTATTGGTACCCTTACGCAGAACGGTTTTAGTCAAACCGACACAGGAAGTATATTTTATATAAAAATAGCTATATCTTTAGTCGCAATCGTAGGGACGCTTTTTTTAATTCGTAATATTAGTCAGTTATTTAAAAAATACATTGAATCTATATAGAACTAATATTCAATATTTATTTATAATACCTTTAAATTTTTCCAATCCAGTAGACTAGAGAAAACACTCTAATACAACCTCAACACCTCCAATAACCTTTCATAAATTGAGATAAAACCCTACGTTCGCACACCCTTCTGACTGAAATAACTTATACCTCGTTATTATTACGACATTATCGATTGCGTCATATTATTCCTTTACCAATACACCCAACCAAAGGTGCCGCTTACCTCATACAAATTGCCACAAGCACCAACCGATATAAACCTCCTGCTGTATCCAGCACCAATAACCTTGACTGCCCCACGGGTTTGCACGCACAATGAACCCGCAGTCACCATCTGAAGGATGATTTCTTCTGAAATTATCGTTCTTTTTCAATGGCTTATCTGATTGGTTGCGACCAAAGCGAGCGGGTTCGAGTCCCGCAGTTCGCACCATAAGTCCTTGATTTATAAGGATTTATTCGTTTCGACACTGTGATGATGGTTTTTTACCATCAGTCTTGCCAGCGGTATGAGCGTGCGGGATGAGAGTGCGGGATGATTAGAACGGTAGGAACAAGGTATTATTTCAGGCGTGCAGTGCCACGCGACATCCAAGCCATCTTGGGCCGAAAAGAGTTTTCTTTAGCCCTAAAAACCAGCAATAGAGTGATCGCACGCGAACGCGCAGGGTTACTCTATGGAAGGATTGGCGAGTTGTTCGATAAGGCCAAGGATATAGACGGGAAACCGACCAAAGCCGAACTTGAGGCGCTGATCGCCTTACAAGAGCAAATCATCCAAGACCACGAGAACGTGCGTGATGTTGAGCGCGCCGCCGCCGAAGCAAAGCGTAAAGCCAGTGAGGCTCAACATCTCTACGAGAAGCTGGCTATGGCAAAGCAGATGGAAGAGTTCTTCCAGCGCATGAATCCCGCCATGCGAGGGCTTGTTGAGAACCTAGAGCGCCTTAGAGTGAACCTGCTGGTAGAGAGCAAGGTTAGCGAGGCCGAAAAGCAAGGCTTACAGAACCAGATCGAAACCCTGAGCAGCATCATCAAAAGCGTCAGCCATATTGAAGAGCCAGAGACTGCCATAGAGGCAGGGACACCCACTGTTAAAGAGGTCACAAAGGCCAAGAAACCTACCAAGAGGCATAGCCCAACGCTTACCGAAATGACTGAGCGGTTCGTCTATCAGGACGAGAGCAAAAGTGCGGGCGTCATTAAAGACACAGGCAACACAGTGAGCCTATTCGTGGAAGCCTTCGGTGACATGCCAGTTGCCGATGTAACAGGACAGATTGCAGGCGAATTCCGCGACCTATTGCTTGGACTCCCTTCTAATCATGGCAAAGGAAAGGTCAGTCCGCCTTTGCGCGAAGCCGTGGAGCAAGCGGCAGAACTAGAGCTCGATACCGTATCCGGCAAGACCGTAAAGAACCATTTCTCCCGCATGTCTGCCCTCTGGCGACACCTTGTTCAGCGCGACTATGCCACACGGAATCCTTTTGAGAAATGGAAGTTCGACACCTCCAAAAAGGTCGAAAGACGGGCCTTCTCTGGCGCTGAGCTTCACACCCTTCTGACAAGCCGGTGGACAGGCAGAGCCACGTCAGAACGAACCTATGCCGGGATTGTCGCTACAGCCCTTTATACAGGTATGCGCCTTGGGGAACTGTGTAACCTGCGGAATAAGGACATAGAGATAATCGACGGTGTTCCCTGCTTCCATATCCAATCTTACACGGAAACGGTCGATGGAGCAAAACGGGACTGGTCGCCAAAAACGCAAGCCGGTGAGCGCATTGTGCCAATCCATAGCAAGCTGCTTGAGGCCGGAATCCTGAGTTTCAAGAACAGCGGACTCTACTTCTTTGATGAACTGGCGATTGCGCCTCATGGTGTGCGCGGGAACGACTTCGCACAGGCTTTTTCTAAGCATAAGCGCCGTCTCGGTATGCCAGAAGAAGTGTCCTTCCACTCCTTCAGACACACGGTATCCACCAAGCTGCGTAATCAGGAAGCGGGCATACGAGAACTCTGGATAGATGCGTTCCTTGGTCATGAGGCAACACATCGCTCACAGGGTACGACCAGCTATATGTCAGGCATTGAAGTGAAGAATCTGAAACGGGTCGCTGATGCTCTGAGCTACGATGAGGGCTTGGGGGATTTGCGGTGGTGAGTTTGGTTATCGCTGTGTTAGTCGCGTTTGTTATCGTGCGTGTGCGTTATGTGTCGTAGTATCATTATGTAAGCGGGATACAACCGGCCACTTGCGGCGGGGAATGCCGGGGAACGCCTTGTGGCGGGGGAATAGGTAAGGATGAGCACTGGATACCGGCAGGGCTGTAAGCAAGGCACAACCAATTCGATCCAGATAAACGACAGTAAGCGTGCGCCCCCGGAAACCGCCATTTTTGACCGGTCTTATCCATAGTATCCAATCCAGTAACCACACAGGAAGCCGGTAAGCCACCTGCGGTGGGGGATACCGGAGAGCGCCACACGGCGAGGATACCGAGAGACGCCGTGCGGCGCAGCAGTCTCTGCAAGCAGTGACTGGCAGGCTCGCTCCGCCTCGCTTTAACCCAACTCAACAGCCAGTTAACGACCCAATAACCTGTTAACAACACAAAAAAGCGATGCGGAGCGAGCCTGCCACCCCTTCGCTCTTTGCGAAACACCTGCGCCGCAAGGCACATCTGAGACCAAAATCTGGCCCCACAACCAAAAAAAATCCCACAAGTGGGCCAATCCGCACCCCGAGTGGGCCAGTTTTTACCCCTTGTGGGCCAGCAATTAACCGCTCTGGGCCATAGTTTTCAGACCTTATTCTTATTATTTTTCTCAAGTAAAATAGATAAATAACCTCAGAAATCCGCCATTTTCCCCTATTTCCCCCGGTTCAATCCCGCCATAAAAATCGTTACGAAACCGCATCACTGGCCCACTTGGCCCAGATGGCCCACGAAAAAACAGGGGGTTAAGAATTCGCGCGACTTTTCCCGCAAAAAAGGACATTCATGTCACCTTATTACCCTCTTGTCATAAAGGGACATTCAATGTCCTAAAGAGACACCAAATGTCTTCTTTTTACACTATCTCTTTAAACCTATTGTTTTTCTGTGGGCCAAGTGGGCCATCTGGGCCAGAGGTCAAAAAAACCGCAGAAAACCACCATTTTTTAATCAAAAAATCTGGGCCACACCCAAAAAACCTGTGGGCCAGCAAGCCTTTGAGTGGGCCAGTGATTTGCTATCGTAATGATAAATTGAGAAAGAACCGTAAAAAACGACCATTTTAGCCAAAACACCACACCTGTTAACAGCTTGGCTTGGCTTGGCCTACCCCACCCTACCAGACGCAAAAAAGGGAGCCGAAGTCCCCTTTTGTCTACCAACCTTTACCCGAAGCAGTCAGGATCGCAAATTTTGTCTGTGATCGTGTAAACTCTCATTCTTTTGCTTTCAAAGTATTCGTTTTTCGCAGAAATCCTATTCGTGAATCGTTTAACATTATCGCCATCACTGCTTGTTATAAGCAAACCTTTGTCAGCCAGCATTTTCAACGCATAGTCAACATTGATAGAATTCGCAGCGCATATCTTCTTCTTAAAAACATCAGTGAAGATGTGATATTGACGACATGTCGCTGTATCTTCGCAATAACCGTTCAAGTCCCGTATGATTCTCGGATTATCTTCATCACCGTCCGGCCCCTTGATGTCTTGAAACTGTGATCCGTTCGCCAGCAAATAGTTAGAAATAGCGTCAAGCGCTTGCCGCTCTTCAGATGTTGAAGTGACGTTATTCTTCTCTATCCATTCAAACATCAATTCCCTGCAAGCCAGCAGACAGTCGTTTTTGTAAAAGCCAATATCCTGACTGAGTATGCCATACTCAAAAGCTAACTCGCCTGCGATTGCAGCAAGCATGAACTTGTTTTTAATCCGCGCAAGCTGACCAATCTTGATCTGATCTGCTGTCAGCGCCAAAAATGACTCGCTCTCTCTTTCGTGCCTTTCAATGAGTTCTTCTATCCGACCTGAGTCAACATCAGCAGCCAGTCTTTTCAGAAAACACCGTGCAGCCGTGCCATAATACTTAGCGGCATTTGCATTCATCTGTTCAGCAAAGTCCTTGCTGCTTAAAGCGCCATTCAGCTTCTCGAACACACCAAAGCCAGCGCCAGCATCCGCAACGATATTTGTGAACCTCAGTTCTTGACCACCCTTGATTTTATGTCCTGCCTTTTCCAGCATATCCTCAAGCGTAAGCTCGCCAGATGACACAAACATTAAGTGCCATTCTTTTACTTTTCTACTCTTTGTATCAGAATACATACGCTCTTTACCAACACCGTTAGCGAGGGCGTAAACCGTTTCGCCTATTGTCCGAGCCGGTGCTTGCCCCAACTCATCAAGGGCTAAAAACGTGTCAGAGCTTGCTTCTGCCGTATTCTCAAAAGCGTTGCCTGTTGACTTCCAAGACCGCACTTGTCCGTCCGTGCCACCCCGTCCCGGCCCCCATACACTTGCCGCAGCAGTTAACAGCGTCGACTTACCGATTGAAGACGGGCCGACAAAATGAAATCCGCCTAGGTTCTTGAAGCTTTCACGGAATTTAATCAGGGGTGAAGCAAAAGCTGCACACAAAGCGAGTATCAAACGTTTATTGCCGACAGCTTTTTTAGCAACATGCTCCCGCCATTCTTCCAGTGTGCCGCGCTGTTTAAAACGGTCAGAACAAGTCATATCAAGCACGGGCACATACTCGCGCCGACCCGTTGCACTGCCGACTACTTCGCCGTTCGGCAGCAAGAAAACAGTGTGACCTGAGGCTTCACGCCAGCCTGCTTTCTTAAAGCCGATAGCATTTTCACCACCGGCTTGAACCGTTGACATGAAGGACTCAAACTTTTTCTCATGCTCAGAGTCAATCAACATCCCCTGCTCTGCAAGCTCTTTCACAATTTCTGTAGCTTTCTCCCTGAGTGGAAAAGAATAGTTTTTATAATCATGTTTTCCAGAAAGCATGTTTAAAAATCTTATACGCTTGTAATAAACAGTGCGTCCAGATTCTTCGAACTCGATGTTCGACAGAATTTTAAAAGGTGAAGCGATCGGCGTCTCTGTTTCCGAAATGATTTCACCTTCTTCGTTACGCCTTGCATAATACAAACCATCAGGGCGCATCTCATAGCCGCGTTTGAACACTGTAGCGCCGGGGTCAACGTAGTCCTGAGCAGTTTCCTGCAACATGCCCCACACTCTGCTACTATTGCTGTTACTGAGATTTTCAAGAAAGCAGTTCAGCACTTTTAAGCTTGCACAGGAGCCTGTTAACGCCCTGCCTGCCTCATCAATGTCGTGACCAAGGAGATACACCTCCCGGCCCTCCAACGGCTCAATATTCACGCGGCCTGCACCAGACATCAAGCTGACAATGACGGCCTCTGAGAACAGCGCCTGCGCTCTCTCAACAAGCCCTTCATTGTCTACCAGAACAACAGGCTTGTCTTGAGACGCAGCAAGTTTGTCCAGACCGTAAAGGAACCGAGGTGGCCGAGGGAGTATCTCTTCCTGCCGATACCAGCCTGTGCTGACAGCGTCGCCATCACTGCACTCGCAGTGGTAGCGCGTCTCTTTCCGACCATCAGGCAACACAGACACAAACGCCAGCAAACGGCTCGCGTTGTTACGATAAAGATACTGCTCACCGCTACAACCAGCAGGTTGTTCGTCTGTTGCTTTCAGTGTGTATGTTTTACCAGTGATTGAGACCACTGTATGAGTGCGCGTCAAGCGGTGCGTCCCCTCTTCCTCCCTCTCAAGATTGACGGGAGAGTGCGTTCTGCGCCTCTTTTTTGAATGTTGTGTCATCGGTTTTCCAAAATATAAGGTCTTGATCACTTCAAGATTTTGGAATAATCACGCTCTCGCTCAGTTTTTAGATCGCTGATTGAGAATAGCTTGAAGTTTGCACCTTGAAGCTATTCCATTCCAAAATCTTGCTCTGCCCCATTACTCTTCTTTCCAGAATAATGAGTTTTTAGAACAGTCGTATTCTGGGACGTCTTACGAAGTCAGAAACCACATAGATCATGTTGCCTCCAGAGCGTCTTGTGAGCTTTCTCCTCATGAGAGTGCTCTCACCATGTTCAAATTGCTTATGAAAAACGAAATAGATTTTACAAGGAAAATATTTTCCAATTGTGAAAATATCTGCTCGAAAACAGTCTTCCCAACTACCTGCCAATACTGAAAATGAGGCCTACATAGCCCCTAAACACGTGGACTCCCAAAGTGCTGAAATTTATTTTTGTAAAGCCTGCAAAAAAGTTGCTTTGCTCACGGTGAACTCAGCTGCCCACCTGAGACTCTACAGAACGCAAAAACTAACCGTTATGTAATCAATGTGCTTTAAGGCTGTCGTCGGGTCATGTGCCCATCAACTGAGTGACGTTTACATTAACGACCAAGCCGCGAAGGCAACCTGCACAGATAAGAGTAAAGTGACGCTAACTAACTGTGCGCCCTCTTCTCCCTAATCCTACAGCTCTGCTTTCGCCTCATGCCGGTCATCTAGGCGGTTGGGAGGGTTTACCGAAAGCTGACATGAATCATCCGATGTTCTCGCGGAAAGACGGATAGCGGACTTGTGCACACATTCTACCCTGTCGAGGTTCGAATCTCGGCGGACGGGTCGCGCTGGAAGCAGTCAGGCGGGACTTTGTTCAAAGATTGCTTATGGCTGCCACCGAGTTGTGTGCATTACTGGAATCTAGCGAAAAGCTAAGGCTCCGCTAGTTACGCTCGAACCGCAACTCGACCCATTTGCATATCGACCGCGGTCGGACCTTGTCGATTGAAGCGGATTTTGAAATTTACCTCGTCGCCAATCATCAACTCATCGAACACATCCGCGTCTGACATTGATCGATGCGCGAGTAAGTCGCTCGGGTATGCGGAGCTCCGCAGAAAGGCATATCCTGGCCTAAGCGAAGTAATTCTTCCAGAATGACGGTTCAGTCTTTTGGTAAACACATTATCGGTTCGCGAAGTCCCTCGGCGGAAATCATCCGGAGCACCCTGCTCAATCTCGGAGAATAAATTCTCGCAGGCCTCAATCTTACCGCTAAGAAATAGAAGTTGAGCAAGATCGAATCTACTTTCATAATTTCGATCTCCTCTGGAGAAGCTTCGTCCGAGGTGGTCTTCGACCTGCGTCAAGTCTGGTGCTTCGCCGTTCATGAGGTGCATCGCCATAGCATGGTGCGTTGGCCTATCGTCTGGGTTCCGACCCAAAGCCGCTTGAAGAGTCTTAAACGCCTCCAAAGATCGGCCTCGAGCATCATACAACCGCGCCACTTTGATCGCCGTGCTTGAGCCTCGGGCGCCAGCCGCCAAAGCCTGTTCAAGCGCGCGCAACGCCTTGTCCTCTTCATCTACCTCTTGACGGAAGCGAGCCTCCACCTGGTCAATATCAGCGTCATCAGGGAAGTTCTGCTGAGCGCGCAGGATCGCACCTTCCGTGGCCTTAACCTTCTCCGCATAAGCGACCGCATCATGCGGGCTTCCGGTGGCATCCGCCTTGTTCGCCAAGTCGACGACCTCGTCAACGAGTAGCTTGAGTCGACTTGACACTGCAAACCGGTCATTCGCCGGCATTTCGTTCAGTCGCTCGCGCGCTTCCGATCGATCTCTGCTTGAGTATGGATAATCGTTTTGTTGCGGGGCTCGAGATCATGCGCCTCGCCAGCGAGCCGGTCGGCATCCGTCAGAGAACCTTCTCGATGATGCGCTTCCAGCAACGCCCATTGCTGATACAAGAATGCCTGCTTGGGTGCGGCTGTTATCGCCGCTTCATAGACTTGTCTAGCTTGGTCGATAGATGCGAAGGCATCGGCGAGAGATCGACCTCGACAGATCTCCTCAAGCGCTCGTTTGTCGACGGAATACCCAACATCAAGGCCTTCGACGATGCGCTTCAACTGCATCGCCTTGCTTTGGTCATCCAGGCAGGTCTCCTTGAAGACGATCGCAGCCACGCGCGAATGGCGCGTCTTGTAGCAAAGATCTCCCGAGTAGGGATCCTTCTCCACTCGAACGATGCCCCGCAATGGCTCAAGAAACTGAGCCTGGAAGTCCTCGAACGCAACTCCTGAAATGCGAGAAATGATTCCAGCGCGGACGTTAACCGAGAACTGGTGCATGGTAGCGATGTCTAGATATAGCTGCTGCGCCTGCTCCGGAAAGATCCTTTGGTGCTCTTCAAGGATGATCTTCTCGAAAGGTTTCCCCAGAGTTAGCTCGTGAAGGGCGACGAGCAACTGCCTATCCGCCCTATTTTTGTCCATAAAGGCCCTGATTTGATCATCGCGCGAAAGCCTCCCAAGCAGTCCTAGGCAGGCATGCCGAGCTAGCAGGTCGAGCAAGCCCTCAACCTCCGACATGGACAAATTACTGACCCTCAGAAATTCAGGGGGGAACTCCATGTCCAGCGCCCCACAGTAGCTGTTCCAATCCGCATCACGCTCGGCACCGATCACGATTACCGGCAACGAACGCACGCATGCGCTTCTGAGGAAGGAGAGGACCTGATGCACGCGGAAGCCGATTTGGTCGATGAACAGGTAAATGGGCTGACGGCTCAGATCGTATATTTCCGCGATAACGTCGAAGTGCAGCGCGCCGCCTTCCTCGAGCCACACGGCGAGTGCGCCCGACGCGGTTGCAGCCTCAAACGCTGTCCTTTTTAACGCGATCGTCTTACCTGCGCCAGCAGCACCACGGAGCATGATAAAACTCGGCCCTGCAGGATTCTCGTTTTCAAGAAGCGTCTTGAACAAGAGGTCATCCTCGACTTTACGTCGGACATCGAGACGGTTCACGATTCCACCCCAGCCGGTGTCGTAGCCCTGATAGAACTGCTCGGGGGATTGCTCCTCAATCGCCATGTTTGCGTGGATATAAGTGAGGTCTTTGACGAAGGCCTGCCTTAACTTCTCACTTTCCGGCTCGTTACTCTGAAAATGTTTACGGATCGGGAAGTCGACCGTCTGTGTCGATGAGGCTAGTTGCCTGAAAAGCGGCGGTATCTCATCCGAGAGGGCGTGCATGAACTCGCCAAAGCGGCACTTTATGATGCCAACATTCTGCGTGGCCCAATAATCTACATCATAGTCTTCGGCATCCGGTGTTACCATAAACCAACGGGGCCGTTTCTCTACACCGATGTCGTAAATTAGGTTCCTGATATGTGGATCGTCGAGGCGATACCCGATGAACAGCAATGTGGACTCGTGGGCGTAGTCCACCACCCTACCAAACAGCCGCGTGCGATTTGCCTTGTATCTGGAATAGCTTTCTTTCGTCAGGATCGGGGGGATGTCGCGGTCATGGATATGATCGAGGCATCCATGCAGTTTTAAGTACGCCAAAGGCCGCTCAGCCTCTTGGAGCCGGGCCTCCACCGGTTCATCGTCTTTGACAAATCTCACGAGATTTTGCCGACGCGCCTTCACATCAGCGTACGCGTGCTCGATCAAGAGGTCATAATTAGTCGTCGCGATCATCCGCCAGTTGAAGTCGGCGAGAGCGCGATGCGCGTCGCTCGGCTCAAAAGGCGCCAAGATCTTCCGCACCTCCTCGAACACGAGCGATTGGCCAGCACTGTTGCGGATTGCCATCTCCGCAACAGTCATCAAATCTCTATTGGGTATTGGCTTCCCGAAGAAATGTTGCGCCAACGCATCTCGGAGCTGGTCGGCATCAGGTGGGCGGTTACCGCGCAGGTCAACCGCCTCTTTTGACGCTCCCGCTCCTAAAAAAGGGATAACTCGAGTTCCCTTTACGGCGTCGATGAGTGCAGGTGGGATTGTAATTTTGGGCATCGACTGGAGGATGCCACGCTAGGGCTGCAACCCGCAAGTGAGTTCCGTGGCATGCCCCGCACCTATCTTTAATCAGCCCCCGGTGTTTGCCCAGAACAAGGTTCTACGGACGACCCCCGTACTGCACGAGTGGCAGGTTCCGGCGGAAGCTACCGTGCCGGGCGAGGCCGATGAACGACCAGCTCTGCTCGAAAGCTGCTGCACTGTCGGCCTGGGCACACAAGTATCGGAAAATAGCTCGGAAACGGTGGTGTACGGTGATCGGCGGCAATATCGGGCTATGGAGGGCAATCGGCGGACCAGGTAGGACTCGAACACTTACACTGAATCAATTGGCTGGTACTTGGCAGTTTTATGAGCAAAATGTCGGCTTCCAGAAAGTCTCATGGGCTATTTGAACGCCTGAAATGGGGTGAAGCGTTCGCGAGTGTCGTCCATGTAAATGTCCGGTTTTACCGATCACCCGACACAAAGCCGACCTTCCGTTTACCCCCCCCTGATCGGCCTGTCTGCTCAATGATACAGGAGCAGACAGGCAGCAGTCGCCTCATCTCGGTCAAAAGAAGAGCCGTTCCAGTTTCCGAAAAGCGGACGGTCGGCAATAATTCTCGTTATCCGCCGATGTCCTCCTCCAGACTTCTGATTGCTGCATGTGCAGCTGATCAGGAGAAAGTATCATGGAAAAGAAAACGCGTTTTCCATCGCCTACGCTGAAGGCGTCCGTGCCTTGGAATGCAGGAAAAATGGTTGGCGCCAAGCGGGCGCTCAAAGAAAAGCACGTCTGGGCTATTCGGTTCTGGCTGGGGAGCGAACAGCGTGTCAGAGACAGAGCTTTGTTTGATCTTGCTCTCGATAGCAAACTCAGAGTCTGCGATCTTGTCAGCCTTCGTATCGGCGACATCGTTACCAGTGGTCAGGTGCGCCACCGAGCCATGGTCGTCCAGCAGAAAACCCGGCGACCTGTGCAATTCGAAATTACAGAAACAACGCGGGAAAGCGTGCGGGCGTGGCTGGAACATCGAGGTGGTGGCTTGAATGAGTATGTTTTTCCAAGTCGCCTCAGCGCCAAAGCTCACCTGAGCACAAGGCAATACGCCCGGCTTCTGGATCAATGGGTTCAGGCGGTGGGATTGATCGCCGGGGAATATGGAACTCATTCGCTCCGCCGGACTAAGGTTGCCATGATTTACAAACGAACCGGTAATATCCGGGCCGTGCAGATCCTGCTGGGTCATTCAAAACTGGATAGTACGGTTCGATACCTTGGGGTGGATGTCGAGGACGCTCTGGCACTGTCGGAAGCCACTGATCTCTGAAATCGAATATGCCTCAGGAATTCTCTACCTCCTCCCTATGTGTACATGTTATGATGACACATGGGGAGGAGGCCATGAGCCAGCATCTTTCAGACAACGCACCATTACCACAGAAAATCGGTGTTCGGGAGTTCCGGGGAAACCTGACAGCGTATCTGCGTCAGGTCAGGCAGGGCAGTACGATCTTGGTGACGTCTCATGACCAGGTCGTAGCCGAACTGCGGCCGCCAGCCTCTTCCTATCGCCCCCGTCGTCAACCTGGCGCATTGCGCGGACGGATCAGAATAAGCGAAGATTTTGATGAGACACCGACGGACCTTCTTGAAAGCATGGAACGCGACCTGTGAAGGTTCTGCTTGATACGCATGCGTTGCTGTGGTGGCTTTCGGACTCCGACCGGCTGGGTGAGACTGCACGGGAAATCATCGCAGACCCGGTTCACGATATTCTGGTGAGTATCGTGTCACTCTGGGAAATTGCGATCAAAATCCGTATCGGAAAGCTGGATGCGGATATGAACGATATTCTGGCAGCCATTCCTGAAGAAGGTTTCTCTCTATTACAAATACAGCCCGAACACCTGCAGATCCTGATGTCTTTGCCTCTGCATCATCGTGATCCGTTTGACCATCTCCTTATGGCGCAGGCGCAAGCTGAACACGCCACATTTCTTTCGGAAGACGGACAAATGGATCATTACCCCATCAAGAGAATACGCTGTTCGTGAAGCAGAAACTGCCGTCAGAACACGCCCTCACTCAAGACGTAAAAGCGTAGAAAAGCATTTTCCGAGAGCGGACATTTTCCTGATTGAACGACTTTATCCGAAGAGTGAACATCGATAATCACGTCAATAAATTCAACAAAAAGCATGGGAAAAATAGTTTTGTAACTTATTCTTTCGAACGCAGTTAAAGTTTGCTGCTGAACGAAGAGAACGTGATGACCCCGCCCCGCACCACTACAGGCATTACTGACGAAACTCCTGCTATTCCGAGGCTCAATCGGGCCTTGTTTGCCTTATGCGCTCTCAATTTCTTCATGGCGGACGTCCAGGCGGGGATAGGGCCCTTTCTGGGCGTTTTTCTTCAGCGTCACGGCTGGCAGACGGGACCGATCGGAACCGTCATGACCGTGGGTGGCGTTGCCGGAATGCTCGCCACCATTCCCGCGGGCGCGCTGATTGATCACACGACGAAAAAGCGGTTGCTCGTCATTGTGGCAGCGCTCTGCACGATTTCTGCTTCACTGCTTCTGCTAAGCTCGCAAGCAACGTTCGTTGTGACGGTCAGTCAACTTGCAACTGCTTTGGCCGGAGCTGGGATTGGCCCTCTGATGGCGGCCATAACGCTCGGGATCGTGCGCCAGAAAGGCTTCAACACACAAATTGGCCGTAACCAGGCCTGGAACCACGCCGGCAATATGGCCGGGGCCGGACTGTCCGGCTGGCTGGGATGGCAGTTTGGCCTCTCAGCGATTTTCTTTCTTGAAGTCGCCTTCGGTCTGTTCGCCATTTCTGCGGTGCTCCTGATCCCGGAAAAATCCATAGATCATAAAGCTGCACGCGGACTGGACGATGAACCCGCTCACGATGAGGGGACGACCGAGGGGTTACGATCCTTTCTGCGACACAAGCCTCTTCTCATTCTGGCGAGTTGTTTGTGTTTCTTCCATCTCGGAAATGCCGCGATGCTCCCGCTCTACGGCATGGCGGTCGTCAGTGCAGGCAAAGGTAATCCCGCCATGTTCACGGCGATGACTGTGATGGTCGCACAGGCTGTGATGATCGTCGTGAGCCTGCTGGCCATACGTGTCGTCAGGAACCGTGGGTACTGGATCGTCCTGCTGATATCGTTTGCCGCCCTACCGCTGCGTGGTTTGATCGCGGGAAGCTTCATCCAGCATTGGGGGGTGTGGCCGGTGCAGATCCTCGATGGGATCGGTGCGGGGCTTCAGAGTGTCGCCGTGCCGGGTCTGGTGGCCAGACTGCTGAACGGAACCGGACGCATCAATATCGGACAGGGTGTGGTCATGACGGCGCAGGGCATTGGAGCAAGCCTTTCTCCGGCTCTGGGAGGATGGCTTGCCGAAGATCTCGGATATCCGGTGGCGTTTTATTGTCTGGGCTGTTTTGCAATCTTATCACTGGGGCTCTGGATAGGCTCGGCATCGATCCTACGCTCTGCCGATCAGGTGTCGGCATGACCTTTCACCAAGAGGCGATCTGGGCAATCGCGGCTCTGGCGACGGCCGGTGTCATAATCCAACCGTTCCGGGTCCCGGAGTGGGTATGGGCCGTCATAGGGGCGGCAGCCCTCGTGCTTACGGGGCTGATCCCCCTGACCATGGCGGAGACCGGCCTCCTGAAGGGCGGCGACGTCTATCTGTTTCTGATCGGCATGATGCTGCTCAGTGAAACGGCGCGTGCAAACGGGCTGTTCGACTGGATCGCGACCTGGGCGGTCAATCATGCCGCAGGTTCAACGGCAGTGAACTGCCCCGGGTTTACCGGAGAGAGATTTGTTCAGTAATCA
>NZ_BAMX01000002.1 GCF_000963965.1 Acetobacter orientalis
ACTGGCACTGGCACTGGCACTGGCACTGGCACTGGCACTGGCGGGCAAGCTGGTTGACTGCGCTGGCACGTAAAGCTATATTATGGGCCTAGACACTGGCTGACTTCACCTGCCCAGTGCTCCTCCTCCCCAAGTCAGGATCCTTCCCTGCGTCGGTTTTGTCGGCGTGACGTCTCAGCACGTTACATCAGGCAGTTCTTTTTCGGTGCCGGGGCCCCATTACGATCCAGACCTCCCTTTTGTGACCTACTTGCCAATTAGGGCATTTTTCAATGCATCTTGCGGAACTCAAGGCCAAATCTCCGGCCGACCTTCTAGCCTGCGCCGAAGACCTGAATATCGAAAACGCATCCTCCCTGCGCAAGCAGGACATGATGTTCGCTATTCTCAAGGCGCTGGCAGACAACGATCAGGCCATTTACGGTGATGGCACGCTCGAGATTTTGCACGACGGGTTTGGGTATCTCCGCTCTCCCGAGTCTAACTACCTGCCCGGCCCGGACGATATTTATATCTCCCCCACACAGGTGCGCCGCTTTGGCCTGCGCACGGGCGACACGGTTGAAGGGCAAATTCGCGCACCACGTGATGGTGAGCGTTATTTCTCACTCCTTAAAATCAACAGTATCAATTTTGAACCGCCAGAGGCCGTACGCCACCGGATCAACTTTGATAACCTGACCCCGCTTTACCCCGAGCGCCGCCTTCAGATGGAAGTTGAGAGCGCTGCCCCGCCGGTTGCAGAAACCAAGGGTAAAAAAGGCAAAAGCACCCAAGACTTTACCCCCCGCGTGATAGACCTTGTGGCCCCCATTGGTATGGGCCAGCGCGCCCTTATTGTGGCCCCACCGCGCACTGGTAAAACGGTCATGCTGCAAAGCATTGCCTCCTCCATTTCTGCCAACCACCCCGAATGCTTCCTGATTGTGCTGCTCATTGATGAGCGCCCTGAAGAAGTAACCGACATGGCCCGCTCTGTGCGTGGCGAAGTAATTTCTTCTACCTTTGACGAGCCAGCACACCGCCACGTGCAGGTAACCGAAATGGTGCTGGAAAAAGCCAAACGTCTGGTTGAGCACAAACGCGACGTGGTTATTCTGCTCGACTCCATTACCCGTCTGGCCCGTGCTTACAACACTGTTGTGCCATCATCTGGTAAAGTCTTGACCGGTGGTGTGGACGCCAACGCCCTACAGCGGCCCAAACGCTTCTTTGGTGCGGCCCGTAATATTGAAGAAGGCGGCTCTCTCACCATTATTGCGACCGCGCTCATTGATACCGGCAGCCGTATGGACGAAGTGATCTTTGAAGAATTCAAAGGCACGGGTAACTCTGAACTGATTCTTGACCGGAAACTGGCTGACAAGCGCACCTTCCCGGCCATTGATATTACAAAGAGTGGCACCCGTAAGGAAGAAATGCTGGTTGACCGCGCTACCCTGTCTAAAATGTGGGTGCTGCGCCGTATTCTGGCCCCTATGGGCACAATGGATGCCATGGACTTCCTGCTCGACAAGCTCAAATACAGCAAGTCGAACAATGACTTCTTTGAAGCCATGAATAACTAAGGCGACCAGTCTTAGCGCCTATGCAGCAGGGGGCTTATGGCCCCCTGTTGTTGTATGCGGCCCAACAAAGCCCCCCAACCGGGCTTATTTTTTTTGCACGGTTAAAATCACAATTGTGTCACGCTCTGGCTGCTCACCCAAAACAAGGTGGCCAAGAGCCAAGACCGAGCGTTTCACGTTTTTAAGCGGTTCTGCCCCCTGCAACCGTACCGCCAGCGTACCGCCAGAGGGCAGGCTATCTAACGCCAGCCGTGTACGTACAAAGGTCATGGGGCATTTTTCGTGAATAAGGTCGAGCACCTTTATACCGGGCACGGTGCTGTCTGGTAAAAGAGGGATATCGTGCATCATTTTTATAGCCTCCGGTGGCCCAATACCATGCCAAGACACGGGCCTTGTGCGCAAAGCCGCAGCATAGAAAACCTGCGTTGGCGTGTAAAATTGGACAAACCCCCTTTATTTCGGCTACCTGATAAGGACAAACGCAGGTGGTAAAGAAGCAGGATTTGCGCCCTTGAAATCTCAGTCGGCAGAAGAATCGCGGATCGCGCAGCTCTGTGTAGAACATGGCCTGAAAATGACCGGACAGCGGCGCGTGATCGCCCGTGTTCTGTCAGATGCAGATGATCATCCCGATGTAGAAGAACTCTATCGTCGCGCTGCTGCGCTAGATGCCCGTATTTCGGTGGCAACTGTTTACAGAACAGTGCGCCTTTTAGAAGAAAAGGGTATTCTGGAACGCCGCGACTTTGGCGGCGGCCGCGCCCGCTACGAAGTAAACGAAGGCGATAACCACCATTACCACCTCATAGATGTGGATAATGGTAAGGTTATTGAGTTTGAAGACCCCGAACACGAAGAGCTTATGCGCAAAGTTGCCCAGCGGTTAGGCTTTGACTTTGTGTCTATGCGGCTGGAGCTGTTTGGTAAAAAACGCCCAAGCGCTCAAGCCACCGCCAAACCCGCTGTAGCCAGCAAAGCCAAACGGAGTGGAGAGCCATCATGAGCGCAGCCAAACAAAACACTGCTGCCTCTCTCTCTACCCTTGAGCTGGAACGCAACGGCTTTCCGGAATTGCATGGCGGCAACCTGAGTGTGCGCATTGCCGCCACCGAAGCCGAGCGTGACGCCGCACAAGCCCTGCGCTACCGCGTATTTTATGAAGAAATGGGCGCACACCCAGACCCAGAGACCCTCCGCCTAAAGCGCGATAGTGACGAGTTTGATGCCGTAGCCGACCACCTTTTGGTGATTGATAACAGCATTGCCTCAGACGCACGCGGGGTTGTGGGCACGTACCGGCTGGTGCAAAGCGACGCAGCGGCTAAAATTGGACATTTCTACTCCTCAAGCGAGTATGATATTTCGCCCTTAACAGAGTTTCCGGGCCGCTTGCTTGAAGTGGGCCGCTCCTGCGTAGATAAAAACTACCGTGGCCGGGCCGCCATGCAGCTTTTATGGCGGGGTATTGCCTCCTACATTTTTCTGCATCGTATTGATGTGCTGTTTGGCTGTGCAAGCCTACCCGGCACAGACCCCGATAGCATGGCAGATGAGCTCACCTACCTGTACCACAACCATTTGGCCCCTCCGGCACTGCGTGTAAAAGCTTTGCCAGAGCGCCGGGTTGAAATGCTACGGACAGACCCCCATTCCCTCGACTTCCGTAAGTGCCTAACGCGCTTGCCCCCCTTAATCAAAGGCTACCTACGCCTTGGTGGTTATGTGGGTGATGGCGCGGTTATTGACCCGCAGTTTAACACCACAGACGTTGCCGTTCTGGTGAAAAGCGAGCTGTTGGCAGACAAATATTACCGCCATTATGAGCGCCGCCTGCGTGACGCGCTGGACTAAGCGCGCCCGCTAAGACACTCCTTTAAAGAGCCTCTGTGAAACGAACACTCCCTTTCCGTGCTGGTCTACGCCGTATTGGCTTGCCCTCTCGCAAAGGGGTGCAACAAACCTGCATTATGCTAGGGTTGGGGGTTTTGTCTGCCACGGCGCTGCCGCCCGTGCATGCCCTGCCTGTGTTGCTGTTTACCTTCCCTGCCCTGTTTGCTGCCATAGACCGTGCACCGTCTTGGAAACGGGCGGCTTGGGCCGGTGGGTTATTTGGTTTTGGGTTATATGCAGCCAGCCTTTATTGGCTGGTAAATGCAGTTATGATCCGCGCTGAAGACTTTTGGTGGTTTGTGCCATTTCCGTCTTTGGGGTGTGCGCTCATTTTAGCCCCCTTAACAGCCGCGCCTGCCGCACTGTGCCGTATTGTACCAACAGGCCCACGCCGTATGGCGCTCTTTGCCGCACTCTGGACACTGTTTGATATGGCCCGGGTGTTTTTGTTCAGCGGCTTTCCATGGAACCCACTTGGCAGCGGTTTTGCTCTGCCGGGTCGCGTGGGTGATGTGCTTATTCAACCTGCAGCATGGTTGGGGGTCGATGGCATGACCCTTGTGCTGGTATTCACTGCCCTGTTCTGTGGTACGGCCCTACGAGACCAAATCTGCTTGGCGCGCACCACCACGTATACCCCTTATTTTTCTCGCATTCTGCGCCGCAGCACGGGTATTTTTGGCACACTGCTTGCCGTAATGTGGGTTGGGGCTGGTGTTGCCCGGTTGCATTTTGCCACACCAAGCGGCCCATTAGGGCCAATCGCGGTGATGGTACAAGGCAATGTGCCAGAAATAGAAAAAGTTGGGCACCAAAGCCCCCGTACTATTTTTGAACGCTACCTGACCCTTACCGCCCAAGGCGTACAACAAGCAAAAGCTTTGCGTGCACAAAACCCCGCTCAGGCAGAGCGGCCTATCGTCTTTTTGTGGCCCGAGACGTCTTTCCCCGGCTATACGCTGCTGCAAGACAGCCCACGTGCGCGGCAAATTATTATGGCATGGGCTGCGGGGGCTGATGCCGGGTTAATTGGCGCCCTACGCCAAGATGATAACGGGCGGTACCGCAACTCCATACTGGCACTTGCGCCCGATGGCGGTATTGAAGCGCTTTATGACAAGGCCCGGCTTGTACCGTTTGGGGAGTACCAGCCCAAGCACATTCCGCTCCAAATTGTACCACAAGGCGGTTTAGCCGCTGGCCCCGGCCCCCAAACATGGCACTTGCCCAACATACCGCCTGCTGGCCCACTTATTTGCTATGAAGTTATTTTTTCTGGCGCTGTGGTCGATAAAGCAGACCGCCCGCGCTGGTTTGCCAATGTCACAAACGATGGTTGGTTTGGAGATAGTGCAGGGCCAAGGCAGCACCTTTCCTCAGTGCGTTTACGCGCAGTAGAAGAAGGCTTGCCAGTAGCCCGTGCCGCCAATACCGGCATTTCTATTGCCTATGATGGCTATGGCCACGAACTTGGCCGCCTAGGCTGGAATAAAACAGATACACTGGTCACAGCACTTCCAGCGGCTCTGCCCGTACCTTTATTTGGCCTATACGGAAGAATAATTCCGTTCTTGTTATGTCTTTTGATTGGGATAAGTGCACTGCTGCCTATTGCACAGCGCAAGCAGGTACAATAAATTAATAAACAGTTACTTATTTCTTAACAAACAGGTTCTGGTCACACGCATGACCCCTCCATTGCCTGTCCCCATCACCTGGCAAAAACTGTGACAAACACAAAATTTCCTAACACTGACCCAAGCCACACGGTGGTACCCAGAGCCACGTCTGTAGATGCCTATGTGGGCAAGCGCATTAAACTGCGCCGTATTGCCTTGGGCTTTTCGCAGGAAAAACTGGGCGAGTTGGTGGGTATTACATTCCAGCAAATTCAAAAATACGAACGCGGGGCCAACCGGGTTGGGGCCTCACGGCTTTATGATATTGCTGGCGCCCTTGATGTCCCCCTCGACTTCTTTTTTGACGGTGTTGACCGCCACCCCCAACCGGGCACCCTACAAAAAGAAGGTTTTGCACAAATACGCAAAGCATTTGAAGGCGCACCCAGTGGTAGTTCAGACCCTATGGATGCAAAAACTATCACTCAACCTG
Source organism: Acetobacter orientalis (assembly GCF_000963965.1). Classification (GTDB taxonomy): domain Bacteria; phylum Pseudomonadota; class Alphaproteobacteria; order Acetobacterales; family Acetobacteraceae; genus Acetobacter; species Acetobacter orientalis. Next base: position 5,574 of record NZ_BAMX01000002.1, read on the forward strand.
AAACACTTGAACTCGTACAAGCGTATTACGCCATTCCTGATGCCAATGTACGGCGCAATGTGCTGGAGCTTATTCGCTCCATGAACCCACAAAAGCCTGAAACATCAAACTAAATACTGTTGCTGTATCTTGAAATTTTAAGAAAATATAAAAAGGGCAGCGCGTTGCTGCCCTTTCCCTTAGTCAATAACGCAAGCTGGGGGCTTAAAAATTATCATCGCCCCAGCCGCCGCCAAAATCTCCACCATCGCCACCAGCATCCTGACCACCCCAGTCATTATTACCGGCATCAAAGTTGGAGTCTGCGGCTGTGCCTTGGCCTGCAAAGGGGTCTTGGCCCGCAGCACTATCTCCATAGTAGTTATTAATGGTTTCAGACTGTGGGGCACCCCAACCGCCTGCGGCATCACCACCCATACCGCCATCATGGTGGCCGCTAAACAGGCTTGTTAAGGCGTTAGCTGCCAGCATACCACCGGCAACCCCCGTTGCCGTTGTAAGGGCAGACCCCAAAAAGCCGCTACCGCCACGCTGGAACATGCTGGGCTGCATGCCATAGGGCATTTGCTGGTATTGTGGGGGGGGCGGGGGGGCCTGCGTATTGTTACCCCAACCCGGCGGGGTTTGCTGCTGCGGGCGCTGCTGGCCACCGCCAAACAACCCACCCAAAAAACCACTGCCAGACTTTTGCTGCTGTTGCGCCTGCTGCGCAGCCTGCTGGGCCTGCTGCAACTGGAACTGCAACTGCTGGATACGGTTTTGCGCTTCTACCAAAGCGGCTTCCTGCACAACGGCCATTTGCGTAATGCGGTAGCGGGCTTCGGGGTATTGCTGAAACTGCTGGGCAATAAACTGGTCTGCCTCAGGGTCTATAGGGGGCAGGCTGGGGCGGGTGCTAGGCACGCTGCCAAAACCGCCCTGCTGGGCACCGCCTACGCGTGCGACAAACTTTGAAATAAGGTCGCGTTCTTCGTTGTTCATCTTCTACCTTCCCGCCTGATTACGGCCTGCTGGCATAGCCTTGGTTGCCGCCAGTATGCCTTTCTTACCAGCATAATACGCTATCACTCTAACAAAAATGTGGCGCGCCATGGCAGAGGTTGCAAGAGCATTTGCACAGAGTGGCTGCCCTTCTCTTCCTGTATGCCGCACACACCTGTATGGTGTGGCCCTTCTGGCTGGCATGGCCTGCCCCGTACCTGTTGTGCGGGGTGCGCCGTGCTTGCTGTTCTGACACTGTTTTCTTACTGCGGAGTTTCAGTCTGACATGGACCCGGCGTCTCCCCGCCCGACCGAGCGGCCTCTTTCCTTTCAGGATTTAATCCTGACCCTCCACCAGTTCTGGTCACGGCAGGGCTGCGCCATTCTCCAGCCGTATGATACGGAAGTGGGTGCGGGCACACTCTCCCCCCACACCACGTTGCGGGCATTGGGCAACACCCCATGGAAGGCCGCCTATGTGCAGCCCTGCCGCCGCCCGTCTGATGGCCGTTATGGTGAAAACCCCAACCGTTTGCAGCATTATTACCAATACCAGGTACTGCTCAAACCCACACCAGAAGAAAGCCAAAAGCTGCTGCTAGACAGCTACCGCGCTATTGGCATTGACCCCGACAAACACGATATCCGCTTTGTGGAAGATGACTGGGAAAACCCCACCATTGGCGCATGGGGCCTAGGGTGGGAAGTCTGGTGCGATGGTATGGAAGTGACACAGTTTACCTACTTCCAGCAGGTTGGTGGTATTCCCGTTGTGCTCCCTTCAACCGAGCTAACATACGGGCTGGAACGTCTGGCCATGTATGTGCAGGGTGTGGAAAATGTGTACGACCTTGACTACAACGGCACCGGCCTAACCTACGGCGATGTGTTTTTACGCGCCGAGCAAGACTATTCGCGCCATAATTTTGAACTGGCCGACACAGACCTTTTGTTCCGCCATTTTGCAGATGCCGAAAAAGAAAGCGTGGCATTAGCAGAAGCAGGCGTGGCCCAGCCCGCTTATGACCAGTGCTTAAAAGCCAGCCATTTGTTTAACCTGCTTGATGCGCGTGGGGTTATTAGCGTGAGCGAGCGCGCCTCCTACATTGGCCGCGTGCGGACACTGGCAAAATTGTGCTGCGAAACGTGGCTGGCTGGCGAGGACAAGTAAGATCATGCCTGAATTGCTGATAGAACTTTTTTCTGAAGAAATTCCCGCCCGCATGCAGCAACAAGCCGGTGAAACCCTGCTGCGCCTGCTAACCGAGGCCCTTGCCCCGCTGGCCCCCAAAGACGCCCGCATTTTTACCGGCCCCCGCCGCATTGCCGCAAGCCTAACCTTAAACGACATGGTGCCCGGCCGCACACTTTCTGAGCGCGGCCCACGTGAAGGTTCGCCCGATAAAGCGCTAGACGGCTTTACACGCAAACACGGCATTACACGCGATGCTTTAAGCCTACAAAACGGCTTTTGGGTGCTCGAGCGTGATGAACCAGCCCTAGAAGCCCGTACCCATATTGCTGCCGTACTGCCAGAGCTACTGCGCCGCTTTCCGTGGCCCAAGTCTATGCGCTGGGGTGCAGGCAGCAGCTTTACATGGGTACGCCCGCTACGCCGCATTTTATGCCTGTTTGACGGCACAGTCGTACCCTTTGCTTTGGCGCACGATGAGGATAACGGCCACCATCTGAGCACAGACACCCTGACCGAAGGCCACCGCTTTATGGCACCGGGGGCAGTGGCTGTAACAAGTGCAGACAACTGGGCACACACCCTGCGTGAGCGCTTTGTGATGGTTGATGCCACAGAGCGCCGCAGCGTGATTAGCAAAGAACTGGCAGCCTTAGCCGCCAGCGAAGGGCTAAGCATTGTACCCGATGCTGGCTTGGTTGATGAAGTAGCCGGGCTAGTTGAGTGGCCCGTACCTTTTCTTGGGCAAATTGATGACCGGTTTATGGATCTCCCCCCCGAGGTCATGCAGGTGTCCATGCGGGTAAACCAGCGCTACTTTGCCCTGCGCAACAGCGATGGTACAGCCGCACCCCGCTTTGCCTTTGTAGCTAACATTAAACCCACAGATGGCGGCGCACTGGTTGTTGCAGGCAACGAGCGCGTACTACGCGCCCGCTTTGCCGATGCCCGCCATTTTTGGGATCTTGACCGCAAACAAACGCTGGAAAGCCGCCTGAGTGCGCTGGATAACATTACCTTCCATGCCAAACTCGGCACGCAAGGTGAGCGCACCCGCCGCATGGTGCGCTTGGCTGGCCTGATAGCCGATAGGGTTGGTGCGCCTAAAGCCGAATGTGAACGGGCAGCCCTGCTAAGCAAAACTGACCTACCCACCGGTATGGTTGGCGAATTTCCTGAGCTGCAAGGCGTTATGGGCGGCTATTACGCCCGCCACGATGGCGAGAGCGAACACGTAGCCCAAGCCATTAGCGAGCAATACCAGCCCCGCGGCCCCGGAGACACGGTGCCCACAGCCCCCGTAGCCGTAGTGGTTGGGCTGGCTGACCGTTTTGACATGCTGGCAGCCTTTTTTGCCGCAGGTGAAAAACCCTCTGGCTCCGGCGACCCCTTTGGCCTGCGCCGTGCTGCTTTGGGTATTATTCGCCTGATACGCGAAAACGGCTTACGGCTTGATCTGGTTGAAATTTTCACGCTGGCAGCAGAAACCCTGCCCGCTAACCTGCAAAATGCACCAGACCTAGCCCTGCTACCGCAGTTTATTGCAGAACGCCTGCGTGTGCAGTTGCGTGCTGAAGGCGCACGGTATGACTGTCTGGCCGCTATTTCTGTTGGCAATACCGATACAGACATAGTGCGCCTGCTGGCCCGCGCCCAAGCCCTGCAAAACATGCTTGAAACAGAAGACGGCAAAAACCTACTGGCAGCGACCCGCCGTGCCGCCAATATTTTGCGTATTGAAGACAAAAAAGACGGCCCGCACGAAAAAACGCCCGATGCCAGCCTTTATACGCAAGATGAAGAACGCACCTTGGCCCAAACGCTCGACCGCGTTGAACCCGCTGTAGAAACAGCCTTTGCAGAAGAACGTTTTACCGATGCCATGCGGGATGCCGCCAGCCTGCGCACCCCGCTAGACCACTTTTTTGAAGCAGTAACCGTTAACGCGCCAGAACCAGCCCTACGCCTAAACCGGCTACACCTGTTAGCCCGCCTAGGCCGTATGACACGCCTTATTGCGGACTTTAGCCAGATAGAAGGCTAAAACCCAGCCTATCTGTTTTGTTAGAACACCAACTACCAAAACAGTGTGTATAGGGGCTAGTCTATTACAATAAAAAGGCCTTACCCCTTATGGGGTAAGGCCTTTTTTAATGGTGGGTTACGTGCATAACACCACCATTTATTTGTAAAAATTCTTTTCTTTAGAAGGTTACATCTGCACGCAGGTAGTAGAACCCACCGTTCATACCCAGCTGGGAGGTGCTCATGTAGTACTGGGGGGCTCCAAGGTAGCGGTTGTTTTCTGGCACGCGGCTTGGGTAGACATTAAACAGGTTGTTGCCACCAAGCGTAAAGGCCAGTTGCGGCAGGGCACGGTACGTGACCTCCATATTGGTAATAAACTTGGGCGAGTTATGGAATTGGCGGTAGTTATCAGCACCAGACAGAGAGCTCGTGTTACCGGCCCCGCCGTAATAACTTAATTGAGACGTAACCTGACCATAACGCACCTCATGCAGGCCAAATGTCCATTTGCCAGTTGTTAAACGACCACCAAAAATAATTTTGCTGCGTGGGTAAGCCGTTGTCAGATACGCAATGCTTTGCGGGTTAAGCAGAGCTTGACCGTTATTACCGTAAGACTGATGGCTAAGACGTGTACGGTTAAGGTTAATTGCAACATCCCAATCAATACGGCCAAAGTTTCCTAATTGGGTCGGGTAGGTGGCTGTTAGGTCAAGCCCTTGTGTACGGGTGCTGGCCACGTTAGCAAACCAGTGAGTGGAAAGAGATGCGCTTGACCATGTGTTTGCATCGCTTGGCAGATTAAAACCATTCAAGGTAAATGCTTTTAAGGCTTGCGCACCATAAATCTGACCACCGGGCATAATTTGGTCACGCAGGTTAATCTGGTACACATCTACGGTCACGTGCAGTTTGCGAATTGGCTCAACTACAATACCACCGCTTACGTTGGTTGAACGCTCAGCTTTAAGCGGGGCCGCACCATTCGCCTGCGCACCGGGCGAATTAACAGCCATAAGGCCGCGTGCAGCTGTAGGAGAAAGCGCTACACCACTATAATGCTCTTGCGCGAGTGTAGGCGCATGGAAACCGTTAGAAATAGTCGCCCTAAAGGCAAGACGCGGCGAAACATCATACCGGGTAGAGACCTTACCGGTTTGCGTGTCCCCAATATCGGTATAGTGCTCGTAACGACCAGCAAGGTCTAGCTGCCAATGTTTGGTCAGGTGGGTTGAAACATCAATATATCCGGCAATCACATCTCGGCTGTAATTGCCTGCATTGCCCCCTGTTGTGCCCGGCAGCGCATCTGAGCCCGTACCAGCAGTGGCGTCTGATGAGCCTGTGCCAACAGAGTAGCTTTCGTAACGGTACGATGTACCACCCGCTACGTTAATATCGTGCGGCCACCCTGAAAAATGGAACTTGCGGGACAGATCAAAGCTGCTTGTCCATTGTGAGTTATTAAAGCCCTGCACGTTATCAAACTTTGTAGGCGTGCGGCCTTCGGTTTTTTCCAAATACACGTTGGAAGAATTTTTCAGTCCAATATCATCATAATCACGGCCGTAAACGGTTGAAAGATCCCAATTCCAACCTGCCAAAACGCCTTTGACACCGGCTGTTAGCTCGTAATCGTTTTCTTCTAGCGTTTGCAGTGGGGAATACCCATTAGGGTAAAGCGCTGCATATTGCGGGTATTTTGTGCTATCTATGGCACTTGGTAAACGATAGTTCTGATATGCTTCAGCATGACGGTGCGCATAAGTTGCTGTGCCGTAAGCCTGAATGGTGTCGGTTAGGTCGTACCCGGCTTTAATCGCAACGCTTTGGCGTGTTTGTTCGGGCTGGCCCAGAACATTGTTAACCTTGGTGCCTGTACGGGCATCTGGCGCGCTACGGTAGGTGTGGTCTGTGTGGTAAAAATCCCCACTGACATGAATAAAGCCGCGCTGACCCAGCTTAGCGCCACCATCTAGGTAAACGCCTTGCTGGAAACCATCTTTAGCAGCGGTAATGCCGGAGATGGATTCAGCATGGAAACCATGGTCCTGCTTTTTAAGAATAATATTGACCACACCTGCCACAGCATCTGAACCATATTGAGCCGATGCGCCGTCACGCAGCACTTCAACATGGTCTATGGCGGCCATGGGAATCATGTCGATATCAACAGGGGTTGTGCCCTGCTGTGGGCCGGGGTCTGCGTAGATATTGGCTGTAGTGTGGCGGCGTTTACCGTCAACCAAAACCAGTGTTTCGTTAGCGTTCAGGCCACGTAAGCTGATGGAGTCTGTGAGTGCCCCCGTATCAAACCCGCCGGTTGGCATGGTAAGCGAAGGCAGCAACTGCGCCAGGGCCTCCCGCAAGTTAGGCTGGCCTGTTTGGCTAATTTGCTTGGCAGAAACCACATCAATCGGAGCAAGGCTTTGGCGGGCTTTGCGGCCTGTTTCACGCGTGCCGGTTACAATCACGCTTTCTTCGCCCGTGCTATCAACGGGTGTACGCTCAGTAACCTGTAACGGGGCCGTGAGAGTTTTTGCGTTTTGTGCGGCCTGTGTGCCGTGGCGCGTTGTTTTATGAGCAGCTGCTTTTGCAGGTGCAGCATCTTCGCTTTGGCCCGCAACGGCAGACACACCAGCAGCCCACGCCCCAACCGGGCTAGAAAGCAACGTGGCAGCCAGCACCATGCGCGAGCAGCCACGGCCCATGCCATAAGCTTTGGTAGAACGAGAAAAAAGGGTACCGGGCACTACAAAACGCTGACGCACGAGGGGGTCGCTCCCAACACAAATAACCAATAACAACGTTTAATTGTTATATTACTTTTTGTGCGGTGCATTGTGGAAAATACCAGAAGACACGATTTCGCAACAATCTGTGTCTATATCGCAACAGTGTGCTTCTGGGCTTTTGTATTTAGTTCCCCGTTACGCATCAAGCGACTGCAACTCGTATAAACGCCTGTACAGGCCGTTTGGTTTCTGAATTAATGTTGTATGCGCGCCATCTTCTACCACCTGCCCGTGGGCAAAAACCAGAATACGGTCTAGGTCAACAACTGTGGCCAAACGGTGCGCAATTACAATCACAGTACGCCCTACCATAAGCCGCTGCATGGCCTCTTGCACCAAGGACTCAGACTGAGAATCTAGGCTGGCGGTGGCCTCATCCATAACCAAAATGGCGGTATTGGCCAAAAAGGCACGGGCAATGGCAACACGCTGGCGCTCACCCCCAGAAAGCTTAACCCCGCGCTCACCCACCAAAGTTTCATACCCATCAGGCAGGCGGTTAATGAACTCAGACGCATTGGCGAGGCGGGCTGCTTCTTCAATTTCGGCCTGTGTGGCGTTGGGCCGGGCGTAGGCAATGTTCTCCGCCAAGCTACGGTGAAACAAGATGGGCTCTTGCGGCACCAAGGCAATTTCAGCCCGCAAGGCAGATTGCTGCACGCTGGCAATATCTACCCCGTCAACCACAATACGGCCGCCATTAAGGGTATAAAGCCGTTGCAAAAGTTTAGTGAAGGTTGATTTACCCGAGCCAGACGGCCCCACTAACCCAACACGACTACCCGCTTGAATATGAACGTTGAGGTCTGAAAAAATCTGTTTTTTCTGGCCCGCGTACTGAAAATCAACATGCTCAAACCGAATATCCCCGGCCTGCGCCTTAAAAGGTATGGCCCCCGGTACATCTTGCACAGAAGGCGGCGTGCGCCACAGCACCAGCAGCTCTTCCATTTCGTTAACTGAGCGCTGCACAACAGAAACCTGCTGCCCGATATCGCGCAAATAGCCTTGTACCAAAAACATCATGGTAAGCACGTAGGCAACCTCACCGGGGCCAGCTAGGCCTTTGAGCCACAACCACACTGCCGCCCCAGCCAAAACCAGCCGCATAATGGTAACCATAAGGTTTTGTAGGCCTGCGCTATCTGTACCGCGTGTCCAGGTATGAATGGTATAGGTGCGCCATTTATCGACTATTTGTGCAAGCCGGCTTTCTTCACGGGTTTCTGCACCAAAGGTTTTTACCACGGGATTACACGTTATGGCATCTGCTAAGGCTGCGCCCACTTTACTGTCCCACTGGTTTGCATCGCGCGCAGACGGAGCCACATAGCGCAGGGTAAGTGTGCAAGACAGCGCAATAAACAGCACAGACAGCACCCCCAGCACGACCCCCATAAACACCCAATGCCAAGCCAGCACCAAGGTGGTGAGAATAAGCAGGCACACCTCGGGAATGAGCATAAGCAGCAGCGTGTCATCCAACATATCGACCGCCCACATGCCCCGCGTAAGCCTGCGCACAGTTGAACCCGCAAAAGTATTTGCGTGCCAGTCTGTTGAAAGACGCTGCACGTGCGCAAAAGCCTGCGTGGCAATTTTTTGCATAACCCGTGTTGTTAAGTGGGTAATGCCCAAATATGCCGCACGCCGCCCTAACACGCCGCCAACACCACAGGCCGCCATGGCAAACAACATCCAAACCGCATCGTGCGTGCGGCTAGACTGTGCAGCAGGCACAGCTACGTCAGACACCAAGCGCCCCGCCAATACGGGCATAAGCACATCAAGCAAGGTGGCAAAGGTTACACCGGCCACCGTAATCCAGAGCGGGACTGGAAAATCGAGCCAGCGGCGCATGACAAATTTCAGGACATCGACAAACAAATTTTGCCTCCGTGCGGCAGGCTGCGCACCGGAAGAGGGGGTATTCATGCAAATATTCCGAAAAATTCAGGTCTCGGGGCGGCTGAGTGGCGGCAAACAGCCAAAAGACGGGAGCAAACTGTATCTTGCCCTTATAGTTTTAGCAAACCACCCAAGCAAATACCGCTACAGCATGGACTGCCCCCTGCAACACGCCTAAAATGCAGCATGGCCAAAAAACCAAGCCCCCTTAGCACGTTACCTCCGGCACCTGCCCTACAGGAAGCAGCACCCAAAGCCACGCCAGCTGCCCGTAGCCGCCGCACAACACAAGCGGCGGCCCCAAAGGCCACAGCACGCGCCCCAAAAAAAACTACCGGTAAAACAGCGGCTACACCCAGCACAAAAACCACAGCCAAACGGGCCAGTAACCCCAAAGCCAAAGCGGCCACACCCCGTAAAATAGCCGCAGCAGCAAAGCCAACGGCAACCCAAGCCCCGCGTGACATGAAACCAGAAGAAGTGCGCCTTTTTCTGGCAGACCTTGCTAAAGCATGGCCAAACGCCGAGACAGAATTGCTCTATTCTGACCCATTTAGCCTTTTGGTTGCTGTTGTGCTGTCTGCCCAAGCCACAGATGCATCGGTTAACCGCGTAACACCGGCTTTGTTTGCCAAAGCCCCTAATCCTGCGGCCATGGTGCAGTTAGGTGACGAAGGCGTGGGGGCGCTTATTCGCACTATTGGGTTATGGCGCAATAAAGCCAAGAATGTTGTTGAACTCTCGCGCCAATTATTGGCACGCCATAATGGGGCAGTGCCCGGCACCCGTGCCGAGTTAGAGGCCTTGGCCGGTGTAGGCCGTAAAACAGCCAATGTGGTGCTAAATGTTGCCTTTAACCAACCCACTGTGCCGGTCGATACGCATGTTTTCCGGCTGGCTAACCGTACTGGCCTTGGCCGGGGCAAAACGGTAGAAGCCGTAGAAGCCGCCCTAGAGCGCCGCATACCCACAGACATGATACGCGATTCGCACCATTGGCTTATTTTACAAGGCCGCTACGTGTGCAAAGCCCGCAAACCCGAATGCTGGCGGTGCGCTGCCACCACCCCCTGCCTGTTTCCGTCCAAAACAGAGCGGCCTGTTATTAAGCCGCCCAAAAACCCAACGTTGGTTTAAGCTTTACAGCCAGCCTGCCAGTTCTTGCCGGGCCAGTTGTTCTAGCAAGTCTATGCACGGGGTGCTGTCGTTTAGGCAGGGTATAAGCGTAAAGTGCTCACCCCCTTTGGCCATAAACTCGTCTCGCACTTCGTTGCCAATTTCGTCCAGCGTTTCAATACAGTCTGCCATAAAGCCAGGCGTAATAACGGCAATATTCTTAATGCCTTTTTCGGGCAGGGCTTCAATAAATGGCGCTGTGTAAGGTTCTAGCCACTTGGTTGGCCCAAAGCGGGACTGAAAGGTAAGCGGCAGTGTTTCTGCTGTCATGCCCATGGCCGTGCGCAGGGCCTCAATGGTGCGTACGCAATCAGCTTGGTAGCTGTCACCTTTTTCAACATAGGCTTTAGGCAACCCATGGAAGGAAGCAACAACCATTTGCGGTGGCGTAGGCAAATGCGCCAGCCCCGTGCGCAAAGAGGCCGCCAAGGCCTCAATATACGCCGGGTGGTCTGGAAAAGCTGGCAGTGTGCGCGTGGCTGGCTGGTTACGCAGGTGCATAAGAGCACGAAAAAACTGGTCGTTTGCGGTGGCGGTGGTTGTGGCACTATATTGGGGGTAAAGCGGCATAACCAAAATGCGGTCACACCCTTGCTCCATCAGGTCATGCAGGCCTTGCTTTACAGAAGGCTGGCCGTAGCGCATGGCCCACGCCACCGGTACATCATCTGCCGCAAAGCGTTGCGCCAATTGGGCAGACTGGTTGCGGGTAAACACGCGCAAAGGGCTTTGGTTGTGGGTTTTATCCCAAATGCGGTCATAGGCTTTGCCGCTTTTGCCGGGGCGCACGGTTAGCACCACACCTTGCAAAATAGGCTGCCAAAACAGTGGTGAGCCTTCAATCACCCGCCGGTCAGACAAAAATTCAGACAAATAGCGCCGCACAGAGCGGTAGCCCGTGTCATCTGGTGTGCCTAAGTTAAGCAGTAACACACCGGGGCGGCTGTTCGCCCCGGCGGCACTTTCTGGGCGTTTGCGCGGCGGAACGTGATGGAACACCATTAAAAACTTCTCCCAAACCCACGCAAAACGCGCGTTATACTAGGCCATGATACATGTATCTATAATGCGGTGCGGCTCACGCACCACATGGCTAGAACGGCTTTACCCCTCAAGAGTTTTCAAGCCTGCTTTCAAACACTTCATCATAACCGATGGTAAAGACAGGCTGGCAACCTGCCCCACGGGCGCTAAAAACCCGACCTGCCCAGCCTGGTTAGAAAAACGCTTTACCTGTGCGGCAAATACACTCACCTCAAGCGTAAAATGTGTAAAAACATGCTTAACCGTACCACAGGGCTGCCAGTCTGCGGGTACGGGGGCATGGCGCAGGGCCTCGGCTTGGGGCCATGGGGTTGTGCGCCACTCTGTGCCGGGTAGCTCGGTCATGGCGGCAAGCAGGCCGGTTTCTGGGCGTTTACGCAGCAGCACTTGGGCTGCCTCATCTACCACCAGAAAATGCACGCCATAACGCACGGGCTTAACCGCTTTTGGGGTACGCCGGGGCAGGCTTGGGGCAAGCCCCGTTTTTTGGCCCGCACAATGCCCCTGCCACGGGCACACCCCACACGCCGGAGAGCGCGGCGCACATAAAGAGGCCCCTAAATCGAACAAAGCCTGCGCAAAGTCAGACGGGCGGGCTTGCGCGGCTTTGCCCTCGTTTAACTGTGCACCAAGCTGGGCCAGTGTTTTACGGGCGGCTGGCAGGGGGGCTTCTATGGCAAACAGGCGGGCGGTAATACGCTCTACATTGCCATCAACCGGCACCACGGGCACACCAAAAGCAATGGCGGCTACGGCTGCGGCCGTGTAAGCCCCAATACCGGGTAGGGTAAGCAGCCCTTCTACCGTATGAGGAAAGCCCCCCAAAGCCACCACCTGTTGGGCACACGCATGCAGGTTACGCGCGCGGGAGTAGTAGCCAAGCCCGGCCCACGCCGCTAACACGGCATCACGCTCAGCGCTGGCGAGGTCTTGCACGGTTGGAAATTTTTCCAAAAACCGATGATAATACGGCCCCACCGCTTTAACCGTTGTTTGCTGAAGCATGATCTCGCTCAGCCAGACATGGTAAGGGTCTGCGCTCTGGCCGGGGCCGGAGCGCCACGGTAGAACACGCCGGTGGCGGTCGTACCAGTCGAGCAGTAAATGGGCGGGCGGTATTTTCACGGAGGACGTTATGGCGAAGGACACACGCTCCGGCAAGGTTGGCGCACGCACAGGCAGCACAGCGCCCAGTGCACGCACCACGCCGCCGGGCACAAAAGCTGCCCCCAAAACAACGCGGGGCAAAACTGGCGCCACACCACCGCCAGAGCCCCCCAAACGCGCCTTAACGGCCCGCAGCTTGGCAGCCTTATTGCCAGCAGTTACGGCCCCTGCTTTCCGCCGCCGCTCACCCGCCAGTGTGCAGGTCTTTACCGACTGGGCCGATATTGTAGGCCCCGCCCATGCCGCCGTAACAACCCCAAGCAAACTCAGTGCTGGCACTTTAACCATTGCCTGTGCTGGGCCCGTGGCTATGGAATTGCAACATTTAAGCGATGCCCTTGTGGCGCGTATTAATACGTGGTGTGGGCATGGCCTTGTGGCGCGTTTGCGCTTTGTACAAGACCCGCAGGCAGGCATAAGGCTGGCAGCTCCTAAACGCCTCGCGCCCTCTCTACGCCCTAACCCGCAATGCACTGTGCCCGATATGGAAGAAAGCCCCCTACGCGCGGCCCTTGAGGCCTTGGGAGCACGCATTTTACAAGAAAAACAGAAGCGCTAAACGGCACAAACAAGAGCCTGCTCACGCCCCTTCGGGCCACAGCTAAAAAAGGGCTGCATCTTTAAAATGACACATTGGTAATGTTTTCGAGCACCCAGATGTTTTTTACTGAGGTGAGTTTTCATTGCCTATGTCTCTTGTCAAATACCCGCTGTTTCAAAGCGCTGCGGCCCGCCGCACCGTGCATAGACACGGGGCCAACTGTATATCCGACCTCTGTTTTTTAGAGGAATGGGCATCAGGCCGGGCAGAAAGTTCGGCTGCTAATATTTTGCGAGCAAGCCAAATACGGCGCACCAACCCAACCCTTGTGCAAGAAATAGACCGTACCCTGCCAGCAAGCATACCCCCACGCAGGCATAGCTGAACGGTACAGCCCAACACAGACCATGATTGCATCTACCCCGCAACACAGGCACATAGTCTGGTATGGACACAGTGTTCGGAAAAATGCGCAAAGCCACCGCCAAACGGCAAGCCACAACGGGACTTTACCTGGGGCTACTGGCAACACTGGCGGCCTGTGCCAACCAACCTGCCCGCACCACGCATACCGCTGCCGCCGGGGCCTCTGTTAATCATTGGAGCGGCTATATTCAGGAAGCCTCCAACCGGTTTTCTATTCCACAATCCTGGATCCGGGCTGTCATGCAGCAGGAGTCGGGGGGGCACCAATACTTACATGGCCGCAAAATACGCTCGGTGCATGGGGCGGTGGGGCTTATGCAAATAAAACCCGACACCTATTCTGAGCTTGCCCAGCGCTATAGCCTAGGCTCAGACCCCTACGACCCCCACGATAATATTATGGCTGGCAGCGGGTATATTCGCGAGCTTTACGATCGCTTTGGCTCGCCCGATTTTTTGGCCGCGTATAACTGCGGCCCACAATGTGCAGAAAACCACCGGTCTAAAGGCACGGCCCTACCCGGCTATGCCAAAGCCTATATGGCAGCCATTAGCCTCCACTTAAACGACCCCGTACCGGGCCTAATGCAACCCACACAGCTTGCCTATGCCCCAGCCCCTACACCCCCAGTTACCGTTGTGGCTGATACCTATGGCCCAGCGGCTGACCCACCACGCAGCTACAACCAGCAAAATTTTGCTACAGGCGCACAACCCGCAGGCACCGCCCCCCCTTTAGACGATGAGGACTTAAGCCCCCCAACCCCTTACGGTGGGGCCGCAAATTCTGCCGGGGCTATAACAGTGGCTAACGCGCAACCCACAGCAAGCCCGCAACGCCCTTATTACGCATACCAACAGCCCAACAACGCCCCAGCTTATACGGCCCCCACCCCCCAAAGCACATGGCGGCCTACTGCCCCGGTTGGCACACTGGCCAGCAGCACGGGGGGGGCCGCCATTCAAATTGGTGCGTTTTCAACGCAGGCGCGGGCTATACGGGCGGCTTCTTTGGCAAGGCGGTCTTCTACCGCTTTGGCCAATGCTGTTAGCCAGATTGACCGTATTGCACCCTCTGGCAACAGCCACCCCGTATGGCGCACACGGCTTGCGGGGCTACCCGCCCAGCAAACAAGCGCCATTTGTGCAACGCTACGCCAACAGGGGCTGTCTTGCGTGCCAGTGGCCACCCCTTAGGCAGCCCATTTACCCCGTACCCAGTGCCGTGCGGCAGAATGCAAGCAGACGCTTGGCGTAACTGCCCCGACAGGATATGTAAGATACTCGACACCCGTGACCCACATACCGGTTCCTGACCCAAGGCAGAACAAAGGCAGGACTGGGAAGATCGACGCCACGCGCCGAAGGAGCCGTACCGACACCATGCCACGTCGTCTCATGCCCCGCCGCCCAGCCTCTGGTTCTAGCGCGTGCCGTATGCGCGGGGCCTCATCATGGCTTTCCGCTACGGCTCTGCTTAGCCTTACCTTGTTGTCTGCCTGTTTTGGTGGCCCCAAGTCCAGCAGTGACCTGACAGCCCCCCGCAACCACCTGCTTGCAGAAGACCGTGGTGCTTCTGGCGGTGAAGACACCCTTAAGGGTGGCGTTAACGCCTATCTCTGGCGCGCCACGCTAGATACGCTGTCTTTTATGCCTGTTGCCACAGCCGATGCTGAGGGCGGCATTATTCTGACAGACTGGTACACCCCACCAGCCACACACGATGAACGCTTTAAAATTACCGCCTTCATTCTTGACCGCCGCCTGCGCTCAGACGCACTGCGCCTGTCTGTTTTTAGGCAAGCCAAACAAGACGGCGAATGGGTAGATACCCCAACCGCTGGCAATACCGGGTCTGACATTGCAGCCCGCATTCTCTCCCGCGCACGCAAACTGCGCGCAGACAACGGCAACCGGGACGACTAACCGCCCCGGCTTTTGCCGCTGCCTCAAAATGACTTGCCTTTCCATACCCTGACCTGCACGAGTTCCATGACACAGCCTGCCAACACGCCCGCCACCCCGGCTACGCCTACCTTGTCCTACGATTTTGATAGCGTGGAGCCACGCTGGCAAAAAGCGTGGGAGCAGGCCAATGTCTTTACCGTGCCAGACGTACCCCCAGCAGACCGCCCCAAATACTACGTGCTGGAAATGTTTCCCTACCCCTCTGGCCAGCTCCATATGGGCCATGTGCGCAACTACGCACTGGGTGATGTTGTAGCCCGCTACAAACGGGCCCGTGGCTATGCTGTGCTGCACCCAATGGGGTGGGACGCCTTTGGCCTGCCAGCTGAAAACGCAGCGCGTGAACGTGGCGTACACCCACAGGAATGGACACTTAACAATATTGCCGCCATGCGCACCACATTGCAGCGCCTTGGCTTTTCCCTCAACTGGGATCGGGAAATTGCAACCTGCCTGCCAGACTATTACGGCAAGCAGCAAAAACTGTTTTTAGACTTTTTGGCAGGCGGCCTTGTTGAGCGGCGCGAAAGCTGGGTCAACTGGGACCCCGTAGACCAGACCGTGCTGGCGAACGAGCAGGTGGTTGATGGCTGTGGTTGGCGCTCTGGCGCCCCCATTGAAAAGAAAAAACTTTCACAGTGGTTTCTCAAAATTACAGATTTTGCAGAAGACCTGCTTGAAGGGCTAAAAAGCCTAGACCGCTGGCCAGACCGCGTGCGCACCATGCAAGAACGCTGGATTGGCCGCTCTGAAGGCGCACATATTCGCTTCTCGCTGCACCAACCACCAGCCGGGCTCGATACCAACCTCAACGCGGTTGAAGTCTTTACCACGCGCCCAGACACGCTCTTTGGCATGTCGTTTCTGGCTATTGCGCCAGACCACCCGCTGGCAGCTTGGGTTGCAGAACACAACAAAGATGCCGCCGAATTTGTCGCTGAATGCCGCCGCCTTGGCACATCGGTTGAAGCCGTTGAAACCGCCGAAAAACGCGGCTTTGATACGGGCCTGCGGGTCAACCACCCCTTCCTTGATGCCAGCTTCCCGATCTGGATCGCCAATTTTGTGCTGATGGATTACGGTACCGGCGCTCTGTTTGGCTGCCCATCAGGCGACCAACGCGACCTTGATTTTGCCCACAAATACAACCTGCCCGTAACAGCCGTAGTGCTACCCGCAGGCAAAGACGTGGCAGACTTTGCCATTACCAAAAACGCCTTTACCGGCCATGGCACCCTGATTAACTCCGGCTTTTTAGATGGGCTGAGCACACAAGATGCCCGGCGCGAAGCCATTGCCCGCCTTGAAGGTATGGGCGTTGGCAAAGGGGTTACCAACTGGCGCCTGCGCGACTGGGGTGTTTCCCGCCAACGCTACTGGGGCTGCCCTATTCCGGTTATTCATTGCGATAGCTGCGGCGCGGTTGCCGTACCAGATGACCAACTGCCAGTTAAACTGCCAGAAGATGTTACGTTTGATAAACCGGGCAACCCACTAGATCACCACCCAACATGGAAGCACGTTAACTGCCCCAAATGCGGTAAACCTGCCACGCGTGAGACAGATACTTTCGACACATTTGTCGATAGTTCTTGGTACTTTGCCCGCTTTACCGCCCCCCATGCACAAACCCCCACCGTGCGCGACGCAGCCGATGGCTGGCTGGCAGTAGACCAATATATTGGCGGTATTGAGCACGCTATTTTGCACCTGCTTTATGCGCGCTTCTTTACCCGTGCCATGCAAAAAACTGGCCATCTTGATGTGCGCGAACCCTTTGCCGGGTTGTTTACGCAAGGCATGGTCAGCCACGAAAGTTACAAAGACGCAGCAGGCAACTGGCTCTACCCAGAAGAAGTAGAACGCAAAGGTGACAGCACCGTTAAGCGCGGCACAGAAGAACCTGTGAACGTTGGCCGTGTTGAAAAAATGTCCAAGTCCAAACGGAACACGGTGGCCCCAGTGGCCATTATTGAACGCTTTGGCGCTGATACCGCACGGTGGTTTGTACTGTCTGACAGCCCACCAGAGCGCGATATGGAATGGACAGAAGCAGGGGTTGCCGGTGCGGCACGCTTTGCCCAGCGCCTGTTCCGTCTTGTGCGCACAGTTGCCGAGTCTGTGCCAGCACAGCCAAGCTGCCCAGCAGACCTAACCCCACAGGCAGATGCCCTGCGCCGCGCGACACACCGCACTATTGCCGCTGTAACCGAAGCACTTGAAGGCTTTGCCATTAACGTGGCCGTGGCGCGTATTCATGAGCTGACATCTGCCCTGGCCGATGCTGAAAAAACAGCCGATGCCACTGGTATGGGCTTTGCCCGCCGTGAAGCCGCCCGCACCCTGTGCCTGCTGTGCGCCCCCATGATGCCCCACTTGGCAGAAGAAATGTTTGCCCAGCTTGAGCCGGGCAGCACCATGGTGGTTGAACAACCTTGGCCAGAAGCAGACCCAAGCCTGCTGGCTGCAACACAAGTCACTATTGCCGTGCAAATTATGGGCAAATTGCGTGGCACAATTGAAGCCGCCCCCGATGAAGACAAAGACGCCGTGGTCGCCCGCGCTGAAGCCGAGCCTAACGTAGCCCGGTTGCTCGAGGGCAAGCGTATTGTCAAACGGGTGCATGTGCCCAACCGCATTGTTAACTTTGTAACGGCAGGCTGATGCATAAAACCCGCTCTTTTCGGTCTTGGGTCGCTTTTTCTCTTACTGCGCTGCCTTTGCTGGCACTCCCTGCAACCTTAAGCGGCTGCGGCTTTCGCCCGCTTTATGGCACACAGGGCGCAGCCGGAGAAAAAGCACCAGAAGACGAACTGCGGCGGGTGTATGTTGCCAACATTCCTGAACGGACTGGCCAGTTGGTGCGCCTTGCCCTGCAAGAAAGAATGGCTGGCGCTGGCCCAGAAAACCCAGACGGTTACACCCTGCGCGTAACCCCCGCAGTGGGTGAAGAATATATTGATATTCATGGCGACAACACATCTGGCCGTGTGCGCACCAACGCACATGCGCATTGGGCGCTCTATACCGTAGCGCAAGAGCCTGTGTTGCTCGCCCAAGGGGATGCCTCCGATATGGACGGCTACACAAACACCTTCGAGCAATATTTTGCGCAATCTCTCAACCGCGAAACCGTTGTAGCCCGCGTGGCCCAAGCTTTGGCCGAGCAGATTACGCAGCAGGTTTCTATCTGGTTCCGTACCCACACCCAAGCGGCCATTAAGCGTGATGAAGGGCCAAAATCTTACTACCCTGCCCCCAGCGCCATACCAGATTCTGAAGGCATTGCCCCAATGGACCAAGAAGGGGCAGATGCCATACCTAATATGGCAACCGGGCGCGATACCCCCAATGCCGGGAGCCTGTAAGCCACACGGCCTAGCAGGAGCACCCCATGAAAATTGATAACCGCTCGCTCTCCCGTGTAACCAAAGACCCCGGAAGCTGGCGTGTTATTCTTTTACATGGTGAAGATACAGGCCTTATACGCGAGCGTGCCCAAGACGCTACCCGCCAAATTGCAGGCACAACAGACGACCCCTTCCGTGTCGCCGTGCTGGATAAAGAAACCCACGACCGGTTGGAAGAAGAGGCCCTTGCTCTCTCGCTCATGGGGGGGCGCAGGGTTGTGCGTGTGCGCGATGCATCAGACACACTCTTAAAAGCCGTAACCACTGTATTGGAAACCACAACCGACACATTGGTTATTTTAGAAGCGCCCAGCCTGCCCTCTCGCTCCAAGTTGCGCAGCCTGCTTGAAAAACGGCCCGATTGCGCAAGCGTTGGCTGCTACCCAGAAGAAGGCCGCACCCTTGAGGGCACCATTACCCAAATGCTGGCCGCCCATAAGGTACGCATAGCACCAGACGCCCTGCACTGGCTTACGGGCCGTTTAGGGGCAGACCGCAGTGCCGCCCGCAGCGAAGTTGAAAAACTTGCACTTTACGCCAATGACAGCGGCACCTTGAGTTTAGAAGACGCCCACGCCTGTATAGGAGACGCTGGAAGCGTATCGTTAGAAGATGCCGCTTTTGCCGCCACAGAAGGCCGCCGGGCTGAGGCCGACCTTGCCATAGAGCGCGCCTTAACTGAGGGCATTAGCCCCATTGCCATTGCCCGCGCGTTTTTGAACCACCTGCACCGCTTGCGCCGTGTAAGAGCCGCCATGGCAGACGGTGAAAGCAAAAGCGATGCCATAAAAGCGCTAAAGCCGCCTGTATTTTTTAAACGTACCGCAGGGTTTAACCGCGCCCTAGAGCTATGGCCCCTACCCGCTTTGAGCGATGCCCTGCAAGAAACCCAAGCCCTTGAGTTGTCTTGCAAGCAAACTGGCGCGCCAGACCAGCTTTTATGCAAGCGGTATGTGGCCACCCTTTGTGGCAAAGCTGCACGGGCTGCAAAACGCTATTAGCGCGGCAGTTCTGGCCCCTTGCCCCTGCAAGCTATTTTAGTATAAGCACATCTTGTGTGTCCGCGTAGCTCAGCAGGATAGAGCACAGGATTCCTAATGCAATTGGGCGCCATGGCGGGAAACCTCATGGTGTATCCGCTCAAATTCGGGGAACGCTCTGGCCTTTCTTTAGGCCGTGCCAATCCCGAGCCAAGCTGCCTTTAGGGGCAGAAGGTGTAGAGACTGGATGGGCGGTGCCTACGGGCCATGTGCCTAGGGCAAAGGGACAGTCCAGACCACGAACACCCCCTGCTTACGCAGCCGGGTGGCGGTGAAAGCCGAAGTGGTATGAATCCTGGGGCCGTGGGTTCGAATCCCGCCGCGGACATACCCCCTTTTCTATAAATTTTACCTTATGGCGCACGAGGGTCTTTATAATTGGCACGCAAGACACCCACTCTTGCCAGCCGTTGCCTACACGTGAGTTTGCAAAAGGGTAAAACCTCACAAACCAACCCAAATTGGCATGGTTTAACTCAGGAATTGCAGCACCCTATTTGAGAATGTCCCGACCCATTCTCTGAATATTAGGGTGTAATGGAAGAAGTCATGTCCCAAAAAATAAGAGTATGCGCAGCCTAACGCGGCGCTATAACCCCCACCCCAAGTTTCCATAAAAAAAGAGCCTTGCTTACTGCAAGACTCTTTGCCGAAAAAACCGCTTATCGTGTTCTAGAGGCAGCCTATTTAGGCTGTTTCGTCTTCACGCTGGGCCACAACGCACGCTGCATATTCCGACCCTTCTGATGCAACACAGGCCGCTTTAGCTTCAGAATAGCCTGTAGCCTGCAAAATATTCTTTTTAAGCCCCACAAAAGCTGATGAACCGTCCCACATGATGCACACGGCAAAGAGCGTAAGAATTAGGGTTGCCATGACACTTAAGGACTTCATCGGGCTCCTCACATTGCGGAAACATTAACAGCAGTAAACAATTCAAAACGTAATAATCTGATTCGTAGGGGCAGGCAATCTGTTTTTTATACAAATGCGTGCCCACTCATGCGTATTCAAAATAGGGTTTAGACCCCCTCTTGAAAAGCATAGTAACGCATTTACCCACTCCATGCGCCTCAAAACCAAGTGAGGCCCCAATGGCCCGCGCTTTAACCGCTGCGGGCCAGAGTAAACACCCTTTAGACAGAGAGCACTTTATTAATAACCGTCTGTGCTTCTTCCTGAATTTCTTTCAAATGTTCAGGGCTTTTAAAGCTTTCTGCATAAATTTTATACACATCTTCTGTACCAGAGGGGCGCGCAGCAAACCACCCATCGCGCGTGGTCACTTTTAGGCCCCCAATGGCAGCACCATTGCCGGGCGCTTTGGTCAGCTTAGCGGTAATGGCCTCACCTGCCAGCGTATCACCGGGGTACTGCTCGGGGGAGAGTTTAGAAAGACGTGCTTTTTGTTCCGGCGTGGCGGCGGCATCTATGCGCTGATAATAAGGTGTACCCAAGCGTGCAATCAGTTCGTGGTAATGCTGGCTGGGGTTTTTGCCGGTTTTCGCCGTAATTTCAGCGGCCAGTAGGCTTAAAATCAGGCCATCTTTATCTGTTGTCCACACTGTACCATCGCGGCGCAGGAAGGTCGCCCCGGCACTTTCTTCCCCCCCAAACCCCAAAGAGCCATCAATAAGGCCGGGTACAAACCACTTAAGGCCAACGGGTACTTCTACCAGTTTACGCCCCAGTTCAGCAGCAACACGGTCTATCAGGCTGCTGCTCACCAGTGTTTTGCCAATACCTAGGTCTTTTTTCCATTCTGATCGGTTTTGGTAGAGGTAGAAAATAGCCACAGCCAAATAATGGTTGGGGTTCATCAGCCCATCAGGCTGGGCCACAATGCCGTGGCGGTCTGCGTCTGTATCGTTCGCAAAAGCTACATCAAATTTCTGCCCCATAGAAATAAGCCGCGCCATGGCATAGGGCGATGAGCAATCCATACGAATCTGGCCGTCCCAATCGGCTGTCATAAAGCCAAACTGGGGGTCAACTTCTGTGCTCACAATGGTGGCGTTCAGGCCATACTGCTCAACAATACGCTGCCAGTAACCAACAGCCGCCCCCCCTAGCGGGTCTATGCCAATTTTAACGCCAGCGGCCCGAATGGCCTCCATATCAATAACCGAGGCAAGGTCTGCCACGTAAGGCGTTACAAAATCATACTTGGTAATGCAGGGATGCTGTATGGCGGTATCGTAAGCAAGGCGTTGCACATCTTGCAGGCCGTTTGCCAAAAACTCATTGGCCATATCCTGTATGGCTTTGGTTATGGCTGTATCGGCCGGGCCACCGTGGGGGGGGTTATATTTAAACCCACCATCGCTTGGCGGGTTATGAGAGGGGGTAACCACAATGCCATCAGCAAGGCCTGTGGTACGGCCTTTGTTGTAAGCCAAAATAGCGTGGGAAATAACCGGCGTGGGCGTGTAACCACCACTTTGGTCGATATGCACTTTAATGCCGTGTGCCGCCAGTACCTCAAGCGCTGTACGCTGTGCCGGGGCAGACACAGCGTGGCTATCAATGCCTAAAAACAGCGGGCCATCGATGCCCTCGGCTTTGCGGTAGCGGGCAATGGCTTCACACATTGCCAGAATATGGTTTTCGTTAAAACTGGTGTGCAAAGGCGAGCCACGGTGCCCAGATGTACCAAACGCCACACGCTGGGTTGCAACAGCAACGTCTGGTTTACGATCATAATAGGCTGCCAGCAGGGCAGGAATATCAACCAAATCTGCTGAAGGTAACTGCTTGCCTGCCAATGGGCTGATCTTAACCATATGCTCTGCAATCCTCGCCAGTCTGTGGGAATGGTATGAAACGCCCATACCAAACACCCTATCCCGCTGCTAATCCAGCCCTTTTGCACACAGGCAGGCTTGCACTAGCAAACGCAGGGAAGAAACATGACGACAGAAAGTGGAGAAAATCAGGCAGGTAAAAGAACATAAGGGGGCAATGCCCCTTATGCCCGCGCATTATTTTAGTAAGCTACGCTGACTTCACCCAAGAACATACGCCCAGCAGACGGTGTTGCCCGGTTTGAAAACAGGCTTTGGTAATTCAAACGGTTGGCAAGATTGTAACCGTTCATTGAAATTTTCCAATGCTCATTAAAGCGATGAGAAATAACAGCGCTAAAATCTAGGTTAGCGGGCACCCGTGCCGTATTACCTGCATCCAGCCACACACCCTGCCGCCATGTTAAGCCACCACCAAAAGCAATGTTGTAAGGCTTAGTTGGAAAGGCATTATAAACAGACCACAACGTAGCCTGATTATGCGGCACATATTGCACTTTTTTACCAACATTTGCCGCCGTGCCAGACGCCAGCGTGCTGCTGTCATACAGAGCATACGTGGCGCTCACGTTCCAACCGGGTAGAATAATACCCCCTACAGAAAGCTCTAACCCCTGGTTGCGCTGCCGGTCTGAAGAACCCTGTGCCTCCCCCGTTACGGGGTCCATATTAATGGCATTGCCTTTATCAAGCCTGAACAGAGAAATGGTGGCCCCTAAGCGGTCATGTAAAATGCTGTATTTAGCCCCCACTTCGTAAAGCTGAGATTTTTCAGGGCTGGCAAAAGAATTGGTGCCGGGCCGAATAGGCACAGACCCGTTGGTAACATACATACCCATAGGCGTGGTTGAGCTGGCCCACGTAAAGTAATAGGTCTGGTGCTCATCTGGTGTGGCAATAAGGCTAACGTTAGGGTTAAAAACGTTTGATGTATCTTTTAAGTGAATATCTGGGTTTTTAGAAACATCGCCCCCGGTCATGTTATAGGCGGTTTTCCACCTATCCCACCTAAAACCACCTTTAACAGAAAGCCATTTTGTAAACCAAATCTGATCGAACAGGAATATACCTGTATCAAACCCATACCCATTACTATGGGACTTGGCACCCAGTGCCCCAAGGCTTACAAGCCCAGCGGTGTTTGAGTCTCCGGGCACCAAATTCAAATCCCCCACGTAAGGGTTAGGGTTTACCAAATTGGCGTATGGCTTGTTGCGCGTATAGGTTGATTGAGAACGTACATCGTTCACGCGTTCAATATCAAAACCTGCTACAACCTGATGCTTCAAGAAGCCGGTATTAAAATCGGCCACCATTGTTGCAACATTTTGTACAGACCAGCTTTTTTGTTCATAGGGCAATGGCGCCATGCTGCTGCCGGGGTATGGGCCTGTGGCATTACCAGCCCCTTTAGGCCCAGCACGGGCAACCCATGCTTCCTTCCCGCTAAAATAATTTGCTGTACATGTTGCGTCACACGTGGCTTTAGAGGCGGCAAATGTGCGGTAATATTCACCACCGCGCAAATCATCATAAAATGTAATATGTTTGTTTAACTTATAGCTAAACCGCGCAGTTTCCATATTGTCGTTTGTAGCGTTTTGGTCGCTGTCTGTGCCGTACCAGTTTGTACGGCGAATCCCGTATTCGGTAATTGGGCCACTACTACTATTCCCCGGTTTTTTAACAACAGGCACACCAAAATCTGGCACAGAATTTTCTTGCTGGTGCATATACTGCAAAATAAGCGTTGCCCGTTTGCCAAGACCAAACGCAAGAGAAGGCGCTACCCCCCAACGGTGCGAATAGATGTAGTCACGCCCTACAACGTTGTGCTCATCACCCATGCCAGTAATACGGAAGGCTGTTGAGTCGTTAATTTTTTGGTTAAAATCGAGTGTGCCACGGTAGTAGCTGCCAGACCCACCGCTAAATTCAGCCGCGTAACGGTTTTTAAGTGTTGGGGCTTTGGTAACCATATTAATGGCACCACCAGTTGTGCCATTACCAAACACTTCTGAAGATGGGCCTTTAATAACCGAAACAGAATCAAAATTAAAAGAGTCTCGAGAATAAACCCCAAAATCTCTTAACCCATCTTCATAAATATCATTCTGAGCTTGAAAACCACGGATAAGAAACTGGTCGCCATTCATGCCGCCAGCCCCTTCCCCAATAGACGCTGTTACACCGGGCACGTTACGCAAAGCCTCATCGAGAGACTTAACATTTTGCTGACGCATAAGGGCTTGGGGCACAACGTTAATATTTTGAGGCGTATGCATAACATCTTGCGGCATACGCGACAGGCCAACAGACTGGTGCATGGTGTTAAACCCATGCCCGCTAACGGTCAGGCGTTCTTCATCTGTTGAGGCAATATCTGTTTTATTAGAAACAACTTTGTTTGGAAGACGTGCATTTTTCGAATTACGCTTTTTATGCCCATCTGGCGTATCAGACTTTGGCGTAATAGCCGCCATAGCCTGTGTAGACAGCAAAATAGCGCCCATAACGGAAAGGGGTGCAAAATACACCCTGTAAACTCTGCTCATGCACATGCCCCAACACAGAAAGAATAGTAGGGAGGGCAATACAGGAAATAATAATCGTTCGCAATTACAGGTTGCGTAATCTTATAACGGAATATGGGCATTGCATGCCAACTGTATCATTATTGACACAATACCCTTTATCCCAAAGGCCATACACAGGCAGCCTTTTCCAGCACAAATGTTTTGAATTTTGTTTTTAAAAAGAGATTTTAAATACCAGAACTATTCGGGGGTGTAAGAATAAAGGCAAACCTAGCCCCCCCCTTCGGTTTGGGTTTTGGGTTTTGCTAAACTCGCCTGCCCTTTGGCTATCCGTTGCGCTAAAGGCAACCCTGCTTTGTCTTCTCGCAATAAGCCAATAAGCGCTTTTGCCCGCAATATTTCTTCTTCATTCGCCAAGCTATAATAAATGGCGCGAGATTCCCGGCGGGGTACAACAATATCTGCCCGGCGCAATGTGCCTAGTTGCTGGCTAAGCGTAGGTTGGCCAATACCCGTTTTGGCCTCTAGCTCACTTACGGCTAGGGGGCCACCCAACAAAGCATCAACAATAATAAGGCGTTGTGGCTGGGCAAACAGTTTAAGGCGCTCAACCAGCTGCTTGGCTTCATCAAAAGAGAGCGGCATTATACACCACGCTCAGCAGCGGGGGGCATAAACCACGCAGGGCCAGCCGCGGCAACACCCTGCTGTGTTAACGGCACTTGGGGCATACCCGCCTGCCCCGGCTGCCAGCCTTCTGGCAACAGCACGCCCTCTTGCGCGGCAAATTGCAGCGCCGCCACAAGCCGCAACAACTCTTTAACAGAGCGCCCAACGGCAGGAGGGTACCATGTAAGCGCCTGCACCACACCATCTGGATCAATGACATATACCGCTCTTACCGTCACACTGCTTTCGGCCGCAGCATCCAACATGCCGTAAGCCCGGGCCACAGACATAGACGGGTCTTCAATAATCGGGAAAGGAATCGTAACGCCAAACTGCTCCCGAATGGCCTCTACCCACGCAAGGTGTGACGGCAGACTATCTACAGACAGCCCAATAAGCGCACAATTTAACGCCTTAAACTGTGGCTCTGCCTGTGCAAGAGCAATAAACTCGCTTGTGCAGACTGGCGTAAAATCTGCTGGGTGCGAAAACAGCAAGACCCAATGCCCCCGCAAAGCACTTAAGGTAAGCTCACCTTGCGTGGTACGCGCCACAAAATCTGGGGCAACATCACCAATCTGTAGAATGGCGCGCGTATGGGAAAGAGGGCAGGATTGCTGAATGCTGTCGGTCATACTCCGCTTGTAAGCGAATCACGGTTCTTGACGCAATACGGTTTCGCATTTAATGAAGTATGAAATACAGAGTTAAATTAAATCTTAAACTATAAGGACGCCAAAGATGACGGATTCGCCTCTGGCTACAGCAACAGCCCAGATTCTGCGTGCCGAGCAACAGCCCGGGCAGAAACCCGTTATAAAAACCTTCTTTGATGAAGCGACCTTTACCGCCAGCCATGTGGTGCATGACCCACAAACCAAAACCGCCGCCATTATAGACAGCGTGCTTGATTATGAGGCATCGTCAGGGCGCACCTCTCATGCCACGGCAGAGCAGATTGTTGCCTACGTAAAGGCCGAAGGCCTGAGCGTTGCTTGGCAGCTTGAAACCCACGCCCACGCAGACCACCTTTCTGCCGCACCATGGCTACAAGAGCAGGTGGGCGGCAAATTGGGCATTGGTGCAGCCATTACGCATGTGCAAAAGGTTTTTGGTAAAATCTTTAACGCAGGCACACAATTTGCGCGTGATGGCTCACAGTTTGACCACCTCTTTCACGATGGTGAAACTTTTAAAATTGGCGCGCTAGAGGCTATCGCCTTGCACGTACCCGGCCACACCCCAGCCGATATGGCCTTTATTATTGGTGATGCCGCCTTTATTGGCGACACACTTTTTATGCCAGACTACGGCACCGCCCGCGCAGACTTTCCGGGCGGTGATGCCCGCATGCTGTACCGCTCTATTCATCGCCTTTTAAAGCTACCGTGCGCAACACGCCTTTTCTTGTGCCATGACTACAAAGCCCCCGGACGCGACACATTTGCATGGGAAACAACGGTTGGCGCAGAGCGCGCCCACAATATTCATGTACATGAAGGCGTTACAGAAGACAGCTTTGTGCAAATGCGCACAACACGAGATGCCACCCTCTCTCTTCCAACGCTTATTATGCCTTCTGTACAAATTAATATTCGGGGTGGCCATATGCCCGAGCCTGAAGATAACGGCGTAAGTTACATCAAAATACCCATTAATACGCTCTAACGTTTTTCTTCTCTCTTTTTACAGTCAGGTTCTCAGCATGTCCGCAGCACTTTTTCATACAGGGTTAGAACTTTTCTCTGGCGTGCTGGTTGGCTTTACATTGGGGCTTATTGGTGGGGGCGGCTCTATTCTTGCTGTGCCCCTCATGGTGTATTTAGTTGGTGTTTCAAACCCCCATGTTGCTTTGGGTACTAGCGCCTTAGCTGTTGCAGTTAATGCCTTGGTAAGCCTTGCACAACACGCCCGCGCCCATACCGTAAAATGGCGTTGCGCCAGCATTTATGCCTCTACCGGTATAGTGGGCGCTTTTGCCGGTGCCGCTGCCGGCAAGGCGGTCGATGGGCGGCACCTTCTGCTATGTTTTGCCATACTCATGATTGGCGTTGGCATTATTATGCTTAAAGGCCGCCGCAACGAAGGTTGCCCCGGCGCAAGCTGTAACCGGCACAATGCCGGAAAAGTAGCAGGCTATGGGTTGGGCACCGGCCTGCTTTCAGGTTTTTTTGGCATAGGCGGCGGGTTTCTGATTGTACCCGGCCTTATAGCCTCAACTGGCATGCCTATCTTAAATGCTGTTGGTACATCTCTTGTTGCTGTCTCAGCTTTTGGGTTAAGCACAGCCGTAAGCTATATGCTTTCAGGCTATATAGACTGGCAACTTGCCGGGCTGTTTATTCTGGGGGGTGCTGCAGGTAGCGTAGTAGGCATACGCACAGCCCGACACATGGCAAAATCTAAAGGGAGCTTAACCACCTTCTTTGCCATCGTTATTTTTGCCGTTGCCATTTACATGATCTGGCAAGGACTCCGCTCCCTCTAATACAATACTTACAAAAATTATTAAATTATAAGCGGCCTTATGGTCGCTTTTTTTGTGTGTGAAATGCCATCCACAAAACGGAAATTTATTTCAACATGCTGTTTTTGCTTTATTTTTTGAAAAATCGCCATTCCAGGTGCATAGCTGCCCCGCTTGACACTTAATGATTATGTGAATATGTTTCTAACACTTTATTATTTACATAAAGTATAGTCCTTTTTGGCGGAAAACAGTTCAGGTCTTATGCAATGCGCAGCACGCCCCCCACCACAGAATGGCAGCTTACCGGCTTAACACGCCGCGTAAGTGGCTGGCTGGCTGCGGCAATAGGGCTTGGCGGTTTGGCCGCTGTTTTGTTTGTTTGGCAGCTCAGCACCTTAGCCCAACTGGTAGACAGCCTAACCTTTAAAGGCCAAGGCCTAAGCACTTTACGGGGGGAGTTTCTCAAAACATTTCTGCTCTGTGCAGCAAGTTTAAGCCTGCAATGGGTAGCCGATATGGCCGGTACACACGCTGGGCTGCGTATTAGCACAGCAGTGCAGCAAGACGGTATTGCGCATATTTTTAAGGCAGGGCCAGTCGGGTGCGCAACACAGGCCACAGGCCAACTGGTTACCACCCTTACCGAAAGCACAGCCGCTTTAACCCCTTATTTTGCACAGTATTTGCCACGCGCCGCCATGATGGTGATTTTGCCGTTACTCATACTAGGCGTAACCCTGCACCTTGATAGCTGGAGCTTTATTGTTCTGCTCTGCACCGGCCCGCTTGTGCCAGTGTTTATGGCACTGGTTGGCTATAGCGCCCAAGCCATTATGGACCGCCAATGGGTTAACTTGGTTATTATGGGTGCAAGTTTTCTCGATAACCTTACAGGGCTTCGGACACTCCGGCTTTTTGCACAAACCCAAAGCAGCGCAGCCCGTATGGCTGCCCAAACAGAAGCCCACCGCAGCGCAACCTTTGCCGTTATGCGCGTGGCCTTTTTAACCTCTGCAGTTTTAGAGTTTTTTGCCAGCCTCTCTATTGCTTTGGTAGCCGTACTTTTTGGCGCACGCCTGCTACATGGCACGGTAGATTTTCGGTCTGCTTTTCTAGTGCTTTTGTTAGCACCAGAATATTTTATGCCGTTAAGAGCCTTTTCTGCCAGCTACCACGCAAAGCAGAATGCAACAGCAGCAGCCAAGCGCCTTTCTGCTCTCTTTGCGCTCCCCACCACCATACAACCGCGCGCCAATAAGCCAGAACGGCAAAACAAGGTACAGGCCACACTCTTAACATGCGCACCGTTTTCTGTTGCCTATCAAGGGGCAACACCACAACTCAGCAGCCTAGAAACACGGTTTCAGGTCGGTGGCCTTAGCATTTTAAGCGGAGAAAGTGGCGCTGGAAAAACAACTTTTTTAAGAGCAACCCTTGGCTTTTTACCTTTGCCAGAAGGTAGTCTGAAATTTTATGATGCAAAGGGCCAAAGCTTACCGCCAGACACATGCCGTATGGCATGGCTGCCCCAAAAACCCCTTATGGTGTTTGGCAGTATCGCCCAAAACCTGCGCCTAGCTGCTCCAACGGCAAGTCAAATGCAGCTTGAAAAAGCCTGTGCACAAGCAGATATTCTTGAATTTATTAACAGCCTACCAGATGGGTTTAATACATTTATTGGAGATAGGGGCAGCCTGCTTTCTGGTGGGCAGCTTAAACGCCTTGCGTTAGCGCGTGCTCTTTTGGGCAACCCCGATGTGCTGTGCCTAGATGAACCCACAGCTAACCTCGATGCACAGAGTGCAGGCCATATTATTCAAACACTTTTGCACTGTGCAAAAACCCGCATTGTTATTGCCGCCACCCACGATGCCAGACTGAGCGCCCACGCAGCGCAGATAATGCTGGTTGAAAATGGGCAGATCTTCCCCCTTTCCGCTGAGCAAAAGGTGGCATCATGAAAATACTGAACATCCCTCAAGTATTTTCCACAAAAGTACGCTGGCCTCTTATTGGCGGTATTGGTCTGGCTTGCCTTGCTGCGCTCGCTAATTTTGGCCTGCTATTTCTTTCTGGTTGGCTTTTAGCTGGTGCAGCAGTTGCAGGGTTGGGGGGCGTTGCTGCCCAGCGGGCGTTTAATATGGTGTTGCCTGCCACAGGGGTACGCTTTTTTGCAACGCTGCGCATTGTGGCCCGTTATGCTGAACGCCTTATAACCCATGATGCCGCACTGCGTATTATTAGCCAGATACGGGCCAAGTTTTACGCCCATATTGCACCCTTAGCCCCTGCGGCCCTCAACACACAACGCAGCGGCGACCTATTAAGCCGTTTTGTGGCCGATACAGACCGGATTGGCCAGTATTATACAGATACAATTGTGCCTTATATACGTGCCTTAGTTTGTGGCTGTGTTTTTATTGCCATTTTTGCACTTTTTTCTAAAGCAGTCGCATTCAGTGTAGGTCTGTCTTTTATCGTGTGCGGGCTTTTTGTGCCGTATGTAACCGGGGTTGTGTCAGACAAAATTCTGCTCCGAGCAACAATGTTGCAAAACAAACTACAAGCAGACTTAACCGATACCATAAATTGCTTAGGAGAGTATCTGAGCTTAGGGGCCGCCCAAAGGCAACAAGAGCACTTAGCACATAGCCAGACACAAATTACAACGTTGCAGTGCTACCTTGCTGCAACACAAAGTGCTGCCAAAGCCATTACCGGGCTGTGCGCAACAGCAACAAGCCTAGTTGTATTGTATTATGCAACGCAAGGTCTGCTAACCCACACTCTGTCTTTACCACAGGTGCCTATGCTGGTTTTAGGCTGCCTTGCGGCTTTTGATGTGCTGGCCCCATTACCCGCAGCCCGCCAAAGCCTAGGGGCTGCCCGGTTAGCAATGAAACGCCTTGAAAGCGCCTGCACTACCCCTATATGCAGCGCCCCGCACACAGCTACCAACACACCCAATGCCCCTTACACCCTCAAACTTCATGATATTTCTTTTAAATACCAAGAAGAAAAAGAATGGGTTTTTAACCATGCCACACTCAGCATTCAATCGGGTGAACGCGTAGCCCTAGTTGGCCCTTCTGGGAGTGGTAAAAGTAGCCTTATTAACCTTCTATTTGGTTTCTACCCTTATCAAAACGGGCAGGCTTCTTTTGGTGGTGCAGACTTACACACCATGCGCGCAGAAACACTCGCGGGCTATATTGCCGTAGCAGGGCAAGACTTTCACCTTTTCAGTGGCACAGTGCGTGACAACCTGCTGCTTGCTAATGCACAGGCTACTGAACAGGAAATCTGGAATGCACTTGAAACAGTGCAACTGGCAGATTTTATAAAAGAGATACCCCACGGGCTGGACACCTTTGTGGGTAATGAAGGGCTTTGCCTTTCTGGTGGGCAGGCCAAACGGCTGAGCATTGCTCAAGCTCTGCTCCGTAAAACCCCTTGGTTAATTCTTGATGAACCAACAGAGGGGCTCGATGCACAAACTGAACAGGCCTTGCTGGAAAACCTTATGCGTGCGCGGCCAGATGCCACTTTTGTGTGCCTGACCCACCGCCCTGCGGTTCTTCCATTCATGACCCGCGTTTTGCAGATCAAAGACGGGATGTTCTCCCCACTACAGGAGGAACAAGCATGACATAACGCCCCCTTATTTCATTCTTTTTCTTCTAAAGGACTTTACAAAAATGGATCTTATCAACCCCACCGTTGTTGATCTTTCGCGGTTTCAGTTTGCACTAACTGCCTTATATCACTTCATGTTTGTGCCCCTAACCTTGGGCCTTACCTTTATGCTTGCCGCCATGGAAACGGTTTACGTCGTAACCGGGCGCAAAATTTATAAAGAAATGGCCCAATTTTGGGGTAAGCTTTTTGGCATTAACTTTGCCATTGGTGTGGCCACCGGTATCACCATGGAATTTGAGTTTGGCACCAACTGGTCAATGTATTCCCGCTTTTTTGGGGACATGTTTGGCACGCCACTCGCCATTGAAGGGCTTATGGCCTTCTTTATGGAATCAACCTTTGTGGGGCTGATGTTCTTTGGCTGGGACAGATTAAGCAAACCCGCCCACCTTGCTGTAACGTATCTGGTAGCCCTGGGCTCTAACCTGTCTGCTCTCTGGATTTTGGTGGCAAATGCCAGCATGAACGTGCCTGAAGGGGCACATTTTGACCCAGAAACCATGCGTATGCAGTTTGACAGCTTTGTGCACGTTGTCTTTAACCCAGATGCACAATCTAAATTTGTCCATACTTCTGTGGCTGGTTACGTATCTGCTGCACTCTTTGTTATGGGTATTAGTGCTTTCTATATTCTGCGCGGCCAACACAAGCAGTTTGCAGCACGCTCTTTCCGTATGGCGGCCCTTTTTGGTATTATTTCGACGGTTGCTGTCATTACCCTGGGTGACGTGCTTGGCCGCATGGACTATGAAAAACAACCCACTAAAATTGCAGCGATTGAAGGGCTATGGCACACAAGTAAGCCCCCTTATGAACCTTGGATTTTGGCAGCCCTACCTGATGATGCCAAACAAGAAAACCACTTTGAAATTGGTGTGCCGTTTGTACTAACCCCCCTTATTGCACACGACTTTAACACCCCCATTACTGGCCTGCATGAGCTTGAAGATGCCGCCGAACCCCGTATCCGCTCCGGGATTGAAGCCGTCTCTGCCCTGCGCCGCTATGGTGAAACCCACCAACAGGCTGACCTTGATATCTTCCACGCCCATGAAAACGATATGGGTTATGGCTTTTTGGCCACCCGCCATGCACCTGGCCAAGATGTAACGGCCATTCCCGCCGCAGCGCTAGACCAAGTTGTTCAGGAAACAAAACCCGATATTTTACCAAATGTTTTTGTAACATTCTGGGCTTTCCGCCTTATGGTTTTCTTGGCGTTATACTTCTTTGCGCTGTTTGCCATTTCTTCTTATGTTAGCCTCAAGAACAAACTTGAACGCAACAAACTGCTGCTCCGTTTGTGCATGTGGTCTATCCCGCTGCCTATTTTGGCAACAGAATTTGGCTGGATTACCGCAGAAGCTGGCCGCCAACCTTGGACAGTTTTTAACAAGCTACCCACCTTTATGTCTGCCTCTACGCATAGCGTGTCTTATATGCTGTTCTCTCTGGCTGGTTTTGCAGTGCTCTACAGTATCTTTATTGCGGCCGAACTGTACCTGATGTTCAAATTTGCACGCCTTGGCCCAGAAGCACACGACACCCCACATGACAGCGCAACGCCTACGCACCTGCACGCTGTTTCTTCTGCTCCGGCAGCACACTAAAACTGCTGAAAGAGAGTGCCTGTTATGGAACTTTACGTTATTCTTAAACTCATATGGGCAACCATATTGTGTGTGCTGCTTATTGGCCTAGGGCTTATGGTCGGCATGGACATGGGGGTTGGCACCCTGCTACGCTTTGTTGGCCGCAATGATGGAGAGCGCCGCACAGCGCTTAATATTATTGGCCCACATTGGGACGGTAACCAAGTTTGGTTTATTTTGGGTGGTGGCGCTATTTTTGCGGCGTTTCCAACACTCTATGCCACCTCTTTTTCTGTGTTTTATGTGGTTATGATTCTGCTGCTGTTCAGCATGATTTTACGCCCTGTCGCCTTTGAATACCGCTCTAAAGCAGACAGTAAACTGTGGCGCGCAAGCTGGGACTGGGTTTTTCTGGTTTCTGGTTTTCTGCCCATGTTTATTTACGGTGCCGCCTTTGGCAATATTCTAGAAGGGGTGGGTTACCACTTTGGCTGGAACGGCCAGTATTACCAAGACGACTCTTTTTTCTCTTACCTGCTTAGCCCGTTTGTGGTGCTATGCGGCCTGATGTCTGTCGCACTCAGCGTCTATCAGGGCGGCGTTATGCTTATGCTACGCAGTGAAAACCCTATTTACGACCGGGCACAACGTTACGCGACACGCGGCGGTATTCTTGCGGCTGTGCTGTTTGCTATTGGGGGCGTTTTCATAAGCCGTATGAAAGGTTTTATGATGACAGAGCCTGCCAACCCCGCCATGCCAGCAAACCCGCTCCATGGCCAACATGTTGCCCATACAGCAGGTGCTTGGTTACATAATTTTACCGCACACCCAGTTTTATGGGTGCTACCGCTTTTGGGCCTTACCAGCATGGTGCTGGGCACAGTTGCTGTACGCCACAATAAGAGTGTTGTTGCGTGGTGGGTTGGCTTGGGGTCTTGGGTTGGCACTATTGGCACTGTTGCCGCTGCTATGTTCCCGTTCTTTATGCCCTCTACCACAGCACCAGACCAAAGCCTGACAATCTGGAATAGTTGTGCCAGTGCTTATGGTTTAACTTGTATGCTTGTTGTGGCACTCATCTTTGTGCCGCTTATTCTGTGCTATACCTCATGGTGCTATTACGTCATGCGCGGAAAAGTGCGCACGGCAGATATTATCCATGATTCACACAGTTATTAGATAAGGAAGGGCATAGACATGGTAATTCTCCGTTTAGCCGGCTTGGCTCTTGTCCTTGTTATATCGCTTTTGTTTGCCGTTTTTGTAGGTGACCAAGGGCCATGGTACTTCGCATGGGTTATTGGTACAGTCATGATTATTTTGATCTCTGGTGCCGGAGCCATTTTGTTTGATGCACAAACAGACGATTCTGCTGAGAGTGAGGTTTAAGCTATGATGGGTGACCTTGAAGGAATAATTTTATTTATTCCGTTTGTATATCTTGCACTTTTTTGTGCTGCATACCTTTTCGGGCGCAAACTTTTCCCGTAAGATAACTGTGTTCTGACAAAACAAAGTCTCGCACAATCCGCCTTCATAATTTTACTCCGGTCTAGTTATGAAGGCGGGCTGCTGCCAACGCAGTATGCAACTGCGGAAATATATTTTCTTCCCCCACAATATCTGAAATACAATGCCGTTTCATGTCAGCATGTAAATACTGGCTGACACGGCCAAAAATAATATGCACCCTGCGCTGCGCAAGGTCTGCCAATAAGGTACGCACAGCAAGTGCTGCTGAATAATCTATATCTGTAATCGCACTGGCATCTACGACCACACAGGTAACGGGTGGTTGGGTTAAGAGTGTTATTTCATCTACAAAGGTTACGCAGTTTGCGTAAAATAGGTCTGCACAAAAACGATAAATAACTAAACCGGGTTCAGATTGTGTGCCGGGCTTTACTGGCTCTGCCTCGAATAGGTCTGTTTTGGGGTCTCTCTTTAAAACAAGTGTATGCGGCTTATAGCTGTGCCTGACATGCCTAAATAATGAAAGCGCAATAGCTGCAAAAATACCTTGCTCTACCCCCAAACCCAGCACAATGGCCCCTGTTATAAGAGCCAGCCAGAACTCACCAGGGCTTTCGCGCCGTATGCGGTTAAGTGCTCCAACATTAACCATGCCCACCCCAACATTAAAGACAATAGCAGCAAGAATGCAGTGCGGTAGGTAACGTAAGGGAGCTGTAAAAAATAAAAGAACACACAGCGTAAGAACCGAAAAAATACCTTGTGCCAGTTGGCTACGCGCACCCGCTTTAAGGGCCATGGCTGTTTGCGTGGGGCTGCCATTAACAACAAATGTGCCACTTACAGCCGCAGCAAGATTGGCAACGCTTAACCCTAAAATATCTCTGTTTTCATCTACTGTTTCATTAAACATATTTGCCGCTGCACGAGCCGTTGCTGCACTTTGCGCAATAATGACAAACACGCACGATGTAGCAACTGGCAAAAGGGCCAAAAGGTCGTTCCATGCTACGTGGGGTAAATGCAGCTTTGGCAAGCCTCCAGCCATTGGCCCTACTAAACTGACCCCATGCGTCTGTAATGGCAAAGCCCACCCGCATACAATGCCACACACTACCACCAACAGCGCCCAGGGCACGGCTTTATTTAACCGCTCTGCCCCCCATAAAAACAAGCTGGCACCAAAAGCACAGGCCGCTGTGAGGGGTACGGCGTGGGGTAACAGCTGGAGCAGGCTCCAAACCTGCACCACAGTATTGCGTGATGAAATACTGAGCCCCAACATATCAACCAGCATAGCGCACGCTACCTGTACGCCCACCCCAGCCATAAACCCTACCAACACTGTACGAGACAAAAAGTCTGCTAAAAAGCCAAGTTTAAAAAAACGGGCCATAAGCAAAAAGAAGGCACTTAAAAGAGCCACCATGCCCACAAGGTCTTGGTAGTAGGGGCTGCCTAACGGCGCAATTTCAGACAAGGCGCTTGAAAAAATAGCGGCTGTGGCAGAGTCTGCGGCCACAACAAGGTGCTTGGATGAGCCAAACACACCAAAGGCCATTAAAGGCAGTAAAACCGTATACAGCCCTGTAACAGAAGGCATGCCCGCAATACGCGCATACCCTAAAACCTGCGGAATGGTCATAGATGCTAAAGAAAGCCCCGCTACACCCTCTTGCCACCACCGTGCGCACCGCTTTGCTGTGCACAAGCCTGCGAGACTTTGAAGGAGGTGGGCTGCTCTCATGGCGGGTGGCCTTATCTGCTCTTATGTTCTGTCTTACCCATTGTTTAGCAACACATTATTTTACAAACCAGAGAGCATAAAAAACAGGCTGCCTGAGTATGACCCCAGACAGCCTGTTTTGAGAACGAATAAGGAGGCGTGTAAAACGCTTTATGAAGGTTTATGACACACCACACCCTCCATGTGCTTTACCCTGAATGCGTTGTGCGCGCCTCTTTTTCATCTTGCCTACACGCTGCGGGCAACACCTCTGTTAAACTTGCAAGCGCTGCTTTGTGAGAGAGGCCACTTTGTGCAGCTACATGCTCTATTACGCTAGGTGGCAAGAGTTTTTGTACAATATCTTCTGTGGTAGCAGCGGGCCTGCGCTCATGCTGCCAATGGGTAAGAGTTGCGCCCAAACCGTGAGCCTGCGCATTATGGCGCACAGCGCTGCGCCCTGCCTCGTTATTATGTTCTAAATATGTTACGAGTGCTGAGAACAGACCAGACTTGTCGTTGCCTGCGGCTGTCAAAACATCTGCGGCTTTGGTCATGGCAGAGGAGAGTTGTTCAGTTTTTGAAGCTGTCATTTTTCTTCTCCTTCACTTTCTGCGTAGGGTGTTATTTGCACTGTTATTTTTACAATCATAAAGTCTAAAAATAGACTTTCATGCAAAGCACCTACGCCATTCGGTGGCTATAATTTTTCTAACGCATAAAACAGCTAAGGTGTTGCACAGAATTTTTCTATTTTTTAAAATATAGTTTCAAGAATGCCACCTTCAACGCGCAAAGCGGCACCAGAGGTCGCCGATGCCTCACGCGACGCGACATATAGAATCATGTTGGCTACTTCATCAACTGTTGCAAATCTTTGAATGAGGGAAGAAGGGCGCTGCTGCATCACAAAATCATGCCCCACTTGCTCAAGAGAGCGGCCTGTTTCTTTCATTTTTTCGCGCAGCATCTCTTTT
This sequence comes from Acetobacter orientalis, assembly GCF_000963965.1. Lineage (GTDB taxonomy): Bacteria > Pseudomonadota > Alphaproteobacteria > Acetobacterales > Acetobacteraceae > Acetobacter > Acetobacter orientalis. Next base: position 43,200 of record NZ_BAMX01000002.1, read on the forward strand.
GCACCATCAGACAATGTTGGCCCTGGCAGAACAGAATTTACTGTAACACCCGTTCCTGCCATACGTTTTGCTAAACCGCGTGAGAGAGCAAGCTGCGCGGTTTTAGAGAAACCATAATGAATCATATCTTGCGGGATGTTTTGTGCAGATTCTGAGGAAATAAAAATAACACGGCCCCACCCTTTTTCTTTCATAGAAGGGAGATAGGCGCGTGCTAACCTAACACCAGACATCACATTAATATCAAAATATTGCTGCCATAATTCATCTGGCGTTTCAAAAAAATCTTTAGGCCCATAAATGCCGACGTTGTTTACCAAAATATCGCAGTGCGGGTGTGCTTTCAGGAGGCCATCACACCCTTGCGCTGTACTGAGGTCACCAACATATGCCTCAATTTTTGCACCGGGCACAGCATCTTGCAGTGCTTTTACTGCTTTTGTGCAGGCTTCTTCCTTACGGCCATTTATAACAACATGCGCCCCCGCCTGCGCCAACCCTTTTGCTGTCGCAAGGCCAATACCTAAGGTTGAGCCTGTGACAATCGCTTTTAGAGAAGAAAGGTCGAACCGCATAAGGGAATGCTCCTTTTGGTATCTGGTGCTCTGGGCAAAGCCGGTTTGGGCACGCTACTGTGTAAACCGTAGCGTGCCTGTTACATGCTCAACACAACACATCAGACCCCAAAGGGTTCATTCACAGATCGAGTTTGTGGCGAAAACGTGCCGTTGCGGCATCGCACTGGTAGGCTGGTATAAAATGTGCAGAAGAATTCGCTAACTCGTTAACCGCATCTATAATATAGCGCACTTTTTCATCGCTCATTAGTACGCTAAAGTTGAGCCTTACCCAGCCGGGTTTTTCAAGCTCATGCCCGGCATGCAACGCTTGCAACAACACATGGGAGGCATCTTGCTCTATCTCAAGCAGTCTATGCGCATATGGCCCTGCACAAGCACACCCCCCCCGTGCCTGAATGCCAAACCGGTCTGACAGCATACGTGTAAAAAGCTGGTGGTGCACCAGATTACCGGCATCGTCTTTCACACAAAAAGAGAAAATAGGTAAATGCTCTGTCGCGTTAGTATTACCTAAAATACGCAAATGCGGGTTAGACTGCCAGCTTGTAAAAACCTGCTGGTATAGCTGTTTATTACGCGCTTCCATACCATGCTGTAAGAGCGCGTCTTTTACCAAAAAACAAAAAGCTGCGCGAATATTACCAACACCATTAGGGGTACCCGCTTCTTCTCGGGCAACAATGCTGGCAGAATATTCATGCCCCCAAGGAGAGACAAATTTAACAGTGCCACCACCCGGCAGGCTGGGGTTAAGGGTTTTAACCGCCCCTTCTCTGACAATAAGCACACCAGATGCCCCCGGCCCCCCTAAAAATTTATGGGTAGAGACTACAACAGCATCTTTTTCAAACTCTGTACCATGCTGCATGGTAATGGGCAGATAAGGGCCAGCTCCGGCATAATCCCACACGGCAAGAGCTTTGTTTTTTTTCAAAATATAAGTGACAGAATCAGTATTTGTTACAATACCTGTAACGTTTGAGGCAGCGGAAAACGCCCCGATAACCAAACGCCCCGGCTCTACTGCTTTGAGGTAGCTTTCAAGATAAGCCAGATCTGGCCCACCAGAGGCGGCTTCTGGAATTTCATGTAATTGCGCTCCACTTTCGCGCCATGGCAGAATATTTGAGTGGTGCTCATACGGGCCAATAAGCACTAACGGCTTTTGGCCAGCTTTTACAGCGTCGTGCACACCCAGCAAATGCACAAGGCGATTAAGGCCCGATGTCGCACCATCTCCAGAAAAAATGGTGGCGTAGCCCTGCTCTGCCCCGCATATACGCGCAATTGTCTGCCGTGCTGCTGCACGCAACCGGTTCATGACCTGCCCACACAAAGAAGCCTCTGTGTGGCTGTTCGCATAATAGGGCAAAACCTCTTGCATAATGGTTTGCTCTATAGCCCCTAAGGCCCGGCCAGACGCCACATAGTCTGCATACACTAAAGGCACGGTACCGTACGGGCCCTTAACAGACAGACCATCGCCTATAATATCGTGCCCAAGACGGTGCAGCACATCGCCCTTATTAAGGGTTTCAGCAAAGCGTGAAAAAAGGGTTTCTGACGAAGTGTGCATGAGAGAGGCCATGTTTGTATGAAAATAACGGGATACCCCACAGACTAGTTTTTTCCTGCCAAAAAGGTTCCTCTATTTTTTGCTTGTAGGGCTATAAAACCAATCATATGATAGGGTATGCCTTACAAATTAGACCATCTTGATCGGGCTTTATTGCGTGCTTTGCAACAGGATGCCTCGCTCTCTCAACGTGATTTGGCAGAGCGGGTTGGCATGTCGCAAAATGCCTGTTGGCGGCGGTTGCACGCTTTACGCAGCGCAGGCGTACTACAAGGCCAAACCGTATTGCTCGACCGTAAAGCAATAGAGATGGATTTAACGGTTATTGTTTTGGTTAAAACCCGCCACCACGCCAAAGAATGGTTAGACAACTTTAAAAAAGTTATTCTCTCCATTCCCAATATTGTCGATTTTTACCGCATTGCGGGAGAGTATGACTATATGCTGAAAATTGTTGCGCGGGACATGAACGCGTTTGATGCCATTTACCGCAAAATGATAGAAAATATCGATATTGACACCGTAACATCTTACATGGCCATGGAGGCCATTGCAGATAACCGCCCGCTCCCTCTTTAAAAAGGTTTTTGTATGCAGGTTACACTCTACCATAACCCCGCGTGTGGCACATCGCGCACTGTATTGGGTATAATCCGTGATGCTGGCATTGAGCCAGAAATTATTTTGTACCTAAAAACTCCACCCAGCCGTGAAACCTTACAACAACTAGCGCAGCAAAGCGGCCAGCCTGTACGCACGCTGCTACGACAAAAGGGGGAACTGTACGAGAAACTGGGTTTAGCAGACGAGACCGTGTCTGACGCTGCCATTTTAGACGCCATTGCCACCCACCCAGAGCTATTAAACCGCCCTGTTGTCGTAAGCCCCCTAGGCACACGCGTATGCCGCCCCAAAGAACTGGTTTTGGACATTTTACCAAAACCATAAAACTCAATACGTAACTAAAACACTCTAAAAAGAGGCCCAATTTGGGCCTCTTTTTTTACAAACTTGGCTTAGTATTCAACAACGGTACGAATACTCTCGCCTTTTGTCATCATATCAAAACCCTCGTTAATACGCTCAAGAGGCAGTTTATGGGTAATCAGATCATCAATATTGATCCGATTTTCCATGTACCAATCAACAATTTTTGGTACATCTGTGCGGCCTCTGGCCCCGCCAAAGGCAGAACCAATCCAGCGGCGGCCTGTTACAAGCTGGAAGGGACGGGTGCTAATTTCCTGCCCGGCACTTGCCACCCCAATAATAGTAGAAACGCCCCAACCACGATGCGCACATTCAAGCGCTTGGCGCATAAGTGTGGGGTTACCAACACATTCAAACGTATAGTCTGCCCCACCCCCGGTCAGCTCAATCAGGTGGCCAACAAGGTCGCCCTGCGGGCCAAGGTCTTTAGGGTTTACAAACTCTGTCATGCCAAACTGGCGGGCAATTGTTTCACGCGCGGGGTTAATATCTACACCAATAATACGGTCGGCCCCCACCATTTTGGCCCCTTGGATAACATTAAGGCCAATGCCGCCTAAGCCAAACACCACAACAGTTGAGCCAGCCTCTACCTTAGCCGTAAACAGCACAGCCCCAATGCCGGTGGTTACGCCGCAGCCAATGTAGCAAACCTTGTCAAACGGGGCATCGTTACGAATTTTGGCCAATGCAATTTCGGGCAGCACTGTATAATTGGCAAAGGTAGAGCAGCCCATATAATGGTGGATAGGCTGGCCTTTAAAAGAAAAGCGCGATGTGCCGTCTGGCATAAGCCCTTTGCCTTGCGTGCCCCGAATAGCCGTGCACAGGTTGGTTTTACGAGACAGGCAAGATTTACACTCACGGCATTCTGGGGTGTAGAGCGGAATAACGTGATCACCCGGTTTTAAATGCCTGACACCCGGCCCGACCTCTACCACCACGCCAGCCCCTTCATGCCCCAAAATAGCCGGAAAAAGCCCTTCAGGGTCTGCACCAGAAAGCGTGTATTTGTCTGTATGGCACAGGCCGGTGGCTTTAATTTCTACCAGCACTTCACCTTCTTTGGGGCCTTCAAGCTGTACGGTTTCAATTTCCAGCGGCTTACCAGCGGCAAATGCTACGGCGGCTCTTACGTCCATTCCAGACTTCCCTTTGTTCCAAACGACACCATCAGGCTGCCAAAAACTTAAACGGCCCCTCTACTTGGTGGCAAACTCTATACGGTAAACTTTGCTTCACATCTCTTTTAACGCGGCACTATTTCGTTATGGCAATAGAGTATACCAGACAAGCCTTACAGCCTAAGACCACCTATGCCCCCTTTGCAAAAGCCTCACGGCACGGTGGTATGGCTGTACCCCGCACGATTTTGCGGCTTTCTCCTTGAGGTAAGGCGGTTCTGGCTTTACTATGCACCCCAAAGAAGCAAATTTGCTTCAACTGTTTGATGACAGAACGAAAAGGTGGCTGTGAATGGAGTGGACCGAGGAAACAATCTCCCGGCTCAGAGAGCTATGGGCAGAAGGTCTTTCAACAGCTGAAATAGGCCGTAGGCTCTCCATTACCAAAAATGCCGTTGTGGGCAAGGCACACCGCCTGAGCTTGCCACCGCGCCCCTCTCCCATTCGTCGGGGTGAGAAAAAGCAACCCGCAGCCACGCCAAAAGCCGCAGCACCTGCTGCTGCCAGCCCCACTAAGGCAGAGGCTACGCCAGAGCAAACCGTGCAAGCTGTAACGGCCCCGGTTGCCGCACCACAGGTAGAAAAACCTGCGCAAGCCGCCACGGCCCCACAGGCTGCCCCAGAAAAACCGGCTGCTAAAGTTGAAAAACCAGCCGCAGCGCCCCGCACACCCGCTCGGCCTAAACCGGCCATAAGCCGTATTTCTGACCCAGAGCCAAAAAAACGCCGTGGCCCAACGTGCTGCTGGCCAATTGGTGACCCCGGCACACCGGGTTTCCATTTTTGTGGGGCAACGCCACTACCCGGCAAACCCTACTGCGCAGAGCATGCTCAAATTGCGTATGTAAAACTACGGGACAGGCGCGATAACGTAGCCTGATAATGTAGCAGGCTTACTGCTTTGCTACAGAATACTGGCCTGAAATAAGGCCAGCTTTCTCCCCCTTCTTTCTTACCTGCACGCACTAAGAAAGAAGGAGGAAATACCCAAAAATTTAGGGCTTAGCCTTCGCTGGCTTTGTCTGCCGCTGGGGCAGTAACAGAGGGCTTATTGGCGCTGCTGTCATCTGTCAGCATTTCAAGCTGGCCGGTAATCTGGCCACCATCTTCTACTTTCAAGCGACGGCAGGCAGCTTTACCAAGCAAACGGCCCGTTGCACGCAGGGTAAGACCACCACGCGCGGTAAGCGAGCCATCAACCGTGCCAGCAATTTCTGCGCTTTCCACTTCCACACCACCACGGAACAAGCCACCGGGCATAACCACCAGCTCTTTGGCAGAAATCATGCTGGATTCTACGGTGCCTTCTACCACCAGACGCTCTGCATCCTGCACGGTGCCCTGCACGCTAATGCCACGGCCCACAACAAGCGTGCGCTGCTCTGGCACATCTTTTTTAGGCTGTGCCTGCTGTGGCAAACCACGCCCAGCGCCAGGAATGGGTGGCATGGCAGAGCCAGGCGAAAGAGGGGAACCGGGGGGGAGTGGTGCACGACCCATTGAGGTCTCCTTTGCTGCATCAGGACGAGTAGAAGCTGGGGCATTACCGCTGCCAGACGCAGGCGGTGTTGCACCAGACGAAGAGGAGGAAGAGAAGAGAGAACCAAAAGCACCCGCAGGGTTGCCAGCACCCGGCTGGCTGGCATTTTGGCCAGAGCTTGATGCTGCCGGTTTGGTTTCTTCAGGTTTGCGTCTTTTGAACAAGAACACCCCCGCCATGCTGGCTGCCGTTTTAAGACAGCGGATTTACAAATACCTTTAAGCACCCACATCGAAAAATCTAGCAGGCAACTTAAATGTTATACAGCCGACACATATGGCGGCAAGAACTGCATAGTGCTTCCTGTTGCCCTTTTTATGGCAGCAGGCTACCCGAAAGGGCGTTACTTTTATTTTTTTCAGGAAAATGCCTCTGTCATGACTGTTTCTGAGACCAAATACGACATTCTGGGCATAGGAAATGCCATTACCGATATTTTGGCCCATGTTGAGCCTGCCTTTTTAGAGCAGCAAAACCTGACCCCCGGCAGCATGACCTTAATTGATGCAGACCGTGCAGATGCCCTAACCGCCAACCTCAAAACAGAACGTGTTATGGGTGGTGGGTCTGCGGCCAATACCTGCGTTGTAGCAGCACAGTTTGGTGCGCGCGTTGCCTATTTGGGGAAAGTAGCACGCGACAACGCGGGCGAAAAATTTACCCAAGACCTGCGCGAAAACGGCATTACTTTTCCCTCTGCCCCGCTAGATGGGCATGTAACAGATAATCTGCCAACTGCGCGCTGCGTGGTTATGGTCACCCCAGATGGCCAGCGCACCATGGCAACCTACCTTGGGGCCTGCACCCATTTTACAACCGATGATGTGCTAGAAGAAACCATTGCAGCCTCCCGCATTGTGTATCTGGAAGGGTATCTGTTTGACCCACCGCACGCACAAGAAGCCTTCCGCCGTGCAGCAACTCTGGCCCATAATAACGGTCGCCAAGTTGCCCTTTCTCTCTCAGACCCGTTCTGTGTTGGCCGCCACCGTGAAGCATTTTTAGATCTGGTACGTGGGCACATTGATATTTTGTTTGCCAACGAAGACGAAATTTGTGCGCTGTACGAAACAGAAGATTTTGAAAAAGCCGCACAGCACACTCTGCAAGATACAACCTTTGCAGCTCTTACCCGCTCTGGCTTAGGCAGTGTGGTTATTCATGATGGCCAAATGACCAAAGTTGACCCCGTGCCAACACAGGTTGTGGACACAACAGGCGCGGGCGATGCCTACGCAGCAGGCTTTTTAGCGGGGCTGACCACAGGCCGCACTCTGCCAGAATGTGGCCGTCTGGCTTCTGTTGCTGCGTCTGAAATTATTTCGCACGTTGGCGCACGGCCCCTGTCCAATATCTGGCAGGAAATGGGCTTCTAAAAAGCCTAACACATACCGTTTTCTTTTCCTCTTCTGGAGGAAGAGAAAAGGGCGTAGGCCGTTTTTACGAACGGTCTACCACACACAAAAAATATTTTTATTTTGGCGCTGTCAGCTGCGTTGGCAGAAGAGCAACTTTGCCGCCTTTAACAGCCAAAGCAATATCCCCATTCCGTAAAGCCAGTGCGGTGTCACCAAACACACGCTTACGCCACCCCGTTAACAGGGGGTTGGCCTGTGTTGGGTCTAGGGCCAAGGCTTCTAGGTCTTCTGGAGACGCCACCAATTTGGGGGCCACATCGTGCTCTTCGCAGCAGGTGGCCAGTAATACCTTTAGCATAGCCATAAGCGCCCCAGAGGGTTTGGGAGCATCTTTGCTGCGGCCTTTAGGCAAACGCGGCAGTTCAGAATCTGGCAGGGCCTGCGCCGTCTTAACGGCCTCTATCATTGCCAGGCCAGTGCGGCCTTCTGCCAAACCACGCGATACGCCGCGCACGCGGGCCAAGGCATCAATGGTTGTCGGCACGGTGGCTGCTATTTCAAGCAGGCTTTCATCTTTTAACAAACGCTGCCTGGGCACATTAACGCGTTGGGCTTCACGCTCACGTAGGGCCGCTACCCCGCGCAATACCCCGAGCATACGACGGTTATTGGTACGGGCGCGTAAACGCTCCCATTGTTTTTCGGGGTCTGGCCTAAAGGTGGCTGGGTCTGCCAGTTCAGCCATTTCAGCCGAAACCCACTCAAGCCGTTTTTCCTGCTCCAGCTTTTTAATGAGGCGCTCATACACAACGCGCAACCACGTGACATCCCCCGCAGCATACGTAAGCTGTGCCGGAGAAAGTGGACGGGCCGACCAGTCTGTAAATCTGTGGCTTTTATCAATAGCGTGGCCGGTAAGTGAGCCTACTAAGCTGTCATAGCCTACTTGGTCGCCATAGCCTGCCACCATAGCAGCTACCTGTGTATCAAACACAGGGCTTGGCAGGGCATCAAACAAATGTAGAAAAATTTCTAGGTCTTGCCGGGCGGCATGAAAAACCTTGAGCACAGCCGTGTCGGCCATAAGCTCTGCCAATGGGGTAAGGTCTAACTCTTCTGCCACGGCGTCAATCAACACCACTTCCCGCACGCCACCAATCTGGACAAGGCAAAGCTCTGGCCAGTAAGTGCGCTCACGCATGAACTCGGTATCAATGGTCAGAAACGGTTCATGGCGCAAACGCGCAAGAGTTTCTGCCAGATCTTCCGTAGTGGAAATAAGGCGGGGCTGGGGGAATGCAGGGGTGGAAGATTTAGCCATACGTCCTTCATACACAACCTGCGCAGAAAAAGAAGCCAACGCAGGAAGCCCAAAGCCGGAAAAACTTGACGAAACAGGCCAGAGCTTCGACATCGTGACACAACACACCAGAAAGGACACACCATGACCGCCTCTGATGATGGCAGCGCTGCACTTACCCAGCTTGGCCGCCACACCCCAGCACCCAATAGCCCAGAAGAAGCCGTGCTTGAGCGCGTGCCTGCACCCTACCCCGGCAAACGTTATTTGGTACGGTTTACCGCGCCAGAATTTACCTCACTCTGCCCCGTAACCGGCCAGCCCGACTTTGCCCATATTGTGATTGATTACGTGCCTGACCAATGGATTGTAGAGAGCAAATCTCTCAAGCTATTTCTTACCAGCTTCCGTAATCATGGTGCCTTTCACGAGGCTTGCTCTGTGCAAATTGCCACCACGCTGGTTGACCTGCTCTCACCCGTATGGCTGCGCATTGGGGCATATTGGTACCCCCGTGGCGGTATTCCGATTGATGTGTTCTGGCAAACAGGGGCACCACCAGCCGATGTCTGGATTCCGTCTCAAGACGTGCCAACTTACCGGGGGCGCGGTTAAAAAACGCCCTCGTATGGAGCACTTTAGAAAAATGCCCCATAAAAAAAGCCACCTTAATGGTGGCTTTTTTATTCCGATACAGGCTTAGACCAACACGCTTTTTAAGCGTGTGTGCTCCCTGCTTCAATTTCAGCCCGGACAGCAAGAATTTTATCTTGCAAGACATCCAGACGAGACATGTCTGTTTTATCAGCCTTGTCCCATGCTTCAGTCAACGCTTCGAGCGCTGCTGTTGCATTATCAATAGAAATTTCGCTTACCGGCTCTGCTCGATCAGCAAGGATCGTGCAGCGCGTTGCGGTGATGTCTGCAAAGCCGCCACCAACAAAGAAGCGGTCTGTTACCACACCGTTCTCGTGCAGAGAAACAACACCACCACGCAAAAGAAGCATCATGGGAGCACGATCAGGCATGGCGGCAATATCACCTTCCATACCCGGAAGTACTGCCATTTCGACTTCCCGCGATACCAGAACCTTTTCAGGGCTGATAATCTCGACCTGGACTGGCATGAACGTGCTCCTTTCGGAAAATCGGCTATTAAGCCGATTCTCTCAGTTTTTCAGCCTTGGCAACTGCTTCTTCAATGGTACCAACCATGTAGAAAGCAGCTTCTGGCAGGTCGTCATATTCGCCAGCGCAAATTGCTTTGAACGAACGAACCGTGTCAGCCACAGAAACCAGTTTACCCGGAGCGCCTGTGAACACTTCTGCCACATGGAACGGCTGAGACAGGAAGCGCTGAATGCGGCGTGCACGGGCCACAATGCGCTTATCGTCTTCAGACAGTTCGTCCATACCCAGAATAGCAATGATGTCCTGCAAGGATTTGTAGGTTTGCAGGATACGCTGCACTTCACGCGCTACGCTGTAGTGCTCTTCACCCACGATAGCGGGGTCAAGCGAGCGAGAGGTGGAGTCAAGCGGGTCAACAGCCGGGTAGATGCCCATTTCAGCAATGGAGCGGTTAAGAACGGTTGTTGCATCCAAGTGGGCAAAGGTTGCAGCAGGTGCAGGGTCGGTCAAGTCATCGGCAGGGACGTAAACGGCCTGAACAGACGTAATAGACCCTTTTTTGGTTGACGTAATACGCTCCTGCAGTGCGCCCATTTCCGTTGCCAGTGTAGGCTGGTAGCCCACAGCAGAAGGAATACGACCCAGCAGAGCAGATACTTCAGAACCAGCCTGCGTGAAGCGGAAGATGTTATCCACGAAGAAGAGAACGTCTTGGTTTTCTTCGTCACGGAAGTATTCTGCCAGTGTCAGACCGGTCAGAGCAACGCGGGCACGAGCACCTGGGGGTTCGTTCATCTGACCGAACACAAGGGCCACTTTAGAGCCGTCTGTTGCGTTGTCTTCGCCCAGTTTGATAACGCCAGCATCCTGCATTTCGTAATACAGGTCGTTACCTTCACGGGTACGTTCACCAACACCAGCAAACACAGACACACCACCGTGTGCTTTTGCAATGTTGTTGATCAGTTCCTGAATGATAACGGTTTTGCCAACGCCAGCACCACCAAACAGACCAACTTTACCACCTTTAAGGTAGGGGCATAGCAGGTCAACAACCTTAATCCCGGTCATCAGGATTTCGGAAGCGGCAGCCTGTTCTTCAAAAGACGGGGCATCACGGTGGATTGGCGCGCGGCGTGCGGTTTTAACCGGGCCTTTTTCGTCAATCGGTTCACCGGTAACGTTAAGAATACGGCCAAGGGTTTCTGGGCCAACTGGCACAGAAATTTGGGCGCCGGTGTCAACCACCTCTGCACCACGCACCAGACCGTCTGTGGTCTCCATGGCAATGCAACGGACTTCGTGCTCACCGATTTCCTGGGCCACTTCAAGCACCAGTGTCTGATCACCCAGCTTTACGTGGAGGGCGTTGAGAATTTTGGGCAGTTCACCTTCGAACTGCACATCAACAACCGGCCCTCTAATCTCGGTAATGCGGCCAACAGCATTGGTTTTCGTGGCCGCAGGGGCCTGGGTCTGGGTTGTGGTATCCGACATGGGTCAGCTCCTGCGGGGCAAACGAGCGGGCTCAGACAGCCTGTGCGCCCGAAATGATTTCGATCAGTTCGTTAGTAATATTGGTCTGGCGTGTCCGGTTATAGACCTTGCTCAGACTATCAATGGACCGGCCTGCATTTCGCGTGGCGTTGTCCATGGCCGTCATGCGGGCACCGTTCTCACCTGCTGCTGTTTCCAGCAACGAAGCATAGATCTGAACCTGCAAGTTTTTCGGAAGGAGCATCGCTAAAAGCGCGGCTTCATCCGGTTCAAATTCATACTGTGCGGCATCTGCATCAGCGGGTGTTGCAGCATGGCCTTGGGCCTCGTCCATGACGAGGGGCACAAGTTGCTGGCATGCCGGAACCTGGGTCATGGCGTTGCGAAACTGGTTATAAACCAGTGTGCACACATCAATTTCGCCAGCTTCAAGCAATGCGTTAATCTTGTCGCCAAGATCACTTGCCACAGAAAACGGTACTTCTTTACCGCTAAACCCCATAACCTTATCAATGATAAGGTCTGAGTATTCGCGGGCAAAGTAGTTGATTGCGCGACGGCCAACTGGCAGCAGCTTAACCGTTTTACCTTCAGACTGAAGGCGGCGGATGGTCAGCTCTGTCAGGCGGTGTACGTTGGCATTAAAGCCACCGCACAGGCCACGGTCACTCGTGAGAGGCACAAGCAGATGTACCTGATCACGCCCGGTGCCGGACAGAAGGAGCGGGCCACCTTCTTCCCCTTTTGTCGCACCGGCCAGCTCACCCAGCATGCGGCGCATGGCCGCAGCGTAGGGGCGGGCTGCTTCAGCACTTGCCTGAGCGCGGCGCAATTTTGCGGCCGCGACCATTTTCATCGCGCTGGTGATCTTCCGTGTCGACTTGATACTTCCGATCCGGGCGCGGAGTTCCTTGAGGGAAGCCATGACTGCTCCTGCTGCCTCAGCCGCCGAAATTGCGGTTGAAGGTGGTCAGATATTCAGTAAGACGGGCTTCAGTGTCTTTAGACAGAGCACGCTCCTTACGCAGGGAGTCGAGAATGTCTTTGCCACCGTTTTGCAGGTCTTTAAGCAGAGCCTGTTCCCAAGGAACAACCTGCTCAACCTTAATGCCGTCAATAAAGCCACGTGTACCAGCAAACAGAACAACCACTTGCTCTTCAACCGTAAGCGGAGAAGACTGAGGCTGTTTAAGCAGTTCAACCAGACGGGCACCACGAGCAAGCTGCTTCTGTGTTGCGGGGTCAAGGTCTGATGCAAACTGAGAGAACGCTGCCATTTCGCGGTACTGCGCGAGTTCCAGCTTAATCTTGCCTGCAACCTGTTTCATGGCTTTGATCTGTGCGGCAGAACCAACACGAGACACAGAACCACCCACGTTCACTGCCGGGCGGATACCACGGTAGAACAGGTCGGTTTCAAGGAAGATCTGACCGTCGGTGATGGAGATCACGTTGGTCGGAATATAAGCAGAAACGTCACCAGCCTGTGTTTCAATAACCGGCAGAGCGGTCAGAGAGCCACCGCCATGGGCGTCGGACATTTTTGCAGCGCGTTCGAGCAGACGTGAGTGCAGGTAGAACACGTCACCTGGGTAAGCTTCACGGCCTGGTGGGCGGCGCAGCAGCAGAGACATCTGACGGTAAGCCACAGCCTGTTTGGACAGGTCATCGTAGCAGATCAGAGCATGCATGCCGTTATCGCGGAAGTATTCGCCCATAGCGCACGCTGCGTAAGGAGCAAGATACTGAAGCGGTGCCGGGTCAGACGCGGTAGCAGCCACAACGATGGAGTACTGCAGAGCGCCTTTTTCTTCCAGCAGACGCACAAGCTGTGCAACTGTGGAGCGTTTCTGGCCAACAGCAACGTAAATGCAATACAGAGACTGCTTGTCGTCGCCGAGGTCGTTAACGGCTTTCTGCGCCAGAATGGTGTCTGTCAGAATGGTTGTTTTACCGGTCTGACGGTCACCAATGACCAATTCACGCTGGCCACGACCAACGGGCACCAGTGCGTCAATGGCTTTAATACCGGTCTGCATCGGTTCGCTAACAGACTGGCGGGGCATAATGCCCGGAGCCTTAACTTCAGCGCGGCGCATTTCAACGCTGCCCAGTGGGCCTTTGCCGTCGATCGGGTTACCCAGACCGTCTACAACGCGGCCGAGCAGGGCTTTGCCTGTGGGCACTTCAACCACAACACCAGAGCGGGTGACGGTGTCACCTTCACGAATGTTGGTGTCATCCCCGAAAATAACGATACCAACGTTATCGCTTTCGAGGTTGAGTGCCATGCCTTTCTGGCCAGCGGAAGGGAACTCAACGAGCTCGCCTGCCATAACATTTTGCAGGCCGAACACACGGGCAATGCCGTCCCCTACGGACAGGACAGTACCGGTTTCGACAACGTCGGATTCTTTGTCAAACGACGCAATCTGCTGCTTGAGGATATCCGAAATCTCTGCGGGACGGATTTCCATCACGCGGCTCCCTTCATGGCGTAATGCAAACGAAACAGGCGGGTCTGAAGACTGGCGTCATAAAGCTTTGCGCCAACACGCACGACGAGACCGCCGAGCAATGAGGCATCAACACGCTCACGAATAGCAACACGGGCGTACCCGGCTTCAGCCAGACGAATTTGGAGTTGGGTGCGCTGCTCGGGGCTAAGCGGCTGGGCAGAAGCAACTTCTGCCACCACTTCACCCCGGCGGGATGCTGCCAGCGCCTCGAGTGCGGCCAGAATACGGCGCAGCACAGGCAGGCGGCGGTTATCAGCTATAACGCCAACAAAATTTCTAATGATAGAGCTGAAACCCTGCGCCTCAAGCGCGGCCAAAACGGCTTTGCGCGATACGAGGATATCCAGCCGTGTATCAGCCAGAACAACGCGCAACGGGGCGCTCTCATCTATCAGGCGGGCAAGCGCCGCGCCTTGGTCAAGCACTGCATCAAGCTGCTGCTGCTCAGCTGCGAGTTCATAAAGCGCAGTTGCATAACGGCCTTCAAGACCGTTGGCAGCAAAAGCAGTTGGTTGTGCTGTCGTTACGCCCGAGGCCACCACTTTTTAGGCTCTTTCCTTCTGTGCGCGCCGGCATTCCACATCAATGACGCCGCCTCTGGCCCCAGAGGTGCCATAAACATGCATCGGCGCGGCCTCTAGCATGACGGCACGGGGCACGCAACCGGCGTCTTCCCTTAATTTTGGCACGTAAGCCGCTTTTCTGGCTCTGTTGCTGGAAGAAAACAGTTTTTGCGGCACCCGACACCACACCCCATAAGGGCGGCCCCCAAACACTGCCTGCCATACATAACGGCAAAACAATGCCACCCGTGCATAGTAGCCAAAGCGGATTCGGCAGCCACAGCTGAGTGACCTGCCATAGAAGTAAGACCCAGCCGAACACCACTGCACAAAGTCTGTAGGCCCATTAAGCCCACATGAAACAAACAGATTTTTTGAGGATTTTGGAGCGGACAGAGGGAATCGAACCCTCCTCGGTAGCTTGGAAGGCTACAGCATTACCACTATGCTATGCCCGCACTCCATAAGCCGCGTTTTATCTCTAAACCCGCTTTTTCTGCAAGCCCTCTTTTTTGCAGTTTTTACCCCCCATTATGTCCTTAATGCACAATAATTGTTTTCTGCCTCTTGACTTTATGCTCGCAACATATTTTCTTCCGCCTCCTGCGAGGGTCATTACACGACTAGCCAGCTAAACGGTTTTCCGATATAGGTGGTTTTCGTGACGGCAGTCGCATTGCAGGGGTGTAGCTCAATTGGCTAGAGTGTCGGTCTCCAAAACCGAAGGTTGTGGGTTCGAGACCCTCCACCCCTGCCACCTCATGCTGGCCGGAACCTGATCTGCCTTTACGCAGAAATTCCTGACAGTTTTGATAAGTTTTCACGCTGCGCCGCAGCCCGTTAGGGCCGGGCAGCACAGAGAGGATGGTTCGTGTCGGTCAGTCCCGGTAAGTTTCTGCGTGATGTACGTGCCGAGGCCGAACGGGTTACTTGGCCCACGCGTCGCGCCACCCTAATTACCACAGGTGCTGTGCTGGCTATGGCTGGCTTGGCGTCTGTTTTCTTTTTTGCCGTAGACCAGTTGATTGGTCTGGGTGTGCGTCAATTATTCGGACTGGGAGGCTGAGGAAACGACATGGCCAAACGTTGGTACGTGGTCCACGTCTATTCGGGCTTCGAAAAGAAAATTGCGCAGCACATACGCGAGCAGGCAGAACAAAAGGGCCTGTCTGACCATATTGACGAAATTTTGGTACCTTCGGAAGAAGTTATTGAAGTGCGTCGTGGGCAGAAAGTAAACGCCGAACGCAAGTTTTTCCCCGGTTATGTACTGGTGAAAATGGAAATGACGGACGAATCTTGGCATTTGGTCAAAGATACGCCCAAGGTTACGGGTTTTCTGGGTACCAGAAACCGCCCCACCCCTATTTCCGCAGCTGAAGCTGAGCGTATTATCCACCAGACAGAAGAAGGCATTCAGCACCCACGCGCTGCTGTTACCTTTGAGATTGGTGAGCAAATTCGTGTGGCTGATGGGCCGTTTACGTCCTTTAACGGCGTGATTGAAGAAATTGACGAAGAAAAAGCCCGCCTGAAAGTAAGCGTTTCTATCTTTGGGCGCTCTACACCGGTGGATCTGGAATATAATCAGGTTGAGAAACTCTGAGCATTTCCCCACTTCGGACATATGGTGCAAAAGGCGGCCTTTGGGCCGCCTTTTTTGTTACGACACCCCTAAACTACAGTGTTTATGGGGTTTGCCCCTGCGAGTTTGCACTCTCAAAAGTGGGTTATGTGCCCCCATGGCGCATAACTCGCTCTTGAAAATATCAAATTGATGTTCCTAGAAATTTGATACCTTTCGTGCGCAACCCGCTACCCTGTAGCTGTGTTGCACAGCCGGGTCTCTGACCGGTTTTTGACCTCTCACTTTAACAAAGGGATTGCCATGCCAAGCGCCTCCTCCCCCCACGCACGCGGTCTGTCGCTGCTTAATGATGCCCGACTGAATAAAGGAACGGCGTTTACAGCAGAAGAACGCCGCCAGTATGGGTTGGAAGGTTTGCTGCCCACGCATGTAGAAAGCCCAGAGCGGCAGGTAGAGCGCGTACAGCGCCACCTAGACACCAAACCCAATGACCTTGAGCGCTATATTTACCTAAGCGGCCTACGCGACCAGAACGAAACCCTGTTTTTTAGGGTTTTAATGTCTAACCCCGCCAAGTTTGTGCCCATTGTCTATGCGCCCACACTCGCAACGGTATGTAAGCAGTTTAGCCATATCTACCGCCGCCCGCGTGGCATGTATATTAGCCTAGAAATGAAGGGCCGCATTGCCGAGGTTTTGCGTAACTGGCCGGTTGAAGATGTGCGCGTTATTTGCGTTACCACTGGGGGCCGTATTTTAGGCTTGGGTGATATTGGCGTAAACGGCATGGGCATACCCATTGGCAAACTGCACCTTTACACTGCTTGCGGCGCAGTACCACCAGAGGTGTTGCTCCCTATCCAGCTTGATATTGGCACAACCAATAGCGCCCTGCGTGCAGACCCGCTCTACCTAGGCCTACGCCGCGAGCCACCAACCGAAGCCGTGCTTGATGCGTTTGTGCAGGAATTTATTGAGGCTGTACAAACTGTCTTCCCGCGCTGCGTTATCCATTTTGAAGACTGGAAAGGCACAGACGCCCTGCGTTATCTGGCACATTATAAAGACCAGATCCGGTGTTATAATGATGACATACAGGGCACGGCCGCCGTTACGTTGGCGGGGCTTATTAGCGCTCTGAAAATTAAAGGCGAATCGCTTAAAGAGCAGCGTATTTTGTTTTTAGGCGCGGGTTCTTCTGGGCTAGGCACCGCAGATATGCTGGTTTCTGCCTTTAAGCTGGAAGGGCTGAGCGAAGAAGACGCCATTGCCCGCATTATGCTGATGGACGTAAACGGCCTGCTTGAGACCTCTCGTACAGACCTTTCACCGTCTCAGCAGCATTATGCCAAAACACTTCCGGCCAGCCGTGACCTGCTCAGCATGGTTAAAACCTTTAAACCAACAGTGCTTGTGGGTGTTTCCACCGCTGGGGGGGCTTTCACGCAAGAGGTTGTGGAGGCAATGGCTGAGCTCAATGAGCGCCCCGTTATTTTTGCGCTGTCTCTGCCTGAAAAAAATAGTGAATGCACTGCCGAGCAGGCTTACCAGTGGTCTGATGGGCGAGCACTTTTTGCTGCGGGTATTCAGTTCCCTGAAGTGGAACTAAACGGCAAAACCTTCTACCCCGGTCAGGCAAATAACTTCTATATTTTCCCGGCTCTCGGGCTGGCTGTGTACGCCACTTGCCCCGACATTATTACCGATGAGATGGTGATTGAAGCCGCCAAAGCTCTAGCTGACCAAGTGAGCCCGATCTTTCAGGAGCGGGGCCGCCTTTTCCCACCGCAGAGCGATATTTTGGAAGTCTCCATCACCTCTGCCACGCGCATTGCGGAATATATTTTTGATAAAGGGGCCGCAACAGTTGAGCGCCCTCAAGATATTCGCGCATGGATTGAAAGCCTGACCTACTCACCCCGCTATATCGATTAACGAGCACGAGGCGTGCCCCCACTTTGTAAGAGAGGTGGGGCAGGCAAGCCCTTTAACGACCTAAAAGCCTTTTGGAACAGGCCGATTCGTCGATACCGAATCGGCCTGTTTTTTTAACGTGCAACACCACGCCAGTTTCAGCTTGAAAAATGCTTGTTATTCAGGCGCACAAAATGTGCTTGAGCAAAAAAATCCGAACGTCATACTCAAAAACTGACACAGCCTGCTTTACGCCCGACAGGCAGACTTCTGGCCGTAATATTCTACGAGAACCAGCGCGCCGCCGTTGGCAGCGTGAAGAAACAGGCCCACCTTTGAGCCTTCGTTTTAAACCCCCTAAGCGTTGGGGGGAGTAAAACCGAACACGCGCCCGTAAAAAGCGACTTCTTCAGACAGAGCTTTGCGCAGCGTGCTTTCTTGCCGGAAACCATGCCCCTCGCCCGCAAATTCGTGCAAGGTACAAGGAGTGCCCGCAGCTTTAAGCGCATTGGCCATGGCGTGGGCTTGGCTAGGGGGTACCACCTTATCGTCCTCACCTTGCAAAAGCAGCACGGGAGCACGAATTTTAGACGCCACAGTTAATGGGGAGCGGGCCAGATACACGGCTTCGGCTTCTGGCCACGGGCCGATAAGGCCATCTAGGTAGCGGGCCTCGAACTTATGCGTTTCAGCTGCAAGGGCGCGTAGGTCTGTCACCCCGTATAGGCTTACCCCGGCAGCAAAAAGAGACGACGTTGCCAACGCTACAAAAACGGTCATGCCGCCAGCGCTAGAACCCCGAATACCGATTCGTGCAGGGTCTACCCTACCGGTTGCAACCATATGGGCGCAGGCCGCAACACAGTCTGCCACATCCACCACGCCCCACTGGCCTTTTAGGCGCTCGCGCCAGATACGACCAAAGCCGGTTGAGCCACCGTAATTTACATCCAGCACGGCAAACCCGCGTGATGTCCACCATTGTACCTTAAACGAAAACCCCTGCTGGGCACGGGCCGTGGGGCCGCCATGCACCAACACCAGCATGGGTGGGCGCTCACCTTGTGGCACGCAGGCTTGGCTATTGGCTGGCGGGTAGAAAAACGCATGCCCAACGGCTGGCCCGCCCTCTTCTACCGGGAAACGAATTGTCTCTGGTCGGGAAATATCGCCTGAATGCAAAGTTAAGGCCGCAGCACGGCGGAGTATGTTCTGTGGCCCGCCATCAGGTGTGCCCACAACAATGGCAGGCAGGGCATCGGCTGGGGCATCGAGCCATGCAAAACGGCCATCTAACAGCGCTATGGGGCATTGGTCTGGGGCAGCATTGAAGGCCTTAGCCTGCCCCGTAGCGGCCACCACATGGCAGCGTGCGCTGCCATCTTGCACAGCCAGCACCACAGCACCGCCCTGCGGCAACAGTTGGTAGCTGCTTTGGCCAAATACCCATGCGGGTTGGCCTATTTCCCCCTCCGGCATGGGGCAGGGTGTAAGGGCAACATCACTCTGGGCTAAACTCTCTGGGGCAATGCGCCAAACTGTCCATGCGCCGTTACGGTCTGAAAGAACGTGCAGGCTACCGTCTGGGGCAAAACGTGGTTCTATGAGCGATTCGGGTTGGGTCGCCCCAGCCAGAACGTGCCGGTCTTGCAGGCTGGTAACGGCTCCATTTTTATCTCGGGCTATTGTGGCACCGCATAAGCGTGTGGCGTCCCACGGCATATTGGGGTGTTGCCACTCAACCCATGCCAGAAAGTGGCCATCAGGCGAGACCGTGGGGGCCGCCAGAAAATCTGGCCCCGTATGTAAAACAACCTCCAGCCCCGGTGCTTGGCCATTTTGCACCGTAAACGCCACAAGGGCCGCTTTAGGCTCGCCTGCAACGCGGTGGTCTTCTCGCACGGCTAAAAGCAGTGTGCCCTGCGCTACAAAACGTAGGTCTGCGTAGCGCACCCCTTCTGTATTGCTCAGGCACACAGGGGGGCTTTGAGGTGTAAGCACGACCCACAACGCACCAGAACGTTTTTCTGAAAACGCAATTTTACCCTGCTGCACAGCATAGGGCGCACCGCCATATTCGTGCACGCGGGTGCCAATATCGTACATATCTGGCAGCACGTCATGCGCTGGTGTGCCCTCTTGCCAACGGCACAAAACGGTACGGCCTTTTTCTGCAGGGCGGCGCTCCAGCCAGTAAACGGCATTGCCATCAACCCGTACCTCAGACAAAGCCAGCGCTTTGCCCGCCACCAGATCAACCGTAACGGGAGAGGGCCACGTGCCGCAGGGCATGGGCACGGCAGAAGACGCTAAGGAGGATGGAACAGACATGGCAGAGATATTTCCCGCTAAACAAAACAGACCACCTGCCCCACCTTAAAACGGCAGAGAAAGCGGCAAGACATCCGGCTTATCTTCGGGCATGATGCAACTTGTCTCAACCCTACAAAGTTATGGGTTAAAACCGTGCGTGGGGCTTTTGCCTTTCTGACCTGTGCCCGGCAGGCTTGACACCTTGCCCACTACAGGGTTCCTGCCAAACCTGTATTTAACAACACTGGATGCCCTAGTCCTGTTACACGCACTTGAATCCTTCTTCTCGCTCCAGCACCTTAACAGCCTGTTTGCGCAGTATGGCTATGCTGTTGTTGGTATTGTGGTGATGCTGGAAAGCATGGGCCTGCCTTTACCAGCAGAAAGTATTATTATTACCAGTGCCCTTTTTTGCGCCACCACCCATAAGCTGAGCATTACCGGCATTATTATTGCCGCCGTAGCTGGCGCAATTATGGGAGATAATTTTGGCTACCTGATAGGCCGCGCCCTTGGCTTAAAGCTACTGCAAAAATACGGGCCCAAAGTGGGCCTAACCCCAGAGCGCCTGCTGCTAGGCCGCTATGTCTTTTTAAAACATGGTGGCTCGGTTGTATTTTTTGGCCGCTTTATTGCCGTGCTGCGCATGTTTGTTGCTCTGTTAGCCGGAGCGAACCATATGCCGTGGCATACGTTTTTATGGCACAACGCGTTGGGTGGACTATGTTGGGCGGGAGGGTATGCCATTTGTACCTACTTGCTCGGTAACGAGGTGCTCAAACTTTCTGGCCCTGTAGGGCTTGGTTTTGGTGCCTGTGCGGCCATTGCCATTGTGGCCTCGTTCCTGTTCCTCAAACGCAACGAGAAACGCCTGACGGAGGAAGCCATGAAAGCAGCAGAAAAAGACGAAAACCTGCGGATAACACCGTAATGATAGGCCAAAACCAATGGTCTGTTACGGCCAAACAGCCAAGCCTTGCAGGGCGTACCGCCCTTGTAACAGGTGGTAATAGCGGGCTTGGGTTTGAAACCGCCTGCGGCCTAGCCACACGTGGCGCCCGCCTGCTTTTGCCCGTACGTAACCCAGAGCGTGGCCAACAGGCCGCCCAAGCCATTTTGGCACGCTGCCCCACGGCAACGCTTGAGCTATTGCCCCTAGACCTTAGCGCGTTAGCCTCTATTGCCGCTTGCGCCACAGCCGTTGCACAGCACACCGACCGGCTGGATTTTTTAATTAACAATGCGGGCGTTATGGCCCCAGCCCACAGGCAAGAAACCCAAGATGGGTTTGAGCTACAGTTTGGCACCAACCATCTGGGCCATTTTGCCCTAACCTACCACCTACGGCCCTTGCTGGAAGCCGCACCCGGTGGGGGTGTTGTTGTAACTGTAGCAAGCCTTGCGGCCTGCAAAGGCTCTATCCATTTTGATGATTTGCAGTTTCGCCACCGCTACAGCCCGTTTGGGGCGTACCAGCAAAGCAAACTGGCTAACCTGATTTTTGCGCGAGAACTTGCCCGCCGTGCAGGCGATGCAGGCTGGAACCTCCACTCCCGCGCGGCCCACCCGGGTTGGTCTTCAACTTCTATTATTGCCAATGGGCCTGCCTCTACGCTGCCTTCTGCCCTTGCTGCAACACAGCGTACCCTAGGCACAGCCGTTTTGCGCATTATGGGCCAGTCTGCCGCGCGGGGGGCTGAACCCCTGCTTTATGCCGCCCTAGCCCCCACCGCCCGCGATGGAGATTATTACGGCCCCCAAGGCAGGCATGAGCGCCGGGGCCCACCGGGGCCAGCATATGTGCCGCCTACCGCCCTTAAAGCCAGCACGGCTGAGAGACTTTGGGCTGCGTCTGAGCGGCTAACGGGGTTAGGCTGGTAAAACCAGCCGCCCCTCCGGCAGCCCCTGCCGTATGGGGCTTAAACACGGCGCAATTTGCCTAGCCGCTTTTAAACAACGCCTTATTTTTTAACGTGGCGCTCACGCCGCGAAGACGTGCGGCTGTGGCTTTGCTGGCGTAGAACGTTTTCAATCCATTCATTGAGTTTACGTGTTGTGTCTTCAGCTTCTTCACGGTCTGGGTAAAAGTCTGGAAAGCGCAGGGCCAACCACCGCCATGCCACCAAGCGTTTATGGCGCTTTTCGGCCCGCTCCAGCTCTTCACGGCTGGCGCGCTCACTCGGGGGTAAACGGCCTGTACCGGGGGGGAGCACACGGCGGCCCGCCGCGTGGTCTGCTGCCCATGCAACAAGGCGGCGTATGCCGTTGTCTCGGTCATCAACCGGGCACATGGCGTAAGACCAGCGCGTGGTAAGATCCAGCCCTTCCACCCCTTCAAGAGCCGAGGCAATATCGAACGCCTGCTCCATGTCTGCCAAGCGGTAGTTGGGGTCATCTTTACGCAGCACAGCTCTATGAATACGCGACAACACACCATACAGGCTTTGGGAGCCAATTTCGGCCGCAACAGCTTTCACAATATCTGCATCGGGCTGCACATAGGGGCGTAGGTCGTCTTGTAATTCGGTATCGGCTTCAAGTTGGCGGCGCACAAATGTGGGGCTACCCGCCCCGGCCAGTACGGCTACGGTGCCAACCTCGTGCTTGCCATAGCGGCCTGCACGCCCCCCAATCTGTTTAACCTCTTGCACGGTTAGGTCTCGGGTTTGGCGGCCATCAAACTTTTTAAGGGCCGCAAACACCACACGCTTAATAGACAGGTTAAGCCCCATGCCAATGGCATCGGTGGCGATCAGAATATCTGCGGCACCCGAGTTAAAGCGCTGGGCCTCGGCACGGCGCACTTCTGGGCTGAGCGCCCCATACACCACAGCGACCCGCTTACCATGCTGCATAAGGGCAGCACGCAAATCGAGCACCTCGCGGCGGGAGAAAGCAATTAAGGCATCACCCGTAGTCAGGTCTGCCAGTTTCACTGGGTGGGCTGCTGCCCGTAATGGGCTTTTGCGCTCAAGCGAAATTTCGTCCAGCGGGTCGCCGCACAGTTCGGCAATACGCCGCACCATAGGAATACAATCTGGCGCGCCCAGAATATACAAATGCCGGGCGGGTGCCCCCATAATGGCGGCTGTCCATGCGGCCCCGCGGTCTGTGTCAAACAGCATCTGGGCTTCATCAATCACGGCAACATCAACCGGGTTGTAGAAGGGGCACATTTCTACCGTAGCCGCCAAATGCTTGCTGCTTGGTATGGTAATACGCTCCTCACCCGTAGCCAAAGACGCCTCAACCCCACGGGCTGCCAGTGCCTCACGGAATTCGTGGGCCAGCAGGCGCAAGGGCGCCAGTGCCAGCCCGCTCTCGGCTTGGGCCAAAGCATTGAGTGCCGTGTAAGACTTACCGCTATTGGTCGGCCCGGTCACAAGGGTAATGCGCCGGTTAAGGGCGCGGGCTGTACGAAAGTGAGCCGCGTACCGGTCTAGGGCTGCTACGCGCGCAATGACAGAGTTAGCAACCTTGCGCCCCATATCGGCCTGCACGCGCGGGCTACCGGGGGGAGTGGGGCCACCTGTACCGCTGCGCCACTCGCCCAGCTTATCGCGCAGGGTAGCAAGCTCGACGGGGTCAAACTCCCACCGCTCCCGCCCGCCCGATTCGCGCACTTTACGCGCAACGGGCAGCCTGTTTTCGGCTATCCAGCGTAGCGCTTCTTTGTGCGAGCAGCGCAAAATACGCGGCACGTCTTTGAAAGAAACAAGGCTTTCTTCCCACGCGCTAAGACGTTGCTCTTCCTGCTGGCGTTTTTCTTGCGCGGTACGCTCAATGGTATGAGCGGTTTTTTGGCGCTGGGCCTCTTCCTTACGGGCCGTGTCTAAAAAGGGGTCGCCTTCTGGCAGGCCAAAGGCAACGGCAATAGCCATAAGCAAAAGGTCTGTCTGGCCCGGTGAGAGCACACGCCCGGTATCCAGCAGGTCTGCCTGTATGGCTTCAAACACTTTGCGCGGGCTTGGCGCGTAAGAGCGCAGGCGCTCCTCTGCCACGGGGGCCAGTGCACGCTCTAGGGCGGCATCATCCGCCTCGGGGTCGGTTATAGTGCCGACAGCCTGCTCAATTTCGTCGCGGTTTATCCAGATTCGGCCACTGCGGCGTGTTAGGTCTACAAGGCGCGAAATACGCTTTTTGCGGCGCACAGTGCACACAATATCGCGCAAGGTTTCATCGGGCACATCTCGCGCGCCGGGCTCTAGGGCGCGGGCAACGCGGCGCAGAACCTCCTGCTCTTCCTTGGGTTCAACAACCAGACCTGTGCGGGCCATGGCATGGACAAACGCCTCACGGGCGGGGGAGGCATAAGGTTCAGACGTCATGGTGTTATTCTTGCGCTATCAGGCGCACGGGAACAATGCCTGACCCCACGACTCTGCCCTGTTTTTGTGCGGGTGCGTGTTTTCAAACACGCCCACATAACAGCACAATAGAGAATCTACGCGGCCACACAGGGGTATGATGCCTCTAAATGCGAAAAAAACAGCCTGTTGCACGCTACAAAATAGGCCTTTATTTGCCCCTTAACCCTTTGTTTGCGCACAAAAGACATGCCACCTTTGCACAGAGATAAAGGGGGCCGTGCGCACTTTAAGCTGGCAGAACGCCGCCACAATGCTTAGAAACGCGGCCACAACTTGACCAAAGTACGCCCTGTGCCGGGGCTGTTGGGGGCGGTTTACGTCTAAAACCACACCTAACGGGCCAAATGCGCGGGGTATTCTCCTATATCTGCTGCAAGCGGAGTTTAAAGCGGCCCATGTCTGACACCACAACAGAAACGCTGACCGGAACATTTTCTGACATTCTGCCCAAAATGTCTGCCGATGAAGTGCCCACAGGCCTTGAACCCGTAGCCGGGCAAGATGGCGTTTGGCACCTTGCAGCCCCCACCAAAGAATACGGCCACCTGTACCCGGCAAAAGTGCTGACCGTACACCACTGGACAGACCGGCTCTTCAGCTTCACCACCACCCGTGACCCCGGCCTGCGCTTTGAAAACGGCCAGTTTGCCATGATCGGGATTGAAGTAAACGAAAAGCCGCTGCTGCGCGCTTATTCGCTGGCTTCTCCTAATTATGAAGATGAGCTGGAGTTTCTCTCCATTGCTGTGCCAGACGGCCCGCTTACGTCTCGCCTACGCCACGTTAAAGTGGGTGACACGGTTTTGGTTGGCCGCAAGCCAACAGGCACCCTTATTCTGGACAACCTGCGCCCTGGCCGTAACCTGTACTTCCTGTCTACAGGCACAGGTCTGGCACCGTTTATGAGCCTGATTAAAGACCCGGCCTGCTACGAAAAGTTTGACCGCGTTATTCTCAGCCATACCGTGCGCCTGTCTGGTGAGCTGGCATATTACAACCACATTCGCCACGAACTGCCAGAACACGAGTTTTTGGGTGAAGATATTGCAGCCAAACTGCTGTACTACCCCGCCGTAACCCGCGAAGAATTTGCCGTAACAGACCGCATTACCAAGCTGATCGAAAACGGCCAAATTTTCCGTGACCTCAACATTCCTGAACTCGACCCAGAACATGACCGCGTTATGATCTGTGGGTCTCCAGAAATGCTGGCAGACACAGAAGCCCTGCTTCAGGCACGCGGCTTTGATGAAGGCAACATGTCCAACCCCGGCTCTTACGTGGTGGAAAAAGCCTTCGCAGGGCGCTAAGGGTTAACACACCCTTTTACTGACCCCTTAGCTTAGGAGCCTGCCCCCATGTCCCACGAGTTCGATCTTCTTGTGATTGGTGCAGGCTCTGGCGGGGTACGCTGCGCCCGCATTGCCGCCAGCCACGGGGCCCGCGTAGCCGTGGTTGAAAGCAGCCATTGGGGCGGCACCTGCGTAAACATTGGCTGCGTACCAAAAAAACTGATGGTACAGGCCAGCGAATACGGTGATCTGATAGAAGACAGCCACGGTTTTGGCTGGTCTAGCACCCGTGGCACCCACAACTGGGCCACCTTAATTGCCGCTAAAGATAAAGAAATTAGCCGCTTAAACGGTATTTATGTGTCTATGCTTGAAAAAGCAGGCATTACGCTGTTTACCGGCCATGCCCGCTTTAAAGATGCACAAAGCGTGGTTATTGAGCCCTCCGTACTGGCACCAGACGCAACCCCTCGCACGGTTACAGCCAAGCGCATTGTTATTGCCACAGGCTCTACGCCGGTAAAGCTCGACATACCGGGTGCTGACTACGCCATTACGTCTGATGACGCGTTTTATTTAAAAGAGCGCCCCCAGCGCGTTGTGCTTATTGGGAGCGGTTATATTGGCATTGAATTTGCAGGTATTTTTGCAGGCCTCGGCTCTACGGTAGACATGGTGTACCGCCAAGACCTGCCCCTGCGCGGCTTTGATGAAGACATGCGTGCCGCCATGAAAGAGGCCATTACCGCACGCGGTATTACCCAGCACAGCCATGCCTCCCCCACTCAAATTGAGAAAAATGACACAGGCTATGCCGTAACGCTCGATAACGGGCAGGTACTGCAAACAGACTGCGTGTTTATGGCTACAGGCCGCCGCCCAAAAATCGATTCTCTGGGGTTAGAAAACGCAGGCGTACAAACCGCCAAAGGCGGGCGCATTACGGTTAATGCACAGCAAGAAACAAGCCAGGCAGGCATTTACGCTATTGGCGATGTAACAGACCGCATTAACCTAACCCCCGTTGCCATTGCTGAAGGCCACCACTTGGCCGACACGCTATACAGCAAAGAACCACCCCGCACTTGGTCTTTGGACACAACGCCTAAAGCTGTCTTTTTCTCTCCCCCCATGGCGTCTGTTGGTTTGTCTGAGGAAGAAGCCGCCAAAAATGGTGTGCTCGACATCTATTTCACGCGCTTTACCCCCATGCGCCACACCCTAAGTGGCCGCAAAGACCGTAAAACGGTCATGAAACTGGTAGTAGACCAAGCCAGCCAGAAGGTTGTGGGTGCGCATATTTTGGGTGATGACGCCGCAGAAATGCTACAAGGGGTAGCAATAGCCGTAACCGCTGGCCTGCGCAAAATCGACTTTGACCGCACTGTGGGCATTCACCCCACATCAGCCGAGGAACTGGTAACCTTACGTACCCGCACGCGTGAGACACCAAAAACCGCTTAACCGACACACGACCTACACGCTGGCACCTACTCCCCCCTTTATACGGTAGGGTGTGGGGTAGCGCCCACGTTGCACACTGGCTCGCTCTATACAGTGGGTAGCTAGTCTTGCGCCTTGCTGTGTTTTTACCTTTTGCGTTTTAACGCCTGTGTTTTGCCGCCCCTTTTCTGGCATACAGTGCGTGCTGCCATAACTCAGGGAAAAAAAGCCCATGCCCCTTTCAAGCACCCCCGCCAACGCCGCAACGGCGCATGAGAGTTACGATCTGGTTTTAAAAGGGGGCAGCGTAGTGCTGCCAGATGCCACAGTTGTAACCGATGTTTATGTACGCAACGGGCTTATTGCGGCCATTGGGGGCCAAGGCAAGGCAGAGCGCACGCTTGATTGCACCGGCCTAACCATTTTACCCGGTGTGATAGACACACAGGTGCATTTCCGTGAACCCGGCGCCACCGAATACGAAGACCTTGAAACAGGCAGCCGTGCAGCCGTACTCGGTGGCGTGACAGGCGTGTTTGAAATGCCAAACACCAAACCAACAACCTCCACGCCTGAGGCAGTGGCAGACAAACTTGCCCGCGCCAAAGACCGCATGTGGTGCGACCACGCCTTTTACGTAGGGGCCACCAGCGACAACGCAGACCATTGCGGCGAGCTTGAAAAACTACCGGGTACTGCTGGCATTAAAGTGTTCATGGGCTCATCAACCGGTAACCTTTTGGTCTCTGAAGATGATATGCTGGAGCGCGTTTTTCGCTCAGGCCGCCGCCGTGTTGCCATTCATGCAGAAGACGAAGCCCGCCTCAAAGAGCGTATGGACTACCGTGTAGAGGGTGACCCCTCATCCCACCCTGTTTGGCGCGATGATGAAACCGCCCTACGCGCCACCACCCGTGCGCTGCGCTTGGCCCGCAAAACAGGCCGCAGAGTGCATATTTTGCACATTACCACCCCGCAGGAACTAGCCCTTATTGCCCAGCACCGTGACATTGCCACCTGCGAGGTAACCCCCCAGCACTTAACCCTTGCTGGTGAAGAGGCCTACGCACGCCTTGGTACATTTGCCCAAATGAACCCCCCCATTCGCTCTGGCACACACCGTGATGGGCTGTGGCACTGGGTAAGCCAAGGCATGCCAGATGTTATTGGCTCTGACCACGCGCCCCATTCTTTAGAAAACAAGAACAAGCCTTACCCGGCCTCTCCCTCTGGTATGCCGGGGGTGCAAACACTCCTGCCCCTTATGCTTGACCATGTCGCTAATAACCGCCTAACCCTGCGCCGCCTTGTAGACCTAACATCGGCTGGCCCACAGCGCCTGTTTGGTTTAGTACGCAAAGGCCGTATTGCTGTGGGGTACGATGCCGATTTCTCAATTGTTGACCTGAAAACAACATGGACAGTTGAGCAAAGCTGGCTGGCGTCTAAATGTGGGTGGTCGCCTTTTACTGGTGCACGGCTTATGGGCCGCCCGGTTGGCACTGTTATTCGCGGGCACCAAGTTATGTGGGAAGGCACACTGGCAGACAAAGCTATTGGCCAGCCCTTAAAGTTTGATGCCACAGACCGCCCGGCAGACTAAATTTTTCGCTGTCTTGTTCTAACTTTTTTCGGCATATCCGGGCGTTTTTCGCCCGGATATTTTTTGTCTTTTATTGCCTAACGGATACCCTATGCCTACCAACACCCTGAAACTCGGGATAGATTTTGGCACCACCAACAGCGTTGTGGTGCTGGCCCACCCTGATGGTAAAACAGAAACCCTGCGTTTTACGTTTCCAGACCATGATGTTTCAGACACTTGCCGTACATTGCTCTGCTTTTGGCAAGATGAGGTGGGCAGCCGCATTATGCAGCAAGAGGCCATTGGCGCTGCCGCTATTGATGCCTACCTAGAAGACCCAGCAGACTCGCGCATGATTATGTCTATGAAATCTTACCTTGCGCAAAAGTCTTTTCGGGAAACACAGGTCTTTAGCCGCCGCCTAACCTTACAAACCCTGATAGCACGCTTTTTGTCTAATTTAATGCAAGCCGTACAGCTTGACCCTAAAGGCGTGCATGTAACCGTGGGCCGCCCCGTAGAATTTGCCGGAGACTACCCAGATGACGCCCTAGGCGAAGAACGCCTACGCGAAAGCTTTCTGGCCGCTGGTTTTTCTAACGTAGCACTTGCATGGGAACCCGAGGCCGCTGGCTGGCGCTTTGCCCAACGCCTGAGCGAACCCACCACCATTTTGGTAGGAGACTTTGGCGGCGGCACCAGCGATTTTTCGGTTATGCGCTTTGACCCCCAACGCCCCGGCCACGCTGAACCATTAGGCCATGCCGGTGTTGGCATAGCCGGAGACCAGTTTGACTACCGTATTATCAATACCGTTATTGCCCCCCTGCTCGGCCGGGACTGCACCTACCGCGTTATGGGCGGCGAACCCCTGCCCGTACCTATTGAATGGTATGCAAGCCTAGGCCGCTGGCACCGCCTTGCCCTTATGCGCACCCCCCAAACCCTACGCGCTATGGAAGACGTGGCCCGCACCGTTTCCGACCCTGCCAAATTGCGTGCGCTCATAGACCTTGTGCAAGACCAGCAGGGCCAAGCCCTCTACCGGGCCGTGGCGTCTGCCAAAACAGCGCTTTCACACGCACCAAGCACCGAACTTTGCTTTAAACACCGCAGCTTTACTGTACAACACACCATAACCCGTGCAGAATTTGAAAGCTGGATAGCCCCAGACCTCGCGCAGTTTGAAACAGCAATTGACCAAGCCCTTGCCAACGCAAACCTGCCTGCTAGCGCCATTGACCGGGTGTTTTTAACCGGTGGCACATCGTTTGTACCTGCGGTGCGCCGCCTGTTTACAAACCGCTTTGGAGAAGCACGTGTTGATATGGGGGGAGAGTTTGTCTCTGTAGCCGAAGGGCTGGCCCTTATGAACCAAGCCGCTTAAACGCCACCCAACACTAAAACCCTAGAGCCTGTTTAAAAATTTGAAATTAAAGGCAGCATTGGTGTGGCGGGAATAAACAATTTTTCCGCCACACCATAACTTTATGAACGCACAAAAGAATTGGGCTTTCTGGCTCAAAGCAGCATATCAGACCAGCTTAAACGACGTTACAACAACCGTTTAGAGTAGGTGTGCCAACCTACCCTAAAAAAACAGATAGCCACACAAACGTGGCTAATACTGGGTATTAAAGACCGACAGCGCCCCCTTTTATGGAAACGCTGTCCGGTTAAATTTATGCCGGTCTACCAATAAGCGTAGTGGGGCAAACTGTTTTTCATCAAAAGTTTCGACATGTACCTTTGAGCCATCGGGGCTTTCAACAAAAACAGTTGCGTTCCAGTCGGCAGCGCTAATACCTGTCCAGAGTGTAAGGTCGAGCACTTCTTGGCCGTTGGTATCTTTCAACGCCACGCGCGAATCACCCGATGAAGGTGGCGTGCGGCTTAATGGGCCCCAACCGCCTTTATGGTCAGTAAGCCATGTGTTGATTGTGCTCACTTCCTCTGCCGTAAGTGCGCGTTTATGGCGCATGGGGCCAACTTCAATCTCACCACTTGCAACCTGCGGAAACGTAACCGGCTTAAGGTTAGGGAGGGCAAATGTCCAAATTAATGCCGCAGTCCCTATGGTCAGCACCAGAAACCCAATAATAAAGGCTGTTTCTTTTTTCATGCCCCTTCTTTCTCCTTAACCGCGTACGGCTGCAATAACGCGGGCAACCTCGGCTTCTGTCAGTTCAGGGTGAATTGGCAGGGCTAGAATACGCTCTGCCAAATCCTCTGAAACGGGCAGTGCTGCGCCGTCATGGTGTGGTTCATACGCGGGTTGTTTGTGTAGAGGCAACGGGTAGTAAATAGCCGAGGGTACCCCGTGCTCTTTTAAGCGGGCCTGCAAGGCCTCTCGCTCGGCAGAGTTTTTTAGCAAAATAGCATAAATGGCCCATGCACTCTCACTACCCGGCACGCGGGCTGGTACCTGCACACTCTCTTTTAACCCCGCATCATACGCGCAGGCAATGGCCTCACGGCGGGCAAGCTCGTCTTTAAAATGCTCAAGTTTAGCAAGCAGCACGGCAGCCTGCAGGGTATCAAGCCGACCATTCATGCCCGTGCGTAACACTTGGTAGCGGGTTTTGCCCTCTCCATGTGTACGCAATGAGCGGTACAGGTCGGCGCGCTCTGGGTCATCTGTTAAAATGGCGCCACCATCTCCATACCCACCAAGGGGTTTAGACGGGAAAAAAGACAGCGTGGTTGCTGTGGCCTCGCGCCCCAACGGTGCGCCATTAAGGTTAGCCCCAAAAGACTGGGCGCAGTCTGCCAGCAAAAACAGGCCTTCTTCCTGCGCTATGGTGCGCAGGGCCTGCCACGGTGCGGGTTGGCCAAACAGATCAACACCTACAATAGCACGCGGGGTGAGCTTACCTGCCGCACGCACGGCCTGAATACGGGCTTTAAGGTGGGTTGGGTCTATCTGAAAGGTGTTGGGGTCTACATCAACAAAAACGGGGGTGGCCCCTAACACCAACGGCACCTCGGCGGTGGCGGTATAGGTAAAGGCTGGGAGAAAAACAGCATCACCCCGGCCAATATTTTCAGCCATCATAACAATTTGCAGCGCATCTGTGCCCGAGGAAACCCCAACACACTCTTTAGCGCCACACCATTCAGCCAGTTTGGCCTCAAGCTCAAACACTTCTGGCCCCATAACAAAGCGGCAATGCTCAAATACGGCATCTACACGCTGGCGCAGGCCTGCACCAAGGCGCTTTTGCTGCGCGGCAAGGTCTAGAAAGGCAATGGGTTTGTCTGCTGTATCGGTCATGTAGCCACCTGTTCCGTGCCGCCAGAGTTCTTTAAAGGCGAGAGTATAGCCTATGAGGGGCCAGAGCGTATCTCACCATTGGGGTTATGATTGAATTCGGGAACCAGCAACGCCAAAACGTGCAAGGCAGCCTTCACATCACCTTTGCGCGCAAAGCTGGTCATCTGGTTTACTGCCAGTGTCACCTCATCAAGGTTCACCACGCGGGGCGTTGCCATCAGCAAACCGGGGTTGTCTGTGGGTACAGGGGCCTCGCGCCCATGGAACAACTCTTCGTAGAGTTTTTCACCGGGGCGCAGGCCGGTAAATTGAATTGCCACATCCGTTTTAGGGCGTAGCCCAGCAAGGCGGATCATTTGTTTGGCGAGATCAACAATTTTAACGGGTGCGCCCATATCCAGCACAAAAATGCCGCCATCACGCAAGAGAGCATCTGTGCTGGAATCGCACACGCCGTTTGTGCCCCGTACACTAGCCTGCAACACCAGCCCGACAGCTTCTGTTACGGTCATAAAATACCGGCGCATGTCTGGGTGCGTTACCGTAAGCGGCCCGCCGCGCTCAAGCTGGCGTTTAAACAGCGGCACAACAGAACCAGTTGACCCCAACACATTACCAAACCGCACAGTAATGCACCGCATGGCCTTAGGGTTGCCCAAAGTGCGGGCCTGAATATCGAGCGCTTGGCAATACATTTCTGCCGCACGCTTGGCCGCCCCCATAAGGCTAGACGGGTTTACGGCTTTATCGGTCGAGATCACCACCATGGCTTGTGCGCCATGCCGGGTTGCCGCATCGGCCACTACGCGGGTGCCATGTATATTGGTGAGTATCCCTTCAGCCGGGTTGGCCTCAACAATAGGGACATGCTTAAGGGCTGCGGCATGAAACACCAGCGCAGGCTGGTAAGTGGCCATAATACCTTCAATGCGGGCTTCATCGCGCACATCAGCTACCAAACCAACACGGGTTACGTGTGGGGCAAGGTGGGCCAGTTCTGTCTCAATTTGCCACAGTTCAAACTCACCGTGGTCAAGCAATATCAACCGCTCAGGAGCAAGCAAGGCAATCTGGCGCACCAGTTCTGAGCCAATACTGCCCCCGGCCCCTGTTACCAGTACCGTGCGGCCTTTAATCAACCGCTCCATGCCTGCTTTATCAAGCGGCACTTGTGGGCGGTTTAACAGGTCTTCTAGCGGTATGGGGCGCAGTTCAACCCGCTCTGCTGGGGTTAGGTCTGTTAAGGCTGGGGTACGGAGCACCGCTATACTATGCAGTGCCGCCGCATTAAGCACTTGCGTAAGGCCTACCCCCCTAAAGGTGGGCTCGGTAATAACCAAAGACTGCGGCAGGCATTGTGCCCGGGCCAAGCGGGCCAAAATATCTTCTATTTCTTCCACATGGCCCAAAATAGGCACGTTATGAATACGCCGCCCGGTTTGGTTGGTGCCTAAAGCAATAAGCCCTGTTACCCGAATATCTGCCGCCGGGTTACGCTCAATGGCCCGCAAATACAGGTCTGCTACGGTGTCTACACCAATCAGCACAATTTTGTGCTGGCCTGCTTTTCGCAGGGCCTGCCGGTAAGCAAGGCGGTAGCAAATACGCAAGCCCCCCAACAACACCAGCAACACCAAAGCATAAATAAGCGGAAACGTGGTGCTAGGAAGCGGAAAGCCAAACAGACAGAGAATAAGAGAAAACAGAGCCGAACTGGCGATAGACGCACCCGCAATGCTGATAAGGTCTGAAATACCCGAAAAGCGCCAATATTGTTGGGGCATACGAAACGGCACACCGCTTACCACGAGCGTTACCGCCCCCCCCACCAAAAACCAGAGGGGGTGTAAAAGGCCGTCTTGCGGGGCTGCCAGCCACCGCGCCACGGGTGCAGCAACAGCCGCCAAAAGGCCATCCAACAAAACGTTGACAAGAATTCTGTTGAGCGGACGCAGTTTAGGGCTACGATGCAAAGGCTCTGAGCGTTGCGATACCATTACCTTGCACCTATAGCCTAGCACTTGCCATACTAGAAGCTGCACATTACGGCGATTATATGCCCATACTTCTTTCTGACCCCATTCTGGCCATTTTCTGCCTGCTTTGCGCAACTTTTTTTGCGGCAGGCCTTGTGCGCGTTATGATTAACTTGGCCGTGCTTGACCACCCCGGCCACCGTAGCGCCCACGAAACACCCGTGCCAAAAGGCGGCGGGGTTGGAGTCATGGCGTCTTTTTTTCTGTTTTTTCCCCTCGTGCAGGACATTACAGGCCATAGCGTTTTGCAGGCCGATGTTATTTTAACAGCCGTAGCCACAGCCCTGCTGGCCTGCGTGTCTTGGGCCGATGACCTGTACCAGTGGCCACCGTCTATTAAACTGGTTGCGCAATGTGCAGCGGCGGCTCTGGTTATTGCGGGGGGTACGGCTACCGCATGGCCCACACACACTTATGGCTTGGGGCTTTCGCTTTTTTGGCTGGTGTTTATTACCAACGCCGTCAATTTTATGGATGGGCTAAACGGCCTTATTTCTGGCTGCCTCATTGTCGGCAACCTATTTGTGGCCGCAACGGGGGCCTATTTTGGCCTACCAGACCTTGTTTGGCCCGCCCTTATGCTGGCAGGCTGCTTGTGTGGCTTTTTGCCCTTTAACTTTCCTAAAGCGCGCATTTTTTTAGGCGATGTCGGCAGCCAGGGGTGCGGGCTGCTTGCGGGCACAGCGGCGTTGTATATGACACGCCACACCATACAGCCCTCTGGTTGGGTGCTCGGCCCGGCCCTTCTTTTTCCGCTTATTTTTGATGTGTTGTTTACGTTGGCCCGCCGTATGGTTGCTGGCCAACCCCTCACGCAGGCCCACCGTGGCCATATTTACCAAGTTTTACACCGCAGTGGCATGAACCCGGTTTTAATAACGCTGTGTGAATGTGGGTTTGTTTTATGGGGCGGGTTTGTCGCCATTTATGTGGCCGCTCAACCCGCCATAGTGGGTGCGTGCTTGGCGCTACCCTTATTGGTAGCGCCACAGCTTGGCTGGCTGGCTTTGGCTGTAATCAGAACACGCCGCCACCCTGTAGGCCCGTGGTAAGCGGCAGGCTCTGTTAGGCAGCCAGAACAGGCTTATTTTTTAAGTTCAAACGTAAGGCCCTGTGCAGAGCTGGCAAGGCGAGCACCTTTGGTTGCGGTTTCAATTTTAATACGCACACCGTTTTTGTTTTCAAGCACGGCACCGCCAAGGCCATTACCCAGCGTGGCCTCGCCATGCAGCGCACCATAAGTGCCAGCAAAATCTTCTGCGCGGTGCAGGTTATAAATTGTGCCTTTGCCCTCAATTTTTGAGAACCCAACAGCAGCAATATTACCGCCCGTAATGTTATATTTGTAAGTGTGGCCACCAAACCTTACGGTGGCATCGCCCCATGTATAGCCCAACCCAACATCGGCTGATTTAGCAGTAAGGGTAATGGTGCCTGTGGGTTTGCCCAAAGCATCTTCGGCGTAAGCGGCCGGAGCCAGAGAAGCCGTTGCAAAGGTAAGGGCCGCAGCAGCGGCAACAGAAGTCAAGCGCATGTAACCGTTCCTTCTTTTTCTATGGCTTGTATCTTATGCGTAGTAAAACCGGTGTAGGCACCGAAAGAACTGCACATAATCACTGCCGGAAAGAACGTCTGGCTTTGGTAAAAAGTTGCCTGACCAAAGCAAAACAAGCTTACGCCGGTTTATTTTTTGGTCAGGCGGCGGTCATGTACCGCTAAAAACAGCCGTCTTAGGCTGCGGCAACACGGCGCAGGCGGCGTACTGGCTGGTCTTTCTTTTCAGCCAATGTTGCTTTTTTCGCTTCATCATCGGCGGCAGAGCCCATAATGGCGCGAATTTCTTTAAGGTAAGATGCCCCTTTGGGTGTGCGCTGTACCAGCACAGAGCGGCGGTCAAGCGGGTCAACCTTACGGCGTGCCAGATCAAGCTCACCCAAACGGTCAAGCGCACGGGTAATGGCAGGCTTAGAGACGTTTAAGCTAGAGGCCAAGCCGCGCACCGTGTGGCCGCTTTCATCGAGGTAGCAGGTTAGAAACACGGCAAGTTGGCGGGCAGACAGGTCTGGCCCATCGCCCCGTACCAAGGCCACTACGGTGTCGCGTAGGGTTTTAACCAGTTCTTCTGCGGGGGCTGTAGCATGTGCCATCGCGTTTTGTCCTTACTCTTCTGATGCCGATGGCAGCCCCGCAAGGCGCGGCATCGGTCGTGTGGGTGCCGTTTACGGCATGCTTGTAGGGCTTATATAAGCGCCAAAGCTGATATTTAAATCCTGTAACAACAAAATAGTTCCATGTATTTTACTTTTTCTTTACGACACCGCTCCGTTCTGCGAGCCAAACAGTTTTTCGAGCGTGGCAAAAATTGCTCTAACCCCCGGAGAATCCCCACCTTCTGGCTTGCCGGGTCGGCTGGAATCATTCCAGCCATAGGTGTCGATATGCGCCCACTGCTGGCCTGCCTTTACAAAACGCTCAAGAAACAGTCCGGCTGTTACTGCACCCGCCATAGGTCTAGACGAAATATTGTTGAGGTCTGCAACAGGACTCCGCAACCAACCAGCGTAACCTTGCCATAATGGTAACCGCCAAAGTGGGTCTGCCTCGGCCTCACTTACTTCAATAAGCGTTTGCGCCAAAGTATTGTCGTTACAAAATAGGGCAGGCAGGTCTGGCCCCAAGGCTACGCGGGCAGCACCTGTTAGGGTTGCCATGTCTAGCAAAAGGTCTGGGTTACTTTCGCCTGCTTCTGCCAACAGGTCGCACAACACCAAACGCCCTTCGGCATCGGTATTGCCAATTTCCACGGTCAGCCCGGCACGGCTTGTCACCACATCAAGTGGGCGCATGGCGTGGCCAGAAACACTGTTTTCAACACAGCCAAGGCGTAGCTCAAGCTGTACCGGCAGGTTTTGCGCCATAATCAAACGGGCCAACGCCAGCACAGAAGCCGCGCCACCCATGTCTTTTTTCATGCGGAGCATGCCGCCTGATGGCTTGATGTCGTAACCACCCGAATCAAAGCACACGCCTTTACCCACTAACGAAATAACAGGGGCCTTTTTACTGGCCTTGCTACTGCGCCAGCGGGCCACAACCACGCGCGGCCCCCGCTCCGAGCCATTACCCACATGCGCAAGCAAGGGGTAGGCTTTGTCCAACGCTTTGCCTTTAATAACCGTTACCTCTGCCCCAAAAGGGGTTAGGGCCTCACGTGCCGCGTGGGCCAGCTCGCTTGGCCCCAACAGGTTGGCAGGCATGTTAATAAGGTCACGCGCCAACCACAGCGAGATTGCTGTTTCTACGGCTCTGCTTTTCTTTTCGGTTTCTGTCACAACCAGACGTGGTGCATCAGGCTGCCCTACACCTGCCCCACTTTTGAGGGCAAAAGTATAAGCCCCCAAGCAAAAGCCAAGCACTACATCTTGCCGCGCAGTATCTGCGGGGGTTTTAACCTGCCAATTGCCAGCAGGTAGCCTGCGGGCCAAAGCTCCAAACTGGTAAGGGTCTCGTACACCCTGTGGGGCAAGACCAAACAACGCAACAGGTTTACCCTTGGCATCTGGCACCAGAACAAACTGGCCGGGGCTGGCTTTAAACCCCGCAGCCAACACAAAGGCAGCACCTGCTGGCCCCACAAGGGTAGGCAGTTGGTCTAATGCCTCCTCACGCAAGGCATGCACCAAACAGGCGTCTTTTTGGCGGCGCAGTACGGTTAGGCAGTCTGTGACGTGAACAGGCATATGTGGTTCCTCCCGCTTGCAAAACTGCGCCTCCTGCCTGCGTGATGCAATGCCCCTAACATCAACCGCTTGCTTTTACGCGCAACCCGGCTGACCATAGCGCCATGATGGATACCCCCCGCCGCCCGGCTAACCGCCTGCGTGCCACAAATTTTGAGCCAGACACCCCGGTACGCGCCATTCTTGGCCCCACCAATACCGGCAAAACCCATCTGGCCCTAGAGCGCATGCTGGCGCACAGTTCCGGCGTTATGGGGTTTCCGCTCAGGCTTTTAGCCCGCGAAAATTATGAGCGTATGGTTAAGCTCAAAGGGGTACGGGCCGTAGCCCTTATTACGGGGGAGGAAAAAATTATTCCCCCCGGTGCACGGTGGTTTTCCTGCACGGTGGAAGCCATGCCCATAGAACGAGCTGTAGATTTTGTAGCCGTTGATGAAATTCAACTTTGTGCAGACCCTGAGCGCGGCCATATTTTTACCGACCGCCTGCT
Source organism: Acetobacter orientalis (assembly GCF_000963965.1). Lineage (GTDB taxonomy): Bacteria > Pseudomonadota > Alphaproteobacteria > Acetobacterales > Acetobacteraceae > Acetobacter > Acetobacter orientalis. Next base: position 81,484 of record NZ_BAMX01000002.1, read on the forward strand.
GAATGCACGCGGCATGGCAGAAACCCTGTTTTTAGGGGCAGAAACGATTGCCCCGCTGCTCCGTACCCTTGTGCCCGGCGTAGAAATTGAAACACGGCCCCGCCTCTCTAACCTTGTGCACACCGGCTATACACGCCTAAGCCGCCTGCCCGCACGCACAGCCATTGTCGCGTTCTCTGCCGGAGATGTGTACGCCATTGCCGAGCTCATACGCCGCCGCCGTGGGGGCTGTGCGGTTGTTATGGGCCAGCTTTCACCGCGCACACGCAATGCGCAGGTTGCACTCTACCAAAACCGAGAGGTCGATTACCTGGTAGCCACCGATGCCATTGGCATGGGGCTTAACATGGATATTCACCATGTTGCCTTTGCGGGTTTGTCTAAATTTGATGGCACGCGTAGGCGGGGTTTAACCCCGGCTGAAATAGCCCAAATTGCAGGCCGCGCAGGCCGCGGCACACTCGATGGTACGTTTGGCACCACGGGAGACTGCACCCCTTTAACCGACAACGTGGTGGAGGCAGTCGAAAACCACCAGTTTGAAGCCTTGCACCATGTCTATTGGCGCAATAGCACGCTTGATTACAGCTCTCTGTCGGCTCTGCATGCCAGCCTATGCCGCAAAACACCGGCACCCGGCTTGTGGGGGGCAGACCCGTCATCAGACCTGTTAGCCCTTACCGCCCTTATGCGCGAAAGCAGCATACAGGCCCTATGCACAACCCCACAGGCTACCCGCTTGTTGTGGGAGGTGTGCCAAATACCTGATTTTCGCAAACTGGGTGAAGACAGTCATATTCGCCAATGCGCCCAAATTTTTGTAACACTGGCCCGCAAAGGCCACCTCCCCTCCAGTTGGCTAGAAACCCGGCTGGTTAACCTTGAACGAACAGAAGGGGATATTGATACCCTCATGCAGCGGCTCATGGGGGTTAGGCTTTGGGCCTACGTGGCCAACCGGGCAGACTGGGTAGAAAACCCCGAGCAATGGCGCAGCCGCACCCGCACAGTTGAAGATACCCTCTCTGACGTGCTGCACGACCGCCTTGCGGCCCGTTTTGTCGATAAACGCGCAACCAGTCTGGCCCGCAGGTTAGAAGAGGCCGACAGCAAGCCCCTCCTCTCTGCCATTACCCGCACAGGTGAGGTGAGTGTTGAAGGCCACCCAGTTGGCCACATGCACGGTTTTGCGTTTCTGCCAGACCCAGACGCTACACAGTCTGACCAACCCCTGCTGTTGCGTGCAGCCCGCCGCGCGGCCCGTAGCGAAATACCACGGCGGGTCACGCAATTTCTGCACGACCCGTTTGAGACCCTAACCCTAGACACAAGCACCGGCACCCTGCTGTGGCACAACGACCCCATTGGCCACCTACAAAAAAGCGATGACCTGCTGAAACCAGCCGTGCATGTAAGCACCGCCGAATTTCTCGATGCTGCCCACCGTGAGCGCATACGCCTGCGCCTTACCGAGTTTGTGCACCAAACTATTCACCACACTCTGGCACCGCTTTTTAAAGCGGCCGAACAGGTTGCAAGCGTACCTGTGTTACGGGGCCTCATGCACGGCCTACTAGAGCAAGGGGGGGTTATGCCCCTACCCGCGCCAGATTATTTAACACCCCGCAACGCGGCCTTTTTACGCAAGCACGGCATTGTTTCTGGCCCCACACAGTTTTTTTGCCCTGCACTGCTGCGCCCAAAACCCATGGCCCTGCGTAGCCTGCTACTGGCCGTGCATACACAAAGCAAAGCCCCAGCTTTACCACGAGCCGGGGCGGTCTCTTTTAAACCTGAAACGACCCACATAGTCTCTGAGCAAGAGGCCTCTCTTTTAGCCCGCATTGGCTGGGTTAAAGCCGGGCCGCTCTGGCTCCGACTCGACATAGCAGAAGACACCCGCCACACCCTTGGCCGCCTTGCCCAAACACAAGCAGCCCCTTTACCCCAAGGGCTGGCAAGCCGCCTTGGGGCGACCAGCGCAAGCCTGCCCGCTATTTTGCAAGGGCTGTCTATACGCCTGCAACTGCCCCCACCACCAGATAAGCAGCTTTATGGCCCGCCAGCGCCTTTGCTCTTGCGGCCTGTAAAACAGGGTTTTTCTAACAAGAAACCCACCAAACGCCCCCATACAGCCCGGCGGCCCAGCACACACCCAGACAGCCCCTTTGCTGCACTGGCAGTGTTGCAAAAACGCCGAAAAAGGTAGCCCCGCACAACAGGAAAGGGCGATAGATGGTAGAGGCGGGTTGCCATTGGCCTAAAACGCCCCCATACCATGCGCCATCCTTGGTGGTGCGGCCTCAACACGCCGTACCATTTGACCCCCCATGCGGCCAGACCATGTTCAGGCCGTCAGATAATTTCGGAGATGGCAATGACCTACGTGGTCACTGAAAACTGCATCCGCTGCAAATTCATGGACTGTGTGGAAGTCTGCCCTGTTGACTGCTTCTATGCCGGTGAAAACTTCCTGGTCATCAATCCGGATGAATGCATTGACTGTGGCGTGTGTGAGCCAGAATGCCCCGCTGAAGCAATTTTCCCTGATAGCGATGATCGTGCAACGGCATGGGCAGAACTCAACGCTTCCTACGCCAGCAAATGGCCGAACATAACCCGCAAAGGCACCCCACCGGCTGATGCAGAAGACTGGAAAGACAAGCCCGACAAAGCTGGCCTGCTCTCTCCTGAACCACACAAAGCTTAACTGGTAAGCGGCGTACCTAGCCGCACTGGTATAAAAGCCTGCTTTATGGCGCGTCTGCCCCCATGGTAGCCGCGCCATTTTTGTATGCAGCCAGCTTTACCCACTAAGGTTGCGCCAAGGCTTGCACCAACGCTGAGCATATAAACAAAAAAGCCCTGAGGTTTCCCTCAGGGCTTTTTGTATCCATCGGCCAACCCGAAGGCTGGCCGAATATCTGCGCTAAATTAGCGAGACATCATATGGATTGCCGTGTTGTTCATAACGAACAGCGTGCCAATGATGAAAATGGCAACAAAGCCCACTGTGAACACAAAGCACATGTTGTTCCAACGCTGCTCAGAACCACCGCCCATATGCAGGAAGTAGTGCAAGTGCACCAGAACCTGAACAAGAGCCAGAACAGACAGAGCCAGAATCGTACCTGAAGGAGACAGGCTATGCGTTGCAACAACTGCAAAAGCCAGAACCGTCAGGATAACAGCGAGAACAAAACCAATAACGTAGGAAGTAACGCTACCGTGGCTCTCACCGGAGGAGGATGTATGAATGTCACTCATCAGATCATGCTCGCCAGATAGACATAGGTGAAGACGCAGATCCAGACGATGTCCAGAAAGTGCCAGAACAGGCTCAAGCAGGTGAGCTTATTCATCATACGTTCTGGGATCGTGGTTGTGCCCATGAGCTGAACGATCAAGGTCACAATCCAGATCAGACCACAGGTCACGTGCAGACCGTGGGTGCCTACCAGTGTGAAGAAGGCAGACAGGAACGCGCTGCGATCCGGCCCTGCACCTTCATGGATCATGTGGGCGAACTCGTTCACTTCCAGACCCACAAAGCCAAGGCCAAGCAGGAAGGTAAGAGCAAGCCACCCAATGACTTTGCTGATCTCATTCTTATGAGCAGCAATCATGCCAAACCCATAAGTAATGGAAGAAATAAGCAGCAGGGCAGTTTCAATGCCCAGACCGCTAATTTCGAACAGTTGGTGGCCGGAAGGGCCACCGTTAAACTGGTTGCGGAGAACTGCAAACGTGGCAAACAGCGAGCCAAAGATAATGCAGTCCGTCATCAAGTAGACCCAGAACCCGAACACCACCGGAGATTCGTGGTGATGCTCGTCGTGGCCTGCGTGAACAGTTGTATCGTGCGCCATTATTCAGCTGCCTGTGCCATCAGTTTACGGGAATGCTCGTTCTCGATCCGGGCAACTTCATCAGCAGGGATGTAGTAATCGATATCTTTGTTAGCGCTACGGGCAATAACTGTCCCGATCACACCAATAAGACCGATTGCTGCAAGCCACCAAATGTACCAAACAGCAGCGAAACCGAACACCAGACTGAAACCACCCACGAGAATACCAGCAGCCGTGTTTTTAGGCATATGGATTGCTTCGTAAGGGCCACCAGCGTGGCGGGTATCAATGCCGTTTTCCTTGTCGTGCATGAAAGCATCAAGCTCGTGCACGTGCGGAACGATAGCAAAGTTGTACGGAGGGGGAGGAGAAGAGGTAGACCATTCCAGAGAACGGCCATTCCATGGATCGCCCGTTACGTCCTGATTTTCTGGCAGGTTACGGTCACGAATGGTGACGTAAAGCTGGGTCAGCTGGCAAACGATACCAAGCAGGATCAGCACTGCGCCAACTTCAGCAACCAGCAGCCAGGGGTGCCAAGCTGGGTTGTCGTAGTGGTTCAGACGACGGGTCATGCCCTGGAAACCAACAACGTACAGCGGAACGAACGCAAAGTAGAAGCCAATGAACCAGAACCAGAAAGCACGAATGCCCCAGCTTTCGTTCATTTTGAAGCCCATAACTTTGGGGAACCAGAAGTTCATACCAGCGATGTAACCGAAGTACACGCCACCGATAATCACGTTATGGAAGTGAGCAATCAGGAACAGGGAGTTGTGCAGAACGAAGTCAGCACCTGGAATTGCCATCATCACACCGGTCATACCACCGATGGTGAAGGTCACCATGAAGCCAATAACCCAGTACATGCAAGCATGGTACTGAATGCGGCCCTTATACATGGTAAACATCCAGTTAAACAGCTTCACACCCGTGGGGATAGAAATCACCATGGTTGCAATGCCGAAGAACGCATTCACGTCTGGGCCAGCGCCCATTGTGAAGAAGTGATGCACCCAAACAAGGAAGGACAGAACCATGATAGCGCAGGTTGCGTAAACCATGGTGCCGTAGCCGAACAGTGGCTTCTGAGAGAATGCCGGAACAACTTCAGAGAACACACCGAAAGCAGGGATAACAAGAATATAAACTTCAGGATGGCCCCAAGCCCAGATCAGGTTGAGGTACATCATCTGATTACCGCCACCGTCATTGGTGAAGAAGTGCATGCCGAAGTAACGGTCCAGACCCAGCAGTGCAACAGCAACTGTCAGCACGGGGAAGGAGACCATGATCAGGATGGAAGAACAGAAAGCTGTCCAGGTGAATACTGGCATTTTCATCCAGGTCATGCCCGGAGCGCGCATTTTCACGATGGTCACAAAGAAGTTCACACCGGTCAGCAGCGTACCAACACCAGAGAGCTGAATAGCCCAGATGTAGTAGTCTACACCAACGCCAGGACTGAACTGAGATTCAGACAGCGGTGGGTAAGCCAGCCAGCCGCACTGCGAGAACTCACCGATGAACAGAGAAACGTTCACCAGAATAAACGCAATAGCGGTCATCCAGAAGCTTAGGTTGTTCAGGAACGGGAAAGCAACGTCGCGGGCACCGATTTGCAGCGGCACAACGAAGTTGAACAGACCGGTCATGAACGCCATGGCCAGGAAGAAGATCATGATCGTCCCGTGAGCGGAGAAGATCTGGTCATAATGGTGTGGTGGCAGATAACCGGGGTTACCCGCGTAGGCCAAGGCTAGCTGGGTACGCATCATGATAGCGTCAGCAAAGCCACGGAACAGAGCAACCAGAGCCAGAATGATATACATTACGGCAAGGCGCTTATGGTCGACAGAGGTAAACCACTCTTTCCAGAGGTAGCCCCACTTGCCGAAGTAGGTAATCAGGCCGAGAACCGCGACGCCGATAATAGCAACGCCAGCGAATGTGCCGACGAGAATTGGCACATCAAACGGGATGGCCGATAGAGATAGTCTCCCTAACATTGATCCTATTCCTTCATATTCATGTCGGACATCGCGGACGCAGACTGCATCTGAACCTTCTGGCCAGTCTGTTTGTCCATGACCATGCCGTTGTTGTACTTGGCAACAATCGTGTTGAACATGCCCGGTTCTACGTGAGCAAAATATTCAACAGGATTAGCTTCGCTCGGAGCAGCAAGTTTAGGATAGGTCTGGCCATCCAGCTGTTCAGAGGAAGATTTTACCTTTTCAACCCAGGCATTGAACTCATCACCGCTTACAGCAAGCGTGTGGAACTTCATGTCTGAGAAGCCACGGCCACTGTAGTTGGCAGATTCACCCAAGTAGTCACCCGGCTCGCTGGCCAGCAGGTGAAGCTGGGTCTGCATGCCTGCCATTGCGTAAATCATGGAACCAAGACGCGGGATGAAGAAAGAGTTCATCACGGAATCAGAAGTGATTACGAAATCAACGGGGGTGTTAACTGGAATAGCCAGCTGGTTAACTGTTGCAATACCCTGTTCTGGGTAGATGAACAGCCATTTCCAATCCAGAGCCACAACTTCAACATGAAGCGGCTTGGTGTTGGCTTCGGCTTCCAGGGGTTTGTACGGGTCAAGAGAATGACACGTCTGATAGGTGATCACAGCAAGGAAGATGATGATCAGGGTAGGAACGCCCCAGATAATCAGCTCGATCTTGTTAGAGTGGCACCATTTGGGAAGGTATTCTGCACTCGTGTTTGACTGGCGATAATGCCAAGCAAAATACAGTGACAGAATGATGGTCGGAACGACCACAATCAGCATTGCGATTGTAGAGGTCAGGATAAGGGATTTAACCCCCTCCCCAACCGGTCCTTTCGGGTCCAGAACATCTAATTCGCACCCGGCAAGCAGCAACGCTGACGATAGGCCACCCAATCGCGCCATTCTCGCCAGTAACTTGTTTTTCATCGCACGCCTCTTGGTTCTGACATCAACTTAGCCTCACAAAGACTCTTTGCTCCTGCTGCCATAGAAGCCGGATAACAGCAAGAAACCACGTTCCATCCGCCCATGCAGCCCAAACACCATTTGACCGGCGCAAAACGCTTCACCCTTAAACGGGGGCAGCTTTTCATGCCGGAACAATGCTTCAGCTCCACAGGCGGCAGCAACGCCTTGGCCGCTACTTTATTCCTAAAGAGCAGATTCTCAATGTTAGAAAAGTGACAGCAGCTCTTCACCACACAGAGGCTCTTCCCAAAGGAATGGTTCGTCCTTGTGTTATTTCGCTGATTTTGAAGACCGACAAGGCTTCACAATTTATTTCAAAATATTACAGACAGGCCCTAAAATACGAAAAATGTTCTTTTTTATCATACGATTGGAACCGTTTTGAGAAAGTCACGAAGCCGTTACTCACCTCTTCGTGTCTAGTATAAGTCTTATTTTTATTGCATTCCAGACTAAAATAGTCCTTTTCTGTAATCGCATAGCTGCCCACACAAAAAAGCCCGACCTCCAGAGGCCGGGCTTCTCTTTTGGGCGGAGACTCCTCTGCCCGAACCCTTTTTACGGCACGCGCGCCGCGCCGCAGGGCTTAGTCGTTAGAGTTACGAACACCCATAAACTGTAGCAGAAACTGAAACAGGTTAATGAAGTTCAGATAAAGGCTAAGCGCGTCATACACGCTGCGCTTAGCAGCTTCATCTGGGCCTTCGTAAGCCGCGTATTGCGGGTAGGTCACGCGAATACGCTGGGCATCAAAAGCGCTAAACCCGGTAAACACCAACACGCCAACCGCGCTGTAAACAAAATACACAGCCGGGCTTTTAAGGAAGATGTTCACAAGCCCTGCAATCATAAGGCCGAACAGCCCCATCATAAGGAACGAGCCCATTTTGGCAAGGTTAGCCTTGGTTGTGTAACCCCATAGAGAGGTTGCAGCGAACATACAGGCGGTAATGAGAAACACTCTAACAACAGAGACGCCCGTATAAACCAGCAAAATGCTAGACAGGCTGGCACCCATGGTAGCGCAGAAGACCCAAAACAGGCCCTGTGCCGCCTGCCGGGACAAACGGTTAACCCCAAAAGACATAACCAGCACAAAAGCCAGCGGGGCAATCATGGCGGCACCACCCAACAGGGTTGGGTGCACAACCACACCACCCGCTGTTAAAACGGGCTGGAAAAACAGGTTGCGCAGGGATGTAGACGCCACCGCATAGGCAACAATACCCGTAAGCAAAAGGCCAGACGCCATCCAGTTATAGACGCGCAGCATGTAAGCGCGCAGCCCGGCATCTAGGGCACCAGCCTGTGTGTTCCAGCCAGCAGCGGCACTGGGGGAACGAAAGTCGTGACCAAACGACATACTATTACTTCTCCTTGTCCGGCATGGCCGGCTTTGCTTAATACTTGTGGCTGCCCTGCCACTACGTCAAGGGTCAGGCGTATTTCTATGGCCATTCCTTCTATTGGCACGGCCCTTGGTGGTCACGCCTTGCGGGTATGGCTTTTTGTATCTCAGCCCATTTTGGCAGAACTCAGGCAAAAGAGCATTTTTTATGAATCTTGTTGTCGGCATTACCCCCTCGGAAAGCCTGCGCGTGGCCCTGTTAGACTTACAGAGCCAGTTCTGGACAAGCGATTGGGACCCCTACTCTTACCTGATGCTGCCACTGTGCAGCTTGGGTGAGGTAACACACCCCCTTGTGCTGGAAGAACTCGACCACGCTCTTATGGCGTTACGCACCCCACACCCCATTACACTGGAGCCTGTGGGTTTTGATGTGTTCACGCGCCGTGACCGAATCACGCTGGAACTCAAATTTCAGGCACCCGCGCTGGATCACCTTTCCGTGAAAATAGGAACGATCGCCAAACGAGCAGGCGTGAAGAAACCGCAAGTTCGCGCACCACTTACGCTGCCACTTGCCACCATCACGACAGTCGCCCCAGACGATGTAAGCGCATGGCTACAATTGCACCCAGCTACAGCTTTCGAACCCGAAGTGATTTCGGAAATTACCCTTTTCAGAACTTGGAAAAATTCTGAAACAACTTTTTTTATACCTGAAACAGACTATCTCCTCACGGAGTATTCTTTACCAATATCATAATTGTTATAACACTGGTAACGGACAGGCATATTTGCCCCCATTAGGCCGCAACATGCCCCTTACCTATGCGCAAGCTGTCTCAAAAACGCGACAAGTATGGAGGCAGCCATTCCCTAGGCGTGATTGACAGGCGCAGGGCGCGTTGGCTGAGTATTTCCTAAACCGGCTACTCCGGCTTTTATTGTCTTTTTTCCTCACCTTAATACCAGTCGAGGACACTAACCCATGACCCGCCCCGCCTCCACCAAGAGACGTTCGCTGCTAGGAATTCTCGCGGCTGGAACGATTTGCTCTGCCTTCCTGCCTTTGGCAGCTCTCCCCGCCCATGCTGATGGGCTGGGTGATACCGGGCAAGCGATCATTCACGCTGACGACCACCCAGAAAACTGGATGAGCTACGGCCGTACCTATACCGAACAGCGCTACAGCCCGTTGGAAGATATTAACAAATCCAACGTCGGCAATCTCAAGCTGGCTTGGTATTTCGACCTCGACACCAACCGCGGCCAAGAAGGCACGCCTTTGGTGGTTGATGGGGTGATGTACGCCACTACCAACTGGTCCAAAATGAAAGCGCTGGACGCAGCAACCGGTAAACTGCTGTGGCAGTACGACCCCCGCGTACCAGGCAATATTGCTGATAAAGGCTGCTGTGACACGGTAAACCGTGGCGCAGGCTACTGGAACGGCAAAGTTTTCTTTGGCACTTTTGATGGCCGCCTTGTAGCGCTAGACGCCAAGACCGGCAAAAAAGTGTGGGAAAAGAACACTATCCCCAAAGAAGCCTCTCTTGGCCAGCAGCGCTCTTACACGGTTGACGGCGCAGTACGCGTTGTTAAGGGCCTTGTGCTTATCGGCAACGGTGGGTCTGAATTTGGTGCCCGTGGCTTTGTTTCCGCATACGATGCAGAAACAGGCGCCCTGAAATGGCGCTTCTACACAGTGCCTAACAACAAGAACCAGCCTGACCACGCTGCATCAGACGAAGCGCTGATGAAAAAGGCCTATAAAACATGGAGCCCCACCGGCGCATGGACGCAGCAAGGCGGCGGCGGCACGGTTTGGGATTCTATCGCCTACGACCCCGTAGCAGACCTTGTTTACCTTGCAGTTGGTAACGGTTCACCCTGGAACTACAAATACCGCTCTGACGGTATTGGCGATAACCTCTTCCTTGGTAGCATTGTAGCCGTTAAGCCGGAAACCGGCGAATATGTGTGGCACTTCCAAGAAACCCCAATGGACCAGTGGGACTACACATCGGTTCAGCAGATCATGACGCTGGATATGCCAATCAATGGCGAAACCCGCCGCGTGATTGTGCATGCGCCTAAAAATGGTTTCTTCTACATTCTGGACGCCAAAACGGGTGAATTCCTGTCTGGCAAAAACTACGTGTACCAGAACTGGGCACAGGGTCTTGACCCCGTAACCGGCCGCCCAATTTACAACCCAGACGCTCTTTACACACTGAACGGTAAAGAATGGTACGGCATTCCGGGTGACCTTGGTGGCCATAACTTTGCTGCCATGGCTTACAGCCCCAAAACCGGTCTGGTTTACATTCCGGCCCAGCAGGTGCCCTTCCTGTATAAAAATCAGGTTGGTGGCTTTAAAGCCCACCCAGATTCTTGGAACCTTGGTCTGGACATGAACAAGGCTGGCTTGCCTGACACCCCAGAAGCCCGCACTGCTTTCATGAAAGACCTTAAAGGCTGGATCGTGGCTTGGGACCCCAAGACACAAAAAGCTGCGTGGACTGTTGACCACAAAGGCCCCTGGAACGGTGGTATTCTGGCAACCGGCGGCGACCTCCTCTTCCAAGGTCTGGCCAATGGGGAATTCCATGCCTATGACGCCACAAATGGTGCAGACCTGTACCACTTTGATGCGCAGAGCGGCATTATTGCACCGCCCATTACCTATAAAGCGCACGGCAAACAGTATGTGGCTGTAGAAGTGGGTTGGGGCGGTATTTATCCGTTCTTCTTGGGTGGTCTGGCCCGTACATCTGGCTGGACAGTCAACCACTCCCGCGTTGTTGCCTTCTCGCTTGATGGGAAAGCCGAACTGCCTCCGCAGAACGACAAAGGCTTCCTGCCTGTAAAACCCCCAGCACAGTACGACACGAAAGTAACCGATAACGGCTATTTCTTGTTCCAGACCTATTGCGCTGCCTGCCACGGCGACAACGCAGAAGGCGCTGGCGTGCTGCCAGACCTGCGCTGGTCTGGCTCTATCCGCCACCAAGACGCGTTCTATAACGTAGTGGGTCGCGGTGCGCTGACGGCCTACGGCATGGATCGCTTTGACACCAGCATGAAGCCTGACGAAATCGAAAGCATCCGTCAGTTCATCATCAAGCGTGCCAACGATACATACCAGCGTGAAGTCGATGCTCGTAAGAATGACAAGGGCATCCCTGAAAACGCTACCCTCGGCATTGCGCCGTAAGGGGCTGGCACAGTCACGACGTCATTCGGCACACAAGCGACATAGTGGTAAAAACGATGATCAAAGGACTTAAAGCCGCTCTGGGAGCGGTCACCGTCGGGCTTCTGGCAGGCACCTCACTGGCACATGCTCAGAGCGCAGACGATGAACTGGTCAAAAAAGGCGCGTATGTTGCGCGCCTGGGTGACTGCGTAGCCTGCCATACGGCACTGCACGGTCAGGTGTATGCGGGCGGTCTGTCTATTCAGACCCCCATCGGCACCATTTACTCAACCAACATTACACCAGACCCCACCCACGGGATTGGCACCTACACGCTGCAAGAGTTTGATGCAGCCGTGCGCCACGGTGTACGCAAAGACGGCAGCACGCTGTACCCAGCCATGCCTTACCCGTCTTTTGCCCGTATGTCTGATGAAGACATTAAGGCGCTGTACGCCTACTTCATGCATGGCGTGAAGCCGGTCGCGCAGCCTAACAAAGCTGTCGATATTTCTTGGCCGCTGTCTATGCGTTGGCCGCTGGCACTTTGGCGCTCTGTTTTTGCACCAACCCCCAAAGCCTACACACCGGCTCCGGGCACGGATGCAGACATTGCCCGTGGTGAATACCTGGTAACAGGCGCAGGCCATTGCGGCGCGTGCCATACACCACGCGGCTTTGGCATGCAGGAAAAAGCACTTGATGCCTCTGGCGGTGCAGACTTCCTTGCTGGCGGCGCACCTATTGATAACTGGATTGCCCCAAGCCTGCGCAACGACCCAGTTCTGGGTATTGGCCGCTGGTCTGAAGACGACCTGTACCAGTTCCTGAAATCTGGCCGTATCGACCATTCTGCCGTGTTTGGTGGCATGGCTGACGTGGTGGGCTGGAGCACGCAGTACTTTACTGATGCCGACCTGCACGCCATGGCAAAATACCTCAAGTCTCTGCCACCGGTACCCCCGGCCCGTGGTGACTACACGTATGATGCCTCTACCGCACAAGCTCTGGACTCTGGCAACACCTCAGCACCTGGTGCCAGCGTGTATGTTGACCAGTGCGCTATCTGCCACCGTAACGATGGCGGCGGTGTAGGCCGTATGTTCCCACCGCTGGCAGGCAACCCAGTTGTTGTGTCTGAAGACCCAACCTCTGTGGCCCATATCATTGTTGATGGTGCGGTTCTGCCACCAACAAACTGGGCACCGTCTGCTGTGGCAATGCCAGGTTACAAACATCACCTGTCTGACCAGCAGATTGCAGATGTGGTTAACTTCATCCGTACCTCTTGGGGTAACAAAGCACCGGCTAACGTAACAGCCTCTGATATTCAGAAGCTGCGCGTTGACCATGCGCCTATCTCTGCCTCTTCTTGGGGCTTTGGTGGCAGCGACACCGCAACCTGGGGTGTGTTCCATCCGCAGCCTTACGGCTCTGGCTGGACATTTGCACCACAGACCCACACCGGTGAAGACGCCGCACAATAAGCGCACTTACCACCAGCTCTTTCCCCTTGTTTTGAGGGGAAAGACTGAAAAAGCACCATGGTGGCCTCCATCATGGTGCTTTTTTTATGGGCTTTCCTACACCCCCCTTATAAGCAAGCCATGGCCTACCCGGCCCTTGCTGGCCCGATACGCCATACCCATATGCAATAAGGTAAAATATTAGCCCCGCACCCTTTAGGCTGGAGACACATGTGTTCCAGAGTTTTTAGGCCATGACAGACCTTTTTAGCCAAGCACGTAAGCAAACCACTGGCACTGGCACTGGCACTGGCACTGGCACTTTAGAACAAGACACCAGAGCTTTTTTGCAAGAGGTAAGAAGCTGCCAAGCCTGCCGCCATAAGCTCCCCTTTGCGCCACGACCCGTAATCAATTTTGCACCGACAGCCCGCTTAATTATTGCCGGGCAAGCACCGGGTACACGCGTGCATGAAACGGGTATTCCTTTTAATGATGCCTCGGGCGAACGGCTGCGTGCATGGCTTAATATGGGTAAAGACGTTTTTTACGACACAACAAAAATTGCCATTATACCCATGGCCTTTTGCTACCCCGGCGTTTTACCAAAAGGGGGCGATAAACCCCCACCACCAGAATGCACAACGCTTTGGCGTGAGCGTTTGTTAAACCTTTTACCCAATATCCAGCTTACCTTACTGGTGGGGTCATATTCCCAAAACTATGCTTTAGGTAAGGGAAAAGTTTATGAACGCACATTAGATTTTAGAAAATATCTACCAAATTACTTCCCACTCCCGCACCCTTCATGGCGCACAGGAGCATGGGAACGTAGTACACCCGCATTTACACAAGACGTGTTGCCAGCCTTACGGGCTGAAGTGCAACAGGCCTTATATGGAAAGTGAGTTTTAAAATAAAAATTTTAGGATAATAAAAAATTATAAACTATGCGGCCAAGTGCCTATGGGTAAAACCTCTCTTTATAAAAGACCTAAAAACACACAAGGGTGCACATTTCACAGATCAGTTTAATCGAGATAATTCCTTGATACACACTTAATCTATAAAAATTAAAAGACCCTCTTATTGCTGTACAAAAAGAATACGAAGATCATTCACATTCACCAATGTTGGCCCAGTTATCACGAGATCTCCAATTTCTTTAAAATAGCTATAGCTATCATGATTTTTTAAGAATATTTCTGCACTAAGCGTGCGTTCTTTAGCCCGCACAAGTGTATCTGGGGTTACAATGGCACCGGCGGCATCTTCTGTGCCATCAATGCCATCACTATCTCCTGCAAGGGCCCATATTCCTGCCTCACCTTGTAACGTTTGTGCACAAGACAATAAAAATTCTGTATTACGCCCCCCTCGGCCTGCATTTTCACCCTTACGAATTGTTACTGTGGCCTCTCCACCACTTAACAACACGGCAGGGCCTTTAACTGGCACGTTATGGCGTTTAGCAGAGTGTGCAATACCGCTTAGAGCCACCCCGACAGACCGGCTTTCGCCCTCAAGGGCATCACCTAAAATAAGGGGAGTAACCCCATAGTAGGCTGCACACGTTGCAATAGCCTGTAACGCCATAAAAGGGGTTGCAATCATATGCAGGCTGTTTTCAGGGTTTATTTTTTCTTCCTTAGTTTCTGTCTCCTTGTTGTGTTGCTTTAGAAAATTATAAGCGCTTTCTGGTAATGTAATGTCGTATTTTTCAACAATGCGTAGTGCATCTTGCGCTGTTGTAGGAGAGACCACCGTAGGGCCGCTGGCAATAACGGCAGGGTCATCGCCCGGTACATCACTCATAACAAACGTTGCTACACGCGCAGGGTAAGCCGCTTGTGCCAAACGCCCCCCTTTAATGGCAGAAAGGTGCCTGCGCACGGTGTTCATTTCTGTAATGGTGGCACCTGAATGTAAAAGGTCTTTGCCTATTTGGCTTTTTTCTTCCAGCGTCATGCCATCTACTGGTAACGCTAAAAGAGAAGAGCCACCGCCAGAAATAAGAGCTACCACCAAGTCATCTGGCCCTAGGCCTTCAACGGCTTTAAGCAGAGCACGGCCTGCCTGCGCACTACGCGCATCTGGCACGGGGTGAGAGGCTTCTAGTATTGTTATGTGTTGTGTTGGCACAGCATGCCCGTCTCGGGTTACCACAACGCCTTCTAGCGGCACATCTGGCCATGCAGCCTCGAGCGCTGCGGCCATAGCAGCAGATGCCTTACCCGCCCCCACAACAATACACCGGCCTTTAGGCTTAACAGGCAAATACTGTGCCAAAACCTGTGCAGGCTGTGCACTGGCCACCCCTTCGTTAAACAAATGCCGGAGAAAAGCCCTTACCTGCTGGTCTGACCATGCTTGGGGGGCTGTACCCGCAAAAAGAGCTGTTAGGGACTGGTGTGTAGCAGACATAAGGCAGCACTCTTGTTATTTTTAAAAGCAGCCTTTTAGCTTTGCATAAATAATGCTGATTTGTCTTTACAAAGAGTTTTGAACAGCATGAATTTTTTATAAGGCAACCTTAGCAGAGTGTTGCAGAAAACCGCTTAAGCAGTTTGAAACGCAGCTTACATGTAAAGGAATTGTCTTCTTGGCCTAATGGAAGAGTATTTTGGTTACTAAGCCCCAACCCTGTCACGAACACTACAACAATCGCGGTTTCTATATTTTGGACTAATCTTTAGAAATATCTCATGCTGCATCTGTCTGCATGTCTGTAAAATATCACTTATAAGAAAGAATATTTTACGAAAGCAGTACAGACGCCAACATTCATAAACTGTATTACTGAGAAAATAGACCTAGAAGCCACCTCAAAATATCAAAAATGAGGGCTGTCTACGTATTTTGTAATTCACTACGCAGCTTTTAGCCACGATGTTGCTGTATTGGGGGCAGAAATAGTGCTTGCAGACCCAAGCCAGCGTATTAGACCGTACCCAAGAGGCTTTTAAAACAGCCTCTTGGGTAGGCATAAAAGACTCACCCTAATTCAACAGGCTGTTTATCAATTTTTTAAAGTGCTTTCTCAAAGTCCAAACCAAAATCAAGTGCTTTTACAGAGTGGGTTAACCACCCCAAAGAAAGCAAATCAACCCCGGTTTGGGCAATAGCCGGAGCCGTTTGGGGGGTAATACCGCCCGAAGCCTCGGTAAGCATTTTGCCTTGTACCATAGCAACACACTGCCGCAGGGTTTGGGGGGGCATATTGTCGAGCAGCACTGCATCAACCCCATTAACACTTAACAGTTCTTGCAATTGCTCTGGGGTATCAACCTCTACTTCTATTTTGGTCATATGCCCGGCATAGGCCCGGGCACGCTCTACGGCATTTTGAATACTACCAGCCAAGGCAATATGGTTGTCTTTAATAAGAATAGCATCATCTAGCCCCATTCTATGGCTAATTCCGCCACCCGCCCTTACGGCGTATTTTTGAATGGCCCTAAAACCGGGTAATGTTTTGCGCGTACAACAAATTTGCGCCTTAGTGCCGTGCACACTCCGTACAATTTCTGCTGTAGCTGTCGCAATACCGCTTAAATGCGACACAAAATTTAAGCCGACACGCTCCCCCGTAAGGACAGAGCGGGCAGAACCTTCTACAACTGCCACAACATCTTGCGGGGCAATACTGGCCCCCTCTGCTGCACATCTTTCAAACCGCAAGCTTGGGTCTATTAAATGAAAAGACAGTCTTACAAGGTCTAGCCCGGCCAGTACCCCAGCCACACGGCTACGCACCACAACCCGCACTTTATCGTCCGGGCCTATAAGGGCATTGGTGGTAACATCTGCCCCGCGCCCAAGGTCTTCTAACAAGCCTGCCCGCACAAGTGGCTCAAGCATTATATCAGGCAAAGAAGCCAGCATGCTATAAACTCCTAAAAACCCGTTAAACAGCCAGCATGCGTTCAATAGCAAGGCGTGCACGGTCTGCCACGGCAGCATCAACCTCTACCTTACCAGAAAGCTGTTCTAGCGTTTGCCTAATAGCCGGCAGGGTAATACGCTTCATGTGGGGGCACAGGTTACACGGGCGCACAAATTCAACCTCGGGGTGGTCTGCTGCTAGGTTGTCGCTCATGGAGCACTCGGTAACAAGCAACACCCGTGCCGCCTTACCAGAGGCCACATAGTCTGACATACCGGCAGTAGAGCCTGCAAAGTCTGCCTCAGCCACAACGTCTGGCGGGCATTCAGGGTGGGCCAGAACCACAAGGTCTGGAAAAGCCTTACGCCACTCACGTATTTCTTGCGGGGTAAAGCGCTCATGCACCTCGCAATGGCCTTTCCATGTAATCATTTTAACACCCGTTTCATTGGCCACATTCTGAGCCAGAAATTCGTCGGGTATCATAATCACTTCATCTACCTTCAGGCTTTCAATAACCTGCTTGGCATTGCCTGACGTACAGCACACATCGCTCTCGGCTTTTACATCAGCCGATGTATTAACGTACGTTACCACCGGCACACCGGGGTATTTTTGGCGCATAAGCCGTACGTCGGCTGCCGTAATAGACTCCGCCAAAGAACACCCGGCCTCCTGCGAGGGGAGCAGAACCGTTTTGGACGGGTTCAGTAACTTTGCGGTTTCAGCCATAAACTCTACGCCGGCCATAACCATAATATCGGCCTCAACCTCTTGCGCTTTGCGTGCAAGAGCCAAAGAGTCTCCGGTAATGTCTGCCACACAATGGAAAATTTCTGGCGTTTGGTAGTTATGCGCCAAAATAACAGCGTTATGTTTTTCCTTTAGCTCAAGAATGGCAGCAATATCGTCTACAAAGGTAGCCCACTCCATAGCGGGCACCACATGTTTTACACGGTCATACAGAGCGTTGGCCTGTGCGCGGTAAGGAGACACCTGAGAAACCTGGCTCATAAGCTTTTTTTTCCAGCCATATCGGTCAAAGTCCAAGAAAGTTTTATTACGGCACCATGACAGCAGACACCACCTTACAAACCCTAAATGGTGAGATTTTAATTAGGGGGTGAAAAACACGCCACCCAAAAATAAAATTAACGCATTGATATATATAATTTTTATTGTAATTTCTGTGCAGGTTGTACCGTAGGAAAAGCCTGATCAAGATACGGTGTCGCAGCATCAAAAAAGGGCTGATTTTGCTCAAGCTGTGTTTCTATTACCCTTAAACTGGCAAGGGCACGCAGCATTTCAACCCGCACAGACAGGTTAATTTCTGTTTGTTCACATTGCACCAGATACTCAACCGCCAAGCGGGTTGCCCGCGCAGTACGGCCATATTGCCCGCCATACCGGCCAGAAAAACGCTGCATGCGGTTCATCATATCTTGCGTGGCGCGGTGCGCCCCGGCAGGCAATACACCGCGCGCCAAAATGTCGCGCAGGCGTAGCACATTAAGCCCAATGGTCATGCTGGCCAAAACACCACCCAAATAGCGCTCAAGCACAAAAGGCGCGGTATCCCCCGCCATAGAAGACAGCCTTACAAAGCTATCAACCCCACGGCCAACCACTTCAACCGGGGCAGGGGGTTTACGCCGTGCGGCCAACTGGCGCAGGCCACGCAAAATAGCCATACGCATGTCCCACCGTAGGCCATCTGGGTCGAAGGGCGGAAAAACCCGGTACATCCACATTGCAAACACCATAGCCAGCACAAGCGGCAGGGCGGTGTTGAAATACATAATTTCGTCCATACGGCCTTGGTTAAGCGGGCCAATAAGTATGGGTAAAAAGAGATTATACGCCACAGCCCCAAGTATAAGGGGCAAATAGGCAAAGGCTAAGCCCCCCACTAGCATGGGTACTGCCAGACAGAGTGCCAGCATTTCGTAGGTGGTGGGTTGGGCTATTACCCATAAATCCAGCAGTGCGCTCATGCCAACAGCGCAAATAGTGCCGTGCAAAAAAGCCTTGGTTGCTAAAGCAGGTTGCTCCAACGTAGAAAAAAGCGCGCACACGATAGACACAAACATCATAAATGTAAGGCCATCGGGCCATGCGGTGGTAACCCATACCAAGCCTGAGCAGAAAATAGTAACCGAAGCCCGCAAGCTATTGGTAAAAGCCATGCGCCAGTCACGGTATGTGCGCATACCGTAGTGAAAATGGTCATGGGGTTGTGGGTTGCGGCTCATCTCAAACTGTTCAAGCGAGAGAGCCATTTCATCAAGTATTTCGCTTAATTTATGTAAAATCTGGCCCTCGCGGGACAAAGCGCGCTCTAGGGGCAGGTCTACTGGGGGGTGGGTGGCCGCCACCATTTCTTCTTCTAGGCAGGTACTGGCCAACTCGCGGCAGGTGGCGCGTAAAAGCGCTAGGTCTGCCAACACAGGCTGTATGGGTTGCTCACCCGCAAGGCGGGTGGGGAGTGTTTGCAAAAAGGTGGTGGCCTGCGCTGCTGTTGCTTGGTAGCGGCTGCCTTGGCTGTTAGGCACAGCCAGCAATGCCCCCAACTCTAACCCCCGCGACATTAAAATGGTCATGGCGGCCAAGGCAGCGCGGGCGTGGTCGCCCTCATGCTGGTGGCGGCCCATTTCAATTTCGGCAAATTCGACTTGGTCACTCAGGGTTAAAATGGTGCCAAAAACATCTGTCGAGTGGGCAATGGCCTGCCGGTCTCCGCCCAGTAGGCGTACCAAAGAGCGCGTGGCCCCGCCAAGCGCTTGTAGAAAATTGGTTGCCAAGCGGTTTCTGGCCCGATTTTCTAGGCGATATTGAAACAGAGACGAAACAGTAGTCTCAATAACAATACCCAGCGTAATATAGGTGGCGCGGGCCATGGCAATTTCAAAAATATGGTCTGGGGCTAAAACGCCATCTAACGCAATAATGGCGTAGGTAAAGCCCGAGGCCCGCATGCCATGAATACGGTAATTGGTCATGGCTGCTGGGCCGGGCAGCAAGGTGCCAATAAAGCAAAAGGCCCCAATACCCAGTGCCAAGCTCAACACATAAAGCAAGGGGGCTTGGGGCATACACGCCACCAGCACCACAGCGCAAATGGTGCCTACCACCATGCCAAACATGTGCCAGCGTGCTTTGGCAATAGACTTACCACGCGTACCTTGCGCCACCATCCATACCGTTAAGGCCGCCCATTGTGGGCTACCAAGCTCCCACCACAGGGCAATACCCAGCGCTATAAGAGAGGAGAGCGTAGTACGCAGCGCATACCCAAAAGACAAAATATCTGGTGCAACCAGCCAGCGTAAATGGTCAAGTTTACGGGGCGGCCCCTCACCCAGCATGGTCTGGCGCAACAATGCAGCCAAAGCCTGATAAAGCTGGCCAGCAGAGAGCGCAGCGCGCCTCATGCAAGCTGCCTTGTGCTGTTAGGGGCAAACGCATCTTTCATGGGGTTTACATACCCCATGCAGCGCAAAAACTGTATTCACACCTCGTATGTGCTTTATGCCTAGATAACGCCCAAACGAGGTGCCGTAAAAAACAGTATTAGTCTTCGTAAGACAGAAGGCTTTTGACTGGAATATCGAGCTTATCACGGCCACCAAGGCCCGTAAGCTCAACCAGCAAAGACGCCCCAACCACATTGGCCCCGGCTTTGCGCAGCAGCGCAACAGAGGCAGCCAGTGTGCCCCCTGTAGCCAGCAGGTCGTCCATCACCACAACGCGCTGGCCGGGTTTAATGGCATCAGCCTGAATCTGGAGTGTGTCGCTACCGTATTCGAGGTCGTAGGTGTGGGCAATGGTCGCACCGGGCAGTTTGCCGGGTTTACGCATCATCAACAGGCCGCAACCCAGACGGTCTGCCAGTGGGGCGGCAGTTAAGAAGCCACGCGATTCGACAGCCGCCAGCATATCTGGCTCCCACGGTGCTACTTGGCGGGCAAGGCGAGCCATAGCAATCTGCCATGCATCGGCATCACGCAGCAGGGTGGAAATATCGTAAAACAGGATACCGGGTTTAGGAAAATCCGGAATGTTCCGAATATAACGCTTAAGATCAATCTCTTCGCGCTTCGTCATTTTCCGTTCTCTTCCTTCCTGTTTACTGGCACGCGCTAAAGGGCTGGCAAGCAGCGCCATGTGCCATGTTATATGTAAATAACGCCGCACTGCACCCGCACGCGGCGTAAGACCGGCACACGCTCTAGCCCGTAGCAGCCCCTTTGGGCAAGAGAAACACAGCCCCCTGCTAAACGCGGGTGCGGGCGTTAAGGGCGGTGGTTACGGCCTGCATCAAGCCATCTCGGCGGAAAGGCTTTGCCAAAAGCCGCCCCCCTTCTACCGCACCGGGCAGGCTTGTTGTTTCTGGTGTTAGGTCTCCGGACATATAAACAATGGCCAGCTCTGGGTAACGGTCTGCCAAAACCCGAGACAGGGTTATGCCATCAAGCGGGCCGGGCAGGTGTACGTCTGTTACCAGCAGGTCAAGCTGGCCTTCAGCTGAGGCAGCAACATCAAACGCCTGCTCACCATCTGCCGCGTCCAGCACGCGGTGGCCCGCCATGCCTAAAATGGTCACCACAATATCGCGAATAGCAGCGTCATCTTCCACAACAAGCACCTGCAACTGCCGCGATTCGGCTTTAACCTGGGGTAGTTGTGGCGCAGGCAACACCGTTTCTTGCAAGGTGGTGGTAGCACGGGGCAACCAAAGCGAGACCGCCGTACCCTGCCCCATACCGGTTGCCACCATAACCCGGCCTTTTACCTGCTGCGAAAACGCAAGCACCATGGCCATGCCCAAGCCTGTGCCCGCGCCCTCCGCCTTGGTGGTAAAGAAGGGTTCAAACAAATGGTGCAGCACGTCATCTGTCATGCCGCTACCGCTATCAATAACGTCTAGGCGCACCCAGTCGCCCGCAGGGAGGGGCATGGGGTCAGATACAATACGGCGGTTGCGCCCTTCTTCTACTGGTAGGCTCATAAGGTCTGCATTGACCGAGAACGTGACGTTACGCGCCTCTATACGCAAACGCCCGCCTTGGGGCATGGCATCTCGCGCGTTAATGGCAAGGTTAAGCACGGCACTTTCTAGCTGGGCGGCATCGGCGCGCACTGTCCAGACAGCGGTAGTGTCGTGGCATTCCACCACAATGCGGGTGCCAATAATACGCCCTAACAAACCGCCCAGAAACGAGAACAGGTCGGACAGCGAGAGCGAATCTGGCGTACCACCTTGCCTACGCATAAAGGAGAGGAGCTGGCCAGTTAATGCCTCAGACCGCCTACCAGCATGGGTAGCGGCAGAAAGATATTCCTGCCGTTGCTCAACATGCTCAGGCAGGTCGTGGTCTGCTGCCAGTTCCAGATTGCCCAAAATAACCGTGAGCAGATTTTTAAAGTCGTGTGCAATACCGGCGGTAAGCTGCCCGAGGGCACGCAGCTTTTGCGCCTCACCCAAAGCGCGCTCACTGCGCAAACGCAAGCTGATATCGGCTGCGGTAAGCACAAAACCCCGGCGCGTGGCACCACCATCTGGGGCAAAAAACAAGGTTCGGCACAGTTCTAGGTCTGCGCCGTTGGGGCCTTTACACTCTGCCACCACTGGGGGCACGGGCTTGCCTAGCGCAAGGCTTGCCTCAATATGCTCAAAGGGTTCCAGCAAGGGCACGCCACCTACAACCAGCACGCCACTCAAGGCCTCATAGGGTAAGCCAAATTGCAGGAAGTCTTTTTCTAGCCCCAGCACTGTGCCCAGTTGCTCGTTCCAGTGCCAAAGGCGGCCATCGGCCCCAAACACAGCCACACCAAGGCTTAGACTATCAAGCGTTGCGCGTAGCCTAAGGGCCAGATCTCGCGAGCCTGCCTCGGCCTGTGCCGCTGCGAGAGAGGAGCGGTCTAACACCCAACCCGCAGAGATAAGGCTGAGGACACCAGTTAAAATACCCAAAAGGGCCAACCTGCGCTGCCAGCTTGTATTACGCAGCATGTTGGCGACACGATCTGCTTGGTCAAGCGTGCTTACGCGGCTGAGCACCGACAGATTCTCATCCAACGTGGCCAAAACGTCCTCCCCACCCTTGGGCACGGACAGAACGGATTTAGGCCAGAGCGCAATTTGCGCAAGGCTGTGTTCAATGGCGTTTAGCGGCTCTGCGCGGTTACTGCCTTCACGCTGGTGCAGGAGCTTAAATTCGGTATAGCCGGGCAGAGCGTTTTCAAGTTGGCCAATGGCGTTGGTATAACAGGTTGAATCTGCCGGTTTTTTATTAGCAAGCCACGCATAATAGCAAATACGGGCATCGCTGGTGGCGTGGTGTAGGGTACGCAAATACGTGCCTGCGGCTGTGCTCTGGCGGTCTAGGTCTCCGTGCCGGGCCATTTCATTGCCCAGCTCAATACCCATTGTGCCAAAGGTTACAATCAACAAACCCGCACCAATAAGTGCCAGAATGTGCGCTCTTCTTGCTGGGTGCCGTGCCATACGTTTTTACAAGCTCCCTTAACCACCACGCAGAAAGCAGGACTGTGCAGCCCCGCCGCAATTCGTCAAGCCTTACTGCTGCATGGCCCCTTGCCAGAACGGCACAAGGCAGCTTACCCCCGCTTATACCGTGGGGTGGGCACTGCTGGTTTTGGGCCTGAAAGCACACATCAGTAACATCATAAGTGTGCCAAAAAACATGCAGGCTGCCATGGGCAAGGCAGACGTGGTGGAAAACTGGCCCAAAGCCACACCAGCCAAGGCGCCGAGCACATATTGCATTGTGCCCGCCAAAGCCGCAGCCGCCCCTGCAAGGCTTGGGTGGTCTGCCAAAGCGCCCATCATAGCATTGGGAAAAATTATGCCTGTAGGGGCCAAAGCCAGCAGCATAGCCGCAATAATAAACCAGACCTGATAGCGCTGCCATGTTGGGCCAGCATACCACTGCCCCCATACCACCAGCGCAAGCAGCACCGCCCCACCCAGTACAGAAACGCACACAGCGCTCTGTAACAGTTTGCTGGAGTCGATACGCCCCACCAGCAGGCCGTTAACCTGTGAAGCGCCAATCATGAAGACAGAAAACACACCAAACAGCATGGAAAAATGCAAAGGCGAAAAGCCAAACATTTTAATAAACACAAACGATGCCGCCGTAAGGTAACTAAACTGCATAAAGGTTGAAAAGCCCGTAACCAGAGCATGAGAGCTAAAGCCCCGGTCGCTTAAGAGTGTTAAATACCGTGTCACCAAGGTCATGGGGGAGAGGGCAACCCGTTTTTCAAACGGCAGCGTTTCGGGCAAAAGCCACAGCACCAGCAGCACACAAATGGCCCCGTACGCAGCGGACGCCCAAAAAATGACCCGCCACGAGGTCATGGCAACAACAAGCCCACCCAGCATAGGGGCCAAAATAGGCACCACCCCCATAACCATAACCAAACGCGAGAGCATTTTTGCCCCGGCGTTACGGTCTGGCACAAGGTCACGTACACAGGCCGTGGGCACCACCAAACTGGCCGATGCCCCAACAGATGCCACAAAGCGCGCAATAGAAAACGTAACAATATCGGGTGCAAACGCACACACGGCAGAGGCTATGGCGTAAATAAAATTACCCACCAGCATAGGGCCGCGCCGCCCAAAGCGGTCAGACAAAGGCCCAACAGACAACTGCCCCAAAGCCAGCCCAACAAACCAGATGGAAAGGGTCATTTGCACATTGCCCGCATCGGTCTGGAACGTCTGCTCCATAGCGGGAAAAGCTGGCAGATAAATATCCGTTGAAATCGGGCCAACGGCTGTCAGAAACCCCAAAAGCAACGGCACCCAGCCGGGCACACCATTTTCAAACGGGTTTTTACGAACAGCAGGCTCACGAGAGACGGAGGCAAAAGCCATACAGCACTCCACAATGGGCAAAAGAAAAAAATTGAGCGGTAAGTGGCAGGAGTAAAGGCCCGAGGCATAAACGATAAGGCCTACTATTCAAGAATATTATGCTTCTGGCTGCTCTTTCTTTTACACAGCACCCCTATTGCTCCGGCGGTGCAGTGGCAGACATAAGCGCCCCCAACCGAGAACGCCGCCACAGCCACACACCCAAAAGGGCAGAGGCCACAAACAGCCCAACGCCTAAGGCACTTTGCCACCACGCCCCAAGCTGTACGCCAGAGCCTAACAGCACAGCCACACCATTTTGGGGCAAACCACCCAGCAAGGTGGCGGCGGCAAAAGGCAGCAACCGTATGCCAGAAATACCGCCCAGAATATTAAGCAGCAGAGCAGACCCAACCGGCAGTAACCGCAGAGTAAGAATACTCAAAAAAGGTTGGCGGGTAAGCATGGCATCCATACGGGCAAAGCGGGTGCCCAGTTTGGCCCGCGCCCATGCCTGCCCGCCCCAACGCGCCCAGTAAAACCCGGCAATACAGCCCAAGGTTGAGGCCAGCGTTATAAGCACCGTGCCCTCTGCCACCCCATAAGCCAGCCCTGCCGTAAAAGCCGCCACCTGCCTAGGCAGGCCAAAGGCACACCAGACTGTAGCCCCCAACACAAAAAGGCACCGCCCTACAACGCCTGCGCGCAATAACGCGGTGCTTTGCATACTATGCCCAAGCCCCCCAACGTGGCGCAGCACAACAGCGCCAACAACAAGTAACCCCAGCATAATGGCAGGCCGTAAAACCTGCATAACAGACGCAAAAGCTGTTTTTTTGGCGGGAGGCAAAGCTGGTTCCATCCTCTCGGCGCTAGCATCTTCTTGCCGCGGGCCGCAAGCAGGGTTTAAAGCGTTCACAACTGATGTAACACGCGCAAAGGTGGCCATGTCCTCCCCTTCCTCACGCCATGTTGACATGGCACCCCACCACCGCCGGTTGATCTCGAACTGGCTGTTTGTTCTGTGCTTCATGATTTTGGGCATGATAGCCATTGGCGGCGTAACCCGCCTGACCGGCTCTGGCCTGTCTATTATGGATTGGCAGCCGGTAAGTGGGTTTATACCCCCCTTGAGCCATGCCGAGTGGGAACGCCTTTTCGCGCTGTACCAAACTATTCCGCAATATCATTTGCAACATGAAGGATTCGGGCTGGAAGGGTTCCAGAGAATTTTCTGGGCAGAGTGGATTCACCGTTTCTGGGGCCGCTTGATGGGCCTTGTGCTCATTGTGCCGCTTATCTGGTTCAGCATACGCGGTATGATAACGCGCGCACTGGCCATTCGGTTGTTTATTTTCTTTGTTTTAGGTGGCCTGCAAGGCGGTATTGGCTGGTTTATGGTGGCCTCTGGCTTTAGGGCAGACAGTACGGCGGTAGAGCCTGTACGCTTGGTGCTGCACCTTAGTGCAGCCCTTATTTTGTATGTTGCCATTCTTTGGACAGCCCTGAGCATTCGCTGGCCAGAGCCACAGGCCAGTGTGGCCTCTGCGGGCATGCGCTTGACCAAAAAGCTGGTGTGGTGCGGGCTAGCCCTTATTTGCATTACCATTGTTGCAGGTGGCTTTACCGCAGGCACGCATGCAGGCTTTGTCTATAACACCTTCCCGTTGATGGACGGGCACCTGATCCCTACAGAATACGCCCGCCTTACCCCGTTCTGGCTTAACTTGGTCGATAACAAGGCGGCTATTCAGTTTGACCACCGCCTGCTTGCCACCCTAACGGTGCTAACCATTGGCGGCATTTTGCTGGTGGGCCTAAAAGCCTTTGCACCGGGTAGCCGTGCACATAACGCCCTTATGCTGCTGGGCTGGGCCGTGCTTATTCAATACGCGCTTGGCATTACCACTTTGCTGCTGGTTGTACCGGTATGGGCTGGCACTGTGCACCAAACTTTTGCCGCTGTGTTGCTGGGGGTTATGCTTTTTGTGCTGCATGGCCTGCGCGGTGTTGCAAGCCGTTAACCCCAAAGCCGCGTGTGTGCTTAGCGCATGCGCACCGTTTTATGTGGTTGATTTTGGTTTTTAAGCCTGTATTGTGTGGGCCATGAATTCTGTCCTGTTCACGTCCGACTCTCTGCGGTGTGCCAAATTGGCGCAAGCGGGCGGCGTGGCCCTGCGTCTGGATCTTCTCCTTCGACTAATCTGCCCCTGAGCGATCCGGGCGGCCTTGTGCTGTCGCGCTTAGGGGTAACGAAAAGAGATTTTTCCGTATCTTTACGGAAACAGGCTTAGCGCATAAGCGCGTTAAAACCAGACCAAAGATAGAATTTAAGGACACACTCTCATGTCAGCCTCCCCCACCATTACCCACCCTTCTTTCGGCACGATTGACGCAAACCGCGTTATCATTTTTGACACCACCCTGCGCGATGGTGAGCAATCTCCGGGTTTTTCAATGAACCTGGCCGAAAAACTGCGCATGGCCGAAGCTCTGGCCGCACTGGGTGTAGACGTGATTGAGGCGGGTTTTCCTGTGGCCTCAAAAGGCGACTTCGAGTCCGTTAACCAGATTGCGCGTAATACTAAGGGCGCTGTCATTTGTGCGTTGGCCCGTACAGGTGGCCCAAAAGATATTATTGCAGCAGGCGAGGCTCTGGCCCCTGCCGAGCGCAAGCGTATTCACAACTTTATTTCCACCTCTCCACTGCACATGAAATACAAGCTGCGCATGGAGCCAGAAACCGTGCTGGAACTGATTACCACCGGCAACACAGCCGCACGTAACCTGACCGATGACGTAGAATGGTCTGCCGAAGATGGCTCCCGCACCGAGCCAGACTTTCTGTGCCGCTGCGTAGAAGCCGCCATTAAGGCGGGTGCCAACACCATTAACATTCCCGACACTGTTGGCTACGCAACCCCTGAAGATATGGAACGTATTTTCACCATGCTGCGTGAGCGCGTACCGGGGGCTGACCGAGTTATTTTCTCTGCGCATAACCATAACGACCTGGGCTTGGGTGTGGCAAACACGCTGGCCTCTGTACGCGGTGGTGCGCGCCAGATTGAATGCACAATTAATGGTATTGGCGAGCGCGCAGGCAATGCGGCTCTTGAAGAAATTGTCATGGCCATTCGCACCCGCAATGACCAGTACCCCTACACAACCGGTATCCATACCCAAAGCCTGCTGAAGGTGTCGCGCATGCTGGCCACCATCACCAGCTTTGATGTGCAACCCAACAAAGCCATTGTTGGGCGCAACGCCTTTGCCCACGAAAGTGGTATTCACCAAGATGGTGTGCTGAAAAACGCTGCTACTTACGAAATTATGACCCCAGAAAGTGTTGGCTGGAGCCGCTCTTCTCTGGTTATGGGCAAACATTCTGGCCGTGCAGCCTTCCGCGATAAAATTAAGGCGCTGGGCTATGGCGAATTGGAAGACGCCAAGCTGAACGACGCTTTCTCACGCTTTAAAGACCTGGCTGACCGTAAAAAGGTTGTTTACGACGAAGATATTGTGGCGCTGGTTGATGATGAAGTACGCGACCACGACCGTATTCGTTTTGAAAGCCTGAGCCTGTCTTCTCTCTCTGGCAAACCGTCCAGCGCTGAACTGGCGTTGCAAATAGATGGTGAAAGTGTTGTGGCGCAGGCCGAAGGCAATGGCCCAGTTGACGCTGCCTTTAATGCCCTGCGCAGCGCTTTCCCGCATGAGGCCCGCTTGGCGCTGTTCTCTGTCGGGGCCGTAACCGAAGGAACCGATGCACAGGCCCGTACCACCGTGCGTTTGGAAGAAGACGGAAAGCTGGTTGATGGCCAAGGCGCTGATGCCGACACCGTTGTTTCTGCCGTGCGGGCATACGTGCATGCCCTCAACAAACTGCTGGTCAAACGCGACCGCGCAGAACCCGAAGCCCTGCAAGCCTAAAGTTTAGCCTGCCATAAGCCCCCCGTTTGGGGGTGCTTATGGGGTTAAAGAGACAACATGCCATCTTTCCGCCCTGTTTCTTGCGGAAAGGTCTTGTGCCGCAGGTTGTGCATCGGTAATCCCTGCCCCACATACTCAACGCGATCTTTCAGGGCTATTCCGTGTGGCCTAAGCTACCAAGATCGTTTGGTGCCGTCCCTTCAAGCCAGGAGCCCTGGATGTTTTCTCGTCTGCTCGGTCTTATGTCTGCCGACATGGCTATCGATCTGGGTACTGCCAACACCCTTGTCTATGTCAAAGGTCGCGGCATTGTTCTCAATGAGCCATCTGTTGTGGCCATTGCCGAGGTGCGGGGCAAAAAACAACTTTTAGCTGTAGGCGAAGAAGCCAAGCAGATGGTTGGCCGCACGCCGGGCAACATTACCGCTATTCGCCCCATGCGCGATGGTGTTATTGCCGACTTTGACGTGGCGGAAGAAATGATCAAACATTTCATTCGCAAGGTGCATAACCGCCGCGCCTTTACCAGCCCGCAAATTATTGTATGCGTGCCCTCCGGCTCGACCGCTGTTGAACGCCGCGCCATTCAAGAAAGTGCCGAAAGTGCCGGTGCCCGCCGCGTTTTCTTGATTGAGGAACCAATGGCTGCTGCCATTGGTGCTGGCCTGCCAGTAACAGAACCGTCTGGCAGCATGATTGTGGATATTGGCGGCGGCACAACCGAGGTTGCCGTTATCTCTCTTGGGGGCATTGTCTATGCGCGCTCTGTGCGTGTGGGCGGCGACAAGATGGATGAAGCAATTATTTCCTATATTCGCCGCACCCATAACCTGTTGATTGGCGAAAGCTCTGCCGAGCGCATTAAAATTAAGCTCGGCGCCGCCATGATGCCAGACGAATCCGAAGGGCATGGCCCGTGGCTGGAAGTAAAGGGCCGCGACCTGATTAACGGTGTCCCGCGTGAGGTACAGGTCTCTCAGGCTCAGATTGCTGAAAGCCTGATTGAACCCGTAACCCAGATTGTAGACGCTGTAACCACAGCCCTTGAAAACACACCACCCGAGTTGGCTGCCGATATTGTGGATAAAGGCATTGTGCTAACCGGCGGTGGTGCGTTGCTGTACCGCCTAAGCGATGTGCTGCGCCTTGCCACCGGCCTGCCCGTAACAGTGGGGGAAGACCCCCTTTCTTGCGTAGCACTGGGCACAGGCCGCGCATTGGAAGAAATGAAGCGCCTGCGCAACGTACTGACAACGATGTATTAAGAGACTACGGTTAAATAGGCTCACTGAATACAGCAGGGAAAGGCACAACACTATCCCGCCAGCCTGACTAGGCAAAATAAGGATCAATCACGCGTTATGTGGGGTAAAACCAGACATACCCTGACCCAAAAAGCCACGGCCCCGTTGGGGCCGCAGGGGGTACTGCACGCGTGATTCCGGTTTCTATTCAAATTAGGCAAGCACTGGGTAAGTTGGTTTTACCCCTGCTGCTGCTGCTCTCTATTGGTATTATTATTGTTGGCCAAGCAGACCGTAAGCTGGCAGACCGTGTGCGTATGGTGGTGGCAGACGGGCTTTCACCATTTTGGACGTTAGTGAGCACCACTCAAGAGCGCACTGTGGCCATTGCCACCAACCTGCGGGAAGCCGGTAGGCTGGCCCGCGAAAACGCCCGCCTAAAAACCGAAAACGAAAACCTGCGCCGCTGGTACGACGTAGCTGTCTCCCTCACGCGGGAAAACGACTCGCTTAAAACCGCACTCCACTGGATACCCGAACCCGCACCCGCTTTTGTGACAGGCCGGGTTGTAGCCGATACAGGGGGCATTTACGCCCGTGCAGTACTACTGGTTGCAGGCACAGAAAGCGGTGTAGAGGTAGGCAATATTGCGCTCGCCTCTAACGGGTTGGCAGGCCGTGTAACCGAAACCGGCGCACATTCAGCACGTATTTTGCTTATAACCGACATAGCCAGCCGCCTGCCGGTTATGCTTGAAGGCAGCCACGCCCCCGCTATTATGGTGGGTGATAATTCCCCCATGCCGCGCCTAATGTATTACGCACAAGACACCCGCCCCGTTGAAGGCGAACGCGTGGTGACAAGTGACCAAGCTGGGGCTTTCCCGGCTGGGTTGCCTATTGGCACCGTGCATTATGTGTCTGAGGGGCGGCCTGTTGTGGCCCCCTTTGCCCAGCTTGACCACCTTAACCTTTTGCGAGTGTTCAATTTTGGCCACTCACAGGTAGAACCACCCGATGCACCGGGGCATGTGCCTTTGGCCCCGCCCCACAAAGCGCAGGATCTGCCGTTTAAAAACCTGCTTGGACAAGGGTAGAAAAAGGCCATGATGCCTGACCCCTCAATGCGGGCATGGGAGCCTGAAATCCAGCCCCGGCAAACCCTAAGCCACCGGTTGGAGCATGGTGCACGCCACCTGTTGCCCAGCCTGTTTTGCATGCTGGTTATTATTCTGTTTTCTGCCCCGCTACCGTTGCCCGGCATTGCTGAATTAATGCCCGCTATTGTTATGGCTACGGTGTTTTTCTGGTCGTTCTGGCGGCCAAGCGGCATGCCCAGTTTAGCCGTTTTTTTTCTGGGCTTATTTATGGACTTAGTGGGCTTTACCCCACTGGGCGTAAGCGCCTTTATTTTGTTGCTGGTGCATGGTGTGGGCCTGTATGCGCGCTTTGGCCTTATGCGTATGCATTTTTTGCTGGCATGGGGCGTTTTTGCGCTGGTAGCCCTTGGGGCCTGCCTGCTGCAATGGGGGCTGGCATGCCTGTTTAGGCTGCATATGCTAGACTTGCCGCCCACCTTGTTTGAAGCCTTTTTAAGTATTGGGGCCTACCCCCCTCTTTCGGCTCTGTTCTCGTGGTTGCTCCACCGTCTGGACGGCAAGGAACAGGACTGATGGAAGGAGCACGCAGGCTATGCGGCTAAAGCGGCGCAAGCGCGAAAACCAGCGCCTTATGCCCATTAAAAACCTTAAAGACCCCGGCCGTGGTGTTTTCACGCGCCGGGCTTTACTGGTTATGGCCGTACAAACTGGTGCCTTGGGTGTTTTGGCGAACAAGCTTTACAAACTACAAGTCCAAGACGGTGACCGCTACGCCCGCATGGCCGCCAGCAACCGGGTAAGCAAGCGCTATTTGGCCCCCCCGCGTGGCCGCATTGTAGACCGCTACGGCATAGCCCTTGCTAACAACAAGGAAAACTGGCGCGCATTGTTAATGCCAGAAGAAACAACCGATGTTGCTGGCACCATTGAGCGCTTTTCAAGCATTATCCCACTTGATGAGCGTGACCGCGCCCGTATTGCGCGCGAAATGCGCCACCAGCGGCGGTTTGTGCCCGTTATGCTCCGCGACTTTCTCTCGTGGGATGAAATGGCGCGCATTGAGCTTAACGCGCCATCTCTCCCCGGTGTGTTGATTGATGTGGGTACCCGCCGTGTCTACCCAGAGGGCGAATTGCTGGCTCATATTGTCGGCTATGTGGCCCCACCAAACGAAAAAGACGTAGCGCGCTCTGCCCTACTGGCCTTACCCGGCATGCGCGTGGGCCGTGCCGGTATTGAGCAAAGCCAAGACGACAAATTATGCGGCACCGCAGGCTCGGTCGAGATGGAGGTAAACGCCGTTGGGCGCGTTATGTCCGAACTCAACCGGGAAGAAGGGGCCGCAGGCGCAGAAATTGGCCTGACCATAGACCGTGGTCTGCAACAAAAGGTGCTCAACCGCATAGCAGACCAAACCGCCTCTGCCGTAGTGATGGACTGCCGCAATGGCGAGGTACTGGCTATGGTCAGCACCCCCTCGTTTGACCCCTCTTTGTTTGATAGTGGCGTAAGCCACGCGCAATGGATTGAATGGACAAACAACGAGCGTACCCCCCTTATTAACAAAACGGTGGCCGGTGTTTACCCGCCCGGCTCTACCTTTAAGCCTGCCGTGGCTATGGCAGGCTTACAGTCCGGCCTGTTTTCCCCCTCTGACCGGGTGTTCTGCCCCGGCCATCTTGATGTGGGGGGTACGCGCTTTCACTGCTGGTCTCGGTGGGGGCATGGGTCAATAGACCTGCACCAAGCCCTTAAATTCTCCTGCGATGTGTATTTTTATGAAATGGCCCGCCGCGTAGGCATGGACAAAATAGCCGAGGTTGCCCACCAGTTTGGCCTTGGCACCCCGTTAGATATTGAGCTGCCGCACACCCGCACCGGGCTTATTCCCACCCCAGCATGGCGGCAGGCCCACCACCACCACTGGAACGGTGGGGATACGATAGTGAGCGGTATTGGGCAGGGGTTTGTGCAGGTCACACCCTTGCAACTGGCAACTTATACCTCGCGCTTGGCAACGGGGCGGGCTGTGCAACCCCATTTGGTGCGCGCCCTTAACCGCACGGTTGGCCCACAAGCCACGCCAGAGCACTGGCCCGCCCTAGACATGCCCCCAAAATACCTAGAAGCCCTGCGCTCGGGCATGTTTGCTGTGGTAAACGAGCAGCACGGCACGGCCCCCAAAGCCAAGCTAGACATACCGGGGGTAACACTGGCGGGCAAAACTGGCTCGGCACAGGTGCGCCGCGTGTCGCGGGCGTTGCGTGAAAGCGGGCATTTTAACTCTGCCAACCTACCGTGGGAATATCGGCCACACGCCTTGTTTATATGCTTTGCGCCCTACGAAAACCCGCAATATGCTGTGTCTGTGGTGATTGAGCACGGTAACGCAGGCGCTGATGCCGCCGCCCCACTGGCACGCGATATTATGACAGACACGCTATTACGTGACCCGTCTAACCACACCACGGCCCCACCAGAACCTGTGGCTGAGCCAGCCCCGGCAGCAGCAGAGGCTCCGCCACCCAAAACCGATACCACGCCATGAAGTTTCATAAACGCCTGTTACGGGCCGAACCAAGCTTTAGGCTTCTTGCAAAATTGTGGCGCATAAGCTGGCTGTATGTGCTGCTTATTTGCACCCTTGCGGGTGTTGGGTACGTAACCTTGTATTCTGCCGCGGGTGGAGCACCCTACCCTTTTGCAGCCCCCCAAGCCGCACGCTTTGCCGTAGGGCTGGTGCTTATGGTGTGTGTTGCCATGCTCCCCCCCAAAATACTGGTACGCATTGCATGGCCGCTTTATGCGCTGTCTTTGGTGCTGTTGGTTGCCGTGCTGCATATGGGCCATGTTGGCAAAGGCGCTGAGCGTTGGCTCATGATAGGCGGCTTGCAGGTGCAGCCGTCTGAATACGCCAAAGTGGCTTTAGTACTGGCCTTAGCCACATGGTTTTACCGCATTAACTACAGCCGTATGGGCAACCCCCTGTGGTTGCTCCCGCCCGCTTTTATGGTGTTGTTGCCCGTGGTTTTGGTGCTTAAAGAGCCAAACCTAGGCACAGGCACCATTATTGGCGGCATTGGGGCTACGCTCTTTTTTGCGGCGGGCATGCGGCTTTGGCAAATTGCGCTGCTATTGCTGCCCGTGCCCTACATGGCCAAGTTTGCCTACGCCCACCTGCACGACTACCAACGCGCCCGTATTACCACCTTTCTTAACCCAGAAAGTGACCCTTTAGGCGCAGGCTACAATATTATTCAGTCTAAAATTGCTTTGGGTTCTGGTGGTATGTGGGGGCAGGGCTACCTGCATGGCTCGCAGGGGCAGCTTAATTTTCTGCCCGAAAAACAAACCGACTTCATTTTTACCATGCTGGCTGAAGAATGGGGCTTTGCCGGGGCCATTGTGGTTATTGGCCTGTTGCTGCTGCTTATACTGGGCGGCATGCTTATGGCCATACGCAGCCGCAACCGCTTTGGCAGGTTGGTAGCCCTTGGCATTAGCATGAACTTCTTTTTGTACTGCCTTGTTAACCTGTCCATGGTTATGGGGGCCATTCCGGTAGGGGGGGTGCCTTTGCCGCTGGTCTCTTACGGTGGGTCGGCCATGCTTAATGTTATGCTGGGGTTTGGCCTGCTTCTCTCAACATGGGTACACCGAGACTCCCGCTTTGGCGAAAGTGATGAGGAAGACCCGGCCTAGCAGCAGGCCAACTGGCTTTAAGCCACGCGCCTCCGGCCCGCCACACAGCACGGAATAATGCGGGAGCCCCCCTCAGCTTGGTGCGTATGTTTGAGGCTTCGTTTGTTTTCGAAACACACTTTGCGTGTTCCATAATGAACGGAAACAATATTTTTCCGTTCTATGTCATGGTATAGGCAGCCACACGGTGCTGTACCCGTTGTGCAGCCGTTACATGCTGCTCACGCCAAGAGCTTGATAAAAATAAAAACAAAGCCGGAAACTTACTAGCCCCATGCCCCAAACCTCTTCTCCCACGGCCTCCTCTTCTTCCTCTTTTCATGTGCGTAGCGCCATTATTGGCGTGTTGGCCGCCACAGCCGGGCTTATGTCCGGGTTGGATATTGGGGTTATTTCTGGTGCGCTAGACTTTGTTGCCAAAGACTTTAACGCCTCTACCCTCGCGCAGGAATGGATTGTAAGCGCCATGATGGCCGGGGCCGCCATTGGGGCCATTACGGCAGGGTGGCTGGCGCGTGCTACGGGCCGCAAATGGTCTTTAGTGCTCAGTGGCGTTATTTTTATTCTTGGCTCTGTCGGCTGTGCGTGTGCGTGGTCTGTTGCCAGCATGATTTGTGGCCGCGCCCTTATGGGGCTGGCCATTGGTATTGCGGCCTTTACCTCACCACTCTATCTGTCTGAAATTGCCAGCGAAAAAACCCGTGGCGCCATGATTTCAACGTACCAGCTCATGATTACGGTTGGTATTTTTCTGGCATTTATGAGCGACACCCTCTTTAGCTACCATGGGCAATGGCGGTGGATGTTTGGTGTTATTGCCCTACCCGGTGTTTTGTTTGTAGCGGGTGTGCTGTTTTTACCCTACAGCCCCCGTTGGCTGATGATGCGCGGCCGCCGGGCCGAAGCGCACAGTGTGCTCAGTGACCTACGCCCAGACAGCCACGACACAGAAGCCGAAATTCAGGCTATTGATACCCAGCTTAAACAACGCCAAGGCGGGTTTGCGCTGTTACGCGCCAATAAAAACTTTCGCCGTTCTATTGCGCTGGGCATTTTGTTGCAGGTTATGCAGCAGTTTGCGGGCATTAACGTGGTTATGTATTACGCGCCCAAAATTTTTGCGCTGGCAGGGTTTGTGGGTACAGCACAACTGTGGTGCACCGCTATTGTGGGGCTGGTAAACGTGCTGGCTACCATTGCGGCAGTTGGATTGGTTGACCGCTGGGGCCGTAAACCCATTTTATACACCGGCTTTACCACCATGACCCTAGCCCTTGGTGCATTGGCTTGGCTCAACCACACTGGTATGGAAACACAGGCCGCCAAGTTTTTGTGTGTTGGGCTGATCATGCTCTTTATTGTGGCCCACGCTATGTCTGCCGGGCCTATTATGTGGGTGCTATGTTCTGAAATTCAGCCCATCAAAGGTAGAGACCTTGGTATAACCATTTCCACCCTTACCAACTGGGTCTCTAATATGGTGGTGGGGGCATCGTTTCTGAGTATTCTTAACTGGCTGGGTGGGGCCAACACCTTTACTCTTATGGCAGCCCTCAATGCCCTCTTTTTGGCGCTTACTTTCTGGTTTGTGCCCGAAACACGCGGGGCATCGCTGGAACAGATTGAGCAAAACCTCATGCAAGGCAAACGCCTACGCGACATAGGCCAGCATACCGGCCAACACGCCTAGAAAACTAGGCTTTCTAGGCCTTAGCCCTTCTGAGCATATTAGCCAGCCGCGCTTGCAAAAAGCGCGGCTGTTTTGCTTGTCTTCTCTTGACTTATGTCAAAACCGCCCATAGCTTGCATGCAAAAGGTAACAAACAGTACTGTTTTTTATTTTTCTCAATCATGACACCTTTCGTGCACACTGGTCTTTTGCTGCGTTGAACGCAGCATTTTGCGCCCCGGCAAAAGGCCCGCAGGTACGATATGTGTTATTTTTCCAAAACAGGATTCGCCAGAGTGACACCACACCACTTTCCTCTCCGTTCGCTTCTGGCATCGGCTGTGGCCATGCTGGCTCTGGCAGGGTGTGAACGCAAAAACGCAGCCCCAAAACTCCCCCCACAGAGCGTTGGGGTGCTCACCCTGCATGCCCAACCCGTTGTCGTTCATACCAGCCTGCCGGGCCGTACAGACGCTTTTGAAATTGCACAGGTACGCCCACAGGTCACCGGCGTTATTGAAAAGCGGCTGTTCCAAGAAGGGTCAGACGTTACGGTAGGCCAGCAGCTCTACCAAATTGATGCCTCACGCTACCAAGCTGTATACGACCAAGCCCGCGGCCAATTAGCTGAAGCTGAGGCAGGTGAAGTAACCGCCCGCGCCAAGCTGGAACGCTACCGCGCACTGGTACGTGAACATGCCGTGAGTAAGCAGGAATATGACGATGCCGTGGCCGCAGAAAAACAGGCGCAAGGCCAGATTTTAAGTGCCAAAGGGCAGGTTGAAGCCGCACAGGTTAACCTAGGCTACACTAAAATGTATGCCCCAATTTCTGGGCGTATCAGCCGTACATTGGTAACCGTCGGTGCGCTGGTTACAGCAAACCAGACCGATAACACCGCCATTATTACCCGCCTCGACCCCATTTATGTAGACGTAAACCTACCCGCCATTACGCTGCTGCGCCTCAAACGAGAGCTAGCAGAAGGCCGTATTGAGCGACAAGCCAACGGTGAAGTGCCCGTTACCCTAACGCTTGAAGATGGCTCTGGCTACGAGCACAAAGGCCATATGGCGCTTTCCGAAGTGAATGTTGATACGTCAACGGCGTCTGTCATTGTACGTGCCATTATGCCCAACCCAGACAAGCTGCTGCTGCCAGGTATGTATGTGCATGCAGAACTAGAAGAAGGCACAGACCCCAACAGCATTCTGGTGCCCCAGCAAGCCGTAAGCCACAACACCCACGGCGATGCCGAAGTGTGGATTGTGAAAGACGATGACACCGTAGAACGCCGCCAGATCCAGACCGGGGCCGCCATTGGCCCTAACTGGCTTGTAACAGGTGGCCTTAAAGCCGGTGAACGCATTGTGGTTGTTGGCGTGCAAAAAATTAAACCCGGCGCCAAGGTTAAACCGCAGGAAATACCAGCCACCCCGGCCTCTGATGCCGCCAGCCAGAACAAAGGGCAGTAAGACCCATGTCTCTGTCACGCTTTTTTATTGATAGACCCATTTTTGCGTGGGTTATCAGCCTTATCATCATGCTTGTGGGTGGTCTTTCTATTTTTAAACTGCCTATTGCGCAGTACCCCAGCATTGCCCCGCCGCAAATTGCCATTTCTGTCACCTACCCCGGCGCATCAGCCGATACGGTGAACGATACGGTAGTGCGCCCCATTTTGCAGCAAATGTTCGGGCTGGATCATCTGGAATATATTTCTGCCCAGTCTTATGCCTCTGGCCAGATGGAAATTGACCTTACCTTCGCACAAGGCACAAACCCTGACATTGCGCAGGTGCAGGTACAGAACAAACTCCAGCTTGCCCAACCCAAACTGCCAACAGAAGTAACCATGCAGGGGTTGAGCATTACCAAAGCCGTCAAAAACTTCATGATGGTGCTGGCCTTTATCTCAACCGATGGCTCCATGAGCGGGGCTGACATTGCCGACTATGTGGCCTCTAACATTTCTGACCCGCTGAGCCGTGTTACCGGCGTGGGTGACCACACCCTGTTTGGTTCAGAATACGCCATGCGTATCTGGATGGATCCGGCCAAGATGTTTAGCTACGGGCTAACCGTCAAAGACGTGCAGGCGGCCATTCAAACACAAAACATTCAGGTTTCTTCAGGTGAGTTAGGCGGTTTGCCTGCTGCCAAAGGCATTCAGTTAGACGCCACCATTATTGGCCCAACCCGCCTGAAAGACCCTGAGCAGTTCCGCAAAATTCTGCTTAAAGTGCAGTCAGACGGCTCACAGGTACGCATTGGCGATATTGGAAGCGTTGAGCTAGGCCCACAAACCTACAATACCAACTCTTTCTACAACAACATGCCAGCCTCTGGTATGGCGCTTAAGCTTGCCCCCGGTGCCAACCAGCTTTCTACAGAAGCAGCCGTGCGTGAGCAGATGCACGAGTTGGAAAAATTCTTCCCACCGGGCTTAAAAACCGTCTACCCGCTTGATACAGAACCTTTCATTACCCTTTCTATTGAAGATGTGGTGGTCACTCTGCTTGAGGCTATCGGCCTTGTGTTTGTGGTTATGCTCATCTTCCTGCAAAATTTCCGGGCCACCCTTATTCCCACAATTGCGGTACCGGTGGTGCTGCTTGGTACTTTTGGCCTGCTTGAGTTGTTTGGCTACTCCATTAACACCCTAACCATGCTGGCCATGGTGCTGGCGGTGGGCCTGCTGGTTGATGATGCCATTGTGGTGGTGGAAAACGTAGAACGCGTGATGTCGGAGAAAAACCTTTCTCCGGTTGAAGCAGCCCGCGTCTCTATGGATGAAATTTCGGGGGCACTGGTGGGTATTGTGCTGGTGCTAAGCGCCGTGTTCCTGCCTATGGCCGCGTTCTCTGGTTCTGTTGGGGTTATTTACCGCCAGTTCTCTGTCACTATTGTTGCAGCTATGTGGTTGTCTGTGCTGGTGGCTATGGTGCTTACCCCAGCCCTTTGCGCCACCATGCTTAAACCCGGCACGCACGAAAAAGATAAAGGGCTTGCTGGCTGGTTTAACCGGAACTTTCACAAGCTCACCAACGGCTACCTGCATGGCGTTAATTTTCTGGTCAGCCGCATGGTCGTGTCTGTTGTGGCATTTGTCGTTATTACCGCTGGGGCAGTCTTTCTGTTCACCAAACTACCGGGCGGCTTCTTACCAGATGAAGACCAGGGGCTAATTTTTGGGCAGGTTACCATGCCACCCAATACGCCTATGGAACAAACAGCACAGATGAACCGTGAAATTACAGATTACATTCTGAAAACCGAAGGTAATCTGGTTGTCTCTGTTTATTCCATGAACGGGTTTAACTTTGCAGGCCAAGGCCAGAACTCAGGCGCGTTCTTTATCCGTCTTAAAGACTGGAAATTGCGCACCAAGTCATCAGAAACGTCGGCCGCTATTGCCAACCGTATTATGATGCACTTCTGGTTTAACCCTAAAGCGCAAATTTTTGCCATTAACCCACCCGCCGTGCTTGAGTTGGGTAACGCCACCGGCTTTGACCTTGAGCTGGAAGACCGTGGGCACCTTGGCCACGCCAAACTGCTAGAAGCGCGCAACATGGTGTTAGGCCTTGCCAGCAAAGACAAACGTCTTATGGCTGTGCGCCCCAACGGTATGGAAGATGCGTCTCAATACCTGCTCGATATCGACCGTGAAAAAGCCAACGCGCTTGGTATTACCATTGACGATATTAACAGCACCATTGAGGGGGCTCTGGGCTCCATTTACGTTAACCAGTTTACCCGCAACGACCGTGTAAAGCAGGTTTACATTCAGGGTATTCCCAACGCGCGTATGCTACCCCAAGACCTGAACAAATGGTACATTCGCAATGCCATGAATACCCTTACCCCGCTTAATGCTTTTATGAGCGGGCACTGGATAGTAGGGCCACAAAAGGTTGAAGATTATAACGGTCTGAACTCCTTTGAAATTCTGGGCCAGCCTGCTTTGGGCTATAGCTCTGGTGACTCTATTGCCGCCATTCAGGACGTTTTGAAAAAACTGCCCACAGGCATTGGCTACGAATGGACAGGCCTGTCTTTTGAACAGATTGCCTCTGGCTCTTCTACCGGCCCGCTTTATGCACTGGCTGCCATTGTTATTCTGCTGTGCTTGGCAGCTCTTTACGAAAGTTGGGCTATTCCGTTCGCGGTTATTCTGGTGGTACCGCTGGGCGTGTTGGGGGCTATTGCCGCCACCCTGCTACGCGGTATGGCAAACGATGTGTACTTTCAGGTGGGGCTACTCACCACAGTTGGTCTGGCTGTTAAAAACGCCATTCTTATTGTCGAGTTTGCTAAAGCCGCCTTCGAACGGGGTGAAACGCTTGAGGCCGCTGTGCAAACAGCCGCCCGCGAGCGCCTACGCCCCATTCTTATGACGTCTATTGCCTTTGTGGTGGGTGTGTTCCCGCTGGCCATTGCCTCTGGCGCTGGCTCAGCATCCCGCATTGCTATTGGCACAGCCGTTGTGGGCGGTATGGCTACAGCCACATTGCTTGCCGTGTATTTTGTGCCGGTCTTTTTTGTGGGCGTGCTGCGGTTGTTCCGGGTTAAACGCCTAAGCGAAAAGCAGGCGCAAACTACCCCCACTGCCCCCCTTTCTCACGGAAGCGAATAAGAGCATGTCAGCTTTCACTCCCGCACCCCGTACGTTGCGCTTCCGGGCACTTTCCCTTGCTTTGGCAGGGGGAGTGCTTTCGGGCTGCACCATGATTCCGAAATACACCCGGCCAACGCCACCACTGGCAACCACATGGCCTGCGTACCAAAATACTAACAACCAACGCCTGCAACAGACCGCTTACGATATTGGCTGGAGCGACTTTTTTACAGACGCACGGCTTAAAGCGCTCATTGCTATAGCCATACGCGAAAACAGAGACCTACGCGTAGCTGCCGCCAATATTGCCGAGGCCCAAGGCCAGTATGACGTGCAACATGCGGGGCTGTTCCCAGCCATTACAGCATCTGGCAGTGGTATTTATCAGGCACCGTCTGGGGCTGCGGGTCTAAGCTTTGCCCCCGGCTTAGAGCAAGGCCGGGGCGGCCGCCCTTACTCCGATGGCCGCGTGTTTAAATATTACCAAGGCGGCATTGGTTTTTCTTCTTACGAAATTGACCTGTTTGGCCGTATTCGCAGCTTAACGCGCGAATCTGCTGAGGCAGCTCTTTCTAAAGAAGCCAACCTGCGCAGCCTGCTTATTAGTATCGTATCCC
Source organism: Acetobacter orientalis (assembly GCF_000963965.1). Taxonomy (GTDB): domain Bacteria; phylum Pseudomonadota; class Alphaproteobacteria; order Acetobacterales; family Acetobacteraceae; genus Acetobacter; species Acetobacter orientalis. The sequence continues at coordinate 122,997 of NZ_BAMX01000002.1, forward strand.
AAGTTGCCACGGCCTATGTCGCTTGGTTGGGAGACAAAGAAGCGCTGGAACTTTCAGACACAACGTTAGCCACCCAGCAAGAAACACTGCGCCTAACCCGCCAAAAATATGACCACGGCGAGGCAGACCTGTTAACAGTGCGGCAAGCTGAAACACAGGTGCAGCAAAGCGCAGCCCTGCGGGCAGACTCCCGCCGCAAACTCGAGCAGGACGAAAACCAGATAACCCTGCTTATTGGCGCGCCCATTCCCGCTAACCTGCCCGCTCCCCAACCTTTGGGGCAGCAAACGCTTTTGGCAGACCTGCCTGCAGGTGTGCCCTCAGACCTGCTGGCACGCCGCCCAGACATTGTTGCTGCTGAGCACGACCTGCTTTCTGCACAGGCTGATATTGGGGCAATGCGGGCTGCTTTCTTCCCGCGTATTACGCTTACCGGTACAGATGGCGTGTCTAGCCTTCAGTTCCACAAACTGTTTACAGCCGCCGCTACAACGTGGGGGCTAAACCCAAGCCTGCAAATACCATTGTGGACATGGGGTATGAACAGCGGCAACCTGAAAGCCTCTAAAGCACGGCGCGATGCTAAAATTGCGTCTTACGAAAAGACCGTGCAGTCAGCCTTTAAAGAAGTGGCAGACTCCCTCGCCGCCCGTGAGGCCTATCTAGACGAAAAAAAGCAAGTTGATGCGCTTGTCGTTTCCTCAGCCGATGCCTTCCGTCTTGCCAAAATGCGCTACGACGCAGGTACAGATTCCTACCTCACTACGCTGGACTCGCAACGCTCTTACCTACAGTCCCGACAAATTCAGATTATGGTGGATGTCTCTAACTACCAAAACCTGATTACAATTTACCGAGCCCTAGGTGGTGGGTGGAAAGAACATACCCTCCCCCCTAAATCTCAAGTGCCGGTGGCACAGCACCCGGTTTCACAAACCGGTTAAACCGCAAAAGGCGTTTGGTTGAAACAGTTCAGCCAAACGCTTTTTTATAATAGTCTTCTATTTTTACAGTCTATTTCAAAAAGTCATTAATACGCTTACATAGATTTTTTATAATCACTTAAATAATATTACACCACACAATACTGTGGCAGCACGCCTAAGAAACCACGCTCAGGCATAGAAACACATAAACTGCTGTTTTAAACTGAAACGTTGAAAATACGCATAAGTTATTTTTGTAACGAAACAGGCTTTTTACAGCACCAAGGCTATCGTGGCAAAAAACATAACGCATGTAGGCATAAACAAAATATACCCACCTAAATTACGATACATTCGGAGTAACTTTTTAAGTCTTTTAGATTTTTATAGAACTTACGCTACACCACCCATCAAAGAACCCACTTAAAGCACTTTACGCATGGCGCACCGAGAGCCGGTTGGAAAACCATGGCTTTCTTCATCCCGTAGTGTACAGCGTAAAAATTCAGGCATGGTTTGTGCATCCAATACCATAAAGCCCAATTTCTCATAAAATGGCTTATTCCACACAACATTTGTAAAAGTTGTTAGCGTAACCGCTGTAAATCCAAGCTGTTTTGCCTCAGCACAGCACTGTTGCACTAACGCTTTACCCACGCCTTGGCCCTGCGCAGACTTCGCAACCGACACTTCAAGAATATGCAGTATATTTTCTTCAGGCTGTGCGCACAAAAACCCTAATAGCTGCTGCCCACTATCTACGGCTACCCAGCTTGTGCCTTGGGCCACGTACTGCCTGTGCTGGAGTTCTGAAATACCAGCATCAGCCTGCGCAATAAATGCCAAAGCTGGGTCTTGTAAAAAGAGTGTTGCCGCAGAACGCTCTATCGCAGGTAACAATGCTGTATCTGCCAAGTTTGTTGGGCGCACTATAAAGTCGTTTTTTGTCTTCATGGCACACAGCATACGCACAAGAGCGCCATAAAAAAAGGCCGCCCCAAGGCGACCTTTTAATACCACTTGCCGAGAGCAAGAGTTTATTTTTTAGCTGCAACCGGTGCTGGTGAAAGCTTAAGCACCCAAAGCTGCGCAATATCATGCGTGCCGTTATCACCGTCAACGGTTTTTAGGGTTGCAATGGCATCTGCCTTTTTACCAGCCTGCATTTGGGCTAGGCCATAATGCAATTTAGCAAGGTTGGGGTCGTTTACACCTTTGCTGATAGCCTGCTGCATCAGACCAAGGCCTTTATCAGCATCGCCGTACAGCACGGTGTTGTAGCCAACTGTCAGCAGGTCATCACCCGTTTTTGCTTTGGTTGCTGCGGCTTCATCAGCAGCAAGAGCTGCTTTTTTGTCTGCTGCGGCTTTTTCTACCATAGCTTTCAACCGGGCCTGGCGGGGCGCTTCTGCACCTTGGCCAAGCACGTTGGCAGCATACCCTTGGTTCATCAGGTCTAGGCCGAGTTGTGGCAGGCCAGCCTGCACTGCAATTTCGGTCATATCCATAAAGTCACGGGTCTGGGTAACATTACCGGCCGCAAGACGAATACGGTACACATCAAGCTGCAAAGCCGGTGGAATTTTGGCGTTTACAATCAGCTCATGCAGCAACAGATCCCAATATTCTTTTTTGGGGTAATATGTTGCCAGCATAACGTAAGCATGGGTGCTGGTTGTAGAATCTTTAAGGGCTGTCGCACTGGCTGCCAGCATTTGCAGCTGAGATTCTGCCGGAGCCTTTTTGGCTTTAACCTCGGCATCAATCTGGCTTTTTAACACCCGAATGGCGTTGGCATAATCTTTTTGCAGGTAATAAGACTGCGCCAGCAAGGTATCCATTGTGGGGTTAGAGCCCACTTCGTGCTGGTAGCGCTCAATCGCTTTAATAGCCTGTGGGTAATTTTTGGCGGTGTACGCCATTGTGCCCTCAGACATAAGCATTTGCTGCTTGGTAGCCTTAGGCGTGCGCGGGGAAGCAATGAGTTTGTCGTAAGCAGCACTGGCTGCTGCCACATCCCCAGCCTGCGTAGCCACTGCGGCGCGCATCTGGGTAATGGTGTAGGCATCGTACTCTGTCTTGCCTTTTACAGCATCTGCCTGGTCAACCGCTGCCATGGCCTTGGTGTAGTTATGGCCAGCCAGTGCGCTCTGGGCCTGCTGCAGGGCTTTGCCTACGTCTAGGCCCAAAGTGTCTTCAGCGTGGGCCAGAGGCTGGGCAAACGCGAAAGCCACCGTAGCAAACAGCGAGATGCGTAAAAGATGGGAAGACATAAAGTTACTGTCCTTCTGCAAACTGCTCTTGCCCAATAATACCAAGTTTGGTCACGCCAAGGCGCTGGGCGTCTGCCATAACATGCACCACAGTTTTATAATCTGCCAGACGGTTTGGCTGCAAATGTACTTCTGGCTGGTTTTCAGCTGGGCCACTTGCTGCTTCACGCAGACGTGCCTGCAGGTCGTCCTCTCCAGAAACAGGCTGGCCATTCCAGGTAATGCTGTTGTCGAAGTCGACAGCCAACGTCACAACCGGGGTTTCCTGTGTTGGAGGTGGGGGGTTGCCTTGCGGCAGGTCAATGGAAACGGCCTGGGTCTGCAACGGAATAGTGATGATAAGCATGATCAGCAGCACCAGCATGACGTCAATCAACGGTGTGGTGTTGATATCTACAATGCCTTCGTCTTCTGTCGTGCTTTCAGATCCGACATTCATGCCCATGGACTGTCACTCTCTTAAAAACTTCTGGTTTCCATAACCGGGCTAAACCCACCGGGTCATGGAAAGGGAGGGAACAGAGGCCCTGCCTTAAAATGTAAAAGGCAGGGCTTCGTTTAGGTGATCAGCCGTCTTTCGGCTTTTCAGTAATGAAGTCGATATGCGCGATACCGGCTTCCTGACAGGCTGCAATCAGCTTGCCCACAGACTCATAACGGGACTTCATGTCACCCCGGATCTGAATTTGCGGCTGGGGCTGGAGGCTCGCTATCTTGTCCAGACGGCTCATAAGATCAGCACGTCCTTTAAGTGGCGTTTCGTCCCAGTATGCCTGTCCGCTCTCCGTCACCGCAAGCACGACATTGCCCATTTTGGTCTGTGTCGGCTGGTTCATATCCTTCGGCAAATGTACTTTTACCGTGTGGGTTGCAACCGGAATTGTGATCAAGAAGATGATCAGCAACACCAGCATGACATCAACGAGGGGTGTCGTATTGATGGCAGATACGACGTCGTCTTCGCCCCCGCTGTCTCCGACAGACATACCCATGATTAGCCTACCCGGTTAGAAACGGTTGATGTGGTCGGGGAGTTATCAGAACGGACAGTGATTGGCTGTGCACCACCGCCACCATGACGGAAACCACCGATAAGGATGGACTGCAGGTCAGCTGCGAAGTCACGCACGCTATCCATTGCGCCTTTGTTACGGCGTACCAGAAGGTTGTAACCCAGCACGGCCGGAACAGCGGTAGCCAGACCGATAGCGGTCATGATGAGAGATTCACCAACAGGGCCTGCCACTTTGTCGATAGAAGCCTGACCGGCAATACCGATAGCGGTAAGAGCGTGGTAAATACCCCAAACCGTACCAAACAGACCCACGAACGGAGAGGTAGAACCAACCGTACCCAAGAAGGCCAGACCTTTTTGCAGGCTGTTCTGGATGTTGTTGACAGAACGCTGAATGGACACAGATGTCCAGCTGTTCAGGTCAATGGTTTCCTGCATGGTGCCTTCGTGGTGTTCAGCAGCCACAATACCGGTATCCGCAATGTAACGGAACGGAGATGTGGGGCTAAGAGCCGCAGCACCTTCCTGAATGGAAGACTTGGTCCAGAAGTTTTTGGTTGCTTCTTTTGCAGCCGCAAACAGACGAGCCTGCTCAAGGAATTTGGTGATCATGATGTACCATGTGCCCAAAGACATGGTGAGCATGATAACCAGAACGCCACGCGCAATAATGTCACCGTTAGACCACAGAGCACTCAGGCCATAAGGATTTGCTTCTGACTTGGTATCTGGCTTTGCTTCAGGTGCTGGGGCCGCAGCTTCAGGTGCTGGGGCAGGAGCAGAAGCGTCTGGTGCAGCAGCAGGTGCTGGAGCAGCCGCATCAGGAGCGGGGGCAGCAGGTGCTGCTGCATCGGGTGCAGGGGCCGCTGCGGGTGCTGCAGAAGCGTCTGGTGCTGCGGGGGCAGAAGCCGCAGGAGCTGAGGCATCCTGAGCAAAAGCCAGGACCGGTGTCGCCGTGCCCAGCATGACCGCGAGAGCCGGAACCGCGAGACCCGACACTGGAAGACGAGACAGTCTGATCATGAAACTTAAAATCCTTATCTTGTGCGGCCTGGTGTCAGTACCCTTTTCTGGCACCAGGCAGTTTTCCCCAGTAGATCGGCTAAATGCCGGGATCAGTCATCCAAACGGAACCTGATCACGTAAACCTTGTGCAGCTCCTTAACCGGAACCCCATTTTTGGAAGCCGGGCGGTAGCGTGCCTTGTGAACGTAGTCGAGCGCAGCCTGAGCAAAAGATTGCCCACCCTGAACAGACTGGACAGAGCAGTTGCTTGTCATGCCTGTTGTTTCAACGTCGCAAGCAATGGTGACACGGCCTTCAATATTCTCTTCTTCCATATCCGGTGGATAAACCGGGCGAGCATTATTGAGCGGCGACGTGCCTGCCGTTGTATCCGGAGAGTCCGAAGGTGGCGCAGTTGATGCGGCCTCGGTCACCGGAGGAGCAGGTGACGTTGTGGTCTGCGGCGGCGAAGGGTGCTTAGGCGGCGTGCGCGAAACATGCTTGATCGGCGGGTTCGGCGGCGGCGGCAGCTGAATCTTCGGCGGCGGTATGTACGGCGGCGGCGGCACCGTCATGGTTGGCGGCGGCGGCGGCGGCGGGGGTGGTG
>NZ_BAMX01000001.1 GCF_000963965.1 Acetobacter orientalis
GCCAGTGCCAGTGCCAGTGCCAGTGCCAGTGCCAGTGCCAGTGCAGCGTCTTGTTTGGTGCAAGACACCGTGGCGTGCGTGCTTGATTTTGGTATGGCCGAGCGCACCTGCGCCCCGTTTGACCTAGCCGTGGCCCTAGAACGCAGCATGATAGATTGGCTGCACCCCGAAGCACAAAGAACGGTATATGATGCACATATAACCGCTTTTTTGCAGGGTTACGCGCAGGTGCGGCCCCTAAGTGCGCAGGAAAGAGCCTGCGTAGCGGCATTTTTACCGCTGGTGCATGTTGAGTTTGCGCTGTCTGAGGTCGCGTATTTTGGGGGCTTGCTGCACGATACGGCCTCGGCTGAGGTTGCCTATACAGACTATTTGCTAGGCCATGCGCAGTGGTTTTCTACCCCACAAGGCCAAGCTGTGCTGCATTGGGTGCAAAAAGGTGCCCCCCTTACCACATCTTTTACGGGGCAGGGTATGCATACAGGGGCCAAGCAGAGTAGTGGCACGCTCCATACGCCCCACACTCCAGACACGCCAGATAAAACCTTATGAGTGCGCTTGAACTTGCAGCCGTAGTCGCCAGTGCGTTGGGGGTATGGCTTACAGGCCGCCGTGCCCCGGTGTGCTGGGGGGTTATGGTGCTGGCAAGCGCCTTATACGGCATAGTGTTTTGGCAAGCTCGCCTGTATGCAGATGCCGCATTGCAAGGCGTATTTGCACTACTCGCCCTTTACGGGTGGTGGGGGTGGGTGCGTGGTGTGCGGGCCGCAGGGCAGGTACAGGTTGTAACCTTACCCCCTAAAAGCCTTTGGTATGGCGTGGGTATAGCAGCGCTATTGGGCCTTGCCTTTGGCATAATGCTTCGCACCACAACAGATGACCCCTTACCCCTGCTTGATGCTTTGTTAAGTGCCTATAGTATTTTAGGCCAAGTATGGATGGCCCGGCGGCACCTTGCCTGCTGGTGGCTCTGGATTGCCATAGATAGTGTTTACACAGGTCTTTTTATTATAAGAGACCTCTACCTGACCGCCGCATTATATGCCGCTTTTATTGTGCTGGCAGCTTTAGGCTTGCAGGCCTGGCGTAAGGCTGGCAGGGCTGCTTAAAACACGCTTTGGTCGATAAAGTTTTTACCCCCTACATAGGGTAAGATGCAAAAATAACAGAACAGAACTGTTTTGTTATAGAGTGTGCCTACCCCAAAATAGACAGGTGGGGTAGGCGTAAAAGTGGTGGGTACGTGGCCAGCTCTTTCTCTTTGCAACAGCCAGCGCAGAGAGCGTGTGTGGGTCAGGAGAAAACGATTGTACGCCGCCCGTTTAGCATAACGCGTTGCTCAACATGCAGTTTTACAGCACGGGCTAAGACCTGAGATTCAACCCCACGGCCGGTGGCAATATAGTCATCGGGGGAGAGGTTGTGTGTAACGCGGGCCGTTTCTTGTTCAATAATAGGGCCTTCATCTAGGTCTGCCGTTACGTAGTGCGCGGTGGCTCCTATCAGCTTAACCCCACGGGCGTAAGCCTGATGGTAGGGGCGTGCGCCTTTAAAAGAGGGCAGAAAAGAGTGGTGGATATTAATAATACGCCCGCTCATTTCAGCCGAAAGCTGGTCTGAGAGCACCTGCATATAACGGGCCAGCACAACAAGGCTTGCGCCGGTTTGCTGCACAAGTGCGCGCAGTTTGTCTTCTTGCTCGGCTTTGTTGTCTTTGTTTACGGGCCAGTAGTAGTACGGAATACCCGCTTGTGCTGCGGTTGCGGCGCTGTCTTGGTGGTTAGAGACAATGGCCACAATTTCTGCCCGCAGCCAGTTAACCCGCACTTGGTACAAAAGGTTAAGCAAGGCGTGGTCAAAGCGAGAGACCATAATAATAATGCGCGGCAGCACGTTTGCATTGTGCAGGCGCATGGTCATGCCAAATTGCTGGGCTACCGGGGCTAGGTCGGTTTGCATTTCTGCAAGGCTTTGGGTGTTGGGGGCGCTAAAAGCCAGCCGCATAAACAACTGCCCGGTATCGGGGTCGCTAAACTGATGGCTTTCGGCAATGTTGGCCCCTTTACTGGCCAGCACGCTAGAAACGCCCGCAACAATGCCGGGGCGGTCGGGGCAGGAGAAGGTCAGAACAAACTGCATGGGGGTGGTGTTGCTCCCAAAGGGCCGGTGTGCGGGGCAGGCTTAGGCCTTTCCCTTACGTTACGCTTTTCTTATGCGCCCTTGTGCCAACACCGCTGCCACACTGCAACACATGGTGGCACAAACAGACAGGCCATTTTTAACGGCTTGACAAATACAAACGCTCAAAAACCACCCCAATTACTTGTGGATGACTTGCCGCTATAGCGACTCGTTAGTGCCAAATAAGGTCAAGTCACTTTAAGCCGGACTCGGCGGTAATACGCACAAATGGCAGAAAACTGCCATTTTAGGGGGCGTTTGTTGGGGGCGTGTGCTAAAAGTTATCCACAAACACAGGGTTTAAGCCCTGCAAAACTCTGTGGATATCTCTGTTAATAGAGTTGCCAGCCCATAGCGCCATAAGGCTTTTTAACGCCTTTCTTGGTTTGTTCTTTTTAGCCGTATGGCTGCTTTACTAGGGGCATTAGTGTGCGGTGTTGTTCAAAATATCAGCCAGCACTATGGCTTCGTTATGGGTGGTGTCTTTGGCCCCAAAAAGCAGGGTAAGGGGGCCGTGTCGGGCAAGGCTTACAAGCTGGTTCAGGGCGTCTGGGTTTTGGGCTAACTCGGCCCGGTAGCGCTGTTGAAAGTCGTCCCACAGGGCGGGATCGTGGCCAAACCACTGGCGCAGCACGGTAGAGGGGGCCACGTCTTTTAGCCAGAGTGTTAAATGGGCACGCTCTTTACTTACCCCACGTGGCCAGAGCCGGTCTACCAACACGCGGGCGCCGTCATCTGGCAAGGCGGGGTCATAGACCCGGCGCACGCGCACCGGGTAGCGGGGGGCGCCATGCGGCCTGCCTGCACCTTGTGCGTGGGCACCGGTATGGGGGGCTTGGGCGACAGTGCGGGGTAGGCGGGGCATGGCGGTTGCTCCTGGTTTAAGCGGTTTATTATGCGGCGTTTAGGGTATCTTCTAGCGTTGTGGCGGGGCCAAATACCTCGTGCTTAATACGGCTTTCGGGCACGCCGGTTGCTTTTAAGCCGCTTATCATGTCTTGCATAAAGCCTTCTGGGCCGCAGACATAATAGACAGCATCTGCTGGTGTGTTTTCTCTTACCCATGTTGGGCAAATGCGCCCGTTATGCACCTGTATGCCTGTCGCATGTGGTGCTGGGGTAGCGTGCTGTGTGCTGCCGTGGGTGTAAAACACATCGGCTTTAACCAACCCTTTTTCTGCCAAGGCGCGTATGTGCGGGCCAAAGGCTTCGGTCTGGGCGGAGTGGGTACCATGAATATACTGTAAAGCGGGGGCGGCACAGCCTTGTGTTGCTGCTGTGTCGAGCATGGACACAAAGGGGGTTAGCCCCACGCCCGCGCTGAGCAAAACTGCCGGAGCGGTTGTGGCGGCTGGCAGCGTGAAAGACCCCGCAGGGGCAGAAACCAGCAGTTGCGTGCCTTGGGCGGCGTGGTCGTGCAGCCAGTTAGAAACCAGCCCATGCGGCGCACGGCTTACGCTAATGCGGTAGCTTGTGCCATTAGGCGCAGAGGAAATGCTGTAGTTACGCCGCTGCGCACCTTGGCCCGGTACGGTAATGTTAAAGCTCAAATACTGCCCCGGCTTGTGGCGCAGCACGGGTTTGCCATCAACCGGTGTTAGCTCGAAAGAGGTCACCTTTTCGCTCTCAACCGTGCGGTTGGTAATGGTAAAGGCGCGCCAGCCTGTCCAGCCACCGGGGGCTTCTTCATTGGCTTTGTAAAGCTGGCTTTCCCGGTTTATCAGCACATCTGCCAAAAACTGGTAGCCATTGGCCCATGCCTGCATAATGTCTGGGGTCGCGGCATCACCCAGCACATGTTTGATAGCGCCAAGCAGGGCCGTGCCAACATGGGGGTAATGTTCGGGCAGAATGTTCAGCCCCACATGTTTTTCTGCAATGCGTTCAATCATGCCGGTTAGGCCGCTTAGGTCGTTAATGTGGCGGGCGTAGGTGAGCACGGCCAGCGCCAGCGCTGTTGGTTGCTCGCCATTTTTTTGGTGGGAGCGGTTAAACAGCGCACTAATGGCGGGGTCTGCCAACAGGCGGGCATACATCTCACGCGTAATATCCAGACCGTGTGCCTCTAGGGCTGGCACGCAGGCGGTAATGATAGCGCGGGTTTGGTCATCGAGTTGGGCAGTCATGGGGGACTCCTTAAAGATGTATATTTCATACACCTTATCGAGCGCTGGAAAAAAGATGTCAATGTGGCGTATCATCACACCATGCGGCTTACTCTTTATACCGACTATGCTCTACGCACATTGCTCTACCTTGGCATCCATGCAGACCGCCGGGTGTCTATTCGTGAGATTGCGCTGGCTTACGGCATTTCAGAAAACCATTTGGTGAAGGTTATTCACAACTTGGGGCGGGGTGGGTTTGTGGCCACCCACCGTGGGCGTGGCGGTGGGCTCACACTTGCCCGCGCACCAGAGCATATTAACGTGGGCGATGTTGTGCGCCACACCGAGGAAGACATGGCGCTTGTAGGCTGCATGGCCCCACCAGAGCCGGGCAGCCAAACCCCACCGGGGGGCTGCATTTTAGCCAATGCCTGCCACCTGCGCGGTGTGTTGGGTGAGGCATTGGGGGCGTTTATGAGCGTGCTAGATAGCCGCACCTTGGCAGACCTGCTCAAACCCTACGAGCGGCGTGTGCTAACACAGGCCAGCCCGCTCCCTGCCTAAAAAAGCGGCGGTACAGCCCTAAAAAATGGCACCGGCACAAAAAAATAGAAATTTACGGATTAAAAAGTCCTTCCTCTTCCTCTATGCAACGGGCGGCTCTTCTTAAAAAGGTCTCCTTGCCCTCCCATGTTGCACTTCACGCCAGACTCGCCTCTCTCCTTAACCATTCTCGTGTTGTGCAGCGTGCTTGTGTGCGTGTTCGAGTTCGTGAACGGCTTTCATGACACGGCCAACGCAGTCGCTACGGTTATTTACACCCGCTCTCTCAAACCGGGTGTGGCGGTGGTGCTCTCGGGTGTTATGAACTTTTTAGGCGTGCTGGCTGGGGGCTTGAGTGTGGCCTACGCACTGGTGGAGCTTATGCCCCCAGATGTGCTTACCCCCCCTAATGGGGCCCCTGCCGTGCCCATGCTGCTGTCTTTGTTTGGGACAGCATTAGCGTGGAACCTGTTTACATGGCGGGCCGGTATTCCTAACTCCAGCTCGCATTGCATTATTGGGGCCATAGTGGGCGTTGCCATAGGCGATTCCTTTGTGCATGGCCGCACATTTGGGGCCGGGGTAGACTGGCACCAAGTGGTTAAGGTGCTAGAGGCTCTGGCCGTTTCTCCACTTTTAGGGCTGGCGGGGGCATTTGTGCTCTACCGCCTTGCCCGCCTGTTTATAAAAGATACAGCCCTGTACCAGCCCCCACAGGGTGAGCACCCCCCGCGCGGTTGGGTGCGCTGGTTGCTGGTGGGTACGTGCAGCGGGGTGAGTTTTTCACACGGGAGCAATGATGGGCAAAAGAGCATTGGCCTTATTATGCTGGCCGTGGTGGGGCTGTGGCCTGCACTGTATGCGCTTAACCCCCAACAGCCCAACCCCGTGCCGCTGGCCCCTACACAGGCTGTGCAGCTAGAGCAGGTGCTAGAGCAGTACGACCACGACGCCTTTCGCACGCAGGCTCTGGCCGCTGCCGCCCGGTTGCACACGCAGGCCGGGGCAGTGCAGGGGCAAGGTGTTGCCCCCATACCGGTAACAGAAATTAGGGCCGATATTTTTCAGGTTGTGGCCGGGCTTAAAGGCGTGCAGGAAAACCCCGCACTCCCGAGTGCGGCTAAAGCCAGCGCCAAGCAGCTCCGGGCCACACTGCGCCCGGTTGTAGAATTTGCCCCGTGGTGGGTGCGGCTTTTAAGCGCAGTCTGCCTAAGCCTTGGCACCATGATAGGCTACCAGCGTATTGTAAAAACATTGGGCGAAAAAATTGGCCGTACACATCTAACCCCAGCCCAAGGGGCCTCGGCTGAGCTGGTAGGGGCAGGGCTTATTTTAACGGCTGGCTATACAGGCCTGCCCGTAAGCACCACCCACATTGTAACCGCCGGTATTGCTGGCAGTATGCTGGGCTCTGGTGCGGGCGTGCAGCGTGGTATGGCCGGGCGTATTATTCTGGCGTGGCTGGCGACACTGCCGGTTACCATTTTGCTTGCGGCGGCGCTGTTTTATGGGTTGAGCCACTAAAGCGGCATACTCTTTTTTAACAAAATAGTGCGTGCTCTGCTTTTGGCACAACCCAACAAGTGGTGCATGATACGCGCATGCAACGTGGGGGTGCTACACCGCAACCACACCATAGCGCCATGCAGGGAGACAGCACGCACATGACACAACCCCTCAAAACTGTTCTGGTAACTGGCGCAACAGCCGGGTTTGGCCATGCCATTGCCCTGCGTCTGGTTAAAGATGGCTACCGCGTTATTGCTACAGGCCGCCGCAAAGAGCGGTTAGAGGCCTTGGCCGCGCAAGCGGGTGCAAACCTGCTGCCATTTGTGCTGGACATGACAGACCTTGCCGCCCTTAAAGCCCTGCCCGCAAGCCTGCCTACCGGCTGGCAACAGGTTGATGTGCTTATAAACAATGCCGGGCTTGCTCTTGGGCTTGAAAAAGCATGGCAAACCAACCCCGCAGACTGGGAGCGTATGATTGCCACCAACGTAACTGGCCTTGTTGAAATTACCCGCGCCCTGCTGCCCGGCATGGTAGAGCGCAATGCGGGGCATGTTATTTCTATAGGCAGCACGGCGGGTATTTACCCGTACCCCGGTGCCAATGTGTATGGGGCCACCAAAGCTTTTGTAGACCAGTTTATGCGTAACCTCCGCAGCGACCTTTTGGGCAAGCAGGTACGCGCCACCAACATTGCCCCCGGCCTGTGCGGCGGTAGCGAATTTAGCGAAGTACGCCTTGGTGATAAATCTAAGGCGGATGCTGTGTACGACAACACCAAACCCCTGCTGCCAGAAGATATTGCCGAAACCGTAGCATGGGTGCTGGCCCTACCGCCCCACGTAAACATTAACACCATTGAAATGATGCCCACCTGCCAAGCCTCTGCCGGGTTAGCGGTAGACCGCAGCATGGCAGGTTAAAAAACTGCTTTATAGAGTAAGGCCTTATACTATGCGGGCTTTGCTGTGGGGCTAACGTGTTAGGGTGTGTTTAGCCCCCGTGGCACACATTTGCGTGTGCCATACGCTACCCTGCAAACCTTACAGGCCTAGTGTGCGTTGTGCTGAGTAGGGAGACAAGGGTTTGCTCGGAACGCAGGCTGTCTGAGGAAAAAGACCTTTGTTTGTGCCCGGTGTAAACCGCACGCGACCTGCCCACAGAATAATAAAAAGACATTGGCAGGTTGCGTGCCCCACGTAAGTAAAGGCACCTACCATGAGCTTTACCAATGCAGTTTCTTCTGCGGCAACACAGGTTGGTGATTTTCTGACCTTTGCCAAACAAGATGAATCCGGCCTGCTGTCTTTGTTAAACGACCTGCTTGGCCCGCTCCCCCAACCAGACCACCCGAGCATGCTAGAGCAGCGCGCACGGGCGGTGGGTATGATAGATACTATTCGCTACTGGCAGGGGGCCGATAAAGCAGGCCCGGCAACAGAGGTTGAAATTAAGCAGTTTTTCACGCCAGATGAGCTTGAGCGCTTATCTGAAGAAACCGGGCTGTCTGAGCAGGCAACCTTGGCCATGGTGCGCGAGCTACTCCCCCGCTGCGTGCGGCGCAGGGCCTTGCATGAGCCTTTTGCGCAGAGTGCCCGCCAAACCCCCCGTGGTTTATAGCCGCAATAAGCGCATAGAACGCGGTGCAACACAGCATGTGCGTTCTATGCCGCTTAAGGGTGGCGGCATGCCATAGAGCGGGGGTTGTGTGTTGTTTAGCCCGTAGGGGCTGCGCGGCTTTTTTTGGCGGCTAGGCGGGCTTCGTTTTTAGCGGCGCGGCGGGCTTTTTGTCTGGCCCAGCGCTCCTTCATGGCCATACGTTCGTAGCGTATGCGCTGGCGCACCCAGTTGAGCATGCCTGAGAAGGTGAGCACGGTAATGCCAATAAATGTCCAGGCATCTAGCGGTTCATGAAACAAAATGTAGCTTAGCACCACACCCCATACCATTTGGCTGTATTGGGGCAGGGCCACGCGGTTGGCAGGGGCGCGGGCGGTGGCAAGCATCATCATAAGTTGGCCAAGGGCTGCCAGAAAACCGTAGCCAAACAGGTAAGACCAGTCTGCTACCCCATGGGGCCATGTGGCATGCAGGGCCATAAGCAGGCCGTTACCTACCAGCGGGCCAATAAGGCTAGAGCCAAAAAGTGAAAGGCGCACCCCTTCTGTGCTGGCAAGGCGGTAGGCAATAACGCTGCCTGCATTGGCAAACGCTGCCAGCAGGGCACATAAATGCCCAAGGTTAAGGGGCCGTACACCGGGGCGCAGCACAATAAGAACGCCCACAAACCCCAAAATAACCGCAAGCCATGCCCAGAATGTCACTTTCTCTTTGAGCAACACGACCGAAAGAATGGTCACAAACAAAGGCATAAGAAACATGATAGAAAGCGCTTCAGGCATGGACAGCAGCATGAAGGCTTCAACACTGGCGGCGGTGGCTACAAAAACGCAGGCCGCACGCAGCACCCACATGGCTTTTTGCTGGGGGCGCACAATATCAAGGTAAGATTCGTGGGGTTTGCGAATAAAGGGCAGAATAAGAAAGCCAAACACCCCGCCAGAAAAGGCAACCTCAAACGGGTCTAGCGCGCCCGCCAAAAGTTTGGAGAAGGCATCGCTAATGGCAAAAGACGCATACGCCCCAAAGGCGAGTGCCATGCCAGAGAACAGAGTTTTTGGATCCATTGCCATAAAACCGAAAGTTGAAAAAACAAAGCAGGCGGTGTGCCCCAAGGGCTGCCCCCCAGCATGGCCGGGCGCGTGTAGGCGCAGGGCAATACGCTGATTGCACAAGATGTTAAAGCGGTTCTTTGTAACGCCAAATGTGGGTTGGGGTTTGTTTTAAACAAGCGCATAGCAGGGCGTAGGGGCGGGCAGGGGCAGTCTTCTGCCATAAAGGCGGGGTTGGTTTTAACACCACCCCGGCCCAGCTATGGGCTGAGCTTGGTTGAGATAAGCTAAAACAGCAACGCTTCGTGTTATTCATGCAACACAAGCATGGCTTGAGCTGCCTCGTGCCGTGCGCTATAGCCTAACCTTACAGGGGATGGAGTACCCCCTTATAACCGCCCGCTTGTAAGGGCTGATGACTCCTGCCGTAGTAACACATGGTTCTGGCCCGTAAGGCAGTTTTGCCTGCTGGCCGCCATACACGGCGGGATTCTCTAAAAAGGCCCGCCAGAGTAAGAAAGTGGGCTGCTCTATGTCTTTTTATACTTGCCTTATTGTTATGCTGGGCGGTGCTTTAGGCACGTTGGCCCGGCACACTGTGTCTGTGCTTACAGCCCCCTACAGCCGGGCTATGCCGTGGGGCACTATTTTGGCCATTAATACGGTTGGCTCTTTTATTATTGCGTTTTTTGGCACGCTGACTTTGGCCGATGGTCGGTTTGCCGCCTCTGAAAACATGCGGCTGTTTGTTATGGTGGGTTTATGTGGGGGCTACACCACGTTTTCGTCTTTTAGCTTACAAACGCTGGAACTTATGCGCGGTGGGGCATGGGGGCGTGCCATGCTTACGGTAGCGCTTTCGGTTATTTTGTGTGTGGGTGCTGCTTCTGTCGGGCATTTGGTGGCCTCGTACCTTAACCCCAACCAGCCGGTACAGGTGGCGCAACTTGATGCAGAGGAAGAAGCCTGAGTTAAGGCGTCTTACCCCCTGCATTATTAATTTAAAGCGTTAGGGCATGCGGTACAGGGCGCACAGCTTGTTGCCCGCTGGGTCTAGCAGGTAGGCCAGATACAGGTCTCCGGTGGCGGAGGGGCGCACGCCCGGCGGGTTTTCAATAGCCGTGCCACCATTGGCTAGGCCCGCTTTGTGCCACGCTTCAACCTGCTCTGGGCTGTGCATGGTAAAGCCAACTGTGCCGCCATTGGCCCCGGTTGCGGGTTGGCCGTTTAAGGGCGTGGTGAGCATAAGCACGCCGCCATCGTGGCGGTAAAAGAGCCGGTTTTGCGCATTAGGTGTTGCGGGTGGGCAGCCCAAGACACCCAAAGTGGCGTCGTAAAAGGCTTTGGAGCGGGCAATATCGTTACTGCCCAGAGTAATATGGCTGAACATGCGGTGCGTTTCTCTTAACCAAACAGGAAAAAAGCTACTGTAGCGTGCCGGTGGCAAAGGTCAAAAACACCCAAAAGGTGTGGGAATAGAGTAACAGAGAACTGTTACATTTTCGCTAACCCCTAAAAATTATTGCCGAAAGGTTTAGTATTTCTATAGCACACAGCACAAAGCCCTTTCACCCTTCTGTTTTAGCGAAAGTCTGCACATGTCTGCACCCTCTCATCTGTTGTCACGATGGAAGCGTACCCGGAAAATGTCTGGCAGGCTTATGCTGGAAGGGTCTTCTGGCCTGCAAGGGGCTGTGGCGCTTTGGCCACGCTTTGGGGGCCTGCGCCCGCCTGCGGTAGCGGGTGCGCTGTCTATGCTGGCCTGCGTTGCGGGTTATGGGGGCGCGCAAGCGGCTACCCCAAGCGCAGAAAAGCGCCAAACAGCCAAAGCGGCACACACTGCACCGCATATGGCGGCCCCGGCAAAAGCGGCCCCCGCAGGCACACAGGCTGCCCCTGCTGCCGTGCATGCCACGCGTAGCACAAGCAAAGCCCATAAAGCCGCTGCGGCCAAAGAGGCTTCTGGCGCTATGGAGGCGGTAACCGTTACCTCTACCCGCCGGGCAACGTCTATTATGCGGGTACCCGTGAGTGTGGCCGCCTATAACCAGGCCTACCTAGACATGAAAGGGGCCAAAACCATTCAGGACGTGTTGCGCTTTACGCCCGGCCTGACATTTGACCCCACATCAAAAACCCCCATTGTGCGCGGTCTGGCCTCTGGCGCAGGGTCTGCCACAACGGGCATTTACCTTGATGACACGCCCATTCAAATTAGAAACCTTGGTTTTAACGCTGAAAACTCCGTGCCCCAGTTGTTTGATATGGAGCGCGTTGAGGTGCTGCGTGGCCCACAAGGCACCCTGTTTGGGGCCGGGGCAGAGGGCGGGGCCGTGCGCTACATTACGCCAGCCCCTAACCTGCGCAAATATACCTCTTACGCCCGTGCCGATGTTTCGGCCTCTCAATATGGTGCCCCAACTTACGACCTTGGCGTGGCGCTAGGTGGCCCCATTATAAAAGACAAGCTGGCTTTTAGAGCCAGTGCAGAGCGGCAGAGCGAAGGGGGCTATATTGACCACCTAGACTACCGTACCGGCCAGAAGGTCGATAAAAACACCAATAATAACGATGTAAACGTGTTTCGGGGTTCCATTCTGGTTAAGCCAATGGATAACCTGACCATTACACCGTCTATTTTGTACCAACAGCGCTTAACGGGCGATACAGACACCTATTTTGCCGGGCTCTCTAACCCCTCTAAACAGCAATTTTACACAAACTCGCCCGAATACCAGAAAAGCTCAGACCGCTTTTTCCTGCCTTCCCTTAACATCAAGTACGATATTGGCAACGTGTCGCTTATTTCTAACACGGCCTATCTGCACCGTAATAACGTGACCGGCTATAACGGCACAATTTACGATTTGTCTTATTATAACGAATTTTTGGATAGCAGCAGCCCGTACTACCCCCTGTTAACCCCACAGGGTATTAACCCCAAACTGCCTTATTATTACGGGCCATCTACCATTTTAAACCAGCAGCGTAACTTTACAGAAGAGTTTCGCGTGCAGTCGCGCAGCCCCTTGTTTAACCGTTTAATGTGGGTTGCTGGCGTGTATTACCAGAACGACAAGCAAATGAGTTCTGAACGGTTGGAAGACCCGCAATCTAACGAGTTTACGCAACTGCTGTTTAACCAGTCTGCGGCAGATTTCTGGGGTGGTTGGCCAGATGTGGGCAAATACGCCTACATTAACCAAACCCGCGCCAAAGATGAGCAAACCGCCGTTTTTGCCAACGCAACCGTTGAAATTATTAAGGGCCTAAAGTTTGATGCGGGCATACGCTACACCCACGCAGACTATAGCTTTACCAACTTTGCAGACGGCAGCCACAACGATGCCCGTACCACAGGCGCCGGTGGCATTAGCGAAAACCCCGTAACGCCCAAATTTACCCTAAGCTACCAGATAGACCGCCACTCTATGGTGTATGCAGGCTGGAGCAAAGGCTGGCGTGTGGGCGGTGCCAACACACCCGTGCCCCAGCGTTTGTGCCAAAACGACCTTGATAATTTTGGCATGGGCTCAGCGCCTGAAAAATATAAGTCTGACTCGGTTAAAAGTTGGGAGCTGGGGTCTAAAAACCAGTTCTTTAACAACCGCCTGCAAATTGCGGGCAGCTTGTATTATATTAATTGGTCTAACATTCAGCAAAACGCGTACCTGCCAGAATGTGGCGTGCAATACACCACCAATATGGGCTCTGCCGTAAGTAAAGGGTTTGACCTGCAAGCCACCCTGTACCCGGTTGATGGTCTGGCTATTGATAGCACCCTTGGCTTTACAGACGCGCACTATACCCAAAACTCTTATGTGGGCAGCAACGGCACCGGCCTACTGGCCCGCAAGGGGGATTCCCTTGGCACACCGGGTTGGACGTATAGCTTGGGCGTACAGTATAATATTCCCAAGCATATTTTCTCGGTTGCACATGGTCAGGTTTATGTGCGCACAGACTACCAGTATATTAGCCGCCCCAATGGCACGACCATTCAGCGCGACCCGCAAACCTTGGTGTATAATAACGGCTATTACTTAACGCAGTCACAAAATTACTTAACCCTGCGCGTAGGGGCTAAGTTTGAAAACAACATGAACCTGTCTTTCTATGTCAATAACCTGCCTAACCTTAGCCCAATGGTAACCAGTTCTAGCCAGGTTAATGGCTCTTTGCTGCAACAGCAGTCTACCATGCGGCCCCGTTATATGGGCGTATTATGGACGTATAGCCGCTAAAACAAAGCGGGTTGGTTGTGGCGGTGCATAAAAAAGCCGCCATACTTGTTTTAAGGTGCAAGAGTTTTTAAACGGGGTATTGTTTTATGGCGTGTCTAACAGTGCTTAAGCCTGCTTTTAGCGTTGCTGGTAAGTGTAGCGTATTGCGTAAGTTTTTGAGCGCAAGTGTAGCGGCTCTTGCACTGGCCAGCGTGCTACCCCACACCGCACAGGCACAGGCACAGGCACAGGCACAGGCACAGGCACAGGCACAGGCAGACGACCTGCCCAAAACCGTGCCAGAAGCCCTTGCACATGAAGCCGCTTTGGCCCTGCCCATTACCCCGTTTTACACTGCACCAGACACAACGGCTCAAACAGGCTCTGTCTGGCCGGGTAAACTGGTGCGGGCAGAAAAAGCCACGCAAGACTACACCGTGCCTGCAGGCACAAGTGTGTGGCGTATTGTTTACCACTCGCTAGATGCGCAACGGCACGATGTGCTGACCTCGGCTTTCATTTTGCTGCCTGCTGGCCCAACACCTACGGGTGGCTGGCCTGTGGTGGCATGGGCACATGGTACCAGTGGCGTTGCGCAAAGCTGCGCGCCATCGCTCATGAAAGACCTGTATTATGGCGATGAAGGCTTGTTTGACTTCCCCAAAGCGGGCCTAGCCGTTGTGGCAACAGACTACCACGGGCAGGGCACACCCGGCGCGCACCAATATATGAACAAGCTGGCCCAAGGGTACGATGTTATTTACGCCGTTGCAGCCGCACAGGCCGCACTGCCGGGTATTTTAAGCCAAAAATGGGTGGCCGATGGGCACTCTCAAGGTGGCATGGCAGCATGGAGCGTGGGCGAAATGGAGCAGCAGCTCCAAAACCCAAATTACTTAGGCACAGTTTCAGTGTCTGGCACAGTGGATATGCTCGACTTTATTGCCCCTAAACCCGAAGAGGGCGGCGCACCATTTTACTTCCCTATGGTGGCGTTTGGCACCAAAGCCCGCTTTGCAGACTTTGATGAACATTCTGTGCTGACCAAAGCCGGGTACGCGTATTACCCCTTGCTGGCGACCAAAGGGTGCTGGTTTACGGGCCACGCTGCCTATGCTGGTAAAACCAGCGCAGATATTATGCAGCCTAACTGGACAAAAGCCCCAGCCATACAGGCCCTTTTAAAAGAAGATAGTGTGGGCCAGTTGCCAGTTAAAGGCCCGCTTATGGTGCTTACTGGCGGGGGCGATGTGTCTGTGCCGCCGGGCGGGGTTAAAGCCACCGCGCGCAAGGCCTGCAAAAACGGTATTAAACTGTTTTTCCACCTCTACCCCGGTCTGGATCATGACCCCACCATGACCAACTCTACCCCAGACCAAATAGAGTGGATAAAAGACCGCTTTGCAGGCAAGCCTTTCACCTCAAATTGCGGCACGCTTTAAGAAAGGCGTGTCAGAAAGTAAGAGAGCGGGGCTGGCTGCGGCTTTTTATGACCTCAGTAAGCAGCACTACAGTCCCGTTTGGTGCGGTTATGGTAGGCACATACCGCCGTTGGCCCCTATAATTTGGCCGGTCATGTAGCTGCTCTCTGTTGAGGCAAGCTGCACATAAACTGGTGCCAGCTCTACCGGCTGGCCGGGGCGGCCCATTGGGGTTTCTGTGCCAAATTTTTCTACATTTTCCATAGTCTGGCCGCCGCTAACCTGTAGGGGCGTCCAAAATGGGCCGGGGGCAATGGCATTAACCCGAATACCTTTACTGGCTAGTTGTTTAGCTAACCCTTTTGCAAAATTGGCAATGCCAGCCTTGGTCATAGAGTAATCAAGAATATTTACAGACGGGCTAAAGGCATTGGTTGAAGAGGTAAAAATAATACTAGAACCGGGTTTAAGGAGCGGAATAGCCGCTTTTGAAAGCCAAAACAGCGCGTAAAGATTGGTTTTTAACGTCCAGTCAAAGGCTTCGGTGCTGACATCAAGCAGGCTGTCGTGTGTTTGTTGGCGGCCAGCACAGTTTACAAAAATATCTAGCCCGCCAAGGCTTTGTGCGGCTTGCTGTACCAGCTTGTGGCAAAAAGCTTCATCGCGTAGGTCTCCGGGTAGGCAGAAACATTTGCGGCCTTCTTTTTCAATAAGGGCGGCAACTTCTTGGGCATCAGACTCTTCAGCCGGTAGGTAGTTTATGGCTATGTCTGCCCCTTCGCGGGCGTAGGCAATGGCTGCGGCACGACCCAAACCAGAATCGCCCCCTGTTATAAGGGCTTTACGGCCTAGCAAGCGGTTACTGCCTTTGTAGCTTTTTTCTCCACAGTCGGGCAGCGGGTGCATTTTGCTGTTTAGGCCCGGCCAAGGTTGGGGCTGTTTTTCAAACGGTGCTTTTGGGTATTGGGTGCGCGGGTCTTGTAAGGGGGGAGTGGTGGCAGAGCCAGACATGGGTGCTCCTTCAGCGGCGGCAAGTTTACCAGAAAACGGGAGAGCAGCGGCGGCAAGCCCTGCCGCCTGAAACAACTTGCGGCGTGCTGGGTTATGGTGCGGCGGGGTTGGGTGGGAAGCCATGCGGTGCCTCTTTATCTACACACTATGCTAGGCAACCTGCACCCGGGGTAAGGGCGTGGGTTTTGCCTAATGGTGTAAAGCATACGCAAAAAGGCACAGAGGGTTCCCTGCTACAAAGGGCCGCAGAGTGCATGGCTGTATCGCACGCCATGGTACTGAATATGGCTGAGAAGGCAGGGCTTTTTATGAAGCCGACTCAGGCAAAGGTTGCGTGTTAGGTAAAATAAAGCGCCTTATGGTGCTGCTTACATAAGTTTTGCGACCCTGTAGCACAAACGCCACACCAAGTTTTGTGGAGCATGAATTTTGAGGTGGGTTTTAAAAATACTCTTTAATATTAAAGGATTAATTTGAAATTTCATAGATTTTATTTGTTTGGTAAGTTACGTTTTGACTGGGTTTAAGTAATTCCAATAAAAATAAAAATAAAGTAAAAAACAGTAAATTTAAATTTAAAATTTTTATAGAATGTCTACAGAATATATTTTTTAGAGATCTATGGACAAATATAAAGTCTCATTTTCTGTTTTATTATATAGTGTTTATAAATTTAATTTTTAAAATAAAAAATAAGAAGAGAATAATACTTAACCTTTTAAAAGAGGCCTCTTTCTAATTTTGTTATAACGTTTTGAAATAATTATGTCATGTTTTTTTAACGGAACTACAACACGACAGTTTTAAAGTAGGGCCATAGGGTCGCGGCGTCATCACAATCCCATAAGGGGAGCCTGAAATTATGAGGGATAACGCTGCATGAAACAGAATAAACTTTTTCTTCTGACAACATGCATGAGTTCTTTGTTTTTTTCGTCTGCTTACGCGCAAAGTGCTGCAACACCGGCACAGGCCACTACAGAGCAGGCGAGTGCCCATAAGGGTACAAAAAGCAAAGCTGCCGACAAGGCTTCTCCGAAGGTAAAAGCTGTTTCTGCAAAAGACGATCAGGCAGAATCTATTATTGTGATGGGTGCTGGTGCCGCGCGTGAAACGCAAAAATTGTCGCACCTAGCGTTACAACAGGTTGCCCCCGGCACAAGCCCCCTTAAAACACTGTCTAAATTACCGGGTGTTATGTTTACCTCATCAGACCCATTGGGGTCTTATGAATGGTCACAGCAAATTATTATCCGTGGGTTTGACCAAAGCCGCCTTGGTTTTACCATGGACGGTATTCCACTTGGTAATCTTGCTTATGGTAACGACAACGGTCTTTCTATTGGCCGTGCGCTGCAAACAGAAAATAACGGCACAGCAACCCTTGCACAAGGTGCTGGTTCTGTTGGCGTTGCGGCCTCGAACGACCTTGGCGGCGCACTCGAATTTACCTCTATCGACCCCACAGAAAAATTTGGGGTTGATGTGGCAGCAACGGGTGGTTCCAACAATACATGGCGCACATTTGCCCGTGTCAACACCGGCACACTGCCCGGTGGTGGGCGTATGTATATGTCTTACGATTATCAGGATGCTGATAAATGGAAAGGCAAAGGCATACAGCAGCAACAACAGGCTAACGCAAAATTTGTGCAGCCATTAGGCGAAAAAGTAAAACTAACTTTGTTTGGTGATTATAGCCAACGCGCCGAAAACGATTATCAGGATATTTCTAAAGAGCAGATTAAAACAATTGGGTATAAGCTCGATAACATAACCAATAATTATGGTCTTGCGCAGGATATTGCGCGTGCTTACCAAAATGGCACAGCCTTTCCCGCAGGTATTAAAGACCAAGATCAGTCTTACTATAACTCTGCTGGCCTACGTGAAGACGTGCTGGGCTATGGCAAGTTAGATTTTAAACTTAACGATAGACTAAAAGGTTATGCAACCGTATATGGCCACACCAACACCGGTGAAGGCATTTACGCAACGCCTTATACACCAACACCAGCAGAGCTAGGTGGGTCTCCGCTTTCTGTGCGCACAACCGAATACGACATTCACCGTGAAGGCTTTATTGGTGGGCTCTCTTACGAAATTGGGCACCACACCATTGAAGGCGGCTTCTGGTTTGAAAATAACGACTTTGAACAGGCCCGGCGTTTCTACCCGTTAAGCGAAAATGGGTATACTGGTAGTTCTGTGCACTGGTTCCGTGGTAACCCGTTTGCAACACAGTGGCAGAGTGCGTTTAATACCAAAACCTACCAGTTCCATTTGCAAGATACGTGGCAAATTACCCCGGCACTTAAGTTGAACTACGGCTTTAAATCTTTGGTGGTGGATAATAAAGGCCGCCAGCTGCCCGGTAACGTTATGGGTGTGCAAACAGATAGTAACCAATATGCGGGCGGGTCTATTACCTCTGCCAATGGCTTTTTGCCGCAAATTGGGGCCAACTACCGCCTTAACAGCCATAACGAAATTTTTGCTGACTTTGCGCGTAATATGGCAGCGTTTGATAACTCTAGCACTGGTGCAACCAGCCCCTTTGCCATGACAACAGCGGCCTATGCAGCGTCTAAAGATGCACTACGCCCCGAAATGTCTTACAGTGAAGAAATAGGCTATCGTTTCCATAACCACCGTATTCAGGCGTCTTTAACCGGTTATTACATCGAGTTTCAAAACCGCTTGCTGTCTATTACGCCTAATGCCACCAACAACGTGCAGGGTATTCCAAGCATTCTGGTTAACGGTGGCGGGGTTACGGCCCGTGGTATAGATGCTGCCTTTAATTACCGTTTTTATGACCATTGGTCTTTATATGTGTCTTATGCTTACAACCAGTCCACCTATGATGATAACCTGACCTCTGGCGGCGTGGTTTATCATACGCAGGGTAAAAGTGTTGTGGCTATGCCGCGCAATTTGGCCAACGTGCAAGTAAGCTATGACGACGGCTCAATTTGGGGTAACTTTGGTATGCAGTACCAAGGCCGCCGCACGTACACCTACACAAACGACCAGTGGATCAAGCCTAACGATATCTTTAACCTCAATGTTGGGTATCGTTTCCATAGCTCCAACTGGGCGCTGCGTGGCTTGGATATGCAGATTAACGTAACCAACCTGTTTAACAAACGCTATGTTGCAACAGTGGGTAGTGCGGGTTTCCGGCCAACAGACCCAACGGGCAGCTTGCAAACCCTTCAGGCGGGTGCGCCGCGTATGGTGTTCTTTACGGTGCGCAAGCACTTCTAAGAAAGCGCTTGAGTGGTTTAGGTTCTTGTATTGTTTATAACGGATAAGCATATGTTTTCTGCCCCTAACCGTCGTCAGTTCCTCAAATTTGGTGCTGCTGCGACAGCAGGGGCAGCCCTGCCGGAAAACCTCAAGCGGGCCTTGGCAGTTGCGCCCAATAGAGTAACCGGAACACTACAGGGCGTAGAACATGTGGTTATTCTTATGCAAGAAAACCGCTCTTTTGATCATTATTTTGGCTGTTTACAAGGCGTGCGGGGTTATAGTGACCCCCGCGCAGAAAAATTGCCTGATGGTAAAAGTGTTTTTGAACAACCTGATGGAAAAGGTGGGCGTGTGCTGCCTTTTTTGTTTAACACCGCGCATACATCTAGCGCGTGCATTGCCAGCCTAGACCATAGCTGGAAAAATACACAGGCCGAATGGAATAATTGGGACACATGGGTGGCACATAAAACCCCCATGACCATGGGCCATTTTACCCGAACTGAAATTCCATATTACTATGCATTGGCAGATGCTTTTACCATTTGCGATGCCTACCATGCCTCTATTTTTGGGCCAACAAACCCTAACCGGCTTTATTTCTTTACTGGCACAAACGGGCTGGCTGTTGGTAATGCGGGTAAACAGGCCATTGACAATGTAGATGACGGCAATTGGTCGGCAGATATGGCGCACGACCGTGCAGACTTTACCCCTTTTAAGTGGGGTACTTACCCAGAAAAATTGCAAGAAGCCGGTGTGTCTTGGCGCGTTTACCAAGAATACGATAATTTTGGTGATAACCCTTTGGCCTCTTTTGCGGCCTACCGCAGGGTAGAAAAAAGCTCGTGGGCTTATAAGCGCGCACGTAGCTTTGCACCGGGCTCTACTGCCGCCAATATGCATGAGACAGAAGGCCGCTACCTAGTGGCTGAGTTTGAGCGTGATGTTGCACAAGGCACATTGCCTCAAGTTTCTTGGATTGTGCCACCCACAGCGTTAAGTGAGCACCCCAATGCCCCCCCGGGCTATGGGGAATACCTAATTTCTGCCTTGATGGACGTGTTTGTGCGGCACCCTGATGTATGGGCTAAAACCGTTTTTATTCTGAATTACGATGAAAACGACGGTTTTTTGACCACGTACCCCCACCCATACCGGCCTTAAATGAGCAGCAGGGCTTGTGCACGGTATCTACCCAAGGTGAAAGCTATAACGGCATACCTGTTGGCTTAGGCCCGCGAGTGCCTGCCATAGTGGTATCACCATGGACAAAGGGCGGCTGGGTTAATTCAGAGGTATTTGACCACACCTCTGTACTACGTTTTTTAGAGGCACGCTTTGGGGTGCAGTGCCCCACTATAACAGCGTGGCGGCGCAGTGTGTGTGGCGACCTCACATCACTTTTCGATTTTGCCCAGACCGACCGAAAGTGGGAGGCAAACTTACCCCGTACAGACACTTATTTGGCAGAGACCCGCAAGTCTTGCGCTTTGCCAAAACCGGTAGTGCCTACCCAGCAAAGCTTACCCAAGCAAGAGCCCGGCCAACGCCCCGCCCGTGCGCTGCCTTATAGTGTGCATACCGATATACTGGCGGGTAACACCGTGCATCTTATAAATGATGGAAGCCAAGGGGTTGTGCTGCGCATACGCAGCGGGGGTGTTGCGCGGCATTACACGCTTGCCGCAGGGCAAGACTTTAAGCTCAAGCTTGCACCCCAAAAAGGGCAACCTGTTACGGTACATGGGCCCAATGGCTTTTTTAGACAGTGGTCTGAGCTAGGCCAGCTAGAATGCACCGTGCGGCATAATGCAGGGCAAAGCCAGTTTGTGCTGGTGCTGTGTAACCACCAAAAGGCTGCGCGTGTTGTGCGTATTGTAGAAGGATATGGCGGTACAAGCCGTACCGTTACGCTGCTACCGGGTGCTAAGGTACAAACCCTCTGGCCCGCCGCACAATCTGACAACTGGTACGACTTTACCTTGCTTGAAGCACACAACCACAGGCCTGTGCTGCATGTGGCTGGCCATATGGAAGATGGTAAACCCAGCCGCACAGACCCCTATATAGGGCGGGGCGCATAAAAACGGTTTATTGGCTGGGTTAGGGGGCCACTTTAAGAGGCTGGCAACCCGACCATGCGGGCAAATTTCTTTTGGCGGTTAAAAAACAGTTTTTCAGTCCCCCAGAAGGCAAGGTCTTGTATTTTGGAGTGCGGGGTGAGGCCAATGGTTTTAAAAACCATACCGGTTACGCGCTTAAGGTGCTTGGGCTGGTAAGAGCGCATGGCGCGGGCCATGTAGTTGGCAATGCAGCGGTTATGGTCGTAGGGCATGCCTACGGGGTCGTTGGTGGTGTGGTAAGCCGATGCCAGTTCGTCATCTTCACTTTCGGTCACGCGGCCGAGTGCAATGCGCAGGCGTTGGAAAGTGCTAATATTTTCCCGTGCTAGGTAGCGGTGCATGTGGTCGTAAAACAGCTTGAAATGCCGGAATTCATCTGCTGCAATTTGCTTGCACAGGGCTTTGAGCACGGGCTCTTCCGTGGCGTCGGCTAGGGCTGTGTAGAAAGACGATGTGCCTGTTTCTACCATGCAACGCGCAATCAGTTCGCCGGTGCGGGAGCCACGTACAGATTGGTCTACATCAAGGTTAATATGGTAAAAATCGCGGTAACGCTGGAAAGCGGCTTGGTAGTCCCATTCAGGGTCGGCCAGCATGGCCCAGCGGCCTAGGGCGTCACCGTGTTGAATTTCTTCTTTGGCCCAGTCATCTGCCGCTTGTTTAAAGTCTGGGTCATCATGAAAAACGTTATTGAGGTAAATGGCGTAGTCAACGCTGTTGCGTTCAACAACAGAGGCCGCCTTGACGGACTTAAGCAGTTCAGGGTCAACCTTGGAGGGGTCAAAACTGTCCCACGGTAGTTGGTCAATCTGCCAGTGTTTCATGTACGCCGCCTCTCCCGTTTGCTTGGGTGTATGCACCCTGTGTTGGTGCGGCCTGTTTTAAAGAGCCGCTCACGCCATAAAACGCCCCGCAGGGGGCCTGCGTGGTGCTCTGGGCTTTTCCTTAGCTCTTTTTTATGTGACAGCGCCAGAGCGTTACCGCACACACAGCACCCCTGTTGGGAGCGCACGCAGCTTTTAACGCAGGCCAGATCAGAAAGGCTTATGCGTTTTACGCATAGCTATGGGGGTATGGTCTGCATATATTGCAGGCTGGATGCTGCCTTGGCACCCTAGGCCGCATGGTAGGTGAAGACGGTACAGGGCGTTGCTGTAAGTGTGCGCTACGGCCACTCAGGCTAACAAGCTCTTTCAAAAAAACGGAGCGGGGGCCTTTTTGTGAGCGGTATAGAAAGGCTTGTGGCCAAGCCACGATACAAGGGGAGCGGCAAAAATAACACGCTCAGGCACAAAAACCACATGAACCTGCCAACGCGGCCTTAAGGCGGCCGCTAAAGGGCTGTTTCAAAACCTTACAAATAAGGGTTGCAAGAGCGGTTACGCCTCAATGTAGGGCGTTTGAAACAGCCTTTAAAAAGCAGGAAAGGGGGGGGAGAAAAATTACACCACAGGGTCTACTGGGGCACCGCAGGCGCTTAAAGGGGGTAGGGGGCGTGGGCGGCGGTTGCCATCAAGGGCTACGAAGGTGAAGTCTCCCTCGGTTACTTTAGAGGTTTTATGGGTATGCCGCGCCCGGCGCCATGTTTGCACATGAATGGTCATAGACGTACGCCCTTCCCGGGCGATGTGGGTGTAAATGCTGACCTCATCGCCTACGGCTACGGGTTCGAGAAAAACCAGACCGTTAATAGCGACCGTTGCCGCGCGGCCATTAGAGCGGAAAGCCGCCGTGGTGCCTGCTGCAAGATCCATTTGGGAAATAATCCAGCCGCCAAACACGTCTCCTGCGGGGTTGGTGTCGCTGGGCATAGCCACAACACGAATGGTGGGCACACCGTCAGGCAGAAGGGCAGAAGAAGCTGCAGGCATAAGAACAAACCCTTTATAAGGTACACTTAAAGACACATGCGGCAGGCATAAGCCTACACACACTCAATTTTTACAGAATAAAGCATAGAGTGCCCGGCTCGTGCGCTCAGTTCTTTGTGAGCAGGGTTGCAAATGGCGCGTATATGCCCAGCGTGGCGTGGCCCATCAGGGGCGGGGGGTGTGTTTCTGTTGCCCGGTGGTATTTTTGGTAAAAAGCCTTAAACACCTTTCAAAGCATTAAGGGGTGCAGGGTGTTAGAGGTATGGCGTGGCTATACACTTTGGCCGGTTTGCGCCGTGTTTGTTTAAAAATGGATAAGTTTGTTTCATCTTATGGTAGAGTATACGCCGCAACAGCGCGCAATTTTGGCAAAAAGCCCCACGGCAAGTTTTAAGGTGGTGGCCGGGGCTGGCTGCGGTAAAACCAGCACGTTGGTATTGTATAGTGCGCACTGGGCAGCGCAGCGCGGGTTGTATTTGGCCTTTAATGCCGCCATTGCCCGTGAGGCCCGGAGCCGCTTTGGTAGGCAGGTTGAAGCCCGCACAGCCCATAGTTACGCTTTTGCAGACCTAGGGCTGCGGGCGCTAGAGGCAGGCCGCCTTGTGCCGCGCTATAACCTGCGCCACATACGCCAGTTAGAGGCAGAGCTGGGGTTAAAAGCCCCACCCGGCAGTGCCGAGACCGTGTTAAAAACCCTAACGGCTTTTTTAATAAGTGCTGGCACTAAATTAACGCAGGCCCACTGCCCAGAGCGCGATGTTAAAACAAACCGGGCCATACGCACCTTTGTGGCCACTGCGTTTAAACATCTTATACGTTTTGAAAAACACGCTTTTCCTATAACGCATGATGTGTATTTAAAGCGTTTTGAAATGGAGCGTAAAATAACAGGCTACGACTATATTATGGTCGATGAGGCCCAAGACCTTAACCCAGTTTTGCTGTCTATTTTAGAAAAATCTGGCTTGCCACTTGTGGTGGTGGGTGACCCCTACCAGTCTATTTACGCGTTTCGGGGCGCGGTTGATGCGATGTCTAGCCTAAAGGTGCAGGCTTTACCTTTGAGCAGAAGCTGGCGCTTTGGTGAAAATATAGCCCGACTTGCTAATGGCATATTGCGCACCCATGCCAGCCCCCCACCATACCCCTTACAAGGCAACCCGGCTTTACAAAGCACGGTACGGCATTATGGGGGTAAAATACGCCCCACAAGCAATACGTTAGTGCTGGCGCGCTCTAACGTAAGGCTGTTTGAAAGTCTTGTTAATATTAAAACGCCTTTTCATGTTTTGGGTGGGGTGCAAGACATGATGCAGGAAATACGCTCTGCCCTAACCCTCTACCGTAGGCACGCAAACCCTGCTGCACGGGGGGCAGAAAACACCTTGCCCTTTGGCACATGGAAAGAGTTGGTAGCCGCCAAAGAGGGCGAAAACGCAGACCCCATAGCCAAGCGGCTGTTTACCATAGTTGATAAACATGGCTACGAACTGGCCGAAAAAATGGAGACCATTCAAACCCTGTACCGAGACACCCCTGATGAGGTAAACCTTGTGTGCTCAACAGCGCATAAAGCCAAAGGGCGAGAGTTTGAAACAGTTATTATGCTTGACGATTTTCTCTCCCCCGTTGAGTGGGCCACCCGGCGGGAAAAAGCCATAGAGCGTATGGCGGCGTTAGAAGACAATGCAGAGTTTTCTGAAAAATACAAACTGCGCCAAAAGGAAAAACAGCGCCAGCGCATACAAGAATGCACGCAGGAAATTAACGTGCTGTACGTAGCCTGCACCCGTGCGCAAAAACTGCTCTATGTGCCAGATGGGCTTTACACTTTTTGGCAAGAAAAGTGCTGAGGTGAGTGCACAGGGTTTTGTAAAATACCACTGCACACCATAATGTTTTATGGTTGCGTAGGCAGCCCCATTTACACTTGCGGGGCATGCCCAGCACGCATGGGCGCACCCTTTTGGGGGTGCCCTTAGCGGCGAATAAGAATGTATTTTACAGTAACATCAATATCAAAATGATCGCCCGACATGTCTGGCGGTACGGGTGGCAGTTGCGCACCATGGAACATGCCTGTGGTCGCGGCATCGAGATAATACGAGCCAGAGGAGTTGGTTTCGTACACTGAGCGCACGCGGCCTGTGCGGTCTAGCACCACATGCACAGAAGACGGCCCTTCTTCCCCATTGCGAATGGCTTCATCGGGGTAGAACAGATGGCGCTCAATCCAGGCGTTAATTTCTTGGCCGTAGTCATCGCTTACCCCTTTAATAGAGGTGCGCGAGGTATAGTGCGCGTTAATAGCCCCGTTTTCGACCACAGGGCCAATAGACAGGTCTATCGGGCCACCAGACCCACCGGGGCGGCCGTGGCGGTTACGGCGGGGGGCTGGGGCTTCGTTAAACGAAAGATCCATCGGGTTATCGAACGGAGAAGCCGCATGCCGCTGCTTTTTGAGCTGTGGTTTGCTGTTGGGTGAGGGTTTGGTTTTGCTTGGCCCCACCTTATGGCCAGACGGCGCATGGGCAGGTTTTACGGTTTTATTTTCCTGCGGGGTGGGTTTGGGCAAGCCGTCGCTCGATGCGGGTAGGGGCGGGGCAGCCGGTACATCATCTGCTGGGGCGGCGGGGCCGGGGGCTGCTTCATCTGGCGTGGGCTCAGACTGGCCTGCGGTGCTGGCTGTTTTGCCAGAGTTACCGCCCCCTACATCGGGTGATTGTTGGCCAACCATACCGCTGGTGGCGGGCTGTGGGGCAAAAACCATCTCAACCGATGGTTGTGTTCCCGTAGGGGCACCTTGCTGGTTATGGTGCGTGCTTTGCCACAGCAAAGCCGCCAGCAACAAAACATGAGCAAAGGCCGAACTGGTAAAAACCGGGCCTAGGGTTGGCTCGGCGTATTTTTCCCGCCGGATAAGCGGCGTAGGCGTGCCTTTTACGCGGGCATAGCCTTGCCCTTTGGGGCGGGGCACGGGGGTTAGGGCAGGTTTTAGGCTGTCGCGCACATGGGCAGGCAGGCTGCTATCAGGCTGCGTGGTTGGGTCGGGCTGCGCATGTGTATGGCCGGGTACGGCCAACTGCGGCTCTTGCCGGTTGCGCGTGTTTGAAGAGCGACTGAGCATAGCCTTCATGAAGTGCCCGTTCTCTCCTCTACCCCAGCAGGGCTATGGTGGGGCGTTTGCCTGTGTGTAGTGTGCCATTGCTAGCGCGTGCTTTCTAGCCCGAACTTGCGCAATGCAACAGGGAAAGCGCAATAAAACTTTCTTTCATAAAGCAACAGCCCGGCATGTGGTGCTTACATGGTCTTACTGAGGTAGGGCTAGGGGCCTTAAAGTAAGCGTGTTAGCCCGTAGTGCCCGCTTGGTGTGCGGTGCTGAATAGGGCCCTAAGTTTGTACGGGCTTGTAAGGGTATTCTCCCCCCACGGGCCAAACACAAGCTGGCCCGCGGGGGGATATTATGGGCGTTACTGCTCTGTGTTTGTTAAGGTTTTGCGCAGTTGGCGCACGCTTAGCTCTGTGACAGCGGGTGCGTTATTGCCCCATGCGTGGCGTATAAAGCTTGCGAGTATGGCTATTTGGTTATCTGTCAGGCGGGTGGCAAAGCCGGGCATGGTAAAGGCCGAGGGGGCTTGTTGTGTACCGTGCAGCGTGCTGCCTGAAAGAATAATATGCACAACCGATTCCGCACTGTCGGTTTGTACCACGGGGTTGCCTGCTAGGGGCGGAAAGACCGGCGCAAAGCCCGCTCCGCTGGCCCGGTGGCAGGCGGCGCAGTTATCTAGGTACAAACGTTGGCCTTGGGTGAGCCTGCCCCCACTTAAAAGTGCTTTGGTGGCGGCTTGGTCCGGTTTGTAGGGCGCTTGCTGCTGGGCGGCTGGCAGGGTTTTAAGGTAGCTGGCCATTGCGGCAAGGTCTGCCTCGGTCAGGTATTGGGTGCCGTGGTGTACGGCGGTGTCCATACCGCCAAAGGCGCTACCCCGTTGGGTGCGGCCCGTTTGCAAAAAAGCTGTAATTTCGGCAGCAGACCATGCGCCTAAGCCTGTTGTGGTCTCACCACGTAAAGAAGGCGGTAGCCAGCCATCAATCGCTTTGCCACCGGCTAGGTAGCGGGGGCCGTCTTGGGCGGTTAAGGCTTTTTCCTGCATGGCAAGGCCGCGCTCTGTATGGCAGGCCCCGCAATGGCCCGGGCCTTCTACCAAATATGCGCCCCGGGCTTGTTGGGGGGTGGCAAACGGCCGCTCTAATGTAGCCTTGCGGGCCGCTTGGGGTGTTGGGGCAAAAGCCCAGCGCCACACAGTAAGCGGAAAGCGCAGCGAGAGCGGCCACGCAATGGCATTGGCCTTGGCCGCTTGGGCCATAGGCTGCACACCGTGCATAAAATACACATATAAAGCGTGCAGGTCTGTGTCGGTCATGCGGGCGTAAGAGGGGTAGGGCATGGCCGGGTAAAGGGTTGCGCCATCTGGGCGCACGCCTTGCCGCACGGCGCGGGTAAACTGCGCCTCTGACCACGCACCAATACCATGGGTTTTGTCTGGCGTAATGTTAGAGGCATAGAGCGTGCCAATAGGCAGCGCAAAAGGCACATTGCCTGCGTAGGGTTGGGCTGCTGTGCTGGTGTGGCAGGCTGCGCAATCTGCTGCGGCGGCAAGGTAGCGGCCTTTTTCAACCCATTCAGCCTGTGTGGTTGGGTGCTCTGGTGGGGCAAAAATGGGCTGCGGGCCAACCAAGGGTAAAGGCACAATAGGGCTTTGCGCTACTTTTGGTTGTATTTGGGTGGGGCTTGGTTGCGTAGGCAAGCCGGGCGTTGGTGCTGTGGGGTGGCCCAATGGGTCTTCTGGCGTAAGGGTGCCATTTAGGGGGGTAGTTGGGTTTTGTAGCCCTTGTGCCCCGTGGGGGGCTGCCGCTGCATAAGGGGCGGGTAAGGCTGAGCTTATTAGGCCCAGTGTAATAAGGGCTACAAGCCGGTGCTTACGGCCTAGGGCAGCAGTATGTGGGCCGTGGTTTTGTGCTTGGCACGCCTTTGGGTTTGGGACGTGTGGCGCTGGGTGGGGTTGGGCGTTGGGGCGTGGCGTAAAGGGGGGCATGTGGTGCATCATGGTGTTACCAACGGGCCGCCATTGCCTTTAAGCCACTGCGTACGAATATGGTGGGCAGACCAATAGGCCAAAGCCGCTACAAGCCCCGTAGGGTTGTAGCCCATACCTTGCGGGAAAGCGTTGGCGCCAATTACAAACACATTGGGTACGTCCCAACTTTGCAGGTAGCGGTTGAGGGCAGAGGTTTTGGGGTTATCACCCATGACCGCGCCGCCGCACAGGTGGGTGGTTTGGTAGTCGCGCACGTCAAAGGGTTTACCGGCTTCGCGCATGCCGTAATGCACATCTCGTGCATCTAGGGCTTTTACAACGTTTTGTAACTGGCCAATAACATAGCGGTTCATGCGTATGTCGTTGTCTTTCCAGTCAAAGGTCATGCGTAGTAGGGGTTGGCCGTAGGCGTCTTTCCATGTGGGGTCTAGGTCTAGGTACACATCACGGTAGGCCATGTTGGAGCCTTGCGCGTTAATGGTAAAGCTGTGGCGGTAGCTGTCTATGGCCTGTTTTTTCCAGGCACTGCCCCAGCGTTGGCCTGTGGTTATGGCCCCTTTAGCCCCGGCTATGGGTTTAACACCGGCTTGGTTAACCCATAGGGGCGAGCCACCAATAAAGCCGTGGGGGCCGTGGTCAAAATTATCGCAGTTAAAGTCATCAATCGCGACACCACCGGCAGAGCCAATAAATTGGTCTGTGCTGCGGGTGGGGGGCATAAGTACGGTGCTGTTGGTTATGTTCTGGTAGGTA
Source organism: Acetobacter orientalis (assembly GCF_000963965.1). Lineage (GTDB taxonomy): Bacteria > Pseudomonadota > Alphaproteobacteria > Acetobacterales > Acetobacteraceae > Acetobacter > Acetobacter orientalis. The sequence goes on from NZ_BAMX01000001.1 coordinate 28,770, forward strand.
AAGTTACGCCCTACCGTGCCGGTATTGCTTTGTGGGTCATAGGGGGTGCCAATGCCAGAGAGCAGCATAAGATGCACATTATGGAACTGAAAAGCCGCCAGAATAACCAGCCCAGCAGGTTGGGTTATGTGGTTGCCCTGGGCATCTTGGTAGACAACGCCGGTGGCTTTTTTGCCGGTTGAATCGAGCAGCACTTTCAGTACATGCGCATGGGTGCGCAGGCTAAAATTTTCGTGCCTGCGGAGGGCGGGTAGAATATTAACATTGGGTGAGGCCTTGGCAGACATATAACACGCATAGTCTGAGCAATAGCCACAAAAGTTACACGGCCCCATTTGCGCCCCATACGGGTTTGTATAGGGCTGAGACGCATTGGCCGCAGGCATGGCATAGGGGTGGTAGCCCGCCTGTGTTGCCGCATTACGGAACAGATGGGCCGTATATACATCTCGCAAGGGAGGCAGCGGGAAGTCGTCTGAGCGGTCTGGGGCAAAGGGGTTGCCATTGCCAACAATTTTGCCGCCAACCGTATAGGCTTGGCCTGATGTACCAAACACTTTTTCGGCCCGGTCAAAAAAAGGTTCAAGCTCTGCGTAGGTTACGCCGTAATCTTGCAGGTTCATGCCTTCGGGAATGAAAGTGCGGCCATAACGCTCAATAACGTGGCTGCGCAGGCGTAGGTCTTGGGGCATGGCGCGAAAATGCACACCTGTCCAATGCAGGCCCGCACCCCCTACGCCTTCACCGGGTAAAAAGGCGGCTAGGCGGCGGTAGGGTAGGGCTTGCTCATCTATGCGGTTGCGTACGGTTACAGTGCTGGTAGCAAGGTTTTGAAACAGCTTGTAGCGCACTGCACCTTCTAGCTCATCAATAGAGTTAGGGTAGGCGCCATCGACAGCGGTAGAGCGGGGGCCGCCGCGCTCCAGCATAACCACATGCAGCCCGGCCTCGCACAGTTCTTTGGCCATAATGCTGCCAGCCCAGCCAGCGCCAACCACTACGGCATCTACGGGGGGGAGTGTTTTGTCTGCCATGGTTTAGCCTGTCTGGCCGGTGATAGACACCGGGCCGTAAGGGTAGGGGGTGGCGTAGCGGTCTACCCACTCCATATAATCGGCCCGCGCACCGGGAAAGTTCATCATTTTCCAGCCTGCAAGGTGGCGGTTGCCACCGTGTAGGGGGTCTGCAAAGGCGCCTTCTAGTGTGTCTGAGCGTAACTGTTCAAAAAACATGGCGGAGGGCAGGTTTTCAAACGTGGTGGCGTTTTGCTCCAGCGCGCTAAGTACGGCGTCTTGCACGGCGGGGGGTAGCGCTTCAAATGCGGCGTTATGCTGGGTTTGTACCCAGTGTTGTGTGCCCGCTATGCCAAGCCGGTAAATCTGTTGGGGGGTATAGGGCAACTGGTAGCCAAGGTTTGCCGGGCCACTTATGTGCGGGCCTTGCATGTACCATGTTTGGCCCTGCGCCCAAGGGGTGGCCATTTGCTGCTCTATAAACTGGGGCACGCCAAGGGCTATGGCTCCCGGCCCGCTCTCATCTTGCGGGAAAATACGCTCACACGCGGCCTGCAAAAAGGCGTGCTCGGCTGGGGTAAAAAAGGGTGCGGTGCTGGCCGGTGGTTGGGCGGTGTTGGTAGGCGTGGGCGCACTGGTTTGTGGTGGTGTTGCTAGGGCGGGCCGTGTACCAAAAGCCAACGCTGCGGCCCCCGTGCCCAAGCCCTGCACAACATGGCGGCGGCGTGCGGTGGGGCCTGCGCCGTGCGCAAGGGCCGGGTGCTGCCCCGCTAAAGGGGTGCCACAAGGGCCGGGTGTGGCGGCAGCGCAGGGCTGGCCAGAATTTGGGGGCGTGGGGGCTTTGGGCGGCAGGGTCTGGCTCCGTACGGTGGCAAGGGGCTGTTGCCATAGGGCGGGTAGCCCTGTGCGGCAGGGGCAAAAGGGTAGCGGGCTTACCCTTAGGTAAGCGAGTGCTGTTGTTTGCAAACAAGCATAGCCCACCAATGGGGGGCAAGGGCGGTAACCAGCGTGTGGCCCGTTTAGTGGGTCTGGTGGCCCGGTAGGCTGGGGGCAAAACCAAACAGGCCAACTGGCAGTTTACGGTTTACCCCCTAATAAGAAGCGCGCCTAAATTACCAGATTTTCACGCGTTGTTGAGGGGTAAGGTAGAGCGCTTGCCCCGGTTTAACGCCCCACGCAGCGTACCATGCATCAATATTATGCATAGGCAGGTTTACGCGCGCTTGCGGGGGGGAGTGGGGGTCTGTCACCACTAATTGCTTAATGGTGTCTTCACGCAGTTTTTCGCGCCAGACCTGTGCCCAGCCTAAAAAGACGCGCTGGTCTCCGCTCAGGCCGTCAATTACGGGGGCGGGTTTGCCATTGAGCGAGGCATGGTAGGCATCGAGCGCTAGGGTAAGGCCGCCAAGGTCTGCAATGTTTTCACCCATTGTCAGTTTGCCGTTTACATGCACGCCGGGCAGTACCTCAAAGGCATTATATTGTGCGCCAAGGCGGTCTGCTAGTTTTTGGAAACGCTCAGCATCAGCTTTTGTCCACCAGTCGCGCAGGCGGCCATGTTCGTCAAACTGGCGGCCTTCATCATCAAACGAGTGGGTCATTTCATGGCCAATAACGCCGCCAATGGCCCCGTAGTTAATGGCGGTATCGGCTTTGGCGTTAAAGAAAGGCGGCTGCAAAATAGCAGCAGGAAACACCACTTGGTCAAACACCGGGTTGTTGTAGGCGTTTACGGTTTGGGGGGTCATGTCCCATTCGTTACGGTCTACGGGTTTGCCAATATGGGCCAGCCAGTAGGCCCATTCAAACGCCATGCCGTTTTTAGCGTTGCCGTATACATCCCCCTTGGTCACACGCAGGGGGGTGTAATCGCGCCATGTGGTGGGTGAGCCAATAAGCACTTCAAAATTATCCAGCTTGCGCAAGGCGGCCTCACGCGTGGGTTTGCTCATCCAGCTATTATGCTGCAAGCGGGTACGAAACGCCGCTTTAAGGTCTTGGGTGAGCTGTTGCATGGCGGCGCGGTTTTCTGGCGGGAAGTAGCGCGCAACGTAAACCTTGCCCAAAGCCATGCCCATAGCGGCACTGGTGGCCTGTACGCCGCGTTTCCAGCGGGCAGGCAGGGCGGGCTGGCCGCTAAGGGCCTTGGTAAAATCAAACCGGGCCTGCACAAAGGCGCTTGGCAGGTAAGGTGTTGCGCCACTTACGGTATGGAACGCCTGCCACGCCTGCAACAATTTGCTGTCGGCCTTAGCGACAAGTGCGGCCTCGCGCGTAATGGCAGAGGGTTCACCTACAATAACAATGCGGCTTTCCAGCCCCTCTTCGGGTAGGCCTGCGGCTTTAAGCCATGTCACCCAGTCAAAACCCGGTGCGGCTTTGGCTAAAGCGCCTACGGTCATGGGGTTGTAGGTTTTTTGCGGGTCGCGCAGCTCTGCCCGTGGCCAATGGGCTTGGGCCAGTTGCGTTTCAAACGCTACAATGGCGGCAGCAGCCTGTGTAGGTTCTGGCCAGTTTATAAGGGTAAGGGCTTTGGTAATATAAGCCTGATACGCCGCTTTTTTGGACGCAAATTCGGGCTTTAGGTAATAGTCGCGGTCGGGCAGGCCGGTGCCGTCTTGGTCTATATTAATGGCGTAGCGGGTGGGGTCTTTTGCATCTGGGTTAATTGCTACAGAAAACGGCGTAATGGCAAACGACGCCTGCGCCGTACCCGCAAGGGCAGCAAAGGCTTTGGCATCTGTCATGGCGCGAATGGTGTCTAGGTCGGCTTTAAGGGGGGTAATGCCCTGTGCCTCAACAGCCTTTTCATCCATGAAGGACGCGTAAAACGTGCCGAGTTTTTCTTCAATAGTGCTGGGGTGTTCAACAGGGTGTGCTGAGAGCGCATTTAAAATACCCTGCACCCGCTGGCGGGAGAGTTCGGCCAGCGCATTAAACGGGCCGTAACTGGTCATATCTGCGGGAATGCTCAGATGTGCCAGATAGGTGCCGTTGGCATATTGGAAAAAATTGTTACCCGGCAGGGCGGCAGTATCGCGCCCGCTTAGGTCAAACCCCCAAGGGCCAAAACCTTCTGGGTTTTTGGGTGTTGGGGCTTGCGCAGCCGTAGCGTTAGGCGTGGCGGCAGGCGCGCTTTGTGGGGCTGTTTGGGTTACGGGCTGCGCGGCCGTTTGGGCCGGAGCGCTTGGGGCCTGTGTGCTGGTGGCCGGGGTGGCTGGTTGTGGGGTTTCTGCGGCCTGCGTGGCGGCCAGAGGTGCGCCTAAGCCCAAACCGGCAGAAAGCAGAAGGGCAAGTTTATAAGGTAAGCGCACACGCTGTGTAAAAGCCGCCATGAGGTCTCCTGTGTTAAGGTAAAAAGCCGGGCAGAGGCACACAGCACCCCCACGGCTTTGTTGGTTGTGTTACAGAATAACTACTCTAACCCTGTCTTGTTGTGTGTGCCTATAGGGGTAACAAATGCGAGACATGCTGCCTGTGCAGCCCCTAAAAGGCACGCGCCAAAGCGGGGCATGCTGTGCCAAGCGTGGGTGTGGTGTGCGTGTGTTGGCGTAAAAGGCAGGCTTACTCTTCTGCCACGCGCTTGCGGCGTTTGGTGGGGGCTTTATTGCTTTCTGAGCGGGCGCTGAGCAAAATGGCACTGCGGAGGTGGGTATACATTTCTGCACGGGCTACGCCGGGGTCGCGCCTGCGTATGGCGTCCAAAATACGTTGATGGCCGGCCAGCGTTTCTTTGATGGAGTAATAGCGGAGCGACACCAGATTACCCACCCGAGAAAACCAGATCTGGTCGTAGCTAATTTCAAGCTGGCGTTGCAGTAACTCGTTTCTGGAGCCTTGGGCAATAAGCACATGAAACTGGCTGTCTAGGCGCTCGAACTCGTAAAATTGCTGCTCTTCTGCTGCTTTGGCCTGCTGGTTTACGCAGTCTTGCATGGCCTCTATCAAGGCGGCATCTGCGCGTTCGCAACAAAGTGCTACAGACGCTGTTTCTATGGCTTCACGAAATTCGTAAATTTGGCGAATGCTGTCATGCGTGGGGGAAACCACAACGTAAAACCGGCCCTTGCGGCCAATAAGCTTGTCTTGGTGCAGGCGTTGCAGCGCCTCACGCACCGGGGTGCGGCTTACACCGTAGCGCCGGGCAATATCTTCTTCTTGCAACGGGGTGCCGCCTTCAACGCGGCTGTCTATCATATCTCGCCGTAGGGCTGCGTACAGTTCTTCTCCAGTAAAGGTGGAGGAGCGGTTTTCGGCGTGAGTGCTCATACGATCCGGCATGCTGGAGGGTGGGGTTACTATCATAACCCCAAACACTCACTGCCTGAAAAGGGGTGTTAGGCTTTTTCTCCGTTGCAGCCAAAGCGGGCAAGGGTAAAATGCTCTTTGCCCAAGGTATCTTTTGTGCCGGTAATGAGGTTAGCCATAAGCTGGCCAGAGGCCGGGCCAATACCAAACCCATGTGCAGAAAAACCCGTTGCTAAATATAGGCCGGGGTAGCGTGCAACATCAGACAGCACGGGTAGGGCGTCTGGCATAACATCAATAACACCTGCCCACATGCCTGCTATTTGGGCGTTGGCAAAAGCGGGCATATCTTCACGCACGCGGGCCATGGTGCGGGCCAGTGTTTTGCGGTCTGGCTCGGGGTCGCAGGTGCGGAAATTTTCAAACGGGTTGGCGGCATTGGGGCCAAATTGTTTTTCTTGCTGCCATTCTTTTAAAAATGTTGAATCTAGCCTCACACTCAAGAGTTTTTTCTGTTTCAGAAAATTCGGCAGAAACGATTTCATAAACCGTATGGAATCCGGCGTGACATGCGTAACTGAAGAGTTGCGCTGGGCAATATTGTAACCGCCATCTTGCCGCCTACGCATAGAAAAACGTGTTGAGGCAATAATGGGTTCTGGCCCACCTTCAAGAGGTTTTGTGCGCAAAACAGAGGCTGTCACCTTAAGCTGTGGCAAAGTAATACCAACAGTTTTGCACAACCACCGAGACCAGATACCAGCCGCCACTACCAGCGCAGAGCCGGTTATAAGCCCGTTTTCTGTTACAAAGCCATGCGCTTTGCCGCCTTGCAGGTCTATGCTTTTTACTGCGGTGTCGGGTATAAGAACCACACCGGCGGCTTGTGCTTTTTTGGCCAAAAACTGCATGGCAAGGTCTGGCTCGGCCCGGCCATCTCCGGGGCTGTAGAGTGCCCCGGCCCATGTGCCCTTGCTTTGCGGAAAAAGTGTGTGAATTTCTGACTTGCCAAGTTCACGCGCATCAAAACCAAGGGTGCGGGCATTTTTAAGCCAGGTTTCAAGCCCGGCCCATTCTTCTTTATCTTGCGCTAAAGAAAGCAGGCCGCAGCGTGTATACCCAAATTGCCCTTCTTGCGCCCATTGCTGCCACAAGGGGCGGCTGGCAACGGCTAGGGGCAGTTCTTCCATAGCTTGGTTGATTGTGCGCACCCAGCCCCAGTTACGGCTAGATTGCTCATACCCAAACGCGCCTTTGTCGAGCACGGCTACGCTAAGCCCTTGCTGGCGCAAAAACAGGGCTGTGCTGAGCCCTATTATGCCGCCACCGGCCAGAACAACATCATAATGCGAAGAAAGTGAGCCGGGCTGTGCCATGAGTGCAGAAAGCTCCAGATGTGTAAGGCGGCGGACAAAAGCCGCGGGAAGGGTGTTTCAGTATACTCAAGAGACCATAACGCGGTGTTTGGGGCTTGGGAAGATATTTTTGTATACTGAAACCATGCTCCGATAGCTTTAATGATTCTATGATTTTATAATCTAAAGAGAAAAACAGATATTATATGGTTATTTTCTGTAAATGAGACCTTGAAAAGTAGGCGGGATTCGGGGCGTTGAATGCGCTGTAGAAGTTGGTTGGAGCGTAGAGACTCTGCTATTTTGGCAAAAAGAGCGACCAGCGGAATGATACTATAAGCGCATTTTTAATTTTCTAGTTATATATTGTTTTAAAACAATAAATTTAGATTTCTGTATAAAAAACTGTGTCAAAAATAACGCACTTAAAGTTGCGTATACAAAACATTATTGACAGGCGGCCCCCAAGTTATACTAATCTCGGTATACCGAAATTGGGATGATGAAACGTTCGTGTGGTGGGGTTGTTATGTGGGGTGCACCCTGTGGCGCAGCATAACAAAAAATCGCGCGATCTCAGACCAGACACCGAAAAAGCCTTGGACTGTGACAGGAGACGAACGTGCGCCGCCTTTCTGCTAATTCTGTAACTCTTCTTTGTACTGCGGCTGTTGCAACAGGCAGTATAGCCCCCTCTTTTGCGGCCTCTGTTAAAGAGAGCAGCCGTAAAAAAGCTTTATCAAGCACGGCATTGCATGCCCCTGCGGCCCATAAAAAAAGCGGCCCCGTGCAGGCTGGCAAAGCAGAAGAAATTACAGTGAGCTCTGGTGTCACGCCTAACGGGGTCACTGGCCGGTCTGCCGGGGGTGGCATGATGCCCCGCCAGACAGAGGCTTTTTCAAAAAGTGGTGTAACGCGCGACTATATTGCCGCTCAAGCGCCCGCTACCAATGCGCTCACGCTGGTTAAAAATACCCCCGGTGTCATTGTGGCCTCAGCAGACCCTACGGGCGCGACAGACCGCATGAGTGTGTCTATTCGTGGTATGAACCAGAACGAACTGGGGTATGAACTAGAGGGCATGAACCCCTCTGACGTGCTATATTACTCCCCCCTTTCTTCTGGCTGGGCAGATACAGAAAACGTGGGCTCTGTTACCGTAACACCCGGCGCACCAGACCTTATGGCGCCAACATTTAGTGCAGTGGGCGGGTTAATTAGCGAAAAACTGCGCGACCCAAGCAGAAAATTTGGCGGCCTTATTGACCTGACCTATGGCGGCAACAACATGAAGCGCGAATTTATTCGCCTTGATAGTGGTGAAATTGGCCATACTGGTGTGAACAGTTTTGCGTCATTTTCAGACACGCAGGCCTCTAACTGGCGCGGGCCGGGTGGGCTGCACCGCTGGCATATAGACTTTAAGGCCAATAAAAAATGGGGGGATGGTAACAGCATTACCACCTTTATGTCTTACAACGATGTAAAAGAAAACCTGTATACCTACCCCACCATGGCACAGTGGAATGCCCAAGGCATAGGCTATAACTATTCTAAAGAATTTACTGGTAGTAACACCAACTATTATAAATTTCACCAATACGAATGGCGCCATGCGCGGGCCAGCGTACAAATGAAGTTTAAGCTGGCTGACGGGCTAAACCTGTCTGTTACACCTTATGTGTTTAACGTGAGTGGCACCGTGCAGGGTGGGTCTACGCTTAACCAAAACAAAGCCTATATGGGTAACGAACCAGCAGGCCCGCTCCAGTTTCCTGAAGGGTCTGCCAGCACGCAGGTTGCGCAGTCTAACGACACGTTTAGCGAGTCAACTTTTGGCATTAACTCCATACTGGACTGGAAAAGGGGCCATAACGACCTGCAATTTGGGTATTGGTATTCTTACATAAACTACGCTGAAAGCCCCACATACTCCTTGCCAGACGCCCAAGGTAACGCCAACCGTTGGGGGAACGACCCCGTGCTAACAGCCTCTGGCCAGCCCCTGCGCCAGTGGGATGCCCACGTGATACAGCAGACAAACACTATAAGCATTATGGACACATATTCTCTGCTGCATGACCGTTTAAAACTGTCTGCCGGGTTTAAAGAAGCCATGATAACCCGCACGGCCACCAACCTTATGCCCGGTGCAACCTATGCTACCGGCTTTAGTGATGCACAGCCGCTGCCGCGTGTTTCTATTAGCTACCAGCTTACCCCGCGTGACCAAATTTATATTAACGGCACAACAGCGTTTAGAGAGGCCGCGGCTATTACACCTTCGGTTGATATGTTCAGCTCTTCTACCGGGGCCATGACAACACAGCATGTTAAAGGCGGTATTAAGCCAGAATATTCTATTTCTGAAGAGTTGGGTTATAGGCATTACGGAAAATATTTTAACCTGTCTCTTGCTTTCTTTAACTACAATTTTACCAACCGCCAAATTACCAGCAGCTCTTTGGTAGAAGGCACAACCATTACCACATCGCTTAATGGTGGGGGGCAAACCACGCGCGGCATAAGTGGTGAAATTAGCCTGCCACGCTGGCACCACTTTACGCCCTATTTCTCTGGCCAGTACCTACACGCAACCATAGACAATAACTTGGCAGCAGGCGGCACATATTTGCCAACCGCAGGCAAACGCGCTGTGCTTAGCCCCAAGTTTTCAGGCTCTATCGGGCTGTCGTATGATGATGGGCATGTTTTTGGAAACTTCTCCTTCAATTATATTGGGTCTGAATATTCGACCTTTATGAATGATGAGAAAATCCCCTCATACGAAACAGCCAATTTGGGTATTGGCTACCGCTTTAACGATGTGTTGTTTTTTAAACGCCCACAGTTGCAGCTTAACATGACCAATCTTGGCAATTCGCATTATCTCTCTGGTGCGTGGGGGTTAACAACCAATGCCCATAACACTATGGGGGTAGATGGGCATACCGTGGTAAAGGGCAGTGCACCTACCTACATTACAGGCGGTAATTTTACCGGGCTGGTTACACTCACAGCGGGGTTCTGAATGAGCAACAGCCAGCCAGCAACAGGTGTGGGTAATGCTGCCGCCACACCACCCAGCCACAAAAGTGTGTGGCTGGCCCTTGTAGCCACTACATTGGGGGGCGTGCTGGAATGGTATGACCTTATTTTATATGGGTTGTTTGCGGTTACGCTGTCGCACCTGTTTTTTCCGGTGTCTTCTGCCGCAGGGTCTTTGCTGTTAAGCCTTGGCAGCTTTGGGGTGGCCTTTGTGGCCCGCCCTGTGGGGGCCGCGTGGCTTGGCTCTTATGCAGACCGTAAGGGCCGCAGGCATGGGCTTGTGTTGTCTTCTGTGCTTATGACCATTGGTACAGGCATTTTGGCGGTTTTGCCTAGCTATAGCCATATTGGCTTGCTGGCCCCGTGTGCGGTTATTCTCTCGCGCTTGTTGCAGGGGTTTGCTGCGGGCGGAGAGTTTGGCGGTGCGGCGACCATGCTGGCAGAGCGTAGCCAAAAATGGCGTGGGGTATATTCCAGCTTGCAATGGTCGGCTGGCGGGGTGGCGGTTACGCTGGCATCTGGCATTGCGTGGTGCGTGCACCAAGCCTTTACAGATGCCCAAATTACCGCATGGGCGTGGCGCCTGCCTTTTGCGTTGGGCATGGTATTGGGGCCGCTTACCACATGGCTCCGTTTGTTAAGTGATGAATCGCCCGAGTTTATTGGCCAGCAAACAAACCATCATCCTTTAAAAGAAATTATTCAAAAAGAACCCTACCGTTTGCTACTGGCAATGGGGCTGGTGAGTGCTGGGGCCAGCGGCAGCTACCTTAATATTTATATGCCTACACTCGCCCGGACAGAACTGCACGTAGGGCAGGCGGCCTCTTTTATGGGCACGTTGGTGTCTGGTGCCTTAACCATTATATTGCCGCCCCTGTTTGCTGTGTTGGGTGATAAAATAAACCGCCGCCGTATGATGGCCGTTATGGCTGTGCTGGGTGGTGTTATGGCATGGCCACTTTTTAAATTTTTGGTCGCGTACCCTTCTGGCGCGCACCTTGTTTTGGTGCAGGCTTTTTTGGTGACCACTTTATATTGCGGCTATTATGCGTCTGTGCCCGCTTTGTTTGCAGAGCTGTTTTTGCCCCGCAACCGCACAACAGCCATAGCGCTTAGCTATGCTTTGGGGCAGCTTTTGTTTGGTGGCTTTACACCTATGGTGCTGTCGTGGCTTATTTCACGCTTTCATGACAAAACCATACCGGGGCTTTACCTGTTATTTGCGGTTATGCTCAGTTTGGTGTGTCTTGCTCTTTCGCAAAAGGTGGTTGCGCGGGCTAGTGTTTCTTCTAAACAAGGGGTGTAGGCATGGTGTGTCTTGCAGTAAAAGCTGGTGGGCCGGGTACGTTTCCGGAATGGAAGGCGCTTTTTGCAGACCTTATGCCAGAGCTTGAGGTAAAAGACTGGTACGACCCCGCCTTAAACCCGGCCCAGATTGACTATGTGCTGGTGTGGCAACCAGAGCCGGGGCGGTTAGCGCAAATGGGCAATTTAAAAGCCATATTAAGTGCCGCGGCTGGGGTAGACCATATTTTGGCAGACCCAGAGCTGCCTAAGGCATTACCCATTATTCGTATGGGTGGCGATGAAACTGCAACCCAAATGGCAGACTATGTGCGTTGGGCCGTGTTTGCTCTACTGCGTGAAGCCCCGCTGTGGTACGGAGCACAACAGGCCAAACAATGGGCGCGTAAAAATGCCCCCCCTACACGCCTGTCTAGCGCTACACGGGTGGGTATTATGGGGCTGGGCAACCTTGGCAGCTTTGTAGCAAGCAAACTGGTAGCGGCAGATTTTACCGTGTTTGGCTGGGCCCGGCACCAAAAGCAGTGCGCAGGTGTAACCTGCTACGCTGGCCCAGAAGGGCTTGTGCCGTTTTTGCAGCAGTGTGACACGCTCGTGTGCCTGTTGCCTGAAACGCCCGAAACCAAAGGCCTTATAACCTACAGCCTGTTACAACACCTGCGTAAACCGGCTGGCTTTATTAATGTGGGGCGCGGCCCCGTAGTGGTAGAGGCAGACCTTGTGCGGGCTTTACAAGATGGCACCCTGCATGGTGCTGTGCTGGACGTGTTCGATACCGAGCCCTTGCCTGAAACATCGCCCCTATGGGCGGTGCCGGGTGTGCTTATAACCCCGCATGTGGCGTCTGAGGCCTCACGCCCCGCGCGGGCACGGTATGTGGTGTCTGTTATTAAAGCCCTGGAAGCAGGTGAAAGCGTGCCTTTAACCTATAACCCGGCACAAGGGTATTAAGGGCGCGCCTTAAAACGTTATTGGGGTAGGGCACTCGGTACTTTTGTTCAACGCCTAAGCCTGTTAGGTGTAAAGACAGTTTTAAAGCTGTGTTTATGCTAGGGCGCGCTATGGTTGTGGTTGATCTCCCACTTTTGTTGTCTTTTATGCTGGCAGCAATTTTGCTGACCATAACCCCCGGTATTGATACCGTTATGATGTTGCGTGCCACCACCGTGGGGGGTGTTGGTGGCGGCATACGGGCCGGTGTGGGTATTATGCTGGGGCTGTTGCTGTGGGGGGCAATGGTGTCTGTTGGGTTAGGGGCATTATTGCAAACCTCTGCCATAGCGTATGATTGCGTAAAATGGGCGGGGGCTGGGTATTTATGTGCCCTTGGCATAAAGCAGCTTATGAGCCCACGCCAAAGCCTTAGCGGTGCCACCACGGGTGCAGACGGAGCCGCACAAGACCTGCCACCGGGCGGGTTTTTACGGAAAGGGTTTTTAACCAACATTCTCAACCCAAAGGTTGGGGTGTTTTATATTACATTCTTGCCGCAGTTTATTCCGCACGGGGCGGCGGTAGGGCCGTACTCCTTCTTTCTAACGCTTGTGCATTGCGCCCTTACGGCTGTGTGGTTTGTGGTGCTGGTTATGGCAACCCTGCCTTTGGGCCGCTTTTTAAAAACCCCCCGTGTTGTGCGCTTAATGGACAGGGTAACCGGGGGCGTTTTTATTGCCTTTGGGGCCAAGCTTGCGGTATCTTCTTCTACCCGTTGAGCATTTTTTGCACAGAAGGTGCCCGGTGTGCCGCCCTTGAAAAACAGGGCATTTGCCGCCATTGTTCGTGCTGATGGTGTTCCGCAAGGAATGAAAAGGGAAGAACGGTGCCGCACGCCTTGGCTGTGCTAGTCCGTCGCTGCCCCCGCAACTGTAAGTGTGTTTACGCGTAACCCGGTGTCAGGCCCCTACCGCCAGCCACACCCACTGGCCTTAAAGGGGTTAGGGAAGGGGGCGTTACGGTGCTGGTGTTATGCGCCTTTGGCGCGTAGGCCAGCAGCCACAAGCCAGGAGACCTGCCATCAGGCACGGCTTGCCCGTTTGGGTAAGGGGTGCCGTTTGGTTTTAAGGCGTCGGTTCTGGCGGGGTGCCCGGTCACGACATAATGCGGGGTAATACGCCGTGTTTTTCTGCTCTTTACGTGGTAAAGAATGGGCCTGTTTTTTGCACCCCGGTTAGAAGGTTGGGCTTTCTGTAAGGGAGTTCTGCCGTATCAGGAAGCAGAATGTCAGCACTTACGCCGCCCTCTACCCTAGCGCCCCCAACAGAGCACCCCCGCCCGGTTTTGCATGTGTGCACAACCTGCCGCCGGGGTGGCCCGGCTATGGAAAACCCGCCCGGTGCCCAGCTTTATGCCCAGCTTCTGGCCTTACGGGCGCAAGAACAAACCCACCCAGATGCCCCGCCCGAACAGGCCCTTATTGGGGTTGATATTCAGCCAGTGGAGTGTCTGGCTGCGTGCAACCAAGGCTGCACAGCCGCCATTGCCATGCCCGGCCGCTGGACATGGCTTTTAGGCCACCTCGGCCCAGAAAAAGCCCAAGACCTGCTCACCTATGCCCGGCTTTATGCGGGCAGTAAAAAAGGCACGGTTATGCCATCTCGCCGCCCGGCTTCCCTTTCTAATATGGTGCTGGGGCGTGTGCCTGCAGTGCTTTACCCAGTCCCCATTAGCCAAGAACAGGACGAAAAACCATGAGTGCTGCTGCTCTTACCCGTGTGCCCGTAACCATTATCACCGGTTTTTTAGGGGCTGGTAAAACCACGCTTTTGCGCCATATTTTGCACAAGGCGCAGGGGCACCGTATTGCGGTGGTAGTGAATGAATTTGGGTCTTTAGGCATAGATGGCGAAATTTTGCGCGGTTGTGGCATAGAAGGCTGCCGCGATGACGATATTGTAGAACTGACCAACGGCTGCCTGTGCTGCACTGTGGCCGATGACTTTTTACCCACCATGGAAGCCCTGCTAGACCGCGCAGACCCGCCCGAACATGTGGTGATTGAAACCTCTGGCCTTGCCCTGCCCAAACCCCTGCTTAAAGCCTTTGGCTGGCCCACCGTGCGTAACCGCATGACGGTAGATGGCGTTATAACCGTGGTCGATGCCCCGGCCATAGCCACCGGCCGCTTTGCAGATGACCCCGAGGCCGTGGCCCAGCAACGCGCGGCAGACCCATCGCTCGACCACGACAACCCTTTGGCTGAAGTGTTTGAAGACCAGCTTAACGCCGCAGACCTGATTGTGCTGAACAAAACAGACCTGCTTAGCCCCCAAGAACTGGAACGCGTAGAGGCCGAAGTGCGCCGCCTTGCCCCCCGCCCTGTGCGCCTTATTTGCGCAACAGAAGGCAAGGTAGACCCTGCTGTGCTGCTGGGTATTGGGGCAGAGGCCGAGGCAGACCTTGCCGCCCGCCCGTCTCACCACGATGCGGAAGACGGTGAGCACGAGCATGATGATTTTGAAAGCTTTGTTGCTACCGTGCCCGAACAAACCAGCGTAGAAGGCTTTTTAACCCTGCTGCAAGATGTTGCCGCCAAATACGATGTGCTGCGCATGAAAGGCTTTGCAAGCGTTGCAGGTAAACCCATGCGTTTGGCGGTGCAGGGCGTTGGCACCCGCTTTAGGCATGAGTTTGACCGCCCCCTAACCGCAGGTGCAGAGTGCACAGGCCGTATTGTGGTTATTGGTGAAAAAGGCTTGGCAGAAAGTGCTATCCGGGCAGCCCTAAGCACCGCAGGGTAGTGGGCACAGGCTGGGCAGGGTAGTGGCATGCATCTTTTAGTAAGAGAAAACCGCACGTTAGATGAGCAAGATCAGGCCGAAGACCTTGGCCTACCCCCGGCTGATCTGGTGGTGCTGTCTTTTACAGAAAGTGACCTGCTTGGCCTAAGCCATGCCTATAATCAGCGGGTAACGGAAAACCCGCTGGTACAAACACCAAGTTTACAACTGACACACCTTGCCCGCCTGCGGCACCCTATGTCTATAGACCTGTATATAGACACAACGCTGCAACAGGCGCGGTGCGTGGTGGTACGCCTGCTGGGCGGCCTAGACTATTGGCGTTATGGCGCAGAAGAGCTGGCAGGTTGGTGCCGTGCCAATAAGGTGCCCCTAGCCCTGTTGCCGGGTGAGTGTGCCCAAACCCTTAAAACCAGCCCCAACCAACAAGCTGACGACCCACGCCTTGCCGAACTGTCTAGCGTTGAGCCAGAAAAACGCAAACGCCTTATAGAGTTTTTTAGACAGGGTGGGCCGCGTAACATGGCCTGCGCTTTGCACCTTATGGGCACCATGGCTGGGTTAGAGATAGATGACGGCGCACAGCCCGAACCCGTGCCCGCATGGGGCGTGTACCGCACCTTTGCCGCACAGCTAGGCCCGCATAAGGGTGCACAACCGGGTAGGGCGTCCAACCCACTCACACCGCAGAGCATAGATGCTGCGGGGGGTAGCCCACCCCAAACATGCGGCGCAGCATATGTGCCGTGTAGTGCTGTTTTGCCAAAAGGGCTAACCACACGGGCCGTTTTACTCTTTTACCGTGCCCATTTATTAGTAAGCGACCATACAGCGCTTGAAGTCTTTGCCCAAAGCCTAGCGGCCCACGGTTGCGCGGTTGATATGGTGTTTGTGACCTCGTTAAAAGAGGTAGAGGTTGCCAAAGGTGTAGCCGCGTATCTGGCGCAGGTGCAGCCTGATTGTGTGCTGAATGGCACGGTGTTTTCTTCTAAAAACCAGCAAGGTTATTCACCACTTGTGCAAAGTGGTGTGCCGGTTTTTCAGCTTTTGCAGCCCGGTAGCACGCAAGCGCTTTGGCAACAAAGCGCACGCGGCCTTACCCGGGCTGATTTAGCCATGCAAACTGTTTTACCAGAACTTGATGGCAGCATAAGCACTTTTCCCCTCTCCTTTAGGCAGCAGGCAACACCCGGCCACCCCGCTGCCCGCGTGCCCTATGCGCCGGGTATAGCCCTTACGGTTGCGCGCATTATGGGGTGGTTGCGCTTGCGGTGCCTTACCTCTGCACAGCGTAAAATAGGGCTTGTGGTTTCAGACTATCCGGGTGCTGGCTTGGCGCAAGAGAGTGGCCATGTTGCCCATGCGGTAGGGTTAGATACATTTGCAAGCCTATGTTCGATACAGCATATTTTACAAAATGATGGGTATAAAACAGGCACGCTTTTGCCGCAGGCCGCCCTTGTGGCTGCGTTGGCCAAAAGTCCTTGCCAACCGTTTTTATCTTTGGCTGAGTACCAGCAGTTAGCAACTAGGTTAGAGCCTGCGTTTATGGCTTCGGTTCAGGCCGCGTGGGGACCACCTGAGCACGATAAAATGGTGCAAAATGGGCAGTTTTGCCACCGTGTTGTGGTGCAAGAGCACCTTACCATAGCTGTGCAGCCAGACCGGGGGCAGGCGGCAGACCGCAAGGCATTATACCACGACCCCGACAGCCCCCCCTGCCACGCTTATGTGGCGTTTTACCTCTGGCTACAGCATGTGCAAAAATTAGATGCCCTTGTGCATGTTGGTACCCACGGTACGCTGGAGTGGTTGCCCGGCAAAGCGGTGGCGTTAAGTGGGGCCTGTGCTCCCACGGGGCTTGTCGGCAGTATGCCAGTTATTTACCCCTTTATTGTCAATAACCCCGGAGAGGCTGCAACCGCAAAACGCCGCCTAGGCGCAGTGACTATTGGCCACATGACCCCACCCGTTATGCAGGCAGACCTAAGCCCAGACATGCAAGAGCTGGAACGCTTGATAGATGAATATGCCGAGGCCGATGGCCTAGACCCCCGGCGGGGCACCTTACTGCGTCAACAAATTTTAGAACGCGCCACCCGCACCGGTGTACTCGCTGAAAGCGGTGTAAGACCGGGTGATGAAGACGAGGCCGAAGCCCTTGCCCGGTTAGATGCATATTTGTGCGATGTAAAAGACCTGCAAATACGAGATGGGCTGCATATTTTTGGCAAGCCAGCCCCTAAAACACAAGCGCTTGTTGCGGCTATTGCGCAGGCGTGTGGGGTAAAAGACCCCACTGGGCAAAACACTGTGCCACACACAGCACAACCCGCACACGCCCCCGGCTTGCCGTGGCTTACAGAGCACGAAATTACCACCCGCGTGGCAGCCTGTGCACAGGCAGAAAGCCGCGCTTTGCAAGATGCTTTGGCAGGCCGGTTTGTACCCGCAGGGCCAGCCGGTGCCCCCACCCGCGGCCGGGTTGATGTGCTGCCCACCGGGCGTAACCTGTTTACCATAGACCCCCGTGCCCTACCCACGCCCTCTGCCATGCAGCTTGCTGGCAAAATGGAAAACCTGTTGCTCACCCGGCATATACAGGAAGAAGGCGAACCCCTAACCCACCTGATAATGGACTTATGGGGCTCTGCCAGCCTCCGCACCGGCGGCGAAGATATGGCCCTAGCTCTGCGCCTTATGGGGGTAGAGGTAACCCGCGCGCCCGGCACCGGGCATGTGCAGGGTTTTGAGGTTGTGCCACTTCCCGTGCTTAACCGCCCACGGGTTGATGTAACTTTGCGTATTTCCGGCCTGTTCCGCGATGCTTTTCCAGACCAGATTGCATTGTTTGACCAAGTGGTTACGGCTCTTGCCGCGCGTGATGAAGCCCCCGAGTGGAACCCCCTTGCCGCCAGCGTGCAGGGGTTAGAGGGGGAGGCCCTAAAACGTGCTACCGCCCGTATTTTTGGGGCCGCCAGTGGTAGCTACGGCACGGGGGTAGAAGAGCACCTGCAAAACGGAACGTGGCAAAACAGGCAAGACCTTGGGGCGGCGTGGCTTGCTGGTTCAGCCTGGACTTATGGCGGCGGGCGCGATGGGCAGCAAGATGTGCAGGCCTTTGGCACCCTGCTAAGCCAAGCCACTGCGGTACTGCATGTGCAAGACCATGCCGAAACCGATATGCTGGAAAGCCCCGAAAACGCAGCCCATGAAGGCGGCCTTGCCGCCGCTGCTGCCACTATGGGGGCCAACCCCGCCCGCTGGCATGGTGATACGTCACGCCCCCAAATGCCCCACTTGCGTAGCACCGCGCAAGAAGTAGCGCGTGTTGTGCGCGGCAGGCTGGCCAACCCCCGCTGGATAGAGGGCATGCAGCGCCACGGTTATGCTGGCGCGGCTGAGCTGGCCCGCGGGCTAGATGCCCTGCACGGTTTTGCTGCCACCCTGCCAGAACGGTTTGATACGCAGTTTGACCTCGTTTTTGCAGCCACCTTAGGGAACGAGGCCTGCAATAGCTTTTTGCAACAGGCTAACCCCGCAGCAAGAGAGGCCATGCGCGCCCGTTTTGCAGAGGCATGGCAACGCGGTCTTTGGCACCCCCATGGCAACAGTGTTGCCCATGTGCTTGATACCCCAACGCCACCGGCTGTAACCACCACAGCTAAGACTACCGCAGCACACGCCCCTAAAAATGCAGTGCAAAACAGGGCCTTACCGGGTGTTGCGCTACAAGCCTTACCTCTCAAACCGGAGCATAATCCATGACCGCCCGTGCCCTTATGGTGGCTGCCCCCCGCTCTGGTGGGGGTAAAACCACGGTTACGCTGGCATTGCTGGCCGCACTTAAACGGCGTGGCGTGCGGGTAGGGGCCGCTAAAACCGGGCCAGATTATATAGACCCCACTTTCCATGCCGCCATTACAGGTAGGCCCGGCTTAAACCTAGATAGCTGGTGCATGAACCCCGCCTTGCTGGCCACCGTACTGCATGCCGCCACGCAAGAGGTTGATGTACTAGTGGTTGAATCGGCCATGGGTCTGTTTGATGGCCTTGTGGCCCCCCAAGGGGCACGCGGCGCCCCGGCTGATATTGCAGCACGGTTTGGCATACCCGTTGTGTTGGTGCTTGATGTTTCTGGGCAGGGGCAATCTGTTGGGCCAATCGCCAAGGGGTTTGCCACATGGCAGCCAGATGTGCACGTAGCGGGTGTTGTGCTTAACCGCGTGGCCTCTGCACGGCATGCCAGTTTAACACAAGGCGCAGTGCAGGCCGCAGGGCTAGAGGTGCTAGGCACCTTACTGCGCCAACCCGGCCAACCTTTGCCAGAGCGCCACCTTGGCCTTGTGCAAGCCAGAGAACATGGTGGCTTAACAGACTGGCTTGAAAAACTGGCAGATAAAGCCGAGCAAGAGCTTGACCTAGATGCTCTTTTGGCCGCCGCTCAGCCTTTGCCCAACCTGCAAGCCGCTATGCAGGGGGGTATGCATAGCATGCTGCCTCCGCCCGGCCAACGTATTGCCGTGGCGGAAGATGACGCCTTTTCTTTCCTGTATGGTCATTTAGCGTTGTTCTGGCGGCAGGCGGGGGCGGAGCTGGTACCGTTTTCCCCGTTAGCAGACCAAGCGCCAGACCCGAGTTGCACGGCGTGCTGGCTACCGGGCGGCTACCCAGAGTTACACGCTGCCAAACTTGCCGCCGCCCATACTTTTAAAGAGGGGTTAACCCAGTTTGCCACCCAGCACCCCGTGCATGGAGAGTGCGGGGGGTACATGGTGCTTGGCCAAGGGTTAGAAGATGCCGCAGGCACGCGCCACAGTATGGTTGGCCTGCTGGGGCACAGCACCTCTTTTGCGCGGCGTAAGTTGAATTTGGGCTACCGGCAAGCCACCTTAGAGGCGGAGTGTGTTTTGGGCCCCAAAGGGGCGTGCCTGCGTGGGCACGAATTCCATTATGCATCGGTGCTGGAGGCAGGGGCAGATACCCCACTTGCAACCCTGGTTGCGGGCGATGGCACAGCCCTTGGCCCATGTGGCGGGCAGCGGGGCAACGTGACAGGGTCTTTTTTTCATGTTCTGGCGCAACATCTCACTTTTTTGTGAGTAACGTTATGGTGCAGGCATAACGGCGTTACCAAAAAAGCAGGCAAAAAGAGGGTGTTGTCTTGCGTTAGGGCACCGTAAAGTAAAATTTCACAAACAGGGGTCTTGGCACTCTGGCTGTGGTGTTTCAATGTGGTGCCTAAGCCCTAAGGAGAGAATTATGGCGCAGTCTTTCCCCGTTTTGCTTGTGCGTCATGCACCCGTTTTATTGCCTGAAGGGGTGTGTTACGGGCGGCAAGATGTTGCCCTTAAACCGGGGTGGGAAGGGCTGGCCGCAGGGCTGTCTGTGCTGGCGCAAGGGGCTTTTTGCCGTGTGCTTTATAGCTCGCCCGCAACGCGGTGCCGGCAAATGGCAGAAAAATTGGCCCGTGCCGCCAAAATGGAGTTACAGATAGACCCCCGTTTGGCCGAAATGGACTTTGGCCAGTGGGAAGGGCGCAACTGGCACGACATAAGCCGCACCCAGCTTGATGAATGGGCTGCAAACCCCACACAGTTTGCGCCACCGGGGGGCGAGAGCGGGCTTTCCCTTACGCAGCGTACCCGCGCTTTCTGGCACGATGTAAAACAGGCGGCCGTGCCTGCGTGTGTGCTGTCACACGGTGGGCCATTACGCTTATTAAGTGCCCTTGCCGCAGGCCAAACGCCAGAATTATTGGCCCCCTCTATGCCGCAAGGCTTTGCCCGGTTGTTTGAGGTCTGGCACGATGCAGGCTTGGGTAGGCATACACCACATAACGTGCCTGTTGCCGCAGAATAGTATGAGGGTATTAAAGGGGCAGGGGTAATAAGCCGCACTGTAGTGGCAACCCACCTTGCCCCGTTGCAGAGTTAAAGTATGACACAGCCTAAAGACCACCCAGCACACGCCACGCCCGCTGCCCCGCCTGCCGCAGAGCAGGACGATGCCACCCGCCACCGTGAAAAAATGCAAAAGCGTAAAGCGGTGCAAGATCAGGAGGTAGCGTCTAAAACGCTCGAAAAAGGGCTGCTTTTGGTCAATACCGGCCCCGGTAAAGGAAAGTCTACCGCCGCATTTGGTATGGTGTTACGCACGGTGGGCTATGGCCGCAAAGTGGTGGTGGTGCAGTTTATTAAAGGTGCGTGGGACACGGGCGAACACCGCGCTCTGGAACGCTTTTCTGACCTTGTAGAATGGCACGCCCTAGGCGAAGGTTTTACGTGGGAAACACAAGACAAAGCGCGCGACATTGCAGCCTGCACCCGTGCATGGGCCGTTGCTAAAGCTGCCATGCAGCGGCCAGATGTGGTTCTTGTGGTGTTAGATGAACTCAACGTAGCCTTGCGCTACGACTATTTGCCCATAGCGCAGGTGCTGGCAGATATTGCAGGCCGCACACCTGGCCAACATGTTATTGTAACAGGCCGTAACGCCAAGCCAGAACTGCTAGAGCAAGCCGACCTTGTAACAGAAATGGGGCAGGTTAAGCACCATTTCCGTGCGGGGGTAAAAGCGCAGCAGGGCGTGGAGTTTTGAGCGCTCGTGTGCTCATGTTTCAGGGCACGGGGTCTAGTGTTGGTAAGTCTACCTTAGTAGCAGGGCTTGCGCGGGCGTTTACCCGCAGGGGTTTAAAGGTTTTACCCTTTAAACCGCAAAACATGTCTAATAATGCCGCTGTTACTGCAAACGGTGGTGAAATTGGCCGCGCACAAGCCCTGCAAGCAAGGGCCTGCGGGGTGCCACCCCATGTTGATATGAACCCGGTTTTGCTCAAACCCCAAGGAGAAACAGGGGCGCAGCTTGTGGTGCAGGGCCACAAGCTTGAAACCGTGGCTGCACGGAGTTACCAAACCCGCAAAAAAGCCCTTATGCCTGCGGTGCTAGAGAGTTTTTATAATCTTACGCAAAAAGCAGACCTTGTGTTGGTAGAAGGTGCTGGCTCTGCGTCTGAGGTGAACTTACGCGCGTATGATATTGCCAATATGGGTTTTGCCCAAGCCGTGCAGGCCCCGGTTATTATGGTGGGTGATATAGACCGTGGTGGCGTTATTGCCAGCCTTGTTGGCACAAAAGTGGTTATTACCGAAACAGATTCCGCATTAATACGCGGCTTTATAGTTAATAAAATGCGCGGTGATAGATCGCTTTTTGATGAGGGTATGGCATTTATTGCCAACCGTACGGGCTGGCAGCCTTTGGGTTTAGTGCCAGACCTACCCGCTGTACGCACTTTACCCGCAGAAGACGCGGCAGACCTTTTAGCAAACTTATGCCAAGCCCCCTTAACCGCTCCTTACCCTGCGCCGCCCGCCACACAGTCTGGCCCTTTGCGCGCTACACAAGTAAAGCGGCCAAGCCCACAACCTTTGCGTATTGCGGTGCCGCTCTTACCTCTTATTGCCAATTTTGATGACCTAGACCCCCTGCGTGTAGAGCCGGGCGTGGTGCTTTTACCCGTGTTGTGCGGCCAACGCCTGCCAGAGTGTGACCTTGTCTTGCTTCCGGGGTCTAAAAACACCATAGCAGACCTTAAAACATTACGAGAAAATGGGTGGGAGTCTGACCTACGCGCTCATGTGGCACGGGGTGGCCATGTTATGGGCATTTGTGGTGGCTACCAAATGTTGGGCCAAAGCATAGCAGACCCCTACGGCACAGAAGGTCCAGCCTGCACCACGCAGGGGTTGGGCCTACTCGAGATAGAAACAATTTTGAGTGCAGAAAAATACCTTGTTGAAAAAGAAGGTTTTGTAAAACAGCCTCAGCCTCAGCCCCAAGTTATGGGGTACGAAATGCATATAGGCCGCACAACAGGGGCTGGGTGTGAGCACCCTTTGTTAGAGCTAGCAGGCCAGCCTGAAGGCGCAGTTTCTACCAATGGGCAGGTTTATGGTAGTTACCTACACGGTATTTTTGGAAGCCGTGCAGCCCGTATGGCATTATTAGCCCTCGCCGGAGGGCAGGCTTTTGCCCCCGGTGGAAGCTGGTACGAAGCAGGCCGCACGGCTAACCTGCCAACCCACCATAATGACGTAGTAGAAAATGCACTCAACGCTTTGGCAGACCATCTTGAACGTTTTATAGACCTAGATGCACTTTTAGCGTTGGCACAGGCTCCGCAATTTTTAGAAAAAGAATAAGGCCAAAAAAGAGAGGATAAGAACCTGCTGTATAGGGTTTTTTAGCCCCAACAGCACGCTATGGGGCAAAAAATAGCCTTGTGTGTTTATTTTAAAACCAGCCTACGCCTTGGTTTTAAAACTCTCATGTGCTTCTCAAATTCTTAGGTTTGAAGGACCAGTTTCCAGAATTTCAACTTCATCACCTATTTGAATGGTGCCAGTTTGCTCCACCAGTGTGTTTTGGGCAAACATAATGCCTTTTGGCGTGCGGTGAAATTGCGCCAAGGTGGCCAAGGGTTCTTTACGGTTAGGGATAAGCCCTGTTTCTTGGTCTGTCGTTGTTACGGTGCAGCGTGAGCACGGCGCCACAATACGCAAAAGGGCCGTGCCAATTTTAAGAACGCGCCATGTATCTTCTGCCCATGGTTGGTTGTTAGCAATGACAATATTGGGCCTAAAACGCGCCATGGGTACGGGGTGTTCAAGGCGTTGGTTAAGGTCTGCCAAAGATGCCGTTGTGGCCAGTAACAAGGGGTATCCATCAGCAAAAGAGACGGGCACGGGGGTTTGGGCAATAGCGCGTAGGCGGGCATGCTCCGGGCTGGCCATATAAACAAGGTGGCACGGCCTGCCGAGTTGGGTGCTCAGCCACTGGGCGGCATCTTCTCCGGCATCTTGGGCTTGTATGGTGTCTTTCCAAACTCGCACAGCGTGGGTTGGGGTGTTGGGGGCAGGGTATGGCACTGTGCAGGCTTGGGTGCCGGTGCGCTCAAGCCGTAAGCCTTGTGGCACAGGGGTTGCGTGTAGGCAGGCCATGGCGGGCAGGGCGCGTTGGGTTAAAAATGTGCCATCAGGTTCGGTCACCAGCCAGCGCCTATCATGCTCGGCACCCCATGTGTGTAGGGTCAGGCTTTGGTAGTCTAGGCCATGCAGGGCTTTAACAGGGTAGACATGCAGGCTGCTTACAAAAGCCGTTGTGTTGGTCTGTGCCATAAACCTACCCCCTGAAAATGCCCTGAAACGAACTGCGCCCCATAAAGAATGGCTTGCTCATATGCCAAAAAGCTTAGCGCGGCTCTTACCGCCTGCTTTGGTGATACCGCATTGGTAGCGCAATTCAAGCGGTTCACTAAGCGACAGCTTAAAGGGGGGTAAGTTTGTTGGAAACGCATATTTATTAGCACATGTATACGATGTGGAGGTGCCACTATATTGCCGCTCTTCGGGGCTGAGTGCTGTTTCAAAACCTGTTTGGCTTGGTCTGGGGGCCTTTATTGCGGCCTAAACGCTATTGCTTTCTGCTCTGGTTTTAAAGTGCGGTAGCAGAAAATAGCCTGCTCCGCCCACAAAAATGTCCTACCATTGCTCAATTTTGCCGTTTCGAAATAGCCGCTAGATAAGCTACGTGTTGTAAATGAGGTGGCTGAATGAATGGGCATGTAGGTAGGCCATCAACCACAGCCGCCATAACACAGCACCTCGCGCAATGTCCAAAGTATAACCGCCACACACCTGCCAAGAATTGACAGAACTCCCCCCACCGTTCAGGTTGTAGGTGTTGTTAGGAGAAGCCGGTGCAGAGTCCGGCACGGTCGCGCCGCTGTAACCCACGCCTGCTACTACCAAGCGGGTGTAGGAAGTCAGACCTCCCGCAACGCTACACTTTAACCGCAGAACGCGCTTTTTCTACCAGCGGAGCCACTACGTATGTCTTACTCAGCCCAACGCCACAGCACGTCCTCCGTTGCCGTTGCAGCCCCCATTGCCATTCCGGCTAAGGCTTTGCTGCCATGGGCAGTATTTGGGCTGCTGTTAAGTGTTATTATGCTGTATTTTGTTGGCGCTGAACAAGGCGCACTTTCGCTCATTTCCGGGCAGGACGTGCACGAATTTGTGCATGATGGCCGCCACTTGCTGGGCTTTCCCTGCCACTAAGGCAGGTATTCTTTTTACATGATAGCAGGACGTCTGCTGGCCCGCGGCATGGTTACGGGCTGTATCGCTGCGGCATTGGCCTTTGTGTTTGCTCGTATATTTGGCGAGCCACAAGTAGACCTTGCCATTGCGTTTGAGGCCACGCGCCATGCCGCAGAGGCCGCCCACACACACATGCTGGAAGCCGAGCCCGTAAGCCGCGCCACGCAGGCAAGCTATGGTTTGCTTACGGCTGTTGTGCTGTATGGCACAGCGTTTGGCGGTATTTTCTCGCTCGTATTTGCCTACGCATATGGGCGGCTTAATGCGTGGTCTCCGCGTGCGCTTGCACTGCTGCTGGCCGGGGCTGGGTTTGTGGCGTTTGTGCTGGTGCCAGACCTTAAATACCCCCCCAACCCACCGGCTGTAGGCGTGCCTGCAACGCTTGCCTTTCGCACCATAACCTATTTTGCCATGATAGGGCTTTCGGTCAGTGTGGGTGCCATTGCTACCCTTATTGGGCAAAAAATAAGCCAGAGCAAAGGGGCTTGGGCAGGCAGCCTATGGGGTGTTGGGCTGTTTATTGCCCTTATAGCTGCCATACAAACAGCCATGCCCGATGTAAACGAAGTGCCCGCAGGCTTTCCCGCTGTTGTGTTGTGGCGCTTTAGGGAGGCCTCTATTGGTATGCAGCTTGTGCTCTGGAGCAGCATGGGCCTGCTGTTTGGTGCACTTGCCCAGCGCCTTTTAACGCCCAAAGCACACTAACACGCACGCCAAAGGCGCAAATTTACACAATATGCAAAAATGGGCAGAGGCACTTGCTGGCGCAGCAACTGTTTATGCCCTTAACGCGTTACTAGCCCAGCCCCTTTTATACGCCATATAACGCCGACACTACGGGTCTCTAACCGCTGAGCAGATAAAGGTTAACCGTTATGGTACAGGACAAAACACCACTGCATTTTGTTACTCTTTTGGGCAGCTTACGTGCACATTCCCTTAACGGTATTGTTGCCCGTACCCTCCCTAGTCTTGCTCCGCCCGGTATTACCATTACATCTTTAGGCAGCGTTGGAGACTTACCGCACTACAACCAAGACCTAGAAGACCAAGCCATGCCACCTGCTGTGCTGGCAATGGCAGAGGCTATTCGTGCCGCTGATGGCGTTATTATTGTAACGCCTGAATATAACTATTCCGTACCCGGCGTGCTTAAAAACGCCATAGACTGGCTCTCTCGCGTAACGCCGCAGCCTTTTGCCAAAAAGCCTCTTGCCATTCAAACGGTCTCACCCGGCGCTATTGGTGGTGCACGGGCGCAGTATCACCTCAGGCAATCCCTCATTTTTTTAGATGCTTTTGTGCTCAATAAGCCTGAAGCCATGATTGGCCAAGCCATCACAAAATTTACTGAAACCACCCTAACAGATGAAAACACCAAAGCCTTTCTAACCCGCCAGATAACCGCCTTGGCTGAGTTAGCTTATAGTTTTAAATAACGCACAGCAGTGTAGAAGCACGACCCTAGTCTGTTTGCCTTGGTTCAGAATTTTAGCTAAAAAAGGATCTGTATTTTAAGCGCTCTGTTATTGGGAAGTGTTCATGTCGAAATTTCACCTCAACAAAGTCACTGCGCGATGCTTGAAAGAACATTTTGGTAAAAAATTGACCGCCCGAGACATCGCTTTATGGATTTATACAAACTATCCTAAAGAGTGCGCAGCTAAGCAAGAGCGTAGTAAAAATATTACAACCGAAGCTGCACTTATTCAGCAACTTGTAGCAGAAATAGGTGCTCATCGTCCTCAGCTATTCAAAGCATATAATCAAATCAGAACGACCGAAGACCGCCCTCGCCTTTACTATTGGACAGACCAATCAGAGCAACAACAAGTAGAAAAAACAGAGAGCCTTCAACGAGACAAAAATTCTTTGCCTGCTGAGCCGTTTTTACAGTTGTTAGAAGCTCATCTTTACCCAAGGCTTGGCCAATTTCTTTCTATTGATTCTGAGCTCTATACGCAAAGAATTGATGAAAAACGCTCGAGCAACAAAAGAGGCCCTCATGGCAATCACTGGCTCTATCCAGACCTTGTGGCCTTTGAAGACCTAACACGTCATTGGGCTTCTTCAATTATTAAAAATTGTGTGACGGAAGTACGTGCGCGAAGGTTCAGGCTTTGGTCTTTTGAAGTTAAAATACTATTGAACCGCTCGAACGTAAGAGAAGCCTATTTTCAAACAGTTTCAAACTCTTCTTGGGCTCATTTTGCCTATCTAGCCGCCAATGAAATTGAAGGACCCGAAACCTTAAAAGAACTCCGTATTTTAAACGCTTTGCACGGTGTGGGTCTTATTCGTATTGATAAAAATGACCCCAGCGAAAGCGAAATTTTAATTCCAGCTCGGGAGCGGCTAGAAATAGATTGGACAAACTGTGACCGCCTTGCCAGCGAAAACACAGATTTTTCATCTGTTATTCAACGTGTTTGGGAGTTTCATCGTACTGGCTCCATAAAAGCAGATGAATGGACTTGTTAGGCTCCTAACACCCTCTTACACCCGTGCGCCATATTGCCTAACGCGCCAGTGGCCTGCGTGGTGGGTCAGTATGGTGGCGGTTTCTGGCTCACTATCAAGGTGGTGGGTTAAGGTGCTTTGCCCACCCAAGGCATGCACGGCAAGCGCTCTTACCACGGGGGGGCGTGCTACAACCAAGGTGCAGCCATGCAGTGTTGCCTGCAACAACCAGGTGCTAATCCGTGCTTGAAACTGGTGGCCGGTTTCGCCCTCGGGTGGGGCAAAGTCTTCTTCACGCACGTAGCGGGCTAACGCCTCTTGCGGCACGCTGCGTAAATTTTGCCCATGCCATAAACCGTGGCAGCGGTCGTGCAAAGCTGGTTCTATCAACGGGGCCAAGGCGGCAGAGAGTGGGGGCGGGTCAATATGCACATCGGGCGCTAGTATTATCTGCTCGGCAGAATAAAAATTGTTTGTGTAGTCAAGAATTTCCTCAATATTTTTTACACTAACCCGAGCTTCCGCCGCAGGAAAATACCCCTGTTTTACCTCTGGCGGTAAAGGGGCCGCAAAACACACTAACCTTATTGGGGGTGTAGGCTTTATAGAATTCATTTTTTAAATTCTGCTTTCTTTAAAAAAGGGTTTATACATCAAACGTAGCTAAAGATGTTTCAAGCCTTACCCAAGCCTCTGCACTTGCAGGCAAACCAATACGCAGGGCGTCTGGGCTATGGGAAAATACACGTGTTACCAGACCATTTTGGCATAAATGTTGCCATAATTTTGTAGCCTTTGCATGCCTTACTAACGTAAAGAGGCTGCATTGGCCTTGGGTTTTTAAGCCTGCCGCATGCAAGCTATTTACCAATCTGGTATGGGCTTGCTGTGCCTGTTGGGCTGCGTGGCTGCGCCATGCGCTATCTGCCAAGGCTTGTGCGCCCACATGCAATGCCAGCGTGCCAACAGGCCAACTCCCTAATGTAGCCCGTAATTGCGCCGCCAAGAGCGGAGCGGCCAGTAAAAACCCCAGCCTTATACCCGGTAGGCCGTAAGTTTTGCCAAAAGAGCGCAACACACCCAAAGCCGGGTGGGGCAAACTGCCTGCAACACTTTGGTTTTCAAAGTCGGCAAAGGCTTCATCAACTATTAAAAAACCGCCGTTGTTTGCGCAGGTGGTTGCAACGCTCAAAAGCCATTGCGCGGGCACTATGTGGCCGTTAGGGTTATTGGGGTTACATACTATACAAACCGTACCGGGCTGGTGTGCCGCCTGCACCAAGGCCTGTGGCTGTGTTACGCACTCTACCGGTATGCCGCGTAACCGCCATGCCTGCTCATGCCCGCTATAGGTTGGCCCTAAAATGCACACACGCTGTGCGGGTATAATAAAAGGCAAAATAGCAATAAGGCTTTGGCTGCCAGCACCTGCTACAACCAAGGCGGGGTCTGCTACGCCGTAAGCCTGTGCGGCTACAGTAAGCAGGCGGTCTTCTTCATGCTGTTCGGGTAAATGGTGTAAGGCCTGCGCTGGCGGCAGCGTGCAGGGGTAGGCAAACGGGCTAATACCTGTTGAAAGATCGTAATACGGTTGTGGGGCCTGCGGAAAATGACGCATAACCGTCTGCACTTGCCCCCCATGCGCGGGTAGCCCCCCTAATGCTGCTGGTTCAACACCTATGGCCGCTGCATGGGGGGGCATGGTAAAAGGGGGTTCGTTTGTAGCCTGCTCTAGCCCTGTGTGGCGGGGGTGCTCGGGCTGCTGCCTGTTTGGCCCAAGTTGTGAGCTAACCGCCTGCATGTTGTTCTTCCCTCTTTCCATCTGCCTGCCTGTTGCCGCTCTTGCTGCCGTGCTTGAAGCCCAATGGGGCTACCCGCAAATTTTGGTACGCAAAATTGGGCACCCGGTTATGTGGGTTGGTGCTCTCATAAGCAGGCTGGACACGGCACTCAACCTTTCGCATTTTTCGCAAACAAAACGCCGCTGGCTGGGCGTGCTGGGTCTTGCCCTTATAGTGCTTATACCCCTTTGGGTTACAGGTCTTGTATTGCAGGCGGGCTATGCTGTGCTGCCAGCATGGGCCATGCTAGTGGTGCAAGCGGTGGCTACTACAGCGCTGGTGGCGCAAAGGTCGCTTTGGGTGCATGTGGCGGCTGTGGGCCAAGGGCTACGCCGGGGCGGCTTGGCAGGGGGTAGGCAGGCCGTAAGCCAAATTGTAGGGCGCGATACCTCTGCCTTAACAGAAGCGGGTATTGTGCGTGCAGCCCTTGAAAGTCTGGCCGAAAATTTTTCAGACGGGGTGGTGGCCCCTTTATTTTGGGCAGCACTTTTTGGCCTGCCCGGTGCGGTTTTTTATAAAGCCGTTAACACAGCAGACAGCATGATAGGCCACCTAACCCCCAAGCACGCCGCCTTTGGCATGGCCGCCGCCAAGCTGGACGATGTGATAAACCTACCCGCATCTCGCCTTGCGGCATTATGCCTTGTGCTGGCAGCCCCGCGCGCCAACCGCAAACACGCATGGCGCGCGGTCTGGCGCGATGCACCCAAGCACCGCTCACCCAATGCTGGCTGGCCAGAAGCCGCCATGGCTGGCGCACTTGGCCTACGCCTTGCTGGCCCGCGCATTTATGGCGGTGTTAAAGTAGAAGATAGCTGGATGGGCCACGGCACCGCCAACGCCACCCTAACAGACCTAGAGCGCGGGTTGGCGCTTTACCGGCGGGCTTGCGGCTTTCTTATTGGCCTCTTGCTGTGTGCGGCGGCCCCCTTCATAATTGGGTTATGAGCGCACCGCATTTTTCAGCCGCCTTCCGTCAGGAACTTGAGCAACTTTTTATCTGGCGCAGAGATGTGCGGCATTTCCGCACAGACCCTGTGGCAGAATCCGTGCTGGATGGGCTGTTGCACACGGCCTGCCTTGCCCCTTCTGTTGGGCTAAGCGAGCCATGGCGCTTTGTGCGGGTAGATGCCCCAGAGCGCCGGGCTGTTATTCGGGCCAATTTTGCTCAAGCCAATGCCCAAGCCTTAACCGGCCATAATGGTGATGACGCCCAACGTTACGCCACACTCAAACTGGCCGGGCTAGATGATGCCCCCCACCAAATAGCCGTTTTTTGCGAAACAGACCCCACACAGGGCCGTGGCCTTGGGCGGGGTACTATGCCGCAAACCACGGTTTGGTCTGCTGTTATGGCTATCCATACTTTTTGGCTGGCGGCTGCGGCACAGGGTATTGGCGTGGGGTGGGTGTCTATTCTTAACCCGGCAAAGGCCGCATTAGCTCTAAGCGTAAACCCTAACTGGCAGTTTTTAGCCTATTTATGCGTGGGTTACCCGCAAGAGCAGGCCAGCACGCCAGAGCTTGAGCGCAAAGGGTGGGAATACCGCAACCCGGCCCGCCGCCGCTGGATAAACCGCTAAAACGCACTTTTTAACGCAAAATAAGCCTGCGTTGTTTTACGCGCTTGCCTTTGCACGCTCATTCTGTACCAATAGGTACACTTAATACCATTTGGTACAGGAGTCGTGCCTATGCGCCCGCCACTACCGCCCTTTACCCACGCAACTGCCACCCAAAAAGTACGCGCGGCAGAAGACGCATGGAACAGCCAAAACCCCCAGCAGGTTGCCTTGGCTTACACCCCAGATTCTGTGTGGCGTAACCGAGACGAATTTTTGCAAGGCCGTGCCCAAATAGAGGCTTTTCTGGCGCGCAAATGGGCAACAGAGCAGAGCTATAAGCTGGTTAAAGAGCTATGGTGTTTTCAAGGTAACCGCATTGCCGTGCGCTTTGCCTATGAGTGGCATAATACCCAAGGCCAGTGGTTTCGCTCTTACGGTAACGAAAACTGGGAATTTGAAGAAAACGGCCTTATGCGCTGGCGCTTGGCCTCTATTAACGACCTAAGCATTACCGAGGCCACCCGTAAGCTCCATTGGCACGGCCCCCGTAGGCCTGAGGGCCACCCCACACTCACAGAGTTAGCCCTTTAAAAAATGGCCCGCCTTATTGCCGAAAAATCAGACCTGATAGCCCCTTTAGCCGAAGTTTTTCGTGAGTATGGTTTTGAAGGGGCAACCCTTGCCCGCATAAGTGCTGCAACCGGGCTAGGCAAAGGCAGCCTGTACCACTTTTTTCCTGGTGGGAAAGAGGAAATGGCCCAAGCCGTACTGGCAGAGATTGCCCACTGGTTTGAGAGCCATATTTTTACCCCGCTTGGCACCACACAAAATAGCGCACACGCTATTGCGGGTATGTTTGCCGCAACTGCGGCCTATTTCCATACCGGGCAGCGTGTGTGCCTTGTGGGGGTATTTGGCTTAAATACAACCCGAGACCGCTTTGCCCAAAGCATAGCCGCTTATTTCACGCGGTGGCTGCATACGCTAGAGGCCGCTTTGTGCACCCTTGGCCATAAGCCAGCACAGGCCCAACTCTTGGCCTGCCAAAGCCTTGCTGCCATACAAGGGGGCATAGTGCTGGCCCGTGCCCTTAACAGCCCCCAGTATTTTGAAGCGGCCCTTACCCAAGCCAAAGCCCAGTGCTTAACTGTAAGCCCTACACCACATGGGCATAATAACCTGCAAAATAGTTAAATTTAAATTTAAAATAACACTTTGTTATAACAATTTGCGCAAAATCCAGTATGACAAAAGCGTGATCTGAAACCCACACTACTGTGACAGTTTCGATGAGCTTGACGTGAATCATTGCGCACCGCGCTGAAAAACGCTCTTGGTGTCAAAGTTTTCATAATATTTGAAAGTATATTAGGCCAAAGTAAGGGGTGAGTGTGAACACTGCTGCTTCAGAAAATTCGGTTTCCAAAACCAAGCTAGACACAAAACTTTTGGTGGGAACCCTGCTTTTCTGTCTCTTCAACAAACCCGCTCTTGCTTTAGCAGATGATGCGCAAGAACTCGCCGCCATTAAGGCCCAAATGCGCCTGCTTGCCGCACAGGTTGAGGCCATTGAGCAGCGCCAAGCCAAACGGCAGGGCTTAAAAAAAACGCAAACTGCTCTTGCTGGTAAAGGCCGCCATAATACGGGCTTGGCGGGGGGTAAAACAGCTACCGCCGCCCTTGGCTCTGGCCCGGTAGACCCGGCCATTCGTTTCTCCCCCGATACGCCGCCCGCATCTGTGGCGCAGGCAGGTGGCTTGCCCCTGCGCTCACACGGTAGCGGCACCAACCCCTTTGGGTTTGAATGGCTACCTGCATCGCAAGAGGTCGTAGGGCACCCCCGTTCAGCCATGGATCTGGCGTCTTCCAGCCCGTCTTCCATTACCCAAACATCGGTTGACCATTTGCCACCAGTTTTTACCATTGGGGGTATTTCGGTTAAGCTTGGCGGGTTTGTTGAACTCTCCAACATTGCGCGCGATTCCAACATGACCGCAGGCCCCGCCACGGCATGGGGCAACTTTCCTTACGCCAACAACCCCAACCACGGCCTAAGTGAAGAGCGTATTTCGGCCCAGCTTTCTCGTATGTCTGTGCTGATGGAGGCCAACCCCCGCAAAGACATACGCCTGCAAGCCTATATTGAAACAGACTTTGGCGGTGCGGCAGGTACTAGTAACAGCGTACAAATTAGCGGCTACACCCCCCGTATGCGGCAGGGTTATTTTACCTTTACGCAAAAAGACTGGGGCTTTCATCTGCTTATGGGCCAAGCATGGAGCTTGGTTACCAACTACTCCAAAGGCTTGCTCCCCCGCCAAGAGCAGTTGCCTGCGGTTACAGATAATAACCAGATACCCGGTATTGCCTTTACCCGCGTGCCCCAAATTCGTATTGGCAAAGACTGGCACGAAAAATACTGGCTCGGCCTGTCTATTGAAGACCCGCAGGGCACGGTGGATGCAAGCACGTTCTCAAAATCCTGCTCGCCTAACGGTAGCAGTTTCTCTGGGTCAAGCGTGCCAGCTGGTTACGGGCAAAGCGGCACATCATGTGCGTATTACCAAAACTCTGGCGGTGTGCTGCTTAATAGCGGCACACATTACACAGACAACCCCGCACCAGACATTGTGCTAAAAGCCGCAGCAGATACCAGCTTTGGTCATTACGAGGTCTTTGGCCTTGGCCGCTGGTTCCGCTCGCTTAGCGTTATGCCGGGTGAAAGCACGACCCGCAAACACACCCATTTTGGTGGTGGCGTTGGGGCTGGCCTTACCACGCCCTTGGGCACCAAAAAGCTGCAACTGGCGGGTAATATTCTGGCAGGTGAAGGGGTGGGCCGTTATGGGCCGTCTTTGTTGCCAGACACCACGCTTAATTCACGCGGGCAGCTTACGCCGGTGCCAGAAATTATTGGCTCTTTGGGTCTCATTGGGCACCCTAGCAAGTCTGTGCTGCTTTACACCTATGGCGGCGTAGAAACCGCAGGCCGTAAAAGCTACATGGGCAATGACGGCCATCAATACGGCTATGGCGTAAGCGACCTAAACCTGAGCGGTTGCTCTATTGAGTTTGGTAGCTGTAACGCCCAAACCCATACGCTGGCCTCTTTAACCGCAGGCGGCTGGTGGCACTTTATGGAAGGCCACTACGGCAGCATGATGGCTGGCCTGCAATACACCTATATTCGGAAGTTTGCCTTTAAAGGGAACGACGGCTTTGGCAACAGCGTAAGCCCCACTACCTTTGGCAACACGGTTTACGTAACCTTCCGGTATTTTCCGTTTCAGTAATGTAACCTGAAGGAGCCCGCATATGGTGCATAAAAACTCCCATTGCCTGTATCAGGGCTTTTCCTGACCCACTCCCTAGCCGCGCAGGCCAATGTGGCTTTACGCGCTAGGGCCTTCTTTCAAGTATTCCTTTTCAAAAAACCGGAAATTTTTCATGTCCGCTTCACAAAGCTCTCCTAACAGACCGGCGGCAACAGCCACCCCGGCTGCTCAACCGCAAAAAATCCAGCCCCTTTATGTTCTGGCCTGGTTTTTGTGTGCTCTGTTCTATTTCTACCAATATGCCATTCGTTCAGCCCCCGGCATTATGCAAGACGAGCTGACACAAGCTTGGGGCAACAGCCACCTTGGCCTCATGATTGCCTCTTACTACATTGTGTATGCACTAGCCGCACTGGCCGTTGGTGTGCTGCTTGACCGCTACGGCGCACACGCAACCATGCCGGTTGGTATTGGCATTACCAGCATTGGCTGCCTTATTTTTGCACAAGGCAGTGTGGCTGCGGGGCTTGGTGGCTACGTTATTCAAGGCCTTGGTGCTATTTGCGCCTTTGTGGGCTCCTCTTACGTGGCGGCGCGCTACCTACCAGCCCGCACGCTGGCGCTCTTTGTGGGGCTAACGCAGTGCCTTGGTATGGCGGGGGCCGCGTTTGGCTCCAAACCTACCCGTATTCTTATTGACCCCAACGGCTCTTTCCATATTCCGTGGCAAACGGTGTGGTTGGGTTTTGGCGTTATTGGCGTGTGCCTTGCCATTGCAACATGGTTTGTTATGCCGCGCGATAGCGGTGACAGCACAGACCACCACGGCCACTTCTCTTTTGCGAACCTGCTCAAGCCTTTCCGTACTATTTTTGGTAACCCACAAAGCTGGTACGCAGGCATTATTGGTGGCCTGCTCTTTGTACCCACCACCATTGGCGCACTGGGTTGGGGGGCGTCTATGCTCAATAAAGGTGAGCATGTAAGCATGGCTTTTGCAGCATCAGACGTTTCTATGGTGCCCATTGGCTGGGTTATTGGCTGCCCGCTTCTGGGGTGGATTTCTGATAAAATTGGCCTGCGTAAACCTGTGCTTATTGGCGGTGCGGTTGTGTTGTTGGCGGCCTCGCTCTGTGCACTTTATGTGCCGGTTGGCGTTATGCCGCGCTACTCTGTTGCGCTGGTTATGGGCATTGCCTCCGGCGCTGCCATGATCCCGTTTTCCACCATGAAAGAAGTGAACCCACCAGAAGTAAAAGGCACGGCTGCTGGCGTTATGAACTTTCTGGTTTTTGGCACAACAGGGGTGCTGTCACCGCTGGTTTCTGCCCTTATGGCGGGTGGCGCAACAGACAGCATGGCGCTGTTCCACCGTGCATTTATGCCGCTGGTTATTGGTATTGTGGTGGCTATTGTGCTGGCCTTCCGCCTGCGTGAAACAGGCTGGAAAGTGCAAAAACACGGCTAAACGCTGCGGCACACACACAGCAAGCCCAAAAGGCTGCCGGGCACCCCACCCGGCAGCCTTTTTTGTAGGTTGGTGTTTCAAGAATGCAGCATTGAGGTTTGAGAGGGTGTTTTTGTGGGCTGAAAAGGCAGCTTTGGCGGCCCCGGTGCCGTAAAATTAGGATATAAAGTGACCCATTCAGGCCGTAAAATGCCCCTAAAAGAACTAGATGATTTTTGGAATAACCATTTATGAAGAGGCTACTTTAACATTTAAAAACAAATTTTTATGCCCCAAAAGCAACCTTGCTTGGGCGCTAACTGACGTTGAAAAAATGCTCAGGGGTGTACGCTTGCTGTGAGGGCAGCCAGTGTTAAGCAGTCTGCTAGGGTGGCTGTGGCACCCAATACATCGCCCGTGTAGCCACCTAAATGTTTTTTGGCGGCATGGCTCAGGCAGAGTACGGCAAGAGCAGCCCCGGCGGGTGGCAGCATAAGTGCCAGAGCAGTGTGTGCAACAGCCCCAGCCCCAGCCCACCACCAAGCCCATAGCGCGTACGCCACTACAGTTATGCCTTGCGCTATGCCAAAAGCTGTTTTGGGCAAGGGGGAGAGGCTACGGGCCAGTCCATCTGGCCGGGCGGGGGGGAGGCAGGTTGGCACCCATAAAAGAGCCGCGCGTGCTAACAGCCCGGCTAGGGCTAAGGCAGGTATAAGGGTTGCAGCGGGTAGGGCGGCCAAGGCCCCGGCCCGGACAAGAAAGCTAAGGCACAGGGCAATAACGCCGTAGGAGCCAACGCGGCTATCGCGCATAATTTCCAGCTTGCGGGCGCGGGTATTTGCTCCGTAGCTGTCTGCCATATCGGCCAAGCCATCTTCATGAAAGCCGCCGGTTAGAGCGGTTTGTGCGGCGAGAGCAAGGGTAACGGCGGGCAGGGCAGCAAGGTGCAGCCCGCTTTGTAACACATAGCCCAGCCCCCCGGTTATGGCCCCAATACCTGCCCCCACAAGGGGCCAGCACCACAGCGAGCGCGCCAAGGGCCACGCAACCATGCTGTTACGCTGTGCGGGGCTAAGCAACCCCATAACCGGTAGGCGGGTAAGCAGGCCCAACCCGCTTGCTAGGTCTTGCCGCACGGTGTTGAAAAAACCTGTCATACGCGCTCGGTTACTGCGGCTTGGGCAAAGGTGGCCATACCAGTGTGGCAGGCTAGCGCGGCCCGTAGTAAAGGCACAGCCAAGGTGGCACCAGAGGCCTCACCTAAGCGCAAACCCAGCGAAAGCAAAGGGCTTAGCCCAAGGTGCTTGGCCAGTCTGGCGTGCCCAGTTTCAGCCGAGCAATGGGCCAGCCATGTGTGGGCCAAGCCGTGTGGGTGCAGTTTAGCCAAGGGCGCTACGGCGGCCGTGCACACATAGCCATCTAGCAGCACGGGTATATGTTTGTGCCGTGCGGCAAGGGTGGCGCCTAGCATGGCGGCAAGTTCAAACCCGCCGAGTGTGCGGGCGGTTTCAAGCGGGTTGGTTAAGGCGCCAGCGTGGGTACGCAGGGCGGTATCAATTACGTGGGCTTTGTGCTGTACGCCTGCATCATCTAGCCCGGTGCCGCGCCCGGCCCATAATGTGCCTGCACCACCAAATAGCCCTGCGGCTAGGGCTGCTGCTGCGGTGGTGTTGCCTATACCCATTTCCCCTAGGCAGAGCAGGTCGCACTGTTCTGGCACGGCATGGTAGCCGGTTTGCACGGCGGCCAGAAAGTCGGCTTCAGACAAGGCGGGGGCGGTTGTAAGGTCTGCCGTGGGGCGCAGGCCAGCAACGGGTACCACCTGCAAATTGGCCCCGGCTATGCGCGCAAGCTGGTTAATAGCGGCCCCGCCACTTTGAAAATTATGCACCATTTGGGCCGTAACCTCGGGCGGCCAAGGCGAAACCCCTTGCGCTACCACCCCGTGGTTGCCTGCAAAAACAAGGCACAGCACCTGCTCTAGTACCGGTGTGGCGCGGCCCTGCCAGCCACCAAGCCACGTAGTAAGTTGTTCTAGCTGCCCCAAACTCCCTGCGGGTTTGGTTAAGGTGGCCTCTCGCACGGCAATGGCCTGTTGGGCGGCGGTGTTGGGGCCGGGCAGGTTTTGGCAAGCGGCTTGCAGGCTGGCAAGGCTGGTAAACAGGGCGGGGGTGGGCTGCGGGGTAAGTGGTGGCATGGGGGTAATTTTGTGCTGTTATGCGCGCCCATGCAATTGGCAAAAGAAAGTATGGCGGTATGAGCACGCATAGCCTTGGCGCAGAGCAGGCAAAAAACAGGCAAGGCCTACACAGCACAACCTTGGTTTTGGGGGGCGCGCGCTCTGGTAAAAGCCGCTTTGCAGAAAGCCGCGTAACAGCCCACCCCACCCCGTGGGTGTATGTGGCCACAGGCCGCGCGTTTGATACAGAAATGCAAGAGCGTATAGCCCACCACCAACGCAGCCGTGCCAAAGGCTGGCTGACAGTAGAAGAACCTTTTGCCGTGCCAGAGGCCCTGCGCCTGCATAGCACTACGCCGTTGCTGCTTGATTGCCTGACCCTGTGGCTGACCAACCTGTTGTTAGAAGAGTATGACATTGCCGCCGCAACGCAGCAGCTCATACACGCTTTGGCCAGCCGCCAAGCCCCCACTTTCTTGGTTGGTAACGAGGTAGGGCTTGGCATTGTGCCAGAAAACGCACTGGCCCGCCGCTTTAGAGACGAGGCCGGGCTAATGCACCAAAAACTGGCCGCAGAGGTAGGGCGCGTGGTGTTTATAGCCGCCGGTTTGCCGCTGGTGTTAAAAGGTGAAAGGAGGCTTTAAGGGGGCGTGCAGGGGCTTAAATACGGTCAACCGCTTTGCGGCCAATGGCGGGGTCGTCTGTAAAAAAACCATCTAGCCCCATGTCTAGGTAGCGGCGTATTTCTGCCAAAGACCCTTTGACATTGCGTGCGCTGTCGCCCTCCGTATTACGGAGCTGCTTTGGTAAAAAGGCGTTTTCTGGGCGGCACGTATAGGCATGCACAAGCAGGCCTGCGGCATGTGCGTCGTCCACCAATGTGGTGGGGGCTAACCATGCGCCTTGGGCATCACGCGGGATAAGGTCTGTAAGAGACGGGCCAATAACATCTGCGTAGCGCCGCACAGCCTTTAACCCTTCAGGGGTCATGAGGTCTCCAAACGTGGTTTTTTCCCCTTTGGCGAGTAGGTCTGGTGGGGTTTCTGTACGGCCCCCCATAAGCAGCATAACGGTGGCTTGCGGGTTAATGGCTTTAACCGCTGCATTGAGGGTGTGCAGGTTGGTTGTCTCAAAAGACTGCACCTCTAGCGGGGCGCTGCGGGTGTAGGTGTGGGCCGCAATGATCTGTAAAAACGTGGCTTCTGGGTTAAAGCCGAGCGCATGAAAATGAGTAGAGTTTTTGATCTCGGGAATAAGCCCAATCGAGCGGCCACAGGCTGCGGCTTCAGCGGCTACAAAATCAATCATTTCTTCAAAGGTTGGTACGTCAAAATGCCCATTATAACGGGTATTGTGGGCACGGAGTTTGGGCAAACGCTCGCACGCACGCAGGGTTTTAAGCTCGGCTAGGGTAAAGTCTGTTGTAAACCAGCCGGTTTCTTGTTTGCCGTCTATGGTTAGGGTGCGGCGGCGGTTGGCAAATTCTGGGTGGCTGGCCACGTCTGTGGTGGCGGCAATGTTGCTTTCGTGGCGGCAAACCAGCACACCGTCTTTTGTGGGTACAAGGTCTGGTTCTACAAAATCTGCGCCATCTGCAATGGCTTTGGCGTAAGAGGCTAACGTGTGCTCTGGCCGTTGGGCCGAGCACCCACGGTGGGCAAATACCAAAGGCCGCGCACTGAGAGACGGGGCCGCATGGGCTATTTTATGGGTAAACAGGCCAGCGGCACAGGGTGTGGCCAGCGTTGCTTTCAAAACGGTACGGCGCGAAAAACCAGCCATCTTTTGCTCCTGACACAGTGCCGCGTGCCCTATTGGGTTTGAGGCACCCACTATAGGGGGCGGAGTGTAGGGCAATATGCAGCCGGTGCAATGGGGTATGGCCATGCTGGCGCGTAACCTTGTTACCCTACAGTGTATGGGTAGCCAGTTGGGCTACGCTAAAGGGGGAACCCTACTGCCTTGGGCAGGTTTAATATGGCGGGTATGCCCCCCAAGCCCCCTTGCGCAAGAGCAACGATAATGCTCTGTGTTCGGGCACGGAAAAGCAGGGGCGTGGGTCTGCCTGCTTCTATAGTAAGAATGAGAGAATGCGCATGTCAGATGAATTTTTGAACGTCCAGCTTCTGATATCCGGCACATGGCAAGACGCAGCAGATGGCCGTACCCTGCCACTTTTAGACCCCGCAACGGGCGAGACAATTGGCAAAATTGCGCATGCCTCTAAAAAAGAACTGGCTCTTGCCGCAGAAGGGGCAGCCAAAGGTTTTGACGCCTGGCGCACCCTAACGGCTTGGGACCGCTTTGTGATTATGCGCCGTGCCGCCAACCTGCTGCGCGAGCGCGCCCAGAGCATTGGCCGTATTATGAGCCGCGAGCAGGGCAAACCGCTTGAGCAGGCCATTATCGAAATTCAGGGCGCAGCCAACGTTATTGAATATTTTGGTGAAGAAGGCCGCCGCCTGAACGATGTGCTGGTGCCCCCGCGCGCGCCAAATGTTGAGCAGCGCGTACTGCACCGCCCAGTAGGGGTTGTTGCTGCCTTTACACCTTGGAATTTCCCTATCAACCAGATTGCCCGCAAACTGGGTGCGGCACTGGGTGCGGGGTGTGCTGTTATTGTAAAAGCGCCAGAAGACACCCCCGCATCTCCTGCTGAGTTAATCCGTGCGTTTTTGGATGCAGGCGTACCGGCTGGCACCGTGTCTTTGGTTTATGGCGAACCGGCTGAAATTTCAGAATATTTAATTGCCCACCCGGTTGTGCGCAAAATCTCGTTTACGGGGTCTACCCCTGTGGGCAAGCATTTGGCCGCACTGGCCGGGGCACAAATGAAGCCCGTTACCATGGAGCTTGGTGGCCACGCCCCCGTTATTGTGTGCGCCGATGCAGACCTAGACAAAGCAGCCGAGCGCTTGTGTGCCGCCAAATTCCGCAATGCTGGGCAGGTCTGTATTGCCCCAACACGCTTCTTGCTTGAGCAGAGCATTGCGCCAACCTTTGTTGAAAAATTCAAAGCCCGCATGAACGCTCTTAAAGTGGGCCGCGGGGTAGACGAAGGGGTAACCATGGGCCCGCTGGTTAACCAGCGCCGCGTAAAAGCCCTGCATGACCTGGTTGAAGATGCCCGCGCAAAAGGGGCCACCATTTGGCAGGCAGAAACGGCTATTCCAAACGAAGGCTGCTTTTTTGCGCCCACGCTTATTCTTAACCCTACGCTTGATATGCGCGTTATGCAGGAAGAACCGTTTGGCCCGCTGGCCATTGTGGCAGACTTTACCAGCCTGAGTGACGCCGTAGCAGAAGCCAACCGCCTGCCTTATGGGCTGGCAGCCTATGCTTACACCAGTAACGAGCGCACCCAGCGCTTGTTGGGTGAAAAAGTAGAGGCGGGCATGGTTGCCATTAACCACCACGGCATTGGCGTACCAGAAGTGCCGTTTGGCGGCATTAAAGATTCCGGCTACGGCACGGAGGGCGGGCCAGAAGCCCTGCGTGCGCACACCTATATTAAGTTTGTTTCAAGCGAGCAGGCCAAGGCAGATTTTTAATCTGCTTTGGGGCAACGCCTTACAAGAAAAAAGCGGCCTTTAGGGGCCGCTTTTTTTGTGCCCTTTAAAAGGTAGCTGTTAGGCTAACATTAAACGAGCGGCCCATGCCCGGTAGGGCGCGTGTATAGCCAATATAGCGCGTATCGGTCAGAGAGAGGCCACCAAGGGGCAGGTAGTAGGGCTGGTTGAAAATGTTATCGACCCCGGCATCAAGGGTTAGCATTTTCCAGTTATAGCTGCCGCCAAGGTTAAGCAGGGCATAGCCGGGGGTGCGGGGTTCGGCGCGTAGGTAATCGACTGTGTCTTTGGCTTTGACAAAGTTCATCTCTACCCGGCCTTTCCATGGGCCTACGGCCTCAGTCACGGCTACCGTGCCGTTAAGGGGCATCATGTGGTACAGGCCTGAGTGTGTTACCTCATCTTGCCCGCGTACCCAGTTGAGCACGCCGGTAAATTCCCCTTTGCCAAAGCGGTCTGTGTTCCACAACGTATAATGGCCAGAGGCATTAATGCCGTAGGTTTGTGCGTTATGGTTGGCAAATTGCAGCAGGTGCCGCCCGTTTGAGAACGTGCCCGCCTGCACAACATTTATGTAGTTATGGACGTAAGAATAATAAGGCTGCACTTTAAGGCCCCACCGCCCGGCCGGGGTTGGGTCGTGCCAGTCCAGCGTTACGCTGGCGGTATTGGCAATTTCAGACTTGAGGTTGGGGTTACCAACATAGCCGTTGCCATCCCCAAACCACCCGATCATGCTAGATGACATGCTGCCGGTGCCCCACGCATAACGCTCATACAAATTAGGCGCCCGAGACTTACGGGCGTAACCGCCTTCTAGCGTAAAGCTGTCTGTGGCTTGCCAGCGGGTCATGGCGGTTACATCAAAATTGGTATCGGTACGGCCCCGTTTGCGGGCGTTAAAGGCACGGGCGGCAGTGGCGTCTGCCATGTTCATCATGCCTGTCCAAGAATACGGGGCTACATCTCCGGTGTTCATCATCACCAGATCATTGCGAAAACCTAGCAGGGTAGAAACACGGGGTGTCCAGTGGGCTTCCCACTCGGCAAAATGGCCAAGGCGGTCGCGGTGGCCGTTGTTAATATTGTGGTAGGTGTTTGGCCCCATCATCATGCTGCCCATAAGGGGGGGCCACCAGTCGTTTAAGCCTTCGTGGTCAAAGCTGCTACCCAGTTTAAGGGTGTGCTTTGGCCCCAGCGGTATGGTGGCTTTAAGCGCGTAGCTTACCTGCCGGGAATCGTTGTTCATGGGCATGCCCTTTGTGGGGCTGTGGCCACCTTTGTCGCGCAGCATGTTCATGGCATGGGTAACGCGCTGCCAAGAGCCACGGGCTTCTAGCTGGCCCCAGTTAAAGCTGCCTGTATATTTACCGTTTACAAAAGTAGAGCGGTTGTTGGTCATGTCCATATACTGGTTGGCAAAGCCTTCACGCGGGGTGTCTTGCTGGCCAAATGTTACCACGAGCAGGTGGTTGTCTTTATGCAGCCCGGCGGTAACCGCATGGTTATAGGTCACATAGCTGGTTGAATGCACAGCCCCCATGCCAGCCCCACCCCGGTAATTGCCAGACTGATCGTAAGAGCCATTATAGCGCAGGCTAAAGGTGTCGTTTGCTACGGTTAGCGCACCAGATGCACCGTAAGCGCCGCCATTGCTGCGGTAAGTGCCACGCACACGGCCTGTTACCAGCAGTTTGTTGTTGCGGGCAAAGCGGGGGTCTGCCCGCTCTACATCTATGGTGCCAGCTATGCTGTCTCCGCCCATACTCACGGGGGTTATGCCAGCAACGCTGGTGGCACTCTGCACGCTGTCTGGGTCTATGTAAGATAAAGCCGGGTTCATGTGGTTGGGGCAGGCTGGCTCAATGCGCATACCATCTACTACGGTTGCCACGCGGTCATCTGCCATGCCGTTAAGCACGGGCAGGTTGGCCAAACGCCCGCCCCCATAACTGCTAAAGCCCGGCTGGTTACGAAAGAGGCTAGAGGCATCTGGGCTTGAAAGGCGCGACATACGCTGCGTGCTGGCATCTGGGCTGGCAGCGTTTAGGGGCATATCAGAGAGAGAGGTCTCGGTATCCTCCTCGGCTGCGGTGGTTGAAATATCGAGCCGGGGCAGGGTTACAACCGGGCTACTGGCTTGCTGTGCCTGCGTACCGGCAGCAGCATTTGTTGCGGTTGCACTGGCTAAAGGTGTGGCCCCAATGCTGGAGGCTACGATTTGCACCGCTGTTTGAGCGCGGGCAGTACGGTAGGGCAGCGGTGTGGCGGCTGTGGCGCACAGCGCGGCAAGCACCCACGCGGGGCCATTGCCCCGGTGGTGGCTAAAAGAAAAAGACATAAAGACAGATCCTGCAAACAAGGCATGCAAAGCGGTTTTCTGGCCAAAAGGGTGGCAGAAAGGCTCAGTAGGCTGTGTTTGTCAGGCAGGTGGCCCGCGTGAAGGTGGTAGCCCCAGCGCAATAGGGGGCGGCCCGCGTGGGGTAGAGGCACAACTGCCCCGCCGTATCCAGCGCTGTATAGGTGGCGGCACCAGTACCACCCCCAAAGGCAGTGCTGCGGGGAGTGACAGCAACGGGCACAAAGGGCAGCTTTCGCTGCCGTGGTGGTGCTGTGGCGTATGCTGTGTGTTTGTACCACCCTGCTGCATGCTGTGCATGTGGTGCCCGGCCATTATGCCGTTATGGGGCATTATCATGGCAGGGGGGTGCGCAGGCGGGCTGGGTGTGTTGGGGGCAATATCTACCCCTAGCAGGCGCTCTATGGCCGCACGGGGTAGTTCATCTGGTAGAGAAAAGCTCTGGAGTGCCAACAGCCCCAAAAAGCCCAGCAGTGTTACCGCAACCAGCGGCCACTTTAGCAGCGCAGTAACAGGGTTGAGGGCGCGGGGCATAAGAGCGGCTAAAACTCCTTTGCGTGTTCGGTTTAGGTCTTGCAGGTGTTGGGCACCAGCAGCGCACTGCCTGAGGGCACAGTGATGTGTGCCACATGCGGGGCAGCTTTGGTTGCTGTGGGCTGTGCAACTACAAGCCGGACACGTAATCAAACGTGGTGTAAGCTCTTGGCTGGGTATAAAGCCATGCCGCGTATTTGCAACAGGGTAAACAGTACAACCGCCGTGCACACTCGTATGCCAGACCCCCGCCTGCCACGACACCAGCCAGACACAGCCGCACCTGTGCCTGCGTTGGGGGGCATTGTCTGGGCGCAAGAACACGGGCCTGTGCCACGCCTTAACCCTGCTACAGTTTTAACGGCTGGGTTGGCGCCATTGGGGGCTACCCAACCGGGGCCGGAGGGTACAGCGCATACAGGGCCTATAACCGGCATGGCAGGCGGGAGTGCGCAAAATGCCCTACAGCCTGTGCCAGCGCGGTCTTTTTCTGGCCGAGTCTTTGGGGTGGCGGCTTTGTGTGCTGCCGTGTTGCATGGGGTGGTATTGGTGTGTTTGCTGGCAAACCGCGCGGCCATACCGCCTA
Organism: Acetobacter orientalis; assembly: GCF_000963965.1. Taxonomy (GTDB): domain Bacteria; phylum Pseudomonadota; class Alphaproteobacteria; order Acetobacterales; family Acetobacteraceae; genus Acetobacter; species Acetobacter orientalis. The sequence goes on from NZ_BAMX01000001.1 coordinate 73,457, forward strand.
CCAGCGCACCGGGTGAAAAATCTGTGCAAATGGTGTTTGAGACACACGCCAGTGCCCCGCCACCACCTGCCGTGGCGCACGCCCCACAGCCTGTGGCCAACACGCCGCCCATGTCTATGGACGATACCCCGCCACCCGTAGCCCCACCCCCAGTACCGTTGGCAACCGAAACCTTGCCTGATGTACCGCTGTTTAAACCGCTGCCACCCCGGCAGGTACAGGCGCATAAACACACTATGCCGCCTATGCAGCATGGCGCTAAACCAGCCCCACCAGCCCCACCAGCCCCACCAGCCCCACCAGCCCCAACGGGGGAACATGCCCCTACCCCTAACACCCAACCCCAAGCAGTTGCCCCAGATGGGGCGCAAGCTGTGCATAATGCGCCAGTTCCGGCCTCGGCTGAGCATGCGGCAAAAGGGGGGAGTGTAACGGCGCTACGCTGCACACCGCCACAAACCCATTACCCCGCAATGGCCCGCCGTTTGCATGAAGAAGGTGAGGCCGTGGTTGAGGTCTCTTTAGCCGCAACAGGTGCGGTGCAAGCCGTAAAACTGGTGCAAAGTACGGGCTATGATGACCTAGACGCACAAGCCCTAACCGCCGCCCGTGCTTTACGTTGCACCCCGCCAGAGGCCGCAGCACAGGTGGGGCGCATACCGGTGGGCTTTCATATTCATTAAAAATAAGACCCTGTTAGGGTAACAGCCAGCAGGCTTGGGGCATGCGTAAAGGGAAAGAGCAGGGTACTCTTTTTTGCAAAGGTCACGGTGAGGTGTTTTGTTATAACATATAGAACAACGCAGGCATGGTGTTTCTAATGGTTGCGCTTAAGCTGGAGCCCCACACATGCCGTATGTGTTTTCTTATAAAGAACGCCATAGCTACGCCACCGCCTACGATAAAATGATTCAGGCCCGCGCCACCGTATTTGGTGATAGGCCAGAATGGCACGCCGCCATTAAAAACAGCCGTGAAGAAGACGAATACGACCGTACCTGCAACCCGCTTTACTTTGTGTCTTTAAACAAAGATGGTGAGCATAGTGCCTCTTTACGTATTATGCCGACCACCGGCCCCACCATGCTACGGCGTGAATTTCATAAATTTTTTGATGACTGCCCAGATATTATTAGCCCCGATATTTGGGAATGCACACGTATGTGCGTAACCGGAGACAGTGCAAGCCCAGAAGGGCGGGCTGTGACCATTCAAGTTTCAAAAGCCCTGTGCCGTATTGCGTTTGAAAATGGCATTAGCCAGCTCTCTGGCCTGTATTATAAAAACATGAACCGCATTTACCGCCGTATTGGATGGGAGCCGTTTTTGCTGACACACGCCCAGCATGAGCAAGACGATATTTGCTTAGGGCTATGGAACGTAAACCCAAGCGCTTTGCGTCACATGTCTGAACGGCAGGCCATGTTGTTTTAACAATAGATATTAATATTGTAATGTTTTATTGAGAACAATTCTTGAATTCAATAAAAGTGTTGTTGCTTATTTAACATTTGGTGCCTATGCTCAAGCCTGATGCTTGTACCACCACGTGTAATGCAGGAACTTGTTTGCGCTATTGCCAATGCATCTTCCTTGCTTGAATTAAAAGAGAGTGTAACACTCGTGCCCAGCATGGGTGACTTACAACATGTGGTGTACCATTACTTGGGTGACCCACAGCACCCGCCCCCACCAGAACCCGGCTTTACAACGTACCCAGATGCCTGGGTGCAGTGCTACTTAGCCAACGACTATGCGCGCATAGACCCGGTTATTCAGCGTGGGTTACGCTCCATTTTACCGTTTGAATGGAGCGAGCTTAAAATAACAACGCCAGAGCAACAAAAGCTGTTTGCAGATTCGCAGGCGTTTGACCTTGGGGCTTCGGCCCTGAGCATACCTTTATGCGGTCTAGCCGGAGAGCGCGCCGTTTTTACGATTACAGGTAGAAATGCAGATACGTTTAACGGCCCTATACGTATTAGCTACATACGTGACTACCAGCTTGTAGCCACGTATGTGCACCAGCGTTTTGTGCGTTTGCGTAACTTGGTGCCAGAAGAGCATTTTGCTCTCTCTCAGCGCGAAAAAGAATGCCTCAAGCTGGCATCGGAAAGTTTACTGGGTAAAGAAATTGCCCACCGGCTTAAATTGTCCGAGCCTGTGGTGCGGCTTTATTTGCGTGTTGCGCGCCACAAACTTGGCACAACCGATACAGGCCGCGCTGTGGCCATAGCCAAACAACGCGGCCTTATTTAAATAAGGTGTATTTTTAATCTTCCTTTTGTCGTGCAGGCAGGTTTTTGTAATGGGCTAACGCAACGGCCCGTGCCTCTTTTAAGTCTACTATCGGGTGGGGGTAGGTTTTACCAAGGTGCAGCCCTATTTGGCGGCACAAGGCGGGGTCTGCTTTCCAGGGGGTATGGATAAGTTTGTCTGGTAGGTGGCGCAATTCTGGCACCCATGTGCGAATATAGGCGCCAGTTGGGTCAAATTTTTCAGACTGCCCAACCGGGTTGAAAATTCTAAACCAAGGTGAGGCATCAATGCCGGTGCCTGCACACCATTGCCAGTTCATGGCGTTTTGGGCTGGGTCTGCATCAACTAAGCGGTTATGAAACCAGACCTCGCCTTTGCGCCAGTCTGTAAGCAAATGCTTGGTCAGGAAAGAGGCCACAACCATGCGTACACGGTTATGCATCCACCCGGTTTGGTAAAGCTGGCGCATGCCTGCATCAACTAAGGGGTAGCCTGTTTGGCCCTGTTGCCATGCGTGCAGCAGTTTTTGCGTATTTTGCCACGGCATGTCGTTAAATTCTGGGCGTAGGTTTTCGGTTGCCAGTGTGGGGTGGTAAAACAACTGGGTATAGGCAAAGTCGCGCCAGCCGAGTTCAGACAAAAATGTCCATGCATTTTCGGCTATGTGGCCGTGTTTTTGTACAGCGTCTTCAACCGCGTGCCACACTTGCCGGGCCGAAATAAGCCCCGCCCGTAAATAGGGTGAAAGGCGCGATGTTGTGTCTTTGTCGGGGCGGTCGCGCTCTTGGCTGTAGCGGGCCACGTTGTTTTCAATAAACTCTTGCAGCATGTCGTGGGCATCGGCTTCAGAGCATGGCCAGTCTTGCTCTGCGGCGTTTGCCCCTTCGGGTAGTGTGTGGGGGGGCAATGTGTGTGCGTGCTCTGCCAGTGCGTGGGCGGCTTTTGGCCATGGGGCAAAGGTGAGCGTGCGTGGGGCAGAAACACAGCGCCCCGGTGGTGGCATATCGCGCACGGCCCGCCACCATGCGGTAAAAACCTTATAAGGTTGGCCACTGCCAGTTTGCACTGTCCAGGGTTCATGCAGCAAGCGGCCGGGTAGGGAGTGTACGCAAACCCCTTGGGCTTCTAGCGTGGCTTTAGTTTGGGTGTCTTGTGCTTTGCCGGTTGGGTCGTAACGGCGGTTCCAGAACACGGTCTCGGCGTTAAAAATTTTGGCAAGCTGGGGCACGGCCTCTGGGGTTGTCCCCTCTACCTCAAGCAAGGTGCCGCCCTGTTCGCGCAGGGTTGCGGCTAAAGCGCTGCGGGCTTGGTTTAGCCACCAGCCAATAGCGCCGGGGCGTTGTGTGTCGGGGTCGTGCACAAAGGCGCATACAACAGGCTGCCCGCTGGCATGGGCAGCATTAAGGGCTGGGTTATCTGCCAGCCGAAAATCATCTCGAAATAGCATGATAACGGGGCGGGGTGTGAGCACTTGGGTATTCATTTTTGCACAGTGTCATGGCTGTTTTAGCTTTGACAATGGGCCAAAAACAAAGGGGTGATGTGCTGCAACTTTTGTAACATAGGGGGCGTTACGGGCAATCAAACTCTGCCTGTGCTACGTGTGTGCGCTAGGCCGCATAGCGTGGCCCCCTGTTATGTTAGGAGCAGCAACCATGCCAGATAACGCCCCCAAAACCGGCTGCGGAGCGCGCCCGCTAACCGCAGAGCAAAACCATATTTTGCGTAAGCGCGGCACTGAATACCCCGGCTCTAGCCCGCTTCTTGCTGAAAAACGCCAAGGTATTTACCACTGTGCCGGGTGTGGCGCGGCACTGTTTTCTTCAAGCACAAAATACGAGAGCGGGAGCGGCTGGCCCTCTTTTTACGCGCCGCTAGAGGGTGGGGTTAAAAGCCACCGTGATACAAGCCACGGCATGGTACGCACCGAGGTATGCTGCGCGCAGTGTGGTGGCCATTTAGGCCATGTCTTTCCCGATGGGCCACCCCCAACAGGGGAGCGGTACTGCATGAATGGTCTGGTACTGGAGTTTGTGCCCGGCCCGGCATAAAGCGTTAAAGCGCTGGGGCGTGTGCTTTTAGGCGGGGGCCGTGCCAACAGCCCGTATAAACATGGCCCAGCCACGCTCAAAAAAATCATGGCGTTCTTGGGCGGTTGTAAAAGGGGTTTTGCCAAAAAGGGCCTGCTCTAGCGGGGTGCCGGTAATAAGGCCGCTTAACAGGTTGGCGGTTGTGGCATCTGCTAAACCCTGCCTAATCTGGCCTGCGGCTTCAGCAGCTTTCAGCAGGCGTAAAATGCTGGAATCAATCGGTTCGCCAATGGTTTGGGTCGCGTATTCCATAAGGGTGGGGTAGCGGTAGGCATCGGCTATTAAAATGCGGTAGGTGCCTAGCGCCATGGGTTGCAGCGTTAGGTCAAGTAGCAGGCACATAACATGTTTAAGCTCCTCAAGCGGGTTCTTGAGGGGGGTCTCCTTCATGGTATGCACCACGCAGGCGGTCAGGTTGGTAATAACCGCCTTAAACAGATCTTCTTTGGAGGCATAGCGGCGGTACAGGGTCTGCTTACTGGCAGAGGCCTTGCGCGCAATCTGGTCTACAGATGTGCCAGCGTAGCCGTGTTCAACAAACAACCCGGCGGCAACTTCTAGCAGGTATTGGTCAAGCTGCTCTGTATCTTCTGGCGTAGGTCGGCCACAGCGGCGCTTTTTGCCCTGCAGGCAGGGGTTGAGCATATCCAGCAAACTGGTTTTCCGCTTGGGGGGGGTCATTACGCACAATCTCGAAACAAGTGGCGTGTGCCACGCATGGAAGTTAAAGAGAGGGAGAAGAGAAGATAGAGGCTCATATACCACAAAAGAGGGTGAGAATGCGCCTGCTCAGTTTGTTTCACTCTATTTTGCGCTTAATTACAACTGTTGCTGTAAAAAAGAGCGCGTAAAACGGTGCTTGGCACGCTTTACCTACCCTTGCAAGTTTGCGCCCCCACGATAGGATGCACGGCTCGCGCAGGTGTGAGTGTATGGCAGCTACTCGGTTTTGAGGGAATAGCTTTAGAACAAAGCCCCCTATAGTAACATGCCGTGCTGCCGGTAAGGAAAAGGCCATGACGACCCCTTCCGATTATGAGAAATTTCGCAATTTAAGCCCCTTTGAACTCAAAGATCAGCTTATCGCTTTGGCCTCTGGCCGGGGGCAGCGCACCATGCTGGATGCAGGGCGCGGTAACCCCAACTTTCTGGCAACAACGCCAAGGCAGGGTTTTTTCCAGCTTGGGCTGTTTGCTGCGGCAGAATCTGAGCTGTCTTTTTCTTACATGGCAGAAGGCGTGGGCGGCCCCCCGCAAAGAGACGGCATAGAAGCCCGCTTTAATGCGTTTGTAGCCGCCAATAAAGACCAACCCGGCGTTGCGTTTTTGCGCCGCGCACTGTCTTATGTTCGCGACCAGATGGGCTTGAGCGCCGAAGGCTTTTTGCTGGAAATGACAGCGGGTATTTTGGGGTGCGACTACCCCATACCACCGCGCATGCTCAAATATTCCGAAAAAGTGGTGCGGCAGTACCTCCTGCGTGAAATGGCGGGCGGCACCATGCCCAACACCAGCACCGACCTGTTTGCCCTAGAGGGCGGCACTGCGGCCATTAGCTATATTTTTGCCTCGCTGAAAGAAAACGGGCTTATAAAACCGGGTGACAAAGCCGCCATTGGTATGCCGGTTTTTACCCCTTATGTTGAAATACCCGAGCTGCGCGAATACCAACTGCAAGAAGTCGCCATAAACGCCACCCCAGAAAGTGGCTGGCAATACCCAGATACAGAGCTGGATAAACTGCTCGACCCCGATGTAAAGGTGTTTTTGGTGGTTAACCCCTCCAACCCGCCATCGGTTAAAATAAATGATGCAGGGCTGGCTCGCATTGCCGAAATTGTAAAAACCAAACGGCCCGACCTGATTATTGTGACAGATGATGTGTACGGCACATTTGCAGACAATTTCCGCTCTCTTTACAGCATGTGCCCGTATAATACTGTTCTGGTCTATTCTTTTTCAAAGTATTTTGGCTCAACGGGCTGGCGCTTGGGGGTTATTGCCACCCATGCTCAAAACGTGCTGGACAAAGCTTTGGCAGACTTGCCCGAGGCAGATAAACAGGTGCTCGATAAACGCTACGCCTCTTTAACGCCTGATGTAAGAAGCCTGAAGTTTATAGACCGGCTGGTGGCAGATAGCCGCACGGTTGCTCTTAACCACACGGCTGGCCTTTCTACGCCCCAGCAAGTGCAAATGGTGCTGTTTTCTCTCTTTGCCCTTATGGATGGCCGAGACGCTTATAAAACAGCCCTTAAAAACCTACTGCACCGCCGAGAACTTGCCCTATACCGAGACCTTGGCGTTTCTGCCCCAGATGATGACGGCAGCACGCATTATTATACCCTTATAGATATGGCAAAGGTGGCAACGCAGCTTTACGGCACCCGTTTTGCCCGCTGGCTCATGACACGGGTAGATTACAAAACCATTCTGTTTCGTATAGCAGAAGAAACCGGCGTGGTGCTGCTACCCGGTATTGGGTTTGCTGTGCGCAGGCCATCGGCTCGGGCGTCTCTCGCTAACCTGAACGAATACCAATATGCCAGCATAGGGGCCGCGTTGCGCCGTATGGCAGATGAATATTACGCCTTATATAAACGCGAGAAAGAAACCGCAGCCCCAGAATAGAGAGTGCTTAAAAGGGGCTTTTGCTACAAAGCCCTTTATTAAGGATGCGGGCTTGAGGGGGCTGCTAAGGTAGTGTTTTTTAACCCACACAGCCCCATTGCTGGGGGGCGTATGGGTTAAAAACACCACTATAGCCCTGCTTTTGCCACCCAGTAGGCAGCCAAAGCAGGGGCGTTTTTTTACGCTAACAGGCCACCATCTACAGGCAGGGCTGCGCCTGTAATGTAACCTGCATCTGGGCTGGCAAGGAAAGAAACAGCCCGTGCAATATCGGCCACTGCACCGTATTGGCCCGTTGCGACAAAACCTGCCAGTACAGCAGCCCCTTCAGTGTGTGAGGGGTTCATGTCTGTATGAATGGGGCCGGGTTCTACCACGTTAATGGTAATGCCCTTGGGGGCTAGGTCGCGGGCGGCACCTTGGGCAAAGCCACGCAAGCCTGCTTTGGTAGCAGAGTAAATAGACAAGCCACCAAATGGCGCACGGCCCGCAAAAGCAGACCCCATAAGAATAATGCGCCCACCTTTTTGCATATGCTGGGTGGCTTCGTGGGTTTCTACCATAACGCCACGCAGGTTGAGGTTAAGGGTTTGCTCAATCTGCTCAAGGGTTGCGTTTTCAATGCTGGTATAGGGGTAAGCACCGGCGTTGCACACCAAGGTGTCCAGCCTGCCAAAATGCTTAACGGTTTCAGCCACAACCTTGCGGTTGCCTTCAACGCTGGCGCCATCGGCTTGAATGGTAAGCACTTTACGGCCTGTTTTGCGCAGTTTTTCAGCCAGTTCTTCTGCACGGGTGGCACTGCTGGCGTAGGAAAGTGCAATATCAAACCCATCGGCAGCAAGGTGTTCTGCAACGGCAGCGCCAATGCCACGGCTTCCGCCGGTAATTAGGGCGACACGGTTTGTCATCGGTTTTTTCTCCTTTGTAAGTAAGCGGGTGGGTACCCGCCCAGCAGTAGGTGTGCGTGTGGGCCAGTTGTAACTGGCCAACCTGTTAGCGGCCATAACACATGCGTGTGACACCCGCTAAGGCACTGTGTTGCTTTTGGCTGGCGCGCGGTAAAAGGCCAATATTCCATTTAAGAAATTCACATATACGTGACGCGTATAAAGTGAACTGACATTTCGCTTGCATGTTGTAACATGCAGCGCGTGACCAGAGCGCAAGCTCGGAGCAACAAAAATAATAAGGAATTCCTCATGCAAATAGCCAGAGATGTCCTTCTTCAGTCTTACCGTGCCATGCGTACCATTCGTGTGTTTGAAGAACGGCTGCATGTCGAATTTGCGACAGGCGAAATACCGGGTTTTGTTCATCTTTACTGCGGCGAGGAAGCCTCTGCCGTTGGGGTGTGCGCGCATTTAAGCGAAAACGACACCATTGCCAGTACGCACCGTGGGCATGGGCACTGTATTGCCAAAGGTGTTGATGTAGGCGGCATGATGGCCGAAATTTATGGCCGCCAAACCGGCGTGTGCCGGGGTAAGGGTGGGTCTATGCATATTGCAGACCTGTCTAAGGGTATGTTGGGGGCCAATGGTATTGTGGGCGGTGGGCCGCCGCTTATTTGTGGTGCAGCCCTTTCTCATAAAACACTAAAAGATAACGGTGTAGCCGTTGCTTTTTACGGAGATGGCGCCTCTAACGAAGGCTTTACCCTAGAAAGCTTAAACCTTGCCACTGTCTGGAAGCTCCCTGCTGTTTTTGTGGTGGAAGATAACGGCTATGGTGAGGCTACGGGGTCTTCTTACGCGTGTGCGGGCACACAAAAAGACCGCGCGGCAGGCTTTGGCATGAAATATCTTGAGTGTGACGGCACAGATTTCTTTTCTGTGTATGAAACAGCCGGGGAAGCCATAGCCCATGCCCGCTCTGGCAAAGGGCCGGTTATGCTGCATGTGCATCTTAGCCGCTGGTATGGCCATTTTGAAGGCGATGCCATGACCTACCGCGCAGCAGGTGAAGTGGCCCGAGAAAAAGAAACACGTGATTGTCTGAACATTTTTCGGGATAAAGTGACACAAACTAGCCTGCTAGACCCCACAGCCCTAGATGACATTGACCACGCGGTTGATGATGAAGTGGAAAGTGCTGTGCAGGCCGCAAAAGCCGCACCATGGCCTGAAGATAAAGCCCTTATGGCAGATGTGTATGTTTCTTACTGAGTAGTATTTTCCCGCCAACAGGTGGCAAAGGCTGGGCCGCCATTTACAAGGGATGAAAAAAGAACAATGAGCAAAAAAAGTTTTCGTCAGGCCATTAATGAAGCCCTGCGCCAAGAAATGCGCCGAGACCCCCACGTGGTCTTGATGGGCGAAGATATTGCAGGTGGGCAGGGCGGCACCTCTGGCGTAACCGATGCGTGGGGTGGTGTGCTGGGTGTTACCAAAGGGCTTTATACAGAATTTGGCCCAGAGCGCGTGCTCGATACCCCAATTTCTGAAGCTGCTTATATTGGCGCTGCGGCTGGCGCTGCGGCTACCGGCCTGCGCCCGGTGGCAGAGCTTATGTTTGTAGACTTTATTGGCTCCTGTTTGGATCAGGTGCTTAATCAGGCTGCAAAATTCCGGTATATGTTTGGGGGCAAAGCCCGCACACCTATGGTTATTCGGGCTATGTATGGGGCCGGGTTTAATGCCGCCGCCCAGCATAGCCAGTCTCTCTACCCTTTGTTTACGCACATACCGGGTTTAAAGGTGGTTATTCCGTCCTCTCCCTACGAGGCAAAAGGCCTGCTTATTGAAGCCATACGAGATGATGACCCTGTGATCTTTTTAGAAAACAAGGTGATGTATGATGATGAGGAAGACGTACCAGACGAGGCCTACACCATTCCGTTTGGAGAGGCGAACCTAACCCGCGAAGGGCAAGATGTTACCATTGTTGCCATAGGCCGCATGGTGGGTATGGCCAACGAAGCGGCAGACCGGCTGGAAAAACAGGGCATAACCTGCACAGTTATAGACCCGCGCACCACCTCTCCGTTAGATGAGCAGACTATTTTGGAATGTGTGGCAGAAACGGGCCGCCTTGTGGTGGTTGATGAATCGAGCCCGCGCTGCAACATGGCGTGCGATATTTCAGCCCTTGTAGCAGAGCAGGCGTTTCATACACTTAAAGCCCCTATTAAACGGGTTGTGCCGCCGCATACGCCGGTGCCATTTTCTACCCCGCTTGAAAAATTGTATATGCCCAGCGCAGATAAAATTGAAGCTGCGGTTAAATCTCTCATGAAACAGCACACGCACGAGGTTGCCTAAGCCATGGCCCAAACACTTGTAGCCCTTACCATGCCCAAATTTGGTCTTGCCATGACAGAAGGAAAACTGGCCAGTTGGACAGTTGATGTAGGGCAAGCCACAAAACAGGGCGATGAACTGGCAGATATTGAAACCAGTAAAATTACCAGCGGCTACGAAAGCCCCGCAGCAGGCGTGCTGCGCAGGCAAGTGGCCCAAGCGGGTGAAACCTTGCCCGTAGGCGCGTTAATTGGTGTGCTAGCCGATGCAGACGCAACCGAGGCTGAACTAGACGCCTTTATTACCAAATTTCAGGAAGAGCAGGCCCCCCAAGCAGAGAGCGATACTGCTGAAGGCCCATCAAGCGCACCGCACCCGGTAGAGGTTGCAGGCTATACCCTAAACGTGCGCGAGGTAGGCAGTGGTGAGGGCTTGCCCCTGCTGTTGGTGCATGGTTTTGGGGGCGACATAGGCAACTGGCTGCTTACACAAGACAGTTTGGCAAAAAACCGTAAGGTAATTGCGTTTGACCTACCCGGCCATGGGGCGTCTAGCAAAAACGTGCAAGATGGGTCTTTGGCTGGGTTGGCCAAAGTGGTTGCCAGCTTGCTTGATGCGCTTGGGGTGAGCAAAGCGCATGTTATGGGGCACTCCCTTGGTGGGGGGGTGGCCCTTACAGTATTGCGTGATGCACCAGAAAAAGTGGCGTCTTTAACCCTTATTGCCCCGGCAACGATTGGCACACATGTTAATGCCGACTTTATAACCGGCTTTACAGAAGCAGAGCGTAACCGTGCCGTACAGCATGAGTTAGAAAAACTGGTTTACAATAAAGCCCTTATTGGCCGTAAAATGGTAGATGCCGTAGTGCGTGCCCGCCGCCTAGATGGCGCACGAGACGCCCTGCGCACCATTGCCAGCGCCTGCTTTGATAATGACCGCCAGCGTGATGCCCTGCTGCCTGTGCTTGAAAAAACCGATATACCCGTAGAGGTTATTTGGGGGCAGGAAGATGCCATTCTTTCAGCAGACGCTGCTAAAACTTTGCCAGATAAAGTAGAGGTACACGTACTGGCAGAAAGTGGGCATTTACCCCAAATGGAAAAAGCGGCTGACGTAAATAAAATTGTTGAAGAATTTTTGGAAAAATCTGAAAAATAACAACAGAGTTCTAAAATATACCACTTAAAACAGGGGGCACCCTATAAGGTTGCCCTCTGTTTTTGTGTGTAGGCTTAGGGCTTTAAAAGCTATTTTTCTGGGGGTTAGGGGCTTTTAAAAGCCTACATGTAAGCCTCATATATTCCAGCCCAACAGCCCAACAGCCCAACAGCCCAACAGCCCACACAACAGCACAATGACTTTAGATCGGCCTAATTGCGCTGCAAAAGCACGTAGCTAGATACTCAATTTTAGTTTTACAGAGTTTTCTTATGCGTGTTTTCACGGCGCAACTGGGGGCAAGCTCTATGAAACAGCCAGTGCAGTTCGGCTCAAGAGGGGGTTGGTGCATGCAAGCCGGTTAAATGAAAGCACCGGCTTGCTGGCCCAATGGGCTGTTTAGTCCATACGGATAGAGGGGCGCACAAACCCGTCTAACCAGTCTGTAAAGCAGGCAATAAGGCCGCGTGGCAGGCCGTAGAGTTCAATTTGGTGCTGGCGGTACAGGGCGGTGTGGCCAAGGCGGGCACTTAGGCCGTGCAGGGCGCCGCCGCCAAAGGTTTTACCATCTCCAAACGTGCCCCAGCCGTTATAGCTGCCAAGGGCTACAATGGCGCCGCGGTTGTTAAACTTAAATGGCGGTATGGCCGTTTTGTTTAAAATCCAAGCAGGTAGATGTTTGGCAAGGTGGTGGGCTTCTTGGCGGGCAACCTGTGCGGTAGGGGGCAGCGGGGCGTCTTGAATAAAAGAGCAGTCGCCTACTGCAAAAATATGCTCATCTTCTGTGGTTTGCAGGTTGGGTTTAACCACAAGCTGCCCACCACGGGCACAGTCTAAACCGTCCATCACGCGGGTTACATCTGGCGCTTTAACGCCTGCCGCCCAAACACGGAACTGTGCATCAACACGTGTGCCGTCTTTTAAAATAAAGCCTTTTTCGTCAACCCCGCTCACCATAGCCCCTGTGCGTACAGAAATCTTGAGTTCTTCAAGCTGTTTATGCGCAGCTTCAGACACATCTTCAGGGAAGGAGGGCAGAATACGCGGCCCGGCTTCTAGCAAGGTTACGCGCATTTCTGGTGTTTTAGGGGTAAAGTTGTAAAGCGAGCCAATATCGAGTGCTTTATGGAGCTCTGCCGCTAACTGTACGCCCGTGGCCCCGCCGCCTACAATGGCAATATCAAGCGGTGTGCCGCGCCCGTAGGCTTGCAACAAGGCATGGCGGAAGCGTTCGTTAAAGTTGTTGGCTTCAACCACGTTGTCCAGAAAAATGCAGTGTTCCAGCACGCCGGGGGTGCCAAAGTCGTTCGCGCGGGAGCCTATGGCAAAAATAATGGCGTCGTAATCAAGGTAGCGCTCTTCTAGCAGTACGTTGTTTGCGTCCTGCTCTACCAATGGGGCTAGGGTAATGCGGCGGTTGGCGCGGTCTAGGCCCGAAATTTCGCCGTAGCAGAAACGAAAATGATGGCCCGCAGCATGAGAGATAAAGGTAATACGGTCGTTTTCGTTCCGGGCTGTGCCTGCGGCAAAGCAATGGAGCATGGGTTTCCAGACATGGGCAAACCCCTTGTCTACCAGCGTAATGTCTACCTTGCCCGAGCGGCCAACACTTTTACCAAGGCGTGTTGCCAGAGCAAGGCCGGCAATACCGCCGCCCACAATCACCAACCGAAACGGATCGCTCATACTGATACTGTCCTCCCATGCTTTCTCCCTCTCTCATTGGGGGGAAAGCCGATATACGCAATGCACTGCTTGTTGAGGTCACGCACTTGTTGTCTGCCAGACGCTACAGGTCTGGCAGACCTGCGCGTTAGGCAGCGGCGAGATCAACTAGGCCGATCAGCCCTTCTTCTGTACCAAAACCAAGCATGCAGCCGTCTGGGCTGTAGGCCAGAGCACTTATGGAGCCGTTACCACCTAAAAGCACTGGTAACACTCGTTGCGTCGTAGTTTCAATCATCAGCACGGTGCCATCTGCAAAACCAGCGGCTAAAACCTCTTGCTGCGGGTGGAAAGCCACCTGTGTGCAAGGTGCTCCGCCTGCGCTGGGTAGCTCTTGTGGTGGCTTGCCCATAGGGCCGCCCCCAAAGAAAGGCCACATTACCACAACATCGGCCCCGCTGGTGGCCAGCCATTTGCCATTGGCCGAAAACGACATGGAGCGCACCTTGGTGGGGTAGCCGCTCATGCGAATATTATGGCCATCTGACAGCCGCCAGCCGTGCAGGTCGTTATCTTGCATGGCGGTAATAAGGGCCTCGCCTTGTGGGTGCATGGCTATGCCAATATGGCTGCCTTTCCATTCAAGCTGGCGTGGGTTGTCACTTTTAGACTGGGTGTACCACAGTGACGCACCGTTATAGTGCGAGGCCGCAATGCGTTTGCCCTTATTATCAAACGCAATGCCGGTTACAGATGAGGGGTGCTCAAACGTTTTAAGCACGCTGCGGCCTGTGGCGTCGCGCAGTTCGACCTGCTTGCCAGATGCTGCGGCAATAAGGGCGGTTTTGCCATCAACATAGGTGGCAATATGCTCTACCCAGCGGCGGCCTTTGCCAAGCTCTTCAATTTCGCCGTGCATATCAAGGCGGCAAATGCGCCCGTCATCACCGCCGGTTAAAAAGCCGTGAGGGTCTGTATCTGGGGTAAGGCACAAAGTAGGGCCGTCATGCACGGCATGGGTAGACCACGCGGCAGAATTGCCTAGGTCTGCCCTGTGGGCCACAATTACATCGCCTTCGCCAGTGGTAAAAGCAAACCGCTGGTTATCGCGCGAGGCAGCGCAGGCGGTAATCTGGCCTTCTACGGTGCGCGTTGCGCCGCGTTTTTCTATGAGGCCACGAATGGTAAGGGTCTGGCTCATGCTACGGCACAGCTTTCAAACCCACGGCGGAGCTGCGGGCGGTTAAGGTTGCGACCAATAAAGACCAGCCGAGATTCTTTGGCTTCGCCGTCTTTCCAAGGGCCAATATTATTGCCATCGGCCATCATATGTACGGCCTGAAACGCAAAACGGTCTGGTTCGCCCGCAAAGTTTAAAATGCCTTTGGTGCGCAGCATGTCGCCGCCTTTTTCTTGCAGCAGGGCGCTAATCCAGAGTTGGAACTTGTTCGCATCCAGTGGGGTTTTCACCACCAAAGACACACTATTTACGTCTTCTTCATGCTTGTGGTCTGGGTGTTCCAGAAAATTGGGCATGTTTTCAAGCACGCGTTGCAGGTCAAACCCGCCCCGATCCATAACGTCTGTTAATTTCACGTTGCCTTTTTGGGCGTGGTGAATAGGCGCAAAAGCGTTAATGGCCCGCAAGGTGGCCTCAACCTGTTGCAGTTTGGCGGCGTCAACTAGGTCGGTTTTGTTCAGAATCATCACATCAGCAAAGGCAATTTGCTGGTTGGCTTCTGGGCTTTCTTTTAGGGTTTGCTCAATATTAAGGGCGTCAACCACGGTTACCACGGCGTCAAGCCGGGTTTTGGCGCGCACGTCTTCATCAGCAAAAAAGGTCTGGGCTACGGGGGCGGGGTCTGCCAGGCCGGTGGTTTCAATAATAATGCCGTCAAATTTGCCACGGCGTTTCATCAGGCCGTTGAGAATACGAATAAGGTCGCCACGCACGGTGCAGCAAATGCAGCCGTTGTTCATTTCAAACACTTCTTCGTCGGCATCGACCACCAGATCGTTGTCTACGCCAAGTTCACCATATTCATTGATAACGACAGCGTACTTGCGGCCATGCTCTGCGGTAAGAATATGGTTGAGCAGTGTGGTTTTGCCTGCTCCCAAAAACCCGGTGAGAACGGTAACAGGCACCAAATTTTGCGGCTGCTGGCCGGTGGGGGAAAGAGCGTCAGACATTAAACAGAGCCTCCGTTAACACGAACAAGTGCCCTCTCATATAAGGCGGTGGGGTTTTATGCGCCAGAGAGAGGGGGCAAAAGAGCGCGGATATTCTGCGCACACTGGCATGGCCGCGCGGGCTATAGGGCGCGCGGTTTATGCAAAAAACCGGGTAGTGTGCCCTTTAAGTCCGTTGCCAAGGGCTGTGGGCACAGGCTTAGCGTGCGGTATCTGTCGCTGTAGAGGGGCGGGTAGAGCTACCGGGTTTATGGTTGGTTGAGCGCAAAAATTTAACCGCCAAAGCACCGTACAAAGCATGGCTGCACAGGGTGCGCGACACGGCAAAAGCCAAAAAGGCGCTGGCCAGCAAAGCCAAGGTTACCTGCTGGTTATCGCACATTTCCATAACAATAACCGTAGCCGTGAGCGGAGACTGCGTAACGGCGGCAAAATAGGCCACCGTGCCCAAAAGCACCACGGCACCGGGGGTGGTGTGTGGTAAAAACTGGGCTATCCAACCCCCCATGCCCGCACCAACAGAAAGGGATGGGGCAAATAACCCGCCCGGAATGCCCGAGCAGTAAGATACAATGGTGGCAAGGCATTTGAGCACAAAGTAAGAGGCTGGGTAGTGCTCAGAGCCCACAATAATATCTCGGGCTTGTTGGTAGCCTGTGCCGTAGGTCATGCCGCCAGACACAAGGCCAATACAGGCTAAAACCAGCCCGCACAGGGCGGCAAACGCAACGGGGTGGTGTGTTACAAACGCCCCAAGCTTGCCCGGAATACCACGGGAGATACGAATAAGCAGGGCAGAAAAAAGGCCACCGCTTAACCCGCCTACAACCCCACATACCAGCACGGCCAGCCAGCTTACACCAACCGGCACCACGGAATCTGTATGCCCAAAATAGGTGTAGTTACCCACCATAGCTATGGCGGTAACACCCGCCAGCACAACGCAGGTTAGCATGGTGCCGCTGGTGCGTTGTTCGTAAGAGTGGGCAAGCTCTTCAATGCCAAACACAATACCGGCCAAGGGGGTGTTAAATGCTGCAGCTACCCCGGCGGCCCCCCCGGCTTTAATAAGGGCATGTTGGCGTACCGGGTCATGAATACCCATAAAGCGGCCCACTGTGTGCATAATGGCGGCCCCCACCTGCACGGTTGGCCCCTCGCGCCCGATAGAGGCCCCGCAGAGCAGGCCAAAAGAAGTAAGAAAAATTTTGGCAATGGCGATTTTGAGCGAGAGAACTTTATCAACCACTCTAAAGTCGTTTAGGTGCATGCAGGCAATAGCTTGCGGAATACCGCTGCCCTGCGCGCCCCTAAACCATGTGCGGGTAAGCCACGTAGAAAGTGCCAGCCCGCCGGGTAGCACGCCCAGCATAAGCCACGGGCTAAGCGCCAGAATATGGTTGCGCAAGGTGGCGGCTTTATCTGCCAAGGCAGCAAAGGCTACAGCCACCAGCCCCACCATAATGGCACCAGACCAGTAAATGAGTTTGCGCCGCCAGTTGACGGTACCAGCCTTGGCTTGCTCACGGATGTGGCGAAGTTGCACAGAGGCTGCGCGCACGCTAGCGGGCATAGGCAATAATCCTGTTTTTCAAGAAAACACAGCGCCTTTTAGCATGATCTTCTTGGCTGTGAAGTATAGTCAACACAAAACAAGGCTTTTTATAGAGCGCGGGTATAACAGTATTTTACACATTGTTTCTCGGGTGGGGTTTGAGGGGCCGCGTTGTGGCGTAAATTAAAACACAAGCAAGTGGGTTTTAGACGCCACGCTGGCCCTTTGGGTTCCCTCTTTTAGGGTATTTTGGGCCGGGGCCAAAAAACAATGCCCTCATGCTTGGCCAAATTATCTGGCTCAACATGAATATGCACCAAAGTGTTGCCCATTTTTTTACGCAAAGCGTGTTCTATGCGGTCACAAATTTCGTGCGCGTCATGCACGCTCATGCTGCCCGGCACCACTAAGTGAAAATCTAAAAACGTAATGGCCCCGGTAATGCGTGTGCGTATGTCGTGTGCTTCTATGGCGCCCCGGCCGTTATCGGCAATAACATCGCGTATTTCGTCTAAGGTGGTGGGGTCTGGGGCTTGGTCCATCAAGCCTGCTATGGAGTCCCGCATCACCTCCCACCCAACGCGCAGCACGTTAAGGGCAATAAGCCCCGCCAATACGGAATCAAGCCGTGCCCAGCCGGTAAGGGGTATAAGCACCATGCCCACAACCAGCCCAACCCCTGTCCAGACATCAGACAGTACATGCTGCCCTCCGGCCAATAATGCGGGAGAGCGGCGGTCTCGGCCTGCGCGTACCATGGTTAGGCCCCACAGCAGGTTAACCAGTGTAGCCGCACCATTGAGGGCTATGCCTTTTATGGGGGCTACGGCGGGTTGGGGGTGGTGCCAGCCCAGCCAGGCCTCGTGCGCAATAACGCCTGCGGTCAGTAGCACCAATGTGCCCTCTGCCACGGCGGAAAGATATTCGGCTTTGTAATGGCCGTAAGTATGGTTGTGGTCTGCCGGGCGCTCGGCAATGCTAAGCGCCCACAAGCCCCCTAAAGCTGAGACTACATTGATAATGGTCTCTACCGCGTCTGAATACAGGGCCACGCTGCCGCTTACGGCCCAAGCAGCATATTTAAGGCCCAGTGCTACCAAGCTGATAGCCAGACTACACAGGGCAATGCCCTTGTTGGTTTGGGGAAGAGGCAAGGCAGGTACACTCTTGTTGGGGGCAAGGGAGAGAAGGGCCTACCAGCAAGCCCCCCGTTTGGAAAGTGCCTGCCCTGTGTATCAGACCGTGTGCGGGTCTGTCAGGTGGCAGGTGGCCATGTAGGTACTTTCTTCTATCTGCACGGTGGGGTGGGCAATATTAAAGCGGGTGCGCAAACCCTCTACCACCGTATGCAGCAGGGTGGTTTGTGCCTCTTCTGGGGTGCCAGCAAGGGGCTGTGTTTGGGGGCGTACCAAATGCACGGTCATGGCGGTTTCTGTGGTGCTTAGGGGCCATATGTGTAGGTCGTGCAGGTCTGCCACACCGGGTACGGTGCGCAGATAGGCTTCTACTTTGGTGTAATCAACCGTGCGGGGCACGCCGTCTAGGGCAAGGTCGAGTGAGTCGCGCAATAGCCCCCATGTGGTGAGCACCACCAGCACAGAAATGGCAAGGCTTACCGCAGGGTCTATCCATGTTAGGCCGGTAGCCAGCACTAAGCCGCCCGCCACCACAACTGCGGCAGATGTTACGGCGTCTGAGAGCATGTGCAAAAAAGCCCCACGGATATTGAGGTCGTTTTTCTGGCCAGAGGCAAAGAGCAATGCCGTGGCCCCGTTTACGACAATACCAATGGCGGCCACAATCATAACCGTTTTGCCAGCAACCGGGGTGGGGGCCATAAGCCTACCAATAGACTCCCACGCAACCCCGCCTGTTACCAGTAAAAGAATAACCGCATTGGCCAACGCCGCCAGAATGGAAGAGCGCCGTAGCCCATAGGTAAACCGTGCGGAGGGCGAGCGTTTAGACAGCACCTCAGCCAGCCATGCCGCAGCAAGGGCCAGCACGTCAGACAGGTTGTGCCCGGCATCTGCCAAAAGGGCGAGCGAGTGTGAGAGCACCCCCCACAGGGCTTCTGCCGCTAGGTACACAACATTTAGTGTTATGCCTATGGCAAAGGCCCGCCCGAAAGAGGCCGGAGTATGCACATGCTGGTGGCCAAACCCATGATGGTGGTGGTTGCAGCCGCCAGCCTGTGTGTGTTCATTTTCGTGGTCGTGGTCGTGGTCGTGCGTGCAGCCGCCCTCTTGGTGTGCCCGTTCAGGCATGCTGGCGTGGCCACATTCATGCGTATGGCTGTGTGCTGCCTCGTGTGCCGCAGCAGGGCTGTGCGTGTGTGCCTGTGGCACAGCAGCCGCTGTGGCGGGGGTGGGGGCCGAGTGCGTGCATGGGGTAGTATGCGCTGTTTCGGCTGGCGAACGGGGCTGCTGGCTGGGCGGTTTGACCATAAAATGCTGCATCCTTTTAAGCATGTCTGCAACGGCACCGTTGCGCTTGGGCGCTGTCCGGCATAGGGAAGCCCGGTCTGTGCTTTTCTGAGTTGATTCCTCTCTACCATATTTGATGAAGGTCGCGCCATGCTCCGACTGACTGAACTGCGGCTACCGCTTGACCACACCCCAGAGGCGCTAGAAGCCGCCATTTACGAGCGCCTGTCTCTTGTGCCGGGCACCTTGGAGCGGTTTAGCGTGTTTAGGCGTGGGCACGACGCCCGTAAGCGTTCAGCCATTAAATTGGTTTATACTCTGGACTGCGTGGTAAAAGACGAGGCCGCCGTTCTGGCCAGTTACAAAGCGGCCCACCCCAAAGACAGCCACGTTGCTCTCACCCCAGACATGGCGTGGGTGCCCCCGGTTACTTATGGGGCAACGTTGGCGGCCAAGCCGGGGTTTAAACGCCCTATTGTTATTGGGGCAGGGCCATGCGGGTTTATGGCCGCCCTTATGTTGGCCCGTATGGGGTTGCGGCCATTGCTGTTAGAGCGTGGCAAGGTTGTGCGTGAGCGCACGGTAGATACGTTTGCCCTATGGCGGCGCTCTGAACTCACCCCAGAAAGCAATGTGCAGTTTGGTGAAGGGGGCGCTGGCACATTTTCTGATGGCAAGCTGTATAGCCAAGTGCGAGACCCCCGCTTTTTAGGGCGGCAGGTGTTGAAAGAGTTTGTAGCGGCTGGCGCACCAGAAGAAATACTCTATCTGGCCCACCCACATATTGGCACGTTCAGGCTTGTGAGCATGGTAGAGCATATCCGTGCGGAAATTGAGGCCGCAGGCGGAGAATACCGTTTTAGCACGCGCGTAGATGGTCTGGAGTTTGAGCACGGCACCCGCCGCCTGCGGGGTGTGCGGACAGCACAGGGCGACGTGATTGAGGCAGACCACGTTGTGCTGGCTGTAGGCCATAGCGCGCGTGACACATTTGCTATGCTGTATGAAAACGGGGTGGAAATGCAGGCCAAGCCGTTTTCTATTGGCGTGCGTATAGAACACCCGCAATCTGTTATTGATACAGCCCAGTTTGGCCCCAGTGCCGGTAACCCGCTTTTGGGGGCGGCAGAATACCGGCTGGTGCACCACGCCAGCAACGGACGTGGTGTGTATTCTTTTTGCATGTGCCCCGGTGGCACGGTCGTAGCAGCAACATCGGAAGAGGGGCAGGTTGTTACCAACGGCATGAGCCAATATTCCCGTGCAGAGCGTAACGCCAACTCTGGCATGGTGGTAGAGCTCCGCCCCGGTGAGGATTACCCCAACGACCCGCTAGCCGGTATGGCCTTCCAGCGTGAGTGGGAGCGTAAAGCCTTTATTGCGGGGGGCGAGAATTATTACGCTCCAGCCCAACGCGTGGGTGACTTTTTAGCAGGCCGCCCGTCAACAACCTTGGGCGCGGTTGTGCCGTCTTACAAACCCGGTGTTACCCCAACAGACCTGGCAACATGTTTGCCCCCGTTTGCGGTTGAGGCCCTGCGTGAGGCTTTGCCGCTCTTTGACCGCAAGCTCAGAGGCTTTGCGATGGAAGACGCGGTTATGACCGGGGTTGAAACCCGCACGTCATCACCTTTGCGGGTGCCGCGTGGGCAAAATGGGCAGTCTCTTAACACACCGGGACTTTTCCCTGCGGGTGAGGGCGCAGGCTATGCGGGGGGTATTCTCTCTGCCGGTATAGACGGCATCCGTATTGCCGAGGCCGTGGCACTTAGCATGGCAGGCCGCCCAGTAGAAGGGTTGGGGCTTTAAGCAAAGCCCCAACCCATAGGGCTTAATGCGCAGCGTTGAGTGCGCTGTGCTTGCTTACAAAGTCTTCTACCAGTTGGGCAAAACGGAGGGGGGCGTCTGCATGCACCCAGTGGCCCGCACTCCCTATGGTTTCTAGCGTATAATGCGGAAAAAGCGCGCGCATGCCCGCAAAGTTGTGTGGCTGAATATAGGGTGAAAGCTCACCCTTTAAAAACAGGGTTGGCCCGTTATACACGGTGCCAGCGGGCAGAGTGGGCCAGTCCATAATAGCAGGCAGGCTGTGCATAATATCGGGCAGGCCAATGGCCCAGCCGGGGTTTTCGCCTAAGGTCATATTTTGCACCATCATTTGGCGCACGGCTTCATTGGGTATTAAGGGCCGCAGCAGGGTTTCTGCCCCTTTACGGTCTAATTCGGCCGGAAAATGCAGGTTAGCAAGGTCTGGCGGTACGTCCATGCGGGTAAAGCCGCCCTCGGCCGGGGCTATGTCTGCCACAATTAAGGCGCGTACCTGCTCTGGGTGGCGTAGGGCCAGCATCATGGCGGTTTTGCCACCCATAGAGTGGCCAAGCACAATGGCGGGTTCAGACGTATAATGGGCAAGTGTTTCGCGCACATCATCTGCCATGGCTTCGTAGCTCATGGGGCCGTGGGGGCTGGCGCCGTGGTTGCGTAAGTCCATAGCAAAGGTACGGTGCGTTGCTGCAAGGCGGCGTTGCACAAAGCCCAGATTACGCGCACGCCCAAATAGCCCATGCAGCAAAATAATGGGCGGCAGGTGGGGGGCGTCTGGTGTTTCAGGGCCACGTTCAATCACGTTTAGCAGCACAGGTTCAGGTATCCTTTTACACGCGGTGCTACGGCCTAACTGCCGCTAAAAGAAAGACTTTTACGCATAACGCTTATAAAAGCGAGGGGGCAAGCCCTGCTTTGTCTTCACCTTATGGCGAGAGAGCCGCCCACAGGCTTACGCAACTTTGTCTAGTATGCAGCGTTTAAAGCCAAGACCCAAGTATGGTGTGGTATTTTACCACGTTTTACTTTGGGTGTGCTGTTATTTTGGTCTAAATAAGGAGAGGGAGACCATGAAGCGCTGCCTTGTTATTTTAGACCAGCCCGAGCATGCACCGGCCCTGCTTAACGCGGCAGCACAACTTGTAGCCCTTTCTGGCGTAAAAACCTTAAATATTTTGGCGCTGCGCCCTAATGCGGCTGCCAAAAATGTGGCCCAAGCCCCAGCCGAGGCCTATTTGTTTGAAGAGCAGCACCGTAGCCGTCTTGCGGCTTTGCATACACAGTTTTGCCACTGGTTGCAGACAGAATACCACCATGCTCAAAAACAGGTTGAAGAAACAGAAGTAAACTGGCTGGTAGATGATGGTAAAAAAAATACCAGCATAAGCAGTTTTGCGCAGGAGGCAGATGTTATTCTGGCCACCATGCCCCAAGGCTCAAGCCCCGCTAGTTTAACAGAAACAACTCTGTTTGGCCTTGCCCGGCCTGTGCTGCTTATTCCACCTTATTGGGACGGAGGTTATGGTTCGTCCATTCTGGTGGTGTGGGACAACAGCGTATGCGCCCATAAAATGTTGCAAGCCAGCCGTACCGTGTTGGCGCGGGCCTCTTTGTTG
Organism: Acetobacter orientalis; assembly: GCF_000963965.1. Lineage (GTDB taxonomy): Bacteria > Pseudomonadota > Alphaproteobacteria > Acetobacterales > Acetobacteraceae > Acetobacter > Acetobacter orientalis. The sequence continues at coordinate 96,118 of NZ_BAMX01000001.1, forward strand.
CATTTGCTGGCCCCACATGGGCAAGAACTCCCTTATAGCCTTTTACCCCCCGTTATGATGGAAGAACACAGGCTGGGGCAGCCGTTTTCTCTGCCCCGTGTTATGCATACGGTTGCCACGGCTAAACTGGCTTACCCAGCAGACCTTGTTGTGTTGGGGTTTGACCTTGATTGCACACACAACACACAGTCTGGTGGCGGTATAGCCAATAGCTCTGCCGGTGCGGCGTTGCAGGCTGCGCGCGTACCCTTGTTGGTGTGGGGCAGCCAGCCTGCACAGCAAGTGTATGGCTAAAGTGAGCGTAAAACAGGCTCTTACGCATGCATAAAAAGCGTAACAGCCTTATTGTTATAACATGACGGAAAAATATTTTTACTAGAATTTTATTTATTATCAATGAGTTAATAAAAATAAGCACAATGCTGTATATGCGAATGGTTTGCAGGCGCGGTGTTGCATTGCAACGAATGATATTGAGAATCATTATTGCTAACGGCTAAGAGGCTCCACCTTCTTATTTTTTGGCTATGGTGGAATGCTTATGCGTGGTTCTCGTGCTCGTGGGTCTTTAAGGCCTACGCCTTTAGCTGTCAGTCTTGCCCTTGGGTGTTCTGTTGCTGCCAGTTGGGCCGACGAGCAGGCCAATGCTGCCACACAGCCAGACCAGCATAGCTATAAACATGGCCATAGCCATGCCCATGCAGGGCATGCCGCCAAAGCAGCGCCAGTGCAGGCAAAGCCAGCACCAGCCACCACACCTACCGCCCAACAAACGGCGGCAACGTTAAGCAATGCCAAAGGGCACGGGCCACAAATTGTTGCCCAGCAAGATGGCTCCAACGCAGAGGAGTGGACAGTTGTTGCCTCTCCCATGAACACCCTGCGCACACCTATTGGCCTTAGCCGTATGCCACAAGACGTGCTGCATACCCCCCAGACCATTGACGTTGTGCCGCAAATTTTAATGCAGCAGCAAAATGTTAAGTCTTTAGATGAGGCTTTAAAAAACGTACCCGGCATTACCGCTTCTGTGGGTGAGGGCGAAGGCGGTATGTCTGGTGACCAGTTCTTGATCCGTGGGTTTGCTGCACAGAACGATATTTACGAAAATGGCTTGCGCGACTTTGGTGTTTATACCCGAGACAGCTTTGATTATGACCATATTACGGTTATTAAAGGCCCGTCTTCTCAGGTATTTGGTAACGGCACAACGGGTGGCGCTATTAATATTACCACAAAAACCCCGACAGCCCATAACCATGTTGATGCCAGTTTTTCTGGTGGGAGTGGTTCGTATTACCGTGGCACTCTAGACGTAAACCGCAAAATTACAGACACCATTGCCGTGCGCCTTACCGCCATGGGTAACGAAAATAATATGGTGGGGCGTGACCAGCTTTATTCCCACCGGTGGGGTATTGCACCGTCAATCATTTTTGGTCTTGGTAAAAAAATTAACTATACAATCGAGTATTTTCACCAGACAGATAACCGTATACCCGATTACGGGGTGCCTACCGTGCTTAAACCCGGCACGTCTTACGCAAAACCAGTTACAGAATATGGCGTAAACCGTAAAAACTGGTATGGCACCACGTTCGACCAAGAAAACTCCAACGTGGATATGTTAACAGGCCGCCTCCAGTGGGAAGTAAACCCGCATATTACAGTTTATAACGACACCCGCGGCGGCCTTTACAGGCGGTATTTTTCAGCATCGCAGGAAGGGTGTAATGCAACATGTTCAGGGTATTTTTTCTCTAATACACCAGAAAAAGCCATGGTGTCCCGTATTGGTGGGGTAGGTGGCCCTAACCCTTACCAGCAAAATGACTGGTCTGTACAAAACGTGGCCTCAGTTGTGGCTAATTTTAATACAGGCACCATTAAACACCAGATGATTGCCGGTGTTGATATTGAACATATTTACGACCGCCGCCAAAACTATGCTTATAACAACCCAAGTGCCCGTCAATATACCAGCCTGCTTAACCCCAACCCTAACGTACCGGGGTTAGATGTGGGTACAGATCCCGCAAATTACGGAAATTTGGTTAATATTCCTAACGGTGTTGGCCGTAAGGAATGGAAAACCAGCTCTGCAACAGATGTCGGGGCCTTTTTCTCTGAACAGGCATGGCTTGCACCGTGGTTCTCGGTTAAAGCGGGTTTCCGTTGGGACCATTGGAGCAGTAACTATGCTGCTACAGGTGGCGAGCAGAGCACCGTTAGTAAAGGTGTTGTCGTACAAACTCCGGATACACGTTTGGGGCAAAAACAAGATACCTTTAACCCCAACGTTAGCCTGATGTACACGCCAAACGACCACACAATGGTGTATTTCAACTGGGCTGAATCTACCACGCCACTCGGGCTTTATGTCACCAATAGTTCTGAGCCTTTGACGCCTAAAAATCAGAAATTCTCACCAGAACGTAGTAGACTTTACGAAATTGGTGCCAAATACTCAGCATTTCATGACCGTATTGGCTTTACTGCTTCTGTCTTCCGTCTGGAAAAAGGGAACTCTATCTTAACCGACCCCAGCAGCGGCACTGTTACCTCATCTGGTGATACGCAGCGCAACCAAGGCTTGGAGTTGAGTGTTTCTGGCCAGCTCTTGAAAAACTGGACCATGATTGCAACCTATGCGCGCTACGACAGCCAAACAACAGGCGGCACCTTGGCTGATATTGGCAAGCAGGTACAATATGTGCCCCGCAACCAAGCAACAGTGTGGAGCACATACGAAATTGCTCCCAAAACACTGTATAACCTTACTGTAGGTGGTGGCGTAACATGGCGCGAAGGCGTGTTTCTAGATCCAGCCAACACAGCCCGCGTGCCTGCTAACGTTGAGTTCGATGCTGTTGTATCGCATCAGTTTGGGCCGCATTGGAAAGTTGCCATGAACGGCTATAACCTTGCTAACCGCCTAAACTACGGCAACCTGTTTAGTAACCGCGTTACCCCTTCTGTTGGGCGGGCTTTCTTGTTCAACTTGTCTGCCAATTACTAAAGATAGAAAAAGACAAAGCCGTATTCTGTAAAATAATTAATTCAGAATACGGTTTTGTATAAAATGCCAGATAAATTGACTTACGTGGAGACAGCGTTGTTCACAACACGGCGGTAGAACCACACACAAATTACACTAAACACTCCAAGTCCCAATACTGGGGCAAAAGAATGTGGCAGCCATGCAGCAAGAGAGAGCGGGTCTTCTGCTCCCATAGCGCCTGCCACTATAGCAAGGCCAACGCCTGTCAGGCTTTCGCCTACAATAAAACCAGAGGCTAACATGGTGCCAACAGTGGCATCATGCTCTGGCACGGCTGTTACTGGTATTTCAGTTTTAGCACCTGTTTTTCTCTTGTTGTGCATAATGTGGCGTTTAGCAAACCAGCCAAGCATAGCTCCTAAGGCTAAGGTAATGCTTACAGAAGGTGGTAGGTACAGGCCAACGGCAACGCCAAGTGGGGGGAGGGCTAAAGCCCTGCGGCGTAAGGCTAGGTCGAGTATAACCAACACCACACCAAGGCCCATACCTAAAGAGAGCATGCTCCAGTCCAGAGACTGCGTAAAAACCCCTTTGGCAATAAGAGCAATAAGGGCTGGTTGGGGGGCAGACAGGGCATGGGCGGCGTCCATACCCGGCCGGGGCATAGCGCCTGCAAAACCGTAAGCTTGGTAAAGAATATTGAGCACTGGCGGAATAACCGCCGCCCCAACGACACACCCGGCCAGCAACGCGACTTGCTGTTTCCAAGGCGAGGCTCCAACCAGTTGCCCTGTTTTAAGGTCTTGTAAGTTGTCGTTAGAAATCGCGGCAATAGCGGTAATGGCAGACAGTACCAGTATAGTAAAACCAGTTGCTAACGTTTGCCCGTTAGCCATAAGCGCTTCTGGCACAAGGCCGCAGGCTTCTAACCCTAAAATCATGAGGGCAGAAAGAACGGCTGCAATAATAACAATGCCAGAAATAGGCGAGGAAGACGACCCAACAATACCAGCCATATACCCGCAGGCGGCCGCCATAACAAAACCAAACACGATGCAAAAAAGCACAGCCGCAACCACAAGCGTGCCAATACCATGGGCCACAGGGGCTAAAAATGCACTAAACAACACGCCTAATGCGACAACAGTAAAGGTGAGTAACGCTATAAGGCTGCGGGGGCTTAGGTCTTTGTCTTGCTCGGTTGTGCTGGGGGTGCGGTGGGCGTGCAGCATGGCGCGTAGCCCCCGTGCTACAGGGCCAATAAGCTCTATCAATGTCCAGACAGAGGCCATAGCAATGGCACCGGCTCCCATAAACCGTACTTTATGCAGCCAGACCGAGTGTGCAAATTCTGCTGCTGCCAGATGGGTCGTGTTAGCCGTGTGGGCAGTTAACCACGGTACGCCAACCCCCCACGCCATTATGCACCCAACCAGCATAGCAAGCCCCCCGGCAACGCCTACCAGATAACCGGCACCAATAAGCGCCAGAGAAAGCCCGCCTGTTGCTTGAAAAATGGCGCCCCCAAGGCTTGCTGTTGCGCTTATGCTATCAGCCACAACGCGTAGGCCATTACTGGCAAAGGTAAACAAGGCTGCTATTACGCCACCGCTCACTAAGGCTTTAAGGCTTTTTGTGTTGCCGTTTTTGCCCCCTGCACGCAAAATTTCTGCTGCGGCAACCCCTTCAGGGTAGGGCAAGCTGCTTTCTGTCACTAAGGCACGGCGCAGCGGAATAGTAAAAAGCACGCCTGCAATGCCGCCAGCCAAAGAAATACCTGCGGTTTGCCAAAAGGGAAAATTGCTCCAGATACCCGCCATAATAAGGCCGGGAAATGTTGCGAACACACAAGACAATGTACCCGCCGCCGAGGCTTGGCTTTGCACCATGTTGTTTTCAAGCAGGCTACTGTTACCCAATGCCCGCAGCACCGCCATTGAAATAACAGCCGCCGGAATAGACGAGGCAAAGGTTAAGCCTATGCGCAACCCCAGATAGACGTTTGAGGCAGTAAAAATAACGGTAATAACCGCGCCAAGAATAAGCCCGCGCAGGGTGAGTTCTCTTGGGGTAGGGGCGTGTGGCATACGCGGGCCTCTTGCAAACAGAAAAAGGGGGCCATACCCACTTTGGAGTATGCCCTTCTGTCTCGATAGAACGCGCGTAAGGCTTTGTCTGCCCTAAAATTGAATTGATGGTGTAATGATACCCCGACGGGGCTGTTTGTTGCACCGAAATAGCGCTTGGACAAAAAGCAAAAAACGCGTGACCTCATGAAAGGCCACGCGCTGGATAGGTTTAGGTATAACAGTGTGTAAGTAACAGGTTGGTTTTAAAGTAATAAAGTGATTTAGTTATAAACTAGCTCAAAGTAGATGCTGCGACCGTAGTTTTCTTTGGCTTCTAGGCGGTTAAGATGTTGGCCGTAATACATGCGTGTATGTGAGCCAGCCAAATTGGAAACTTGGTATTTAATACGTAGGTCGTCAGTGATGTCATGCCATGCCCCGATGGAGAGGTCTGGCTGAGAGCCATAACCATACATCTGGGTTGGGTCATCGTTCAGGCCTTCAAGGTATTTTGCTGAATAATCGAACGATGCTTTGATAGCCCCCCGGATTTGGGGGATGTGCCACGTTACACTGCCGTTAAAGACATATTTCGGCTGTTCGACCAGTTGGTGGAGTTTGTAAGAAACGCCAACCCCTTCGTAGGTCATACGGCCGCGCATCCAGGTGCCGCTGGCATTAATATCAAACGACTGCTTCCATGGGCCTCTAATATTACGGTTAACAAACGAGACCTCAACACCCATAAGCGTAGAAGTGTTAGAGTTACGAGGCTGTGTTACGTAAGTGAGCTGGTCATCAATCAGTTCAGTTGAACGTGTTTTATAAATATCGTGTTTGATGATTTTGTTAAAATAAGCAACGCTTAGCACCGCGCGACCACGGTTAAAAAATTTATCGAGTGAGGCATCAAAGTTTTGTGCTTCACGGGGTTTTAGATTGGGGTTACCGCGCGAAAGTGTGCAGTTAACATCGCCAGCTTGAATATCGTTATTATTGCCACAGCTCAATTGTTGAGCTTGCGCTAGGTCGGTTGGTTGTGGGCGTCCAACAGATTGGCTGTAGACGGCATGGAGTATCAACTCCTGAGGGAATTCATGTACAAAAGTTAAAGACGGTAGTGGGTTAATATAGCCACCGCTCTTTTTATTAATATTGCCTGTCGCGTTTGAACCATCTGTTTCAGGAATATAGGCGTTAAAGTTTACCGCATCTGCGCGCACGCCGGCAATGAGCTCTGAATGTCTCCATTTGTAATGGAGGGAGACATAGCCATCAAAAAGCTGTTCTTTATAGCGGAAATAGGCCAGCTCTGTGTATTGACGAGACTTATTGACATCAAGCGTTTGTTTATCCCACGGGAAATTGGTCAGATCAAAAAATGGCCCGTTAGGGTTTTTCATGTTTGGAATAAACATACTGGAGCTGGCATTGCCGCCAGGGTTATACCAGAGCTGATCAGAAGAGTTAGTGGCATTAAGGCCACGCCATTCAAACCCGGTAGCAAACCCAAAACCATGAGAATTTGCCTTGAGGTTACGTGTGTAGTCTAGGCGCACGTTGGCAAGACCTTCGTGGTCGCGGTCATATTCTTGCTGCACATATTGGTATTTGTAACCGCTATTTAGCAGTTTGTTCATGTCGCTAATGTTTACGAGATTAGCAACATTATTTTTGTCTATAGTGTAATCTGCCAGAACAGCACTATCTGGGCTTTCGTTGGGGTAGGCGCGAGCGGCTACGTAAGGCTCGTGGTCAAAATAATCTTCCCAAGTATATCCTGCACGCAACTTAAGAGTAGATATATTGTCGTGCCATCCCAAATCACCCAAAACACCATTGGTGTTCATTTTCCAGTTATCTTTACGGCCAATAGTCCGTGCACGGTAAATATATTCACGGCCACTGGTTGGTGTCTGGTCTATAACAGCCGGGTTAATATAATGGGTTTTTCCGTTTAATTTATAGGCTGGTGCTTCATCGAGTAGGTATTCGTTATGCTCCATAAAGGAGTCTTCCCAGCGTTGGTAGGCATATCCCATAAGGGAAGCAGTTAAACCAGTATTTTTTGGGTGCCATTCTAAACGCGTGGCGCCACCTAATGTGCTGAGGGTGTTAGAATAGCTGCCGCCGTCAACGTAACGGGGGGCTGTCATACCATTCCAACCGGGTGTGCTTGGGTCGTTTGGCTTTAAAACCTTTCCATTGGCATCATAGTAGTTATAGCTATCTTGTTGCCATTTTTTAGTCGTATTACGTGTGCGTTGCTGGTAGCGGAATGATGTAACAATACCGAACTCTTTATCTTTACCAAATCTATCTGAGAAAACAACTTTGGCACCTTGGCCAAAGTGAGGCGACATGCCTTTTATTCTATTGGCCCCAGCAGAGCCTTTTTCGGTGCCATAAATGCCGTAAGCGTTAATGTATTTGTATAAGCCTTTATGATCGAAAGCACTGCGTGAATGCATTTCGATATCAGCACCAATCGCACCACCATCTTGTTCAGCAGTAAATGTTTTGTAAATACTGTCTTCTCCGGTCATTTCTGCCGGAATATTTTGCAAGTTTACTCGGCGTCTAATACTACCGCCATCGCTGATACTGGCCAGTGTTATGCCGTCAAGCGTGGTTTGGTTGAGGTCTGAAGAAACGCCGCGTACACTGATATAGCGAGGTTCATCACCGTTACGAATGCCAGTAACACCGGGTAATTGCGTAAGCATTTGTGCGATAGATGTGGCACCACCAAGGTTTGACAGGTCATCATAGACCATTGAGTCAACAACGCCTGCAAAATTGCGCTTGGTGCGCAACTCACGTCTGTGGCCTTGCACAGTCAGGTTGTCTTCACTGTTGGCTTCTGTTGTATGAGAGCCTTTAGTCTTTTGCGTACGCAGCGTTATGAAATTTGGGTTTGAGGCGTCAATCTTGAAGGAATTTTTCCCTACAAGTTTATGGAGTGCCTTAAAGTTATCCATTTTGCCATAAAGCGGGGCAGAGCGCAGCGTGTCTGCTACTTTGCCATCAAACGCGACATGCAACCCCGTTTGGCGGCTAAAAGCCGTTAGGGCAGATGTGAGCTTTTGCGCCGGAATTGCAAAAACGCTTTGTGTGTCTTGGGCAACAGAAACAGTTGGGGCAAAGCACGCTACAGAACAAGACAGAGCGAGCAAGCGAGACCGGCTTAGGAAAAACATTTATACAACCTTGAGTGAGACAGACGCATCTACCCCTAATGAGTCAAATCCTCACTTATTTCCGTCGGTTTTTTTTGTGACAGTTTCGAGACAGATCTTATTCAAGAAAAATATGGTGTGTGTCTTCTCTTACGTGCCCACCCAGAATGGCTTTAACCGCGGCTGCAAAGACATCTGGCCGGTTTAAGTCAAAAAGGCCGGACAGGCGCATGTCAGCTAACCTGAAAGAGGGTACGAGTTGTTTTTGGTTGTATCTGTTAAAAATATCTGTGGCTTCAGAGAGTGTTTCTGTTGCTAAAGACACTTGGCCTTGTGTCCAGGCTATCCACCGTTCAAGGGTGTCTTGCTCAACAGTACTAAAATGCAACCTGCCCTGTGGGGTCATGGTAACGTGTGCACCCGCCGTAAGGCGTTTACGCTCACCTAGCCTTTGGCCCTGTAAAAAAGCTGTGCCGGTAACAACCACAGCACTTTCATATGCGGGGCCTTTGGTGACAAGCAGGCTGCCATTAAGCAAAAAACGCATGGTATGTGTTTTAACACAGCGTTGCGTGTCGGTAATAAAGCAACGCCCCAAAAGCAGAGATGTCTGCTCAGATTTATCTTCAAGCTGGGTGGCGCAATCCAGAATAATTTGGCGTTGTTTTGTGGCTTGGCACTTCAATATGTTTTTTTGCGTGCTGTAATATGTGCTGGCTTCACCACTTTTTGCGGGCACAAAAAAAGCCGCGACAGAGGCCGCTACTGCCGTCGAGATAAACGCCCGGCGGGAAGGCAGGTGTGTATGGTGGGGCAGGCTAAGAGTGGGGCTGTAGAGTGCTTTGGCCCTGTCTGTTGCGTGCCATATGGCTTGGCTGCGTAAAAACGCTCCCTTATGGCGGATATCTGCTTCGAGCCAGCTTTGTAATTCGTGTTGTTCGCGCGGGGTAAGGGCGCGTCTGTCTATACGGGCGACCCAGTGTGCGGCAACGTCATCAAGAGAGTCTTCTGTTGCCACGGGCTAATCCTGTTATTGCTTTTTGTGGGTCTTTTTCACGCTGCCCGTAAAGTTTAGAAATCAGAACAAGCGCACGTGCAAGACGTTTTTCTACACTACTTTCTGAAATGCCAAGTTTTTTAGAGCAATCTTTTTGCGAATGGCCGTTTATTTTTCTGTCTATAAAGACGCTGCGGCATTTTTCTGGAAGCTGTTGAATAGCATCTTCCAAAAAGCGTAGCTCTGCGCGCGCGTTGGCAATCTCTTCTACAGAAGGGGTTTGGTCGATAAGGCTGTCGTTTTGTAAATCAGCCAAAGCTGTAACGTTTACAATCTGGGCCTTTTTGTAATGGCGTAAAACCAGATTGCGGCAAATGGTATGAAAATAACCGACGGGGTTACTGACACGGCTAATATCAGCCTCAGACAAAATAACGTAGGCTTCTTGAATAATATCGTCGGCTTCAAAATCGGGGAAACGCGCTAACCATGCCCGTACGATATGCTCGTTCGGTAAAATATAACTCGCCAACCAATGGCTACGCTCTGTGCTTGCCAGCATAACCCTGCTCCACCCCCAATGCAGGGGTTATTTAGCAGTTTGCGGCTTTTTGTTTGTGAAACTATTATGACACTCGCAACGCCTAAGAAACTTTGCTGCCTTTGTGCTCTAAAGCACAAAGGCAGCAAATACGGTGGCTTTAGAACGTGAGTTCTAGGTTGCTTTGTACGTATGCCCCAGAAGAGGCCCCCGTTTTGATAAGGGCTTTGGAGGCAAAAACATACTCACCATCTAAGCTGAACGTAACGTGGCGGGTGGCACGCCAGGTAAAGCTGGCCTGTGGCATGGTGGCCGTATACCCACCGCTGGGCCTGAAGGCGTAAGCCGCAGTTGGGTTGGAGTAAATGGCATCATGCACGGAGTTACGCCATACAACCGGTACTTTGAGCAAAAGCGTAGTGTTGCGGCTTGTGGCAATGGTGGCAATTGGCCCAACATCAACCAAGTTGGCGTTGCCAATATAGGTACTTAGGTCAAGGTAGTAAGCGCTGGGCACAAACGGGCTAAGAAAGCTGCCCCATGTGCTGGTTTGGCTTTTGCGGGTGTCTCCGCCTGAAATATCATCGGCTTGAATGCCAATGGCAGGCCGCCCCCACCAATGGGCAAAGCGCCAAGAAATTTGGGCATTGAAAGAGTAGGCAGAGACAGGGCGTGTAGGGCCGTATTTAGCCGCCCGAAACTCGCCGCCTTGCCACATGCCCCCCAATGAGAACTCGATAGGGCCAGCGTTGCCCCACACACGCATGCCGGGGGTGTCGCGCCGGGTAGAGCCCGCAATGGTGCCAGTGGTAGAGGCAATGGGGTTACTGGCTAGCAGGTAGCCCATAAAGAAGGTGTCTACAAAAACCTGGCTGTTGCGGTTTAAGAACTTAAAGTTGGGCACAGCGTAAGAGGTGTAGGCCCCGTACCAGCGTGTGCGGTAGCCCACTTGGTCATGAAACGCCGTAGTAGGGGCGTTATTGGTTAAGGTTAGGTCAAACAGGTCTACACGAAAGCGCTTCCAGAACGCATAGCCGCGCACACCGTTCCAGGAATACGGTACGGCTGGGTAAACCGAGCCTGCGGTAATGTAGGGTGGGGCATCAAGAAAGCTCATGCGGCCAACCATGGCCCCCATTGTAGCACCCAGCATATGGCCACGTACTTCGATAAAGGCTTGTTGAGCATCTAGCTTGCTGCGCCAGCGGCCCCCGGCGTAGCCGTAATAGTTAATACCGCCAGCCTGTGCGCTAAGCAGTTCTCCATACAACCGCACATGCTCGCCCAAATGCAGGTCTGCTCCTGCGTTCCAACGTAGGTTGGAGCGGTAAGATGGGCTTGTACGCAATGTGCCAAACCCGGCTTTTTGGTCATAAAAGCCATGGTGGCGGAAGTTGCCGCTTAAAGACAGGTAAATAGAACCACTTTGGTTGAATGGAATATATTTAAGCGGGTCTAGGGCATCTATGCGGTTTTTGGGGTCGCGTAGGTTAGACCAGTCTTCTGCCCAGCGGGAAACGGCATAATAACCCACTGTACCAAACCCTGCCGCAGCGCCGGTATTGGCGTTAAACACACCCCAAGGCCCTTGGTGCAGCAACGCAGAGGGCTGGGGGGCAAGCTCCAGAGATTGTGGCTGCCCGTATGCTTCTGGGCGGCTGGTGAGAGGGGGGAGCAAAACGTTATCCCAAAAGCCGGGGTGCTGGTGGGTTGTGGCAACTGGTGTGGGGCCGTGGGGGTCTGGCAAAACCATTTTGCTGCTGGCTGGGTGGGTTGTCGGCGTGTGCGGGTATTGGGCCTGCGCAGCATTGGGCGCAGTTTCTGCTGCTTGGGCAGGCAGTACCCCAAAGCACAGCAACATACCAACAGAGCCAGCCATAAGCGGTGCAATAGGCCGCAGGGGCAGAGAAGTGGCACGGCGGGGTGGAAAGAAACAAGCATGGGTCATGGCGCTACGCTTCAGCAATTCTTACAGTCTGGGGGGCTCGCGTGGCAGGCACTGGTGTGCTGCCTGCTGGCAAGGGGGGCGGGTGCCGGTTAGGCTCGCACAACAAGGCCGCTAAGGGTCTTGCGCCTTAGCGGTGCGGTGCGGGCTGCACCCTTGACTGGCCGCGCAATAAGAGCGCGAAAGCGGGTGCATGAGGTGTGGAGGGAAAGAAGAAACATGAAAGACAGTCCCCCTATTGGGTTGCATAGTTAGGAGCGGTCTCCGGCTATGCTATTTTGTTTTTCTGACTTGTGTTCTTGGTATATCTGTTCTGAGTCAGTGTCATATCGCATTTGCGTGTGGAACAACGGTGCTATGCGCAAGGGGTAGAAAGCCTGAGCCGCAGAAAACTGCGGCAAAGCACAAAAAGGCCCGTGTGCTGCGCTTCTTAACGATAACAAGAAGACTTTAAAGAATAATTTAAAGAACCCTGCCAGTGTATAAGCATGGGCCTGCACAAAGCGGCACGTGCTGCTTTGCGTATGGTTCTGTACGCTGTGGTGAGCGGTTTTTAGCTGCCAGAGGCTTTGCTGTCCAAAGTATCTAGGCAGCGCTTGGCGCGTACAGCCAGTTGGCTGTCATGTACGCTGCTAACGGCCAATTGGGCATGGCTGCGCCAAAGGGCGCTCATGCCGTTTGGGCTGCAAATGGTCGTTGTGCTTAAGGGCGTTGTTGTGTCTTCGGTGGTGGCGGCCAGCATGGCGGTTGGGTGGGTTATGAGAGTGTGCCGCATAGCTTGCTGCAAAGAGCGTGTGGTGGCCGGGCCTGCTAAAGGCATAAGTGCGGGCAGCAAGCGTGCGGTTTCAGGCTGGCCTGCGGTTATGGCAAGCCTGACCTCGTTCCATTTATGGTCGTGGTTTAGGGTTTCAGCGGCCTGTCTGGGGCCGTCAACCGCAACCATTTGCACAAGGTGCTGCGCGCTAGATTCGGTGTTGCCATACGGCACAGGTTGCAGCGGGCTGGTGTTTAAAGACAAAAAAGCCGCACCAACGGCGCACCCAATAAGCCCCAAAAGGGTAGATGTGCGTGCAAAATGCATAATTTAACTCTCCCCCTCTTTTGCTTAACGCGGCGATATGGGCGCGCTGTCTTACCTGTGTGTGCCGTGGTTTTTGCCAAAACCGACCAACCACATCGTTTGCGCTGAGAATAGCTTGCAGAAAGTGGCGCGGTGAAGGCAAAGAAACGGAAAGGTTGCGGCGAGTGGCCAGCGTGTCCTATAGCGGGCGCATTCGGTTGAAAAAACAGATCACGCGCCACAGCTTAATCCCTGCATGCCGTGCTCTGGCTTTTACACATCATAGACCCCTTTCTTTACGGTAAGGATTACGAGTTACCATGAGCGGCAGCACACCATCCCCTTCTGAAATTGCCCGTTTGCAGGTGTCTTTGCGCCGCCTGCTGGGCTCACCCAACCTTACAGTTAACAAGCCACCCCGCGCTGGTATGTCTGTTGAACTGGCAGTAAACGGCGAAGTTATTGGCACCATTCACCGTGATGATGATGAAGGCGAAGTGTCTTACGCCATCAATATGGTGCTGTTGGAAGAAGACCTGCCCCCAGAAAAATAAGGGCAGGCTTTTGAACCCATACGGGCGCTTAATTGGCCCTGTATAGGGGCAAAGCGCATAGTGCGAGATACAAAAAAGGCTGCATCGGCATTATGCCGTGCAGCCTTTTTGTTGGCCCCTTAGTAGGGCCAGATTGCGTATAAAATTACGCCTTAAGCGTTAGACGGGGCAACTGATGCCGTAAGGGTAGGTTGGCGCTGGGTTGGAAACTGCACGTTGGTAATTTTCCAGCGCCAGCCTTGAATATGCATTTCAATTTTCAGCGGTGTTTCGCCCTCGTGCCCCGGTAGGGGTAGTTCGGCCTCAAACTGGTCAAGGCGTGCAAAACGGAACGAAGCATGCGTGATGAGGCTGGAAAAGCTGGGGGCAGAGGCCGCCCGGCTTTTAGGGGCCACAGCGGGCATGGCTTCATCTACCAATGTGCCAAGGTTGGCTTGTGTTACGTGCACATCGACCGCGTTAGAGACAGCGGTGCTGGCAAAAGACGTACCAAATTCTGGCAGTTCGTCAGAGGCAGGCTGGAGCAGGTTCATGCCAGACAAAGCCTGCTGCTTAAGTGAGGAATCGAGAGAACCCCAGTTAATAGCAGCACCAAGAGAGGCCATGTCGTGCGTTTGCAACGAGGCCCCAACGCCCCAAAGCGTTACAAACGGAGAGGCAAGATACAGCCCAAATGCGGTAGCACAGGCCCCAACACACAGCTTCCGCGCTGTCTGGCGCGGCGGCAGACCTGCGGGTCGGGCAATACGTCCGACTGTGGTTAAGGCTTTCATGGAGCGCATTCCTCATATGCTAAATTGACAATCGATGTATAGCAGACGCATGGCCCCTATGCATAGTTTCATAACAAATTCTTCATAATAATTTTGAGCAAAGCCCTTGGGGTGTGACAGCACGCCCCCAAATGCTTACACAAGCCCCATGTTTGGCACAGCCATGCTGGGCCAAGAGGTAAGATACAAAAACGGGCAGGGGCAGAGCATGACGCTTGAGTTCACGGAAGAGGAAATTCAGCGCTATTCTCGGCATATTCTGTTGCCAGAAGTGGGCGGTACAGGGCAGGCGGCTTTGCGTGCGGCATCTGTGCTGGTGGTAGGGGCAGGGGGGTTAGGCTCGCCCGTAGCGCTCTATCTGGCCGCAGCCGGTATAGGCCGTATTGGTATAGTTGATGACGATGTGGTTGAGTTGTCTAACCTGCAACGCCAAATTGTGCATGAAACGTCAACAGTAGGGGCGCGCAAGGTCGACTCGGCCAAAGCGCGGCTTTTAGCGCTTAACCCTGCTATTACGGTTGAGGCATGGCCCCTGCGTTTAAACGCCCAGACAATAGAGAGCCTTGTAAGCCGCTACGATCTTGTGTGCGATGGGTGCGACAATTTCTCGACCCGCTACCTTGTTAATGCCGCGTGTGTGCGGGCCCGTAAAACTCTGGTTTCAGCTGCTGCTCAGCGGTTTGGGGGGCAGCTTTCTACCTTTAAACCGTGGCAAAGTGGGCCGTGTTACCATTGCCTCTACCCCGAGGCAGACGGTGAGGCCGACGGCCTAAGCTGTAGCGATGCCGGTATTTTTGGCGCGGTAACGGGTGTTATGGGCACCCTACAAGCGACAGAAGTGTTAAAAGAAGTGCTAGGCCTAGGCACATCACTGGCCGGACGGTTGATGATGTGGGATGCTCTGTCTAGCCGTTTTACGACCATTGCCCTGCGCCCCGACCCCGCGTGCCCGGTGTGCCAGGCCAAACAGGGTGCGCCCGCATGAGCCTTTCATCAGGGTCTCGTACCCCGCCTACGCCAGCCCCTGCCCCGCACCACCCAACGGGGGCGGCGCTTGGTCTTTCTGGTTTGTCGGTAGACCTGTCCCAGCGAGAGGGCGGCGTGTGCGACCTTGCCATTATGGTGGTTGAGGCCCGGTATGAGCGT
This sequence comes from Acetobacter orientalis, assembly GCF_000963965.1. Lineage (GTDB taxonomy): Bacteria > Pseudomonadota > Alphaproteobacteria > Acetobacterales > Acetobacteraceae > Acetobacter > Acetobacter orientalis. Next base: position 111,383 of record NZ_BAMX01000001.1, read on the forward strand.
ATTCATGCGGCGCTTATGCTGGCGGTAACGGCCTGCGCACTAGGCCAGCATGTGGTGCTGTTTGGTATGGGGGCAGGCGTTGCCGCCTTTTGCCAAAATTGGGACGGCCTAGAACAAGCCGAGCGCGACGCTGGGCGGCAAGAAGCAGGGGTGGCTGGCATACAAGACCTGCGTACAGCCTTGCTAGAGTTTGAAGAAGCCAGCCTTTTGGTATGCGACTCCGGCCTGAAAGCCATGAAGTTACCAGACGAAGCCTTGGTAGAAGGGGTAGCCTGTGTGGGCCTGCCTACTTTTATGGACAGGGCGGGCACAGCCCGGCTGGCAGTTTTCTAAGGTCTGTGCTTAGTGCGGGGTGCGGTTTGGCCACTCGGGTTGTGTTAGCCTCTTGCCGCCACGTTTCTCTCTTGGCAGGGATGCAGCCATGATGTTCACACTTCCGCTCTCAAACCGCTTTCGTTTGTTGTCCTGCCTTGCTGGGTGCTGCGTTGCTTTATCTGCCGCACAGGCGGCAGATAAAAAGCCAGAAGCGCATAAACACCACGCGCATACTCTTTCTGCCCATGGGGCAGAGGCTAAAAAGGCTGAGGCCAAAACAACGGCTACTAAAGCAGCCGCCAAAAAAACGGGCAAAAATGCAGAAGCCCATAAAGAGAGTGCGGCAAAACACGCCCATGCAGCCCACCATGATGCCAAAGTGCAGGCAGCTAAAGCCAAGCATGGTGCGCACCATGGCACAGACAAACACCATGCTGCGGCAGTGGCAGCCGGTGCAGGCGCTACTGCTGCGGGTGTAGCCGCGGCTGGTGCTGCTACCGCGGCCACGCCAGATGCCGCTACAGCCGCAGCCCAGCAGGCCCAAGGCGCCACAGCCCCCGGCACCCCAACAGATGATACCCCAAAAGGGGCCGTAACCGGCCAGCCTTTGCCCCGTTATGCGTCACTCCGGGCAGATGAAGTGAACCTGCGGGCCGGGCCGGGCAGGCGCTTTCCTATTTTGTGGGTGTACCACCGCCGTGGCATGCCCGTGCGTATTGAACGTGAATTTGATGTCTGGCGTTTGATAGAAGATTCAACGGGCCAAAAAGGCTGGGTACAGCAGGCCACAGTTGCCGGTGGCCGAGACTTTTTAGTACCCGGTGAGCCCCCCGGTGATGAAAGCCCGATAGCAGACAAAACCGACAAAAACGGCGCAAAAATACCAACCCCCGGCCATATGGACAGCCGCGTATTGGGCACCATAACCACCGCAGCAGAAGCAAAAGACATACCGGGCAGCATTGTTATGCGCAGCAGCGCCAGCGCAGATGCCCCAGTGGTTGCGGTGCTTAAAGCCGGTACGGTTGGCTCGGTTAAGGAGTGTGCAGCCGGGTCTGATTGGTGCAGGGTAGCCGTTAAACAGTATAGCGGTTGGGTTTCGCGCCGTGCCATTTGGGGGGTAGATGCCCAAGAGGGTATTGCCCCGTCCTGAGCATAGCCAGAATACGGCCCCAAAGCTGCCAGCCGTGGCCAGAAGGAACAGGAGACACCATGCCAGCACAACATGCGCTGCAATGCCGGACAAAAATTGTCGCAACCCTTGGCCCGGCCTCGTCTGATTATGAAACAATACGAGACCTGGCTTTGGCCGGGGCAGATGTGTTTCGGTTCAATTTCTCCCACGGTACACACCAAGACCATGCGGCGCGCCATGCCGTAGTACGGCGGGTAGAGGCTGAGTTAGGGGGCGCTATTGGCATTCTGGCCGACATGCAGGGCCCTAAGCTGCGTGTGGGTAAATTTGCCCAAGGCCGCGTAACCTTGGTGGCGGGGGCTCTCTTTAGCCTAGACCTGTCTGACCAGTTGGGTGATGAAACCCGCGTACAACTTCCCCACCCAGAAATTATTGCCGTAGCCAAAGCGGGCAGCCGCTTATTGATGGATGACGGCAAACTGGCCGTGGTGGTTGAAAAAGTTTTTCCTGACCGTTTGGAAACCCGTGTTGAAATTGGGGGCGTGCTCTCAAACAACAAAGGGGTAAACGTACCAGACGTAACGCTGCCCATTCCCGCCCTGACAGAAAAAGACCGCAAAGACCTAGAGTTTGCCCTTGGCCTAGGGGTAGACTACGTGGCCCTATCTTTTGTGCAGCGCCCAGAAGATGTAAGCGAAGCCCGTACGTTAATAGGTGAGCGCGCCAACCTGCTTGTTAAGCTTGAAAAACCGCAGGCGATGGAAAACCTAGAGGCTATTTTGGCCCTGACAGATGCCGTTATGGTAGCCCGTGGCGACCTAGGGGTTGAACTACCGCCAGAAAACGTACCGCTGGCGCAAAAGCGTATTATCCGTTTGGCGCGTAAGCTGGGTAAACCAGTGGTGGTTGCCACCCAAATGCTTGAAAGCATGATCTCATCACCCACGCCTACACGGGCAGAGGCATCTGACGTGGCAACGGCTGTGTTTGATGGGGCCGATGCTGTTATGCTCTCGGCTGAATCTGCTGCGGGGCAATACCCGCGTGAAGCCGTGCAGATTATGAACCGTATTATCTGGCGTATTGAGCAAGACCCAGAGTGGCAGTCTAGCATGGCGGTAGCCCGCCTTGCGCCAGAAGATTACGTGGCAGATGCCATAGCCAGTGCTGCCCAACAGGTGGCAGATACCATAAAAGCTGCCGCCATTGTGGCCTATACCCACCGTGGCGCTACGGCATTTCGTATTGCGCGTGAGCGCCCGCTTTGCCCCGTGCTTGGGGTAACACCCACCCAACAAGCCGCCCGGCGCATGGCGCTGGTATGGGGGGTGCAGGCTTTTGTGCAAGAAAGCAGCAACCCCGTAACCAGTGTTGAGGCTATGGTAGAAACCGCACAGGCCGTAGTGGCCAAGGCCCGGGTTGGCAGTACGGGCAATACAATTGTTATTGCAGCGGGCCTACCCTTTGGGGTGGCAGGGTCTACCAACCTGTTACGTGTTGCCAAAATACCCTGATACCCCAAGCCTTAACCAAGGGTACTAGGCGGCCGTGCGCGGCCTAGCGCTCTACCCACATGACACGCGGCCACCCACAATGGCCCCAAACGTTTACCGCCAGAGTTAAAGCCCCGTAGCGGCGCAGGAGAGCACAAAGCCATGACCCCACCCCTAACCCCACTGCGTAGGCGGAGCATGTTGCAGGGGCTGGGGTGTTTGTCTGCTGGTTTGGCGGTAGGGGCAGCGGCCCCGCCTGCTGCCGAAATGGCTGAAACCGTGCGCCCGCCAGATGTCACCACCACCCCACCCCGGCAATGGGGGCCAAGCGCGCCGCCGTCTTACACCCCAGACCCAGATGTGCTGGTTATTGACCGCTCATTTAAAGACCTGCTGTTTGGTGCCGCCACCCTGCACCGCGTGTGGGACCAGGGCACATGGCTAGAAGGCCCGGCTTGGTCGTCTGAGGGGCGGTATGTGTTGATGAGTGACACCGTAACCAGCCGCCAGTATCGCTATATTTGGGAAACGGGCGAGGTTACTGTTTTTAGGCCTGAATCGTACCATTCTAACGGCAATACCTTTGACTATCAGGGCCGACAGATTTCGTGCGAGCACTTTCTGCGCCGGGTTATAAGGTGGGAGCATGATGGGTCTGTGCATGTTGTGGCAGACCATTACGAAGGCCGGCCTTTAAACTCCCCCAATGATGTCGTTGCCCACCCCGATGGCAGCGTATGGTTTACAGACCCCAGCTACGGCACCGGCTTTACCGAAGGCCACGCCGATGAGCCGGGCGGTGAAGCCAACCCCGATGGGCGCATTCGTTGGCGTGTGGGGGCTGAGCTGGTTGGTGTTGTGGGTGGCACCAAACGGCAGGCAGACCATACGTTTAGGGTAGACCCTTCTGGCAGGGTAGATGCCGTTTTAACCCAAGCCCAACTGCCTAACCCCAATGGGTTGTGCTTTTCGCCAGACCATAAAAACCTTTATGTCGTGTCATCTGGGCGGCAAGCAGGCGGTAATGGTCACGATGGCGATTTGGCCATTCATATGTTTGATGTGCAGCCAGACCATACATTGGCTAACCCACGGCTTTTTACCAACATGCGTTACCAAGGTGTGCAAATGGGCGCAGATGGTATGAAGGTAGATGTGTTTGGCAACCTCTGGTGCGGCGCAAGCGGGCCATTGGGGTTGTGTGGTGTGTTTGTGTTTAACCCAGAGGGGCACCTTATTGGCCGTATTCGGCTACCGCACGGTGTGTCTAACCTGACCTTTGGCGGCCCCAAGCGTAACTGGCTGTTTATGTGCGCGGGCGAGAGCCTGTACCGCTTGCAGGTTAACACCCAAGGTGCTGGCCCCGCTTAACGGGGCGTTACAAAAACACCCTGAACTGCGCCATAACAGACTGCCGAGCAAAACGGTTTTTTGAAAAACCGCCTTTATGCGCTTTTCTTTAAAATAAGCGGCAGCAGGGTAAACAGCCCACAGGCGAGAGAGACAAAATAAGGTAGGCCATGTGGCCCAAGGTCTAATGCTGTACCGGCTAACTCTGGCCCAATAAACGCCCCTAGCCCCCAGGCAACAGAGCTTGCTGCGTAAATAGAAACAAGGTCTCCGCCGTGGTAACGGCTGCCCACAACAGACATGGCCAGCATGTAAAGTGCGGCAAACAGGCCGTCCCATACAAACAGGGTGGCATAAGCCCACACACCATGGGTAATGGCCCAAGGCCAGAGCAAGGCGCCAAGGCAGGAGAGCGCGCCAAGGCAAATCATAAGGTGGCGGCGGTTAAAGCGGTCACCTAACCACCCAAGCGGAAATTGTAGCGTTATGGCCCCAATAAGCATGGCGCTGAGTAAAAGAGTGGCGTTTTGCTCGGCCCAGCCGTTACGCATGGCATAAAGCGTTAAAAAAGAAGACCCCGCCGCCTCAAGCATGGCCATAAGCAGGGTAACGCTAATGGCAATGGGGGCCAGCTTAACGTAGCGCCACAGGCCGCTATGCTGGGCATGCTCTAATGTGGGAGCGTGCATCCATGGCATGGCAACGCACACGAGTGCGGCCACAATAATGGCGGCACTTATGCCAAAGGGCGTAAAACCATGGCGGCCTACACCGGCTAAAATAAGTGGGCCTAGTGCAAACCCGGCTGAAAGTACCGCACTATAAAGCCCCATAGTGCGGGTGCGGGTTTGGTCGGTTGTAATTTGGTTAAGCCAGCTTTCTGAAAGAATAAGCAGTACCTCTGTTGCTGCCCCTAACGCTAAGCGCAACGGAAACCACAGCCAGACAGAAGGGGCCAGTGGCAGGGCTACCAGTACGCAAGCGAGTGTTGCCAAGGCAAGCAACATAGGCATGCGTGGGCCAAAGCGGGCCGCAATACGCGGCAAGAAGGGTGCCAGCCCCAGCACGCCAATGGCGTGCATAATGGCATTTGCGGCAATAAATTGGGGGCCATAGCCTTTATCGGTTAGGGCTAGGGTAAAAAGTGGCGCGCTCAGCCCGTAGGTTAAGCCAAAGCTCAAAGCGACCGTCATAAGGCTGGCAAGCGGGAGCAAAGGGCGCGTGGCGGAGGGCATATGGGGCTGCGGCATAAAGTGTGTGTAACCCGCAAGCTATAGCAGGCAAAGTACCCTCATCAAAAAGGCACAATACGCGTAAACGTGCGGTGTAGCGGCCTACTCTAATGGCAAATGTTTCATGTTAAACAATTTATTGTTTTTAAAGCATTAAGCCATTTTGGGGCGGTATAAACAGGGTTAAAGCATGTGCACCGTTTTGAGCCTGCACGCACTCCCTTTTTGCCAAGACAAAGCCGTACGCCTGTAAAGCGGCCTTGTCGTTGCTCTACTCTCTCGCCAGCCCCAACGCTAAACTTTTGAAAAACTCCCTAAGCAAAACCGGCCACCCCTGCTTAGGGCATGTTTAAAAACAGTCTTTTACCCCCGCGCCAAGTTCATGCGGCGTCGCATTTCGGCAATGGTGGCGGGTAGGCCATCAAAAATGGCCTGACCAATAAGAAAATGGCCAATATTTAGTTCCCGCACTTCTGGTATGGCGGCAATGGCGCCCACGTTTTCAAACGTTAAGCCGTGGCCTGCATGCACCTCTAACCCTTTTGCGTGGGCCAGTGTGGCGGCTTTTTGCAGGCGTTCTAGCTCTCCGGCCCGGTTTTCAGCGTAGGCACCGGTATGCAGTTCTACCACCTGTGCGCCAGTTTGGGCGGCGGCCTCTATTTGGGCGGGTTCTGGGTCTATAAAAAGCGAAACCCGAATATTTTTGGCGCTGAGTGCCTGCACGTGGGGGGTAAGGGCGGCAAGGTGGCCAGCAACATCAAGCCCGCCCTCGGTTGTTAATTCCTCGCGCCGTTCGGGCACAATACAGCAGGCGTGGGGCAGCAGGGCGCTGGCAATGCGCACCATTTCTTCAGTTGCGGCCATTTCCATATTTAAGGGTATGTGTAGCTGGGCGCGTAGCTGGGTAAGGTCTGCATCACGAATGTGGCGGCGGTCTTCGCGCAGGTGGGCCGTAATGCCGTTGGCCCCTGCATTTTGGGCCAGCAAGGCTGCTTCTATGGGGCTGGGGTGCAGGCCGCCGCGTGCGTTACGCACGGTGGCTACGTGGTCTACGTTCACACCAAGCCGGAGGGGGGGGCGGGCAGCGCTCATTGGGCGTTCTTTCTGTTTTCAACCAAAGTGGCAGCAAGGCGCAGGGCGGCCAGCAGGCTTGTTGGCTCTGCCACGTTACGCCCGGCAATATCAAAAGCCGTGCCGTGGTCAGGCGATGTCCGAATAATGGGCAGGCCCAAGGTTACGTTTACACCCTCGGCCATATCCAGCGTTTTAAGGGGTATAAGCCCTTGGTCGTGGTACATGCACAAGGCAACATCGTACCGGGCGCGGGCTTGGGGGGTAAAGAGGGTATCTGGCGGGTAGGGGCCGGTTATGTGTAGCCCTTCGGCCTGTAGGGTTTTAAGGGCGGGTATAATAATATCGTGCTCTTCGGTGCCCATCAGGCCGTTTTCGCCCGCGTGGGGGTTTAGCCCTGCTACCGCAATGCGAGGGGCGGCTAAGGCAAAGTCACGTTGTAGGGCGCGGTGTACCGTGCGGGCGGTTTTGTAAATAAGTGCGGGCTTAAGTTGGGTTATGGCTTTGCGTAAGGCCACATGTACGGTCACAGGCACCACCCGTAACGACGGGCCAGCCAACATCATAACATCTTGGCCCGGTACACCGCAGAGCTCTGCCAAGTAAGAGGTATGGCCGGGGTGGGCAAAGCCAGTTTTTTGCACAACTTCTTTGCTAATAGGGTTGGTCACAACGGCACTGGCTTGCCCGCTTTGTACCAGCCCAACGGCTTGGGCAATGCTCTCTATAACGCTTGGGGCATTATGGCTGTCTGGCGTGCCCGGTATGGCAGGTGTGGCCAAGTTTAAGGGTATAACGGGTAAGGCGTGGGCAAAAACCTCTGCCGCTTGGGCAGGGGTTTGCACAATTTGTATGGGGAGTGCGTTTTGCACTAGCTCCGGCGCGCCTAAAAACACAAAAGCTGGGCCACTATGGCGGGTGGCAAGCCACGCTTTTTGGGTAATTTCTGGGCCAATACCGGCGGGGTCGCCTTGGGTTAAAACCAGCATGGAGGTGCTCCTTATGGCTCAGTCTGGGTTTTTGCCAGCAAGGGCATAGAGCACACGCACCCAAGAGCGCGTACCTTTATGAAAGCAGCTTAGGTCGTATTTTTCGTTGGGAGAGTGTACGCGGTCGTCATCTAGGCCAAAGCCAATAAGCAGAGAGTCCATACCCAAAGCCTGCTGAATTTCTGTAACCACCGGAATAGACCCCCCACAGCCAATAACGGCTGCGGGCTGCTGCCATTCTGCCTCGAGCGCTTTAAGGGCAGGGGGTAAAAACGGCATGGTTGTGGGTACAAGGCTGGCGCGTGAGCCACCGTGGGCAACAAAGTCTGCTGTGCAGTCTGCGGGTAAGCGGGCTTGCACATGGGCCCGAAAAGCGGCCCGAATAGCCTCTGGGTCTTGTGTGCCCACTAGCCGGAAAGACACCTTGGCCATAGCTTTAGCAGGGAGCACGGTTTTAAAGCCGTTTTCTTCGTACCCGCCGCTTATGCCGTTTATTTCGCAACTGGGGCGGCACCATGTTTGCTCTAGGGCTGTGTAGCCTTGCTCACCCGCGGCAAGGCTTAGGCCAACGGGGCCAAGGCTTTGTGCATCACTTGGGCCAATTTTGCCCCATAGGGCACGGGTTTGCGGGTCAATATCTGGTACGCCGTCATAAAAGCCGGGTAGGGTTACGCGGCCTGTTGCCCCATCGCGCAGGTCTGCCACAATATCGCACAAAACCTGAATGGGGTTGCGGGCGGCATTGCCATACATGCCAGAGTGCAGGTCTCGGTTTGCTGCGGTAATGATTACTTCTTCGCCCACCATGCCGCGCAGCATGGTGGTAATGGCGGGCAGGCCCCGGCCCAGCATGCCGGTATCACAAATGAGAGCTACATCGGCTTTTAGTTCTTCTGTGTTGGCCTCTAAAAAGGGCAGCAGGTTAATACCACCAGACTCTTCTTCGCCTTCTATCAGGAGGGTTACACTCAATGGCAGCGTGCCATCAGCCTGCTTTAGGGCGCGGCAGGCTTCAATAAAGGTCATGACCTGCCCTTTATCATCGGCGGCACCGCGGGCCGTTATTTCTTTCTCGCCTGTTGGGCCGTCAACCAGCACGGGCTCAAACGGGGCAGAGTGCCATAGGGTGAGCGGGTCTACGGGCTGCACATCATAATGGCCATAAAATAGCACATGGGGGCTACCGTGTGGCCCTTTGGCGTGGGCTACAACCATAGGGTGGCCCGGTGTTTCGCGCGTGCTGGCTGTAAAGCCCATGTCGTGCAGGGTGTCTACCAGCCAGTTGGCAGCGGCGCGGCAGTCTGGGGCGTGGGCAGCTTGGGTAGAAATGCTGGGTATGCGCAAAAGGTCAAAAAGCCGCTTCAGGCTGGCGTCTAGCCCAGTATCAACGGCGGATAATGCGGTGTGTAAGCTCATGCCCCTTTGCCTCTGCTCTGCTCAAGGTGGTGTAAACGCTTTGTTTAACCATTCTTATACGCATAGGCGGCTTTGCAAAAGGCACGGACAATAGGCTTGGAGAGCTGCTGCTTACGAGCACACTTTAGCCTTGGGCCTTGCGGCTGCGCCAGAGTGCGGCAAAGTCTATTTGTTGCACAATAATAGGCAAAAACCCGGCTTCGCGGCTCATGGTGGTCAGCACGTTACGCGCAGCGGGAAAAAGCAGGCGGGGCGCTTCTATCAGCAAAAGTGGTTCAAGTGTTTCCTGTGTGGCGCTTTGCAGTGTAAAAATACCAGCTTGCACCAAAGAGGCTTCAAAAAGCACCGTTGCTTTTTCCTCTGCTATGGTAGGTGTATTCTGGCCTTGGCAGCGTATGGCCAGTTCAACTTCAAATGCGGGTTGGTTGGCGGCTAGTTGGTTGGCGCGTACATCAACCACCAAGGCAACGTTAGGGCGGTCTTCAAACGTGGTAAAAATGGCTGGCGCATTGAAGACCTGAAAGGTCATGCTTTTAGTATAGTGAATACCCAACGCCATGTGCGGTGCAGAGGGCAGGTGCGGGCTACCACCAACGGAGTCCGCTGTATGCTGTGTTTGTCCTGTCATGGTAGGGTAAAGACTCCGTGGGCTTGGTGGCCCCAAACTACGTTATGAAAATTATGAATGACTTAAAGATGCCCTACGATTAACAGATATAGTGTAGTTTTACGAGAAGTGATGATGATTGTATACTATAAATAAACAAGAAGTATTTGTTATTATCTTGTTTATTTTTGAGAAACTATTTTCAGTATTGTTTCCTTGCCCTTCTACCAACCTGAGGTTACGAGAAAAGACATGATAAGATTAATCGTGGTTGTACCCTTTCTGCTGGCGCTTGTAATTTTCAGCGCCAGCAACCAAGACCCGCAGGATATGTGGATGTTCACCTATAGCTGGAAAAGCTCCATAGGTGTGCTGGCACTCAGCGTTGCAGCCGTGGCCTTTCTGGCTGGTGCCTTTTGCTTTTGGGTGGCAGAGTTTGGGCAGCGCCGCCGCGCCCGCAAGGCAGAACAACGTGTGCGTGAGCTAGAAACACAGCTTGAGCAGGTAAAGGCAACAGCAAGCACCCCTGTGGGCTCACATTCTGTGCCATATTCTGCTACACCGGCTGTTACCCATACAGAGCCAGCAGGCTCTGCCGTTCAGCCTCCATCAGAAGACCTTGCTTAAATATGGTACGTAAAACCGGGCTTATTGCCGCACTCGATACCCAAGACCCCGCACAGGCTACCGCATGGGCGCAGGCTGTAGCCCCCTCTGCCGGGGCCATTAAATTAGGGTTGGAATTTGCTTATGCCGCAGGCTTTCAGGCTGTGGCAGATGTTGCAGGCAGCGCCCCGCTGTTTTTAGACCTTAAACTGCATGATATTCCCAACACGGTTAGCTCAGCCATTCGCGCGCTGTCTTACCTGCGCCCTAAAATGCTAACCCTGCATGCCTCTGGTGGTCGCGCCATGCTGGAAGCAGCCCGCAAAGCGTGTGATGAGGCCTTTCCGGCCCATGCCCGCCCAGCCTTGCTGGCCGTAACCGTGCTAACAAGCCTTGATGACCAAGCCCTAGCCGAAACCGGCATAACCGATGGTGCACGCGCCCAAGTGCTGCGCTTGGGTAAACTGGCCATTGATGCCGGGATAGATGGTTTGGTGTGCTCAGCCCACGAGCTTGCTCCATTGCGTGACACGTTGGGGGATAAGCCCTTGCTGGTAACACCGGGTATTCGGCCCGCAGGCAGTGCCGCAGGCGACCAAAAACGGATTATGACCCCCACCCAAGCGCGCGATGCCGGGGCAGACTGGATTGTGGTTGGCCGCCCCATTACCCAAGCAGCAGACCCCGCCCAAGCCGCAGCCGCTATTGCGGCCGAACTGGCAGCGTAGCTCATGCCCACCACAGAGCCAGCCCACCGGGGGGTTAAAATTTGCGGCCTGACCGAAGCGGCTGGCTTTGATGCCTGTATAGAGCACGGAGCAGACTGGGTTGGTTTTGTGTTTTTTGAGCGCTCACCCAGAAACATAAGCCCCGTGCAAGCGCAGCAACTGTCTGCGCGGCATAAAGGCGGCCCCAAACGGGTAGGGCTGTTTGTGCGCCCAGATGATGAAACCCTTGAGCGCGTACTCAATGGTGTCTCGCTTGATGTGTTGCAGCTTTATGCCACGGCTGAGCGGGCGCAGGCTATTAAAGCGCGTTTTGGGCTTCCCTTATGGTTGTCCCAACCCGTTTCTAGCCGCGCCGAACTCCCTACTACCTGCACGGTAGAGCGTATTTTAATAGAACCAAAACCCCCCGCACAAGCAACGCGGCCCGGTGGTAATGCCCAAAAATTAGACTGGGGCCTACTGTCTGGCTGGCAGCCAAACTTTGCATGGATGCTCGCCGGTGGCCTTAACCCGGCTAATGTAGCGCACGCCATTGCGCAAACGGGTGCACCGGCGGTTGATGTTTCTTCTGGAGTTGAAAGTGCGCCGGGCATTAAAAGCCCGCAGGCTATAGCCACCTTCATAACCCAAGCCCGTGGGGCTGCGGGTTAGCCACAAAAAGCAAGGTGGGGGAAAATTTTCTCTTGCCTGTTTCGCTAATGTTGGTATTACCAACCCCGCGCCGGAGAGATGGCCGAGTGGCTTAAGGCGCACGCTTGGAAAGCGTGTGTACGTTAATAGCGTACCCAGGGTTCGAATCCCTGTCTCTCCGCCATTCAATATATCCCATGACAGTTTTTATTGCTTATGCCACGTGAACAGCGGTGGCCTTCTGCTGCTTATAGGCCTTATGACGCTCTGTACTGTTTCTGTAAGCCCAAGCATTGTGAGGGCAGATATGGAATTTCACGGGTGAGGGGTATCGACGCTAACCGATGTTCAGTGACGCTGCCATATACTGAGTAAGAGCCATACAAGCACTTATAGACAAGTGACTGTTCATGTTTGTGCAGGCCGGCGGGCCGCGATGAGGGCGCATGAAATACCATTTTGGCGGAACACCACTATGGGGCGCTCCACTTACAGATTGCACCTTCAGCCAGAACCTAGCTTACAACAGTGTTGGGGATGATGCATTTTTTATCTTGAGCCATCATGCGGCTACCTCTTTCATGGCAAATGACCAAATACAAAATTTAGGATAGCCCCGCGTGTCTGTGTCAGGTGCCCACGAAACAGGGTGATCATTGTGGCATTAGCCGCACAATCTGACAGTCCAGGCATCAGAAATTATAGGAAGGCAAAGCGATTTTTCATCGAATGCTCTGTTTATTCATCGAGTGGAGTATTTATTGCCTATATAAGCATACTTTACATATTAGCATTATAACGCAAAGAAAGCGTAACTACCATTACACTCTTCTACATGACATAAGGTCTTATCCAAATCTGCATGGAAGACCAAAGAGCTATATTCAAATAATTTTTGGTTAAAGAGCTATGGGCTGCGGTGGTATTTTTGTTTTTATATTCGTCAAATATAATGATTTTAAATTTAAGCTGGTGAGACTTGTTTGAAAAATGCGGGTGATTTTCTATAGAAAGCCACCCACATGTTAGGTTTCAAACACTTTAATATTGAGTAAGGAACTTAATCGATCGCCACAGTTGCTTCACTGGTTAGTACGCGGAAGGTGAAGCTTTCTTGTAAGTAGAGTTCAACTGTTTCTGCTGTGTGGCTTAGGTAACCGATTGAGAAATCTTGGCCAATTTCCAAAGAGAGATCACCACCACGGGTTGAGACAACAAAAGCACCTTCAAGAGCCGGAGCCCAAATAATTTTTCCATCAATCAGGCGTTCTAGGTGTTTAAGCGTGGGGTAGCCTTCGTCATCGCCGCCGCTAACAGCTTGAAAAGCCTTGGCACCCAGCACCACAGAGTAAGGGCCGTTAACGCCAGCAAGGCGTAATTCGTTAAGGGCTTTAGCAATAACGCTCGGGTAGTCTTTGGCAGAAGCGGGCAGTTTTAGGTGCGTGTTTGATGTGCCCTGCCGGATACCTGTAATGCCAGCGGCGGCGTATCCTTCAAAAATGGCACGGTCTTCTGCAAAGGCAATTTTTTGTGCGGCATCTTTAACAGGCTGCCAGTCTGAATCGAGCGAGCCGCGTTCCACTGCATCAATTTCTGCGCGGGACAGGGTAAAAGGCACACGGAGTTCAACCAAAGGCAGCACTTCGCGCAGGACGCTTGCTACACCATCGCCCAAAGTGACAATGGGTTTGGCGCGGCCTGTGCCAACGCCAGAAAAAGCCGTGCCTTTTGGTTCTGCGGTATCTACCACCCGGCGGCCAGCCAGGTTGCGGCGTATGGTGCGGGCGGCTTCGTCTTCAATCTCGGCCCATGCGGCGGCAGAAATTGGGGCAAGGTGTTTGTGCAGATTGTTCATGATCAGGTATCCTTTATTTGAGAGAGCCAATACCAAGAGAGCCGGTGTGTAGTGGGGCAGCAGGAGGCGTTGGTTGCGGTACCGGGGCGGCTACGGGTGCTCCGGCGGGTGTGTCTGCTGCACCATCTAAAAAGTCATTGGTAGGAATAAAGAAAAGCGTGCCTGTTACGGCTGTGCTAACATCAAGAAGCCTGTCGTAATTTCCGGCAGGTTTACCAATAAACATATTTTGCAGCATACGTTCTACGCGGGTGGGTGAGCACGCATAGCCAATAAAATAGGTGCCAAATTCGCCTTTGCCCACGGTGCCAAAAGGCATGTTATCGCGCACAATTTGAAGCTGTTGGCCGTTTTCTTCAATATTGGTAAGCACGTTGTGAGCGTAGCTTGGCTTAGCGTCTTCGGCTAATTCAATATCAGAAAGTTTACGGCGGCCAATAATATGTTCCTGAACCTCGGTGGGAATGGCATCCCATTTTTTGAGGTCATGGAGGTATTTTTGAATAATAACGTAGCTACCGCCTGCAAACTCGGGGTCTTCTGCCCCAATAAGGGCGGCGTCACACGCGGCTTGGCCAGTTGGGTTTTCTGTGCCGTCTACAAAGCCAAGCAGGTCGCGTTCATCAAAATATTTAAAGCCGTGTACTTCGTCTTTAACGCAGGCAACACCTTCCAGCCTGTTCATAACTGCTGTCGCCAGCTCAAAGCACAGATCCATACGGGTGGCACGAATATGAAAAAGTAGGTCACCCGGTGTAGAGGGCGCATGGTGCACGCCGTTAATTTCTTGAAACGGGTGTAACTCCCGTGGGCGCGGGGTGCCAAAAAGGTGATCCCACGCGTGGGAACCAATGCCAGTAATACAGCTTAACCGTCCATCAGGCACCCTAAAGCCAACACCCCGCACAAGAGAGGAGAGGTCAGCCAGTAACTCTTTAACCTGCGTTATGGCGGCTGGTTCTGTCGCTTGCTCAGTAAATGTTACAACAAGAAACATCGCTGCCTGTGTCAGCTTTGTTGTAATGGGTTGAGGTGTGGCCAACAGTTTGTAACTCCTCATGCAACACGCAGCCGCCCTGCGTTACTCTGTGCCTAGCATAGGCCAATGGTAAGCGGCGGCAAGATGCCAAGATACGCATATAAATGAAGTTTGGGTAAACAAAGCTGCATAATAAACAAGACTTATCATTATATCAGGAGAAGATCTTGGACGCAGCGCGTTTGCCTTTTGTAGTGTGCACGTTAAGCCCGTGGTGTGGCCCGTGTAATGGGGCATACCACCTTTACATGTTTGGAAAACACACATGCCCCCCTCTCATGACCTAGCGCTTTTGTTGGCGCGGTTTCAGTTTGCCTTTACGGTTGGCGTTCATATTATTTTTCCGGCTTTTTCTATCGGGTTGGCAGCGTATCTGGCTGTGCTGGAAGGGTTATGGCTTAAGACGAGCCGCACCGTGTTTCTGGATCTCTACCGCTACTGGATCAAAATTTTCTCCATCGTGTTTGGTATGGGGGTCGTGTCCGGGCTGGTTATGTCATACGAGTTTGGCACAAACTGGTCTGTTTTCTCACAAAAGGCTGGCCCTATTACTGGGGTTTTATTGTCGTACGAGGTTATGACCGCCTTCTTTCTCGAAGCTGGTTTTCTGGGCATTATGCTGTTTGGTATGAACAAGGTTGGGCGCGGGTTACACTTTGCCGCGACCTGCTGCGTCTCTATCGGCACCCTTATTTCCATGACATGGATTCTCTCCTCAAATTCATGGATGCAAACCCCGCAGGGCTACACAATAGACCCAGTAACAGGCCGCTTTTTACCGGCAGACTGGTTGGCAATTATTTTTAACCCGTCTTTTCCCTTCCGTTTGGTGCATATGGGGTTGGCGGCCTTTTTGTCTGTTGCTTGTATTGTGGGGGCTACAGGGGCGTGGCATTTACTTAAAGCGCGCAAGCAAGGGGTAGCTGCGAGCGAGCCTGTGCGTGTTATGTTTTCTATGGCTATGTGGATGGCCGCCCTTTTGGCCCCTATCCAAATTTTAGCGGGTGATGCCCACGGTTTAAACACCTTAAAATACCAGCCTGCAAAAATAGCGGCGATGGAAGGAGACTGGGAGTCTGAAAGCCGTGCGCCAGAATTGCTCTTTGGTATTCCCAATATGCAAACAGAGCATACAGATTATGCCATTAAACTACCGTGGGCTGGCTCTCTTATTCTTACGCATAGCCTCAATGGAAAGGTGCCCGGCCTTAAAGATTTCCCGCGTGATGAGCGGCCACCCTCTCCGGTTATTTTCTTTTCTTTCCGTATTATGGTGGCTTTGGGCATGCTTATGGCCCTGGTCGGGTTTTGGTCTTTGTGGCTAAGGCGGCGTAAAACACTTTTTACAAACAAGGTGTTTCAGTACGTTGCGCTGTGTATGGCCCCCGCCGGGTTTTTAGCTTTGCTATGCGGCTGGGTTACGACCGAGGTTGGGCGGCAACCTTGGACGGTTTATGGTCTGTTGCGTACATCACAAAGTGTCTCGCCCGTTGTGTTGTCTAGTCTTGCGGTAAGTATGACCGCATTTGTTGTGGTGTATGTGCTGGTTTTTGGCTCTGGCTTAGGCATTTTAGTGCGCCTTTTGGGCCATGCTCCCCAAACGGGTGAAGCGCCCCCCCCCC